>NZ_JBQFTN010000001.1:0-1612841 GCF_056538665.1 Ruegeria sp. BF6
ACAATCTCTTTGGGCTTCGGTCACTTGTTGGCCATCCTTGGCCCTCCGTTTTCCAAACATAACGGTGGACCAGTTCAGTTGGGGAGGCTCAACTTTCTGCGGAACTTGCACCTAGATGGTTATGCTTTGGACCTCGTTGGAGTTGCGGCCATTGTTGCCAATGCGCCTGAACTCGCCGCTGATGTCAGCAACCCTAAGAGACTCAGAACGGGATCTGGCTGCCTTGGCGCGAGAAATATCTGGGGGTCTCCCAACTTAGGCTTGGGAATTTCGAAAATGCTGTGGAAGCCTATCAGGGCGCACCAGCTGCAGGTGCGCCCATCAGTGCCCCATCACTTTTATTCCAAACGGTCTCGCGCGATCACCTGGGCAATTGGGAAGAGGCAGAGCAGCTTATCGAAGAACTGAAAAAATTATGGCTTCACTTTCCGTTCCAATTTGTCGTGGACAGGATCTTTCGTACCGACAGCAAAACGCGAAACTCAGTTCTTGAAACACCAAGTAGATACTGACGAAACTTGTTAAGAGGATTACCTAAATCAGCGTTCAAATTTCTGGTGGCAAAGCCCTGCTCGAATCAAAAATGTTGCGCTGAGCACGAGTGGTTGGTTTTGGGAGCTTCACATCGCTATGCTGAAGGCCCTTTCAAGCAGCAAGAATGTGAAAGTTGCTACTGATCATTTCGTGAATGCGAGCGACAGGTTTGTCGCGCGTTGCAGAGAATACGCTCTGCAGCGAAACTCGCAGGCGCAGCGAACGGCAGCTTCGACTGGCTGCAGCGCGGCGACCGAGTGTTGTGCTCAACGGCAGCTATGGGCCAGAAAGCGGCCATGAGCCTTTCATTTGATGACTCTCGAATGATAGCTCAGAACCAACTTTGATCGATGCTGTTCTTTGTACCAATGGCTGCTATTCATCAGGTGACGTGCCTTGCAAACCCGCGATAATGCCACGAAAGTCGCCGACCAAGTTGGACGTAACAGATTGATTCCTGGGGCTATCTCACATCAACAGAATTTCGACGTTATTCTGAGTGGAGCAAGAAGCCTAAGCCCCCAAAAGAAAAGAGACCCATGGGCCTCTCTCCATAAGCTTAGCGCCTTACATCATCTTTGCTTCCTGCGCGCAACAAACCCTGTCAAAGCAATTGCAGTTAGGAGCAAAGGAAGCCCGGCAGGGACTGGAACAGGCGAAATAGCCACATCGTATGTGGAGCCAGCGGAGCCGGATAAACCTTTGATCGAAAACGTGTAGGAGCCCGCCGCTATGTTGGAAAAAATGGACGTTCCTGCCACGATGTTGCTCGTGAAATTCACCGATGTTGTCGTAGTGCCATCGTAAAGCGAGAACCGTGCCTCACGGTCGGCTTCATTGTTCTCGGAACCCTGACTACAGTCGCTGCCGTCGAAGCCTTCACAATCATCGATATCTAGCCCGTCCAAACCTAATAGGTTCACGAAATCCAAATTGAAATTCTTTAGAGATGTAAATGAAAAAGCGTCTACTCCATCGACGATCCTACCGGCTATACCGATAGTCCCGGTAATGAGGCCAAGAGCTTGAGTGCCGTTGACGTCGCCTACAGCATTGCCGTTACCCCGGTTTTTATTGCTTTCAATGATCAGAAAGTCCGGTTGAACAGTTACGGCCGAAGCCGAAGTTCCTGCGGCAACACCAGAAATCGCTATGGCTGAAGCTGCCAGAATCTTCAATTTCATTACACCCTCTTAATCGTTACGCTTTTATTTGCCGCTAGGCGAAACTCACTTGCTACTGTGCCAAGTGCCACAAATGCTCCCCGGAACAACTATTTCGGGAGGAACTCTCAGAGGCTACAAAGACATGTTTCTGCCTTAAACCCAACATTTGTTCACAGTTTCGTCGGATTTTGCGTTGAATTTGGGTGGTCAACTAAACAAAGTTTTAGTTTGAGGGCAATTTGTGCTCAAAGGGAAACAATTCGGTAAAGATTCGTCCAACTTGCTTCCACTCCTGCAAAGGACTTTGGTGTCTCGCCGTTTATTGGTTCTGAAGCCGTGCATTGTACGGCAGCTATCGTAGCTTCGAACCAATGGCGGTTGGTCCGCTTTGCGTTGGAAGCCCATTTTGGTCGCGGCGTAAAAATGGGCAAAAGGTCAGCACCGCCAACTTTGGGTACAGCGTCGATCTCGCGGGCGTATCAAATGGCTGGTTCGGTTAAGTCTGGTGTTCCCATTACTAATCCTCCGAACCGCAAAGCCCCCCTACAAAGACAACCCGGCGCTGGCGAGGGACAAAATAACAGGATGCTGTGCGGCCTTTGAGATTTGCCACATGCCCTGAGCCGTCGTTGATCCCACTTCAGTCTTTCGCTCTTGCGGCAGGTCGCAGACCGCACATTCCGGACGTTCAAAGCCCGGTGTCGGATGGCCGATAAGCGGACTTTGCCGCCTTTCGGTTGCCCTTGCTGAATGTCCGCATCTCCAATAATGATCCGACGCTTCGCCGGGTCAGTTGGTGACGACGGGGATCGCCACCCTGTAGCGTGGTGGTCAGGGTATTCCGAAATGTGCCTCACTCAGCTTGTTGGGGCTTGCGTTTAGGGAAGCGTGAAAAAAGTCGACCATCGGTTACTGCAAAGCCCAAAGCAATGATGGCAAATCCAATCCACGCATTCGGCTCCATCTTTTCACCCAGGAAAACAACACCCAAGCCAATAGCAAATGGAGGGATCAGCAACGTAACTAAAAGAAGGTTGGCGGCACCGGCTCGCGCAAGGATTGCGAAATAGAGCACATAGGCCAATGCTGTTGATAATGCGGCCATCCCAATGAGCGCCGCCCATACACCTGTTGACAGAGCCAAGTTTGGCGGGCCATCCATCACGAGAACAATAGGGATCATAAGCACTGTGCTGCCGATCAGCATACCAAGTGCATTCACATGTGGTGGTTGGCCAGAAAGAGCAGTTTTGCCCCAGACACCGGCAAAAGCATAAGAGAGCGTCGCCCCAAGGATAGCCAGCTGTGCCAGATTGCTCGGATTGAACTCAGTTAATGCACTTGGCCCCATAATGAACGCCACCCCTAAAATACCTAGGGTAGCACCTGCTACTTTCTTCGGAGTCAGCGGCTCGTCCTTAAGAAGCAAACCCGCCACGACTGCTGCGAACATTGCTGTCGTGGCATTCAGGATTGAGGCCAGCCCGCTGTCGATTTGCGTTTGTCCCCAGAAGATCAACGAAAAAGGGATTGCGTTGTTGAGTGCTCCCATTACGAGGTAAGCGCCCCATACGCGAGGGGTGCGTGGGACACTCAGTCCTTTGAACATGACGATTAGCGCAAGGATAGGAACCGCCCAAACAACCCTGTGCAACGTAATTGTAAGTGGTGGCACCTCGGACAGTGCAACCTCGCCAAAGAAGAACGACCCGCCCCAAACAGCCGCGAGCAGAAGCAGCATGACGCTGGCTCTCAAATCCATCGTTGGCAGGGTTTGCGTTGTCATATCTAACTCTTCCGTCACTAGCGTTCCAGCTAACGGACTAGCTTGGGCAACCCTGATACCGCGACCCGTTTCTTGCGGAAAAGGCCCTGTGCAGGACAAAGCGCACCACGCAATCCCAAGTTTGCATCTTCTCTGACGCATCGATGGTCGATGTATTAAGGGGCCCCATGAAGAAAAAACCGAGACTCCTGACCTGACCAGAACCGAGTATTGGAGCAATACAATCAAGATGAGCTTGTCCAAGTTTTTCATCCTGTGCGTTTTGCAGGATAAAGAACTGCACGGCAATGAAATCGCCAAAGAGGTCGAACGCCGCACCAAAGGTTGCTGTACGCCAAAAGAAGGCACGATATATCCGGTGCTTAAGCAATTCATAGATGGCGGTTACGCGACACTCGAACCGGAGGTTGTATCTGGTCGTGAGCGAAAGATTTACGCTGTCACTGAAAAGGGCCGGAAGGCCTTTCAGGCCGCATTGGCAGAGTGGATGAAAATCAACCGTTGCTTGCAGGACTGTTCCTGATGGCTGCAAAGTAGGGAAAATTCCAACTTGAAGCTTTGATGCTCGATGCATCGAAAGGCAAAGTTACGGATATTTTAAGCTTCAGAATCTGTCCATTTGTTCACCGCGTTACAGCCCTGCTGGAAGCCAAGAACATTCCCTATGAGCTGGAATTCATCAGCTTGAGCGGCAAACCGCAGTGGTTTTTGGATGTATCGCCCAATGGGCAAGTGCCTGTATTGATAAAAGAACGTGGAGACGCGCTTTTCGAGAGCGACGCGATTTTCGAGTATCTTGAAGAGACGTATCCCGCTCTCCAGCCTGGACTTTCGCTGGAACAGAAAGCCCATAACCGTGCCTGGGGCTATCTGGCGAAAAAGAACTATCTGGTGCAGTGCGCGTCGAAGCGCAGCGCCGACAAAGATGTGTTGACGGAACGGCGTATCAAACTGGATCAGGCCTTTGATCGCATCGAAAAACAGCTGGGCGACACGCTGTTCTTTTCCGGAGATTCGATCAGTACCGTGGATGTATCCTGGCTGGTTTTGCTGCAACGCGCGGCCGTCATCGAGAAATACAGTGGCTTCGACTTCATTGGCAACCGCCCGAAACTGAAAGCCTGGCAACAAAAACTGATGGAGCCCGGCTTGGCAGAAAAGTCCGTTGCCCACGGGTTCGGGGAAGCTTTCAAGGCATTCTACCTGTCTGACCATACCCATCTTGACCGCACTGCCGCGGAAGTGGCTGCGTAAAGGACAACCCTCACGAGCAAATTTGATCAGGCACCCAACAAAACCGGCGACCACTTTGTGCGTCACAATCCCAAACAACTGAACATGTTCTTCGGCACCGATGATGTTGTGCCCCTATGGGTGGCAGGCATCAATCTGCCGTTAGCCACACCAATCACAGAGGCTTTGCAGTATGTCTCGGGTTGCGATCAGTTTGCATACGAGTTCAACTATGAAGGTATTTTCAAGGCGATCTCAGATTGGCACGAACGCCGCAATGACCTGTCGCTAGATCCTGAAACTTTGTCGCTTTTCCCGGTGTGTTGACCGCAATTTCGCTGATCATTCGTGAGGCGACCGATGAGCGCGATACTGTGTTGATGCAAACGTCGGCCTATCACCAGTTTGGCAAGGTCATTACCTCTGCGGAAGTCGCGAAGGGAAACTTCTGAGCCCCGCTCGTCGCCGTGCTTGTATTGATCGTTTTCGTGCGGAGCTGAATGTCTCGGAACGCCGTGCATGTCGCGTTCCGAGGCAACGTCGATCCACACAGCGTAAGGTACCGCTTGGTCGACTTGATGAAGAACGGTTGGTGGCCGAAATGATCGAGCTGACCCGGCAATTTAGCCGATACGCCTATCGTAGGATCGCGGCTCTGCTGAGAGATGCCGGTTGGCATGCGAAAGTCAAGCTGTTCTTGCTCTACCTCTTTTTTGCGGCAACCGGATAAATGGCAGCGGGTTGGGTCTTTGGATTAGTCGGTTAGCATTTCGATACCTGGTGTCACTACAGAAGCCGCAGAGGCGTTCTGAACCAGAATTTGGTGCCGACGCCACGAAGGATGGCTTCGTTTCGCATGGCCGACTTCGGGCAACGCTTTGATCTCGCGGGCCGAGTACCTGAAGTGAACACAGCGGTCAAAATTTCAAAAAAAGCAATTTGTGTCTGCTACTGATTGATCCGAGTAACGCGAAGTTAGTGTGGCATTGAATTGTTAGCGACATATTCAGCTATAGCTGCCCGGCTGCCACCTTGCCAGATCTGGGTCAGCCACCCGGTAAAGGATTCTGAAAACTGTGTGCCGCGGCCAAAATCACCACAGTACAGGCTTTGCTCAAGCCATAGTCCTGGATCGGTTCTGGCCGCCAACGCGGTTTCAAATAGGTTTTCCCAAAGGGGGTCATTTGGAGAGATTTCGGAGCCATCTTCACGAACTCCTGCACACATCCGGCACCAGAATGCTTCGGCCAGCGCGAGCCCGTTTACAGAAGAGCCGGACGCAAGTGCGTCGCGCAGCGAAGGCAGCAGAAACCCTGGATGTCGTGCCGATCCGTCGAACGCGACCCGTCGCGTTGTATCGTGAATTGCTGTGTTTGCAAATCGCCTCTCAACCAATCCAAGGTACTCTTTCGCGGTCGTTCCCGGGACGGCTTCGACATGAGGCAGAATTTCTTCAGCTTGAGCTTTTCTGAAGAACGCCAAGATGTCCGGGTCCTGCATGCAGTCTGAAATCGTCGGGACATTCAAAATTTCCCCGACATTTGCGAGCAGTTGGTGGCCTCCGTTCAAAATGCGCAGTTTCATTATCTCATAACTATGAACGTCGTGGGTCAACGTTACCCGAACTTGTTCAAGCGGCGGCCGCCCGGCGCAGAAGTCATCTTCGATCACCCACTGGCGAAAATTCTCGTGCGAGACGGGTGCGCGATCATCTACGCCAAGCGCGTGGCACTGCGATACAACTTGGTCAGTTGTCGCGGGCACGATGCAGTCCACCATAGAATTGGGGAACGCGCCGTTCTGGTCGATCCAGTCGGCCAGTTCAGGGTCGGACATGCGCGCCAAGCCAACGACGCAGTTCCGCAGGATGGTCCCATTGCCCTGAAGGTTGTCACAGCTCAATGCAGTAAAAGGTTTGACGCCATTTGCACGACGCTGCTTTAGCGCTGAGACAATAGAGCCGAAGGCCGTGCGCGGCTGGTTGGGGTTTGCCGCATCGTAACGAATATCATTGTGGTCAGTGTTGAACGCACCGGTGTTGGAGTCCAGATAATACCCGCCTTCGGTAATTGTTAGTGAAACGATACGGATGGATGGGTCGGCCATTTTCCGGATTAGAGCGGCATTGCCTGCCTCAATCGGCAAGTAGTCAATCATCGGACCAATTACCTCGGCGGATACACCTTTCGGATCCAGCTCGATCAGTGTTGTTAGACAGTCCTGCTCAAGTAGCTTCTCTCGCATCTCGGCGTCGTAGTCTCGCACACCAGCCCCGATGATCGCCCAGTCAAGGGCCTGCCCCTGCTGCATCAGCTGATGAACGTACCAGGCCTGATGCGCCCGATGAAAATTGCCGAGTCCGATATGGACAATACCCGGCGCGAGGCCGGATCGCTCATATGTAGGGTACCTGACAGTCGCGGGTAGCTCTGAAAGGCTACCAAGTTTCAGCCGTGTTGTAGGTATTGCGTGCGCCAGAGGGTCCATCAGCTCATCCAGTTTCCGCCGTCGACATTGTAGGTTTGCGCGACGATGTATTTTGCCTCGTCCGAGGCGAGAAAAACCGCCATCCCGGTCAGGTCATCGGCCCGGGCCATGCGGCCATAGGGAACCTCGGCCGCGACCTCGAGCTTTTTCTGTCCGGGCGCTTTGCCTTCGTGTTTGGCAAAAAACGCGTCGACCCCGTCCCAATGTTCTCCGTCCACAACGCCCGGTGCGATGGCGTTCACGTTGATCCCTTGCCGGATCAGGTTCAGCCCCGCTGATTGAGTCAGAGAAATGATCGCGGCTTTGCTGGCGCAGTAGACCGCGACCAAAGGTTCTCCGCGCCGTCCGGCTTGCGAGGCCATGTTGATGATCCGGCCTTTGGTGCCGTGCTCGATCATATGGCGTGCCACGGCTTGCATGGTGAACAGAGCACCTGCGACATTGATGTCAAAGACGCGGGCGTAGTCGGAGCGCTCAATTTCGACAATAGGAGCAGCGGTGAAAATTGCTGCGTTGTTGATCAGGATGTCGATGGGACCGAAATGCGCCGCTGTACATGCGACAGCTTCGTCGATGCTTTGCTGATCGGTCACATCCATTTCGACAGCCAAGGCGGCCTCGCCGATTTCAGCCGCTGCAACTTGTGCCCGCCGACTGTCAATGTCGGCAATCGCGACACGCGCGCCCTCTGCCACATAGGCCTGGGCAAAGGCCAATCCTATCCCGCGCGCGGCCCCAGTGATAAGGGCAGTTTTACCAGTCAGTCGGGTCATTCGATCCGCAAACCTTTTGCGTCAAACCGGTGGATGACATCGGCGCGTGGGGTCAGGTGGATGCGATCCCCATGGCGGAAACCAACTTCGCCATCTGCGCGGACGGTGATTGTTTCAGCCAAACCAGTTTCGTGAACATGGAAGAATGTGTCCGAGCCTAGGTGTTCAGAGACGCTGACGACCCCAGACCATTCACCTTCGGTTTCTGAAACTGCGATGTGTTCCGGGCGGATGCCGATGGTTTGGGCGCCGTGTTTTGCGGCTTCTGGACCTTCGATGAAGTTCATCTTGGGTGAGCCGATGAACCCCGCTACGAACAGGTTGCGCGGTGTGCGGTAGAGTTCTAGCGGTGAGCCGACCTGCTCGATCACACCGGCCTGGAGAACGACGATCTTGTCGGCCATTGTCATCGCTTCGACCTGGTCATGGGTGACGTAGATCATCGTCGTAGCGAGGCGTTCGTGTAATTCGCTGATCTCCAGCCGCATTCCGACGCGCAGCGCAGCGTCGAGGTTGGACAGCGGTTCGTCGAACAGGAACGCCGCCGGTTCGCGGACAATCGCGCGACCAATTGCAACGCGCTGACGCTGCCCGCCGGAAAGTTGACCGGGGCGGCGGTCCAGATAATCGGTGAGGTTCAGGACACTTGCCGCTCCCTCGACGCGTTTGTCGATTTCAGCTTGATCCAGTTTCGCCATGCGAAGCGGAAAGGCGATGTTCTTGCGCACCGTCATGTGCGGGTACAAAGCGTAAGACTGGAACACCATGGCCAGACCGCGCTTGGCAGGCGGCACGTCGGTGGCATCAGATCCGTCAATGTCGATGGAGCCCGAGGTGATATCCTCCAACCCCGCGATCAGGCGCAGAAGTGTGGATTTACCGCAACCCGAAGGTCCGACGAAGACTGTGAATTCGCCGTCCTCGATTGTCAGGTCAAGCGGTGGAATGACCTCAACGTCGCCGAAGCTTTTGGTCACGGACTTGAGTTGAATACGTCCCATGAGGAGTGCTCCTTATTTCACAGCGCCGAAGGTCAGGCCGCGGACAAGTTGTTTCTGGCTGAACCAGCCAAGGATGAGGATTGGCGCGATCGCCATGGTCGAGGCTGCACTGAGCTTGGCAAAGAACAGGCCCTCGGGGCTGGAATAGCTGGCGATGAAAGCGGTCAGCGGGGCGGCATCGACAGCCGTTAGGTTCAGCGTCCAGAATGCCTCGTTCCAGGCCAGGATGAAGTTCAGAAGAACTGTCGAAGCGATGCCTGGCACGGCCATGGGCGTCAGAACATAGAGGATTTCCTCTTTCAGCGTCGCACCGTCCATCCGCGCGGCTTCAAGAATTTCACCGGGGATTTCACGGAAGTAGGTGTAGAGCATCCAGACGATGATCGGCAGGTTGATCAGCATCAGCACCACAACCAGACCGCCGCGTGTGTCCAGCAGCCCCAGGCGGATGAACAGCAGGTAGATCGGATAAAGCACGCCCACTGCAGGCAACATCTTGGTCGACAGCATCCACAGCAGGATGTCCTTGGTACGCTTGGATGGCACGAAGGCCATTGCCCACGCTGCAGGCACTGCGATGATTACGCCAAGAATGGTTGATCCGCCCGCGATGATTACTGAATTCCACAGAAACCGCATGTAGTCGGATCGCTCCTGCACGATGGCATAATTCTCAAGCGTCCAGTCGAAGTTCAAGAACAGGGGAGGGCTGGCAATGGCCTGCGCCTCGGTTTTGAAGCTGGTCAGGATGGTCCACAGGATCGGGAAAAAGATCAGCAGACCTATTGCCCAGGCGATAGCCGTGTTCAGTGATTTGCGTTGTGTCGTGACGGCGCGGGCCATGGTCGTTCCTCCTCACGCGTCCAGGTTTTTGCCGACGATGCGCATCAGGAAGATGGCAACGATGTTGGCAAGGATGATTGCGTAGACACCTCCGGCTGATCCAAGGCCGACATTCTGGCTTTCCAGCACGCGCTGGAAGATCAGGTAGGTGAGTGTGCGGGTGCCGAAGGCGCCGCCGGTGGTCACGAATATCTCGGCGAAGATCGACAACAGAAAGATCGTCTGGATCAGAATCACGATGGTTATCGCGCGGCTGAGATGCGGCAGGACGATGTGGTAAAATCGCTTCAGTACCGGGGCACCATCCATTTCGGCCGCTTCCAGCTGCTCACTGTCCAGCGATTGGATCGCGGTGAGCAGGATTAGCGTCGCAAAGGGCAGCCACTGCCACGACACGATCATGATGATCGAGGTCATCGATGCCTCAGAAAGCCAAGATATCGGTTCGGCTCCAAAAAGGCGCCAGAGGTGGGCAAGCAAGCCATTTACGGGGTCCATGAACATGTTCTTCCAGACCAACGCAGACACGGTGGGCATAACAAAGAACGGAGCAATCACTAGGATGCGGACAACGCCCTGACCCCACATAGGTTGATCCAGCAGCATGGCCAGCAGGATGCCCAGAATTACTGTGATCACCAGGACGCCGCCGACGATCACCAGCGTCGCTTGCACCGCGGGCCAGAAAGAGCTTGAGGACACGAACCGGACGTAGTTGTCGAATCCGACCCAGCCCAGGTCACCACCACGCAGGGGCAGGTATTTCTTGAAGGAAAAGTACAGCGTCATCGTCAGCGGCACGAGCATCCAGCCAAGTAGCAGGACCACTGCAGGTGCCATCATCAGGCGCGCGACGGATCGGGAGTGTTGAGTTGCCATAACGCAAACCCTCTCTGTTCAGGCGTTACCCAGCCTGCGAGAAAAACGCGAATTGTGGAAGGGTTGGAGGCGGGGGGCAGACTTCTGCCCGCCCGCGGGGAGAATGCCTCAGTACCCTGCGGCTTCCATTTCTTCGGCAGTGAAGGCCTGCGCTTTCTCCAGCGCTTCTTCCACAGATTGTTGTCCGGCATAGACTGCCGAGAACTCTTGGCTCACCTGTGTGGCGATACCTGCAAACTCCGGGATTGCTGCAAACTGGATGCCAACATATGGCACCGGCTTTACCGTTGGATTGTTCGGGTCCGCCGACAGGATCGAATCCAGCGTCATCTGGGCGAAAGGCACCTTCAGATACTCGGGGTTTTCATACAAAGAGGTGCGTGCTCCCGGTGGCACGTTGGCCCAGCCTTCGTTTTCGGCCACTAGTTCGATGTATTCTTTCGATGTTGCCCATTCGATGAACTGCTTGGCGGCATCCTCTTGCTGCGTGCCTGCAGGAATGGCCAGCGCCCATGCCCAGAGCCAGTTGGAGCGCTTGTCGACACCTTCTGCATTCGGGGCTAACGCAAAACCGACCTTGTCCGCCACGGTCGAGTCGTCAGGATTGGTCACGAAGGACGCTGCAACGGTAGCGTCGATCCACATGCCGCATTTGCCCTGCTGGAACAGCGACAGGTTTTCATTGAATCCGTTGGTGGCATAACCCGCTGGTCCGGATTCGGCCATCATGTCCACGAAGAAAGTCAGTGCTTCGTTCCATTCAGGCTGGTCAAACTGGGGCTTCCAGTCTTCATCAAACCAACGTGCGCCGAACGAGTTTCCGGTCACGGTGATGAAAGCACCGCCTTCACCCCAACCGGCCTTGCCGCGTAAGCAGATACCGTTGATGTCATTGTCGCGGTCCGTCATCGCCGCTGCCGCCTCGCGGATGAACTGCCAGGTTGGCGCTTGCGGCATTTCCAGGCCTGCTTTTTCCATCAGGTCTGTGCGATACATTATCATCGAGCTTTCGCCGTAGAACGGAGCCGCGTACAGTGTACCGTCATTGCTTAGTCCGTTGCGCATTGCAGGCAGGATGTCATCCACATCGTATTCATCGGATAATCCTTCCAGAGGCACCAACCAACCATTTGCGCCCCAGATGGGCGTTTCGTACATGCCGATGGTCATGATGTCGAACTGACCGCCTTTGGTCGTGATATCGGTGGTGACGCGCTGACGCAGCACGTTTTCTTCCAGCGTCACCCACTCGACATCAATGCCGGTCGCTTCGGTGAATTTGTCAGTATAACCCTGCATCCGGATCATGTCGCCATTGTTAACTGTGGCGATTGTGATGGATTGTGCGTGGGCCGCGGCCGTGGCGACGAATGTCAATGCAGTCGCCGCGTGAAGTGCGTGCTTCAGATACATCCCTGTCCTCCCTGAGCTTGGATGTCATGCAGGGAGCGTAATGCGTAAGTTGTCGCGCCGTCAATAAAAACTTTACGCGCGTTAAAAATAGCTGGTCACGCAGAGTCCCTTAATACGAGCCTTGCCGGGAAAAGTATTTCAGTTCGAGAGTTGAATTTTCCACCATTTTCAATGAGTTCGAACAATGTTTCGACACTTCGTCCGGCTACATTGTCGTAGTCATGCGCAGCCGTTGTCAGCGACGGGCAGGTGAATTTTGCGAACGGATGATCGTCATTTGAGGCGACCCGCAGCGTGCAGTCTTCTGTTCGACCGACCCGAATCCCCTGTTCGAAGCAGGCTGCAAGAAAGCCAATGGCCAGCCGGTCATTGCTGCACAATACCGAGTCAGTCCGTAGTTGACGCTCTTCCAGAACTTTGAGCGCGCCTTTGTGCCCGATCTCTTCAAACGCCCATCCTTTGCCGTCGACTTTGATAATTTGAGGCTCGAACCCTAGACGCTCCATCACTTCAACATAGGCCTTTCTTCGTTTGTTGGCGTTCGGGTTTGCAGGAGTGCGCATTTCAAAGAAAGACGGGGGTTCGCCCGTCCGGGTCATGTATTCCACGGTCTGCGACACAAAGCTGAAATTGTCTGACCCGATGAACGCGGCCCCCAGTCCATCAAGATTGCTGTCAAACAGGACAGTCGGAACACTGGCACAAAACTTCTCGATCGCTGAGCGGTCTGAAATTCGTCCTAGTGGTGCCAACAAAACCCCGGCAGGCTTCATAGATTGCAAGCCGTCCAAAATATCGTTTTCCAGCTTTTGTTCTCCGTGAGAGCTGAACAGGGAAGGGCGATACCCAGCCGCGATGCAGCTCTGCTCCAGATAGCGCGCGATTTCGGCAAAGAACGGATCAGCCAGATAGGGCACGACAATGCCGATGTTTTTGGTCAGCTTCCTGTTCTGGTTCACAGCATAGATATTCGGGCGATAGTCAAATCGCTCAAGCGCCTCTTCGATGCGGGCCCGTGTCGTTGGGCGAACGCTGTCGGGATCGTGGAAGTATTTAGACACCGTGGGTCGCGAGATGCCGCTGAGGGCTGCGAACTCTTCCATGTTCTTTATCTTAGTCATACCAGTCTGCCTGCCGATCTTAGCCGCCTTGATCTTATCATACTTTTACATATTCTTTGCGCGCGACAAGAAAATCAATGGCCATACAAGTTCCGTGAATATTGTCAGAAGAACCTGTCTTGAGACGGGAAGGGGCCTTCGTAGCTTCAGATCATGAATAAACGATTGCCATTTTGGTCCTTCAAAACGTCGAAGGCCTTCCGCATGAGCGTGGCATCAAAGTGAGCCAAGAGACAGTGCGCTACTGGTGGAACTATTTTAGCCCGGTGTTCGCACCGGATGTATTGTACGTGATCATATAGCGCGTACTCAAAATCGAGAACGCTTGTCGACGAAGTGTTTGTGAAGATCAATGGAAAACGGCACTACCTGTGGCGTGCCGTCGATCATGAGGGCGAGGTGTTGGAGTCGTGGTCACTAAAACGCCGAAACAAGTAGGTGGCATTGAAATTACTCAAAGAATTGATGAGCCGAAACGGTAACATAGATTAAGGTTTCCCTGATCGCTTCGCATCATATCGGGTCTGGCTCAGACAAGTTTGCGCCTGCGGAAAACAGCAAACGGGCAAGTGATTTAACAATCAGGCTAAGAACTCGTACCGGCCATTCCGACGACGAGAGCGCGATGCCGCGTTTCAGGCACAATCGCAGCTTGCAGAAATTCGCCGCAATTCACTCTTCTTTCTACAGCCACTTCAACCAGGAACGATCCTTCACCAACCGACCGCTTTCAAGCGCAGGAGTTCCACAGCTTTTGCCGAGTGGCGTGAACTTGATGCGGCCTATAGGGCAGCTCTACAGGCCGAGCTGAGACTGGTTCGAATTTGTCTGACAGAGCCCACCGAAGTGAAGGTGACAAAGACCTTCGAAATTGGTGCATCTCCAGCCGATTGGCCAACTATTAATACGCGGGTGGTGTCAGCCCCGCCTGGAACCAACTGACAAGTGTCACCATGGAATAGACCGGCAGGCCCGTCGCCTTCTGAATATCCACCGCGTAGGGGCACATATTTGTGCATTCCAGAACAATTGCACCCAGCTCGGGGTAGTTTGATTGCAGCGCGAGAGCGGCCTCGACATTGTCTAAGCGGGCATTGTCCACATCGAGCGACACCTCGTTTTCAAGAATGGCTCGAGTAAACTCGCGGCCACCTTCGGTGGTGCCGATCGGGGTGTTTTGCGGTACGTGCGCAGCCTGCAAGTGATCCTGGGTAAGCGTGGATGCCGAGATGGTCAAGACCCCGGCACGCTTGCCCGCTGGAAGTGTGCGGTTCACCATTTCGACTTGCATGAGCGAGGATGTGACGACAGGTACCGGTACAGCCTCGGACAGTTCTTTTTGGAACAGGGAAAGAAACCCGCAATTGGTGGTGACTCCGTCCACCCCATCCTTGACCAAATCCTGGGCCGCTTCGATGAACGCATCCAGCATGCCTTCGGCCTTATGACGAACGACCCGTTCGGGTGAGGCATCACGGACAATGCGATACATTACTGGGAATGGCCATGTCTGCGCATTGCCCATATCGCCGGGGATACGGGGAAATCTTGCGTCCAGCATAAGGATGCCGACCGATGCGCCGTAAATGGATTTTCCACCCTGTGCGATCATGCCTGTGCCTCTTCGATTAGGCGGGTCGAAATGACTTCGGACCCTTCCATGTAAATGCTGGAGATGCCGCGACGCACGGCGTCCTGCACCTGATCCATCCGCTTGGCGATGTGAACGCCCAATACACGCGCCGCCTCGTCTGCGTTGCGGTCCAGTAGGGCCTGCATGATCTGTTTGTGCTCGTCTTTTGAACGATGAAGTCGATCCATGCTCATCGATATCCAGCGGATATAGCGGATGCGTTCGTTGATGCGGGTCAGGGTTTGCAGCAGTTCCGCGTTGCCGGACAGTTTTGCTATGCCCAGATGGAACGCTTCGTCTCGGCTAACGGCTTCCTCGACAGTCAGGCCGGTGACGTCGATGCCGGTTGCGAAAAGCGCGTCGCGCAGCGCCTGCAGCTCCTCGTCGGTTGCCTTTGTGCAGGCCGCCCCAACAGCAGCCACCTCGATGATCTTGCGCATCTCGAACAGGTCGAACACGGTCTGGGCATCCAGCGGACGGCAGAAAAAGCCCTGACCCGGGCGAAAATCGAAAAGCCGTTCGGCAACCAGCCGGTTCAGCGCTTCCCGCAGCGGTGTACGGCTGACGCCGAGGTCTTTGGACAGGGCCACCTCATTCAGGCGGTCGCCGGGCCGCAGACGGAACGAAACAGCCATCGCTTTCACCTGATCATAGATGTCGTCAACGCGTGGACCTGCCATGAACTCTGCCCTTTTTCCGGTGCTCCACAGGTGCCACAGGCTGTTCTTGAAATCAATATACAAAACTGTATACAGTTCTGAATGCAGGTGTGAATCGAAGGAATCTCTAACCATGACAGGGACGAACTATCTGACCGGGGCTGAGGCAATGGTGCGTATGCTAGAGGCGCATGGCGTGAAGCATATGTTCGGCTTGTGCGGAGATACCACGCTGCCCTTCTACGATGCGATGGCGCGGATGGATCATGGTATTCAGCACATTCTGACCCGTGATGAACGGCACGCGGCCTATATGGCAGATGGTTATGCGCGCGTAACCGGCAAACCGGGCGTTTGCGAAGGGCCTTCTGGTGGCGGTGCGACCTATATCCTGCCGGGGGTGGTCGAGGCCAACGAAAGCTCAGTACCGATTCTTGCGATCACCACGGATGTGGCGACGACCAGCCGGGGCAAATATCCTTTGACCGAGCTGGACCAACCTGGGTTGTTCCGGCCTCTTGCCAAGTGGAATGCCTCGCTGGACGACGCGGCACGGCTGCCGGCAATGGTGCGGTCAGCGTTCCGGGCAATGACAACCGGCACACCCGGTGCGACCCATCTGGCGCTGCCGTTTGATACTCAGAAGGCGCAGGTGGATGAGGTCGAGATCTGGGCCGACGCACGACACCGCAGTTATCCGGCAGAGCGGGCCGGACCCGATCTGGATGCTATTGAAGCTGCGGCAGAGATACTGGTCAAATCCAAATCTGCCGTGGCCGTCTGTGGCGGCGGCCCGGTCTTGTCCGGGGCCGAAAGCGCATTGCATCGCGTCGCGGGTTTGCTGGATATGCCAGTGGCCACAACGGTTTCGGGGCAGGGTTCCATCGCCGAGACCGACCCGCTGGCCCTGGGGGTCGTCGGGTCGAATGGGGGTGTTCCCGCGACCCGCGCCGTGATCGATCAGGCAGACGTGGTTCTGTTCATCGGATGCCGTGCCGGGTCGGTAACTACAGAACGATGGAGGAGCCCGGCTCGTAATACCACCATCATCCACATAGACAGTGACCCGATGGTGATCGGTGCGAACTATCAGACCGAAGTGGCCATCTGCGCCGATGCTCGTCTGGCGCTGGAGGCACTGGCAAAAGCCTTGGAAGCACGGCAGGACTTGCCAAGCTTCGGCGGCGAAGTTAAGGCTCACGCAGCATGGGAGGCCAAGATGGCCGCGTTCGCCCCGCTAGCCGCAAGCCGTGAGACCCCGATCCGGCCTGAGGCCGTCATGGCCTCACTGATGGGCATCCTCGATGATGATGCGATTGTCGTCGCCGATCCTGGTACACCTTGCCCATATTTCAGCGCGCATTACCGTTGGCGCAAATCTGGGCGGCACTTCATCACCAACCGGGCGCATGGGGCGTTGGGGTATTCGCTGGGCGCGGCGATGGGCGCGCATGTGGGCCGCCCGTCCGTCAAGACACTGTCTGTCATGGGTGATGGGTCGTTCGGGTTTACCTGCGGCGAGTTTGAAACCATGGTGCGGCACAAGATGCCGATCACCTCGATCGTGTTCTCGAATTCCGTCTTTGGCTGGATCAAGGCTGGCCAAGAATCCGGGTTCGGCCAGCGGTACTATAACGTCGATTTCAACCGCACTGACCACGCAGCGGTTGCGTCTGCCTTTGGGGTCAAATCATGGACGGTCAAAGACCCCGACGACCTGCCCAAAGTATTGAAACAAGCCGTCGAACATGACGGTCCCACGCTGGTCGATATCCACTCGCAACAACTTCACGAGGCAGCAGCACCCGTTTCGGAATGGGTTGCGTAAGAGGCGATTGACGGAGTCAGCTGAGCCAAAAACTCCTTCGCGATGGTCGAAAGGGGTCGGCCCTTGGCCGTGATGATAGCGAGGTCCAGCATGACTGCGGGCCGGAAGGGGCGGGTTTGATATCCGCTCTCTCCGTCAAAGTTGACCGTAAACGGATCTATCATTGCGACGCCCATGCCCTGTTTTACGAAACTCAGCAGGTTCTCAGAAAGATGCGTGTGAATCTGAGTTCGCCATTTGCGCCCGGCGCTATGAAAAATGTCACGGGTTCTGCGATGGGTCTGGTGCTCGGGGCCCATGACGATGAAGGGCTCGTTTTCCAGAACCTCCGGCGTCAGCACGTCGTGTTTTGCAAGTGGGCTGTCTTCGGGAAATGTCGCCAGCGTTTCGAATTGAAATACCTGATAGTTCAGCGTGTCGTGCAGGATCGGCATCTCGACAATACCGATCTCAAAAAGGCCCGAGATCACCCATTCCTGAATCTTCGACGAGTATTGCGACTGAAAGCTGACCGCCAGATTTGGGCGACTCTTGGCAAATCGCGCGATTTCTCGGGGCATGAATCCGAACGAGAGCAAATGAGGAGCAGCGACCTGTAACTGACCCGGGTGCTTGTTCTGCAGGTCCGTCACAGCCTGCGCCACATGATCCAACCCGCGCACCACTGTGTCGACTTCGTGATAGAGCAACTCGGCCTCAGGCGTCGGCAGTAGGCGGCCTCTGTTTCGTTCAAACAGCGGCAACCGTGCCTCACGTTCAAGCTGTGCCAGAAGGTTGCTGATCCCCGGTTGCGAGATGCCCAGAACCGAGGCCGCACCGGTCACGGTTCCGGTCTCCATTATGGCGTGGAATGCTTGTAGTTGGCGAAACCTCAGGGGCATCTGATAGCATCACTTTTTCTGATGAACGCTCAAATATATAGTATTTGAAATGATATGCCGGTCAAGGCAGGCTTCTTTTCATCAACAGGGGATGAAATGAGCGATCTGAACCAGAAAATCATTGGGTTTGATCTGTGGCATCTGAAGCTGCCGGTTACGTCGCGGCGGGACCACGGAATTGGCTCTGTGGAAGGCACCTGCGAGATTGTCGTCCTGCGGTTAACGGCAGAGGACGGATCAGAAGGGTTCGGAGAGGCATCACCGTGGTCAGTGTTCACCGGCACGCCCGAAGCCAGCTATGCAGCGTTGGATCGCTATCTGCGACCGCTTGTTGTGGGGGCAAAAATTGGTGATCGCGCAGCAATCATGGCATGTGCGGCGTACGCTGTGGCGCATTGCACCGAAGCCAAAGCAGCGTTGGAAACCGCTCTTCTGGATCTCGCTGGCCGTGTATCTGGTGTTCCGGTCTGGTCTCTGCTGGGTGGTCGCTGCCGCGACGCGATTCCACTCAGCTGTTCGATTGCGAACCCTGAGTTTGCACAGGATATCGATCTCATGTCTCGGCTGAAGGAGGATGGCGTTCGGATCGTAAAGCTCAAGACCGGGTTCAAGGATCATGCGTTCGACATCATGCGACTGGAGCACATTGCGCAGAATTATCCGGAATTCTCGGTACGGGTGGACTATAACCAAGGGCTCGATATCGAAGAAGCTCCGGCACAGGTGCGAGACGCGGCCCAGTTTAATCCGGACTTTATCGAACAGCCGGTGCGCGCGCATCATTACGGTATGATGGCAAGGTTGCGGCAGATGGTCGACGTGCCTCTGTTAGCTGATGAAAGCGTCTTTGGCCCCGAAGATATGGAGCGCGCCGCGCGTGAAAAGATTTGCGACGGTGTGTCGGTGAAGATCATGAAATCGGGTGGATTAACACGCGGCCAAACGGTCGCCCGTATAGCAGCGGCGCATGGTCTGATGGCCTATGGGGGCGACATGTTCGAGGCTGGTCTTGCGCATCTGGCGGGTACCCACATGATCGCGGCGACCCCTGAAATCACGCTTGGATGCGAGTTCTATCAAGCCTCGTATTTCCTGCAGGAGGATATTCTGGAAGAGCCATTTCAGATCAAAAACGGCCAAGTTGTCGTCCCTACAGGGCCCGGGTTGGGCGGCAGGCCCGATGTAGCAAAGCTGAATCGTTATGCCACAGCCAAGGCCGTGGCGGCATGAGCGAAAAAAAGACCATAGCCATTATCGGCGCCGGTATCGTAGGCGTCTCTGCAGCGGTCTGGCTGCAGCGTGACGGTCACGATGTGATCCTGATCGACAAGGCCGGGCCGGGTGAAGGAGCCTCGCATGGTAATGGCGGGGTTCTGGCCTCCTGTTCCATCGTGCCGGTGACAGTTCCCGGCCTTTTGGGCAAGGCACCAAAGATGTTGTTCAGCCCGTCTCAGCCTCTGTTCCTGAAATGGGGATACCTGCCCAAGCTGATCCCGTGGCTGAAAAAATACTTAAGCCATGCAAACGCCGATGATGTCGCGCGGATTGCAGCGGCCCTTGCGCCGATAGTTGGAGACAGCTTGAACGATCACAAGGCTCTGGCTTCTGGCACAGCTGCGGAAAAGTGGATCGTACCGTCAGATTACCTGTTCCTTTACAATGACCGCACCCAATTCGAAGAAGATGCCTTCGGCTGGAGCATTCGGCGCAAGCACGGGTTTGAGTGGGATGAATTGGAAGGCAAGGCTTTCCATGACTACGACCCGGTCTTCAGCCCGGACATCGGTTTCGCCGCCAAACTGTCTGAGCATGGACATATCACGGATCCTGGGCGCTATGTGAAGGACTTGGCCACACATGTCGAGGCGAACGGAGGCCGGGTGATCCGCGCCTGTGTCGAAGATGTCGTGCGTGAAAAGGGCCGCGTCACGGGTGTGCGTGCGAATGGCGAAACCATCCCATGCGACACAGCCATCATTACGGCAGGAGTTTGGTCTGGGCCTTTGGCAAAACGGTTGGGTATTTCTGTCCCGCTTGAAAGCGAACGAGGCTATCATCTTGAATTAGTGGCCCCTTCTGCAATGCCGCGCAGTCCGGTTATGGTCGCGTCGGGCAAGTTTGTTGCCACGCCTATGGACGGGCGGATACGCTTGGCGGGAATTGTAGAGTTCGGAGGGTTGGAAGCTCCGCCCTCGCGCGCACCGTTCGAGTTGATGCGCAAGAATGCGCGCGCGGCTCTTCCGGGTGTGACATGGAAGGAGGAAGTGGAATGGATGGGGCACAGGCCGGCGCCGGCGGACTCGATCCCGATCATCGGCGATGTTCCGGGGATTGACGGCGCGTTCATGGGGTTTGGTCACCATCATATCGGCCTGACGGGCGGGCCCAAAACTGGGCGTCTTCTGGCACAGATGATCGCGGGCAGAACCCCGAACGCCGATATGAGCGTCTACGCACCCTCACGTTTCGCAACATAATAATAGGCTGATGACAAAATGGCAGCTCAATATTCAATAGGGAGAATGTGATGAAAAAACTAACAAACCTTCTGACGGCGACGGCCCTTACGGCCGCCTCAGCCGCACCTGCGCTAGCCGAGAAGTGGGACATGCCGATGGCCTATGCCGCGTCAAACTTCCACTCGGCCACGGGCGCGGAATTCGCCAAGTGCGTGACCACCGGCACCGGTGGTGAGATCGAAATCGTCACGCATCCCTCGGGCTCGTTGTTCAAAGGCGCCGACATCAAACGCGCGATTCAGACCGGGCAGGCTCCGATCGGGGAGCGCCTGCTGTCCGGCCACCAGAATGAAAACGCGTTGTTCGGGTTTGACTCGATCCCGTTCCTAGCCACGTCCTTCGATGACAGCGAAAAGTTGTGGCAAGCCGCCAAACCCTCGCTTGAAAAGCTGCTGGCAGAACAGAACCTGACCCTACTCTACGCTGTGCCGTGGCCGCCGCAGGGGCTGTACTTCAAGAATGAGGTGAACTCGGTCGCCGATATGGAAGGCATCAAATTCCGGTCGTATAATAACGCGACCTCGCGTCTGGCCGAGCTGACGGGGATGCTGCCGGTGACCATTGAAGCAGCTGAAATCAGTCAGGCATTCGCCACCGGAGTTGCAGACTCGATGGTGTCCTCAGGTTCGACCGGCTATGACCGCAAGGTATGGGAAAGCCTGAACTATTTCTATGAGGTCGACGCCTGGTTGCCGCGCAATTACGTGATGGTGAACTCCGACATTTGGTCTGGCGTGTCCGACGCCAATAAGAACGTCATCAAAGCGTGCGCGGAACTGGCAGAATACGCTGGCAACTGGCGGGCCAAGGAATACACCGGCTTTACGCTACAAGGTCTGCGCGATGGTGGAATGACCGTTGGTCCTGCGTCCGATCAGATGGTTCAGGAACTGAAGGAAATCGGCGTCACCATGACCAATGAATGGCTGGAAGCCGCAGGCGACGAGGGCAAGGCCATCGTCGATGCATTCAATTCGTCGCAGTAACTGCACGCGGGCGGCGGTTTTTTCGCCGCCCTTAACCCATCCAATCATAACTTAACGGGGACGGTATGGCGGTATTGCGAGGGCTTCGGTCCGTACTGGATTTCATCTATTTGGCAGCAGGAGTTCTGGCGGCGCTCAGCCTGATTGCCATTCTGTTGCTGATCGTGGTGCAGATGCTGGCGCGCTGGACCGGAGAAGTCTTTCCCGGTGCACCTGATTATGCTGGGTATGCGATGGCAGCTGCCTCGTTTCTTGCCTTTGCCAATGCGTTGAACCGCGGCAGCCATATCCGTGTTTCGATCTTGCTGAACGCAGTTCCGGAAGGCGCGCGGCGCATCCTTGAAATCTGGTGTTTTGCCATCGGCTCCGCGGTTATGTGGTACTTCTGCTGGTACGCCTATCGCTTCGTCTACTGGAGCTGGAAGTTCAACGATATTAGCCAGGGGCAGGACAAAACCGCGCTTTGGATTCCACAATCCACCATGCTGATCGGCGCCGTGATCCTTGCAATCGCTCTGACCGATCACCTCATCCACGTCATCTTCAAGGGCGATCACCGCATCGTCCGCGATTTGGCTGATCAGAGCCACGGGGAATAAGAGCATGGAAAACCTGTCTGTCATCATACTCTTCCTCTTTGTTCTCTTTACCCTCCTCGGAACTGGTGTTTGGGTCGGTCTTGCCCTGATGGGCGTTGCCTGGGTCGGGATGGAGTTGTTCACGACCCGCCCCGTGGGCGACGTTATGATCACGACCATCTGGTCAGCGTCCTCGTCCTGGACCCTGACAGCGCTGCCCATGTTCATCTGGATGGGCGAGATCCTTTATCGAACGCGATTATCCGAGGATATGTTCAAGGGTCTTTCCCCTTGGATGGCTCCGCTGCCCGGCGGACTGGTGCATACTAATATTGTAGGCTGCACGGTATTCGCTGCCGTCTCGGGCTCTTCCGCTGCCACCCTGACCACGGTCGGCAAGATGTCGATCCCCGAGCTGCGTAAGCGAAAGTACCCCGAGCGTATGATCATTGGCACTCTTACGGGGGCGGCCACGCTCGGCCTAATGATCCCGCCATCTCTGACGTTGATCGTCTATGGCGTTACGATCAATGAATCGATCACCAAGCTGTTTTTTGCAGGTATCCTGCCGGGCCTCGTGCTGGCCGCGATGTTCATGGGATATGTCGCGATCTATTCCAAGTTTGGCAAGGACTGGAATCCGAACCAGGAAGGTAAGCTGACCTTTTCCGAAAAGCTCAAGAACTCTCGTTTTCTGTTGCCTGTTATCTTGCTGATCGTGGTTGTGATCGGTTCGATGTATCTTGGCTATGCCACCGCGACCGAGGCTGCTGCCTTTGGCGTGATCGGAGGATTGCTGTTGGCCGCAGGGCAGGGGTCGCTGACATGGAAGACCTTCACTGAAAGTCTGATGGGCGCTACTCGGACCAGTGCGATGATTGCGCTGATCCTTGCAGGTGCAGCGTTCCTGTCGCTTTCAATGGGCTTTACCGGCCTTCCACGTGGGTTGGCCGACCTGATCGCCGGGTGGGAACTGACCCGGTTCGAGCTGCTGATGGTCCTGCTGGTGTTCTACATCGTTCTGGGTTGTTTCCTCGACGGCATTTCCTCGGTTGTGCTGACCATGGCGGTGGTTGAACCGATGATCCGCGATGCCGGGATAGACCTGATCTGGTTCGGTATCTTCATCGTTGTCGTTGTCGAAATGGCACAGATTACGCCGCCGATTGGGTTCAATCTGTTCGTGATGCAGGGAATGACAAACCATGAGATGAGCTATATCGCCCGCGCCGCGATCCCGATGTTCCTGATCATGGTGCTGATGGTTTTTATCCTGATCTGGTTCCCTGACCTCGCAACGTGGTTGCCCGAAAACCTGCGCGGGACACCGGGCGGGTAAGGTGGCGCAGTGAAACTGCTGCTCTGGGCGGCGCAAAATGGCCCTTACGTTCTGGTCTCTGGACTGGTCGTGGGGT
Organism: Ruegeria sp. BF6; assembly: GCF_056538665.1. Lineage (NCBI taxonomy): Bacteria > Pseudomonadati > Pseudomonadota > Alphaproteobacteria > Rhodobacterales > Roseobacteraceae > Ruegeria > Ruegeria sp. BF6. The sequence continues at coordinate 23,736 of NZ_JBQFTN010000001.1, forward strand.
TGTTGCTGCCGGGACTGGCCGAGCCAATGCGGCCTTTGCTCCCGCCTCTAGTTGCTCTTCTGTTGTTCGTGACCATTCTACGGATGGAGCCAGCGGCCATTCTGGGATCTTTGGCGGATCTGCGTCAGGTCACAACAACAGTTGTCGGGTTTCAGGTTCTAATGCCACTTGCCGTTCTCGCAATAGCGATTGCCGGGGGATGGACGGGAACGGCGGTCATTTTGTCATTGCTGATCATGACCGCCGCGCCCTCGATCTCAGGCAGTCCGAACCTTTGTATGATGATGGGGTATCCCGCCGAGCACGCGATGCGTCTGGTTGTGGTCGGGACAGCCGCGTTGCCCCTGACGGCTCTGCCGGTTTTCTGGCTTATGCCTGAGCTTGGAGATTTATCGGCGGTCCTGAAGGCTGCGTTAAAGCTGTTTCTGACGATTTCTATCGTGACGCTTGTTGCCGTCGGGCTGCGCCTGACCCTTCTAAGCAATCCTTCGCAAACAACGCTGTTGAAACTTGAAGGGTTGGCTGCGATCACGTTGGCAGTTTTCGTCATTGGCTTGATGCCGTCGGTCAGCACAACGGCGTTGAATGATCCGTGGCTTGCCGGGTTCTGGATCGCCTTCGCCTGTTTCTTGAATTTTGGCGCTCAGATCGCCACCTTACGACTTGCACGCAATCGCTTGCGTCCGGCTCAAGCGACCGCAGTGTCTCTGATCGCCGGAAATCGCAACATTGCATTGTTCTTCGTGGCTCTGCCGCCCGAGGTCACGGCGCCGATCATGGTGTTTATCGGTGCCTATCAGATTCCGATGTACCTGACGCCTTTGGTCATGCGCCGGATGTATTGTACGTGATCATATAGCACGCAATCAAAATCGAGACCGCATGTCGACGATGTGTTTGTGAAGAACAATGGCGAACGGCACTACCTTTGGCGTGCCGTCGATCATGAGGGCGAGGTGCTGGAAGCCGTGGTCACCAAAACGCCGAAACAAGTGGGTGGAAAGAAGAAAAACTGATGAGGCGCCACGGTGCTGCCGGTGAAGTCGGTTCAAGTCGTTTTGCGCCATATCGCACCGCGACCAGAGAGCTTGGTGCCAAGGAAAAACAAATGACGGTCAGGCGGTTCAACAATCGAGTTGAGAATTCACACTTGCCGTTCCGGCGAAGCGAATACGCAATGCAGCGTTTCAGGCACTTGCGAAGTTGGCAGATATTTGCCGCAGTACATTCCTCCTTCTTCAACCAGGAAAGATCTCTTGCCAGCCAAGACACTTTCAAGCTGATACGGTCCGCAGCTTTTGCCGAGTGGCGTGAACTTGGCGCGGCCTATAGGGCAGCTCTACAGGCCGAGCTGAGGCTGGTTCGAATTTGTCTGACAGAACACAGCCAGAAGAGGTCAGCCCGACCGAAGGCGAGCTGGCAGAGTTTCCGCCTGAACTTCAGATATGCAGGGCTTGACCCAGAGCCTTCAGACAAGCTTCTTGCAGGCCTTCGGACTGGGTCGGGTGGGCGTGGATGGTTGCGCCGATGTCCTCAAGGCAGGCACCCATTTCGATGGCAATCGAGAACGCAGCCGACAGCTCCGACATCTGCGCGCCGACAGCCTGAATGCCCACAACAGCATGGTCGGTTTCGCGCCAGACCACGCGGACAAATCCGTCTTCACGTTCGCATGTCATGGCTCTGCCATTGGCCGCCATCGGAAAATCGGTTGCGTTTGTGCCGTCAATCTCGCCGGGCAGAGCGCCACAGGTAACGATCTCGGGGTCGGTGAAGCAGACTGCCGGAATCGCGCGTTTGTCCCACGCGACGGTGTGGCCCGCGATATGTTCGGCGACCATTTCGCCCTGCGCCATGGCGCGATGGGCGAGCATGGGTTCGCCTGTAACGTCCCCGATTGCATAGATGCCCCGCATCGAACTCTGACAGGTCTCGTCGATCCGAATGAACGGACCGTCCATTGTAAGCGACAGTTCCCCAACCCCGATACCATGGGTGCGTGGGCGGCGACCAACGGTCACCAGCACCTTGTCGGCGGCAACATTGCCCTGATCCGTGGCCAAAACACCATCGGAAAAGCCTTGCGCCCTGGTGTCGGTCATGACCGTGACACCCAGTGCCGACAGACGTTTCGTCACCGGTTCGGTCAGCGGTTTGTCATAGGTGGGCAGTATACGGGCCTCGGCCTCTACAACTGTGACCTTGGTGCCCAGTTTGGCAAAGGCCGTGCCCAGTTCCAGCCCTATGTACCCGCCGCCAACAACGGCAAGGCTTTCAGGTACGTCGCCCAGCGCCAGCGCCTCGGTTGAGGACAGTATATCGCCGCCAAATGGCAGTGAGGACAGTTCAACAGGGGCCGAGCCTGTGGCGATGACGATATATTCGGCGCTGATTTCGCGGCTTTCTCCCTCGGTATCTGTGACCGACACCGTCTTGCCGTCCAAAAACCGAGCACGGCCTGAAACAAACCTCGCGCCAGCCTTTTTCATCAGACCCGAGACACCGGTATTCAACCGTCGGACGATACCGTCCTTCCAGGCGACGGTCTTGGCGAGGTCGATTTTTGGGGCGGCAGCGGTGATGCCCAGCGGGCCGTCATTGACCGCTGTGATCCGGTGAAACTCGTCGGCCGCGTGGATCAGCGCCTTAGAGGGGATGCAGCCCACATTCAGACAGGTGCCGCCGGGATCGGCCTCGTCGACTATTATCGTGTCGATGCCCAACTGACCCGCACGAATGGCGCAGACATAGCCGCCGGGACCAGCGCCGATGATCAGCAGCTTACATTTCAGGTCCGACATTCAGCCCTCCACAAACAACATGGCCGGGGTTTCCAGCAGGGATTTCAGTTTCTGCACGAAGACAGCCGCGTCCCAGCCGTCGACCACACGATGATCGAAGCTGCACGAGATGTTCATCATCTTGCGCGGCTGGAACTGCTGACCATCCCAAACCGGGCGGATCTGCATCTTGTTGACACCCACAATGGCTACCTCGGGATGATTGATGATCGGTGTGGTGGCCAACGCACCCAGCGGCCCGAGCGAGGTTATGGTGATGGTACCGCCCTGCAATTCCTCGCGCTTGATCGTGCCCTCGCGGGCAGCCTCGGCCAGGCGGGTCAACTCGGCGGCATTGTCCCAAAGGCTACCCGCTTCGGCGTGGCGGATTACCGGCACGTTCAGCCCGTTTGGCGTCTGGGTGGCGATGCCCACATGCACGCCACCATGGCGATGGATGACGCCGGCCTCATTATCGAAACGGGCGTTCAATCCGGGCTGTTCGCGCACCGCTTCAACAATCGCGCGCATCAGGAACGGCAGCATTGTCAGCTTTGGCCTGTGGCCCTTGTACTTGTCATTCAGCGCCACCCGCAGGGCGTCGAGAGACTCGATTTCGACCTCTTCAACGATGGTGATATGCGGGATCTGGCGTTTCGAAAGCTGCATTTTTTCGGCAATCTTGCGGCGCATGCCGATGACGCGCACCTCTTCAATGCCGGTATTGGCGCCACGGGTGATCTGACCCTGCTGAATGCCGCCCGAAGCAATCCACTGATCCAGATCGTTGTGGCTGATCCGCGAGGCCGGACCGGACCCCGGCACCTGGCGCAAGTCGATGCCTTCTTCACGGGCACGAGCGCGTACCGAGGGTGAGGCCAGCGGCTTGGTGCCTTGGGCGCGCGCCACCGCAGGTGCGGCCCGTTCGGGTGCTTTTGCGGGTTCAGGCTTGGGCTCGACCTTCGGATCTGGTTCAGGTTCCGGCTCAACGTCGGTCGCCTCGGCCACGGCAGGCGCATCGCCTTCGTTGCCCTCTCCGTCGACTTCAATGCGGATCAGAGTGGCGCCAACGGCCATCAACTCGCCGATCTCCCCACCCAATTCCAAAACCTTGCCAGCGACGGATGAAGGCACTTCGACTGCGGCCTTGTCGGTCATCACCACAGCCAGAATATCGTCTTCCCTGACTATATCGCCAGGCTTGACCTGCCATTCGGTCAATTCGGCTTCGGCGATACCCTCGCCGATGTCCGGAAGACGGATGATATGTACGCCCATGGTTCAGTCCTCCATGACGGTTTTGAGGGCTTCACCCACCCGCATTGGGCCCGGGAAATACTGCCATTCCTGGGCATGCGGATAAGGTGTGTCCCAACCGGTGACCCGGATAATTGGTGCTTCGAGGTGATAGAAACACTCCTCCTGCACAAGGCTCAGCAGCTCGGCGCCAAAACCGCAAGTGCGCGTGGCTTCATGCACAATCACGCAGCGACCGGTTTTCTTGACCGAGGCGGTGATAGTTTCCAAATCCAATGGCATGAGTGTCCGCAGGTCGATTACCTCGGCGTCAATGCCGGTTTCTTTTGCGGCGGCCTCGGCCACGAAAACCATGGTCCCGTAGGCCAACACGGTCACGTCCGCCCCTTCACAGGTGACCTTTGCCTTGCCCAGGGGCACGATTTCATCCCCTTCGGGTACGTCGCCTTGGGCATGTTTTTTCCAAGTTGTCAGCGGCTTGTCATGGTGCCCGTCAAACGGCCCGTTATAAAGTCGCTTTGGTTCCAGAAAAATCACCGGATCAGGATCAGCGATCGAAGCAAGCAACAGACCCTTGGCATCCACCGGATTTGACGGCATCACCACCTTGAGGCCCGACACATGGGTGAACAGCGCCTCCGGGCTCTGGCTGTGGGTCTGGCCGCCGAAAATTCCACCACCCGTGGGCATGCGGATGACAAGCGGGCAGGTAAAGTCGGCGTTCGAGCGGTGGCGCAAACGCGCGGCCTCACTCACGATCTGGTCATAGGCGGGATAAACATAATCGGCGAACTGAATCTCGATCACCGGCTTCAGACCATAGGCGGCCATACCGATTGCGGTGCCGACGATGCCGCTTTCGTTGATCGGCGCATCAAAGCAGCGGCTCTTGCCGTATTTTTCCTGCAAACCGGCGGTGCAACGAAAAACACCCCCGAAAAACCCTACATCCTCGCCGAACACCACCACACGGTCATCGGCGGCCATAGCCACGTCATGGGCATCACGAATGGCTTCTATCATTGTCATTTGAGCCATCTCTCAATACCCCGCCTGCTGGCGCTGCCGGACCAGATGCGGCGGCATTGTTTCATAAACACCCTCGAACATGTCACGGGGCGATGGAGCCTTGCCGTCGCCCAGGGTACCGACGCTTTCGGCCTGTTTCTGCGTCGCAATGACCTCATCCATGATTTCGGCCTCAGCCTGTGTATGGCGCTCGTCGGACCATTCGCCGATCGTGATCAGATGCTTCTTCAGGCGTTCTATCGGATCGCCGAGCGGCCAGGCGCTGGCTTCCTCACCCGAACGGTAGGCCGAAGGATCGTCCGACGAAGAATGCCCGCCCGCGCGGTAAGTCACATACTCAATCAAGGTTGGGCCCAACCCCCGACGCGCGCGCTCGGCGGCCCATTTGGCGACTGCGTGAACGGCCAGATAGTCGTTGCCATCGACACGAAGCGAGGGGATACCAAACCCGTGGCCGCGCGCGGCAAATGTGCCGACACCACCCCGCGCGATGCCCTGGAAGGTCGAGATAGCCCATTGGTTGTTGACGATGTTCAGAACCACCGGCGCTTTGTATGTGGAAGCAAACACCATCGCCGCATGAAAATCGCTTTCCGCGGTTGAGCCGTCGCCAATCCAACCGGCGGCGATCTTGGTATCCCCAGAAATGGCTGAGGCCATGGCCCAGCCCACCGATTGCACAAATTGCGTGCCCAGATTGCCTGAGATCGAAAAGAACCCGTGTTCTTTCGAAGTGTACATGATTGGCAACTGACGACCGTGCAGCGGGTCATCGGCATTGGAATAGATTTGGTTCATCATCGTCAGCATCGGATAGTCTACTGCAACCAGTAGTCCGGCCTGACGATATGTCGGGAAATTCATGTCACCGGGTTGCAACGCACGAGCAAAGGCACAGCTGATCGCCTCTTCGCCCAGGTGCTGCATATAGAAACTTGTCTTGCCCTGGCGTTGCGCCATCAGCATGCGCTTGTCAAAAGCGCGTAGGGTCAGCATATGGCGCAAGCCGGTACGCAGTTCATCAGGCGTCATTGCCCCTGCCCATTCACCGACGGCCTGTCCCTCTTTGTTCAGAACCCGAACAATCGAAAAAGCCATGTCACGAATGTCATCCGCCGCCACGTCGACCGGCGGCCGCGGAACCTCGCCCGCTCGGGGAATTTCGAAATCCGAGAAATCCGGTGTATCGCCTGGTCGGCAGCCCGGTTCAGGAACGTTCAACGACAGCGGTTTGGTTTTTTCGCTCATGCTGCACCCTCTTGGCGGCGGTCACGGACGTTATTTAGAGTTTCATCGACTATCTGGGCGGCGACCTTTGTGGTCGATTGGCCGGTGCGTTTCGAGGTTGCGAGGATCTCTGCAATTCGCGTGGCGACCTCCTTGAGCCTGGCCTGGCGATATGCCTCACCTACCTTGTGTATTTCACCTGCCACGCTGATGATGCCACCCGCATTGACCACATAATCGGGCAGATAGCGAATTCCGCGCGCGCCAAGGGTTTCGGCAACCGCGTCTTCAGCAAGTTGGTTGTTGGCCGCGCCACAGACCAGACGCGCCGTCAGTCTCTGCGCGCTGTCATGGGTCAGAATGCCACCCAGAGCACAGGGCGCAAAAATGTCCATCTGTGCGTCAAATACTTGATCCACAGGGCAGATATCTGCACGCAGCCGGTCGCGGGCCTGGTCAAGCGCGGCTTGATTGATGTCTGACACGATCAGCGAGGCACCTGCGGCATGCAGTTTTTCCGCCAGGCTCATCCCCACATGGCCCAATCCCTGAACCAGCACGCGACGCCCGGTCAGATCGTCGCTCCCGAATACGTCTTTTGCGCCGACATTCAGGCACTGAAAAACCCCTTCGGCGGTAAAGGGGGAAGGGTCACCGCTGCCATGCTCCCCACCTTCGAGGCCAACTGCGAAATCCGTCTCCTCGGCCACAATCCGAATGTCTTCGGGTGAGAAACCCACATCTTCGGCGGTATAGTACTGCCCCTCCAGCGCGTCGACCGCGCGACCAAAGGCGCGCAGCATTGCCGGGGTTTTGTCTTTACGGGCATTGCCAATGATCACCGATTTGCCACCGCCCAGCCCGAGTCCGGCCATAACATTCTTGGCGGTCATGCCGCGTGCCAGCCGCAACACGTCTTCACGAGCAGCTTCCCGGCTCTCGTAAGCCCACATTCGGCAGCCTCCCGCCGCCGGGCCGCAAACTGTTGAGTGCAAACAGATATAGGCCTGTAACCCGCTACTGGCATCCTCAGCAAAGATCAGGCGCTCATATCCGGGTGGCGGGGTTTCTTCCGTGATGATCAGGGGCATGGTTTCTCTTTTTTAGAAGGGCGGGGCGTAATCACTTCGATCCGTTAGGATCATTTCTTCCAGCCTATTATCCTGCGCTGGGTTGAAAAACCGCTTATCCAGGGTATTCTAAAGCAAACTTGGTGGATTACACTACAAAAATTAGGTTTCATAGTGCCTTACACTACAGATCAAGTAGATCGAGAGATTCTTCGTGCACTGCAAGAAGACGGGCGTATGTCATTGGTCCAACTTTCGGAACGCATTGGCCTGTCCGCCACACCTTGCAAACGCCGGTTGGCGCGTCTTGAGGAATCCGGGCTTATCTCGGGTTACAGCGCCCGCATCGACCGTAAAACGGCGGGCTTTCCGATCACGGCTTTCGTCTCGGTCGAACTCGAGAGGCAGGACGCAGAGAAAGTGGCAGACTTTCAGCGCCAGGTCGCGCTGTTTGACGAGGTAGTGACCGGAACGTTGATGACCGGCGCGCAGGATTTCCTGTTGGAAGTTGCAGTTGAAAGCCTGGAAGAGTTTGAAACGTTCCTACAGACAAAACTAATGCGGTTGCCGGGCTTACGCGTGGTGCGTTCACGGTTCGCGCTGCGTCAATTCATCAGCCGGGCGCGCATCCCGTATTGAAGGTCGGGATCGGTAAGACTCGGCTGCTCAAAGGGACAAGACACCTTTGCGTCACAGATCAAATTGACGGGTTAGTTTTCGAATGCGCGAGGTTCGACTTAACTTAAGCAACTCATAGGGAGATTGATGAACTTCGCGCTCGACAAACCCTTCTTTAAGACCTGGTTCGTGGAAGCTGCAGTGCAGCAATTGCGGGTATACTCAAAGTGGAAGTGGCACTTCGACGAAGTGTTTGTGAAGATCAATGGCGAACGGCGCTACCTGTGTCACGCCGTTGATCACGGGGCGAGGTTCTCGATTCCGTGGCCCCAAAACATCGAAACAAGCGAGCGGCATTGAAATTCTTCATACAATTGATGAGTCGACACGATACTGCTGGTGAAATCGTTTCAGATCGCTTCGCGTCATATCGCGCGCGCTCAGAGAGCTTGGTGTCAGGGAAAAACAGCAAACGAGCAGGCGGCTCAACAATCGAGTTGAGAACTCACACTTGCCGTTCTGACGAAGAGAATTCGCAATGGAGCATTTCAGGCACATGCGAAGTTTGCAGAAATTTGCCGCAGTACACTCCTCCGTCTTCAACCATCTCAACCAGGAAAGATCTTTCACCAGCCGAGACACTTTCAAGCTGAACCGCGCCGCCGTTCTGGCCGAGTGGCGTCAACTTGGCGCGGGCTAAAGGACAGCTCTACTGGCCTGGCTGAGGTTGGTTCAAATTTGCCTGACAGCACCGTCTGCTTTGGATCAGTTGCGAAGCAGCATCCCGGCGCTTGGGTATTGTCCGCAAAAGGCAGATTGCGTTGAGTTCGGTTCCTTCGTTTGCTTTGCTTAAACTGGGTGGCGATTACTACACCGATCCAGACTGAAGCAGCTTCAGAAACTACTAAATCAGATCGCATCTTGTATTTGGTTGGCAGTTCACCAAAATCGGCGGTCAAGTCTCGAAACTTTGTTTCGTTTTTATTGCGAAAAACGAAACATCATGACAGCGCAAGCGCGATAGTTTAGGTGTTCACAATAACCAAAAAACAAAAGTCTCGGTGAAATCCGTGGAACAAGTTGCCTTTACGTTTGAAATGGGTGTGGTTTGCGTGTTGTTAGCCTTCACCGTCTTCCTGTTCGTTTCAGAAATTGTCAGAATTGACCTCTCAGCCATACTGGTTCTGGTTCTCGTCGGTCTTCTCAGCTACGCACCGGGGCTTGAGAATCTTGCGGATGTTACGCACCTGTTCGATGGATTCGCTTCGAACGCTGTGATTTCTATAATCGCGGTCATGATTGTCGGTGCTGGTTTGGACAAAACCGGTATCATGAACAAGGTTGCTGCGGTCATTCTCAAATATGGTGGCACAGCTGAAAACCGGGTATTGCCGATCGTTTCAGGTACGGTCGGGGTTATTTCTTCATTCATGCAGAATGTCGGGGCGGCTGCGTTGTTTCTGCCAGTCGTCAGCCGCATTTCCTCGAGGTCCGGAATACCCCTATCCCGCCTGCTGATGCCCATGGGGTTTTGCGCAATCCTTGGCGGCACGATGACAATGGTTGGCTCATCTCCGCTGATCCTGTTGAACGACCTGGTCCAAACTGCAAATGAGGGCCTGCCCGAAGGCCAGAAAATTCAACCTTTCGGCCTCTTCTCGGTGACGCCAATCGGTGCGGTCTTAATCCTGACCGGGATCGGGTACTTTCTGCTGTTGGGACGCTGGGTACTGCCCGGAGATGCCGGATCTGAAAATACAGGCACAGGGCAAGGTACGCAGGAATACCTGCAGCGGGTTTACGGGTTGCAGGCGGATGTTTTCGAGGTAATCGTGCCGGAAAAGAGCCCGCTGGTTGGGCAGATACTGGCTGACATAAACCATGAAAACCATCTCTACATAATATCCACATTTTATCGCGGCAAAACTTCTATGGTCCAGGTCCTGACGGCCGAGATCGCTGCCCCGTGCAGGCTTGCCATCATAGGAAATCGCCTGGTTGTCGAGCAGTTCGCAGAAAAATTCGATCTGACTGTTCTACCTGAACTGGATATCTTCGTCGAAGAATTTGCACCAACAAATGCTGGAATAGCCGAAGTCGTTGTGACACCTGACAGCAAGCTGATCGGGAAATGCCCCCGCGAGCTTTTGTTTCGCAAGACATATGGCATGTCACTGCTCGCTATTCACCGAGGAGAAGAAACGCTCAGCCATGTAGAGACTGAAACGCATGAGTCCACTCAGATCGGGCTAGAAGAATTTCACGCTGGTGACATGCTTGTTGCACATACAAGGTGGGACAACCTGATGCGGATTAAACGGGACCCTGACTTTGTGGTCGTGACAACGGATTTTCCGCAAGATGAATTGCGACCACAGAAGGTCGGTTGGGCTTTGGCCTTTTTTGCGATTTCGCTGTCACTGATACTGTTTACCGACGTTCGTTTATCCCTTTGCCTTCTGACAGGTGCAGCCGGAATGATGCTCACGCGTGTACTCAGTGTCGATGAGGCGTATCGAGCGGTGGGATGGAACACGGTTTTTCTGCTGGCATGCCTTATACCGCTGGGACAAGCGGTGCAAAATACTGGTACTGCGGCGTGGATCGCCCAGCAAATCATGATCATTTTGAACGGTTGGCCCATTTGGGCGCTTCAAGCTGGCGTCGCGATACTGGCCACGACGTTTTCACTGGTTATGTCAAATGTCGGAGCCACTGTCCTGCTTGTGCCTCTTGCCGTTTCGATTGCGGTAGCCGCTGGCGGTAACCCAGCCGTCTTTGCGCTAACTGTTGCGATTTCGACCTCGAACAGCTTCATCATACCCACCCATCAGGTAAACGCACTGATTATGGGGCCGGCGGGTTATAAGGTAATGGACTTTGTGCGATCCGGAGGCGTTATGACCGTTCTGTTCCTGGTGGTTTCCCTGCTGATGCTCAACGTGATTTACTGAACATCCTGATCGGTCTTGTCAGAAGGCCTCTTGAGCCGGGCAGAGTGCCTCCGCAGCCTCTGCGCATGACTAAACGATCACCATTCAAACACTTAATAACCAACCCCGAGCTTAAGCGATTATATCGGTGCAAGGCCTCTCGTTGGCAGCCTTCCGAAGGTGGACTCCCGGCTTTCGAGAGCATTCTGAGCCGTTGCGGGTTGGCGGGCATTCTGAGCAGAAATGGCCGCGAGAAGGCGCTGCGTGCTGTCGTTGAGTTTGGTCATGGAATACGTCCCATCTTGGTTTCGGTGATGGGGAAGCCGGTTCGAATACCCAAAAATATTCGGGGTTTTATAGCCGATTTCCGGGGGGCAACGGAAGGAAGGGAAAGGGGGTGCCAGGCTCAGGAACCAGCAGCAATCGAGCCGCTGTTTGTGCTCTCCGGATGTGCTACACCGTAGCACGCTCGAATCGAAAACCCCCGGAAACGCCGTGAAATCCGAGGAAATCGTGCTACACGACATTTAGAAGTGCATGGAGTTAACGCTTTGAAAGATAACGCACAAAAAGCGGCGCGTTTAAGCGTGGCACCCATGATGGATTGGACCGACCGCCACTGCCGCTACGTGCACAGGCTACTGAGTGGACAAACCTTACTCTATACCGAAATGGTAACGGCTCCGGCGCTGGTGCGGGGTGGCGCGATGCACCTGTTGGACTACAACCCACAAGAGCACCCGGTTGCGCTGCAACTGGGTGGTTCCGACGCGCAGGAACTGGCACAGGCGGCGCGGTTTGGGGCGGATGCGGGCTATGACGAGATCAACCTGAATTGCGGTTGCCCCTCGGATCGGGTGCAATCCGGTACGTTTGGGGCGGTACTGATGAAAATGCCGGGGCGGGTGGCGGAATGTGTCTCCGCAATGCGGGAAGCGGTGGATGTCGACGTAACCGTGAAATGTCGCATCGGCGTGGATGAACAGAACCCCGAAGAGGTGCTGCCCGCGTTTCTGGAACAGATCCGTACCGCGGGGTGCCAGCGGGTGACAATCCACGCGCGCAAGGCATGGCTGCAGGGGCTCAGCCCGAAAGAGAACCGGGATATTCCGCCCCTGGACTATGATCTGGTGCTCCGGATGAAGGCGGCGTTTCCTGATATGCATATCTCGATCAACGGTGGCGTTGTTTCGCTGGATGAGGCGCGAACGCATCTCGATGCGGGGCTGGATGGCGTCATGATCGGGCGAGCCGCCTATCACCAGCCGACCGATATTCTTGCCGAGGCTGACACTGTGATCTTCGGAACAGGGCAAGTGACTGACCCGACTGAAGTTGTTCAAAAAATGGTGCCCTATGTCGAAAGCCACCTTGCCGATGGGGGGCGGTTGCATCAGATCACCCGTCATATGCTGGGCCTGTTCGCCGGGCGTCCCGGCGCGCGGGCGTGGCGGCGAGCCTTGTCCGAAGGCGCAGTACATGAGGGCGCTGGCCCCGAAGTGATGCTGCGGGCGCTGGAGCACGTGGCGCCTTTGGCCGAGGTTTGAAGGAACGAAGATCGGTAAGGGGGAAAGATGCCCGAGACGATGTTGCTGGCCCAGATGCTGGGCCTATTGCTTGTGATCGGGGCGCTGGCCGGAGTGCTGGCCGGATTGCTGGGCGTTGGCGGTGGAATCGTGCTGGTACCCGCGTTTTTCTATGCGTTCCAGACGCTTGGATATGGCGGCCCACAGCTGATGCAGCTGTGTCTGGCGACGTCTTTGGCGACGATCATTGTAACCTCGATTCGTTCCGTGCTGGCGCATAACAAGAAAGGCGCGGTGGACTGGGATATTCTGCGCGGCTGGGGGCCGGGCATTGCCGTGGGCGCAATTATTGGCGTGCTTGTGGCCACGGCGCTGCGGACCGAGGCGCTGCAGGCGCTGTTCGGTATTCTTGGGATGGTCATCGGGGCCTATCTTGGGTTGGGAAAATCCGAGTGGCGGCTGGGTGATGCAATGCCCAAGGGCATCCGCCGCGCGGTGCTGTCCCCATCAGTGGGCTTTCTGTCGGTGCTGATGGGGATCGGAGGTGGCAGTTTCGGTGTGCCGCTGATGAGCCTGTTCAACACGCCGATCCACCGCGCTGTGGCCACGGCAGCCGGGTTCGGCGTGATTATCGCGGTTCCTTCTGTTCTGGGCTTTCTGTTCCTGGATATCGCACCGGAACACCGCCCACCGTTGACCATCGGTGCGGTCAATCTGGTTGCCTTTGCTATTGTCGTCGCCATGACCATGATCACCGCGCCCTGGGGGGTGAAGCTGGCCCACGCCATGGACCCCAAACCGCTCAAGCGCGTCTTTGCAGTGTTCCTGACGCTGGTCGCCCTGAACATGTTACGAAAGGCGCTGGGATTATGAGCGATTTTCACGAAAAGGGCTGGATCAAGTTTCCCTACGACCCCGTGCTGGCGGATTGGGTGGGGCACGCTTTGCTGGCGGCCCGCGCCTCTGTCACTGACCCGACCCATGCACAATGGATGGATTGTGAAGGGACGTGGTTCATCGGTGTGGACGCATTGGACAACGACATTCAAGGTCGGGTCGGGCAGTCAGGCGCTCTGTCCGGGCAGGCCATGGACTACATCACTCAACAGTACGGAGAGCTGCCGTTGCACAAGGGGCAGGTCTCGGTGATCTATCCCGGCTATCCGCAGCCTCGGCGGGGTGAAAGCGAAAGCGCAGCGCGGTATCGCCTGAAACGGGACGCGGCGCATGTGGATGGGTTGCGCCCGATGGGGCCGGACCGTCGTCGGCGAGTGGATGAGCCTCATGCCTGGATACTGGGCATTCCCCTTACGGACGCCAGCGTGGATGCTGCACCGCTGGTGTTGTGGGAGGGCAGCCACCAAGTCCTGCGCGCCGCGTTTGCCCGTGCATTGGACAGTCATCCCGACGACAGCCTGCATCAGGTCGATATCACCGACATTTATCAGGCGGCCAGGCGCGAGGTGTTTGATACCTGCACGCGCATCGAACTGCCCGCCAAACCTGGCGAGGCCTATCTGCTGCATCGTCATTGCTTGCATGGGGTGGCACCGTGGGGTGCGCATGCATCGGCCGGGCCGGATGGACGGATGATCGCCTATTTCCGCCCAGAATGCGCTGGGGGAGTAGCCGAATGGATCGAATCCGCCTAACGTCCTGCCATTATTACGGTTTGGAGGCTTTGCCAGATGATTACGGTCCACAGAAATTCCGACGGCGCGCTGCTCGAGGTTGAGCTGTCCGGCGAAGTGACCAGCAAAGATTACAGTGAAGTTCTGGTTCCCGCGATTGAGTCCGCGCTGGCCGACAATGACACGGTGCGCCTGCTAGCCGTGGTTCAGCCCGAGTTCAAAGGCTACGACCTGGGCGCTGCTTGGGCGGACACCAAGCTGGGTCTCAGCCATTGGCGTGGGTTCGACCGGATAGCCGTGGCTGCGGATCAGGGCTGGGTGCAGACCGGTATCCGTCTGGCTTCTCCGATCCTGCCATGCCCGGTTCAGGTCTTCGAACTGTCGGAACTGGAGGCCGCACGCCGCTGGATGCGCGAGTCATTGGGAGCCATCCATGTAATCGACCTGGGCAGCCCCTGTGTTCAGGTCAGCCTGCTGGGAAAGCTGGACCCTGAGGAATATGCGCGCGCCGAGCTGGATCTGGACAATCTGCTGGTCGGCAAAAACGGTTTTCGGTTGCTGGTTGATCTGCGCGAATTCGATGGCTGGCAGGGACTTACGGCGCTGGCGTCACACTTCCAATTGGTGCGCAAACACGCCGGGTTGTTGAACCGCGCCGCCATCGTGGGGGACAAAACCTGGCAGCATATCGCGCAGAAAGCGGCCAGCCATATTCTGGGGACGCGCACCCAGTTCTTTCCCTCGGAAGAGATCGAAAACGCCAAATCCTGGCTTGCCGCCGGATGAGGCGGTAAAGGGAGGCTTAAACTGACGTGAGGGTAAGCCGCCTTATTCTTGACTGGTTGGTCAAAAAATGACTACACAGAGCGTGTTCTTCCGCCGTACCACTTCGGAAGGACGCAAATTCTGAAGCGCGCCGCTGTGGACTGCCACTCACTCACCACAAGTGTTCGAACTTGTCCCCCTCGAAGTTCTTACCAGCCTGCAGCGGCGCAGGTTCAGTCCAGACGGATTTCCAGAAATAGTTAAGTGTTATTCACACGCGCGGAACGACCACCGCGGCGCTTGGCCAGACGGGGTTTGCGCGAGGGCAGTTGATCCATGATTTCTGCACGTTCGGTGCTGTCCATTTTGGACCAGCGCGAAATCTCATCAATCGTGCGAAAGCAGCCGGTGCAGATGCGTTCGGTCGGGTGTACGACACAGATTTGGACGCACGGGCTTTCAACCTCGTTCCTTTTCCAAACCATGTCGGTCATTGGCGTACTCCGTCCGTTACAGAAAGCGCAGCCGATCCAGCGCTCCTTGCAGAATATAGCCTGCGGCAACGTGATCGATAACCTCTCCGCGACGTTTTCGTGTCGTATCCGCCTCTAAAAGCGCTTTTTCGGCCGCAACGGTGCTGAGCCGCTCGTCCCAGAAACCGATCGAAACTTCGGTCAGGCGCGACAGGTTGCGGGCAAAGGCGCGGGTCGATTGGCAGCGGGGGCCTTCGGTTCCGTCCATGTTTTTCGGCAGGCCGAGGATGACGCCACCGATCTCGCGGTCGGCGATGATTTCAAGCAGGCGGGCGGAATCCAGCGTGAATTTCTTGCGCCGCACGGTTTCCAGAGGGCTGGCCACGCCGCGCATTCGGTCCGACACCGCCACGCCAATGGTTTTTTCCCCTAGATCCAGCCCCATAAGCGCGGTCGTCGGCGGCAGCGCGGTTGCGAATTCCTCGAACGCGTCGTGGATCATTGTGCGATCCCGGCCTGTAATGCGGCGGCGTCGATCAGTTCAAGAGCATCGGCGTTACCTGCAAAGACTTCCATCGCCTCGTTTTTGATATCGATGGCGCGTTGACCTTCGCCCAAAACGCCAAGGGCTGCGATCAGACGGGCCCATTCCTCGGGCGAGCCACCTTCGCTGGCAAGGCGTTCAGACAGTTGGTCGACCATGCCCCTGATCATCTCTTGCCGCTCTTCCGGAGTCAGCGCGGCGGCGGCATCAACATCATCCTGACTGGGACCGGTGGCAGCGGGGGCGGGGATGTCCGGCGCGTTGAATACACCCGCGCGGAAGGCCAGCTCGTCCAGTTGCGCGCGGATGGCCTCCGCCCATGGTGCGCCGGCAGGAGCATCGCGCAGGGCATCGACCCAGACTCGGTATCCAACGTCGGGGCGCCCGATCTGAACCATCATCTGCCCCAAATAATACTGGGCCGGACCATGACGCGGGTCGCGCTGCAGTGCCTGCTTCAGCGCCTCTTCCGCCTCGGGCGACACATAGCCGCCCGCGGACAGGATCAGCATCTCGGCCAAATGCGAATATGCATCGGCCGGAACCTCATCGCCGGACAGTTCAATCACGCGTTTCTGTGCTTTGTAAGCGGCCGGAAAATTGCCTGCATTCGCCTCGTGCTGCGCCAGCAGGATATGGCCCTGCAGGTCGTCCGGGCGTTCTGCAACAGTGTCACGCAATTGCCCCAAAAGATTGGCATAACTTTCGTCCAGCTGCGGCAACTCGGCGGGTTGCGCTGCGGCTTCGGCCTCGGCCTGGCTGGGGCGGTCGGCACGCAGAGCTTCGGCCTGTTCCTTGCGCAGGGACAGAGGCTGATCCGGAAGACCGGCGGCACCCATCTGGCGGTACATTTCAGCACCGCCGCCCACTACGATCATAGCTATGACAACAAAGGCGGCAATGGTGGCCCATACCGGTGCCCCGGCCTGTTTGGTTCCGGCCTGCATCTGTGCGTCTGCGGCCAGAATGCGACGCGAGATTTCAGTACGGACCCGTTCGGCATCGGCCTCGCCGATCACACCGCGCGCCAAATCCTTGTCAACGCCAGCCAACTGTTCACGATAAACGCGCAGGTCATATGCCGCTGCGGGTTCGCGTGTTTTGCGACCACGCAGCAAAGACAGGCCCAAGATCAGCGCCGTCAGCAGCGCGGTTAAAATTGTGACGACCAGGAACGACATAGCTACTCCGATATGGCTGCCCTGACTTAGACCTCTCGGCGGGGCGAAAAAAGGGGCAAATGGCCGCGCGAGGACGTCATGTCGCAATAATCGGGCGGATGTCGCAATAGTTCGATATTGTGGCGTTGTGTGGCAGGGCTAAACTGTCCGCACGCGGCATACCTGCGCCAATCACCGAACCGGATGGATTCGCTCATGAAACACTACTCAGCCTTTGCTGTGGCGCGGGAGGCCCTGCGCTATCACACCGGGTGGGAGCGCGCGTGGCGCTCACCCGAACCCAAGAAACGCTATGACGTCATCATCGTTGGCGCTGGGGGGCATGGTCTGGCGACCGCCTATTACCTTGGCAAGAATTACGGCATCCAGAACGTTGCCGTCATCGAAAAAGGCTGGCTGGGCGGCGGTAACACCGGCCGGAACACGACCATCATCCGGTCGAACTACCTGCAGGATCCGTCGGCAGCGATCTACGAAAAAGCGCGCGGCCTATATGAAGATTTGAGCCAAGATCTGAACTATAACGTCATGTTCAGCCCGCGCGGTGTCATGATGCTGGCCCAGACCCAGCACGAAATTCGCGGCTACCAGCGCACGGCGCACGCCAACGCTCTGCAAGGCGTCAAGACCGAGTGGATCGGCCCCGAGCGCGTGAAGCAGTTGGTGCCGATTATCAACATCGACGGCCCGCGCTATCCGGTTCTGGGCGCGCTGTGGCAGGAACGCGGTGGCACCGCCCGTCACGACGCCGTGGCCTGGGGATATGCACGTGCGTGTTCGGCCATGGGGATGGACATCATCCAGCAGTGCGAAGTCAAAGGCATCCGTTCGGATAACGGCCGGGTTGTCGGCGTTGACACCACCAAAGGTGCCATCGACTGCGACAAGCTGGGCATCGTGGTCGCGGGCCATTCCGGTCAGTTGGCCGAGATGGCGGGCTTCCGTCTGCCGCTGGAGGCGATCGCGCTGCAGGCGCTGGTGTCCGAGCCGATCAAACCTTGCATGGACGTGGTCGTGATGGCCAACACCGTGCACGGATACATGTCTCAGTCCGACAAGGGCGAGATGGTGATCGGCGGCGGCACCGACGGGTTCAACAACTTCACCCAGCGCGGCAGCTTCCACCACATCGAGGAAACCGTCCGCGCACTGGTCGAGACCTTCCCGATGATCTCGCGCCTGAAGATGCTGCGCCAGTGGGGCGGGATCGTGGACATGACCGGCGACCGCTCGCCCATCCTGTCGAAAACACCGCTGCAGGGCTGCTTTATCAACGGCGGCTGGGGTACCGGTGGCTTCAAGGCAATCCCGGGGTCCGGTTGGGGCATGGCACAGCTGATGGCCACCGGCCATTCACCGCTGACCGAGGCCTTTTCGATGGACCGCTTCAAAGAAGGCCGCTTCATCGACGAGAGCGTTGCCGCCGGGGTGGCACACTAAGGGCTCTGCCCAAGGTGGCCAGCTAACAAAATTCAGGTCGGCCCATGTGCCGACCGACCGCCAAAAAGGATGACCATATGCTGATCCTGAATTGCCCGTATTGCGGCGTTGATGCCGAAGAAACCGAACTGGCCGCTGGTGGTGAGGCGCATCTGAAGCGCTTCGGTCCAGGCTCGTCGGATGACGATTTCCACGATTACCTGTTCATGCGTGAAAACCCCAAAGGTGTTCACTTTGAACGCTGGCGCCATGCGAATGGCTGCGGCAAGTGGTTCCACGCCGCCCGCTGCACGAACACTCTGGAAGTGTTCGGCACGTACTCGGCCCAAACCACTGAGCCGCCGCAAGAGATCAAGGACGCCATCACCGCCAAACGTCCGGGATGGACATGGAGAGAGTTTTCCTGATGCTCCGTCTTTTCAAAAATACTCCCGCCGGAGGCTTTGAAGCCTCCACCTGCGAAAGGTCCGCAAAATGAGCACCCGTCTCGCAAAACAGGGCCGGCTGATTAACCGGTCGAAACAGGTCACTTTTACCTTCAACGGCACCTCGATGCAGGGCTATGAGGGCGACACGCTTGCCTCGGCCCTGCTGGCCAACGATCAGATGATGGTGGGCCGGTCGTTCAAATACCACCGTCCGCGCGGTGTCGTCGCCAGTGGTGCCGAAGAGCCGAACGCTTTGGTCGGTCTGGGGCAGGGCAACCGGTTCGAGCCGAACCAGCGCACCACCACGACCGAGCTGTTCAATGGGTTGACGGCGATCTCGCAGAACCATTGGCCGAACCTCGAGTTCGACATCGGCGCGGTGAACACTGTATTCGCGCGCTTCCTGCCGGCCGGGTTCTACTACAAGACGTTCATTCATCCGAAACCGTTCTGGAAACACGTCTACGAACCCTTCATCCGTCAGTCCGCTGGTTTGGGCAAAGCGCCCGACAAGGACAGCCGTGACGCGGACACCTATGAGCACTTCTACCACTTCACCGATGTTCTGGTGATCGGTGGCGGTGTGGCTGGCCTGCAGGCCGCGAAAGTTGCGGCGCAATCCGGTGCCAAGGTCATGCTGATCGAGCAGACCGCGCATTGGGGTGGCCGTGCTCCGGTTGATGGCGGTACTATCGACGGTGAGCCTGTGGATAAGTACGTGGAACAAGTGGTTTCCGAACTGGAAGCAATGGACAATGTCACCCTGCGCAATCGCTGCATGGGTGCAGGCGTCTATGACCACGGCTATGTGCTGGGCTATGAGCGCCTGACCGACCACACCCCGGGCGTCCAAGGTCCCCGTCACCGCCTGTGGCGCATTCGCGCCAAGCAGGTTGTGACCGCCACCGGTGCTATCGAACGTCCGCTGTCTTTCGCGGGCAACGATGTGCCCGGCGTGATGCTCGCCGCGGCCATGCGCGATTACGTTGTGAACTGGGGCGTAACCCCGGGTGAACGCGTGATCGTCGCCACCAACAACGACGACGCCTACCGGACCGCGATTATCCTGAAACAGGCCGGAGTGGACGTTCTTCGTATCGTCGATGCGCGGACTGCGGCGGGTCCGCTGGCTGAAGAGGCGCGTCAACTCGGAATCCGTGTCGATCCGGGCAAAGCTATTGCCAAGGTCAAGGGCGGCAAGCGCGTTAAAAAGGTCGCGCTGTGCAATCAGGAAGGCATCGGCGGCGCTCGCGAAGAAGTTGAATGCGACGCGGTTGCCATGTCGGGTGGCTGGTCTCCGGTCGTGCACATGTGGTCGCATTGCGGTGGTAAGCTGATCTGGGATGAGGCAAACGCCCATTTCCGCCCTGATCCCTCACGTCCACCTCTGGGAGCAGATGGCGAAGGGTTCGTTCTGGCAGCTGGGGCGTCGAACGGTCCGCTGGCATTGGGTGAAGTTCTGGCCGACGCGCATGCTTCCGGTAAGGCGGCAGCCAAGGCGGCTGGCTTCAAGCCGAAGAACACCAAGGCTCCGCAGGGAGAAACCACGGCAGAGGCCGCGATGGAGCCGGTCTGGCTGATGCCTGCCAATGCCGAAGTCCAATTGCGCATGAAGTCCTGGTTGGATTTCCAGAACGACGTCAAAGTCTCTGACGTCCAACTGGCGGCGCGCGAAGGCTATGAGAGTGTCGAACACACCAAGCGTTACACCACGTTGGGTATGGCGACCGATCAGGGTAAGCTGAGCAATATAAACGGCTTGGCAATCCTTGCTGATGCACTGGATGCGGAGATTCCCAAGGTTGGAACCACCACATTCCGTCCTCCTTACACGCCCATCTCACTGGCGTCGATTGGCGGCGAGGCACGTGGTGATGTGTTCCAGCCGATCCGCCGCACGCCGATGCATGACTGGCACGACAAGAACGGCGCCGATTGGGAGCCGGTCGGACACTGGCGCCGGACTTATGCCTATGTCCGCCCCGGTGAATCCGTGCATGACGCCGTGAACCGCGAGGTAAAGAACACTCGTGAAAACCTCGGCTTGCTGGATGCTTCAACGCTGGGCAAACTGATCGTCAAAGGCCCGGATGCTGGTAAGTTCCTGGACATGTTGTACACCAACATGATGTCCACGCTGAAGGTCGGCAAATGCCGCTATGGTCTGATGTGCTCGGAAAACGGTTTCCTGATTGACGACGGTGTTGTTGCCCGTATCGATGAGGACACCTGGCTGTGCCACACAACCACCGGTGGATCCGAGCGTATCCATGGCCATATGGAAGAGTGGCTTCAGACCGAGTGGTGGGACTGGAAAGTCTATGTCGCCAACGTGACCGAGCAATACGCTCAGGTTGCCGTGGTCGGCCCCAACGCCCGCAAGGTGCTGGAGAAGTTGAACGCGCAAGCGGGCGGCGGCATGGATCTGTCGAAAGAGGCGCTGCCCTTCATGGAATGGCGTGATGGCAAGATCGGTGCGTTCGATGCGCGGGCCTACCGCATCTCGTTCTCGGGTGAGCTGTCCTATGAAATTGCGGTCCCTGCATCTCAGGGTCAGGCGTTCTGGGATGCGCTGATCGCGGCAGGTCAGGAATTCGGTGTCATGCCTTACGGCACCGAGTGCCTGCACATCCTGCGGGCCGAGAAGGGCTTTATCATGATCGGGGACGAGACCGACGGCACCGTGATTCCGCAGGATCTGGGACTGCACTGGGCACTGTCCAAGAAGAAAGAGGACTACCTCGGCAAGCGCGCCCATTCGCGCACCCATATGGCCGATCCGGACCGCTGGAAACTGGTGGGTCTTGAGACTGTGGATGGTTCCGTCATCCCGGACGGCGCTTACGCAGTCGGTGACGGCGTCAACGCCAATGGCCAGCGCAACATGATCGGGCGTGTGACCTCGACCTACTATTCGGCCAACCTGGGCAAGGGCATCGCCATGGGCCTGATCAAACACGGTCCCGACCGCATGGGCGAAATCGTCGATTTCCCGGGCACGGATGGTAAAACCTACAAAGCCAAGATCGTAGACCCGATCTTTTTTGACAAAGACGGGGAGAAGCAGAATGTCTGAACCCATAAGCGCACTGAACCACGCCAGCTATGACGGCATCGCCAAGATCGAGGAATGCGGCCTGCAGGGGATGATCACCTTGCGGGGCGATCTGTCCGACAAGGTACTGGCAAAGGCCGTCAAGGACGCAACCGGGCAGAAAATGCCCGGTCAGCGCGAAGCTCTGGTCAACGGCGATACCGGCGTCTGCTGGATGTCCACTGACGAGTTGCTTGTGCTTGTTTCTTACGCCGAGGTCGAGGCCAAACTGGCCGCAATGAACAATGCGCTTAGCGGCACACATGCGCTCGCCGTCAACGTCTCAGACGCGCGTGCGGTGTTCCGTATCTCGGGCGCAAACGCGCGTGAGGTCATGGGCAAGGTCGCGCCGGTCGATCTGTCGGCCGAGGCATTCCAGCCCGGCCAGATCCGCCGCTCGCGGCTGGCGCAGATAGCGGGCGCGTTTTGGATGGATGATGCCGAAACCTTCCGCGTCGTCTGTTTCCGCTCGGCCGCAGATTACGCGTTCAAACTGCTGAAGGTTGCGGCGCAGCCGGGCAGTGAGGTCGGGGTTTACTGACCTTACGATGTGTCGCCCAGAATTAGGACCGCCCGGACACTTCGGGCGGTCTTTCTTGTTTCCGAGCAGTCTTAATCTTGTAAAAACCCTCTTTCAACACTGAGTTGGTCGGTGGAATCGCGTTGCACCTAATTGGAGAAAGTGGTTCTTTGGCTTCGCGCAATGCGCGACAGAAAGTTGTTTTGGGGGAATGTCGAAAATTAAAGAAGTTGGACTGTTCATAAATGCAGCCATCTTCGCAGAAGAAATATAACACAGTACGGAAAAGTCTTGTTGGCCTCTTCGCAGACAAGAATCGAACTACATGAAATCACAGATAAATGCGACCCAAAGTGCGTGCGCAAACAATAGAAACGAGGTATACTTAATGAAGCGCATGTCCCTTATTCTGGCTTTTGGCTTGTGTACGACGGCAGCCCACGCGGCGGTACAGAGTTACGAGTGCGACCTGCGCAGCACAAAGGATCAGGGTTGGGTTCCAGACAAGGTTTATCTGAGCGTAGATGCGGAAAACAAACGTGCGCGGGCCTATGATGGCGCTGTGCGCGCTTCAAACGAACTTGCAGGGATAAAGGCGAATACTCCAGTTGATGCGCAGTTCAAGAAGACGCGGAAAGGTGAGTACCGATTGTCCTGGCGGGTTACCCTGCGCGCACTCGCTACAGGCGATTACCGGGTCAGTTACACGGCGACGCTTGATCCAGAGCGAAATACCATAGGTTTGAAGGTCGGTTTCCCGCAGGCCAACGTCTCGACCCGCCCTTATGGCAAAGGGGTGTGCAAGCCGATTGCCGGAGACGTTCTGTATTAAAGAAGGCGTATGCTGGCGGGTGAAAGAGGTTTTTTAACCCGTTAGCAAGAACGTTTCAAAGCCGGACACAGCCGGGTCGCGCGTCAAGCTTTCAAAGCTGACACCTGATTGGGTGCCGGACTTGCAATCGGAATAGAACGAAAGGAGGTCCGCGATTTCCTGCATGCGGGCCTTTCGTATGTCTGGTTCAAGTAAACCGCCGTGGGTCGAGAGATACAGTGCGGGGCGGTGTTCCCTCAACCACGGGATCAGCGTTGGCAGCACTGTAAACTCCGCGCCCTCGATATCCATCTTCACCAGCGACACGCCAGACAGATCGTTTGTGGTCGCGAACTGATCCCACGCAATGGTCAACGCATCAGACCCATGCGGGCCGTCATGCAGGAGGGAACTGGTGGAGTCGCCCGGCTCTCCGCGCACCGAAGCCATGCGGGCCACGCTGAACCGGTCTGACAGCGCCACCCCAAAGGCCGAGACGTTGCGAATGTCGTTCAGATCAAGATTCCACGCCAGATGCCGGAATGCGGTGGGGTCGGGTTCGAAACACCAGACATGTCGTGCCTTGCGGGCACCGTACAGGACTGTGGGGCCTATCCAGGCACCGATGTCCAGATAATCACTGTCCGGCGACAGATACTTGTCCAGCACCGCGAAGGTTTCCGGCTCCCATGCACCGGCAGAGGCCTTGCGCCAGAATTTCGAGTGATATGGGTCCAGACGAAACGGCTCATTGTTCAGATTGCCCGCATAGTATCCGCGGGCGCGGTAGAACATTTTGCGCGCCTGTGTCAGCATCGCCTGCCTCCGGGTTTTATGATCTCTGCCCTTGACCTGCGGCGCTTGCCAAAGCATTTAACCCTTGGGAACCGCAACTTTTATTTTACAGGGGGCCGAGATGGCTTTTGAACTTCCTGATCTTCCTTATGCACATGACGCGCTGGCAGCCAAGGGTATGTCCGCGGAAACGTTGGAATATCACCACGACCTGCACCACAAGGCCTATGTCGACAACGGCAACAAGCTGATCGCCGGCACCGAGTGGGACGGCAAGTCGCTGGAAGAGATCATCGTTGGCACCTATGACGCAAACGCTGTTGCGCAGAACGGTATCTTCAACAACATCAGCCAGCTGTGGAACCACAATCAGTTCTGGGAGATGATGGGCCCCGGTGGCAACGCCATGCCCGGTGAGCTGGAAAAGGCACTGACCGAAAGCTTCGGCTCGGTTGACGAATTCAAATCGCAGTTCAGCGCCGCTGGTGCCGGTCAGTTCGGCTCGGGTTGGGCGTGGCTGGTCAAGAACGCCGACGGCTCGCTGGCCGTGACCAAAACCGAAAACGGTGTGAACCCGCTGTGCTTTGGTCAGACCGCGCTGCTGGGTTGTGACGTGTGGGAGCATTCCTACTACATCGACTTCCGCAACAAGCGTCCGGCTTACCTGACGAACTTCCTCGACAATCTGGTGAAATGGGAAAACGTTGCATCGCGGATGTAATACTTGACCCGACGAGGGTTCATAAAGGGCTTGCTGGCGGCCACGCTGGCAGGCCTTTTTATTGCCGCCTGGGGGTTTTTCGTTGAACCTCTAGTGCGGCTGCGCGTGCGCAAATGGCGTGTAAAGCGCGCGGATTGGCCCGCCAAGCCTCTGAGGATCGCAGTTCTTGCCGATCTGCATGTCGGAGAACCCTATGTCGGGCTGGCCCGGGTTCGGCAGGTAGTGCAGCGGACCAACGCTCTGGCGCCTGATCTGATCTTGTTGCTGGGCGACTATGCTGGCCATCACAAGTTTATTTCTGAACAAGTTGACGCCAAAGATCTGGCCCCAGAGCTTGCGAAACTGGAGGCGCGAAACGGAGTCTACGCCGTTCTGGGCAATCACGACTGGTGGGCTGATCTGGATGCCCAGCGACGCGGCGCAGGACCGAACAAATTTGCCGAGGCGTTTCAGCATCAGGGCATCAGGGTTCTGTCCAACGAAGCGGTTCGGCTGGACGATTTGGGCATCTGGCTGGCTGGTCTGGAAGATCAGCTTGCATTCAGACACAACGGAAAAGGCAAAGGGTTGGATGACTTGCCAGGAACGATGGCGCAGGTCACCGATGACGCGCCCGTTGTGATGATGGCTCATGAACCCGACATCTTCCCCAAAATGCCCGAAAACGTGGCGCTGACCCTGTCCGGGCACACGCATGGTGGTCAGGTGCGTTTGTTTGGTTGGTCGCCCGTGGTGCCCTCGAGATTTGGTAACCGCTACGCATATGGGCATGTTCGCGAAGGCAATCGTGATCTGGTTGTGTCGGGGGGGATCGGGTGTTCGATCCTGCCAGTGCGTTTTGGTGTGACGCCCGAGATCACGGTGATCGAACTGTCGGCCTGACAGGAGAAAACCCGCCGATGAAGAAAGTTTCATCCTGAGACGGGATTGCACAACGCCCCGCAGTACTTACCTTAGGTTAGGCGGAGGGAGAGACCGCTAACCATTTGAAACAGATTCAGGCGACGCACCGGATCAATCTGGTCGCGTAGCGGTGAACCTTTGCCTGATGGATGAGGGATGGCCGTAACAGCCATAACAAGGAGAGCACGATGGTCGCACTTGAACAGGGAACTTGGGTTGTCATTGCCGATGGGGAAAAAGCTTTGTTTGTTGAAAACATCACCGATGCCGAAGACCCCAATCTGGTCGTTGTTTCGGTTGAGGAGCAGGACGTGTCCTCACGCCCGACCGACCGGGCAGGGCGGCGTTTTGATACCGGGCCGAACCAGAAATCGGCAGTTGAAGAACCAAACTGGAAAACCCATGCAAAATCCCTGTTTGTTCAGGATGTTGCCAATCTGTTGAACCGCAAGGGGCTGAAGGGGGCATTCAACCGTCTGGTGCTGGTTGCCAGCCCGCACGTTCTGGGCTTGCTGCGCCGTCGCCTTCACAGCGAGGTTCTGGCCAAGGTTGTGGCCGAGGTCGATAAGACCCTGACCAACCATCCTATTCACAAGGTTGAAAAGCTGCTGACCAGCCGCCTGAGCCCGGCAGCCTAGACAATGCAAGTGCAACGGGCGGTTTGAATCCGCCCGTTCCCAGATCAGGTCAGGAAACCACGCAGGGTGGACATTGCGCCTGTCGGATCATCGACCCAGGTGATGAAGTCCGCCAGCGATCCGTCGGCAAATCCCTGACCGATAACCTGCTGCAACAGATCGCGCAGTGCATCCCAGTAGCCATCCACATTCATAACCAGAATGGGTTTTTCGTGCAGGCCAAGTTGTCGCCATGTCAGGGCCTCGAACAGCTCGTCCAACGACCCCGGACCACCGGGCAGAACCACTACCGCATCCGCATTCATGATCATGACCTTTTTGCGTTCGTGCATCGTTTCGGTGATCACAAAACGGGTCAGGTCGGTCTTGCCGACTTCGCGCCGTAGCAGGTGAACCGGGATCACGCCGAACGTATCGCCTCCGGCGGATTGAGCAGCGCGCGCGACCTCGCCCATCAGGCCGACATCCCCGGCGCCGTAGACCAGCCGCCAGCCTTCCTGCGCCAGCAGGGTGCCGAAGGTCTTCGCGGCGTCGGAATAGGCGGAATTTGCGCCATTACGTGACCCGCAATACACACAAACAGATTTCTGAGTCATCGTGAACACTCTCCGGGGTTGTGCCTGAGGTTTTGACCCCTGATAGCGGGATTGATAGATTGGCTCAACCGTCAGGCAGAACGTGTTTTAGACAAAGCACTTGCGCTGCGGAGTGAAAGGAAAAACATGAACGCCGAGTCGGGAGAGACAAGCTCTGGCACCGTCGTCTGGGGTGTGATCGCCGGTATCGTGGTTGTGGTCGGAGCAGGCGGGTTGTTGCTGTCCGGCATGCGTGGTGACGCGCCCGAAGAGACCGCACCGCAGGTCGAGGTTGCGGTTCCGAGCACCGAAGACAACACCTTGTCTGAGCCCGCCGAACAAGAACTCGAAGCCGAGGCACCTGCAGGCGAGGAAGACGGCGCGGCAGAGGCTACGTCACAGGTCACCCCTTCTCTGGACCAGATATTTGTCGAACCGGACGGAAATACGGTTCTGTCCGGCACGGCCGAGCCTGGCGCTGAGGTTAACGTGCTGTTGGATGGTGAGCCGGTCCACAGTTTCACGGTCGACCCCAGCGGCCAGTTTGCCGAATTCCTGTCGATCCCGTTTTCCGACACCGCGCGCGGGCTGACGCTGGAAACGCAGGGTGAACAGCCGGTACGCTCGGATGACTATGTCATCGCGGCCCTGCCAGCGTCTGAACCGGGGGACGAACCCACAGCGCCTGTTGAAACCGCGGAAAATGCAACTGCCGGACCGGAGAGTACGGAAACCGAAGACGTCGCAGCATCAGATACAGTCGCTGCACCCGCGCCAACCGAAACAGGCAATGCACCCGCGCCAGAAGCTGAGGCCGAACAGACGACGCAAGCCGCCGAAGAAGATGCTCAGCCCCAGGGGGTCGCCGTATTGCGATCCGGCGAAGACGGCGTCGAACTGGTGCAGGCGCCCAGGGTACAATCGCAGGCGCCGGATCAGGTCGCTCTGGACACGATTGGCTATTCCAATACCGGTGATGTCGAGCTGACGGGCCGGGTGCCGGACGGTTCGGTTGTACGTCTGTATCTGGACAACCGGCTGGTGGATGATTTGACCCCAGCCGAAGACGGCAAATGGCGCAGTGAACTGGATGGTGTCGAACCCGGTGTCTACACTCTGCGTGTGGATGAGGTCGGTGCGGACGGCACGGTGGTCAGCCGCCTTGAAACCCCGTTCAAACGCGAGCCGCAAGAGGTCTTGCGCGCGGCTGAGGCAGCCGATGAGGCGGAGCTTTCTCCCGACACACCATCGATCCGTTCAGTGACCGTGCAGAAGGGCGACACGCTCTGGGCCATTTCGCGCGAACGGTTCGGCGATGGTGTTCTGTATGTGCGGCTGTTCGAAGCCAACCGGGATGCGATCCGCGATCCTGACCTGATTTATCCCGGTCAGATATTCACGATCCCTGAATGAACCCTTTGCCTCTGGCCCTTTCCAGGGCAGGGACTATCTCTGACCGCAGATCAGGTAAGTGATGAGACGAACAGCTCCAATGCACTCCGACGACATGCCCCAAACTGACGAGCGCCAGTCCGGTTGGCGCACGATCCGCAAGGTCGCGCCATATCTATGGCCCGAGGATGAGACCTGGGTTAAACGTCGGGTCGTGATCGCACTTTCGATGCTGGTGCTGGCCAAGCTGATCGCAGTCTACACCCCGATCCTGTACAAGGGCGCAGTCGACGCGCTGGCCGGTGAGGGCGTGCCGCCGCTGGCATTGGGGGCCGTGGGCCTGACTGTTGCTTATGGTGTGGCGCGGATGATGACCGTTGGTTTTCAACAGTTGCGCGACGCGGCCTTTGCCCCGGTGGGGCAGCGCGCCTTGCGTGCACTGGCCTTGGAGACGTTCCAGCACATTCACCAACTATCGATGCGCTATCACGTGACGCGCCGCACCGGGGGCCTCAGCCGGATCATTGAGCGCGGTGTCAAAGGCGTAGAGTTTCTGCTGCGCTTCCTGCTGTTCTCGATCGGGCCACTGATCCTGGAACTGCTGCTGGTGGCGATCATTTTGATGTGGCTGTTCGATGTCTGGTATCTGGTCGTCGTGGCCGTGACCATCGGCTTCTATATCTGGTTCACCTTCGCCGTCACCGAATGGCGCGTGAAGCTGCGACGCGAGATGAATGATCAGGACACCGAGGCCAACCAACGCGCCATCGACAGTCTGCTGAACTTTGAAACCGTCAAGTATTTCAATGCGGAACAGCGCGAAGCTGAACGCTATGACGTGTCGATGAAGGCTTATGCCGGGGCGGCGCTGAAAACGGCTTACTCGCTGGCCTTCCTGAATTTTGGTCAGTCTTTCCTGATTACATGCGGGCTGATCGGGGTGATGGTTCTGGCGGCTGTTGGGGTTCAGAACGGCTCGTTGACCGTGGGCGATTTCGTCATGGTCAACGCCTACATGATCCAGATCACCGTGCCGCTGAACTTTCTGGGCACGGTGTACCGGGAAATCCGTCAGTCTTTGGTGGACATGGGGCAGATGTTTGACCTCTTGGAGCAACCCGCCGAAGTTACCGACAAACCCGACGCGCCGGACCTAGTGGTCAATGGCGGTGCGGTTACGCTGGACAATGTCCATTTCGGCTATGACGCGGATCGGGAAATTCTCAAGGGCATCTCGCTGACGGTACCGGCGGGTCAGACGGTGGCTATCGTCGGGGCGACGGGCTCGGGCAAGTCCACCATCGGGCGGCTGCTGTTCAGATTCTACGACGTGACCGGCGGTGCGCTGAAGATCGACGGCCAGGACGTGCGTGACGTGACGCAGAACAGCCTGCATTCCGCCATCGGTGTGGTGCCGCAGGACACGGTGCTGTTCAACGACACCATCCGCTATAACATCGCCTATGGCCGCGACGGTGCCTCGCAGGAAGAGGTCGAGGCCGCCGCCAAAGCCGCCCAGATCCACGATTTCGTCGTTACGCTGCCCGAAGGGTATGACACCAAGGTGGGCGAACGTGGGTTGAAACTGTCGGGTGGTGAAAAACAACGGGTTGGCATCGCCCGCACGCTGCTCAAGAACCCTCCGATCCTGTTGCTGGACGAGGCGACCTCGGCGCTGGATACCGATACCGAGCAGGACATCAAGGACGCACTGGCCCGGGCCGGGGAAGGGCGAACCGTGCTGACCATCGCGCACCGTCTCAGCACCATCGCAGTGGCTGATCGCATCGTCGTGCTGGAGCAGGGCGAAATCCTTGAACAGGGCACCCATGACGAACTGCTGCAACGCGAAGGCCGCTATGCGCAGTTGTGGAGCCGCCAGCAATCGGACGCTCAGGCCGCGTGACCTGCGCGGCGCGGGGATGTGCTATGATAACCGCGTATAGGAGGAGGTGGTGTGATGCGAAAACTCGTTCGATTTGTAGCTATAGCAACCGCGCTCGCCATTTTGACGCCGGCTTTTGCAGCCGCTGATCCCATCGTCGGCGTCTGGAAAACCGAGCCGGACCGGAAGAAGCTGATCTCTCATATCAAGATTTCGGCCTGCGGAGACAAGTTCTGCGGCCAGATTCAGTCGGCCTATGACACATCCGGCAAAGAGGTGCAGACCCCCAACATCGGTAAGAAGCTTTTCTGGGATGTGGCCAGCGAAGGCGGCGGTAAATACGGTGGCGGGGATTTCTGGATTCCCATGGTCAATGTGGACGTCGTGCCGCAGATGACGCTGAGTGGGGACACCCTGACCGTGCGCGGATGCGAGCACGCCGTCTGCGGGCATCAGAAGTGGACCCGTTTGTCTAAGTGATACACTTGTTCCGGCAGGGTTCTGTTGCACGAATGTACAACATTTCGGTTACCAGTCTGATCGTGGCTGATTGTCATTTGATCAACGGTGTTGGAAGGGTATGACGAGCCGTACCAACAGAGTGGTGTTGGACAGTAAATCAGGGAAACACCTAATGAAGAAGTTTTTTGCTGCGCCGATCATCTTGGCGTCAGTTTTCGCGTCGACTGCGTCCGCCGAGGATCTGGTTTTTCTGCTAGGCAATGAAAGCAGCGTTGATCTGGTCGAATTCAACGTCTCGTCAAGTGCGTCGGACAATTGGGAGTCGAACCTGCTGCAGGGCGATTTCATCGCGCCGGGATACGAGGCGGACGTACTGATTGCTGACGGCCTGACCACCTGTGTTTACGACATTCGCGGGGCGTTCTCAGATGGATCCACAGCCGAAGAGTATGGCTTGGACCTGTGCGATCTGGGTGAATACGTCTTTACGGACTAAGCCGATTTGAAACGAAGTATGGCGAGCCGTCGGGCACGCCATATTTTATTCTGCTGCTTTCAGGGGCGGACCCGGCGGATGCTCGTTTTTTTGAGCATCCTTGGTTGCAGGAGGTGTTTCGTCGTCCCAAACAACTTCGGTCGCTTGTGCCTGATGGACGGCTTTGCCAATTGCCATATCCTGCGCGATCTGGCTGGACTTGCCAGATGTCGCGCGGGCAAGCACCCGGCCCAACCATACCGTATAGGTCGTCACCCATACCCGTAGCGCCAGCAGCGAAGGCGTCACGATCAGCGTCAGAACCGTCGCGATTCCCAGCCCGAACACCACCGCAGTCGCCAGCTGTTTCCACCACAGCGCAGTCGGGCTGTTGATCGAATAACCGCCATTGATGAAGTCCAGCGACAGGCCAAACATCATTGGTGTCAGACCGGCCATCGTGGTGAGGGTGGTCAGCAGAACCGGGCGAATGCGTGCCTCGGCTGTGCGAACAATCGCCTCGATCCGGGGCATATAGCGGCTGTATTCCTGATAGGTGTCGATCAGAACGATGTTGTTGTTCACCACGATTCCCGCCAGCGCCACGATGCCCGTACCGGTCATGATGATCGAGAACGGCTGCTGCATGACGATCATCCCGATCAGAACCCCTGTGGTCGACAGCACGACCGCCAGCAGCACCAGCACCGAGTTGTAAAGCGAGTTGAACTGAGCCAGCAGGATCACGAACATCAGACCCAGCGCGCCCAGGAATGCGCTTTGCAGGAAGGCGCCGGATTCTTCCTGATCCTCCTGATCGCCGGTCCATTCCCAGCTGACCGCGCTCGAGAACGGTTCGGTGTTCAGCCATTCGGTCAGCAGAGCGATACGCTCGTTCGGGTTGACCAG
This sequence comes from Ruegeria sp. BF6, assembly GCF_056538665.1. Lineage (NCBI taxonomy): Bacteria > Pseudomonadati > Pseudomonadota > Alphaproteobacteria > Rhodobacterales > Roseobacteraceae > Ruegeria > Ruegeria sp. BF6. The sequence goes on from NZ_JBQFTN010000001.1 coordinate 55,818, forward strand.
AGCAAACCGCGCTTCGCTGTCTTCGATCGCGGCGCGCAGGTCATCGACACTGTCTGCTCCGGTTAATTGGAACAGCTCGTATACCGAGCCGTCCGGGCCGTTGATGGTTGTCCCGTTGGATTCGGCGCCTTCTTCGATTGCGCGGACAACGGCGAGACGTTGTTCGATTCCATCCGGACCATCAACTACCACCTTGGACAAGCCCGGCTCAACATCCGCCTTCACGTCGTAATACCGCTGCTGGTCGATCCGGTTGATCTCGGCCAGTTTGGCCACTGGTTGGCGAGTGACGAAGTTCGACAGCGGCACCAGCCCGTCGGGGGTACGTACCTTGAGCGAGTCCAGCGTAGACAGCACCCGGTCTTCCTCGGGTAGGCGGACGCGGATTTCGACCTCTTCATCGGTGCTGTCGGGGCGCATTTCGCCCAGCAGGATACCGCGGGTCACCAATTGCACCATGGCGCCGACGGTGGCGACGTCGGCTCCGAACCGACCCGCCTTGGCAACGTCCACGTCGATCTGCCAGTCGATGCCGGGCAGGGGCATGGTGTCTTCGATCTTGATCAGGCCCGGTGTTTCGTCGAACACAGCCCGCGCGGCTTCGGTGGCGGTGGTCAATTCTTCCCAACCGTCAGCCTTGATGCGCAAATGTACAGGCTTGGCCGAGGCCGGCCCCTGTTCCAGCGGCAGGATTTCCACGATGAAACCGGGCAGTTTGGCGAGTTCCATGTTCAGCTCGTCCAAAACGAAGTCACCATCATATTCCGGAGCGATGATTTCGCGGTCGAACAGCCCGAATAAGGCGGGCTCGGTTTGCTTGGGCCGGTCTTCCCACGGGGTGATTTCGAACTGTACGCGACCTACGGTATCGGCCGGGGCCTGCGCGCCGCCGTTGTTCTGATTCAGCCCCCCTTCACCGGCAAAGGCGAACACGTTGGTCACGGCCGGGTGCGCACTGATCACTTCTTCGGCGGCCAGTACCAATGCGTCTTTTTCCTGCAGCGACAGGTTGCCCCGCGCGCGGACATAGGCGGTGGCCTGTTCCGGTTCGGTTTCGACGAAGAACTCCACGCCACGGTTGTTGTTCATGAAATAGGTCATCACCCCCACGACGCTGAGGGCGATGACGGCAATCGAAACCACAGGCATGATCGGGTTACCGACCAGGAATTTGACCACGTAGCCGAATGGCGTGTGCTCGCGCGCGGTATGGACGCGTTCTTCGTGATGGCGTTCGATCTTGGCGGCGCTCAGGGTCACCGAACCGGCAAAGCCGCCTGCGATGAACAGCAGTGCACCCGACACCACGCCCCCGGGCAACAGGTAATCGGGGTTCAGCATTTGCATTGCGCCAAGGAAGATCATGTAGAGCGACGGCGGCACCAGCACTGCGCGCACCCACCAGGGGGCTACACCGCGCAGCCAGTTGGAGGTGCGGTCGAAGGTGCGGCTCATCCGTCCGGACACACCGCCGACGACCGGCAGGTAGATCAGCGCGACGATCAGTGACGAGGACAGCACAAAGATCAAAGTGATCGGCAGCATCTTCATGAATTCACCGGGCACACCGGGCCAGAACAGCATCGGAAGGAAGGCACACAGCGTCGTCGCAGTGGACGACACGATGGGCCAGAACATCCGCTGTGCCGCCTCGACATAGGCGTGCATAGGGCCGATGCCTTCGCTGATGCGCTTGTCGGCGTATTCCACGACCACGATGGCCCCGTCGACCAGCATACCGACAGCCAGGATCAGCCCGAACATCACCATGTTCGATATGCTCACACCCATGATGGCCAGAAACGCAAAGCTCAGCAGGAACGATGTCGGGATCGCAAAACCCACCAGCAGCGCGGCGCGCGTACCCAGAGAGGCCAGAACCACGATCATAACCAGCGCAATGGCGGTCAGAACCGAGCCCTCAAGCTGGCGCACCATCGAGTCGACGATACGGCTCTGGTCGTTCGAAGTGCCGACATCGACGGCTGCACGCAGTTCGGCGGGCCATTTCTCCTGTGCGGCGGCGAGGGCTTCTTGCACCTGCGCCACGGTGTCGATCAGGTTAAAGCCTTTGCGTTTGACCACCTGCAGGGCCACGGTGGATTCGCCGTCGAACCGGGCGGTGCCTTCGCGGTCTTCGAAGGTATAGTTGATCTGCGCCAACTCACCCATTGTCACGACGCGGTCACCATTCACCTTGACGGGCAGGCTGTAGACATCCTCGGCGGTTTTGAACGACGACGGGATTTTGACCGAGAATGTACCCTGCGCGGTATCGACCTCTCCTGCGGCGATCAGTTGGTTGTTGTTTTGCACGACACTGATCAGTTCATCCGCCGACACGTCATAAGCCTCGAGCCGCAGGGGGTCGATGATGACCTCTAGCAACTCATCGCGATTGCCTGCGATCCCGGCCTCAAGCACCGAATCCAGTGCTTCCAGATCGTCCTGCAAATCTTTTGCAATGCGCGCCATCGTGCGTTCGGGTACGGCACCGGTAAGGTTGACGATGACGATGGGGAACTCGGAAAAGTTGATTTCGAACAACGAATACTGCTCGGCCCCTTCCGGGAAATCAGCTTGCGCGCTGTTCATTGCGTCGCGCACATCCGCCATGATGGCGGTTTTGTCCCAACCAAAGTCGAACTCGAGCGCGATACCGGCGTATCCTTCTGCCGCGGTGGCGGTCATTTCCTTCAGACCGTCCAGATCCGCCAGCTCGGTTTCCATCGGCTTGATCAGCAGATTCTCCGAGTCCTCGGCGGAAATGCCGGGAAACTGGACCGAGACGAAAAGGGCCGGGATTTCGATATCCGGTTCACCTTCCTTGGGCAGGCTGACATAGGCAAACCCGCCGACAACCAGCGAGATCGCGATGAAGGCCAGGACCATGCGGGCCCTGTCAGCGGCCCATCCTACTAAACCTGTCATTGTGCAGCTTCCCGATAGGTGGGCTTGACGGTGACACCCTGCGTCACGAACTCCTGCCCGACAACGATGACATCTGCGGTTTCCGGCAGCCCGTCGACCCAGACGCCTTCGGCGGTGTCGCGCAGCAGGCGGATCGGCATGAAACCGACTACGTTTTCAGCGCCTACGGTGCGGACGCCAACCTGACCTTCGTTGTTCAGTGTCAGGGCAGATTGCGGCAGAAGATGCGCCTTTGCCCCTTCGGCCGAAATGCGGATATCGGCAGTTTGACCGTCGCGAATGTTGAGCTCTGAATTGGGGACAGTGATCTCAACCTCGAATGTGCGGGTGGTTTCATCCGCCGACCGGCTCAGGAACGTGACACGACCAGCGACCTGAAGACCGGTAACAAGCTGCGCCGAGGCTTCTGAGCCGACAAGGATCTTGTTCACGTCGACCTCGGGCACGAAACCGACCAGTTTGATCGGGTCTAACTGAATGACCGTGGCACAGAGCGAGCCGGGTTGCATCAGGCTGCCCAGTTCCGCTGTGTCGCTCTCCAGCAGCCCTTTGAACGGGGCTTCGATGGTCTGGCGGTCAATCTCGCGCTGGGCGGCCTTGACCTCGGCGATGGCGGCTTCGATGCCGGCTCGCGTGGCTTCCAGACCGGCCTCGGCAGTCTTTACACCGGCTTCGGCCGAACGCATCGCGGCCTCGCTGGAAATCCGGCGGGTTTCCGATCCGAACCCGGTTTCCGACAGTTTCTGGGCTGCCGTCAGATTGATCTGTGCCTCAGCGACTAAGGCATGGGCCTCTTCCAGGCGGGCCTCGGCCTCGGGGATTCGGCTTTCCGCCTCAAGTCGGGCAGCTTCAGCCTCGGCCAAGCTGGCGGGGCGGGTGCCGGGGTCCAGCTCGCACAGTAGGTCGCCCGCTTCGACGAAGGTTCCCTTGCGCTTGGGTTCCGAAATCACCGTCGAGGTCGTTTCGGCCAGAACTTCAACCTGACGGTTGGCCTTTGTTTGCCCGCGCAACAGCACGGCGCTGTCAATTTCCCGTGCTGCGGATCGCAGGACAACAACGCCAATGGCGTTCTGGTCTGACGTCACGTCGTCTGCTGATTCCGTGTTGGATGCCGTGTCTGCCTCAGAGTCGCCGCGACCGGCGAAGGCAAACAGCGCGTCCCGTTCGAAGACCAGAAAGAACAGCGCTGCAATAACCAAAATTGCATTCACGAATGAAATCAAACGCATACAAAGACTCTCCCAGAATTCGCCGCCGATTGTCCTACGGCGTGTATGCCTGAAAATGGGGTCAGGCGCGTACCATTTCTACACTAAACTGGATAGTTCGGATTATTTTTTTGCGCAAGGACGGCGTGTCGCGGTGAAAATGTGCGAATTCCGGCCCTTGGCTTGGCAAAGACGGCGGGGTATGACATGGCGCCATATGAACTGGTTACAGCCCGGGGAGCAGGATGAGCGACACCGACAGTTTTATTGATGAGGTGACCGAAGAGGTCCGCCGCGACCGCCTGTTCCTGCTGCTGCGCCGCTGGGGGTGGGTCGGCGTTCTGGCCGTGATCCTGATCGTGGGCGGTGCCGCCTTCAATGAGATCCGCAAGGCCCGGACCACCAGTCAGGCAGAAAAGCTCGGCGATGAGATTCTGGGCGCGTTGACGCAGAATGACTCGGCTGAACGTGCGGCCAGCTTGGCCAGCATCGATGCGGTCACACCCGGTGGCGACGCCGTCCTGAACTTGCTGTTGTCCTCGTCGCAGATCGAGGCTGGATCACGCGAAGAGGCTGTGAACAGCCTGAATGCCGTCGCGGTGCAGGGCGATCTGCCGGAAATCTACCGTGCCATTGCTGCTTTCAAGGCGCTGCTGCTGCAAAGCGACACCCTGCCGGTGGCCGACCGGCGCCAGCAGTTCGAAGCACTCGCTGCTCCGGGGGCACCATTACGGTTGCTGGCCGAGGAGCAGCTGGCTCTGATCGACATCTCCGAGGGCAACGCCGATGCGGCGATCGAGCGGCTGCAGGCGATGCGTCAGGACGCAGAGATCGGTGTTGACCTTCAGCAGCGTGCTGCACAGTTGATTGTCGCGCTTGGCGGCGAACCGGAACCGCTGGTGGCCCAACAGGGCTGATACAGCGGCAATAATGAATGACAGGCGAGTTCGGAGCATCATGGTGACAAGTCTTTTCTCCCGCATTGGATTGTCGGTTGCGGCATTATCGCTGACGGCGCTTGCTGCCTGTGAAGAGCCCGAGGTCATACTGCCCGGCCCGCGTGAGGATATCCGCCCGGCCTCGGATTCCGAAGCCACCGAAACACGAGGCTCGAAGCCGATCAGCCTTCCGGCGCAAAAGGCGAACGCGAACTGGTCGCAAAGCGCCGGAACGCCTGCCTATCGCACTACCAATGCTGCCTTGCGTGCCACGCCACAGCGCGTTTGGTCCACCTCGATTGGTGATGGAGATTCGCGGAAACGGCGCATCACCGCTGAGCCCGTCGTTGCTGGTGGTTTGATCTATACGCTGGATTCCGGCGCAACCGTATCCGCAGTGACACCGCAGGGGCAGGTGGCGTGGAGCAAGAACCTGATCCCGCCAACCGACGGGGATTCAGATGCGACGGGGGGCGGGCTGGCGTATGCCAATGGTGCGCTCTACGTGTCGTCGGGGTTTGGACGGCTGACGGCTCTGGATGCGAAATCCGGCGCGATCAAATGGCAGAAACGCCTGAATGCTACTGGCAGCGGTGCGCCTCTGGTCAATGAGGGCCTGCTGTATCTGGTTGCGGGCGACGAAACTGGCTGGGCCGTGAACACCAAGGATGGCCGCATCGCCTGGCAGATTCAGGGCACACCGAGCGTCGGCAATGTACTCGGTGCCCCGGCTCCGGTCATTGCGTCTGAGTTTGCGGTCTTTGCCTTTGGCTCGGGTGACGTGGCCGCGACCTTCCGCAAGGGCGGCATCCGTCGCTGGAACGCTTCGGTTGCGGGTGGACGCCGGGGACGTGCTGCGGCGCAGATCGTTGATGTGACTGGTGGACCCATGGTCGTTGGCGACAAGATCTATATCGGTAACCACTCGGGTCGGACCGTGGCGTTCGACACGGGCTCGGGCGAGCGGGTCTGGACTGCGGATGAAGGCGCGGTTGATACGGTCTGGCCAGCGGGCAACAGTCTGTTTCTGATCAGTGATCGCAGCCAGCTGGTTCGGCTGAACATCGCGGACGGTTCCATCGTCTGGGCGCAGGACCTGCCGGGTTTCGTCAAAGATAAGCGGGGACGGCGCGGCCCGATCGTCGCCCATTACGGCCCGATTCTGGCAGGTGGGCGGATAGTCATCGCCTCTAATGACGGGTTCCTAAGGTTCTACAACCCGGTCGACGGCACGCTGGTCAACAGAGTAGAGGTGCCAGGCGGTGCCACCACGGCCCCGGTTGTGGCTGGGCAGACGCTTTATGTCGTGTCGTCCAAAGGTGATCTACACGCTTTCCGTTGACCGAAAGATGCGTTAAAGGGCGCGTCTGAGTCTTGAAAGTTGAGTATCATGTCGCTGACCCTCGCCATCGTGGGGCGCCCGAATGTGGGCAAATCCACCCTGTTCAACCGCCTTGTGGGCAAACGACTGGCCTTGGTCGACGACCAGCCCGGGGTAACGCGTGACCTGCGCGAAGGCGAAGGGCGTCTGGGCGATCTGCGTTTTACTGTGATCGACACGGCGGGTCTTGAGGACGCGACCGACGACAGCCTGCAGGGCAGGATGCGCCGTCTGACCGAGCGCGCGGTGGACATGGCCGATGTCTGCCTGTTCATGATTGACGCCCGCGTGGGCCTGACGCCCACCGATGAGATGTTCGCCGAGATTCTGCGCAAACGATCCAAGCACGTGATCCTTGCCGCCAACAAGGCTGAGGGCAACGCGGCGGATGCCGGTGTGCTTGAGGCCTATAACCTTGGCCTTGGTGAACCCGTTCGCCTGTCGGGGGAACATGGCGAGGGGATGACCGACCTTTATGCGCAGTTGATGCCTCTGGCCGATGCAGCGGCGGAGAAGGCCGAGGATGACGCTCCGGAAACTGATATCCAACTGGATGAGGATGGAGAGGGTGAAACCCCTTTGATCACTGCGGCCAAGCCACTGCAGGTCGCGGTCGTGGGGCGTCCGAACGCCGGAAAATCGACCCTGATCAACAAGATCGTTGGCGAAGACCGTCTGCTGACCGGCCCCGAGGCCGGGATCACGCGCGACGCGATCAGCCTGCGGTTCGACTGGGCCGACCCGGATGGTGACAGCACCCCGATGCGGATTTTCGACACCGCCGGGATGCGCAAAAAGGCCAAGGTGCAGGAAAAGCTGGAAAAGCTTTCGGTGTCCGATGGCTTGCGCGCCGTGAAATTTGCCGAAGTTGTGGTGGTACTGCTGGACGCAGCCATTCCGTTCGAACAGCAAGACCTGCGCATCGCCGATCTGGCGGAACGCGAAGGCCGCGCCGTGGTCGTTGCAGTGAACAAGTGGGACATTGAAGAGGACAAGCAGGAAAAGCTGCGCGATCTGAAAGAGTCCTTCGAGCGCCTGTTGCCGCAACTGCGCGGCGCGCCGCTGGTCACCGTGTCGGCCAAGACCGGCCGCGGGCTGGAGCGACTGCGCGCTGCAATCCTGCGCGCTCATGACGTTTGGAATCGCCGTGTTCCCACTGCGGCGCTGAACCGTTGGCTGACGGCCATGCTCGAACAGCACCCGCCGCCAGCCCCTCAAGGCCGCCGGATCAAGCTGCGCTATATGACACAGGCCAAGACCCGTCCCCCCGGGTTCGTGGTCATGTGCTCGCACCCGGACAAGATGCCGGACAGCTATACGCGCTATCTGGTCAACGGCCTGCGCGAGGATTTCGACATGCCGGGAACGCCGATCCGCCTGACGTTGCGCGGGCAGGGTGACAAGAACCCCTATAAGGGGCGGCGAAAGAAAAACGCGGGCGCGTTGGCCAAACATCTCAAGGGTCGCGCGTAACTGCGCCAATTTTCAGCATTTTTGGTTGAAGGGCGTGACAGTCCCGTTGCCGCAGGCTAGCATTCGCCTGTGTGCATGTGTTTCTGTGCGCGTGACTTGAATTCGAGGAAGACGCAAATAGTTTCGATGTGAATTTAACTTGGCCAATCGTGGGGACAGGCTGAATGAACTTGCGGGAATATACACGACAATATGCGGTGCAGGATAACCGGCTGGCCGCCCTAAGCTATTTTGGAACATTCGCGGTTTATTTCTCGTCGCTGGCGCTGGCCATCGCGTATGTCGACCGCTGGTATGTCATGATCCCCGCTGGGGTTGTGTTCGCCTTTTCCGCTGTGCGCCTCTATGTGCTGCAGCACGACTGCGGTCACCATTCTCTGTTCGAAACTCGTGAACAGAACGAATGGGCCGGGCACGGGCTGTCTCCGTTCACCTTCGCGCCGTTCGAGGTAATGAAGCAGAACCACAACCTGCACCATGCGGGCATCGGCAATCTGGAACATCGCGAAACCGGTGAGATTCATACCATGACCCTGCGCGAATGGAACGAGGCGGATTGGAAAACCCGATTGTTCTATCGTCTTTATCGCAACCCGTTCGTTCTGGTCCCGGTCGGTGCACTGTTTACCTATTTCATCCGCTATCGCTGGCCCAAGAACACGGTGCGGTTCGGGGTCAAGGGCGTGGTGTTGCACAACCTGTCCATCGTGGTGTTTCTGGGCCTGCTTTACCTGATCGCAGGCACGACGGGCATTCTGGTCTGGCTGGTCTTCTCTCTGCTGGGTGGGATGCTGGGCGTGTTCCTCGTCTATCTGCAGCACAATTTCGAGGACACCTATTGGGACCGCCGTCCGGACCTCGATCCGCAACTGGCGGCGCTGCAGGGCTCGTCGGCATTGGATTTCGGCTGGTGGTTCGACAACGCCGTAGCGTGCATTACGTTACACGATATTCATCACTTCAACGCTCGCATTCCGTCTTACCGGTTGCGGGCGTGCCACTATAACCTGCCGCCCGAATACACGCCGCGCCGGATCAAATTCCCCGAGGCCGTGGCGGCGCTGAATTTGAAACTCTGGGACGAGGATGCCAAACGCCTCGTGCCATTTCCGAAAAAGGACACAACCGGTACGCTGGCGCACAGCAGTTGATACTTTGCGGCGGCTTTGATCGCCCATCGGCTTGCTGTTGTGTATATACGGTGTATATATAGTTGTTTACAGGGAGAAAGAAAGGACAAAAAATGACCGCAGTGACAGAAGTTAAGGGTGTGGGTGAGGCGATGGCACAGGCGCTGAGCGCCAATGGTTTTAAAACCGCCGAAGCCATAGCCAAAGCCAGCCCAGCTGACCTTACCAAAGTCCCCCGAATTGGGGCGGCGCGGGCTCCGCTTCTGATTGCTGCTGCGAAAGAAGCGATTGCGGCCAAACCAGCTGCAGCCAAAACTCCGGCCAGAAAACCTGCGGCGGCCAAACCAGCTGCAGCCAGGACTCCGGCCAGAAAGCCCGCAGCGGTCAAAACAGCTGCTGCCAAAACTGCAGACAGAAAACCCGCAGCAACAAAGCAAGCCGCTGCAAAAACTACCACTCGCCGCAGCCCGGCGCGCAAACCGGCCACGCGCCGCGCTGCGCCGCGCAAAACTGTAGCAGCTGCAGCCGCCGACAAACGCGCAGAAGAGGCCGCGCGCAAAGCTGCAGAAGACGCCGCGCGTAAGGCCGCCGAAGAAAAAGCCGCTGCCGAGGCCGCCGAAGCAAAAGCCCGCAAGAAGGCCAAGGCAAAAGCCAAAGCCGAAAAGGCCGCCAAAAAGCTGCAAGAGATGGAAGCCGTGTTCTCGAAGGCCAAGGACAAGGTGAAAGCCAAGTCGAAAAAGGACAAAAAGTCCAAGAAGGACGGCAAGAAAAAAGATCAGAAGAAAAAAGACGACAAGAAGAAAGAAAAAAACAAAAACAAAAAGAAGGATAAGAAAAAGGCGAAGAAGTAAGCCCTCTCCGCCCTTTGGATTATCGAACCGGCGCTGCTTTCGGCGCCGGTATTTCTAGGCCAGCGAGCCGTCCAGTTGCAGCGTCAGCTTGCCACCCAGATAGGGGGCCAGAACCTCGGGCAGGGTCACGGTGCCGTCGGCATTCTGGCCGTTTTCCAGCACGGCGATCAAGCAGCGCCCAACGGCTAGACCTGAGCCGTTCAGTGTATGGACATATTCCGGCTTGCCGCCGCCCTCGGGGCGGAATCGCGCATTCATGCGACGGGCCTGAAAGTCACCGCAGGTCGAGACCGAGCTGATCTCGCGATAGGTGTCCTGACCCGGCAGCCACGCCTCGATGTCATAGGTCCGGCGCGCGCCAAAGCCCATGTCACCGGTGCACAGGATCATTGTGCGATAGGGAACGCCCAACTTTTCCAGAATACCCTCGGCACAGCGCAGCATACGCTTTTGTTCCTCATCCGATTTATCCGGATGAGTGACCGAAACCATCTCGACCTTTTCGAACTGGTGTTGGCGCAGCATCCCGCGGGTGTCCTTGCCCGCAGATCCGGCTTCGGAGCGGAAGCACAGCGAATGCGCGGTGTAGCGGCGGGGCAGGTAGCTTTCCTCGATCATCGTATCGTTGACGATATTGGTCAGCGAAACTTCGGAGGTCGGGATCAACCACCAGCCTTCACGGGTCTGATAGCTGTCCTCGCCGAATTTTGGCAGTTGGCCGGTGCCCTGCATCATCTCGGACAGAACCAGAACCGGTCCATTAACCTCGGTCAGTTCGTTTTCGTTGATATGCGTGTCCAGCATGAATTGGGCCAGCGCCCGGTGAATCCGGGCGACGCCACCGGACAGCAGTACAAAGCGCGAGCCCGAGAGTTTGGCAGCGGTCTCAAAGTCCATACCGTTCTGCACGGCTTCGATCTCGAAATGCTCTTTTGGGGCAAAACCCAGCTCGCGCGGGGTGCCCCAGCGGTTGATCTCGACATTGTCGTTCTCATCCGCGCCTGCGGGCACGTCCTCGGCGGGCAGGTTGGCAATGCGGATCAGCTGGTCCGTCAGCAGAGCGTCCAGGTCCTTGGCCTCGGTTTGCATCCGGGCAATCTCGGCCTTTTTCTCGGCTACCAGAGCGCGCAGCCGTTCGAACTCGGCCTCATCGCCGCGGCCCTTGGCAGCTCCAACCTCTTTGCTGGCCTTGTTCTGTTCGGCCTGCGCCGTTTCAGCGGCAAGAATCTTGGCGCGGCGGCTTTCGTCCAGCCTGAGCAAATCTGACGACACCGGCGCGTCCCCACGGCGCGCAAGAGCGGCGTCGAAGGCGGCTGGGTTTTCGCGAATGGCGCGGATGTCGTGCATGGTTCAGATCCTTAAATGCGTGAATCACTGAAACCGCTTATGCACCATCTAAAAGGCAGGGTGTAGCACCGGTTACGACTTATCCGCACCCGCGAGCGATTCATGCGCCAGCTGCCCATCCCATTCCCCGGTTGGGATTTTTGGCTCGGGTGGATCGGCCATGTAAGAGGGCGTCATGATCTGCACCCCGTTCTCGTTGAACACGGCCACGATATTGCGATGCAGGTCCGATCGAATTTTCGGGATGATACTACCGCGAGTCGTGTAGCCGTTGATCTGGTAGTTGATCGCGTAATCTGCCAGAGCGGTCCACAAAACAAAGGGTTCAGGTTTTACCTTGATCCCTTTGGTGCGATGGGCGGCCTCTATTAGCATGGCCTCGACCTTTTCCGGGGGCTCTTCATAGCCGATGCCGACAGTGGTGTGCAGCAGCAACCCGTTGCCATCGGTCTTCTTTGAGAAGTTCACCACATCCGAGTTCATCAATTGTGCATTGGGGATTGAGATCAACTCGTTCTTGATTGATTTCAGATGCGTCTCCATCAGCTTGATTTGAACCACATCGCCGATATGATCCCCGATCTGGATACGGTCCCCAATAGAGGTCGAGCGGCGATAGATCACGAACAGCCCTGCCAGCATGTTCGACACGACTGAGTTTGCACCCAGCGAAAGCATTGCGCCGACAAGAATGGTCAAACCTTGAAACGCGGCCGAATCCGAGCCGGGGATGTAGGGGACGGCAAAAACCAACGCGATCAGGATGACAACGACGCGGGCGATATTGAAAGTAGGGCTGACCCAGTGTTTCTCGAAATCACCCAGATCGAACGAGCCTGCCTCGACCGCATCAAAGAACACGCGCATACCCCTGATGATATACGTTGTGACCCACGCGATCAGACCCAGCATGATCAGATTGGGGAAATAGCTGATGATTCCCCTGAAAATCAGCAGGACCGGCTCGGTCAGATAGGTCAGCAGCAATTGCGCGAAATAGCGAGTTTCTGCAAAAGCCAGAAGAACGAAGGACAGGTAGTAGTAAAAGCCCAAGAAGAAGATCACCAGCAGGACGAAGTTCAGCCCATACCGGACCAAAGCAGCAATCGCCTCGGCCTGAACGCTTTTGGCGGTGGCGGTTTCCACGTCTTTCAGGTGGCGTTTGACGAATTTTAGCGTGCGCCGTCTGATCCTGCGATGCAGCCACAGGATCGTTATGACAAAGACGGCAAATCCGACCGTCCAGGCCGCGGCCTCTATAGTGCCTGATACCCGCGCTTGTTCACTTCGGTTTGCGCGATAGGAGATGATGGCCGTTTCAATGGCGCGCCCATGCAGAAAACTGAGGACATCCAGTTCCATCTGTTCCAAATCAGCGTCGGCGGTGGTGACTATCGAAACCGAAACACCGTCGACAAGAATATGCGTGCCGAGATCCGTATCCTCATACGTCACAACGACGTCGGAGCTTTCTGAGGATTCGGCGACCTCTATGATGTTGTTCTGAACGGTTACCGCGCGTTCCGGAGCGGGAAGTGCGCTGGAGCCGCGAAGAAAGAACAGCGTGTCGCCGTCGACAATTACCGGCGCCTTGAAAACTTCGGTGTCGCTTATCTCGGTGTCCTGTGGTTCAGCCGGTGCGTTCTGCGCAGCGATTGGATTGGACAGAAGGACAATGACAACGGTCGAAAGCAACAGATGCATCAACAACTGGAAGGGTTTGATGTTTCTAGTCATTCGGCCTCCTTGCCTCTGACTAAATCCATGTCGGCGGGCGTTCCTAGGACATATCTGCAACGCTTTAGAACATCCTTGGCACCGGCTGCACAGAACCGATACGTTCCGGTACCGCCTTTGCTTGCAAACGGCGGGTTCAAAGCATAGGTTCTCGCCAAATTCGCGGAGCCCCTCCGCATCTCCAAACCAAAAGGAATATCCCATGGAAGGTGGCGCAATCGCCCAGTTTCTCCCGCTTATCCTGATCTTTGCGATCATGTATTTCCTGCTGATCCGTCCGCAGCAGAAGAAGATGAAGCAACATCAGGCCATGGTCGAGGCCGTGCGCCGAGGTGATCAGGTCGTCACTCAAGGTGGATTGATCGGCAAGGTGTCGAAGGTCAAGGAAGGCGAGAACGAAATCGAGGTCGAACTGGCCGAGAACGTCAAGGTTCGTGTGGTCAAGTCGACCATCGCTCAGGTTCTGAACAAGACCGAACCGGCAAAGTAACTTCGCGCGACAATTCCTTGAAAAGGCAGGGTAATGCTGCAAATTGATACCTGGAAGCGGGTTCTGATCTGGCTGGTCTGTGTGACCGGTCTGCTGATGGCCCTGCCGAATGCGTTTTATACGCGCGTCGAGCAATCCAACGATGCCAAGGCCGCGATTGAGCTTGGCATCGACACCCCTGAAATGCAGGCGCAGGCGGCGCAGTGGCCGAACTGGCTGCCGTCGTCGCTGGTCAATCTTGGCCTCGACCTGCGCGGCGGGGCGCATCTGCTGGCCGAAGTGAAGGTCGAAGATGTCTACGAATCCCGGATGGAGGCGATGTGGCCCGAGGTGCGCGACGCGCTGCGGGACGAGCGCGCAACCGTCGGCACGATCCGCAAACAGGAATCGGCCCCCGATGAGATTCGCGTTCGCATCAGCCAGCCCGAAGGGATGTCCCGCGCGCTGGAGGTTGTGCGTGGTCTGGCCCGTCAGGTTCAGACGCTGACTGGCGTCGGTGCCACCGATATCGAGGTGCGCGCCGAAGGTGACACTCTTGTCGTGCAACTGTCAGAAGCCGAGAAGCTGGCCTCGGACGACCGCACCGTGCGGCAAGCCCTGGAAATCATCCGCCGCCGGATCGACGAGGTTGGCACCCGCGAGCCTACCATTCAACGCCAGGGCGCGGACCGTATCCTGATCCAGGTTCCGGGTATCGGTAGCGCGGGTGAGTTGAAGGGGATCATCGGCACCACGGCGCAGCTGACCTTCAATCCGGTTGTCGGGCGTGGCACTGACCCGGACGCCGTTCCGGGCATCGGGCAAGAAGTGGTTCCGTCAATAGATGAAAACGGCGTGTACTACATCATCGAATCCGCTCCGGTTGTAACCGGTGAGGAACTGGTGGATGCACAGCCTTCGTTCGACCAGAACGGCCGCCCAGCGGTCAGCTTCCGGTTCAATACATCCGGCGCGCGCAAGTTCGGCGACTACACCCGTGACAATATTGGCGCGCCTTTCGCCATCGTGTTGGATGACGAGGTGATCTCGGCTCCCGTAATTCAGGCGCATATTGCCGGTGGGTCCGGTATCATAACCGGGAACTTCACCGTCGAGGAAAGCACCAATCTGGCTGTTCTTCTGCGTGCCGGTGCTTTGCCTGCCGGGCTGGAGTTCCTTGAAGAACGCACCATCGGCCCCGAGCTGGGGCAGGACAGTATCGACGCGGGCAAGACCGCAACCATAGTGGCCTTTGTCGCGGTTTTGAGCTTCATGGCACTCAGCTATGGTCTTTTCGGCGTGTTCGCCAACATTGCGCTGATCATCAACGTCGGGCTGATCTTTGGCCTGCTGTCGCTGATCGGGGCGACGCTGACCTTGCCGGGTATCGCAGGCATCGTTCTGACGGTGGGTATGGCGGTGGACGCCAATGTGCTGATCTTTGAACGTATTCGCGAGGAACTAAAATCCGCCCGAGGTCCGGCGCGTGCCATCGAGCTGGGTTATGAAAAGGCGCTGTCGGCTATTGTCGACGCCAACGTGACGACGTTCATTACCGCCGTGATCCTGTTTGCCATGGGCAGCGGACCGGTGCGCGGTTTCGCGATCACGCTGGGTCTGGGTATCCTGACCTCGGCCTTCACCGCGATCTTCGTAACCCGCCTGATTGTCGTGATGTGGTTCGAGCGCCGCCGTCCGAAAATGATCGAGGTTTGACATGAGACTGAAACTGGTACCCCAGAACACCTCGTTCGATTTCTTCAGCCGCTGGAAAGTCTGGTTGGGCATCTCGGCCTTGATGATGGTTGTGGCGTTCACGTCCTTCATGCTGCAGGGGCTGAATTTTGGCATCGACTTCCGCGGCGGGACCACGATCCGGACCCAGTCCACGCAAGAGATCGACATCGGCGCCTACCGTGACGCCATCGCGCCGCTGGAACTGGGCGATGTGACGATCACCGAGATTTTCGATCCAACCTTCGGGGCGGACGAAAACGTCGCCATGATCCGAATTCAGGCGCAGGCGGATGCCGAGGCGGTCTCGGCCGCCACCGTCACCGCCGTTGAAGAAGCGCTGAAGGTCGCTGTGCCGGATATCGAATTCGTTTCCGTCGAATCCGTGGGTCCTAAAGTCTCGGGCGAGTTGATCCAAACCGCCGTGATCGCGGTTATGCTCGCCATCGGGGCGGTGTTGGTCTACATCTGGCTGCGCTTTGAATGGCAGTTTGCGTTGGGGGCCGTGGCCGCGCTGGTGCATGACGTGATTCTGACCATCGGGATCTTCTCAGAGCTGCAGATCCGCTTCGATCTTGCCATTATCGCAGCGCTTCTGACCATCGTGGGCTATTCGCTGAACGACACCGTCGTTGTTTTTGACCGCGTTCGTGAAAACTTGCGGAAGTACAAAAAGAAGGACCTAAAAGAGGTTCTCAACATCTCGATCAACGAAACGCTCAGCCGGACAGTGATGACCTCGGTTACCACGCTGCTGGCGCTGATTTCGCTCTATGTGCTGGGCGGCGACGTGATCCGTGGCTTTGTCTTCGCGATGATCTGGGGTGTAATCGTGGGGACCTATTCCTCGGTCTTCGTGGCTTCGACCATCCTGTTGTGGCTGGGGGTCAAACGCGACTGGTCCAAGCCTTCCAGTACGGCGGGCAATCAATTTGCCAACATCGACGCCTGAACTTTTCGGCCAGTCCCCAACGGGGCTGGCCATTATCCTTTGCGCCGCCTTCCTCAGCGGGGTCGTGCGCGGATTCTCGGGCTTTGGCACCGCGCTTATTTTCTTACCTGTCGCTACGCCTTTTCTTGGTCCATTTGGCGCCCTGATAGGCTTGACCATCATGGATATTTTTGGCCCGTTGCCGAACCTGCGCAGAGCATGGAAAACCGTACATCGCATGGATCTGGTGCGATTGTTGGCGGGGTGCGCGCTTATGCTTCCTGTGGGGTTATGGCTGTTGACCATGGTCGAGCCCGAGGTATTTCGCTATACCGTCAGCCTGTTGGCGCTTTTCATGCTGGCTGTGTTGATTCTCGGTTTGCGGTACCACGGCCATGTCGGTAGGGGCATGGTCACGGGCATCGGCGCAGCGGCTGGGTTTCTGGGTGGCGTGGCGGGCTTGCCCGGCCCGGCGGTGATCCTGTTCTACATGTCGCGCCCCGTTCCCGTCGAGGTGATCCGCGCCACGATCCTATTGTTCCTGTTTGGGTTCGACTTTCTCATACTTGGTTTTCTGACTGGGATGGAGCGCGTGACCTGGGCGGCAGTTGCACTGGGGCTTGTGTTGGCGGTGCCGAATCTGTTTGGCAATTGGCTGGGCGGTTGGTTGTTCCGACCCGCCTATGAAAAACTCTATCGCGCTGCGGCCTATTTGGCGATCGCGGTTGCGGCCTTGTCGGGGCTGCCGCTTTGGGGCTAGAAGGTGCCCATGCGCCTGAATGAGATCACCTATAACAACGCTGTTCCGGTTGATGGCTATGGCCCCGGCTTTTTCCGCATTGGCGGGCAGGTTTACAATGGATCTGTTCTGACGGGGCCGGTCGGAACCGCAGACTGGGGCGGATACACGGATGATGCGCCGCTGCTGGCGTTGTCAGAGGCGGTGGACGTTCTGTTCATCGGCACCGGAGAAACGCTGACGCATATCCCGTCCAGCCTGCGTGCGGCGCTTGAGGACGCGGGAATGGGGGTGGAGATCATGAACTCCCCGGCCGCTTGCCGCACTTACAACGTGCTGCTGTCCGAAGGCCGACGTGTTGCATTGGCGTTGTTGCCGGTCTGACCCTGCCGCAGAGCCTGCGGCAAATCTTGCCTTTTGCCTCTGTCAGCAATCAGATAAGCGGAACCCATGACACTGACTGTGACCGATCTGGCCATCGCCCGCGGCGGCGTTCCTGTCCTTGAGGGGGTGAGCTTTGCGCTGCAACCGGGCAAGGCGCTGATTCTGCGCGGGCCGAACGGAATCGGCAAAACAACATTGCTGCGCACGCTGGCCGGGTTGCAGCCGCCGCTGGCCGGGCAGATTGACGGGGCCGAGGATCAGATCGCCTACGCCTCACATTCCGACGGGCTGAAGCCGACCCTGACGGTGGCGGAGAATCTGACCTTCTGGGCTTCGGTTTTTGGTACCCCTGAGATTCAACCTGCGCTGGACGCCTTTGCGCTGAACGAACTGTCGGATCGCCACGCAGGCAACCTGTCGGCAGGGCAGAAACGGCGGTTGGGGCTGGCGCGGATGCTGGTTACCGGGCGACCGATCTGGATGCTGGACGAACCCACCGTGTCGCTAGACAAAAACGCCGTGCAGATGTTCGCCGATGCCGTGCAGGCGCATCTGGGGCAGGGGGGCTCGGCCCTGATCGCCACTCATATCGACCTCGGCCTGGATGGCGAGGTTTTGGACGTCGGCCCCAACAAGGCGAAACCCAAACCCATCGAAGATTTCGACGGAGGCTTCCTGTGATCGCTCTGTTGCTGCGTGACCTGAAACTGGCCTTCCGCGCGGGCGGGGGCTTTGGTCTTGGTCTGGCGTTCTTTCTAATCGTGACTGTTCTGGTGCCGTTTTCGGTGGGGCCGCAATCTTCGCTGTTGTCCACTATCGCCCCAGGCATCCTGTGGCTGGGCGCGCTGCTGGCCTGTCTGCTGTCGCTGGATCGCCTGTTGGCACTGGATTGGGAAGACGGTTCGCTGGACCTGTTGGCCACCGCGCCGCTGCCGCTGGAATCGGTGGTTTCGATCAAGGCACTGGCCCATTGGCTGACCACCGGTCTGCCGCTGGTTCTGGCCGCGCCGTTTCTGGGGGTGCTGCTGAACTTGCCAGTGCCTGGGTTTTTCTGGCTGGTGATTTCTCTCCTGATAGGCACTCCGGCCATGAGCGTCATCGGCACCTTCGGCGCGGCCCTGACCGTGGGCTTGAAACGCGGCGGGCTGCTGCTGTCACTGCTGGTATTGCCACTTTACGTGCCGACCCTGATCTTCGGTGCCGAAGTTGCGCGCCGTGGGGCAACGGGGATGGAGACTCAAACGCCACTGCTGATGCTGGCGGGGATCACGGCGGCCACGATTGCCCTTTTGCCCTTTGCCAGCGCAGCCGTCTTGCGCATCAACCTTCGGTGACGCGTTCAAACTTTGACCAATGTCAATTGAGAACGCACCCGACTCGGACTAGATAAGGCCCATGTCTATCGCAGCCAAAGCCAACGCCCTCTGGGAATACGCCAACCCGCGCAAGTTCCTTGCCACCAGCGAACGGGTGATGCCGTTTTTCTGGGTGACCTCGCTTGCGTGCATCGTGGTCGGACTGGTCTGGGGGTTCTTCTTCACGCCGGATGATTACAAGCAGGGGTCTACCGTCAAGATCATTTACCTGCACGTGCCCGCGGCGCTGATGGCGATCAATTGCTGGCTGATGATGCTGGCAACCTCGCTGGTCTGGCTGGTGCGGCGTCACCATGTCAGCGCGCTGGCCGCCCGTGCGGCGGCCCCCATTGGCATTGTCATGACGCTGATCGCACTGGCGACCGGGGCAATCTGGGGCCAGCCGATGTGGGGCACATGGTGGGCCTGGGATCCGCGCCTGACCTCGTTCCTGATCCTGTTCCTGTTCTATCTGGGCTATGTTGCCCTTTGGGAAGCCATCGAAGACCCCGATACAGCTGCTGATCTGACCTCGGTCCTTTGTCTTGTTGGCTCGGTCTTTGCGCTCCTCAGCCGCTATGCGGTGAATTTCTGGAATCAGGGCTTGCATCAAGGCGCGTCGGTAATGCGCGCGGCGGCTGTGACCGGGGCTGATACCGAAGAGAAAGTCAGCAACATCTATTTCTACCCGCTGCTGCTGTGCATCGTCGGGTTCGTGCTTCTGTTCATCGCGCTGGTTCTGTATCGCACCGGCACGGAAATCCGGGCGCGCCGGATCAAGGCGCTTTTGGCGCGGGAGAGGGTAAACGGATGATCCCTGATCTTGGAAAGTATGCAGATACGGTTCTGTGGTCCTATGCGGCCTCGATTGCACTGCTGGCGCTGCTGATCGTGTTCAGCATTGCACGCGGGCGAAAGGTTCGGGCCGAAATGGAGAAGGTCGAACAAAGGATGACGCGCAATGGCTAAGATCTCGCCCCTGATGATTGCGCCTCCGGTGATTTTCGGCCTGTTCGCGGTCGCGGCATTGGTGCAATTGCAAGATGGGTCAGATGATACTCTGCCATCGGCCCGTCAGGGCCAGCCTGCGCCGCCTGTTGTTTTGACCGAGTTTCCGGGCAAGACTATGTTCGATGATGCGACCCTGCGCGATGGCGAGGTCAAGCTGGTCAACTATTGGGCCAGCTGGTGCGCGCCCTGCCGCGCTGAACATCCGAACCTAGAGGCGTTGTCCCAGGAGGGCATTCCCGTCTACGGCATTAACTACAAGGATTCACTGGACAATGCCGAAGCGTTCCTTACTGATCTTGGCGACCCGTACGAAGCCATCGGACGGGATGAGCAAGGACGCATGGCGCTGGACTGGGGTCTGTATGGGGTGCCCGAAACCTACGTGATCGATGGCGAAGGCACGATCATCTTGCGATTTGCCGGGCCGATCACCCAGCGCGTGATCGAAAGCACCATCCGGCCCGCGCTAGAGAAAGCAGGTCAGTAAATCGGACCGTTACTAAGCTGAGCGTGCCTGCTGCACGCGCATTGTTTCTGGACGGTAGCAAGGATCGATACGAACCGATCAAAAGCCCCGGCTCATCGTCCGGGGCTATGATTTTTTAACCAGTTTTTGCCAGGTTTCTCAGCACGTATTGCAGAACGCCGCCGTTCTCGATGTATTCGATCTCGGGTGCGGTATCGATGCGGCACTTGAGGAGGATAGTCGTCTCGGCGCCGTCGGCATAGGTGATGGTGCAGGGCACCTCTTGCAGCGGTTCGACCGAGTCGAGGCCGTGGATCGAGACGGTCTCATCCCCCTTTAGCCCCAGCGATTTGCGATTGTCGCCACCAGTGAATTCAAACGGGATCACCCCCATGCCGACCAGGTTCGAGCGATGGATACGCTCAAAGCTCTCGGCGATCACGGCCTTCACGCCCAGCAACGCGGTGCCTTTGGCGGCCCAGTCACGGGACGAGCCTGCGCCGTATTGCTCACCGCCAAACACCACCAGCGGCGTACCCTGCGCCTGATAGTCCATCGACGCGTCATATATCGAGGTCTGCTCGCCATCCGGCCCCTTGGTATAGCCACCCTCGACGCCGTCCAGCATCTCGTTCTTGATGCGGATATTGGCGAAGGTGCCGCGCATCATAACCTCGTGGTTGCCCCGGCGCGAGCCGTAGGAGTTGAACTCGCGTGGTTGCACCTGACGGTCCATCAGGTACTTGCCCGCAGGCGAGGTGGTCGCAAAGGACCCGGCGGGCGAGATGTGGTCGGTGGTGACCATATCGCCCAGAATGGCAAGAACCTTGGCGCCTTCGATATTCGAGATCGTGCCCGGCTCAGGCCCCATGCCTTGAAAATAGGGCGGATTCTGGATGTAGGTAGAAGTAGGCGGCCAGTCATAAGTTTCCTGTTGCGGAACCTCGACCTCTCGCCATTTCTCGTCGCCCTTGAAGACATCGGCATATTTCGACTGGAAGGCGTCACGAGTGACGGTCTGTTCGACCAGTTCCGCAATCTCGCTTTGGGTCGGCCAGATGTCCTTCATGAAGACGTCATTGCCATTCTTGTCTTGACCAATCGGTTCCGAGGTCAGGTCAATGTCCATGGTGCCGGCCAGCGCGTAGACGACCACCAGCGGCGGCGACGCCAGATAGTTTGCGCGCACGTCCGGGGAAATACGGCCTTCGAAGTTGCGGTTGCCTGACAGGACCGATGTGGCGACCAGATCGCCCTCGGCAATCGCTTCGCTGATTTCTTTCTGAAGCGGGCCCGAATTGCCGATACAGGTGGTGCAACCATAGCCGACAAGGTTGAAGCCGATGGCGTCCAGATGTTGCTGCAGGCCAGCCGCCTCGAGGTACTCTGACACGACCTGCGAGCCAGGGGCCAGAGATGTTTTAACCCACGGCTGACGGTTCAGGCCCAGCTCATGCGCTTTTTTCGCCACCAGACCGGCGCCGATCATCACGTAAGGGTTCGAGGTGTTGGTGCAAGAAGTGATCGACGCGATCACGACCTTGCCCGACTCCATGCCGTATTCTTCACCTTTGACTTCGACCTGCTTACCCATCGGGCGTTTGAAGGTTTTCTCCATCTCGTTCAGGAAGGCCGCCTTTGCGTCAGTCAGGGCAACATAGTCCTGAGGGCGTTTCGGACCCGAGATCGCGGGCACGATAGTGCCCATGTCCAGCGACAGTGTGTCGGTGTAGATGGGCGCATAGTTCTCATCGCGCCAGAAGCCGTTCTCCTTGGCATAAACTTCGACCAATGCCAGACGATCCTCATCACGTCCGGTATTGCGCATGTAGCGCAGTGTCTCACCGTCGATCGGGAAGAAGCCACATGTCGCGCCGTATTCGGGGGCCATGTTGGCGATGGTCGCGCGGTCGGCGAGCGGCAGGCGGTCCAGACCTTCGCCGAAAAACTCGACGAACTTCCCAACTACACCCTTTTCGCGCAGCATCTCGACCACTTTTAGAACCAGATCAGTTCCGGTGGTTCCTTCGACCATAGAGCCGGTCAGCTCAAAGCCCACGACCTCGGGGATAAGCATCGAGATCGGCTGACCCAGCATTGCGGCTTCAGCCTCGATTCCGCCCACGCCCCAGCCCAGAACGGCCATGCCGTTGACCATGGTGGTATGGCTGTCGGTGCCGACCAGCGTGTCGGGGTAGGCGACCTCTTCGCCGTTCTGATCAGTGTCGGTCCAGACTGTCTGGGCTAGATATTCAAGGTTAACTTGGTGGCAGATACCGGTGCCGGGGGGGACAACGCGGAAGTTGTTGAACGCCGACTGGCCCCATTTCAGGAACTGGTACCGCTCCATGTTCCGCTCATATTCCCGATCCACATTCATCTGGAAGGCGCGCGGATTACCAAATTCGTCGATCATCACCGAGTGGTCGATGACCAGATCCACCGGGTTCAACGGATTAATCTTTTGCGCGTCACCACCCAACCCCTTGATCCCATCCCGCATTGCAGCCAGATCGACCACTGCGGGAACGCCGGTAAAATCCTGCATCAGCACGCGTGTTGGTCGATAGGCGATCTCGCGCGGGTTCTTGCCACCATTGACTGCCCATTCGCCGAACGCCTTGATGTCATCGACCGAGACGGAAAAGCCGTCATCCTCAAACCGGAGCATATTTTCCAGCACTACTTTCAACGCGGCAGGGAGTTTCGAAAAATCGCCCAATCCGGCTTCTTGCGCGGCGGGAATCGAATAATAAGAAATGGATTTGCCATTCACGTTCAGGTTGCGGCGTGTCTTGGCGGTATCCTGTCCGACTGTTATGGGCATGTGTTGGCTCCCTCTCAAATGACTTGGGTAACGGGGTTCGCTAATAGCAATCTTTATTACCTTTCGCCCCGGTTCAAGGACCAAGACGCGCAAATGCGGTTTGGTGCCACCGCTTCATGCACCGGTGAAGGGAGGGGCGGTTTCAAGAAACCTTGATTGGAGGGTGAGGTCCAAAGAGTTTAAACCATTCAGGTGCCTTATCGGTCGCAAACAGAAGAATAATCAGCCTGAGGTCAAACATGCTTAGATCCGCCGTCATTGCCGCCGCGCTTTCTCTTGCTCTTTCTGTGCCAGCGGCGGCTGACAACAACCCCGTGGTGGTCGAGTTGTTTACTTCGCAGGGCTGTTCGTCCTGTCCTCCGGCCGACCGGCTGATGCATGACCTTGCCAAACGCGATGATGTGATCGGTCTGGCCTTGCATGTGGACTATTGGGATTACATCGGTTGGGAGGACGAATACGCCAACCCCAATCACACCCAACGCCAGCGAGCTTATGCGCGTCAGGGCGGGCGCTCGATGATCTATACGCCGCAGATGGTGATAAACGGCCAGCATGACGTGGTCGGCGCGCAATCGCGCGAGCTGGAGCGTTTGATCAAGGCGCATCTGACGGCCGCACCCGAGGCAGAAGTTGTGGCAACCCGGTCGGGCGATGAGGTGACCATCAATGTCACCCCGGTCGAGTTGTCCGCAGGTGAGGCGTTTGATGTTAGGGTCGTACAATACTCCCCGATGCGCCACGCTTCGATCCGGCGAGGAGAACTGGCCGGGCATGAGCTGGACTATGCCAATGTCGTGGAGTCCTGGCAGTTGGCCGGGCAGTGGGACGGGGCCGCGCCGCAACAGTTTTCCGCTGAGTTGCCCTCGGACCTTCCGACGGTTGTTCTGGTGCAGAGGATCGAACACGGCCCGATCGTTGCTGCCGCCAGGGTCAAATGATCAGGGCATGTCCTCGGGCTGCACGCCCAGCCCGTTCCAGGCTTTCCAGCGCCTGTGAATCCAGAACCACTGACCCATATGCTGCCGGACCACGGCCTCTAGGTCATCATTGGTGAACTGGGTCATGGTTTTCGGATCGGTATGCGGAACGGGATCGTGCAGCACGATCTCAAAATCAATGCCATTGGGCTGGCGAATAGCGTAGCAGGGGATCAGCTCGGCCTTGTATTTCATCGCTAGCTCTGCGTTCAGAACCGAAGTGACTGCGGGTTTTCCGAAAAACGTCAGTTCCTCTCCGCCATGGGCATGAAGGTCCGAGACGATGGCGATGATGCCGCTTTTCTTTAGCGAACGTACCATTTCAACCATGCCGCGACGGCCCTGTTCGAACATGGGTGCGCCGGTTTTGTAGAACGCATCCACATAAGCTTCGTTGAAATACGGGTTTGCCATACGGCGATACAGGCACCCGATCGGCTTGCCGCTGCGGGCCTGAAGGGCAATGCGGGCGGCCAGGTAGTGGCCGAAATGCGCCGTAATCATCATCACCGGGCGTCCCTCGGCCACGGCCGCGTCAAAGGCGGCAACACCGGGGCCAGAGATTTTGGCAGTGCTCTGACGCTCGGTGAATCCTTCGGGCGAGAAATGCTCCATGATCGCGCGGCCCGCATTGTCGGGAACGGCGCGGCAGATGCGCTTTACCTCGGCGTCCGACAGGTCGGGGCAAGTCAGTTTAAGGTTCCTGCGCACGCGCT
The DNA here is from genome assembly GCF_056538665.1 of Ruegeria sp. BF6. Taxonomy (NCBI): domain Bacteria; kingdom Pseudomonadati; phylum Pseudomonadota; class Alphaproteobacteria; order Rhodobacterales; family Roseobacteraceae; genus Ruegeria; species Ruegeria sp. BF6. Next base: position 80,426 of record NZ_JBQFTN010000001.1, read on the forward strand.
CGGTAAACCCGACCAGCGGAGCAAGGCCGCGTACGATGGTCCCCATCGTTGCGATGCGCCATTCATAGGGCAGCAAGCGCATCGCGCCGATCACGCCTTTCAGAAACAGACCGGTGACATAATACTTTCGAAGTGCCCCGCGGCTTAGTTCCGACTTTTCGACGGGCATAATCTGGTCTCACCGGCTGTTGCGAATTGCCGGGTCAGACATACAAGGCACATTCCCTGACCACAAGCGTTCCAATGGCTTGAGCCGTTCGCCTAGTCTTCACTTTCTTCTTCGATCAGCGTTATTGTCCCTCCATCCACAAGGGCACGGATTGCGCCCACGATCTTCGCCATCGCTTCTTCGGCGTCGGATTGCTTGACCTTTCCACCTTCCGAGACCTCTTCACGCAGGTTATCTGCCATCCGCGTGGACATGTTGGACAACATGAATTCGGCCGCGGTCTTGTCGTCATCCACCACAGCGCCTGCCAGTGCGGTGACCAGATCGACCTGATCAACTCCGCGCAGAATCGCGGGGACGTCGCGGGGTAGGATCCGGGATGGAATATGCGCAAAAGTAAAGATCGAACGGCGCACGACGCTGGCGAAATCCGAATCCTCCTCGTCCAGCGCGGTGAGCAGACCGTCCCGGGTGGATGCCGCCGATTGGTTCAGGATCGCACCCACCCTTGCGCCAGGACCATCCGAAAAGGCCTGAGACGGGCGCTGATCCAATTGCGCCGCCAGCGACCAGCCGATCCGCTCGACCGCTTCGGGGGTGACATTAGCGGTTTTCGAGATTGCATAGGTGATCCGTCGTGCGACCGGGCCGGGTAGGTGACCCAATAGTTGTGCGGCCTTCGCGGTCTCCAGTTTGGACAGCATCACGGCGGCAATCTCGGTGCTTTCCGCCTGCGCTATCACTGCGAGTTCCTCGGTAGGGATTTCACGCAGGCGCTGCCACGGATCACCGATTTGGCGCACCCCGGCAACTTTGCGCAGCCGCGCCGCCGTGGCCGAACCAATCTTACCATCCACCGCATCTAGCGCCCCCGCCAGACCATGCGGGAAGGACAGGCCGACGCTGTCCAGCGCCTCGGCAAATTCCTGTGCCACGGCATCCAGAGTGATGCGATCGACAAGACCCATCCGACCCAGTTGATGAGTCAGTTTCTCCTGCAGATCATCGGGAAGCTCTTCCAGCGGGATGTCAGCACCTTCATTCAGCAAAAGTCTCACAACGATGGCGGCCTTCTGCCGGTTGCTGAGGGCACGGGGAACGACACGCGGCGCTCCGTCCTTCTGATCTGCTACCGAAGCCGCCCCCGGTGCCACCTGTACTAAAGTGTTCGTATCCTGCATCTGCCTGCGGTGCCAAAGTTGCGTTCTACAGGCAGAGTACGGAGAGTCGGGTAAAGAAAGACTGAAGTTTAGTAGTTATAAGTCAGCCCGGTTCGGATCGCCTCGCGTAGGGACGCCTCGGCCCAGGTGCCTTCACCACCACGCGCCTTAATCTCGCGCCACTGCTCGATGGCCAGATCGGTCTTCCCCTCGGTCACAAATCCCTGACCCATATAGCTGCGGGCAAGGATGTTGTCGGGGTTAGACTCGATGGCGTTGGTGTAGAAGATATTGGCCAGCTCAAGCTCGCCCATCTTGCGGTAGGTGAAACCCCAATAGGTCAGTACACGATCGTCGTCCTGATCCATGATACGCAGAATGTCCTGCGCATTCTCGAACTGTCCATCATAGGCCAACTCGCGTACCGCGTCGTACAGCTCATCCTGGGTGAAGTTGGTCTTGTTCGGTTTGACGCAGCGCCCTGCATCTTTGTCATAGACGCGGCCGAACAGGCATTTCTTTGTCGTGTTGGTCGGTTTTGGCGGGGTGGTGGCACCGCCACCGCCGGCCGCATACAGGGCCGGTGTGAAGGCAAAGGTCTGAAGGGCAATAGCTGAAACTAATACGAGGCGCATTTTCCTACTCCGTTCTTAAAGCTGCTCTGATCAAGCATAGCGCGATCTGATAAAAAGCTAACAATCGGCTGCTCGCTTTTATTCACAGGTAGGAAAGAATTTCTCAGCTGTTGACGATTTCTTCGCAGTTCTGAGAGTCTGCGTCCCAATAAGTGCCCGGTGCGCAGGATTGGGTTTGTTTAGAATGGCCACTGCAGGCCAGAGCGACGGATGCGGAACATCCAAAGACCAAAGCGCAGATAAGCGTGCGGATCATGTTGTTTCTCCTGTTCGGAAATACCCGCGCACTATAGACGATTTTGCCCGTGTTGGCAAAAGACAAAGGCCCGGATCGCATCGTGCAACCCGGGCCTCTTTGAACCGCTTGGTCGGTCAGGAATTATTCGCCGAAGACGCGGGCGAAAATCGTGTCGACGTGCTTGGTGTGATAGCCGAGGTCGAATTTCTCTTCGATCTCTTCGGGGCTCAGCGCAGCAGTTACGTCGGCGTCCGCCAGCAATTCCTCTTTGAAATCGGTGCGGTGTTCCCAAACCTTCAGCGCGTTGCGCTGAACCATGGCATAGGCATCTTCGCGGCTGACACCAGCTTGGGTCAGCGCCAGAAGCACCCGCTGGCTCATGACCAAACCGGGGAACTTGTTCATGTTCTCGATCATGTTCTCGGGGAAGATCAGCATCTTGTCGATCACACCGGTCAGACGGGCCAGCGCAAAATCCAGCGTGATCGTGGCATCCGGCCCGATCATGCGTTCGACCGAGGAATGCGAGATATCGCGCTCGTGCCAGAGAGCTACATTCTCCATCGCCGGGATCACCGCTGCACGCACCATACGTGCCAGACCGGTCAGGTTCTCGGTCAGCACCGGGTTTTTCTTGTGCGGCATCGCCGAGGAGCCCTTTTGACCCATCGAGAAGAACTCGGCCCCTTCCAGCACCTCGGTCCGCTGCATGTGGCGGATTTCGATGGCGACGTTTTCGATGCTGCTGGCGATGACGCCCAGCGTGGCGAAAAACGCGGCGTGGCGGTCGCGCGGGATGACCTGCGTGCTGATCGGCTCGGGCACCAGACCCAGCTTGTCGCAGACATGTTCCTCGACCTGAGGGTCGATATTGGCAAAGGTGCCGACCGCGCCGCTGATCGCGCCGGTGGCGATCTCGGCACGCGCATCGCGCATCCGGGACAGGTTGCGGTCCATCTCGGCGTAGAAGCGGGCAAAGGTCAGGCCCATTGTGGTTGGCTCGGCGTGGATGCCGTGGCTGCGACCGATGCGGACGGTGTCCTTGTGTTCAATCGCGCGGCGCTTCAGAGCGGCCAGCAGACCTTCAAGATCGGCGATCAGCAGGTCTGCGGCACGGGTGAGCTGCACATTGAAGCAGGTGTCCAAAACGTCCGAGCTGGTCATGCCCTGGTGGACAAAACGGGCCTCTTCACTGCCGACATGTTCGGCCAAGTGAGTGAGGAAGGCGATGACGTCGTGTTTGGTGACGGCTTCGATTTCATCAATACGCGCCACGTCGAATTCCACGTCCTTGGCTTTCCACACGGTCTCGGCATTTTCACGCGGGATCACGCCCAGATCGGCCATGGCGTCGCAGGCGTGGGCTTCGATCTCGTACCAGATGCGGAACTTGGATTCGGGCGACCAGATGGCGACCATATCAGGGCGGGAATAACGTGGGATCATTGGCGGCTGCACCTTATCGTAATTTGGCAGGAGGCGATGCCGCGGGGTTTAAACGCACCCGCACAAGGGAACAAGACACGAGTGCGCAGATGAGACGGTTTGCCCTGATTTTGACGCTTTCAATCGAGCTTTTGGCCGTCCGGGGACGTCAACTGACCAAAAATAGAATTCCAGAGAGCTGGTAGAAAAACTGGTATTAAGGCAGGTCGTTTTGCGCGGCTGTGGGTGCCAGATGAGTTTCGGCTCTCTTCCCGAGACACCGAGGGATTCAGGTCCGAGTATGAGAGGCTGGACAAGCCCGGCCAGAAGCGGGCAATCTGATGTCAATGAAATCATCAGGTTATTGAGATATGCGTTTTTTTTCTGGCTCTTCCTTGGCTGCGTGCGCCGCCCTTTGGCTTGGGGTTGCGGCACCGGCCTCGGCGGACACCCCGATCACCTATACCGATGCTGGGCGCGCGTTGTTCAGTTTAGCGGTACCCGACTTCTGGGCTGTGCGCACTGGCGGCCCGCGCGAGATCGAGGACACCGAACTGGGGGACCCGCGTGCCGTAGCGCGCGTTATGGGTTTGCGGCCGGTGACAGATGACAATGTCTGGATGGGGTTCGTCTCTCCGGCGGGCGTCGCTTCGATTGAGGGCGGTTTGCGGTATCTGGAGGACATCGACAAGTTTCTGGTCAATGAGCCGACGGTCTCAAGCACCACCGACACTCGGATTGGCGGGTTGCCTGCGCGTGTGATCCGCGGCACCGGCATCCGGGACGGGCGCGGCATCAACTTCACGGCTACTGTGATCGACCTGCCAAAGGGGCGCGTGGCCGTTGTCGTGGCGATCCTGCGCGACGGTGCCGATCCAGCCTATGCCGACGTTCTGAACGATGTTTTCGCGTCGTTCCGTGCATTGCAGTAAGGAGAGGCGCTGATGACCACCAAACCGATCAAACGCCTGTTTCTTGCGCTGGGTCTTGGAGCCGCGAGTTTTTCCCTGTCGGCCTGTGATGGTGTCACGGTTGGGGTCGGGTATGGTTATGACCCGTTCTATGACTCGATGCTGTGGAACGACTATTACCACGATGTAGATGTGGATATTGATATCGACAGACCGGTACGACCGAACCCGCCCGGGGCTAAGCCACCGGTGCGGCCTAAACCGCCGATCGCCAAACCTCCAGCCCGACCGCGCCCCCCTGTGGCGCGTCCACCGGTTGCGCGACCGCCCGTTGCTCGGCCGCCCATTCATCGCCCGTCGCCGCGTCGATAGCGTTTTCGGGTCAGGCCAGCAATTCCGTTGTGATATGGGCTGATCCTTCCAGCGTTCTGTGAACGGGGCATTTGTCTGCGATTTCCAGCAGCCGCGCGCGCTGTGCCTGATCCAACGGGCCTTCAAGCCGGATTTTGCGGCGGAATTGGTCGATCTTGCCGTCTCCGGCCAATCCGGCATCCTGCCCGTGTACCTTGTTGTGGCAGACATCGACAGTGATGCCCGTCAGAGGCCACTGCTTGCGCCGCGCATACATGCGGATCGTCATCGACGTACAAGCCCCCAAACCCGAAGATACGAACCCGTAAGGCGACATACCTTTGTCGGTTCCGCCATACGAGGCAGGCTCATCCGCCACCGCGTGGTGTCGCGGGCCGGACTGGATGTCCTGCAGGAACCCCGAAGGATCAACCTCGGTCACGCGCACCACGCCCTCGGGCGCGCCGGGGGGCGGTGCGGGTGGGCTGAGGGGAATATAGCGCGTCACCCATGCTGCAATCACATCGGCTGCGTATTCAGCGTCCGAGGCGCGGGTGATCAGGTGATCGGCATCGTCCAAGGTGACAAAGCTCTTGGGGTGTTTGGCGGCAAGAAAGATGGTGCTGGCATTGTCGATGCTGACGGTTTCGTCGCGCGGTGCGTGCAGGATCAGCAGCGCCGCTTTCAGGTCGGCAATCGCCTGGGTCAGAGCGGATTCCGAAATGTCGTCGACAAAGGCCTTGCCAATGCGAAAGGGGCGGCCCCCCAGCATGACCTCGGCCGATCCATCCTGTTCGATCTGGGGCAGGGCGCCCTCGAAATGATGGGCGACATGGCCGGGATCGGCGGGCGCGCCGAGCGTGACCACCGCCTTGACGCTGGGGATACCGGCCCGGGCGCGCAGGACCGCGGCCCCACCAAGGGAATGGCCGATCAGCAGGGCCGGGGCCATGTCGCGCCCGGCCAGATAATGCGCGGCGGCAATCAGGTCTTCGACATTCGAGGTAAAGGTGGTGTTGGCGAACTCTCCGCCTGAATGCCCGAGCCCGGTGAAATCAAAACGTAAAACGGCAATACCCATCGCGGCAAGCCGGGCGGCGATGCGACGAGCGGCCGGGATATCCTTGGAGCAGGTAAAGCAATGCGCAAACAACGCGGTTGCCAGCACCGGCCCATCGGGCAGATCAAGGCGTGCAGCCAACTGGTTGCCGTCGTGACCGGCAAAGGTAATGCGTTCGGTGGGCATGGTTATTCCTTACGTGTCGGGATGAACCCAATACTGTGTACTTCGATCTGGCGGCTCAACCCCAATGTAAGACGCGTCACGGGAAGGTGAGTGAGGAGTATATGAATTAGTGGATTTGACGCTTCGCTGAGGAGGTTCAATGTTTGTGATGAAAGATCCATCAAATATTCGTTTTAACTATTCATCATGAACCCGCATGTATTAGCCACCGCAAGTTTTCAGCCAAGGAGGCTAACATGGCACATACCGCATCTGCCCCGCGTGGCGCAGTTTTTCGCCCCGACCTTTTGATCGTCATCGTCCTGACCGGAGTCCTGGGATTCACGCTGGGTCAGAACTGGCCGACGGCACCAACCACAGCCGAAGCCACCATCCCGTCTGAGGACTGGCACGGAAACGTGCGCCGCTCAACCTGGCCGGATTGAGGCTTTACACCTGTCCCATCAGCTGCGGATCGAACGGATAGGTCGTGAGGTTCTCATACCCATCCTCGGTGATCAAAACCTGATCCTCAAGCTTGATCGAGAAGTCGCCGCCAACCTCTCCGACGGCGGCTTCGACACACAGGACCATGCCGGGCTCGAGCGGATAATCGTAAGAGCCCGCCACCGCCTTATCCGGATAAGCGACCAGCGGCCATTCATCACACAGGCCGACGCCGTGCATCAGGCAGCCATATTTCTGCACCTGAAACTTGTCGTCCAGTTTATGTGCGTTGGCGGTCAGTTCAGGGATCATCACGCCGGGTTTCAACATCTCCATATTGGTCATGATGTGTTCATGGGCGTGCTGCATGGCATAGACCATGTCGGGGCGAGGTTTCTGATCCCCGATCCACCATGTGCGAGAGATGTCGATGCAGATGCCGTAAGATCCGATCAGGTCGGTATCAAAAGCGATGATCTCATTCTTCTGCGTGATCCGAGGCCCGCATTCTTGAAACCACGGGTTGGTGCGCTGCCCCGAGGCCAGCAGGCGGGTTTCGATCCATTCTCCGCCGCGGCGGATGTTCTCGGCATGAAGAACTGCCCAAATATCATCTTCCGAGGTCTTGCCGTCGCCCACTTTGGCGCGGGCAAACTTCTCCATCTCGGCCACGGCGGTTTCGCAGGCGTGATTTGCGCAGCGCATCGCCAGAATCTCATCCGGGCCCTTGATGGCGCGGGTTTTTTCGGTGACCTCTTCGCCCTCCATGATCTCGAACCCCTGCGCCTCCAATGCGCGCAAGCCGTGCAGCATGATCTTGTCGACGGCCAGACGTTTGTTGTCGCCGCCATGTTCCTCGATCAGCAGCCGCACTTCGTTCGAGAACGCATCGGCTGCCACATCCACCTTGTCGCCCCTGTCGAAGTAAAACAGATCCGCGCCTGACCGCTGTTCGCGGACCAACGGGTTGAATTTGGACAGGAAGGGTGAGTTCTTATAGTCCCAGATGACCATATAGCCATCAGCACACAGCAACACTGCGCGGAACGGGTTATGAGTGTTCCACAGCTGCATGTTTGTACTGTCGGTGGCGTAACGGATGTTGAGAGGATCAAACATCAACAACCCGCCAAAGCCCCGGTCAACGATGGCCCTGGTCAGGCGTTTCCACCGGTGTTCCCGCATCCGGGCCAGGTCGGGCAGAGCCAGCCCGGCGGCCTCCCATTCCGCAAAGGCCAACTGTGTCGGACCGATCTCGATCCGGTCGTTGTCGTTTGGGGTCCCATCGCCCAGTGTTGTGCCCTTGGTCGGGTCGATTTTGCGGTTGTCGCGGTAATGCCGGTTCATGGTGGGTCTCCCTGCCTGAGTTTTAGCGTGAAGAATCATTTCCCAAGCGTCTTGAAGGTTTGCGACGGCGCATCCGTCGCTTTTGGGCCGACAATCGGGTGAACAGGTGTTAGGTCGATGTCATGACGATCCTGCAGACCTCAATCCCTTATGACCCGTTAATGCCGCGCCCGTTGCCGGGAATCCAACCGGCAAGCATGGACGACTGGCTGCATTGCGATGATGCGTTTGCCGGGCAGATGCAGCGGCGCGAGGCGCTTTTGAAGAAGCGGCGACCGGATGTTCTTGCGCTGGACCCCGCAGCTGAACCTGCGGCGCAGGAACTTTTGGACCTGGTTCTGGAGCACGCCTATCCTGGCAGTACAGATCAGGTTTTCCGTCCGGACGGGCAGGTCGTCGAAATCGACCACACACGCCCGCTGGATACGTTGTGTCGTCTGGTTCAGGAGGATTTCTGCATCCTGCAAAAGCACCGGGATGAACACGTCCTGACCGGTGCCATTCTGTGTTTTCCCGCCAGTTGGTGCTTGTCGGAAAAGTTCATGCGACCATTGATCGATATTCACATCCCGGTGTCCGGCTACGACGCCAATATTGCGCGGCGGGTGCAGCGCCTGTTTGACGGGATACAACCGGGGCGGCCGCTCTGGCGGTTCAATGCTTTGTGGTATGAAGATGCCGAACTGCACCAACCCCGCAGCGCCAATGATCGGCGCGAGGTTGGCGATCCGGGGGCTGCCCGGTTCCTGCGCAGCGAACGTCAGACATTGTTGCGCCTGCCGGAAACGCGGGCGGTGGTATTTACGATACATACCTACGTGTTGGAGGCGCAGCGCCTGTACAAAACGGAAAACCCCGCCTGATGGCGGGGCCTCCTAGGAGGGTATTGAAGTTGAGTTCTACATGCCCAACGCATTGGCGACACCAGCGAAAGCTCCGCTTGTGCTGAGAGCGGAGATTGCGACGGTGTAGGCAAGAACCTGAGTGTTCAGGCGAAAATCTTCGCCCCTGATCAGGTTCACCGCGGCCACAGAGACCGCAATGGGTACTGACACGCTGGCCACGGCCCCGGTCAATCCCCAACTGGATAGTCGAAGGATATCACTGGGTTTTTCGTGGTCGAGGGGTCGCGTGTCCTTGTCCCCATCAGTAGGCTGCTCGTTAGTATCTGTCCGAAAAGCGATGCTGAGCAACTGCTCATCAGACAGCTGGATCGGCCGGGCTGCTGGTGTCAGCGCCTTTTTTTGTGGCTCTTCCAGGTTCTCTTCGTCAGATATGTTCAGCCCCGCGAACGGGCCTGTCACTGCCTCGAAAATCTGTTTTCTGTTTCGTTGTTTTGAAGGCGCCAAAGTGTCGAAAGCGCTCATGAATTGTTCAACGGTCAGAATGGTGTTGGGTGACAGCCACTCGACACGCTGCGTCGCGCAGATGTCAACCATCCGATACAGGACGACCACCAGCATGAGCTCGGAGATTTCGCTGTCATCCAACAACGGAGATACCGGTGAAAGCGTGATCGTCAGCCGGTTCTTCGGCAGTGTCACGACTGGTCTGTTCACTGTCTTTAGCCCCGCAGCACGGTCCAAGCGCCCGAACCGGTCTTCTGCGGCGACCACCTGAGTGTCCAACGTGAGGCGAACCAAATACTGGCTGGATACGATGCTGGCCTCGGTCTCGCTCAGCACGTTTTTGCGTTCGACCAAGTGGCCATAGTCTCCCAAAGTCGTTGCAACGATGGCGCCGAAACGCTCAATCGCGCCCTCGGTTTCCCCGTTGAACTGAAGACCGCCGTGATAGCTGTGCTGCGAAGTCACCACGCATTCCTTTGTCGTATCTTGTCCTGAGAAACAGGTTAACAACGGATCTGGGGCAGAATTTGGCGAAAATGGAAAAAAAAGAAAAATCAGAAGGATTGATTACTCTTTGGAAACCTAGACATTTTAGCGGCCACTTAAGATCTGTGGCAATAATGTGGCCGGATTGCGGTGGCTTGGCGTTGGAAAATGGTGCGTCTCACCCGTCGATTCGGGCAGCCATGATTGCAATGGATTGCTGATAGACCGAGGCTGCGTTCCATTCCTGAATCACCTTGAAATTGGGTTGCCCCAGTTGATAGCCGCGCCCCGGTTTCCAACCTTTTTGACGAAGAAAATTCGCTGTTGAGGCTAACGCATCGGTCATGTTGTAGAAATCCACGCGACCGTCGCCGGTGGCATCAACCCCATAGGCTAGTGCATTGCCTGGTAGAAACTGAGTGTGCCCCAATTCGCCGTGCTTCGCCCCCTTGGTGGCCGTCGTAATGCTGCCTTGATCGACCAGTTTCAGTGCCCCGATGGCATGGGGGATAAAGAACTCGGATCGGCGACAATCATAGGCCAGTGTCGTAATTGCGGAAACAACCTGACTGTCGCCCATAAAGTTCCCGAATCCGGTTTCCATTCCGTGAATGGCGATCAGCACACCGCTGGGGACACCGTATTGTCGTTCCAGAGCGGCGTAGAATTGCGGGTTGCGCGCCTTGCGCTTGCGCCCCTGCGCCACGATAGTATCGGCACCGCGCACTCGCATGAATTTGTCCAGGGAATACTTGAAGCTTTTTTGGTTGCGGTCCGCCGCGATAGTGCGCGTGGCATATTGGGTTTGCGCCAAGGCTTGCAGCCCCTTCTTTTTCACACCGGCCCGCTTGGCTTGCCTTGCGAAATCCTGCTTCCAGGACTCGAAGCCGCTGCTGGTGTTGCCGCAGGGGGCAGCGGTAGCAAGCGTTGGTAAGGACAGGGCGAAAATCAAGGCAAATCGAAACATCAGCGAAATCCGGTCAAACAATGGCTAAGATTAAGGGTAAGCTGCATCTTGCGATCCGCAAAGCAGTTAATACAGGTCCAGCTCTCCGGTATTTTTCATAGACTCGAACCACTCCTCGGGCGTTTTGTCGATTTTGGCGTGTTTGACCATCATCGCGTTCATATTCGGTAGGTTCGACGAATCCGGCCATTTTTCCGGCTGCCACAGGTTCGAACGGACGACGCATTTGGGGCAATGGGCGAACACCGTTTTGACAAGGATAAGCAGGGCCAGCTTGGGCGCATGATCCTTCACTGCCATCCCGTTCAACAACTCAGGATCGGCGCAGATCCGGGCGACGCCGCGAATGCGCAACGTTTCCATCTTGCCGGGGACAAAAAAGATCAGGCTGACGCGCGGGTCCAGCAGGACGTTATGAAAGGTGTCCACGCGCTTGTTGCCTGGGCGGTCCGGGATGGCGATCAGCGTATCCGAAATGACCTGAACGAAACCTGCCGGGTCTCCGCGCGGCGAAATATCCAGATGCCCGCCCGGATTGGCCGAAGCGATCAGGCAAAATGGTGAGGCCGCGATAAAGTCGCGGCACATCTGATCCAGCGCCGATATTTCCTTGGCGAGGATCTGGGGCAGAGGGGCACCGGTTATTCGCTCGAGTTCTTCTGCCGAAGTCACGAAGTTCGAGAATTGCGAGAAGGGGTCGTCAGTTCGCATTGAATCTCTCCTGACCGGAATGGTCACAAATGTGTAAGATTGTGCCAAACGAAACAAGGGCGCCCGATTGGACGCCCTTGCAGATGAAAACCCGGAACCGGATTAGCAGCTGTAGTACATGCCGTATTCAACCGGGTGTGGGGTGTGCTCGTAGGTTTCAACCTCTTCCATCTTCAGTGCTATGTAGCCGTCGATCTGGTCTTTGGTGAACACGTCGCCCTGCAGCAGGAAGTCGTGATCCGAAGCCAGCGCTTCCAGAGCCTCGCGCAGCGAGCCGCATACGGTCGGGATGCCGGCCAATTCTTCGGCAGGCAGATCGTACAGGTTCTTGTCCATGGCTTCGCCCGGGTCGATCTTGTTCTTGATGCCGTCCAGACCGGCCATCAGCAGAGCGGCAAACGCCAGGTAGGGGTTCGCAGCCGGATCGGGGAAGCGGGCTTCGACGCGCTTGGCTTTCGGGCTTTCGGTCCACGGAATACGGACACAACCCGAACGGTTACGGGCGGAGTAGGCGCGCAGAACAGGGGCTTCGAAGCCGGGGATCAGACGCTTGTAGCTGTTGGTCGCCGGGTTGGTGAAGGCGTTCAGGGTCTTGGCGTGCTTCAGGATGCCGCCGATGAAGTACAGCGCTTCGTCCGACAGGTCGGCGTATTTGTCGCCGGCGAACAGAGGCTTTCCGTCTTTCCAGATCGACATGTTCACGTGCATACCGGTGCCGTTGTCGCCCGCGATCGGCTTCGGCATGAAGGTGGCCGATTTGCCGTAGGCGTGTGCAACGTTGTGGATGACGTACTTGTACTTCTGTAGTTCGTCGGCTTGCTTGGTCAGGCTGTCAAAGATCAGACCCAGTTCGTGCTGGCACGATGCAACCTCGTGGTGGTGCTTGTCGACCTTCATGCCCAAACGCTTCATGGTCGACAGCATTTCCGAACGCAGGTCCTGTGCTTCGTCGATCGGGTTGACCGGGAAGTAACCACCCTTGACGCCCGGACGGTGGCCCATGTTGCCCATTTCGTACTCGGTGTCGGTGTTCCACGACGCGTCTGTTGCATCAACTTCGTAGGATACTTTGTTGATAGTGTTCGAGAAACGGACGTCGTCGAACAGGAAGAATTCCGCTTCGGGGCCCATATAGGCGACGTCGCCGATGCCCGATGCTTTCAGGTACGCTTCGGCCTTCTGGGCAGTGCCGCGCGGGTCACGCTCATAGGCTTCGCCGGTGTCGGGCTCGACAACCGAGCAGTGCACACAGATGGTTTTTTCCGCGTAGAACGGATCAACATAGGCACTGTCGGTATCGACCATCAGTTTCATGTCCGATGCTTCAATCGACTTCCAGCCCGCGATGGACGAACCGTCGAACATGAAGCCTTCTTCCAGGAAGTCTTCGTCAACCTGGTCGGCCATCAGGGTCACGTGCTGCAACTTGCCGCGCGGATCGGTAAAGCGAACATCGACGTATTCGGCGCCTTCGTCCTTGATCAGCTGAAGAACTGCGTCCTTGCTCATACTCTCTATTCCTCTGATTTGAGTGCGTTCGATTACAGAGCTTCCGAACCGGTCTCGCCGGTACGGATGCGAATGGCTTGTTCAACGGGCGAGACAAAGATCTTGCCGTCGCCGATTTTGTCCGTCTTAGCCGCAGAGACGATAGCGTCGATGGCGGCATCGACCTGATCGTCATCCAAAACGACCTCGACTTTCACCTTGGGCAGAAAGTCCACGACGTATTCCGCGCCACGATAGAGTTCGGTGTGGCCTTTCTGGCGGCCAAAACCTTTGACCTCGATCACGCTGAGGCCCTGGACACCCACGTCCTGCAGCGCCTCTTTCACTTCGTCCAGTTTGAACGGCTTGATGATCGCTTCGATCTTCTTCATCCCGGGCTCCCTATAACACTTGTCAGGATGGCACTGATCACGTCTAAGATCGGTCGGCAATCTGATTGCGAAAATGGCGGCGCGCGCTTGCCGAGAAAATAGGCGGCAGGTGAAATTTTGATCGACTTGCACAAAAAGTAATCAGAATTGAATCGCTGAGGGATTTGAGATGACGGAATTGCTGACTGCAGCGCAAATGCGGACCATCGAACAGGCCGCAATTGAGTCCGGTGAAGTGACTGGGCTGGAGTTGATGGAGCGGGCCGGGCAGGGCGTTGTCGAGGCGATTTTTGAAGAGTGGCCGGAACTGGCAAAATCGCCTGGCCGGGCTGTGGTTCTGTGCGGGCCGGGGAACAATGGCGGTGACGGATTTGTTGTCGCGCGGCTGTTGAAAGAACAGGGTTGGGAGGTCGAAGCCTTTCTGTATGGCAACCCTGAGAAGCTTCCTGAAGATGCGCGAGCCAACTACGAGCGCTGGCGCGTGTTGGGCGCTGTCGGCGATCTTCGAAGTAAGGGGCCACTTTCAAAAACTAAGGAACCAGACCTAATCATTGACGCTGTTTTTGGAACCGGGCTAGCTCGCCGTATTGAAGGGGAGCTTGCGCAAGTTTTGCAGTCTTTCGACGCCTTGATCGAAGCAAGGGGGATCAAAGTTGCCGCCATCGATGCTCCGTCTGGGCTTTGCTCAGATAGTGGCAAGTCGCTTGGTGTGTTCGCGGTCGCTGATCTGACAGTCGCGTTTCACCGGGCCAAGCGGGGTCATTATTTAGATCGCGGACCAAATCAATCGGGTCGGCTGGTCGTGAAATCAATTGGCATAAATGAAGTTTGGAATGAGAAGGCGGACGGGGCGATCTTAGGTTTGGTTGAAGGCGTACCAAAACGTTTAAAAAAACTTCCTCAGACTCACAAATACGCGCATGGTCACGCCCTCATCCTCTCTGGCGGCTCCGCGAAAACCGGGGCCGCGAGGCTGGCGGCGCGGGGGGCGTTGCGCATTGGGGCGGGTTTGGTGACCTTGGCAGTGCCTCCGGCTGCTCAGATGGAGGTTGCGGAACAGGTGACGGCCATCATGTTGCAGCGGGTTGAAGGCAAGGATGGCCTGATTGACGTGCTTAAGGATGAGCGGCTGAATGCTTTGTGTCTAGGTCCGGGATTGGGCTTAGAACGCGCGCAGGAGTTGGTGCCTGTCGCCCTTGCGGCCCGACGTGCGACGGTTCTGGATGCCGACGCGTTGACGGCGTTTGCGGATGATCCGATGGAGTTTCTTTCGCTACTCCACGAAAACTGTGTTCTGACGCCACATGGCGGAGAATTCTCGCGGCTGTTCCCGGACATTGCCGAAAAGCTGGCAGCAATACCAACCAAAGGTCCGGCCTACTCCAAGGTGGATGCTACGCGTGAGGCCGCAATAAGGGCAGGGTGTGTGGTGCTGTTCAAAGGGCCGGACACGGTGATCGCCGCGCCGAACGGGCAATGTTCGATCAATGCGGCTTTCTACGAACGCGCCGCTCCGTGGTTGGCAACCGCAGGATCGGGCGATGTGCTGGCTGGGTTCATTGCGGGATTGTTGGCCCGTGGTTTCAGCCCGATGCAAGCGGCGGAGACGGCAGCATGGCTGCATGTGGAGTGCGCGCGTGCATTTGGCCCGGGTTTGATTGCCGAAGACTTGCCCGAACAACTGCCTAAGATTCTTAAAGAACTGAATACTTGATTGCTTGAGCGGTAATTGGCCGATCTACCCGATGATCGGCGGCAACTGGCCGATGGGTTTGTGCTGCGATCAAAGCGAGTGTTTGCCAGTCGCATGGCCGGGCGTCAGAATTCCTTAGGCGTGGATCTCTGGCTGCGGTGTTGTGGCAGATAAATTGTTGATTAAAATAGAAATTGCGTCCGGCTTTCGCGATCTGAGTGGCAGGTTTGCAATACTTTGAAAGTATCGGTTTCAACTGCTGGAACGTCCGCGATAACTACGCGATTCAGGGGCAACGGAAGCCGGAATTTTGAAGGTGAATGAAATGACGCAGAAACTAAAACTGTCCTCAATGGCGGCTGTGCTGGCCGCGACAACGGCAATTCCTGCCGCAGCCGAATTGAAGTACGAAAATAGCAGCGGCGGCTATGTGCTGTTGTACGGTCAACTCGATCCGGCGATCGTATCCGTTGATGACGGCGAAGAAACAGAAACTCGTTTGCTGGACAACGACCTTTCCAACAGCCGTGTCGGCCTGCGGCTGATGCAGCCCTACGGAAGCAACGAGTTCATGTTCCGCTTTGAAACCGGGCTGGGTCTGCCAAGCACCGGAACGGCCAACCAAGATGGTACCAATACCAATGGTTGGACCCGTGAAGACATCCGCCACGTCGATTTCTCGTTGAAGGGTGGTTACGGCAAGTTCTCGGCCGGTCAAGGTAGCATGGCCTCGGACGGGGCCGCCGAGGTTGACCTGTCCTATGTCGGAACGGCTTTGTACTCGTTCACTAACGATGAAAACGGTGCCTTCTTCTATCGCGGGACAGACGGTGTCCTGAGCGATATCACAGTGGGTGACTCGTCCAGCAACTTTGATGGCGCGCGTCGCGGGCGTATTCGCTATGACACGCCCGATTTCAACGGGTTCTCGGCCGCGATTGCCTATGGTCAGAACATCCTGTCCAGCAGCGATGACGACGACTATTACGATATCGCGATTTCCTACGGAAACACATTCGCCAATGGCGTCGAGTTTGCCGCCAGTGTGGCATATGCGGTCCGCGATTTCGATGATAGCTCGGGTGAGCGGAAGGATACAATCGGGTCCGCTTCGGTTCTGTTGCCCAGCGGGTTCAGCTTTACGGCCGCATTGGGCACGCGTGACGACACGGCGACAGGGGCCAGCGATCCTGACTATTGGTACACCAAACTGGCCTATGAAGGAGACTGGGTGTCCTGGGGCAAAACCGGTGTCGGTATCGATTACTTTGACGGCTCGGATTTTGAAAACTCCGGGTCCAGCACCAAATCCTGGGGCATCGCTGTCGTGCAGCGCATCGACAGCATCAATACCGATGCGTACCTGAAATACCGCAACCACGATTTCGACGACACGGTCGACTTTGACAACAACGAAGCATGGGTTTTGGGCGCGCTCTGGAAATTCTGATCCAGCCCATATGACAAACAAGCGCCCCGGTTATGTCCGGGGCGTTTTTTTGTTCAAATCGTCGGTAAAACAAGGCCGATTGGGCATTGCCCCCTTGCACGTGGGCGGCTGGGCAAATAGAAGGCGTCAAATTTGCCCGGCGCGCCGTTTTGCGCGCCCCGAATCCTATGGGGACTACCATAATGCAGGTTACCGAGACGCTGAACGAAGGTCTGAAACGCGGTTACAACATCGTCGTATCCGCGGCTGAGCTGGATGACAAAGTGAATGAAAAGCTGGTCGAAGCGCAGCCTGAAGTCGAGATGAAGGGTTTCCGCAAAGGCAAGGTGCCGATGGCACTGCTGAAAAAGCAGTTTGGTCAGCGCCTGCTGGGTGAAGCGATGCAGGAAAGCATCGACGGCGCCATGAATAAGCATTTTGAAGCCAGCGGTGACCGTCCTGCGCTGCAGCCCGAGGTCAAAATGACCAACGAGGACTGGAAAGAGGGCGACGACGTTCACGTCGAAATGTCCTATGAAGCACTGCCCGAGATTCCAGAAGTTGACCTGAAGTCGGTCGAGCTTGAAAAGCTGGTCGTCAAAGCCGATGACGCGGCCGTCGATGAAGCACTGAACAACCTGGCCGAAACCGCTCAGAACTTCAAAGCGCGTCGCAAAGGTTCCAAAGCCAAGGACGGCGATCAGGTCGTGATCGACTTCGTTGGCAAAGTGGACGGCGAAGAGTTCGAAGGTGGATCGGCCGAAGACTACCCGCTGGTTCTGGGTTCCAACAGCTTCATCCCCGGCTTCGAAGAGCAGTTGGTTGGTGTGAAGGCCGAGGAAGAAAAAGACGTCAACGTCAAATTCCCGGAAGAATATGGTGCCGAGCATCTGGCCGGTAAAGACGCTGTCTTCACCTGCACCGTGAAAGAGGTGAAGGAGCCCGTTGCGGCCGAGATCAATGACGAGTTGGCCACCAAGTTCGGTGCCGAAGATCTGGAAGCGCTGAAAGGCCAAATTGCAGAGCGTCTGGAAGCCGAATACGCAGGTGCATCGCGCGCGGTTATGAAGCGCGCTCTGCTGGATATTCTGGACGAGAAGGTTTCTTTCGACCTGCCACCCTCGCTGGTTGAAGCAGAAGCCAAGCAGATTGCGCATCAGCTGTTCCACGAGGAAAACCCGGATGTGGAAGGCCACGACCACGGTGAGATCGAGCCGACCGACGAGCACAACAAGCTGGCCGAGCGCCGCGTGCGTTTGGGCCTGCTGCTGGCCGAACTGGGTCAGAAGGCCGAGGTCGAGGTTACTGATGCTGAAATGACCCAAGCGATCATGAACCAGGCGCGTCAGTACCCTGGCCAGGAACGTCAGTTCTTTGAGTTCGTGCAGCAGAACGCTCAGATGCAGCAGCAACTGCGCGCCCCTATCTTCGAAGACAAGGTCATCGACTACATCGTCGAACTGGCTCAGGTCGCTGACAAGGAAGTCAGCAAAGACGACCTGCAGAAAGCCGTTGAGGCACTGGAAGAGGAGTAACCCTCTTTCGCCCATCTACAACATGGGCACCAAAAAAAGCGGAGCCGCCTGGTAATCAGACGGCTCCGGTGGATGGCTTTTGTACTATGAGGTGAGGGGGTCAAGCCTCATGAGCAAAAGCACGGGGGGTACTTAGCAGAGCGCTTTTCTGCTCTGGCGTGAAACGGTCCGAAAGGGCCTCGATCAATTTCAGTACATCGTTGACCTCATCTTTCGTCCTTGCCGAATGCATCTGTTCGACAAAGTATTTTTCAAGCTCGGTCAGCGGCTGGTGATCAACATTGGCAGGAGATTCGGTCCGGCTGCGGGCAAAAAGTGCAAGGGCCTGTTCTTCCGTCAGAAAGACATCATGTTCGATCCCCGCATAATCGCGAATACCCGTGATACGCTCGTCCGAACAATCCATCATCGCAGCCATTGCAACCACCTTGCCCATCGGTTTGGCGGTGCCGAGGTAGTCATAGGGTGCGTTGCCCGATCGCTGCAGGACGCGGTTCATGACCGGATCAATCACGGCGATTGAATCCAGCACACCAGCCGTTTTTGCGTATTCGAACGAACCGATCATGACTTCGCTGGTGACATAAGAAACTGAGTTCTTGCCGCGTCCGCGGCCAAGTTTTTTGGTGTCGACGCAAAACCGTGTCGCCTCCCAAACCTGCGAGCTGCGCAACGGCGGTTCTCCATCCAGGATCGAATTGAATACGTCCGACAACATATGCGGCCCTGTGGTTTGCAACAGGCGCATGCACCCAACGACGTCCCCCTCGTCGTTGATGCTGACCACGTGTGCGGGATTCAGGTCGTCGAACAAGTCCCGTTCGCGGCCATCCACGATGTTGACTTCCCAGCCCAAGCGATCTCCGAACACGCGTGCCCGCAGTTTGAACATTTCGTCCAGGACGTCTTTAAACTTATGTTGGTTGATACCATCAATTACGATGATCATTTCCATCCCCCTACAGTCTGGTTACCGTGACTCAAGAGTTAACCAAGTCGTGGACAGAAACTATTGGGGATTTCCCGTATTTTTGCGTTTTTTTCGCTTACCCAGGCGCAATTAGGCCCAGACCTATGGCCCTGCCTATGGCCTGCGGCGTGGTCAACGCACCCAGTTTTTCGCGACCCGAGCGCATGTGAACCTCGACGGTTCGGTGCGAAATCGACAGAATATCGCCGATATCCTGCTGCGATTTACCCTCGGCCACCCATTGCAAGATCTCTTTTTCGCGCGTGGAAAGAGACGGCAAGTAAAGCGCTTTGGCGAGCACGCCTGACTGCATAGTCGTGTCATGTGCATGTACGGCGGCCATTTGAAGATCGCCCATAACGTGCTTTTTGAGTGACTCCCACTCATGGTCAGAGCAGTCGCGCGTGACGCTGAGTATTCCGCATTCGCCATAAGGGCCACGGACCGGAACCGTCAGTCCACGCGGCGTAATACCAAAATCGTGGGCGTCACGGAAGACGGCGTTGAATTTCTCATCGTGGTTGAAGCGATTCCAATCGACCGGGGCGATGCTGAGAACGGACTGATAAATCGTCGGATCGAAATGGTGATACCCGTGGCTTCCATAATGAATCTTCCATTCGTCAGGATAATTCGCATACCCCTGAACGTCCCCTTTGACAGGGTTCATTGTGGCATAAGACGCATAGTCGAAGCCGAGTTCCTCGCAGACAGAGTTTATAATATCTGCGGTCGACTTCTCCTGATGGTCGAGCGCGGCCAAGTCTATGAGTTTCACCTGTCCAACCTTTGTGCGGCACTTCTCATCCCCCAAAGTGCCAAGTCCGTCCGAATTCATGTCCACGTTGCGTCAACCGATGCATTAAGTGCAAGGGTAATGTTCGTATCGCACAGGCTTAATGCGTGCTTCGCGCAACAGAAAACAGCGAATCCTCCCAATTTCGGAGGAAATCCACCTAATTTGACGCGAATTCGCGTCGGATGTCCATGATTATTGCCCAAGAGGCAATGGCTGCTATTGAGGTCGCAGTCCGGTTTCGACCAACATGCCCTGTGCTTTGGCCTCTGGATAATACCCTTTGGCATACAGAAATATCGCCCGTTGCTGGTCACCGTCCGACAGCAACCACGCACCGCGCAGGTACTTACCCGCAAATTTGAGGTTGGTGTCCGCGTCCAGCAGCCCCTGTGCATTCCCAGAATAGCCCATCGAGCGCGCGGTGGCGGGTAGAATCTGCAGCAGGCCGTAATAGGGACGGTTCACAGCCCAGGGGCGATGGGTGCTTTCCCGGATCGCGAGCTTGTGCACCAGCTCGCGCGGAACTTCGTAGTGGTCCGCCCAACGGTTGATTGATGCGCGCAACTCGGGCGTCTCGTTGGGGTATAGCGGCGGATCGAACGTATCCTGTGTCTGCGTGCCCGGCCCGCCGCAGGCAGCGAGGGGAGCTGTCAACAAAATGGCCAAGACGCTGCGGCGCAAGAATGATGTCATCTGTGTACTCCGAAATTCAGGCTGCGATGATAGGAAACACGAAGCTGCATGCAAGCGCAGGTCCAATTTCTGGCTGAATTTCGCCCGTTGGGCGTGTGTACAAAAAAAGGCCGCACAATTCGTGCGGCCTTCTCAAATCTCACTTCAGCCGGATCAGGCTTTGGCTTCGTCTTCTTCAGCCGAGACTTCTTCGGCGACCAATTCTTCGTCTTCCGAAGCGGCGGAACCGATGTCGTCGAACAGTTCTGCGATCTCGAATTCGGCAGCGGCTTCTTCTTCAGCGGCCAGTTCCTGGATCGATTTGCCCGACGCCTGCAGTTCGGCTTCTTCTTCCGATCGGGCGACGTTCATCTTGATCTCAACTTCGACCTCGGGGTGCAGTTTGACTGCCAGCGAGTGCAGACCCAGTTCCTTGATCGGTGCGATCAGGGCGATCTGTTTCTTGTCGACCGAGAAGCCAGCTTCGGTTGCGGCGTCTGCGGCGTCACGCGGGGTGACCGAGCCGTACAGAGCACCGGCATCCGATGCCGAGCGAATCACGATGAACTGCTGTCCGTCCAGCTTTTCAGCCAGCGCTTCAGCTTCTTTCTTGGTTTCCAGGTTGCGCGCTTCAAGCTGCGCTTTCTGGGCTTCGAACGAGGCGATGTTCGACTCGGACGCGCTCAGCGCTTTGCCCTGGGGCAGCAGGAAGTTGCGGGCGTAGCCGGGCTTGACGTCAACGACGTCGCCCATCTGACCCAGTTTCGCAACGCGTTCCAGAAGGATAACTTGCATGTCAGTCTCTCCTTACTTCACGGCGTAGGGCAGCAGGGCGAGGAAGCGGGCGCGCTTGATAGCACGGGCCAGTTCACGCTGCTTTTTCGCCGAAACGGCGGTGATGCGCGAAGGTACGATCTTGCCACGCTCAGAGATGTAGCGCTGCAGCAGACGGGTGTCTTTATAGTCGATTTTCGGCGCGTTCTCACCCGAGAACGGGCAGACCTTGCGGCGGCGGAAAAATGGTTTTGCGGCCATGGTTTATGTCCTTTCGTCAGGCGTTGATCAGCGGCGCTCGCGGCGGCCTTCGCGCTCATCGCGCTTCTGCATCTGGACCGAGGGGCCCTCGGCATGCTCGTCGACCTTGATGGTCAGAACGCGCATGACGTCTTCATGCAGGCGCATCAGGCGCTCCATTTCCTGAACGGCGCCAGCGGGGGCGTCGGTTTTCAGGAAGGAATAGTGACCCTTGCGGTTCTTGTTGATCTTGTAGGCCATCGTCTTGACGCCCCAATACTCGCTGTCGACGACGTTGCCGCCGTTGTCAGCCAGAACTGTGCCGAAATGTTCGACGAGGCTTTCCGCCTGCGCGTTGGACAGGTCCTGACGCGCGATCATTACATGCTCATACAGTGGCATGTGCACTCCTGTTTTTATCAAGGCGCATTTCATAGGCGGGGCCGTTTTATCCTTCGCGACCCTGCCACGAGAGGCTGCGCGATTCATGTGATTTGCGAAGGATGGCCCCATATACACGTTTCAGCCTGAGGGGCAAGCCCTGCCACAGGTGCCTTGGTGAAGTCGCGCTATTTCCATTGCGCTGCCCAAATCCTGACGTTTTTCGGCTCAAAGTTGTTTTCATACCGGGGATTATCCGGAGAAACCGGACCCAGGACGGCAACCTGAAAACAGGGTGAGAGATATGACCGCGATGAATACGAATACATTCGAAGAGTCCGCAAACACCGCGAACTATGAGAAATCTGTACCAGTGCTGATCGGGTTCGAGCCGAACTGGAAGGTCCGAATGGTTCTGGCGCGCGTTGCAGGGGCGTTTCTGATCGTGATGGCGTTTTCAATGTGGCTGATGGAGAGTTCCGCCATGGCGACCGAGGTCTGGCCGATCAAACTGGCCGCATCGCTGTTGTTTCTGCTGGTTGGGGTCAGCCTGCTGACGGTCCAAATCCTCGACGCCCGTCCTGACGCCTATTTCGACCCAATCCGCCGTGAAGTTAGGGTGCTGCAAAAGAATGAAAACGGACGTCCGCAAACCGTTCTGCGCCGCAGCTATGACACGCTGGGTGGCGCGCGCTTTGCCGACGAACAGGTCGAGTTGTTCGACGTCGATGGTAGCTTGCTGATGAAGCTGCCGCTGCAATCGGCGGATGTCAGCCGAGCGCTAAAGGGTCAATTGAGCGGAAGTGTAACAATCTTCGCCTAAGATTTATTCTGTTCACTAAAGAACAGAAACTGTGAGAGAATGATACTTGTGTGCTGCCTTTAGGCAGCACATTTTTGTTATCGAGCAACCCAACAGGTTTGCATTCACAAAATTGCGGAGTTTGTCATGAAATCCACCCTTATTGCTGCTGCACTGGCCGTTTCGGCGACCTCGGCGTTTGCAAGCG
Organism: Ruegeria sp. BF6; assembly: GCF_056538665.1. Classification (NCBI taxonomy): domain Bacteria; kingdom Pseudomonadati; phylum Pseudomonadota; class Alphaproteobacteria; order Rhodobacterales; family Roseobacteraceae; genus Ruegeria; species Ruegeria sp. BF6. The sequence continues at coordinate 103,230 of NZ_JBQFTN010000001.1, forward strand.
CCGAGAAATACACTCTGGACCCCAGCCACAGTCAGGTTGTCTTCAGCTATAACCACCTCGGTTTCTCGACCACAACCGGCATGTTCTCGGGCTTTGAAGGCGAGATCATGTTCGATCAGGAAGACCCCACCGCATCCAGCGTTTCCGTTTCGATGCCCGTAGTCGAGATTTTCACCGGTTGGAAACCGCGCGAAGATCACTTCATGACCGAAGATTTCTTCGGTGTGGCCGAAGGTGACATGATCACCTTTACCTCGACCGGTATCGAGGTCACCGGCGAAGGCACCGCCAACATTACTGGCGACCTGACCATGAACGGTGTAACCAAATCGGTCGTGCTAGATGCCAAGCTTAACCAGGTAGCTGAGCACCCGATGGCGAACAAGCCTTGGGCGGGCTTCGATGCGACCACCACGCTGGTGCGCAGCGATTTCGAACTGGGTCAATTCGCACCGTTCGTCGGCGACGAAGTTGAAGTTCGGATTTCGATCGAGGCACAGAAGGCTGAATAAGCCAGTTTCGATCCTCTGAAACGAAGCCGCCGGGGTATTGCCCCGGCGGTTTTTCTTAGCTCTCGCGCTCGGCTGTCAGGTTGACTGAGACTGCGACCCCAAAGCCCAGCGATTCTTCGGTTGGTTGAGAGGTGCCAACGTCGAAATCCAGACGGTTCAGTTCCAATTCTCCGACCATCGCGGCGGTGTTCTCCTGCAGGTCAAGGGTGAATGGCAGCGCGACGTCCACCGATTTGTCGCGGATTGTCAGGGGGCCACGCGCCTCATACCCAGTGTCTGTCTTGTAGATTTCAGCTTTGAATTGGGCGGTCGGGAACTGGGCGCTGTCAAAGAAATCGGCGGCCATGGCCTGATCTGTCACCGTTCCCAATGTCAGTGACGTGATGGAGACTATTACATCCACGGATCCAGCCAGCCCCGGTTCCGCCGGATCTTCAAAAGCGATTGCGGCGGTCCATTCGGCGAAACGGCCGGTCACCGGGCTGCCCAACTGGGTGATGGTGATGGACAGGTCGCCGTCCTGCACTTGCCAGTCCGATTGAACTTCGGTCAGTTCAGCGGTATCGGTCGCTGCGACGGAGTGGTCCGAGAAGACGCCGATGGACCAACCACCGGTCAAAACCGCCACCCAGACCCCCAGCGCCGCAATGGCGGGGATCATTGAATGGTGCTGAGCCGGAGGCTCGGGCGCGTCCGACTTGCCGGGCAGCATGCGGCGCAGGGTGCTGTCCTTGTCGACCACATGGTGCTTAAGAGCCCCGGCAATATGCATGACCAAGGACCCGGCCAAAACCCAGATGAACAGCCAGTGCAGGCCGGACGTCACCTCGGAAACAAAGGGCGATTTGGGCACGAAAGGCAGGTTTTGCCCGAAGGGCCACAGGATCGGCGCGAACCCTTCTGAAGCAGCGTGGTGCAGCCAGCCCGTCAGCGGCACCAGAACCAGCGAGGCATAGAGCATCCAGTGAACGGTTTCGGCGGCGAAGGCTTCGGGTTTATTCTCTGCGTTCAGCAGGCCCGGCTTGGTCTGCGTCACGGCCCACAGGATACGGGCAAGGGCGACAAAGAAAACTGTGACACCCACGGTCTTGTGCAGCGAGAACAGGCGCGTTGCCCGAGCGATATCGTCCTCGGTGGTCGGGATTGAGGGGTCATAGATCGCGTGGGCCAGATCATTGGCGATCCATCCCAAAGGTAGCGCCGTAAAGATCAGCAGGGCGGTCAGCCAATGGAACGTCTTGGTCACGCTGCCATAGCTGGAAAAGGTATTGGTTGAGGGCATCTGTTGCTCCGGGCTGGGGTAGCTGGGTTCAACCTAAAGCCATGGGATCAGGACTCAATAGCGGGATGCGCACATCAAAAGTGCCACAGTGCAGAGGTCATGCAATGCTTGTGCCGCGTCCACACTCGGTTTACACCCCCCGGCAACCTAACGTCATCCAAGAGGTCGCAATGACACGCGCATTCGTTTTTCCGGGGCAGGGCGCCCAAACCATCGGGATGGGCAAAGCTCTGGCCGAGGCTTACCCGGCAGCTCAGGCTGTGTTCGACGAGGTCGACGAAGCGCTGGGTGAAAAGCTGAGCAGCCTGATCTGGGAAGGTGACATCGCGGACCTGACGCTGACGCAAAATGCGCAGCCGGCGCTGATGGCAACCTCGATCGCCGCGATGCGCGCGCTGGAAGCCGAAGGCGTTTCGGTTACCGATGCGGCCTTTGTTGCGGGGCACTCGCTGGGTGAATACTCGGCATTGGCTTCTGCTGGTGCTTTGTCGGTTGCTGACACGGCGCGTCTGCTGCGCACACGTGGTCAGGCCATGCAAAGCGCCGTGCCAGTAGGCGAGGGCGCAATGGCCGCAATTCTCGGCCTTGATCTGGACGCCGTGCGCGCAGTTGCCGAAGAGGCGGCCCAGGGAGAGGTCTGTCAGGCCGCAAACGACAACGACCCGACCCAGGTTGTCGTTTCGGGCTCCAGAGCTGCCGTCGAGCGTGCGGCAGAAATCGCCAAGGAAAAGGGTGCCAAGCGCGCTGTGATGCTGCCGGTGAGCGCTCCGTTCCATTGCGCGCTGATGCAACCTGCAGCTGATGTGATGGCTGAAGCTCTGGCCGCCGTTGAAATCAAGGCACCCGCCGTGCCGCTGGTTGCGAACGTGCGTGCTGAAGCCGTTACCGACCCAGACCTGATCCGTCAGTTGCTGATCGAACAGGTCACAGGCTCGGTCCGCTGGCGCGAAAGCGTGCAGTACATGGCCGCGCAGGGCGTGACCGAGGCGTGGGAGATCGGCGCGGGTAAAGCGTTGTCGGGCATGATCCGCAAAATTGACCGCGACATCGCAGGCAAGGCCGTTGGCACGCCGGAAGACGTGCAAAAGGTCACCCAGGCCAAATCGTAAGTTGAAAACGTCTCGTTGGGACGCACCAAGAGGGAAACCGAATGTTTGATTTGACAGGTAAGAATGCGCTGATCACCGGCGCTTCTGGCGGTATCGGGGGCGATATCGCGCGCGCACTGCACGCGGCGGGGGCCACTGTCGGGCTGTCTGGTACGCGGATCGAGCCACTGCAGGCGCTGGCGGATGAGTTGGGCGAACGCGCCCATGTCCTACCTTGTAACCTGGGCGACCCCGAAGCCGTCGCAGCGCTGCCGAAACAGGCGGCGGATGCGATGGGATCGGTCGACATTCTGGTCAACAACGCGGGCATTACGCGGGACAACCTGTTCATGCGGATGTCAGACGAGGAATGGCAGAGCGTGATCGACGTGAACCTGACCGCCACTGCCAAGCTGTGCAAAGGTGTGCTGCGCGGCATGATGAAGGCGCGCTGGGGCCGGATCATAAACATCTCGTCTGTGGTGGGTGCAACCGGCAACCCGGGTCAGGTCAACTATGCCGCGTCTAAGGCGGGCATGGTCGGCATGACCAAGTCGCTGGCCTATGAGGTCGCAAGCCGCGGAATCACGGCCAACGCGGTGGCTCCGGGTTTCATCACTACGGCCATGACCGATAAGCTGACCGACGATCAGAAATCTGGCATCCTTACGCAGGTTCCAGCTGGCCGCATGGGCGATCCATCGGAAATTGCCGCGGCAGTTCTGTACCTTGCCAGCCCCGAAGCGGGTTATGTCACAGGAACAACCTTGCATGTGAATGGCGGTATGGCCATGTTGTGATCGCAGACCGAGACAGGCGCGAAAGCGTTTGCCTCGGGCGTTGTCTGTGTTATAGGCGGCGCATGTATGCAGGGGTCGGCCAAACGGTCGGCCTTCTACTTTCCCGGTAATCGGGGACCCAAACCGCCCAGACCGGGCAAATCAAAGCCAGCCTGAGCGGGCAAGGGCTGAACCGGGCATTAAGCCCTGAAATGGAATGAGGAATAGACATGAGCGACGTCGCAGATCGCGTTAAAAAGATCGTTGTTGAGCACCTGGGTGTTGAAGAAGACAAAGTAGCCGAGAACGCTTCGTTCATCGACGATCTGGGTGCAGACAGCCTGGACACCGTTGAACTGGTCATGGCCTTCGAAGAAGAGTTTGGCATCGAAATCCCGGATGACGCAGCCGAAACCATCCAGACCTTTGGCGACGCCGTCAAATTCATCTCTGAAGCGTCCTAATCGCTTCGAAATCTTTAAAAACGGCGCTTCCGGGCAACGGAGGCGCCGTTTTTTTGTGCCTGTCTGGATTTCGGACTTGCCAGGGTGAGGCTGCGTTCGCAACGATCACTCTGAGGCAAAAAAACTTGAGCGGGCAGGGCATGATACGATCCACCCCGACGATAAACACATCGCGCCTGATGCTTTGCGGCATGCGGCCCGAGGATTTCAACCGGTTCGCCGAGATATGGCGTAACCCCTGCATCGTGCGCCATATCGGCGGCAGGCCACGTTCGCGCGGTGAGGCGTGGGATTCGTTTTTGCGCAACGCGGGGCATTGGCAGATGGCCGGGTTCGGGCAATGGGCCGTGTTGCAGCAATCGAATCGGCTGATGATCGGTCAGGCGGGATTTTTCTATGGCAACCGTGCGCTGGGAGAAGATTTCGACAGTTTTCCCGAAGCCGGGTGGATTCTGGTGCCCGAGGCGCAGGGGCAGGGGTTGGGGTTTGAGGCGGCCCAAGCAGCGCATGACTGGTTTGATCGCATCATGCCCGGTCCATTGGTAGCAATGGTAAATTCGGCGAATGCAGTCTCGCAGAAGCTGGCCCAAAAGCTGGGTTACACAGTGACGCGTGAATGCGAATACAATGGCGCTCCGGTTGTGCTGCTGCGCCGGAACGGGCCACCCGCTCGCATGTAGTCTCAACTTGGGTGCAATGCCGCAAAATGATCTCAGTTTGCCGAAACTGGCGGCATTAGAGACTATGCAGGTCTGTATGATATACTGAATTGCAATGCGATTGAGCGGAGGAGCGTGCTCATGAGGATTTATCCCACTATGGAACTGCAGAACGGTCGGTGTGTATCACTGGAAAAAGGCCGTCTGGACGAAGCTATGATTTGGCACGTGGACCCCGTCGAAACTGCGCGTGGGTGGTCAGCCGCTGGTGCGGATTGGATGCAGTTGACTGACTTTGACGCGATTGAAGGCCGGGACACCAATGCCGAGTTGATTGAAGAGATCATCCGCTCGTCTGAGATGTCGGTGCAACTGGCGGGCGGCATGCGTACCCGTGAGCAAGTCGAACATTGGATTGACAAAGGTGTAGCGCGTATTGTCTTGGGTACGCTTGCAGCTTGGGATCCGATCCTGGTCAAGGAACTTGCCAAACTTTATCCGGATCAGATCGTTCTGGCTGTGGATGTCTGGCAAGGGCAGGTGATGACCGAAGGCTGGCGCAGCCAAAGTGCGTTCACCCCGGAAGCATATATCGAGGCGTTCGCCGACACTCCGTTTGCCGCTATTCTGGTGACGGATATCGACAGCGACATGGAGGATGTCGAGGCGCAATTGGGCCTGATCTCTGGGCTGGCTGAGAAGTCCCGTACGCCGGTTATCGCCAGCGGTGTGGTGCGTACTGCTGACGATATCTCTCGCTTGGCGTATATTCCGAACATTGCGGGTGCAATTGTCGGACGTGCACTGTTCCACAAATCGATTGATCTGGCCGAGGCATTGGAAACGGCTCAGGCAGCACACGAACCGGTTGCTCAATTCCAGTAATGGGCTGACAAGAAGGAAACCGCCTGTCGTCCACTGCGGCGGCAGGCGGTTTTTGCATTTAGAACCGTTCTCGTGATGGCGAGCAGTGTTTCATTCTGTTTCGGCAGGTTGATGCCGGAAGGGAATATACCGTGGCTCTTGCCCCCGGACCCCGGGCCGGGGTATGAGCGGTTCTCAAACAGGAAGCAGGCAAGAGGCATTTCATGCGCAGAGTCGTTGTAACCGGTCTGGGATTGGTCACTCCGTTGGCCAGCGGGGTCGAGGAAACCTGGTCGCGGCTGCTGGACGGAGAATCCGGTGCGGGCCCGATCACTCAGTTCGACGCTGAGGCAAGCGGGGTCACCACGACCTATGCCTGCGAAGTGCCGCGCGGAGACGGTACGAACGGAACGTTCAACCCCGACGATTGGATGCCGCCGAAAGAGCAGCGCAAGATCGAGGATTTTATCCTGTATTCAATCGCAGCGGCAGATATGGCCTGTCAGGATGCGAACTGGTTGCCCGAGGATGAAGAGGATCGCCTGCGCACCGGCGTTCTGATTGGTTCGGGTATCGGTGGTCTGGGTTCCATCGCGAACACGGCCAATCTGATCCGCGACAAGGGTCCGCGCCGCGTTTCGCCCTTCTTTATTCCCGGCGCGCTGATCAACCTCGCCTCGGGTCAGGTCTCGATCCGACATGGTTTCAAAGGTCCGAACCATTCGGTGGTGACCGCCTGTTCGACCGGCGCACATGCCATTGGCGACGCCAGCCGTATCATCCGTGCTGGTGACGCTGACGTGATGGTTGCAGGTGGCGGCGAGGGTTGCATCTGCGAGATTGGTATCGCGGGCTTTAACGCGTGCAAGGCGCTGTCGACCAAGTACGCCGACGATCCGAAGAAAGCGAGCCGCCCTTATGATGTCGACCGTGACGGGTTCGTCATGGGTGAGGGTGCGGGCATTGTTGTGCTGGAAGAATACGAGCATGCCAAGGCGCGTGGCGCGAAGATTTACGCAGAGGTTCTGGGCTATGGCATGTCCGGTGACGCCTATCACATCACCGCGCCGTCTGAGGATGGTGATGGGGCAGAGCGTTCCATGAAGGCCGCCCTGCGCAGTGCAGGGTTAGAGCCAAAGGATCTGGATTATATCAACGCGCATGGGACTTCGACCATGGCGGATACGATCGAACTGGGCGCGGTGGAGCGTCTGCTGGGCGATCATTCGGGCAACGCCACCATGTCGTCGACCAAATCGGCCACGGGCCACCTGCTGGGCGCGGCTGGCGCGATAGAGGCGATCTTCTCAATCCTTGCGATCCGCGATCAGGTGGCCCCGCCGACGATCAATCTGGACAACCCGGCGGTTGAAACGCCGATTGATCTGGCGCCAAATGCCAAACGCGAACGTGTGATCAACGTTGCCTTGTCGAATTCGTTCGGTTTTGGCGGTACCAATGCCAGCGTGATTTTCGGAAAGGCTAGCTAAATGTGGCGGGCTTTGGCATCAAACGCGCTGACCATCCTGGTGGTCGGCCTGTTTCTTATCGGCGGTCTGATCCTTTGGGGGCAATCGCAGTACAAGGCCGAAGGCCCGCTGGAAACCGCCATATGCCTACAGGTGAAAAGCGGGTCGAACATGACTCGCGTCAGCCAGCAGTTGGAAGATGAAGGTGCCATCAGCAGCGCCATGATATTCCGGATGGGCGCGGATTACACCGACAAGGCGCAGCAGTTGAAAGCGGGCAGTTTTCTGGTTCGCGAAGGCGCGTCGATGGCGCAGATCATCGAAGATATTACCAGCAGCGGTGCCAGCACCTGCGGGTCCGAGATTGAATATCGCGTTGGTGTAACTAGGGTACAAACCCGGGTGCGTGAGTTGAACCCAGCCACTCTGGAATTTGTTGAGATTGCCAGTTTCGAGGCCGGTGAAGAGGAAGCCCCCGCAGAATATGCTGAAAAACGTCAAGATGCCGACACACGATATCGCGTTTCGGTGGCCGAGGGCGTGACCTCGTGGCAGGTAGTCGAGGCGCTTAGGGGCATTGACGCTCTGACCGGTGAGGTGTCCGAAGTTCCAGCCGAGGGCATGCTGGCACCCGACAGCTATGAACTAACCCCGGGTGATGACCGAGCTGCCGTGCTGCAGGACATGCAGGCGAAGCAACAGTTACGGATCAACGCGGTTTGGGAAAGTCGACAGGACGATTTGCCGATCAGCAGCCCCGAAGAGATGCTGATCCTGGCCTCAATCATCGAGAAGGAGACCGGTGTTCCACATGAGCGCGGCCAAGTGGCCAGTGTCTTTGTGAACCGGCTTGAGAAAGGTATGAAGCTGCAGACGGACCCGACCGTGATCTACGGTGTCACTAAAGGTCAGGGCGTTCTGGGCCGCGGTCTGCGCCGCAGTGAATTGCGCCGCGCAACTCCTTGGAATACCTATGTGATTGACGGTTTGCCGCCCACACCAATCGCCAACCCCGGCCTCGCAAGCCTTGAGGCCGCGGTGGCACCGGAGGATACAGACTATGTGTTCTTTGTTGCGGACGGAACTGGTGGGCACGCGTTTGCGGAAACTCTGGATGAGCACAACCGCAACGTCGCCAAATGGCGAGAAATAGAAGCCGAGAGAAATAGCTCGAGCAACTAAGAAAAGGGTCGCGTCGAAAAACGCGGCCCTTTCTTTTTCTTATGCAGCGGGACGTCTGCGTGGGCGGCGACGTTTTGACGACACAGGTTTCAACGTCGAATTCGCTCCGTGCGGTCTACGCCCCCGTAACCCACTGCGATTGCGCGGTTTTTTGGGTTCGGCGTATTCAGGCATGGTGCCGCTGGCGACTGGAATTTCAATCTTCATCAGCTTTTGAATCTGCAGTAGCTGGTCCAACTCATCCGGCGCGCAGAAGGCAATGGCTTCGCCTTCACGACCGGCGCGGGCCGTGCGACCAATGCGGTGGACATAGTTGTCTGGCACCTCGGGCAGATCATAGTTGATCACATAGGCAACACCCGGAATGTCGATGCCACGCGCGGCGACATCGGTGGCGACCAGCACGTCGATCTCTCCGGCGCGGAAAGCCTTGATCGCGCGGTCGCGCTGGCCCTGACTTTTGTTCCCGTGGATTGAGGCGGCGTTGAACCCGTCCGCCACAAGGCCTTTCATCAATTTTTCGGCCCCGTGTTTTGTACGGGCAAAGACCAGCGTCAGGGCGTTCATGTCTGCCGAAAGGACTTCGCGCAGCTTCCGCGGTTTTTCAGCCCTGTCGAGGAAATGAACAGACTGCGTGATCTTGTCTGCGGCCTTGCCCGGGGGCGAAACCTGCACCCGTTGCGGGTTGGTCAGATAGGACTGGCTGAGTTCCTCCATCAGCTTCGGCATTGTCGCCGAAAACAGCATGGTCTGACGCGGCGTGCCTAAAGCGGGCTCGATTTTGCGCAAGGCGTGAATAAAGCCCATGTCCAACATCTGATCGGCCTCATCCAACACCAGATGGCGGACTGTGCTGAGGTCGACGGCGCCACGTTCCATCAGGTCGATCAGGCGGCCCGGCGTAGCGACCAGAATATCGGTGCCGCGCGACAGGAACGAGATTTGCTTGCCGATGGATTGCCCGCCGACAACGGTGGCCACGCGCAGTTTTGTTTTCCTGGTCAGGTTGCGCAGGCTTTCGGCGATCTGGTTCACCAATTCGCGGGTCGGCGCCAGGATCAGGGCCTTTACCGTTTTAGGCGCAGGCTTACCCGGCTGAGCCAGCAGGTGGTCAATCAGCGGCAGGCCGAAGGCCAGCGTCTTGCCGGTGCCGGTTTGGGCCAGCCCAAGTATGTCGTGGCCCTGCAGGGCCAGCGGGATTGCCTGATTCTGGATCGGCGTGGGTTGGGTAAAGTTTGCGCGTTGCAGCGCGTCATTCAGGGCCGGGGCAAGGCCCAGCATGTCAAAATCGAACAAGTATCATTCCTTTACAACCCGTGATGACTGGTCACCACGGACAAGTGAGACTAGCCACGCAAGTTGCGCGACCGGCAGGGTTTTTGCGAAGCCTCGCGGCGCACAGGCGAGTCCTGTGCATCCGGTCGTCGCATCAAGAACCCTGCGTGAAGGGGAACTGGAAAAAAGTGGGGCGCTGTGGGGCCGGATTGTCGACCGTGTATGCTCACGCGTCAGCGCTGTCCTGTGGGGCACATGCTGGTTTAGTGTGGGAATGTCAAGGGTTGGTCTGAAATGAGGGGGTAGGCTCGGCCGCTTCCACCTGGGGTCGGCCGACGAAATTCAGAATCCTGTACGCAGCGTAACTTTGAAATTCCAAGACGGTTTTGGCTTCAAATTGCCTATAAAACTACCAAATTTCAGAGACATTGGTTCATCATGGGCAAACTATCAAAAGGATTTCCTGCAATGAATGCAAAGGTACTTGGGGCCTCCATTTTGTCTGTGGCACTTGCCGCGTCTTCTGCAATCGCGTGTTCCCGGATCGTCTATGAAACCGCAGATGGATCCTTCCTTACGGGGCGGACGCTTGATTGGTTTGAAGATACCGCGACAGACCTTTGGGCTTTTCCTCGCGGGATGGAGCGCGATGGCGGTGCCGGTGAAAACTCGATAAAGTGGACTTCCAAATACGGGTCGGTCGTTGCGACCATCTATGATGGTGCAACTGTTGATGGAATGAACGATGCCGGGTTGGTTGGCAACGCACTCTATCTTGCCGAAGCCGATTACGGCACCGAGACTGCCGGGGATAAGCCACGCCTGTCTGTTGGCGGCTGGTTGCAGTACTTTTTTGACAACTTCGCAACGGTCGAAGAAGCCGTGGCTGCAATGGAACAGGACCCGTTCGTGATTGTGGCTCCGATGCTGCCAAGCGGACATGAAGCAGGCGGGCATGTGGCGCTATCCGACGCGTCCGGCGACAGCGCAATTTTCGAATATCTCGACGGCGAGTTAGTCATCCATCATGGCCGCGAGTTTACGGTTATGACGAACTCTCCGACGTTTGACGAACAACTTGCCATCACGACCTATTGGGGCGAAGTCAACGGCCTCTCGTTTTTGCCGGGAACGCATCGGTCTTCCGATCGGTTTGCACGGTTGAGCTGGAACCTGAATGCGGTGCCTTCATTCGAAGACAAGAACGACGCAACGGCGGCGGTTTTTTCTTTGGTTCGCTCTATTTCCGTGCCGTTTGGTGTGACAGACCCCGATCGTCCTAACATCGCGTCAACAACATGGCGCACTGTCGCCGACCATGAGCTAGGGCGGTATTATTACGAGAGCGTGTTCAGCCCGACACTGTTTTGGGTGGATATCGAAAACCTTGATCTTTCAGAAGGGGCATCAACACTGAAGCTGGAGCTTGGTGAAAAGCCTATCCTTGCAGGTGAGGTCTCAGCCAGCTTTGAGCATTCCGAGCCATTTCGCTTTCTCGGTGATACGTAAGGTACTCTTGTTGGGGTACGATCACTGACGGCACGGTCCAACCCGCACGGGGGCTTTTAACAATCTCCGTGCGTAGCCCGTTGCGCCCGTGTTGCGTGAAATCTTGACTTTGCGTTCTTATTCTCGTATAAGTTGTGTCATGCTAGAAGAAGTGGGCAACGGCCCCGGGGCGACCCGGTGGCCGTTTTTCGTTTCTCTCGTGCGGAAAAACTCACGCATGAGGTCACAGGCAAACATGACTTTGATTACCCCGGAAGAGCGGATGTCCCAGACGGCAGAACTTTTGCAGTCGCTTGAGACATCCATTCGCGGTTTGCGCCAGGCAGCGGAAGAACTGCGCAGGCAGATCGGAGCCGGGGAGGATGCAGACCTTGCCGGAGCAGGCAAGCAACTTGGGCAGTTAGAGGGGCTGATCCGAAGTTGTCAGAAAGTGGAGACAAGCTTTGTCGAACAACATCACAGACAAGCCGGAATTGCCCAAGGGGGGTATGCGCTCGACCTTGAGCGCGCTCGATTTGAAATCGGGTGCAGGTTGGCTCGCCTCCGAAGATGCTGCGGTGCGGGACAGATTTCTGAGTGAGATCGGGGAGGGGGGGCTGTGCGCCCTCCCTTTCCTGTTTGAATTCTGGGCGCTACCGCACCAGTTGCCGCCCGAGGGCGACTGGCGTTCCTGGGTGATGATGGGGGGGCGGGGAGCTGGCAAGACGCGTGCCGGGGCCGAGTGGGTGCGGTCGTTGGTTGAAGGGGCTAGGCCGCTGGATCGTGGTGAAGCCAGCCGCGTTGCTTTGGTTGGTGAGACTTTCGACCAGGTGCGCGATGTGATGATCTTTGGCGATAGCGGGATCCTGCAGTGTTCACCGCCGGATCGACGACCTCAGTGGAAGGCATCCGAGCGCAAGCTGGTCTGGCCCAACGGGGCCGAAGCGCAGGCGTTTTCGGCGCATGATCCCGAAGGGCTGCGCGGTCCTCAGTTTGATGCGGCCTGGGTGGATGAACTTGCCAAGTGGAAGAAGGCCGGGGAGACTTGGGATATGTTGCAATTTGCGCTGCGGCTGGGGGATCAGCCTAGGGTCTGTGTGACGACCACACCGCGCAATGTGAAGGTTTTGAAGGATTTGCTGGCGTCGCCCTCTACCGTTCAAACCCATGCGCCGACCGAAGCTAACCGGGCCAATCTGGCGGAGTCGTTTCTGGACGAGGTGCGTGCGCGCTATGCGGGCACGCGGCTGGGGCGGCAAGAGTTGGACGGAGTGCTGTTGTCGGATGCTGAGGGGGCGCTGTGGACCGGTTCGATGCTGGAGGCGGCGCGGGTGGGCCGAGTGCCTGCGTTGGATCGCATCGTGGTGGCATTGGACCCGGCGGTAACGGCGGGGGCGGATGCGGATGCTTGCGGGATCGTGGTTGTGGGCGCGCAGCTACAGGGGTCGCCCGAGGAGTGGCGCGCCTATGTGCTGGCTGACCGGACGGTACAGGGCGTTGGTCCGGCAGGCTGGGCGCAGGCAGCGATTGACGCGATGGATGAGTTCGGGGCCGAACGGCTGGTGGCCGAGGTCAATCAGGGCGGGCAACTGGTCGAAGAGGTGGTGCGACAGGTGAATCCAATGGTGCCTTATCGCGGGGTGCGTGCGTCACGTGGGAAAGTTGCGCGCGCGGAACCTGTGGCCGCGCTGTACGAGCAGGGGCGGGTTCGCCACGTGGCCGGGCTGGACCCGCTGGAGGAGCAGATGTGCCAGATGACCGCGCGGGGGTTCGAGGGGCAGGGCTCACCCGACCGGGTCGACGCGCTGGTCTGGGCGCTGCATGAGTTGGTGGTGGGGCCTGCGGGGGCGTATCGGCGACCGAGAGTGCGGAGTTTGTGAGGTATAGCTGGGGCGCAAGTGTCTCGCTATTGGCAGGCTAATGCGCATTCGTTCTTGTAAGGGGTTACTTTTGGGAAGTAATTGAAAGTATAACTTTATTGCTCAGCCCAAAATCGTAGGGTGCCTTGCAGAATCGGAACGTTGGGCACCTGCTGCTTCGGTGAATTTATGTCAGTTTCTTCAGTTGTTAAGACGACCGCCGGTGCATTGGCTTTGGGGTTTTGTCTGCATGGATGTGCGCAGAAATCCTCAGTCGAAGTAGCTTCATTGGAGACTAGGCAGCCGGTTGAAATGCGACTGGCTATCGGAACTTTTGTCGAATTCTGCTACCGATCAGCACCAGACTTTTTGGGTTTGGAAGAAAAAGCGTTGTCTGGCAGCTACATACGCGCGCTAAACGGTTGGCTTGAACACTCGGATTATTCGTTAGACTTGGTCACACGTGATCATCAAGAATACAGAACATGTCAATTCGCGTTTACTTCAAGCCAGTCTGAGGTTGACTTTGAAGGTCACATGAAAGGTCCATTCAGCGCCAGAGAAATCTCCACAAAAGAATTTCGTCGTCTCTTTGACCAAAAAGGTTACGAAATGCCTCTTGGTGGGGTGACCCGAAAAACGTTCGTAAGCAAAACCGAGTTCGAGGATCGTGTCCCGGCGGTGTTTTATGGGTTCGTTTTCGATGCACCAGGTGTTGCCGCGAGCAATTCCTACTTTGGTTTGATCCTTCAGACTAACAAAAATTGAAGTTTATACATCATGGCCAATTCAGGTCGATCACTAAGCTGGCATGATGAATTGTTGGCAAATTGGTCTCGACGTCGAATTTTTCAAGAGTTTTACAGTCTGCCGGTACCTATGTGTAGACCAAGACCAACCTGTTGCCTAACCCCCGTACGCCCCATTCCCGAGGCTTAAACTTCTTTCCCTCATAACTCCTTTCAACGAGCCGGACACAGCGGCGACAGAAAGGAGCATCTGGACATGGTATTCGATTTCTTGCGTCGTGGAGCGGCCGGGGAAGCACCCGAGGCAAAGGCCAGCGCGGCGAGCCCCGTGGTGGCTTGGCAGACGGGCGGGCGCGCGGCGTGGAGCCCTCGGGACACGGTAACGCTGACACGGACGGGGTTTTCGGGAAACCCGGTGGGGTTCCGCTCGGTCAAGCTGATTGCCGAGGCGGCGGCGGCACTGCCCTTGGTGTTGCAGGATCAGGCGCATCGGTTCGATGTGCATCCGATGCTGTCGCTGATGCGCCGTCCGAATGCGGCACAGGGGCGAGCGGAGTTGATGGAGGCGCTTTTCGGGCAATTGCTGCTGTCGGGCAATGCATATGTTGAGGCTGTGCAGGCCGAAGAGGGCCTGCCGGTAGAACTGCATGTACTGCGATCCGACCGGATGAGCGTCGTACCGGGAGCGGACGGTTGGCCCAAGGCGTATGACTATGAGGTCGGCGGTAAGAAGCACCGGTTCGCGGTGGAAAATATCTGCCACATCAAGTCCTTCCATCCGCAGGACGACCATTACGGGTTTTCGCCGATGCAGGCGGCGGCGATGGCGATTGACGTGCACAACAGCGCATCGCGGTGGTCGAAATCGCTACTCGATAATGCGGCGCGGCCTTCGGGGGCGCTGGTGTGGAAGGGTGATGGCCATGGGGTAATGGCCGAGGATCAATTCCGGCGTCTTTCGGACGAGATTGAGCAGAACTATCGCGGGGCGCGGAATGCCGGGCGACCGATGGTTCTGGAAGGGGGGTTGGATTGGAAGCCGATGGGGTTCTCTCCGTCCGATATGGAGTTTCAAAAGACCAAGGAAGCCGCCGCCCGCGAGATCGCGCTGGCCTTTGGGGTCCCGCCGATGTTGCTGGGGATCCAGGGTGACGCGACCTATTCGAACTATCAGGAGGCCAACCGGGCGTTTTACCGCCTGACCGTGCTGCCCCTGGTGACGCGGGTGGCGGCTGCGGTGTCTGAATGGCTCTCGGGCTATACCGGTGAGGACCTGATGTTGAAACCTGATTTGGATCAGGTACCCGCATTGGCTGCCGAGCGGGATGCGCAATGGGCGCGGGTCAGCCGGGCCGAGTTCCTGACCGATGCGGAAAAACGGTCTCTGCTGGGCCTACCGGCGCTGGCGGAGGGTGCGGATGAGTGAGGGATATCCGCCATTTGATTGTGCGCCGGGCCTGCGCCTGGCCGCGCATGAGCGGGTGGCCGAGATTCAGCACGCGCATCTGTGCCGTCGGCTGGATCAGATCGAAGAGATGATGGAGCGGTTGGAAAAGCGGTTGTGGCTGACGGTCTACGGCGTCGCGGCGGTAATCCTGGCGCAAGTGTTTCAATCGTTCCTTGCGGCATCGCCGTGAAATCAGAGGCTTACGAGGAGGTGTTCATGGATTTGGAGCGCAAGTTCGCACGGTTCGGAGACGGGCTCTCGGTATCCGAGGATGCGGTGATCGAAGGGTATGCCAGCCTGTTCGGGCAGGTCGATCAGGGCAGCGATGTGGTGCAGAAAGGCGCCTATCGCGGCTCGCTGGCCGGGCTGGAAAAGGCGGGCCAGCGGGTCAAGATGCTGTGGCAGCATGACCCGGCACAACCCATCGGTGTCTGGGATGAAGTGCGCGAAGACGACAAGGGTCTTTGGGTAAAGGGACGCCTGTTGGAAAGCACGCAGAAAGGCCGTGAGGCGGCAGAACTGATCCGAGCAGGTGCGATGGACGGGCTGTCGATTGGCTATCGCACCAAGCGGGCTGTGAAGAATGACAAGGGCCAGCGGCTCTTGACCGAACTGGAGCTGTGGGAGGTGTCGTTGGTAACCTTCCCGATGCTGTCCAGTGCGCGGGTAGCGGCAAAGGGCTATGAGCTCGACACCGACGAGACCCTGCGCAGTATTGCCGAGGTGTTCAAAACCGCCCGGCAGGAGCTGGCGCGGACCTAGCGCGCCTCAAACCCACCCAAGAAATGGAAGTGCTGATGAGCAAGACCGAAACGCCGGCCTTGACCGGAGAGGGTGCGCCCCTGGTTCAGGAGGTGAAGCAGGCGATGGCTGGCTTCGTGAATGAACTCAAGGGCTTGAAGGATGAAGTGGAAACTAAATTGCAACAGACAGAAGAGCGACTGACCATGCTGGATCGTAAATCAACCATCGCGGCGCGTCCGCACCTTGCGGCCTCGATCGAAGACGGCGCACCGCATCAGAAGGCTTTTGATGCCTACGTGCGTTCGGGCGAAGATGACGGCCTGCGCGGGCTTGAGATGGAGTCGAAATCGCTGTCCAGCGCGGTCAACAGTGATGGCGGCTATCTGGTCGATCCGCAAACCGCCGAGATCATCAAGTCGGTTCTGAAATCCACTGCCTCGATCCGCTCGATTGCGTCGGTGGTGAATGTCGAGGCGAACTCGTTCGACGTGCTGATCGACCACACTGATGTGGGCGCAGGCTGGGCCGAAGAGACTGCGGCCGCGACTGAGACCGCGACCCCGTCGATCGATCGCATCTCGATTGCACTGCACGAGCTGAGCGCCCTTCCCAAAGCCTCGCAGCGTCTGCTGGACGACAGCGCGTTTGACGTCGAAGGCTGGCTGGCCGGTCGTATCGCCGACAAGTTCGCCCGCGCCGAGGCGTCGGCCTTTATCAACGGCGACGGTGCAGACAAGCCCAAGGGCATCCTGAACCACACCAAGGTCGATAATGATGTCTGGGCCTGGGGCAATATCGGTTATGTGCCGACCGGTATCGATGGTAGTGTCGAGGCGGACGCGATTGTCGACGTAGTCTATGCGCTGGGTGCGCAGTACCGGGTGAATGGCACCTTCGTGATGAACTCGAAAACCGCGGGTCTGATCCGCAAGCTGAAGGACAGCGATGGCCGCTTCCTGTGGTCGGATGGTCTGGCGGCAGGTGAGCCTGCGCGTCTGATGGGTTATCCGGTGCTGATCGCCGAGGACATGCCGGACGCGGCGCCCGACAGCTTCTCGATTGCCTTTGGTGACTTTCAGGCCGGATACACCATCGCCGAGCGTCCCGACCTGCGCGTCCTGCGCGACCCCTTCAGCGCTAAGCCGCATGTCCTGTTCTACGCAACCAAGCGCGTCGGCGGCGACGTGAGCGACTTTGCCGCGATCAAGTTGGTGAAATTCGGCACTGCCTAAGCGGTGGCGGATCCCGGGGCGCTGGGTAACTGGCCCTCCGGGCGGCGGGTACGGGCCGGGGTGAGATCCCCTGCGTTGTCTAGCTGCTCCCCTCCGTCCGAGCAACGTGGGGCGGCGCGTGCCCGCCAAATTCCTGAAGTGACGACCCCGGAGGGGGCCGAGATTGCGGAGTGAATGGATGATGTTGATCGAAGAAACCGCCATCGCGGATGCGGCGCTACCGGTGGATCAGTTCAAGGCGCATCTGCGGTTGGGCACTGGCTTTGCCGAGGACAATGTGCAGGACGAGGTGTTGAAGGGCTTTTTGCGGGCCGCCATCGCGGCGATCGAAGCGCGCACCGGCAAGGTTCTGATCGAGCGCGGTTTTTCGTGGAGCCTGAACAGTTGGCGGGATCAGGCGGCCGAGGTTCTTCCGGTGGCTCCGGTAGCGTCGGTTGACGCGGTGACCGTGACGGATGCGGCGGGTGGCAAAAACATCGTAGACGCGGGCGTGTACCAGTTGGAAAAAGACAGCCAGCGCCCCCGGTTGCGCCCAGCGGGCTCAAACCTGCCGGCGATTGCGACGGGCGGCGCTGTAAAGATCGCATTCACCGCCGGCATGTCGCCCGATTGGGGCGGTTTGCCCGCTGATCTGGGGCAGGCGGTGCTGCTGTTGGCGGCGCATTATTACGAATATCGCGATGAAACGTCGCTGGGTGCAGGTTGTATGCCCTTTGGCGTGACCAGCCTGATCCAGCGCTACCGCACCGTGCGTTTCGGCGCAGGAGTAGCGCAATGAAGACGCCGCGACTGAACCGAAAGCTGGTGCTCGAGGCGCCGGTGCGCAGCGCTGATGGTGCAGGTGGGTACACCGAGACCTGGCAGGCGTTGGGAGCAGTCTGGGCCGAGGTCACCGCGCGCAGCGGGTCCGAGCGGCAGGTGGGCGGAGTACCCGTCTCGCGCGTTGGATACCGCATCGTAGTGCGCGGCGCGCCGGAAGGATCGGTGATGCGCCCCTCGCCGGATCAGCGTTTTGCGGAAGGCACACGGCGTTTTGTCATTCGTGCCGTCGCCGAACGCGACCCGCGCGGCCAGTACCTGACCTGTTTTGCAGATGAAGAGGTGGCGGCATGAGCTATGGCGTTTCAGCCGCTTTGCAGGCGGCGGTGTATCAACAACTTTCTGGCGATGCGAAGGTCAGCACGCTTTCCAGTGGCGCAATTTATGACGCGGTTCCAACCGGATCGGTGCCCCACACCTATGTGACGCTGGGCCCGGAAGAGGTGAAGGACGCCTCGGACCGGACAGGCGTAGGTGCTGTGCATCGCTTCACGGTGTCGGTGATGTCCGAAGCCGCTGGGTTCGGTGCCGCCAAGATGCTGGCGGGCGCGGTGTGCGACGCACTGGAAGAGGCCGCGTTGACGATGGATCGGGGCCGCCTTGTGGGGCTGTGGTTCGAACGGGCCTCGGCCCGGCGAACCGGAACGGGCGGTGCGATCCGCCAGATCGACCTGAGATTCCGCGCCCGCGTGGAAGACGACTAAGCAATCAACGGAGAGAGTATATGGCTGCCCAGAACGGAAAAGACCTGTTGGTCAAAGTGGATATGAACGGCTCGGGCCTGTTCGAGACCATCGCGGGGCTTCGGGCCACGCGGGTCAGTTTCAACGCGGAAAGTGTGGATGTCACCAGCCTTGAAAGCCAGGGTGGCTGGCGCGAGTTGTTGTCGGGGGCAGGGGTGAAGTCCGCTGCGATCTCGGGTTCGGGTGTGTTCAAGGATGCAGATACCGATGAGCGCGCGCGACAGCTGTTCTTTGATGGTGAAACACCGAATTTTCAGGTGATCATTCCCGATTTCGGCATCGTCGAGGGCGCGTTTCAGGTGACAGGCATCGAATATGCGGGCTCGCACAATGGTGAGGCGACCTATGAGATGAGCCTGGCCAGTGCCGGCGCGCTGGCCTTTACGGCGTTGTAATCCGATGGCCAATCCGTGGACGGGCGAGGTGGCTTTGACCATCGATGGGGAACGGCGGGTGCTCAAGTTAACGCTGGGCGCTTTGGCGGAGTTGGAACAGGAATTGGGGACAGGTTCCTTGGTGGATCTGGTGCAACGGTTCGAGGCTGGCGCCTATTCCAGCGGCGACGTTCTGGCGCTGATCGTGGCGGGGCTGCGGGGCGGTGGGGCCGATGTGGCACGGGCCGATCTGTTGAGCGCCGAGATCCAGGGCGGCCCGATGGCGGGCGCGCGCGCAGCGGCAGAGCTGCTGGCACGGGCCTTCATGATGCCGAAGCAGACATGAGCGGGTTTGACTGGCCCGCACTGATGCGGGCCGGGTTTATCGGCCTGCGCCTGACGCCGGATCAGTTCTGGCGTCTGACTCCGGCAGAGCTGCAGTTGATGCTGGGGCAGGGCGCGGGGATGTCGTCAATGAACCGGTCGGGTTTGGATGCCTTGCTGGAGGCCTACCCGGACAAGACACAAGGAGAGCGTGATGACGGATCGTGACGGGTTGGACGACCTGCAGGAACGGGGCGAGGCGCTGGGCGACTCGCTGGGGGATGCGGCGTCGATGGCGGCGGCTTTCGACAACCAGATGAAACGGATCAGCGCGGCGTTTGAAGAGACCGGCAAGGATGTCGCCACACTGGAACGCGGCATGTCCGGCGGGTTACGCAAAGCCTTTGACGGCGTGGTTCTGGATGGGATGAACCTTTCGGATGCGTTGGACATTCTGAAAAACTCGATGATCCGGACGGCCTATTCGGCTGCGATCAAGCCGGTGACAGATCATTTCGGCGGGATGCTTGCCAACACGGTTGGAGGGTTGGTGCAGGGTATTCTTCCCTTTGCCGATGGCGGCAGTTTTTCTCAGGGGCGGGTAATGCCTTTCGCCAACGGCGGTGTGGTCAGCGGGCCGACCACGTTTCCAATGCGGGGTGGCACCGGACTGATGGGTGAGGCCGGCCCTGAGGCAATCATGCCCCTGGCGCGCGGTCCGGATGGCAAACTGGGTGTGCGCACCTCTGGCGGTGGGCGCGGGGTGAATGTGGTGATGAACATCACAACCCCCGACGTTCAGGGGTTCCGGCGCAGCCAGGGCCAAATCGCCGCCCAGATGAGCCGCGCCTTGGGCCGCGGTAATCGAAACAGGTAATACGAGGGAGCAGGTCATGAATTTTCACGAAGTCAGATTTCCCGCCAGCCTGAGCTTCGGCTCGGTTGGCGGCCCCGAACGGCGCACCGATATCGTGACGCTGGCCAACGGGTTTGAAGAGCGCAATACGCCTTGGGCGCATTCCCGGCGGCGCTATGATGCCGGTTTGGGGATGCGTTCGTTGGACGATATCGAAACGCTGGTGGCGTTCTTTGAGGCCCGTCAGGGTCAGATGTTCGGCTTTCGCTGGAAAGACTGGTCCGATTACAAATCCGGGGCGGCAACGGCA
Organism: Ruegeria sp. BF6; assembly: GCF_056538665.1. Taxonomy (NCBI): domain Bacteria; kingdom Pseudomonadati; phylum Pseudomonadota; class Alphaproteobacteria; order Rhodobacterales; family Roseobacteraceae; genus Ruegeria; species Ruegeria sp. BF6. The sequence continues at coordinate 123,749 of NZ_JBQFTN010000001.1, forward strand.
AACGTGTCCCAAGACGATCAGGTCATTGCCCGCGGCGATGGCACGACGACCGAGTTCCAATTGGTCAAGTCCTACAGTTCCGGCGGCTTCAGCTATGTCCGTCCGATCATCAAACCTGTCCTCGGCACAATCAAGATCGGCCTCGAGCAGGACCAAATGCGCGAGGGTGTCGATTTCGAGGCAAACCTCTCCACTGGCAGGATATTGTTTTCCGCCCCGCCGCCCGAGCAGGTAGAAATCACCGCGGGGTTCGAGTTCGACGTTCCGGTTCGTTTCGATACCGACAGGATTCAGACCAGCGTCGCCAGTTTTCAGGCCGGCGACGTGCCCAATGTTCCTGTGGTCGAGGTACGTGTCTGATGAGCGGTGATAAGCAAGGGCTGCAGACCCATCTGCAAAGCGGGCTGACCACGACCTGCCGGTGCTGGTTGATCCGCCGTTCCGACGGGCAGGAATATGGCTTTACCGATCATGACATGGAACTGAGCTTTGACGGCATGACCTTCAAGGCCAGCACTGGCCTGACGGCCTCGGCAATCGAGCAGGCGACCGGATTGTCCATCGATAATTCCGAAGCAATGGGCGCTTTGTCTGATGCCGCCATCATGGAAGAGGATATCGAATCCGGTCGGTTCGACGGCGCGAAGGTGTGTGCTTGGTTGGTCAATTGGACCGCGCCCGAACAGCGTGCGCTGCAGTTCAGGGGATCGATCGGAGAGATGCGCCGCGCAGGGGGCGCGTTTCACGCCGAATTGCGTGGCCTTACGGATTTGCTCAACCAACCCATGGGCAGGATCTACCAGAAACCTTGCACAGCAGTTCTTGGCGACAACGCCTGCAAGTTCAACCTCGGCATTTCAGGTTTCAGAGCCGAGGCCGAAGTTGTGAGTTTGATCGCTGGCAGCGCCCTGCAACTGAAAGGCGCCAGCGGATGGGACACGGGTTGGTTCAAACGCGGCAGATTGGACGTGGTGTCAGGACAGGCAGCCGGGCTATGGGACACGATCAAACAGGATGAGCAGATCACTGGTGGGCGCAGTGTTTCGCTTTGGTCCGGGATCACCGGAGGACTGGCTGTCGGAGATCGGGTCAGGTTGACGGCCGGATGCGACAAGAGCATGTCTACCTGTCGTTTGAAATTCAATAATGTGCTGAATTTCCAAGGATTTCCTGATCTTCCGGGTGAAGACTGGATGATGGCGGTGCCAAAACAAGGCAATCCGAATACCGGGGGAAGCAGACGATGAGTACGAGCAGGCAGGATATTGTGGATGAGGCACGCAGCTGGCTGGGGACTCCGTATGTGCATCAGGCATCGGTCAAGGGGGCGGGGACGGATTGTCTGGGCTTGCTGCGGGGTGTGTGGCGCGCGCTGCTTGGGCATGAACCAGAGGCGGTTCCAACCTACAGTATGGACTGGTCCGAACCTCAGGGAGAGGAACGTATGTGGTCAGCAGCCCGCCGTCACCTGATCGAAAAGATCCCACACGATGCGGCTGTGGGTGACGTCCTGTTGTTCCGGATGCGCGATGGAAGCGTGGCCAAACACGTCGGCATCGTCAGCGCGACAGGGAACTTACCGCGATTCATTCACGCCTATTCCGGCTATGGCGTTGTCGAAAACACGCTGAGCGACCCCTGGCGCCGCCGGGTCGTCGCCTGTTTTGAATTCCCGCTGGAGGATAAGTGAATGGCTACAATAGTTCTGTCCGCAGCAGGGGCCGCGATCGGCGGAGCGGTTGGCGGTACCGTTGCGGGGCTTTCAACGGCTGTTATCGGCCGTGCTGTGGGTGCAACGCTGGGACGGGTTATCGATCAAAGGCTGATGAGCCAATCAGTCATGGGGGGCGGCAGCGAAGTTGTTGAAACCGGACGTCTGGACCGGTTTCGTCTGACCGAAACCGGGGAAGGCGCCCCCGTCGCCACGGTTTTCGGACGTATGCGGGTAGGCGGTCAGGTCATATGGGCGTCGGACTTTCTGGAAACCAAAAGTACCAGCACAACCACGCAATCCGGTGGCGGTGGAGGCGGCGGCAAGGGCTCTCCCAAAGCGCCCGAGGTCACGACGACCACGCACAGCTACAGCTACTCGATTTCTCTGGCCATCGCGGTGGGTTCCGGTCAGATTTCGGATGTTCCGCGTATTTGGGCCGACGGAGAAGAACTTGAGCGCGCAAGCCTGCACATGCGGGCGTACCCCGGCGATCAATTTCAATTGCCCGACCCCTTGATCGAGGCCATTGAGGGCCCGGGCATTGTTCCGGCCTATCGTGGTACGGCCTATGTGGTGATCGAGAACCTGCAACTGGCGCAATTCGGAAACCGCGTGCCGCAGTTTTCCTTTGAAGTCGTGCGTCAGGAACAGCCGGGTTTACCGGATACACCGGACGCCTTGTCCAGAACGATCCGCGGCGTTGCACTTATGCCGGGCACTGGCGAATACGCGTTGGCGAGCGAACAGGTCAACTACACCAAAGGGGTGGGGCAAAGCTGGGCTGCAAATGTCAATTCTGCCTCGGGGGTGCCGGATCTGGTAACCGCCACCCGATCCCTGCAAGCAGAGTTGGGGTCCTGCGATGCGGCCTCGTTGATCGTGTCCTGGTTTGGCGATGATTTGCGGTGTGGAACCTGTCAGCTGCAGCCGAAGGTTCTGCACAAGGACGTCGAGGGCGAGAATATGCCCTGGCAAGTGGCCGGGGTGTATCGCAACACTGCCAAGCAGGTTCAGCACAAGGATGGCTTGCCTGTCTATGGCGCAACGCCCGCAGACCAATCCGTGGTACAGGCGATCCGACACCTGAAGGGCTCCGGCAAACGTGTCATGTTCTATCCGTTCATTCTGATGGATCAGCTTGAAGGCAACGTCCTGCCCGACCCGTGGTCCGATGCCGGCAGCCAGCCGCACCTGCCGTGGCGCGGCCGGATCACTCTAAGCGAGGCTCCGGGACGCGTCGGGTCACCGGATCAAACCGCCGCAGCAGACGCGCAGGTCGCCGCGTTCTTTGGTTACGCGCAGGCCAGTGATTTTGTCGTTGGCGACGGTGAGGTGTCTTATACCGGACCGCAGGAATGGGGCTTGCGACGGTTCATTCTGCACTATGCGGCCCTGTGCAAAGCTGCCGGTGGAGTAGACTCTTTCTGTATCTCGTCCGAGATGCGCGGCTTGACACAGATCCGCGGCGCGTCCGGTTTCCCCGCCGTGGCACAATTGCGGGCGCTTGCCGCCGCTGTGCGCGCGATTTTGGGCTCAGAAACCAAAATCGGCTATGCGGCGGATTGGAGCGAATACTTCGGCTATCAACCCAATGATGGTTCGGGCGACCGCTACTTCCATCTCGATCCGCTGTGGGCTGACGGCAACATCGATTTTGTTGGCATCGATAACTACATGCCGTTGTCCGACTGGCGCGATGGGGTGGACCATCTGGACGCCAAGGCCAGGGCTGATGCGATCTATGACCTCAATTACCTTCGTGGCAATATCGAAGGCGGTGAGGGTTATGACTGGTACTATGCCACACCGGAGGAGGCTGAAGCCCAGATCAGGGCGCCGATCACAGATGAGGATCACGGTGAGCCGTGGATATGGCGATACAAGGACCTGCGCAACTGGTGGTCAAACCGGCACCACGAGCGCATCGGAGGCGTTCGGCAAGAAAACCCGACGGATTGGGCGCCCGGGTCCAAACCGATCTGGTTCACTGAACTTGGTTGCGCCGCCATCGACAAAGGGTCCAACCAGCCGAACAAGTTTCTGGACCCCAAATCCTCGGAATCCAGTCTGCCGAAATACTCCAACGGCCTGCGCGACGATTTCATGCAGGTGCAATACCTGAAAGCGATGTTGGGCTATTGGTCGGATCCGGCGATCAACCCGGTTTCGGACGAATATGGCGGCCCGATGGTGGACATGACGAACGCCTATGTCTGGGCCTGGGACGCGCGTCCCTTTCCCACCTTTCCCAACCTCCGCAGCCAGTGGAGCGATGGTGTGAACTACCCCCGTGGGCACTGGCTGAACGGGCGTTCTGGAACGCGCACGCTGGCTTCGGTTGTCACGGAAATCTGCCACGGTGCTGGGGTGACTCATATCGATGTATCGCGCCTGTATGGCGTGGTGCGGGGATACGCGATTGAAGACGTGTCCAGCGCGCGTGCGGCGCTGCAGCCGCTGATGCTGCGCTATGGTTTTGACGCGATTGAACGGGACGGTGTGTTGCTGTTTCAAATGCGCGATGGTCGCAGAGCGATTGAACTGGACAGTGATCTGCTGGCCGACAGCGCGGACATTGAAGGCCGTATCGAGCACCGTCGTGAGGCGGAGGCCGAACTGACGGGCCGTGTACGATTGCGGTTTGTGCAATCGGATTCCGACCATGACGTCGTGTCAGAAGAGGCCGTTCTTCCGGATACACGCACGCATTCCGTGTCGGTGAATGAGGTGCCTCTGTCGATGACGCGGGCCGAAGGTCGTCAGACGGCCGAACGCTGGTTGAGCGAAGCGCGAGTTTCACGCGAGACGGCCCGGTTTGCGTTACCGCCGTCAATGTTGCATCTGGGTGCGGGTGACGTCGTCACTTTGACCAAAGATGGACAGGGTGCGCGGTACCGAATCGACCGTCTTGAGCAAGCCGATCTGCAACTGGCCGAGGCCGTGCGGATCGAACCCGGTGTCTATGCGCCGTCTGACCTGCCTGACGACGAGGTAACCGCAAAGCCCTTTTTCGCGCCGGTTCCTGTTTTGCCCGTATTTATGGACTTGCCTCTGATCACCGGGTCGGAAGCACCGCACGCCCCTTATCTGGCCGCCTCTGCAAACCCCTGGCCCGGCAGCGTTGCCGTCTACTCGGCAGCCAGTGACGAAGACTATGCATTGCAAGAGGTCATCTCGGGGCAGGCGGTCATCGGGTTCACCGAAACGCCGCTCATGCGGGCCAGTGCCGGTATCTGGGACGAAGGTGCGCCGCTGCGTGTCAATCTGGTCGATGGCTTGCTGGAATCGCGCCCGCGTAACGCTCTGTTGAACGGCGCCAATCTGGCTGCAATCGGCGATGGCACTTCAGGCAACTGGGAGGTTTTCCAGTTCGCTGACGCAACCCTGCAGGATGCAGGCATCTATACCTTGTCCGGGCGATTGCGCGGCCAGTTGGGAACTGATGCAGCCATGCCCGATAACTGGCCCGTAGGATCGATGTTCGTTTTGCTGGATCAACGGGTCTATCAGACCGGCCTGCTGCGGTCGGAGCGGCGGGTGTCAAAACACTATCGAATCGGCCCTGCGACGCGAGGGTATGACGACCCGTCTTTTGTGCATATTGTCGACGCCTTCGATGGCAACGGGTTGCGCCCCTATGCGCCGGCGCATCTCGGGGCGGTTCGCTCGGGCATAGGCGACCAGGTGTCATGGATACGCCGCACCCGGCTGGACGGGGACGATTGGGCGGGTCTGGACGTGCCACTGGCGGAAGAGAGCGAATCCTACTTTGTTCAAATTCGCGTCAACGGCACGCTTGTGCGGGAACAGGTTGTGAGTGAACCGTCGTGGTTCTATTCGACCGCGGCACAAGCGGCGGATGGGGTAAGCGGGGCCTATGAGGTCCGGGTGGCTCAGGTCTCGGCCAGCTATGGACCGGGGCTGACCACCAACCTGACAGTCGGGTAATCCACGTCATGCGCCCTGTCTTGCACGGAGATGTCAGCGCCGCAGCGCGTGTCCTGCTGGCCACGCCGCCGCTGGACCGAGATCGTCTCTGCACCCGCATGATCCACGAAGCGGAACTGGCCGACAAACATGTCGGCCAGACCGGGCGGCTTCATCCATTGTTCGGCAATGGCTCGTTGATGGCAGCGGCGCGCAACAGGCGGTTGGCGGATGAGCCGGGTTTTGACGACCTGCAATATTGTCAGTGTTTTGAGACGGTTCTGCACCATCTGATCCGGTTTCAGATTAGCCGGACGCACAGCTGACGCACTTGGTCGCGGCGAGATCGAGGTTCAGCCGGCCTTTGGGAATCTCGTCGCCGCAATCCTCGCAATACCCAAAATCCCCTTCTTGAATGCGGATCAGCGCGGCCTGCAAACGCCACGTTTCGATATCCCGATTGGCCTGCTGCGCCTTGGCCATCGCCTGATTCTGCAGCGCGTCCATTCTGCTGAGGCGCCCGACGGCCTGCTGGTCCAGTTCAACAATGGCCTGCGCGTCTTTTTCCGTTGCCGAGTGATCTGCAATCTCGGCCAATCGCGCCTTTATCCTTGCCGTAAAGCCTGCCAATTCAGTGTCATTCATTTTCGTTACCCTGCAGATCACGGGTTTGCGTTTGGTGTTTTTACCACTAAATGGCATTCTAGGCGCAGCAAAGGATCAAAAACCATGTTGGAAAAGCGCAGTCACGTGAGACCGGTTGATCCGGTCTGGACCCGTATCACGACCGAAGCTCAGGCAGCCGTCGAGAATGAGCCGTTGATGGGCGGTCTGGTACACGCCTGTATCCTGCACCACCGCAGCCTCGAGCGGGCCCTGTCCTATCGGGTGTCGGCCAAGCTGTGCTCGAACGAAATGTCGATGATGGTACTGCGCGAAATCGTGGACGAAGCCTATGCAGATGACCTGTCGCTGATTGAGGCCGCGCGCGCGGACCTGATGGCTGTCTATGAGCGCGACCCGGCATGCCACCGTTTGCTGCAGCCAATCCTATACTTCAAAGGGTATCAGGCGATGCAGGCCTATCGTGTGGCACATTGGCTGTGGACCAAAGGCCGCCATGATCTGGCGTATTTCTTCCAGATGCGCTCGTCCGAGATTTTCGGGATCGACATTCATCCTGCTGCCCGCATCGGCAAGGGCATCATGATCGACCATGCCCACTCTATCGTGATCGGTGAAACGGCCGTGGTAGGCGATAACGTCTCGATGCTGCATTCGGTTACGCTGGGCGGAACCGGTAAGGAAGAAGAGCAGCGCCATCCCACGATCGGCGACGGTGTTCTGATCGGGGCCGGGGCCAAGGTTCTGGGCAATATCGAGGTCGGCCATTGCAGCCGCATTGCTGCCGGTTCAGTAGTTCTGCAAGAGGTGCCCGCCTGCACGACAGTTGCCGGTATACCGGCCAAGATCGTAGGCGAAGCCGGGTGCGATCAGCCGTCGATCTCGATGGATCACATGCTGGGCAAAGACAAGTAAACCGGTACTAATGAACGAAAAAAGCCGCCTCGGGGCTGAGGCGGCTTTATTTGTTCTTGGGGTGGATCAGGCCAGCATGACCATCGGGTTTTCCAGATTGTCGACAATGGCCTGCAGCAGCTCGGCTCCCAGTGCACCGTCGATTACCCGGTGATCGACCGACATGGTGACCGACATCACGGTGGCCACGGTCAGTTCTCCGTCATCGCCGACAACCGGCTTTTTGACGCCGGAGCCTACGGCCAGAATACCGGCATGAGGAGGGTTCACGATGGCGTCGAAGTTGTCGATGCCAAACATGCCGAGGTTCGAGATCGCAAAGGTGCCGCCCTGATACTCATGCGGCGCCAGCTTGCGCTCGCGGGCGCGGGAGGCGAGGTCTTTCATTTCGGTCGACAGCGCGGACAGGGATTTTGTGTCGGCATCCTGCAGGACTGGCGTGAACAGGCCGCCTTCGATCGCTACGGCGACCGCCACATCCGACGGCTTCAGTTGCAGAACGCGATCCCCAGCCCAAACCGCGTTGCAGGCCGGAACCTGTTGCAAAGCGTTTGCGACGGCCTTGATGATGAAATCGTTGACGCTTAGCTTCACGCCACGGCTTTCCAGTTGCTTGTTCAACTGGCTGCGGAATTTCAGCAGCGCGTCCAACTTGATGTCGCGGCGCAGGTAGAAATGCGGGATGGTCTGCTTGGCTTCGCTGAGGCGCGCAGCAATGGTCTTGCGCATACCGTCGAGCTTGATTTCCTCGAATTCCCGACCTTCATACATCTTGGCCACCACGTCCGCCGATGGACCTGACGGAGCGGCTGCGGGTGCAGGTGCTGCAGCCGCCGAGGCAGGTGCTGCTGCCGGTGCAGTCGCAGTCGCGCCTTCAACATCCGCTTTGACAATGCGGCCATGCGGACCTGTGCCGGTTATCTGCGACAGGTCGAGGCCTTTTTGCGCTGCGATCCGACGGGCCAGAGGCGAGGCAAAGATCCGACCACCATCTGCCTTGACCGGAGCTGCCGGGGCAGGGGCGGGCGCCTCGGACGCCGCTGGCGCGGCAGCCTCGTTGCCCGCAGCGGCTGCGGGGGCAGCCGCGGGAGCCGAGGCAGGTGCAGCCGCGATATCATCTGCGCTTTCTCCATCTTCCAGCAGAACCGCGATGGCGGTGTTGACCTTGACCCCTTCCGATCCTTCGGGGATCAGGATCTTGCCGATGGTGCCTTCGTCGACGGCCTCAAACTCCATCGTGGCCTTGTCGGTTTCAATCTCGGCTAGCAGGTCTCCGGAGGAGACAGTGTCGCCTTCCTTGACCAGCCATTTGGCCAGCGTGCCTTCCTCCATGGTCGGTGAAAGGGCGGGCATCAGAATTTCGGTGGGCATCTGTCTGTCGCTCCTTACCGGTAGGTCACTTGTTTGACGGCGGCGATCACCTCTTCGGTGGTGATCAGCGCCAGCTTTTCGAGGTTCGCGGCGTAGGGCATCGGAACATCCTTGCCGGTGCAGTTGATGACCGGCGCGTCGAGGTAGTCGAACGCCTCCTGCATCACCACGGACGAGATGTAGCTGCCGACCGAGCCTTGCGGCCAGCCCTCTTCGACGGTCACCAGACGGTTGGTTTTCATCACCGAGTTGATGATCGCGCCGGTGTCCATCGGGCGGATGGTGCGCAGGTCGATCACCTCGGCGCTGATGCCTTCCTCGGCCAGCTTGTCGGCGGCTTCCAGAGCGTATTGCATACCGATGCCGAAGCTGACGATGGTCACGTCCGAGCCTTCACGCCAGATGCGGGCCTTGCCCAGCGGGATGGTCAGGTCGTCCACCTGCGGCACGTCGAATGAGCGACCGTAGAGGATTTCATTTTCCAGGAAGATCACCGGGTTGGGGTCGCGGATCGCCGATTTCAGCAGACCTTTGGCGTCGGCGGCCGAATAGGGCATCACAACTTTCAGGCCGGGGATTTGCATGTACCAAGCCGCGTAGTCCTGGCTATGCTGTGCCGCCACGCGGGCCGCAGCACCGTTGGGACCACGGAACACGATGGGGCAGCCCATCTGACCGCCGGACATATAAAGCGTCTTGGCCGCGGAGTTGATGATGTGGTCAATCGCCTGCATGGCGAAGTTGAAGGTCATGAACTCGACAATCGGTTTCAGGCCACCAAAGGCCGAGCCAACCGCGATGCCGGCAAAACCGTGCTCGGTGATCGGGGTGTCGATCACCCTTTTAGGGCCAAACTCGTCCAGCAGGCCTTGCGAGATTTTGTAGGCGCCCTGATATTCGGCGACTTCTTCACCCATCAGGTAGACATCTTCGTCGCCACGCATTTCTTCGGCCATCGCGTCGCGCAGAGCTTCGCGGACGGTTTCGGATTTCATCTCGGCATCTGAGGGCCAATCGGGCGACAGGTCCACGACCGGAGCAGCGGGAGTTGCAGCAGGAGCAGGGGCCTCAACCGCCGCCGGGGCAGCCTCGGCCACCGCAGCGGTTGCGGGGGCAGCTGCAGGCAGAGCGGAGGCGTCTTCGCCGTCTTCGACCATCACCGCGATGGGGGTGTTGACCTTGACCCCTTCGGTGCCCTCGACGATCAAGATCTTGCCGACGATACCTTCATCGACCGCTTCGAATTCCATCGTTGCCTTGTCGGTTTCGATCTCGGCCAGGATATCGCCCGAGGATACGGTGTCGCCTTCTTTTACCAGCCACTTCGCCAGTGTGCCTTCTTCCATCGTGGGTGAAAGGGCGGGCATGAGAATTTCGGTTGCCATGTCTTATTCGTCCTCTCAGGCGTAAATGTCAGTCCAAAGCTCTTCAACCGAAGGCTCGGGGCTTTCTTTCGAGAATTCAGCGGCCTGATTGACGACCTCTTTGATTTCCTTGTCGATCGCCTTCAGGTCATCTTCAGTGGCGTGTTTGCCAGTCAGCAACAACTCGCGCACGTGTTCGATCGGGTCGCTTTGTTCGCGAACCTTCTGAACCTCCTCGCGGGTGCGGTACTTGGCCGGGTCGGACATCGAGTGGCCGCGGTAGCGGTAGGTCTTGATCTCCAGGATATAAGGGCCTTTGCCCGCGCGGCAGTGGGCGACGGCTTTCTCGCCGGCTTCCTTGACTGCCAGAACATCCATGCCGTTGACGATCTCGCCGGGGATGCCGAAGGCCTCGCCGCGATGGTAGATGTCCTTGGTCGAGGTCGAACGCGCCTGAGCGGTGCCCATGGCGTATTGGTTGTTCTCGATCACGAAGACCACCGGCAGATCCCAGAGGGCGGCCATGTTGAAGGTCTCGTAGACCTGACCCTGGTTCGCCGCGCCGTCACCGAAATATGTGAAGGTCACACCGCCGTTTTCCTTGTACTTGTCGGCAAAAGCCAGACCGGCGCCCAGCGGAACCTGCGCGCCAACGATGCCGTGGCCGCCGTAGAAATGCTTCTCTTTCGAGAACATGTGCATCGAGCCGCCCTTACCCTTGGACAGCCCCCCGATGCGCCCGGTCAATTCGGCCATCACGCCGCCCGGCTCCATCCCGCAGGCCAGCATGTGTCCGTGATCGCGATACGAAGTGATACGCTTGTCGCCTTCCTTGGCCGCGGCCTCGAGGCCGACAACAACGGCTTCCTGCCCGATGTAGAGGTGGCAGAATCCACCGATCAGACCCATGCCATAAAGCTGACCGGCCTTTTCCTCGAATCGGCGGATCAGAAGCATTTCGCGGTAGTAGGTTTTAAGCTCTTCCGCAGAAACATTTGGTTTCTTTGTGGTTTTTCGCGCAGCCATCGTGGCGATCTCCCCCTTCCGGACAGATAGTTTAGCGTTAAACTATCTCATAAAGCATTTGCGGCTTTCTGGCGAGGGTAAATGTGACGCAGCGTCCGATCCTGCGGAAACAGGCCAAATACTTGTTGTGTAAGATGCTGTCGGGCCGAGATTTCTTGTCGAAAAACCTGATCCGGATCAGCGAATGACAATCTCGTCCGAGCGGATCATGCCTAGAACCGAGCGTGCCTGCTGATCCAGTAGGTCGAGATCCAGATAGGAGTCCGAAAGTCGACGGGTCAGGTTTTCCATTTCGGCGATCTCGGCCTTGAGTGTGGCCAGGTCGCGTGACAGGGCGTCCCGTTCCGCGGCAATCTCGACCCGTCGGAACAGGCCATAGTCGCCCTGCACGGCGGCAAAGGTGAAATACACACCCAGCATAAATGCCACCATGAAGAAAACGACTGCGCCCAAACCGGGCCGATGGGAACGGGACACTCTGTTTACCGCCGTATGAATTGCCTCAATAATGTGCCCTTTGCGAGCATCTGATCACACTATGTCACAGGTGATTCGGGTTGTGAATCCCTTGGCCCCTACTTTTTTGGAAATGTTGGACAGCCTTTGTCAGCGCAATGCCTCAAGGACTTGATTGCGTGTCAGGGTCTGCTCTTCCATGCACGCCCAGTAGAACAATGGCGCTGCACTGCCGTCGCTTTTCAACTCGGGCTCGCAGGTGGCATCGCGGGTTTGCAGCCAAGCGCGCTGTTCATTCAGCAGGGCCTGACCGTCTCCGCGTGCGTCCGCCCTCGGCTTGACTTCTTTCCAGATCCGGTTGAGCTCGCGGTCGGCGATTTCCCATTTCTCCTTAGCGCAGAAATTTGCGTTCAGCTGGGTCTGCCCGCCGCAACTGGATTGGGCAACAGCGGGCAGGGGATACAGGGCAACGATCAGGCACGCAAAAACTCTCATGGCAATACTCTCCACCGGTAAGCGGAGAGATTACCACGTGTTCCGACAACCGGCCAATTTGCGCGAGGCTTAACCTTCCAGAGCTGCGACGCCGGGCAGGGTTTTGCCTTCCATCCATTCAAGGAATGCGCCACCGGCGGTCGAGATATACGAAAAGTCCTTGGCCGCACCCGAGGCGTTCAGCGCGGCGACAGTGTCACCACCACCCGCGACTGACACCAACTGGCCCGAGCGGGTCAGCGCGGCGGCTTTCAGTGCTGCGGCATTGGTGGCGGCGTCAAAGGGTTCGATTTCAAACGCGCCCAGCGGGCCATTCCAGATCAGGGTCTGGCTTTTGGCGAAAATCTCGTTGATGGCTGCAACGCTTTGGGGGCCTGCGTCCAGGATCATGCCGTCATCGGTGCATTGATCGGCGGGCAGGATCTGATGCGGGGCGTTGGCCTCGAACTTTTCCGCAACAACGATGTCCGTGGGCAGAACGATGGTGCAGCCCGCGCTTTCGGCTTTGCCCAGGATTTCGGCCGCAGTGTCTTTCATCGCTGTTTCGGCTAGCGATTTGCCCACGTTCAGGCCCTGAGCGACAAGGAACGTGTTTGCCATGCCACCGCCGATCACCAGATAGTCCACCTTGGTGATCAGATTGCCCAGCAGTTCCAGCTTGGTCGAAACCTTCGCACCACCGACCACGGCGGTTACAGGACGCTTGGGTGCGCCCAGAGCACCTTCCAGTGCCTCCAACTCGGCTTGCATCAGGCGGCCAGCGCACGAGGGCAGCAGGCGCGCGATGGCCTCGGTCGAGCTGTGCGCGCGGTGGGCGGCCGAGAACGCATCGTTGCAATAGACCTCTCCCAGCTTGGCCATGCCCGCAGCCAAATCGGTGTCATTCCTGGTTTCGGCTGCGTGGAAGCGTGTGTTTTCAAGCAGCAGAACCTGACCGGGTTGCAGTGCTTCAGCGGCCAGTTCGGCCTCGGTGCCGACACAATCGGCCGCGAACAGAACTGTGGTGCCAAAGGCATCCTGAAGCGTGGGAATAAGTTGCTTCAGCGACAGGTTCTCGCGGCGCTCACCACCCGGACGCCCGAAATGTGCCAGCAAGATGGGCTTACCTCCGGCCGCCAGAATATCGCGGACGGTCGGCACAATGCGCTGAATACGGGTTGCATCGGTCACGACCCCGTCCACCACGGGCACGTTGATATCGACGCGCACCAGCACGCGTTTGCCGTTCAGGTCCATGTCGTCGAGAGTTTTCCAGCCCATCGTGCAATCCTCGGAAATGTGAAACAGATTTAGGCGGTTCTTTTCCTGCATTTTGCCCTCAGGTCAATGCGTCACTTGGCATTCATGCGCGTGGCGAATAGGTATTTGCGCAATACCAAACGACAGGAGGGCCTCATGGCCGAGATCAAGGATCCCGAAAACACTATCATAATCGAACTGAAGGGCGGCAATGTCGTCATCGAGCTGCTGCCGGACGTGGCACCGCAGCACAGCGCACGAATGAAAGAACTGGCGCGCGGTGGTGAGTATGACAACGTGGCCTTCCACCGTGTGATCGACGGTTTCATGGCGCAGACCGGCGACGTGCAGCACGGCGATATGGAAGACGGGTTCAACCTGCGTATGGCGGGCACCGGTGGCTCGTCGCTGCCGAACGTTCCGGCTGAGTTTTCGAAACTGCCGCATGACCGTGGCACGCTGGGCGCGGCGCGGTCGCAGAACCCGGACTCGGCCAACTCGCAGTTCTTCATCAACTTCAAGGACAACCACTTCCTGAATGGTCAGTATACCGTTTACGGCCGCGTCATTGACGGCATGGAGCATGTGGACGCAATCGTACGTGGTGAGCCGCCTGCGAACCCGGATCGCATGATCAGCGTCAAGGTGGCTTCGGATGTATAAACTGGCCGCAGCTTTCACCCTTTTGGCCAGCCCTGTGTTGGCCACCGGGCTTCAGATCGAGATCGAAGGTGAGGGCGCCAATGGCATCGTCAACGTCGACCTATTCGAAGACCTGGCTCCCCAACATGTCGAACAGATCAGTGCTTTGGCCGCTGAAGGCAAATATGATGGCGTGGTGTTTCACCGCGTGATTGACGGCTTCATGGCTCAGACCGGTGACGTTGAATTCGGTCGTATCGGCGGCGATATGCGCCGTGCCGGTACCGGCGGGTCGGATCGCCCTGATCTGCCTGCCGAGTTCTCGGATTACAACTATGACCGTGGTGTCGTGGGCATGGCCCGTGCGCAGGACCCCGACAGCGCGAATTCGCAGTTCTTCATCATGTTCGAACCGGGCCCATTCCTGAACGGCCAGTACACGGTTGTTGGTCAGGTGACCGAGGGCATGGACGTGGTCGATGCTATCAAGCGGGGCGATGGCCCCAACGGTGCTGTGATCGGTCAGCCCGACATGATGAAAAAAGTCACCGTCACCGAATAAGTTAAAAAGCCCCGACGCTTAGCGTCGGGGCTTTTTCAGGATCAGTCGTCGCCCATCGCCTGCCAGATCAGCGCTCCGATGGCGGCGCCGATCAGTGGGGCGACCCAAAACAGCCAAAGCTGACCAAGGGCCGGCGCATCCGCAAACAGGGCCACACCGGTGGACCGCGCCGGGTTGACCGACGTGTTTGTCACCGGGATCGAGATCAGGTGGATCAGCGTCAGGCACAGACCAATGGCGATCGGGGCGAAGCCGTCGGGCGCAAAGTTGGATGTCGCGCCAAGAATGACGATGATGAAGAATGCGGTCATCACGATCTCGATCACCAATGCGGACATCAATGAATAGCCCTCGGGCGATGCTTCGCCATACCCGTTCGAGGCAAATCCGCCGACACCCTCGAATCCCGGAGCACCGCTGACGATCAGATACAGGACAGCCGCGGCGGCAATCGCGCCGATCACCTGCGTGATCCAATAGGGGATCAAGTCCCTGGCAGGAAACCTACCGCCCATCATCAGGCCAAGACTGACGGCCGGGTTGAAATGCCCGCCCGAGATATGCCCGACCGCATAAGCCATGGTCAGAACCGTCAGGCCGAAGGCAAAGGAAACGCCCAGCCAGCCGATGCCCACATCCGCGACTCCTGCCGCCAATACGGCGCTGCCGCACCCGCCCAGCACCAGCCAGAACGTGCCGAAAAACTCGGCCATGAGTTTTGATGACATGAAAATCCCTCCTGAAAACACTGATTTAAGGTTAATTTAAAAATCGCATTTTGTGAAACGTCAGGGAACGGGGAAATTTCAAACCGGCTGTTCAGAAATGAACTGGCGATGTTGGCCGGGCGGCTATCCCCAACTGACCGGGTCCAGCCGGAACAGTTTCGACAATTGTTCGTATACCTCAGGTACGGCGGCTTTCAATTGCCGTGGCTGTTCGAAGAACACCTCGACCGAGACTGCAAAAAACTCTTCGTGACCCACCGCGCCATAGGGATCAATAACAGTGTGCTGGCCGTGTTCCACGGCGCGCACATGGGCGTCGTATGCGGTTAGAAAGACGCGCTCCCACTCGGCAAAGCTCTGCCCGTTGCTGAGGATCGGAACGCCGTTAGTATCGCCGGAAAGGTCGTCGATCTGGTGCGCAAACTCGTGCAGGACAACATTTTGCCCGTCATGGTCGTTTGCGGCGCCTTTCCGGCTGTGCGACCACGACAGGATTACCGGCCCACGATCCCAGCTTTCGCCGGTGCGCACGATTTCCTTCTCGCTGACAACAAAGCCGTCCTGCCTGCGTTGGCGGGACTTAAAGGCGCTTGGATAGATCAGGATCGTCGTCAGGTGATCATACCAGAGGTCGCTGTTCACCAGCAGCAGGCTGGCCTGCGCGGCGATGGCCAGTTCCATCTCTTCGGTGACCTCCAGCCCGTCGCACCCGTGAAATTGCACCTGATCCAGAAACAGGTTCACCTTGCCGTCCAGCTTGGTCCGCAAATCAGAGGGCAAGCGGCGGATCAATGGCACTTGCTGTTCGATCACCCTGCGCTGGTGGTCGGTCAGGGGGGTGGCCAGCAACTCTTGTCGCGCCTGCGACTTGGACCAGTGGCGGTACAGGAAAAAAACCGCGATCAGCAGAAGGATCGAGAAAAAGATCAGCATGTCAGAACCCTATACCGACCGGTCCCGGCGGCAAGAGCAAAAGAAAAACGCCGCAGGATGACCTGCGGCGTTTGATCATTCGGTTGTCGGATCAGCGTTACTGCTTGACCTCGGCCGCCGGGTTGGCGCCAGCCTTGGCGCTGCGGCCCGGGTTCAGCGGGTCGTCCTGCCGCTGCACCGAACCTTCGAAATGGGCGCCGCTTTCGATGGCGATGGTCTTGTGGATGATGTCGCCTTCGACACGCGCGGTCGAAGTCAGGCGGACTTTCAGACCACGCACCCGGCCCACGATGCGGCCGTTGATCACGACATCATCAGCGGTGACTTCGCCCTTGATGGTGGCGGTTTCACCGATGGTCAGCAGATGCGCGCGGATGTCGCCTTCGACTGTGCCTTCGACCTGAATGTCGCCGGTGGTTTTCAGGTTACCAGTGATGTGCAGGTCCGAGGACAGTACCGACGCCGGAGGCTTGGGCTTGGGCGCGGTGCTGGCCTTGTTTTCTGCCGGTGCAGGGGTCGCCGGTGTGGCCGGAGCGGCAGGTTTCGCCGCCTCGGGTGCATTGGATCCGGGCTCGTTGATTTTGCTCTTAGAAAACATTTCTCGCAGCCTTGATGTAAGTCATTGGGTTTACAGGTTTTCCGTTTACGCGCACCTCATAGTGCAGATGCGTGCCGGTAGACCGTCCGGTGCTACCCATATCAGCAATATGATCCCCGCGCGAGACCCTTTGACCAACCTTGACGCGGATCTTGGTGTTATGGGCATAAAGTGTCTCAATCCCGAAGGCGTGACGGATCTTGACCAGCCGCCCGAAACCGGATTGCCAGCCAGCATGTGTGACGACACCATCTGCGGTGGCAAAGATATCCGTGCCCTGAGCGCCGGCGAAATCGACACCATTATGCATGCGCCGCCCGCCGGTTTTAGGATCCCGGCGGCTGCCGAATCCGCTGGTAAACCGCACCACGGACTTCACCGGATTGGCGAACGGCGCTTTCTCGGCGGCAAGGCGGTACAGGTTCAACTGATCCATCTGTTGCAGCAAAACATTTGCGCGAATCTCGTCGGGGGTCAGGTCCTCGCCGCGCGTGCTGAAAGAGATAGGGGTCAGGGGTCCGCCCATACCGCTGTAACCGCGGCGGACCTCTTCAATGATACGGTCGGTAGGCATACCGGCCTGACGGAACATCTTGTCCAGTGGTTCGACCGAGATCACCATCGCCTCTTCCAGCTGGCGGAATATCTCGTCGCTGCGTTCCTGCATCAGCTGGATTTCCAGCTCAAGTTCATCGCGCTGGTGCAGCGCGTCCTTGGCATCGGCCGCGATCTGGTCGCGCTCTTGCGCGGTGCGGGCCAGTGCCGCGGTCATAAATGTCATCTGTTCGGGGGTGGCCACGGCGGTCACGTACATGTCGCCGTCATCTGCCTCGACCTGGACGCTGGCCAGTTCGGTACGGGCTTCTTCGCGCTGTTTCATCGTGGCGCGCAAAGTTGTCTGGATCACTTCGATCCCGGTCTCAAGCTCGCGACGACGGTTTTCCGAGGCCAGCAGTTCTGACTGCATTGCCGAAATTTGTTTCAGCGCAGCGTTGAACCGATCCTGCGCGGCCAGTGCTTCTTGAGCACGCGCGTCGCGTTCGACGGACAGGATGTTCAGGCGTTCCTGATAAGTCGCCTGATCCCGCTTGGCCTGTTCGCGGAAGTTGCCCGATCCGATGCTGTCCATAAGCAGGATCGCCGTGGCGACCGCTGTCCAGCCGACGATCACCGCCACACCGGCGACGGCTGCGATCTGAGTTTCCGAGCTGAGCCGGATGAACCGCGTGTCGTTGTCAGATTTCAGGAAAACCCGGCGTTCCGGGAATTGCCGCTCGAGCAGTGAGTGTAGTTTGATTGCCAGACGAGTTCGCACGCGTCTTCACCTCTCATCCCCAAGATCGGGACCGGTTGTGAGTGATGTCCGTCCCTTGGGCGAACTGCATAGAGGGCACTTGTGCGTTGGGCAAGTTTGTTAACTAGTTCACACAACAAAGCAGGTAATTCCCGCCAATTCTCGGCGGGAAATTGCCGATGACGTCAACTTGAGCAGGCCTATTGCGCGGCACCGGGTGGTGGCAGGTCTTCAGTCAGCGGCCAATAGAAGTCGGGCGGCAGCCCGGCCTCGGCGCGTTTCTCCTCGTTGAACGGGGGTTTCAGCGCCCCGTGGAAGTAGCACCGCACCAATTTGTGAAACACGTCCTTGGGGTCGGCATTTTGACGCCCGCACAAGAAATGGAACCATTTCGAGCCATAGGCAACATGGCCTACCTCTTCGGCATAGATGACTTCCAACGCGGCGATGGCCCTCTCGTCCTTTGCCTTGCGGAAGATGTCGATCATGCCGGGGGTGACGTCCAGCCCGCGCGCCTCAAGCACCATGGGCACTACGGCCAGTCGACCCATCAGGTCTTCGGCGGTGTCCTCGGCTGCGCGCCACATGCCGGCATGGGCGGGCAGGGCGCCATAGTGGCTGCTCATGCCTTCCAGACAATCGCAGATCATCTCAAAATGGCGCGATTCTTCCTCGGCGCATTTGACCCAGTCGTCATAGAATCCAGTCGGCATTGGTACATGACCAAAGCGGGCGATGATGTCCCAATGCAGGTCCACCGCGTTCAGTTCGATATGCGCGACCGCGTGCAGCAGTGCGATGCGTCCCGCCTCGGTTCCGGGCTTGCGTTTCGGAACCTCGCGCGGAGACAGCAGTTCCGGCCTGCCCGGTCGCGCTGGTTGCAGCGGAGGTGTCGCGGTACCGATCGCAATCGCGGGCACGCCCTCCTTACGCGAGGCGAACCACGCGGCCGCATGGCGTTTGGACAGGGCGGTTTTTTCCCGCCCGTCCGCCGTGGTCAGAACTTCGGTCGCCATCTGGGTCAGTGTTTTCGACACCGGGTCTCTCCGCTTGGTCAGGTGTGCGGGTCTTAGACCGGATGGCGACCGTGGTCGAGAGGGGTCACAGGGCGCGCACGGCCTCCAGCACCTCGTCCACGTGGCCGGGTACTTTGACCTTGCGCCAGACACGGGCGATTTTGCCCTCGGCGTTGACGATGAAGGTCGAACGCTCGATCCCCATCGACTTTCGCCCGTACATGTTCTTTTCCACCCAAACGCCATAATCCTCGCACGTCGAGGAGCCCTCATCCGACAAAAGCGGTGTGGTCAGGTTGTGCTTGGCGACGAATTTGTCGTGCTTGGCGACGCTGTCGCGCGAGATGCCGAAAACGTGAGCACCGGCATCGGCAAAGGCTTGAAGTTGTTCCGAGAAACCGATGGATTCCTTGGTGCAGCCCGGCGTATCATCACGGGGATAGAAGAACAGAACCACGGTGCCGCCGCGCAGGGCCGACAAGGTGACCTCGCCGCCTCCGTCGCGGGGCAAAGTGAAATCAGGGGCGATGTCTGAAACGTCGGGCATTGGAAACTCCGCTAAAGTTTTTTAAGGGCTGCCCGAGATCATAGGGCGACGCAAGCGGGTTGGAAGGCGTGGATAGAAAATTGGTGCAGCACGAAGACAAAAGTGCGACGCAGCCCGGGAAACCCCCGCGCCGCCGGTCGCGCCGCCGTATCGCTGCACATTTTTCCATCTGGACATGTCTGTTGCTGGGTTTGCTGGTGTTCGCGGGCTGGTTCTTTTTGTTTGGTCAGAACCTGCACGCGCCGGAATGGGTGCGAAAAAAGGTCGAGCAGCGGCTGGAACAGAGCTTGGGCGGTCTGAAGTTCCGCTTTGGCGATGCCAGCTTCATCGTCAACGAAGAATGGCGCCCCCGTCTGAAACTGACGGATGTGACGATCAGCGACGCCGCCGGGCAGCAGATCGCGCGGGTTTCGGATTTGCGGACCCGGCTGTCGATGCGCGGTTTGCTGCGGGGGCAGATTCGTCCGCGCCGCATTACTGTGCGGGGCGCGCAATTCGACCTGACCAGGGGTCTGGACGGCGCCCTATCGCTGACCGTCGGGTCGGGAAGCGCCCCGGTGCAGAAGGCACCAGATCTGGCGCAACTGATCGAGCAATCGGACGATGTGTTTCTTTCGCCATTGTTGTCGGGGCTGCGTTCGGTCGATTTGGAATCCCTGACGCTTGACTACAAAGACCTGCGATTGGGCCGCGCCTGGGTGTTTGACGGCGGCCACATTACGGCCACCCGCAACGGTGATGAAATGCACTTGGCTACCGGGTTCTCAGTCCTGACCGGGAGGGACTATGCCAGCTCGATCGAGGCGAACTACACCAGCGTCCTGGGCACGCCAGAGGCACGGTTTGGCGTTGCGATCACTGATTTGCCCGCCGAAGACCTTGCTGGCCAGACACTCGCGTTGTCCTGGCTGCAGGTTCTCAAAGCTCCGATCTCAGGCGCGCTGCGCGGCAGCGTCGATAGTAACTCGGCGCTGGGGCCAGTATTCGCAACTTTGAATCTGGGGGCAGGTGCGGTGCAGCCGACACAGGAAACGCGCCCGATCCCGTTCGAGTCCGCCAGCACTTATTTCACCTACACCCCCAGCCGTCAGGAACTGGATTTCAACGAGGTGTCGGTGGTTTCCGCCTGGGGGGCGTTTCAGGGCGAGGGCAAGGCCTTTTTGAACGGGATAGAAAACGGTGCGCTGGAAAGCCTGACCTCGCAGCTGAGTTTCAGCAGCATCAATATCAACCCGGCCAATCTGTTCCCCGAGTCGCTGAAGCTGGCACGGGCCGAACTGGATATGCAGATGAAACTAGCGCCTTTCGATCTGCGCCTGGGACAGATCATGGTCCAAGATGCCAATTACCGGCTGCTGGGCTCGGGCAAGCTGACCGGAGAGCCGGAAGGCTGGGCGGTACAAGTGGATGCGCATCTGGACCACATGAACGCGGATCAGCTGTTGAACTACTGGCCAGACCGTCTGGCGCCGAAGCCGCGGACATGGGTTGCGGAGAACCTCTATGAGGGTCAGTTCTCGGACGTTGATTTTGCCTTGCGTCTGAAGCCCGAGAACAAGCCGGAAATCTATCTGGATTTCGGGTTCGATCAGGCAAAAATTAGATTTGCCAAAACCTTGCCGCCACTTGTTGACGCCCAGGGACAGGCCAGCCTTATCAATCGCAGGTTCACTGCCACGGCGGAATCGGGTCACGTCATCGCCGATCAGGGCGGCGCGATTGATGCCACCGGCACTTCTTTCATCATCCCTGATACCGGCATCAAGGGGATATCGCCGTCGATCACGCGGATCGCCGCCAAAGGCAGTGCCACGGCGGCGCTGTCACTTCTTGACCGGCCGCCGTTGGAGTTGCTCACCAAGGCTAACCTGCCGGTTGATTTGACGGACGGCGAGGTGAGCCTGACCGGAACGCTTTCTCTGCCGATGAAGAAGGGCTTGAAATTCGAAGACACCGAATTCCATTTCCTGGGCGAGATTGATGACGTGCAAAGCGACAAGCTTGTTCCGGGGTTTTCGGTCAGTGCGGATCGGCTTGATCTTCAGGGTGATCAGACGGCGGTCGTGGTTTCGGGCGAGGGGCTGTTTGGCGATGTTCCGCTTCGGGCCACATGGCGGCAACCCATCGGTGGCACCGAACCGCAACGCAGCGAGTTGACGGGGCAGATCGAACTGTCCCCCCGCCTGATGACCGAGTTGAAGGCCGGTCTTCCGAAGGGGATGCTGACCGGGCAGGGTACCGCAGAAATCGCGCTGGGTATTGGCGCGGGAACACCGCCGAAACTGACGGCGTCGTCCAATCTGGCAGGTGTCGTGCTGGCCGTTCCAGAACTGGGCTGGCGCAAGGGGGCGGGATCAACCGGTTCGATGACCGTTGCGGCGACGCTGGGCAGCAACCTGCGCGTGGATGAACTCAAGCTGGACGCCGCCGGGTTGCGCACCACCGCGTCGATCTCGTTCCGGGACGGGGATTTCGACCGTGTGCAGTTCAGCTCCTTCGACTTGGGCAATTGGCTGGCGGTTCCGGCCGAACTGGTCAATAGCGGCGGTGTGGTGCCGGATATCCGTGTGCTGGGCGGGGTGATGAATCTTGGACGCGCGACATTTGGCAGTGGCGGCAGTGGCGGAACCTCCGGACCCGGCCCCCGTCTGGATGTGACGCTGGATCGCCTTCAGGTCACCGAGACCATAGCCCTGACCGGGTTCAAAGGCGCGTTTCAGACCACCGGGGGCGTTAACGGCGCCTTCACCGCCAATTTCAACGGCGGGGCTGCGGTGCGTGGACAGGTCTCGCCGCGTGCAGGCCGCAGTGCGGTAACGCTGACTTCGGGTGATGCGGGTTCGGTTTTGCGATCTGCCGGTATGATCACGCAGGCCCGCGGCGGATCGATGAACCTGCAACTGGAACCGGTCGCGGGCCCCGGCAACTACGATGTAAACCTGAAAATCTCCGACACGCGTATCAAGGACGCCCCTGCGATGGCCGCGCTGCTGAATGCCATCAGCCTTGTTGGTCTGTTGGATGAAATGGCCGGGCAGGGAATCTTTTTCGGAACCATCGAAAGCCGGATGCGTATCACGCCAACGCAGGTCAAGGTTCTCAGCGGCAGTGCGGTCGGGCCGTCGATGGGCTTGTCCTTTGACGGCACCATCGACACGGTCAACGGATTGCTGAACTTACGTGGCGCGATCTCTCCGATCTATCTGGTCAATGCGATTGGTAGTGTCTTTACCAAGAAGGGCGAGGGCATCATTGGCTTTAACTATACCCTGACCGGGCCGCTGCGGCAGCCGAAAGTGTCGGTCAACCCACTATCCGGATTGGCGCCGCTGTTCCTGCGCAACCTGCTGAGGCCGCCGGCACCCAAAGTCACTGACGGACCAAACGCGCTGCCGATCAAACCGGATGAACCGAAACGAACTTTCGGTGCACCCGCATCAGACCGTTGAACTGGGAAGTCGGGCGCTGTATGGCGCGGCCATGAAACTCAGCGATTTTGATTTCCACCTGCCCGAAGACCTGATTGCCACGCGGCCCGCCAACCCACGGTCTTCGGCGCGTATGTTGGTGGCCAACGGTGATGCGGTGTCGGACGCGCATGTGTTTGATCTGCCAGACTGGCTACAACCCGGCGACCGGCTGGTGTTGAACGACACCCGCGTCATCCCTGCTCGCCTGAATGGCCGCCGTCACCGCGACAGCGCGCAAGGTCCGGTGTCTGCTGCGATTGAGTCCACCTTGCTGGACCCGCAGGCCGACGGCACATGGGCAGCGTTGATCAAACCGCTGAAAAAGGTCAAGCTGGGCGAAGAGATACAGTTTTCCGACGACCTTAGCGCCATGCTGGATCGTGTCGAGGACGGGCAGGCTTTTCTACGGTTTAACCTGACGGGTGATGATTTCGACACCGCCCTGGAGCAGGCGGGTGCTATGCCACTGCCGCCCTATATCGCCGCCAAACGCCCGGCGGATGAGCAGGACAAAACTGATTACCAGACGATCTGGGCGCGCAACTCGGGCGCGGTTGCGGCCCCCACAGCCTCGTTGCATTTCGATCAGGCGCTGATGCAAGCGCTTCACGCGCGCGGCGTCACGTTCAGTCATGTGACCTTGCATGTGGGCGCTGGCACCTTCCTGCCGGTCAAGGTCGAGGACGTAACCACGCATAAGATGCACGCCGAATGGGGCCGGGTCAGCGCCACCGCAGCCGAAGAAATACGCGCCACCAAGGCAGCTGGCAGGCGGGTCATTCCGGTTGGAACCACGGCGTTGCGGCTGATCGAAAGCGCAGCGCGTTCGGGTCAGATCGAGCCGTGGGAAGGCGAAACGGACATTTTCATCTATCCCGGCTTCCAGTTTCATGTCGCGGATGCGCTGATGACCAATTTCCACCTGCCGAAATCCACATTATTGATGCTGGTTTCGGCCTTGATGGGGCGGGATCGTATGCGCGATGTCTATATCCATGCGATAGAACGGAAATATCGGTTCTTCTCCTACGGGGATGCGTCGCTTTTAATCCCCTAAACGGCGCGATGGCGGGATCGCGCGTCCGCAATGTCGTAGACAAGCGGGTTCTGAGCCGTTTTTCATATCAAAACGAATCCTTAATGCCGGTCGGCAAATAATACGGAGACCCCAATGCTTCAGGTCCTTTCCAGCGCGTGGGCGCTTCTTCTTGGTATGGGGCTTCTGATGGTCGGCAACGGCCTGCAGGGTACAATCCTGGGTGTTCGGGGCGAGATCGAGGGGTTTTCAACCCTTGAGATGTCATTCGTGATGTCGGCCTATTTTTTGGGTTTTCTAGGCGGTTCACGCTTTGCGCCCGAGATGATCCGAAGAGTGGGGCATGTACGGGTGTTTGCGGCACTGGCCTCGTTCATTTCTGCTGTCATGATCCTGTATCCGTTGATGACCAATCCACTTGTTTGGATTCTTGGACGCTTTGTAATCGGGTTCTGTTTTTCTGGTGTGTATGTCACCGCGGAAAGCTGGTTGAACAACGCTGCCAGCAACGAAAACCGAGGTCAGGCCCTGTCGCTGTACATGATTTTTCAGATGATTGGCATCATCACTGCACAGGGGTTGGTCGTGTTGGGCGACCCGGCTGGATTTGACACATTCGTCGTCGCGTCCATTTTGGTTTCAGTGTCCTTTGCGCCCATTCTGCTATCGATCTCACCAACGCCGGCCTTCGACACGACCAAGCCGATGACACTGCGCGAACTGTTCAATAGTTCGCCGCTGGGCTGCGTGGGCATGTTCCTTCTGGGTGGTGTGTTCTCGGCGCAGTTCGGTATGGCGTCGGTATACGGCGCTCGCGCAGGTCTGACGCTTGTTGAGATTTCCACGTTTATTGCTGCTTTCTACGTCGGTGCATTGGTGCTGCAGTACCCGCTGGGCTGGATGTCAGACCGAATGGATCGTCGTTTTCTGATCATGCTGGCTGCAGGGGTAGGGGCCTGCGCTGCTGCAGCGGGTATGCTGTTCGGCGTCACTTTCCCGATCCTGCTGGGTGCGGCCTTTGTGATTGGCGGCATGTCGAACCCGCTCTACTCGCTGCTGATCGCCCACGTGAATGACTTTCTGAGCCACGAAGACATGGCCGCGGCCTCAGGTGGTCTGCTGTTCATCAACGGACTTGGGGCCATCGCCGGTCCGCTTATCACTGGCTGGCTCATGGGGGACGCGGTTTTTGGCCCTTCGGGCTTTTTCCTGTTCATCGCAACCCTGTTGGTCACGATGGCGGCCTACGCGCTTTATCGTACGACGCAGCGTGCCGCGATCCCCGTTTATGAGACCGGAACGATGTCGACGTTCTATCCGACGGCCTCTCCGGTCGCTCTTGAAGTAGCCCAAGAAGTAGCCATCGAGGCGGCCGAAGCCGAGCAGGAAACGCAAGATGTTGCCTAGGACACAAGATTATGACGCAAGTGTTGCAATTTTTTACTGTTACAAATCTGTAAAACGTCATTAAATAACCTTACGTCCCTGGGGAGGGCAACACGACGGAGTTAGGGCAATGGTAGGGCCTGAAGACGTATTGAGTTTTTGGTTAGATGAGGTTGGCCCCGAGGGGTGGTATCTACAAGACGACGCCTTGGATGCAGACATTCGCGAACGGTTTTTGACCACCTGGGAAGCCGCGAGTGAAGGCAAGTTTTCTCTTTGGCTAACATATCCCAGCGGGTCACTGGCTTACATCATTCTGATGGATCAGTTCCCGCGAAACATGTTCCGCGGCAGCGCCAAGGCATTCTCGACGGACCGCGCGGCCTTGTCGTCGGCCAAATGCGCGGTGGACAAGGGGTGGGACCTCAAGATTGACGAACCGGCGCGGCAGTTCTTCTATCTGCCGATGATGCACTCGGAAAACCTGTGCGATCAGGAACGTTGTGTCCGTCTGATGTGCCAGAACATGAAGGACAGCGATCCAAGCAACCTGTTACACGCACGGGCCCATCGCGAGGTGATCCGCAAGTTCGGGCGGTTCCCTTATCGCAACGAAGCGCTTGAACGCCCGATGACCGCGCACGAAGCGGCCTATGTCGATATGGGCGGGTACGGTGCCACCGTGCGGGAACTGCAGTCCGCTGGCTAGGACGACGGCACGCATCCCCGAACAGCAATAATTCGGTTGGCAATCACGTCGGCCGATTTTTCTATGGCAGTGTTGATCAGTGCATCCGGAGACTCGGTGATTTCCGCGATGCGGGATTGCGATTCCTGCATTCTGGCTTCCAGATTTTCCAGCGTTACCAATGCCGTGGAAATCCGCACTTTCTCGGCGATGTCTGTCACATTGCCGCCTGTTTGAAGATTGGTAAGATCGCTGCGCAGGGCGGCAAGTTCACCCCGAACACCGCGGATTTCATCCTTGAGAGGCGCGACAATCTCTATTTTTTCTTCAAAGACCGTGGTGATGCCTTCCACGGTCGATGCCAGTTTCCACCCCAGAAATAGGCAGAGCGCCACCAGAATGAGGGTGGCGTTGAGCAGAGCAAGCATCAGATCCTTGAGTGTTTTGGCCATCGTAAGCCTTTCGAATGACTTGTGTTAAGGAATGAGCGGGCGGGCCCGATACCTATGTTCTAGCCATTGAGAAGTGCTCGGTATAGGCTGAAAGCTGCAGAAACAGATGCCGTTGACCCTGCGTCGCTTTTGTCGCGGGGATGGTGTGTTGATGCGTTGTGAAAATTAGTTTAATGGTAAACTAAATTTCATTCGACCTGTGCCGAGAGGAAACCATGGCTGCACAATCTTTTGATCTGATCGTAATCGGCGCCGGTCCGGGCGGCTATGTCGCGGCTATCAGGGCTGCACAGCTGGGCCTGAAAACAGCTGTGGTTGAGCGGGAGCATCTGGGTGGTATCTGTCTGAACTGGGGCTGCATCCCGACAAAGGCGCTGCTGCGGTCATCCGAAGTATTCCACCTGATGGAACGCGCCAAGGATTTCGGCCTGAAGGCGGACAAGATCGGTTACGATCTGGACGCGGTCGTCAAGCGCTCGCGCGGTGTGGCGGCACAGCTTTCAGGTGGTATCGGTCATCTGCTGAAGAAAAACAAAGTCACCGTGGTGATGGGTGAGGCGACAATCCCCGCCAAGGGAAAGGTTTCGGTCAAAACCGACAAGGGGACCGAAGAGCTGACCGCTAAGAACATCGTTCTGGCTACTGGTGCCCGGGCGCGCGAGTTGCCGGGACTAGAGGCGGATGGCGATCTGGTCTGGACCTACAAGCACGCGCTGCAACCGCCGCGGATGCCCAAGAAACTGCTGGTCATCGGCTCGGGCGCGATCGGCATCGAATTCGCCAGCTTCTACAACACGCTGGGCGCCGATACGACCGTGGTCGAGGTCATGGACCGCGTGCTGCCGGTCGAAGACGCCGAGATCAGCGGTTTGGCCAAGAAGGCGTTTACCAAGCAGGGCATGACCATCATGGAAAAGGCGATGGTCAAGCAACTGGACCGCGCCAAAGGCAAGGTCACCGCGCATATAGAGGTAAAAGGGAAGGTCGAGAAACACGACTTTGACACCGTGATCTCGGCCGTCGGGATTGTGGGCAACGTCGAAAACCTGGGGCTTGAGGCTCTGGGTGTCAAAATCGACCGCACCCATGTGGTCACAGATGAATTCTGCCGTACCGGCGTTGAAGGTCTGTATGCCATCGGCGACATCGCTGGTGCGCCGTGGCTGGCACACAAAGCAAGCCATGAAGGTGTCATGGTGGCGGAATTGATCGCAGGCAAACATGCGCATCCGGTGAAACCGGAAAGCATCGCAGGCTGCACTTATTGCCAACCGCAGGTCGCGTCGGTTGGGTACACCGAAGCGAAAGCCAAAGAACTGGGTTATGACATCAAAGTGGGCCGTTTTCCGTTCATCGGAAACGGCAAGGCCATCGCGCTGGGTGAGCCCGAAGGGCTGATCAAGACGGTCTTTGATGCCAAAACGGGCGAACTGCTGGGTGCGCATATGATTGGCGCGGAAGTGACCGAACTGATTCAGGGTTATATCGTTGGCCGACAGTTGGAGACCACGGAAGAAGACCTGATGAATACGGTCTTCCCGCACCCGACACTATCGGAAATGATGCATGAAAGCGTTCTGGACGCATATGGGAAGGTTATCCATATGTGATCAGGGGCAACTGCCCGTGTCAGAGGCACCGCCATTTCGGCGGTGCCTTTTTTCTTTAGCGGGTCAGAGCTTCCAGAATGCGTGCCCAGGACCGGATGCCTTTGTGAAAGCTCTTCACGTCGTATTTCTCGTTTGGCGAGTGGATGGCGTCGTCGTCATTGGCAAAGCCGACCAGCATCGAATCCAGTCCGAGTTCTGTGTTGAAATAGCCCACGACAGGGATCGAGCCGCCCATACCGGTGAACACGGCCTCACGACCCC
This sequence comes from Ruegeria sp. BF6, assembly GCF_056538665.1. NCBI lineage: Bacteria > Pseudomonadati > Pseudomonadota > Alphaproteobacteria > Rhodobacterales > Roseobacteraceae > Ruegeria > Ruegeria sp. BF6. Next base: position 152,103 of record NZ_JBQFTN010000001.1, read on the forward strand.
ATTCGTCGGATAGCGCGCCACGGGCGGCTTCGAACTCGGGGCGATCGAGGTTCATGACCGAGGCAGGGGACCCTTCCAAGTCATTGTCCCATTTGACTTTTGCGTCGGGCGACAGGCGGTTCTCAACATGTTTGCGGACCTTGTCGCGCAGGGCGTCCGGGTCCATGTCACCGACCAGACGGCAGGTTATCTTGCAATGCGCCTGCGACGGGATCACGGTCTTCGAGCCTGCGCCGTTATATCCGCCCCACAGGCCGTTGACCTCAAGCGTCGGGCGGGCCCATTGCTGTTCCAGCGTCGAATAACCTCTTTCGCCATGTGGCTGGGAGTATCCGACCGAGTTCAGGTATTCGGTCTCGTTGAAACCGCAGCTTTCCCATTGGCGCAGCTGGTCGGCGGGCACTTCGTGAACACCTTCATAGAAGCCTTCGACCGCCACGCGCCCGGTTTCGTCGTCATAGAACGAGGCGACAATCTTGGACAGTTCCCGCAGCGGGTTCAGGCCGGGGCCGCCATAATGGCCCGAGTGCAGGTCGATCCGCGGACCAATTACAGTGAATTCGTCCTTGAGCATCCCGCGCAGTTGCGAGGCAATCGACGGCACGCCACGCGACACCATCGAGGTATCGCAGACCAGAGCCAGGTCAGCTTTTAGCTCGGCCGCGTTTTCACGCAGGAACGGCACCAGGGACGGAGAGCCCGACTCCTCTTCGCCTTCGAAGAAAAAGGTGATGCGGCAAGGCAGGGTGCCGTGCACCGCTTTCCACGCCCGGCAGGCTTCGACAAAGGTCATCAGCTGACCTTTGTCATCCGAAGAACCGCGGCCCCGAATGACCGGGCCGTTTTCGGTGTCTTCGATAGCCGGGTCGAAGGGATCGCGGTTCCACAGCTCCAGCGGGTCAACCGGCTGTACGTCATAATGCCCGTAGAACAGGACATGTGGCGTGTTGCCGTCTTCTCCGACATGGCCAACAACCATCGGGTGGCCGGATGTCTGGCGCTTTTCGGCTACGATGCCAATACTTTGCAAGTCGGCAACCAACCAGTCGGCGGCCTGATCTACCTGCGCGTTATAGGCAGGGTCGGTGGAAATCGACGGAATGCGCAGCAGTTCCATCAGGCGGTCGATCGAGGTTTGCAGATCAGTGTCGATGCGATTCAGAACGGCGTCCAGCGACATGGGGTTCTCCTGCTTATTTGAGATTTGCCGGAACCCTATCAGCGCCGTCGGCGCCGTCCAGTGCGCATTGTCGGGAATGCGGTATAATATCGGAAACACTTACGTGGGGCTGCGTCGTTTCCTCGCGTCTGATGGCCGTAACTTTACTTGTCGGAACGACCGTGAGGGGATATTTGATGCAAATCAAATGTGTGATCCCAATGTCGTTTATACGTGATAGGCACAAGGGAACGCATCGGCGCAAATCTGGATTCGTCTGGTCAACGCGTCAGAAAGGACGTCCGGCCGGTGAAGGCATTGGTCGGGCACGTAAGGAGATACCGGTGGACTATACTGCTCAGCTCGATACAGCGATTGCCAGGCTGCATGATGAAGGACGTTACCGGACTTTCATCGATATCGAACGCCGGAATGGCCATTTCCCGCACGCGGTGCGGACGCGCCCGGACGGGTCGCAGCAGAACATCACCGTATGGTGCGGCAATGATTATCTGGGCATGGGGCAGAACCCGGTTGTACTGAACGCGATGCATGATGCTGTTGATGCGGCCGGTGCGGGGTCGGGCGGTACACGCAATATCTCGGGCACCACGGTCTACCACAAACAGCTTGAGGCCGAGCTGGCCGATCTGCACGGCAAAGAGGCCGCGCTGCTGTTCACCAGTGCCTATATCGCCAATGACGCGACGCTGAGCACGCTGCCGAAACTGTTCCCCGGCCTGATCATTTATTCCGACGCGCTGAACCATGCCTCGATGATCGAAGGCGTGCGCCGCAACGGTGGTGCCAAGCGTATCTTCCGTCACAATGACGTTGAGCATCTGCGTGAGCTGCTTGAGGCAGACGATCCCAAGGCGCCCAAGCTGATCGCGTTTGAATCCGTTTACTCGATGGATGGCGATTTCGGTCCGATCGAAGCGATTTGCGATCTGGCGGATGAATTCGGTGCTCTGACTTACATCGATGAGGTTCATGCTGTTGGCATGTACGGCCCGCGCGGTGGTGGCGTGACCGAGCGTGATGGTCTGGCGCAGCGTATCGACATCATCAACGGCACCCTGGCCAAAGCCTTTGGCGTGATGGGGGGCTATATCGCTGCCAGCGAGAAAATGTGTGACGCCGTGCGCTCTTATGCGCCGGGCTTCATCTTTACCACCTCGCTGCCGCCGGCGGTCGCTGCAGGGGCGGTGGCCTCGGTTGCTCACCTCAAGGTCTCGCCAGAACTGCGCGAGCAGCACCAGACACAGGCGAAGATCCTCAAGCTGCGGCTCAAGGGACTGGGTCTGCCACTGATCGACCACGGCAGCCACATTGTTCCTGTGATCGTGGGTAACCCTGTGCACACCAAAATCCTCAGCGATCGGTTGCTAGATGACTTCGGTATTTACGTGCAGCCCATCAATTTCCCAACCGTACCCCGCGGAACCGAGCGTCTGCGGTTTACCCCGTCACCGGTTCATGGGCCTGACGAAATGAACCGTCTGGTGCAGGCTATGGACGAACTTTGGTCACATTGTGCGCTAAATCGCGCCGAACTTGCTGGTTAACCTCACGCTAAAGTGTGCATCGTGTTTGCCGCGTGTTAAGCTTAGGCTAACAAAACTAGCGGACGAATCGTTAATGGGATGATTCGCCGTTGGCGCGAAACACGCGCAGGCAGAATGGGGCAGCAGGGATGATTGGGCGCAGATCTCAGCGCGATTCCGAAGGTGATACCGACGTCAGGCCGAAGGGCTATGACGATTACGAGGTACGGCTTGGCGACATGATGCGCGGCGAACGCGCCACCATGGGCAAGTCTCTTCTGGATGTGCAGCGGGAATTGCGGATCAAAGCCAACTACATCGCTGCCATCGAAGACTCGAACCCAGAGGCGTTTGACACACCCGGCTTCATCGCCGGGTATGTGCGTTCTTATGCCCGTTACTTGGGGATGAACCCGGATGAAACTTTCGCCGCCTTCTGCAAGGAGAGCGGGTTCGAGGTTGCGCATGGCATGTCTGCTGAGGCGTCTGTTGTCCGCAAACCTTCGGGTGGCCTGCCCGCGCGGGGGCCGATGGGGCGCGATCCCTTCATCTCACCCAACACGCCTTTCGTTCCGGGCAAGGAATCTCTTGTCAGTCAGATTGAACCGCGGGCGATTGGTTCTTCTCTGGTTCTGATCGCCGTTATCTGCGGCATTGGCTATGGTGGCTGGTCGGTTTTGAACAAGATCCAACAGGTACAGGTCAGCCCGGTTGAACAAGCCCCGGTGGTTCTGTCTGATCTCGATCCGTTGGATACCGCTGGTACGGTGAATACCGAGGTTGCAGTTGCCGATACCCCCAGTGCCGAGGCGCTGGACCGTCTGTATCGCCCTCAGGCTTTGGACGTTCCGGTTCTGGTCGCCCGCGACGCGCCGATATCCACGCTTGATCCGCGCACAGTTGGCGCGTTCCAGCCGCAGGAACTGCCCAAGGTTGAAGTGGCCGAGGTTCATACCGTTGAACGCCCGGCCTTGCCGCAGGTGGTCGAACGGATTGACACAACGCTCAAGATCGTCGCGGTCAATCCTGCCTGGATGCGGGTCACCGCCGCTGATGGCAGTGTGATTTTCGAGGGCACCCTTGGCACAGTCGAACAGGGCAGTGTGTATGAAGTGCCTCTGACCGAAGAGCCGCCGTTGCTGCGCGCGGGCGCGTCGGGGTCTGTGTTCTTCTCGATTAATGGTGAACATTTCGGTCCGGCCGGTGCGCCGGGGACCGTTGCCAAAGGCGTGGTCCTGTCCAAGGATGCCGTGGCCGAGACCTATGCCGTCGCGGATCTTCCGGCCGATCAAAACAGCACCATCACGCAGCTGGTAGCCGAGTTTCAGGCGCAGGGCACCGAAGACACCGCCGAGTGATCTAGCCATTGCGATGCCCCGGTAGGCGGACTATTTAAAACCCAACTCAGGCTGTCTTGGACCCGTCCCCATGTCGCTCAATCACGTTCGCCCGTGGCGCAATATTTATCGCCGCAAATCCCGTCAGGTCATGGTCGGTGACGTTGCCATTGGGGGCGATGCCCCGATCGCGGTCCAGACGATGACCAACACGCTGACAACCGATGTGGCGGCGACCGTGGCGCAGGTGCAGGCAGCCGCTGAGGCAGGTGCGGATATCGTGCGGGTCTCGGTCCCGGATGAGGCATCGTCGAAAGCCTTGAAGGACATCGTGCGCGAAAGCCCGGTGCCGATCGTGGCCGACATCCATTTTCACTACAAACGCGGGATCGAGGCTGCCGAAGCCGGTGCCGCCTGTCTGCGGATCAATCCGGGCAATATCGGTGAAGAAAAGCGGGTGAAAGAAGTCATCAAGGCCGCACGCGACCACAACTGCTCGATCCGCATTGGCGTGAACGCGGGCTCTCTGGAAAAGCACCTGCTTGAGAAATACGGTGAGCCGTGCCCCGAAGCGATGGTGGAAAGCGGGTTGGAGCATATCCGTATTCTGGAAGACAACGACTTTCACAACTTCAAGATCAGCGTGAAGGCCAGCGATGTGTTCCTGTCGGCTGCCGCTTATCAGGGCATTGCCGAGGCCACAGACGCGCCCATCCATTTGGGCATCACCGAGGCCGGAGGGCTGGTGTCAGGTACGATCAAATCGTCCATCGGCTTGGGCAACCTGCTGTGGATGGGGATCGGCGACACGATCCGCGTCAGCCTGTCCGCCGATCCTGTCGAAGAGGTCAAGGTCGGATATGAAATCCTGAAGTCCCTGGGCTTGCGCCATCGCGGCGTGAACATCATCTCGTGCCCCTCCTGCGCGCGGCAGGGATTCGACGTCATTAAGACGGTCGAGGCGCTTGAACAACGGCTTGAGCACATCAAGACGCCGATGAGCCTTTCCATCATCGGCTGTGTGGTGAACGGCCCGGGTGAGGCTCTGATGACCGATGTCGGCTTTACCGGCGGCGGGGCCGGGTCGGGAATGGTATACCTGGCGGGCAAGGCGAGCCACAAGATGTCCAACGACCAGATGATCGATCACATCGTCGAAGAGGTCGAGAGAAAAGCGGCAGAACTGGACGCAGCGCAGGAAGCGGCCGAATAGGTGCTTGGCGCGTCTGAGGGAACATCTTCGCTGCGAAATCTGCAGTGGATGTGGATCCGTTTCACCCGCGGATCGCGCATCTTTTCTTGGGCGCCAAAGACTTCGCAACACCTCTGGGACTGCAGCACCCGCCCAAAGGGCAGGGCTGAATTCCTTGCTATTTGGCGGATGAGTGCTTTGCGTGCAGGTCGAACCAGCCGATGATAACCGCAAACAGGTTGTCCGGTGCACTCTGCGATGCAAAGTTCAGGCCCTTTTGAACCTTCATTGCATCCTCATACGAAATCCAATCCCCCGGAAGGTCTTCACCGAACAGACCGGACGCGCCTGATGCGAACTGGTGATCGGACACTTGCCCATGCTGCGAGTTTGCCGGGATGGATTGAAACTCCACATATTTTTGATTGGAAAACTTGAACTTGTCGTACCCGTGCTCGTAGAGCGTCTGGAGCATCTCCGAGCTTCCGTTCTCAACCGAGATATAAGGCGGCAGGTTTTCCAGCGACATGAGCTGCGAAAGGGCAACGCTGTCAAAGCCTTCGATGTCGATCTTGGCGTAGCGGATCTGTTTCGAAACGTCCCGAAGTTCGTTCGAAAGGTCAACCGCCGGAACGACGATCTTTTCGGACCCTTCCGCCCGGCTTCCGATCTCTTCGTCGACGGAACTCCAGGCCGTGTTGAATTTGTTCACATAGAACGTGACCTCGTCCGTGCTGCCGTCGGTGACCGCGAAGTTTCTGATGTCGACGCCATCGACGCCAAGCTCTTCAAATTTCTCCGACACGGCAGCGCAAAGATCGGGAATGGCCTCAACGGCAATGACGTGGAAACCCCTTTTGCGATAGTAGAACGTATCCGTCCCGTCATTCATGCCGATATCGACGATGATGCCCTGATCCGCGGCGGGAAACGGCGTTTCAGCGGCCGTTTCGGCTTGGGGTACTTTGCTCAGGGGCGCGGTTTTACGAGAGGTCTGGTTTTTTCCGCGAAGAGTACGGCCAGCCTCACGCACTTTGGCCGCTGCTCGGGACAAACCTGATTTTCTGTTATTGCTCATGCGTGCCTCTGGCTTTGGATCAAATACTTCGCTGGTTCAATGCCCGAGACCAAGGAAGCGATCAATACAAAAGTTGTGAACTTGAACCTAGGCAGGAGGCGGCGGTCGGAAAACGCGCTGATTATTGCTGAATTCTGTACCTGCGGGGAATGTCTGAATCTCGGGACGAGCCAGCAGTGTGCTGGTCAGACTTGTGCCTCAATTGCCTTTCACAACACGTTATAGTTGATTGGAGTGTTTATGATTTCATTGATACGTCGCCTTTACCGAGAGAGACGCAGGCTGATTGCCATTGCATTCATGTCGTTCATCGCTGGGCTTGTCCTGGGCATGAATGACGACCGGATTCTGTTCGGCATCCCGTTTCAACCGGTATATGGTCTAGCTTTCGTAGCGATCATTACGCCTGTGTTGATGGTTATCGCGTTGGTGTTTCCGAATATCCGACACACCACGGAAGCCGTTGCTTATTCACTTCCGTTTGTGTGTTGGATGAAGCTGTACGGCACCAGTTCCCAAGGTGCTGCGCTTCAGAACGTGATCACGGTCCTGTCGATCCTGTTCCTGTATCTGGAGTTCGCCGTTTACGCCGGTGGTTGGCTTGATCGGTATCTGCCTGCAACAAGAAGGACGTTTTCCAGCAAAGTTAAAACGGGGCTCAGCCCAAAGGAGCTGCGGCCTTTTTTGGTGGTCACGCCCGACACAGTAGACACTTACGGCCGGCAAAACACGGTGTCGATGGCCTGGGTTGAACCCGGCGTCAGCTTTATAGAGACCGAGCAATTCGATGATCACTGCCGGATACAGGAAATGACGAGGATCGAGATCTGCGAACCTGACATGCGTTTTCGCGGCCGTTTCGAGTCGCTCAGTTCCAAGGCGGGCGCAAACGGCACGAGCGGGGTGCTTGAGAGAACGTTCAACAAAACATCAAAGGGAACGCAACTGGTGTCCAGCCGCAGCTATGACCTGTCGGCGCCGATCATGGGTTTTCGACTATGGCTGGATGACAGCTTTGGGCGTCGCGACGACGAATACGTTCTCAGAGCCGAACAGATGTCCGGGCTGTAAGAAGGGAAGGGGGCGGTCAGACCGCCCCAAGCCCATCAGCTCTGATCCGCGCGCACACCATCGGCGATCTGCTGCATTTGTGCGGCGGGAAGAAAGCCGCGCAGCATTTCGGTACCCAGCACAAAGGACGGCGTGCCAGAGATATTCATCCGCTGCGCCAGAGCGCGGGTCTGTGCGATTTCCTCGGTCACCTCGTCGCTGTTCATTGCCGCGATGATCGCGTCACTGTCCAGCCCAAGGCCGTCTGAAATACGGCGCAAGGTGACCTCGGTCGGTTCTCCGCTGAATTCCAGCAGCGCATCGTGGACCTGTTTATAAGCATCGTCGCCAGCAACTTGTTTCGTGGCGACAGCAAAGCGCGAGGACATGACCGAAGCTTCGCCTAGAATCGGAAGCTCTTTAATTACCAAGCGGATATTGCCGTCTTCTGCCAGCAGGCTGGCTACTTCGGGCACGGCCCGGCGGCAGTAACCGCAGCGATAATCCATGAACTCGACAAGGGTGATGTCGCCGTCCGGATTGCCACCAACCCAGCTGTACCCGTCATTGAACAATTCGTCAGCATTGGCCTGAACCAATTCCTTGTCTGCTGCGGCCTCGGCAACTGCATTGCGCTGCTCGAGGATATCGATCGCCTCAATGATCACTTCGGGATTCTCCAGAAGGTACTCGCGCACCTGTTTGCCGAACTCGGCCTTTTCAGCCTCGCTGAGTGCATTCAGGTCCAGCGCCTGTGCCGGCCCGGTTATCATGGAAAGCCCCAGAAGGGCGGGTGCTGCATGTCTGAGGATCATTTCCGTTTCCTTTTTGCTTTCGTTGCGCGTTCCGAGGCAATCAGCACATCCTGTGCCCGTTGCCAACCCGGTGATCCTTCGGGCAATTGCCTGACGGCGCGTTTTGCATGGATGCCCGCGTCGGCCATCCGGCCCTGCAAGGCATATCGTTCTGCGGTCACGGCCGAGGCCATGCCATTGTTCCCGACCTTCGCATATGCGACCCCGAGGTCCTGCATCAGACGGGCATTTCGATAGTCTCTCTGCCTTGCTTTTTCAAGTACTTGCAGGGCGCTCTTCGTCTGACCCTGCGCCAACATGGCCCGGCCGTAACCGGCCAGAATCAAGGCGTCGTACGGGGCCATTTCAACCGCCTCGCCATAGGCAGCAACCGCCTCTTGTACCTGCCGGTTTTCCAGCAGAATCTGGCCTTTGAGTTCATAATAGAACGGATCGTTCGGACGAACGGCCAGCGCGGCGTCTATCGCCGCGCGCGCCTTTGCCAGATCGCGGTTTTGGTGATGGGCTGCAGCCTCACGCATCAGGCGGATATCCTCTGCGCTTTCTTCCTTTGCGCGTCGCAGGGTCCAGCCCGGCGACCGCAGGAACGCGGACAATTTGCCTTTGACACGGGCGAACCAGTAATCGGCATTCGGGTCTGGCTGTGCCCTGTCCTCGAATTGTTCCATAAACGCCTCGGCAGCGCGCAGGCGTTCCCGGCTGGTGGGGTGAGACCGCATATAGGGGTCCTGATTGATTGTGCTCAGCAATTCCTGACCAGCGAACTTGCGGTGCAGGGCCACCATGCCGCTGGGCGAGATACCGGCCCATCTGAGATAGCTGGCGGCGCTCTGGTCCGCCGAGGATTCTTCGGCCCGCGTATGCCCCAGAAAGCCGCGCAACGCGGCGCTTTGGGTTCCTGCCGCAATGCCTGCCGCGGCTTCGCCGCCACCAGCGGCGGCGGCTATCAGCGCAAGCGCGGTGCCCAATCCTGCATTTCGCTGAGCCGCGCGCAGGTTTTCTACCCTTCGGGCCAGATGCCCATTCGCGATATGGGCGGCCTCGTGTGCGATGACGGCCTGCAGCATCTCGGGGCTTTCGACAGTCAGAATCAATCCGTAGTTAACGTAGATTGCACCGTAGTCGATCACGAAGGCGTTAAACGTGCTGTCATTGACCACCAGTATCCGGACCCGGTTGGTGTTCAGCCCGGCGGCCCGCAGAACAGGAAAGGCCAGTTCACGTAGCCCGTGTTCGATATCTGGGTCTCGGATCAGACTTTGCGCGGTCGATGGCACAGCGCTTGCCATCCATGTCGCTGCAACCAGCAACAGGGCCGGGATTGACGCCAGCCTGGATAAGCGTTCAAAAGCCATGGCTGCAACATGGGAGATGGGCATGAGAAACTCAACCCGATCCGGGGTCGATCCCTTCATCGTGATGGATGTGATGGAGGCCGCACGCAAAGCCGAAGAGGCCGGGCGCCACATCATCCATATGGAGGTCGGACAACCCGGCACCGGTGCACCCAAAGGGGCAACCGCAGCCCTTGCCAAGGCCATGGATCAAGCCCCGCTGGGCTATACTGTTGCATTGGGCCTGCCTGCGCTGCGGCAACGGATCGCACGGTTGTACGGCGAGTGGTACAATGTCGATCTGAATCCCGAACGCGTGGTAATCACGCCTGGGTCGTCGGGTGGGTTCTTGCTGACCTTTACGGCGCTGTTCGACAGCGGGGATCGTGTGGGAATCGGTGCGCCGGGTTATCCGTCTTACCGGCAGATTCTCAAGGCGTTGGGTCTGGTGCCGGTCGATCTGCCGACCGCGCCGGAAAACCGTCTGCAGCCGGTGCCTGCGGATTTCGCCGGGCTCGATCTGCAGGGTCTGATGGTGGCATCGCCCGCCAACCCGACTGGAACGATGTTGGATCATGCGGCGATGGGTGCGCTGATCGAAGCGGCGCAGCGGCAGGGAGCCTCTTTCATCAGCGATGAAATCTACCACGGTCTGGAATATGAGGCTAAAGCCGTCACGGCGCTGGAGTTGGCGGATGATTGCTATGTGATCAACTCATTCTCCAAGTATTTTTCGATGACCGGCTGGCGCGTGGGTTGGATGGTCGTGCCCGAGGATCAGGTGCGTGTTGTCGAGCGCATCGCCCAGAACATGTTCATCTGTGCTCCGCACGCCAGTCAGTTGGCCGCACTGGCCGCGATGGATTGCGAAAGTGAGTTGAAGGCTAATCTGGATGTCTACCGCCGCAATCGCGCGCTGATGCTGGACGGGTTGCCCAAGGCCGGTTTCACGAACATCGCACCGCCGGATGGGGCCTTCTATGTCTACGCGGATGTTTCCGAGCTGACCGATGATAGCCGCGCCTTTGCAGCCGAGATTCTGGACAAGGCCGGGGTTGCCGTTACGCCGGGTCTGGATTTCGACCCGGCGCGCGGGCACCACACGTTGCGGTTTTCCTATGCGCGGTCGTCGGAAGATATCGAGGAAGGCCTGCTGAGGTTGCGTCGTTTCATGGCCGAACGTGGTGCGATCACCGAGCAGGCCTAGGGCGTTCACAAAACCGCACGGGTCAGGTAGGCTGGCGGTCAAACGATCTCGGGATAACTTGAGGCTATGAGCAGGATTTTCTACGCCATCACGCTGATCTGGGCGCTGATCAGTACTGCGTATGCGCAGGACTTCAATGCACTTGCGCGCGTCGTGCCGGATCAAAGCCGCATCACTGATGACGGCCGCGCGGGCGTTCGGGTTGAGCTTGGGCTCAGCCAGGGGGTGCCGTACCGGGTCTTCACCTTGCGCGATCCTTACCGCATGGTGCTGGATTTTCAGGAGGTCGACTGGACCGGGCTGGACGCCGAAACCTTCTTGCGGACCGACCGGATCAGCGGCGTGCGGTTCGGGGCCTATGTTCCGGGCTGGTCGCGCATGGTGTTGGAGCTTGGTGCGCCGTTGGCCGTCGATACCTCAGATCTGAGGGTGGATGAGGTCACGGGGAGGGCGCATTTGTCGTTGAACCTGCGCGGCACCGATTTCGACAGTTTCGCCGCCGGTGCCGGTGCGCCGCGTCAACCGGGCTGGGACCTGCCGGAACCTGCGGTGACACCGGCGAGACCCGGTCGCGACGGTACGGGCCCCTTACTGGTAATGCTGGACCCCGGTCATGGCGGGATTGATCCGGGGGCTGAAGCCGGGGGCACCAATGAGAAAACCCTGATGCTGACTTTCGCGCGCGAACTGCGAGAAACGCTATTGCGGGCAGGGAGTTATCAGGTGGTATTGACCCGAGTTGATGACCATTTTGTCAGTCTGGAACGCCGCATCTCACTGGCGCATCGGGCGCAAGCAGATGTGTTCATTTCTCTGCACGCAGATATCCTTTTGGAAGGGCGCGCGCATGGGGCCGCGGTGTACACATTGTCCGAGGAAGCCTCGGACGTGGCGAGCCAAAAACTGGCCGAGCGCCATGACCGGAGCGATCTGATCTCGGGTGTTGATTTGAACGGCGCGGACGATCAGGTGACGGACATCCTGCTTGACATCGCACGGCAGGAAACAAAACCGCGCACGGACGCCTTGGCGCTGTCGCTGGCAGATGGAATGGCGCAGCAGGGCGGGCCCATGAACAGCCGCCCGATCCGCTCGGCGTCATTTTCGGTTCTCAAGGCCGCAGATATTCCGTCTGTTCTGATCGAGCTTGGATTTCTGTCCAGCCCCAGAGACTTGAAAAACATCCAAAATCCCGAATGGCGCAAAGGTATGGCACTTGGTATCCTGAACGGGTTGGAGCGATGGCGGCAGGATGATCTGGTCAAACGGTCCCTGATTGGCCAGTGACCCTGCGGCACAAACCGGCTAATATTGGCCATCGTGTTTTGACCCTGCGCCGGGGCATCCCTATATAGGCGGCAGCGCGAGTAAAAGGCAGCAACGTGATCCGTTTCATTCTTTCCGTTTTCGGGGCGATCTTCAGCCTCGTCACCTTGGGTATCTTCATGGCCGCGTTGGTAATCGGCGCGGTGTTCTGGATGTATGGCCGTGACCTGCCCAGCCATGAATCGCTGGCGCAGTACAAGCCGCCGACGATCAGCCGGATTTACTCTGGTGAAGGACAGCTGATCGACGAGTTTGCGCAGGAACGCCGTCTGTTCACGCCGTCCGAGGAAATACCCGATCTGGTGAAACAGGCATTCATCTCGGCCGAGGACAAGAACTTCTATAGCCATCAGGGCTATGACCCGCGGGGTATCATCGCCGCAGGGGTCGAGGCCGTGAAGTCCAAGGGGGAAAACGTTCGCGGTGCGTCCACGATTACCCAGCAGGTGATGAAGAACTTCCTGCTGTCCGGTGACCGCCGCGCCGAGCGCAAGATCAAAGAGATTATCCTCGCCACGCGGCTTGAGGATACGCTGGACAAGGAACAGATCCTCGAACTCTATATGAACGAGATTTTTCTGGGCCAGAACTCTTATGGCGTGACCGCCGCTGCCCAGACCTATTTCAACAAAACGCTGCAGGAATTGGCCCCGCATGAGGCCGCGACCCTGGCCGCGATGCCCAAGGCACCTTCGGACTACCATCCGGTGCGGCAAAAAGAACGCCTGCTGAATCGCCGCAACTATGTTTTACGGGAAATGCGGCAGAACGGCTTTATCGATCAGGCGACCTATGACGCCGAGGTTGAGATGCCGCTGCGTTCGGTACAGAACGGCGACTTCGAAAGCTTCCGCACCGCGCTGCCGCCGCGCGATTATTTCACTGACGAAATCCGCCGCCAACTGAGCGAGGATTTCGGTGAGGGTGAGTTCTTTACCGGCGGCTTCACCGTCCGCGCCTCGGTCGATGAGGAAATGCAGGTCGAGGCCGCCAAGGCCCTGCGCACCGCCCTACAGAAATACGACCGGTCGCGCGGCAAGTGGCGCGGTACGGGCGAAGTGATCCCCGAGGCGAAATTGGCCGACGAAGCCCAATGGCGCGACGCGCTGGCAATCATGGAAATCCCCCGCGACGTGGTGTTGCCGGCGCAATGGTACCCGGCAGTGGTTCTGAACGTGGCCGAACAGTCGCTGACCGTGGGCATTGAAAACGGCCCGGCGGATGGTGTCATTCCGCGGTCCGACATCAAATGGATGCAGGGCGACTTTTCTGCCAACTTCAAACGCGGCGACGTCATTCTGGTAATGGCCGGGGAAGAGGGGCAGTGGTCCGCTCGTCAGGTGCCCGAAGTGCAGGGCGGCTTTGTCGCGATGGACGTGAACTCGGGCCGTGTTCTGGCGATGCAGGGTGGATTTTCCTATCAGGATTCGGTGTTCAACCGCGCCACGCAGGCACAGCGACAGCCAGGGTCGAGCTTTAAGCCTTTCGTCTACGCCGCCGCGCTGGACAGCGGCTATAGCCCTGCGACCATCGTTGTGGACGCCCCGATCGAGGTGAATACACCGCAGGGCTTGTGGCGCCCCAAGAACTCGTCGAACAAATTCTACGGTCCGACGCCGTTGCGCACGGGGATCGAGCAATCGCGGAACCTGATGACCATTCGTCTGGCGCAAGAGGTCACGATGCCGGTTGTGGCGGGGTACGCGGAACGGTTCGGTGTTTACGACCGCATGGGTGCTTTCCTTGCCAACTCGCTGGGATCCGAAGAAACCACGCTGTACAAAATGGTCGCTGCCTATGCGATGTTCGCAAATGGTGGGGAACGGGTCGAACCCACTCTTGTTGATCGTATTCAGGACCGGTTCGGCAAGACGATCTACCGTCACGACGACCGCCAGTGTCTGGATTGCAACTCGGCTTGGCTGGAACCTGATGAATCCCCGACTATCGAGACCAACCGCTCTCAGGTCATGGACGCGATTACTGCTTATCAGCTGACCTCGATGATGAAGGGTGTGGTGGATCGCGGTACGGCATCCCGTGTCGTCAATCTGCCGGTGCCGACCGCGGGTAAGACCGGAACGACCAACGAATCCAAGGATGCGTGGTTCATCGGGTTTACCTCGAACATCGTGGCGGGCTGCTATATCGGTTATGACCGTCCACGCCCGATGGGTCAGGGGGCCTACGGTGGCACCATGTGCGGCCCGGTGTTCCAGAGCTTTATGGAAAAAGCGGTTGAGAAATACGGGGGCGGCCCGTTTGAAGTGCCCGAGGGTGGACATTTCATCAAGATCGACCGCTTCAGCGGCGCACGCCTACCTGCGGATGCGACCGGCGACTATGTCGTGGCCGAATACTTCCGCGATGGCGTCGATGGCTTTATCGACCGAGTGTATGACGGTGGTTTCGCCATGGGATCAGACCTGCCGCTGTTCGAGGAAGCCAGTTCGGGCCGTCAGGTCACCACGTCGACCGGTAACACCGTCACGGTTGGGCCCAATGCAAGCCAGGGCGATCTTTCAACCGGCGGCCTTTACTGACAACAGAAGTGTTTAGGGTCACCGCTGTCTTGTGGTGGCCTGAACCTCTTGCTATCACGCAGGCCTGATTGAGCTAGTTGGAACAAGACCATGCGCGCCGAAACCCAGAATACCGTGGCGGAAATCGAAAAGTCACTGGAGCTGCTGGCGCAGCGTATGGACTATGAAACCGCGCCTCATCGCCTTGAGGAATTCAATGCGCGTGTCGAGGATCCCAACCTGTGGGACAATCCCGAGAACGCACAAAAACTGATGCGCGAGCGTCAGATGCTGGTGGATGCGATTGAGACCTATGAGTCGATCAAGACCGATCTAAGCGACAATATTGAACTGATCGAACTGGGTGAGATGGAAGAGGACCAAGAGGTCGTCAACGACGCCGAGGACGCCATCAAAAAACTGGGGGCGAAGGCCGCCAAGAAAGAGCTTGAGGCGCTGCTGGATGGCGAGGCAGATGGCAATGACACCTTCCTTGAAATCAACTCGGGCGCAGGCGGTACCGAAAGCTGCGACTGGGCCTCAATGCTGGCGCGGATGTATGTGCGTTGGGCCGAGAAAAAGGGCTATACGGTCGAGCTGCAATCTGAGACCGCAGGCGAAGAGGCGGGGATCAAATCCGCGGCCTACAAGATTTCCGGCCATAACGCCTATGGTTGGTTGAAGTCCGAAAGCGGTGTGCACCGGCTGGTGCGTATCTCGCCCTATGACTCGGCGGCTAAGCGGCACACCTCGTTCAGTTCGGTCTGGGTCTATCCTGTGGTCGACGACAATATCGAGATCGAGGTCAACCCGTCCGATATTCGCATCGATACCTATCGTTCGTCCGGTGCGGGCGGTCAACACGTGAATACCACGGATTCGGCGGTACGGATCACCCACATCCCGACCGGGATTGTCGTTACCTCGTCCGAAAAATCGCAGCACCAGAACCGGGATATCGCGATGAAAGCGCTGAAATCGCGTTTGTATCAGCAGGAGCTGGACCGTCGCAACGCCGACATCAACGCGGCGCATGAGGCCAAGGGCGATGCGGGCTGGGGAAATCAGATCCGGTCTTACGTGTTACAGCCCTATCAGATGGTCAAGGACTTGCGCACCAACCATGAAACCTCGGACACCAAAGGGGTACTGGACGGTGATCTGGATGGGTTTATGGCGGCAACGCTGGCGTTGAACGTGGCAGGCAAAAGCCGGTCCGAGGCGCGGGGCGAAGGCTAACTGCAGACCTGCGGGATACAAGTGATGAGCATGATCAAAGGCCACTGGCAACTGATCGTGATTGTCACGTTGGTGTTTGCGCTCTGGCATACTCCGGTCGTGCTTCCGCTGAAGATTCTTGTCGTTTTCCTGCACGAGCTTTCGCACGCAATCGTGGTTGTCGTAACCGGCGGATCGGTGGAAAGCTTCACCATTTCTCCGCGACAGGGTGGGCTTGTGATGGCCCGAGGTGGCAATCGCTTTCTGACCCTGTCGGCGGGCTATCTCGGATCATTGGCACTTGGCATGGGGCTCTTGTTCATTGCGCTGCGCACGCATTGGGACAGGGCCGTGCTGGGCGGTTTCGGCGGGGTCATGCTGTTGGTGACCCTACTTTACGTCCGCGAGCCATTTGCGATGCTGTTCTGTGGTGTTGTTGGTGTTGGGATGTGCGCCATGGGCTGGTATCTGAGTCGTCCTCTATGTGACCTGTTTCTCCGGATCATCGGACTGACCAGCATGATCTATGTTCCCTATGATATTTTTGACGACACGATCCGCCGCTCGGGCATACGTTCGGACGCGTATATGTTGGCCGAGGAATTCGGTGGCACCACCATGCTGTGGGGTGGTGTGTGGCTTATCCTCAGCCTCTTGTCGATCGTTCTGTGCATGAAATATTTCCTTGGGCCCGACAGCAACTTGAGATTTGGCCAGTAGCCCTGCCGATCACCAGCCGACTTTGCCAAAAGATGTATTCAAACAGTGGGTTTAAATAGAGAAGTGCCCCGGCTAGGCTGATCCCCGAGGAGGCACGAGCCGGGAATGGATCTGAGCCAAACGACTGCAATCGACTTGTTGAACGCGATCGCCGCAGGGCGGTTGTCAGCAGTAGAAGTGATGCAGCGGACTTTGGCGCGGATCGACGCGGTCAACGGGTCGGCAAATGCCATTGTGGCCTTGCGCGATCCAGATGATTTGCTGGCCGAGGCACGTGCATTGGATACCGGGCCAAACCGGGGGCCGCTGCATGGGTTGCCGATTGCGGTCAAGGATCTGGTCAATGTTGCGGGGATCGTGTCCTCTCAGGGTTCGCCCGTTTTTAAGGATCATGTGCCGCAGAACGATGACCTGATTGCCGCTCGGATGCGGGCGGCGGGGGCGATCCTGATTGGCAAGACCAATGTGCCGGAGTTCGGGCTGGGGTCTCATACCTTCAACCCGGTCTATGGGGCAACGCGCAACTCCTATAACTCGGCGCGGACCTGTGGTGGGTCGTCAGGCGGTGCGGCTGTTGCGCTGGCGACCGGGATGGTCGCCTTGGCGGACGGGTCAGATATGATGGGCAGTCTGCGTAATCCGGCCGCATGGAACAATGTCTACGGGTTTCGGCCAAGCTGGGGGCGGGTGCCGTCCGAACCTGTGGGCGACGGGTATCTGCATCAACTGTCCACGCTTGGCCCCATGGCGCGCAGCCCCGAGGATTTGGGCCTGTTGCTAGATGTGATCTCGGGGCCAGATTCGCGGCAGCCTAATGGGAACAAAAGCCAAACAGTGTCGCCGGTTCAGGCTGCCGATATGCACGGGCTGCGGATCGGTTGGCTGGATGATTGGAGTGGGGTCTATCCTTTTCAGGACGGCATTCGCGAGTTATGCCGGGACGCGCTGGATGTGTTTGCGCAACTTGGGGCCGAGGTTGTTCCGATTGCTGCGCCTTTTGCGGCCGACCGGATTTGGGACAGTTGGATCACGTTGCGCGCGTGGAGCGTGGCCGCCAGCCTTGCAGAGTTGTCGGAACAACGAGCGGCGTTGAAAGACACCGCGCTGTGGGAACTGGACCGGGGGCTGGCCCTGACTGCGATGCAGGTGCACGAGGCCAGCGTCACACGATCAGAGTGGTTCCGAATTGCGGTGGAACTGTTTCAAAACTACGACGCGCTGGTCCTGCCGTCAGCGCAGGTCTGGCCGTTCGAGATTGAAACGCCTTACCCGACGGATATCGCCGGGACAGAGATGGATACCTATCATCGATGGATGGAGGTCATGGTACCGGTCAGTCTGATCGGCTTGCCATGCCTGTCAGTGCCCGTTGGCTTCGGGGCCGAGGCGCTGCCGATGGGGATGCAGGTCTTTGGCCCGCATGGATCGGACCCACATATCCTGTCAATCGGTGCGGCCTATCACGCCGCAACCGGGTGGCCGCAAAAACGACCGGCCTGATTTCAGGGCCGGCAAGGGAGGAGAGACATAATGGACAAACCCTTCGGCGTTCCGGACATGGGGCCGGTGGACATGGGAATGCTGCGCGAAGCGTTGCACAGGGCTTGGGTCGATTTCCGGCGCGCGCCGGTTTTTGGCTTGTTGTTCGCCGCTTTCTACGTGCTGGCGGGATGGGCGATCGCCTGGGTTACGGTGCAGACAGGTACCTCGTACTGGCTGGTGCTTGCGGCGATCGGGTTTCCCCTGCTGGGACCATTCGCTGCGGTCGGGCTGTATGAAGTGTCGCATCGGCTGGAGCAGGGGGAGACTTTGGATTTCAGCGCCATTTTCGGCGTTGTCATACAGCAGGGGCGGCGTCAATTGCCCTCGATCTGCGCGATCATCGTGGTGATGTTTCTGTTCTGGTTCTTTCTGGGCCATATGATCTTTGCCCTGTTCATGGGACTGTCGACGATGACCAATGTCTCGACTTCATTGGAAGTGTACTTCACCGCCAACGGGCTGACGATGCTGGCTGTGGGAACCGCCGTGGGCGCGGTGTTTGCGACGATCCTGTATATGATCACGGTGCTTTCGATCCCGATGCTGTTGGACCGGGAACTGGATTTCGTGACCGCCATGATCGCCAGCTTCGCCTATGTGCGGGACCATCTGGGTGTGATGCTGGTCTGGGCTGCGTTCATCGCGATCCTGACGTTTGTGGCGATGATACCGTGGTTTTTGGGGCTGTTGATCGTGTTGCCGCTGTTGGGTCACGCAAGCTGGCACCTGTATCGGTTAATCACTCAGTCGTCCGATCAGGGTGCGGGATGAATTATCCGACGACCTGCTGAACAGGCCTTTCCGAGCGGCGTGCGGTGCGCGCCGCCGCCAGTATCGCCGAGGGGTTTTCACCCAGATGGCGCAGAAGAATCCGTCGGGTCGTTGTGGCGCTGGCAGTGGTTTTCGACAGGCAGATCGCTACGCCGCGCCACCGGTTTGAGTTTCCGTCCGACCCGCGCGTCACCAGATAAATCCGGCTATTCTGCGACGCTCGGCTGGACATCAGGATATAGATCTGCCGCCCGGCGCAGGCGGCGATCCCCTGAACCTCGCGGTCGTTCGGGGCGGCTCCGGGCATTCCGGGACGTGGCTCGTATCCTCGCACAAGCGTACATTGCGGCAGTCGGCGCGCGTGAAACAGCCTGTGCCGCGAAGGCTGGGTTTCGTCCAACTCGGTTTCGGTGGCATAATAAAACCCGGCCGGGAACAGGCTTTCGGTCAGCGTCGTCGGGCCAGAGCCCAGGAAATCGGTCAAGGCCGAGGCTGCCGGGTGCTTGGGCGCGTGGTCAATCTCGTCCAGTGGCCGCAGCAGAATACGGGCGTCGACTTCGAAAAAACGGCAGATACGGTCCAGCACATCGGGGCGGGGAAAGCTTTCGCCACCCAAGTATCTGTTGAATTGCGTGCGGTTAATCCCGAGTTGTCGGCAAAGTTCGGATACCGACGTGTACTGTTGTGCAAGAAGCCTGAGGTTCGCACCGAACATACGGCGCAGCTCGTCCGGGTTACGGATGGAATTGGTCATAGGCGTCCCAGGTTCTCGCGACTTGTTTCGATATACGCAAGGTGATCGACCGACAGGGCGATACTACGTAGAAATCGTACAGATGACACGAACGGGCGCATCCCAACGCCTCGTCTTATCCAGAGGCTAACGTTCAATGCTATAAACGCAATAGGCTTTATTTTATTTTGCGTGATCTTTTTGGCTTTATTGCACCTGGCACGTTCACGGTGGCCAAATTCGGTCGACGAACCGAATTCCCCACCCTTGCCGGACGCGCCGACAGGGTGGGGGCAATACTCACTCGCCGCGCAGCAGGGCTGCGACGCCGGTGCGGGCAACTTCGACCAGGCCCAACGGGCGCATCAGATCGGCAAATGCGTCTATTTTGTCCGGTGCTCCGGTGATTTCAAAGATAAAGGAGTTCAGTGTGCTATCGACCACGTTAGCGCGGAAGATATCGGCCAGCCGCAGTGCCTCGACCCGTTTGTCGCCGGCGCCGACAACTTTGATGATCGCCAGCTCACGCTCGACCGAGTCTCCTTCAACGGTCAGGTCATGCACGTCGTGGACTGTCACGATACGGCCCAACTGGGCCTTGATCTGTTCGATCACCTGCGGTGTGCCGGTGGTGACGATGGTGATACGGCTGAGGTGACCGGTGTGGTCCACCTCGGCCACGGTCAGGCTTTCAATGTTATAGCCACGGCCCGAGAACAGGCCGATCACACGGGCCAGAACACCGGGTTCGTTTTCGACTAAAACCGCAATCGTATGGCGTTCCTGAACATCCGAGAAGGTGGGCCGTAGATTATAGGCCGAGTGGCGGGTGGAGCCTTTTTTGATATGTAGGGCAGACATTTATGTCCCTTTCATCATCCATGTGGTGTCGGGCGCGCGGGACGCCCGACAAAATTCGTCGAATTTTAAACCAGCACCGAGCCTTTGGAATCGATCACGCCCTGCGTCTCGGCCTCGCCCAGCAGCATCTCGTTATGCGCTTTGCCCGACGGGATCATGGGAAAGCAGTTCTCGTGCTTTTCAACCAGACAGTCAAAGATCACCGGGCCGTCATAGTTGAGCATCTCCATGATCGCGTCATCCAGATCGGCGGGATCGGAACACAGGATGCCTTTGGCGCCAAACGCATCGGCGAGTTTGACGAAATCGGGCAGGGCTTCGGACCACGATTGCGAGTACCGCTCGCCATGCAACAGCTCCTGCCACTGGCGGACCATACCAAGACGTTCGTTGTTCAGGATGAACTGTTTCACCGGCAGGCGGTACTGAACCGCGGTGCCCATTTCCTGCATGTTCATCAGCCACGAGGCTTCACCGGCCACATTGATCACCAGCGCGTCCGGATGCGCCATCTGCACGCCAACAGAGGCAGGGAAGCCATAGCCCATCGTGCCCAGGCCGCCCGACGTCATCCAGCGGTTGGGATCTTCAAACCCGAGGTATTGCGCCGCCCACATCTGGTGCTGGCCAACTTCGGTGGTGATGTAACGGTCGTGGTTTTTGGTCAGCTCTTCAAGTCGTTGCAGCGCGTATTGCGGCTTGATGGTCTTTTCGCTGTTGGTGTAGGCGAGGCAGTTGACCTTGCGCCAGTCGCTGATCTGTGCCTGCCATTGCTTGACGGCGGCCGCGTCGGTCTTGCGACCGCGTGCCTTCCAGACCTTGAGGATATCCTCGAGCACATGGCCTACATCGCCGACAATCGGTATATCAACACGGATGACCTTGTTGATCGATGACGGGTCGATGTCGATATGCGCCTTCTTCGAATTCGGCGAGAACGCGTCGATCCGACCAGTGATACGGTCATCGAACCGCGCGCCGATATTGATCATCAGGTCGCAGTCATGCATCGCGAGATTGGCTTCGTACAACCCGTGCATCCCCAGCATGCCCAGCCAGTTCTCACCCGATGCCGGATAGGCACCCAGACCCATCAGGGTCGAGGTGATCGGGAATCCGGTTGCGTCCACCAGTTCGCGCAGCAACTGGCTGGCCGCCGGACCCGAGTTGATGACGCCGCCGCCGGTGTAGAAGACGGGCTTCTTTGCTGTCTCCATAGCTGCGACCAGTTCGGTGATCTCTTCCAGATCGCCTTTCAAAACCGGCTGATAGTGCGAGGTCGAGGGTTTGGGGGGCGAATACTCGCCCGAGGCAAACTGCACGTCCTTGGGAACGTCGATCAGCACCGGACCGGGGCGGCCCGAGGTGGCGACGTGGAACGCCTCGTGAATGGTATCGGCCAGCGAATCCGTGTCCTTCACCAGCCAGTTATGCTTGGTGCAGGGGCGGGTGATGCCAACGGTGTCGGCTTCCTGAAAGGCGTCAGAGCCGATCATGAAGGTCGGGACCTGTCCGGTCAGAACTACGATTGGGATCGAATCCAGCAATGCATCCGTCAGACCCGTCACCGCATTGGTCGCGCCTGGACCGGATGTCACAAGGGCTACGCCGGGTTTGCCTGTCGACCGCGCATAACCTTCAGCGGCGTGGATCGCGCCCTGTTCATGCCGCACCAGGATGTGACGGATGTCGTTCTGCAGAAATATCTCATCATAGATCGGTAGCACGGCGCCGCCGGGGTATCCGAATACCGTGTCCACGCCCTGATCCTTGAGGGCCTGAACCACCATTTTTGCGCCGGTCATCTCACGTGTCATCTGCTTTGCTCCGTTCGCGACATGTGTCTTGCGTTTTGCATAAAAAAAGCCCCCGAGATTTTTCGGAGGCGCATGGGTTCGATTATGGTTTACCGTTACCGGCCCATGCGCGTTGTTCCTACGATTACGACTAGCGCTTTCATCGCCAGAGGCTCCTTTTTTGCGTGCTGGGACATTATGAGCGGTGCGACGGGGCGTCAACAGTCAATTGCACCAATTTTGTAACCTGATGGGTGGATTTTGCGACATTTTATTGCGCAGATTGACGCAGGTTGGGAATATCCGCCAATTAAGGTCTGTGGGAAGGGAGAGAATCCGAATTCACACTTGTCAGATTACGCCAGTGCAATGTCTTAAACTGACATGAGGCCCTCCTGTCCCTGATGCACGCTATTCCCAAAGAGTGCGTTCAGGGAGGTGGTTCATGTTGGCGGATTTGGTGGATCTTGGTCGATATCCCATCGATTGCCCGGGCTCGCGCGCCTATGATCAGTTGATTTCGGATCTGCGACGGGAATTGGATGAGGACGGGTGCGCGGTTTTGCCAAGGTTTGCCCATGAGGCGGGGCTTGAAGCGCTGGTCAAAGAAGCAGTCGCTGTCGCGCCCCGGGCGCACCGGTCTTTCAACAGGACAAACGCCTATTTTACCAAGGATGATCCGAGCTTTGGGATCGGCCACCCGATACGCCGTTTCTTCGACCGCTCGAACGCGTTTGTTCCGGCAGATAACTTTCCCCAAACCGGCCCATTACGTCGCATATATGAGTTCGAGGGCTTCATGCCGTTTATACGTGACGCTCTGAATGAAACTGATGACCGGTTCTTTCGCTACGACGATCCACTGGCCGATGTGATCATCAACGTGGTGGAAGAGGGGCAGGGGTTCCCGTGGCATTTCGACACCAACAACTACACTGTCACTTTGGCCATTCAGAACGGTGAGGCCGGGGGAGCATTTGAATATGTCCCAAACCTGAGAACTGCTGCGGATGAGAATTTCAGAGAAGTGGCGTCCATTCTGGACGGGGATATGTCGAGAGTGCGTGAACTGAAACTGCAGCCGGGTGATCTGCAGATCTTCAAGGGGCGATATGCGTTGCACCGGGTGGCTCCGGTAGAGGGCGCGCGCAACCGCTATGTCGGGATATTCTCGTTTGTCGAGGCCGAGGGGATGTGCGGCAGCGTCGAACGCACGCAGCAACTCTATGGGCGGGTTTTGCCGCGTCATCATGAACGAGAGGGGCTGAGAAAGGATCAGTTGCTGGACTAAGATGTGCTAGGCTATGGCTGAGTTATTCTGCGGCCGGAGGTACTGGTGCCAGAGATATTGCAGCTTACGCCTTTTGTTCTGTGTTCATCCTTGCAGAAGCAGATTGAATTCTATTGCGACCGTTTGGGGTTTTCCTGCGGGTTCCGGCAGGACAATTACGCGTTCCTGTCTTTGGGCTCTGTGGCCATCCGGTTGCTGGAATGCCCACCGCGCGACGACGGCCTGCCGTTGGGGGATGATCAATCGTTTTACATAGATGTGGATGGGATCGACGAACTGTATGAGAACCTGAGTACGCGATTGGCAGATCTTCCCAATGGACGGGTGCGCCCACCTTTCGATCAGCCCTATCAGCAACGCGAGTTTCATGTCATCGACGAAGATGGCACGCTGGTGTTTTTTGGTCAGGACATCCGCCCGAGAGGTTAGGCGCTCCCGCCCGCTGTCAACGCGCCTGCGGCACATCTCCGCCGGTTGGGCCGGGCAGCGCGTGCCGCGCTGCGGGTGCGCCTAGAAGCCTGGGCTGGTGCCTTGCAGTACCCCATGTTCAAGAGCGTAGCGGGTCAGGCCGGCGGTGGAGGAAATCCCCAGCTTGCGCTTGATGTTCTTGCGGTGGGTTTCCACCGTGCGCACCGAGATTTCCAGTGCCAGGGCGACCTCTTTGTTGGATTTACCCTGTGCCAGTTCCAGCAGGATCGTCTGTTCGCGCCCAGTCAGCGCCTCGCGTGCGCTGTCTTTCTTGGGTTCCAGTGATCCGCTTGCCCCGGTGCACAGGTATTGCTCGCCGCGCATCACAGCATCGATGGCCTGTTTGATCTCGTCTGTCGGGACGTCTTTCAACACATAGCCCTTGGCACCGTGGCTGAGCGCGGTCGAGATGTATTCCGGGCTGTCATGCATCGACAGGATCAGGATGCGGGTGTTGGGCAAACGCTCGAGGATCATCTCGGTTGCGCTGAGACCGCCGAGACCAGGCATGTTAAGATCCATCAGGATGACATCAGGGGAAAGGTCTGTAGCCTGGTCAACAGCCTCCTGACCAGTGCCGAGCGTGCCGACTACCGCGATTTCGGGATAGCTTTCAAGGATCGACTGGATCCCTTCGGCCACCATCGGGTGATCGTCTACAATGAGTACTCGGATTGTCATGTACCGGCCTTTCGGTTCGGAGATGCATCTTCCCGCGGCGGGAGCAGGTGGCTGAGCGGCAGACTGGCCTCGATCACGGTGCCGCCACGCGGGCCGCGTGATGACAGAATGCGCAGGGAGCCGTCAAGCTGTTCGATACGTTCCTGCATGTTGCGCAACCCGATCCCGGTGCTTGCCTGACCCTGTCCGTTGGGCAGGCCCCGACCGTTGTCGGTGATGCGCATCGTGGCGCCTTTTTTATGGCCGCGCAGGTCGATATTAACACGGGTTGCGCCAGAATGGCGTTCGATATTCGTCAGGGCCTCTTGCGCGATGCGGTAGAGGGCGATCTTGCTGTCCTGATCCAGACGGTTTCGGAACACCACCGTCGTGAACTCGGTCTCGATCCCAGTGCGTTCTCGGAAATCGTCGGTCAGCGTTTTCAGGGCGGGGCCGAGGCCCAGATCGTCCAAGACGCCGGGGCGCAGATCGCGGCTGATGCGGCGGACTTCGGTGATGGCGGTGCCGAGGTGGTCGATGCCCTTGTCCAAGGGCGCGCGGGCGCCATCATCGTCTCCGCGATCCATCCGTCGCCTTGTGTTGTCCAGCGCGTAACGAACCCCGACAAGAATTTGGCTGATCCCGTCGTGTAATTCGCGCGCTACGCGGCCGCGCTCTTCTTCCTGCGCGTCAAAAACCCGCTGGGTCAGTTCCTTGAGCTTGGCATCTGCCAGCCGTCGCTCGCGGACATTGAGCAACATGCCCGAGGCAAAGACAATCAGCACGGCGGCCACAACGATACCACCAATATACAAGAAGGTGCGCTGTACGCGCGCTTCGACTTCTGCCCGGGCGTTGGCGACGGTCGCCACGATATCGTCGATGAAGACGCCGGTGCCGACGGCCCATTGCCAATCCTGCAGGCCGACGACGTAGGCGATCATCTGCGCCTCTTCCCCGGTCGAAGGCTTTTGCCACATAAAGCTGTGCCAACCAGCCCCTTGCCGGGCGAGGCTGATGAACTCGTCCACAATCGGGATGCCGTCGCTGTCTGTCAGGCCCTCCCAGTTGCGGTTGATGAACTCGGTTTGACGCGGGCTAACGAGGTTGTTGCCGTCATAGTCATAGACGAAAAAGAATCCGTCTTTCCCGTAGATCATTGCGGACAGGATCTGCGTTACCAGTTTTTTGGCGACATGATCATCAGGCGAGGCACGTCCGTAGATATAGGCGAAACCGTTCCTGGCCTGCGTGACGTAGTTCTTCAGCTCTTCTTTCTTGGCTTCGATCAACCGGCGCTCCAGCGCCTGAATCTCGCGCTCGGCGGTTGCGCGGGATTCATGGGCGACCAGCAACGCAATTGCTGCCACGGCCACGACCAGTGGAATTGCCGCAACAAGCGACAGCTTCTGGCCATAGGTCAGTGAGATCAGGTTTCGAAGTCCCCTCATGGTCGAATCGATACGCAAGCGCGCGGGAAAATGCAAAATTTTTGGGTCACACGCGCATTATATTGGCCAGAAATCTTGGGAATTCTTTGTAACTTGCGCGTTTTCAGTCGTTGAGGCCCGAAAAACCCGGCCGTCTACGCAGTAATAGGTATTCACATTCATGACCTGCCCCTTAGTCTGACGCGCACTGACAACGACTGCGCCCGGATTTTTGTCCGGGTTTAGAATATGTAGGGGAGGAACACTCATATGGATCGTCGTTCATTTCTGAAAACATCTGCTCTGGGCGGCTCGGCAGCTGCGGCCACCACGCTGGCAGCTCCGGCCTATGCGCAGGGTAATCGTACCCTGACCATGGTGACCTCGTGGGGTCGTGGTGCGGCAGGTGTGTTTGACAGCGCGCAGCGGTGTGCAGACAGCATTAATACGATGTCGGATGGCAGCCTTACGATTGACATCAAAGCCGCCGGTGAACTGGTTGGCGCGTTTGAGGTTTTTGACGCCGTATCGTCGGGTCAGGCCGATATGTATCACGCGGCTGACTACTACTTCGTCGGTCAGCACCCTGGCTATGCCTTCTTCACCGCCGTTCCCTTCGGCATGACCGCGCAGGAACAGGTGAACTGGTACTACCATGACGGCGGCATGGAGCTACATGACGAACTGGGTGAAATCTTTGGTTTGAAATCCTTCCTCGCCGGGAACACCGGCGCGCAGGCGGGCGGCTGGTTCTCGAAAGAGATCAACGGCCCCGAAGATTTCCAGGGCCTGAAGTTCCGGATGCCGGGTCTTGGCGGGCAGGCATTGGGCAAGCTGGGTGCATCCGTTCAGAACATCCCCGGTTCCGAAGTTTACCAGGCACTGTCCTCGGGCGCGATCGACGGCACCGAATGGATCGGTCCATGGGCCGACGAAAAGATGGGCTTCCAGGAAATCACCAAGACTTTCTATACAGCGGGCTTCCACGAGCCGGCAGCGGGTCTTTCCCTGGCAACCAACCGCGATGTCTTCGATGAGCTGACCCCGGCGCAGCAAAAGATCATCGAGCTTGCCGCCGCCGAAGCGCACCAGTGGAACCTGGCGCAATTCCTTGCCAACAATGGTGCCGCTCTGCAGCGTCTGCAGTCGGGTGGCGTGAAGGTTCTGGCATTCCCGGACAGCGTTTGGGATGCCTTCGGTCAGGCCAGCCAAGAAGTTCTGGATGAAAACATGGGTGATGAACTGTTCAAGAAAATCCACGACAGCGCGATGGCGTCGATGGCCGCGTCGTCGGCTTGGTTGAACCTGTCGTCGGGTGCTTACACCACGCAGCGCGACCGCGTACGCGGTTAATTCTTGAAACTATGCTAGACTGGTTTCCCCGCAATAGTGGGGAAACCTTTCCTGTTGCACATGCGCGGTTCGGACAAAGCCGCAAACAATAGCAGTGCAACCGATACGACCTGGGGACAACATGCAGGACGATAACGGTATCTCGTTCTTTGGCGCCCTGTGGAACGGACTGATCTGGTTCGTTCAGAACATCGCCGAAGCCTTCTATAATTTCGGATACGCCATCACGCATCCGCAACTCTGGCTGAACTGGTCGGACAAAGAAGCAATCATGCGCTTTGTCTATTACGGCGGATCGGTCGAGTTCTTCTTTGTGGTATTCACCTTCTTTCTGGTTTTGACGGCCATCGGGTTCTACTACCGGAGCTTCATGTGGGCGATGGTGCGCGTCCTCGAAGGGTTCGCCAACACGACGGGGCGTTTCTTTGCCTGGGCGGGACTGCTGATGGTGATTCAGCAAATCGTTATCGTTTTCATGCAACGGGTGTTTGCGCGGCCGGACATGTCTTTTGGTCTGGGCATACCGTTCAATCAGGACATCAGCTGGTACGCGGAAGAGCTGAAGCTTTATAACGCGATGGTCGTTTGCCTGTGCTGCACCTACACCTTCGTTCAGGGCGGTCATGTACGTGTCGATCTGGTCTATGCCGGGATCAGCCACCGGGCCAAGCGCGTGATCGATATGCTGGGATCGTTGTTTTTCATGATGCCCATCGCCGTGCTGACATGGATGTATGGCTGGTATTTCATGTGGCGGCACCTGATCGTACCGAAACCATCGGCCAGTGACGCGCTGGATCGGTTGATCGCGAAGTCCCGCGCGCTGCGGTGGAACGTGGAAACCATCGGGTTCAGCCCAAACGGATTCAACGCTTATTTCCTATTCAAAATCCTGCTGGTCTGCTTCGCGGCCATGGTGTTCTTGCACGCGATCGCCTTCCTGTACCGATCGTATCTGGAATACGTTGAAGGACCGGACAGTGTTGGAAAATACCTCGACAAGGACACCCTTGGCGAGGGTGAAGAAGCCTACGAAGGCGCACATTAAGGACGGAGACCAAGACAATGCTATTCGGACTTGATGGCGTCGAGATAGGCCTCATTATCGTATTCTTTTGCCTTTTCGGAGGCATCCTTTCCGGTTTTCCGGTGGCCTTTGCCATTGGTGGGGCAGGGATCATTTCCTTCGGGATCATCGCGGCGCTGGACAGTGCAGGGCTGTTGATCCACCAGGCGATTGACACCGGATCACAAGCCTATCGGGATCTGGTCAATTCAGGGGTTAAACCCGATACCGTTTCCGTGTTCCGATATCCGGACTTACCGAGGATCGCCGAGCCGGTTTTTGTGCAGGGTTGGGAAACCGCGTTGGACCGCAACGTCTCGTTCATCGTGAACCGTATCAACGAGCGTGTTCTGGCAGGTCAATCCATCGAGACCCTGCTGGCTGTGCTGATGTTCGTGCTGATGGGTATCACGCTGGAACGCTCGAAGATTGCCAACGACCTGCTGACCACGATGGCGCGTGTCTTTGGCCCCCTGCCGGGTGGTCTGGCCGTGTCGATCGTGGTTGTGGGCGCGTTTCTGGCGGCTTCGACCGGGATCGTGGGCGCGACCGTTGTGACCATGGGCCTGCTGGCGCTGCCGACCATGCTGCGGAACAACTATTCGCCAGAACTGGCGACTGGTGTGATTGCGGCCTCGGGAACGCTGGGACAGATCATTCCGCCCTCGATCGTGATCGTTCTGCTAGGCACGCTGGCCGGAGATCTGTATTCCACCGCGCAGGAAACCCGCGCTGTTGAGGCCGGATGCACCGATGCGTTGACCTATCTGGGTGAGCCTGCTGTTGTCTCGGTGGGTACTTTGTTCCAGGCGGCGCTATTGCCGGGGATCATGCTGGCCTTGCTCTATGCGCTTTACGCCTTTGGTTATGCGCTGCTGAACCCGGAAAAGGCACCAGCGGTTGAGATGACGGGCGGAAGCGGTGAGCCGATCACCCGTGCCGAAGGGCTGACCTGGCTTCTGGGGGCGCCGGTCGCGCTGATCGTGGGCGCGGTTCTGCTGGGCAGCGCCGGTGTGATAGGCAGCCAGAATATCAATGTCTCTGCGTTTTCGGATATCGGCGCCGGCGCCTCGCTGCGCACCAACGTGTCGGCGGAGTGTCAGGCATCGATGATCGAGCTGCACGGGCAATCTGCATGGGATCAGGCCGTAGCCGAGCAAGAGGCTATCGACGCAGCCGGTGGAACGGCCGCGTCCACACGCCTGAGCGAGGAAGAACTGGCCTCAGCTCTGGAAGCCAAGATTGCCGCGGCTGCTCCGATTGGCAATGGTGTTGCCGTGGTTGTGGTGCTGCTGGGTCTGACCTTGCTGATGGGACGCGGTATCGCACCGTCGAAATCGCCGCAGCCGCTGATCGTCGGCACCATTGGCCTGCTGCTGATGCTGCTGGTTGATTTGGTCTTGATCGCGCCGACGACCTCGTCCGGGGCCACGTTCCTGTTGCTGGCGGTACCGTTTGCGCTGGCCATCTACGGGTCTAAGGAGGCGGCGATACGGTGTTCGAGCAACGATCTGATCCGGGTGGTCTTCCCGCCGCTGGTTCTGATCATCGCAGTGCTCGGATCAATCCTTGGGGGTATCACCAACCCGACACCGGCGGCTGCGCTGGGGGCAGGCGGGGCGATCATGCTGGCGGCTTATCGCAAGCTGCAGGATCAGGAGCGCTCGGGCAAAGTGATCATCTGGTCGACCTTTGCCGTCATCATCTGCCTTGTTCTGGGTGTAAACTTCGATCTGCGCGTCAACCAAGGCAACGTAACGGTGGAAACCTGGATTGCCTTCGTTCTGGCCTATGCAACGTACCTGTATGCGCTGTTTGGCCTGATCTACGGCTGCTGGGTCCTGTTCTCCAGTGGAGTGCTGACCCCGGTGGTGCGTGAGACGGCCAAGGTGACCTCGATGGTCTTTACCATCCTGATCGGGTCGCAGTTGCTGAACCTTGTGGTGATCTCGTTCGGAGGTGAGCACTATATCCAGCAGTTCCTCAAGAGCTTTGACAACGAGTTCACGGTCTTCCTGATCGTGATGCTGGTGCTGTTCATTCTTGGGTTCGTGCTGGACTTCCTCGAAATCATCTACATCGTGATCCCTATTGTGGGTCCGGTGATCTATGGCGGGTCATTCGATCCGAAATGGGTGACGATCATGGTGGCGGTGAACCTGCAGACCTCGTTCCTGACGCCTCCGTTCGGCTTTGCGCTGTTCTACCTGCGGGGGGTCGCGCCGAAAGAGGTGACAACAGGTCATATCTATCGCGGTATCGTGCCTTTCGTGATCATTCAGGTTGTTGGGATTGCGATCCTGTGGTTCTTCCCGTCGATTGTGACCATCGTACCGGATCTGATCCCAAACTGATATGTTGCTGTGATTAAATAGAAAAGGGGGCCATATGGCCCCCTTTGCTTTGGTGAATTGCGGAAGGGACCAGCCCCTTCTTGGCCTGCAGCCAATTTAACCCCGAGGTGTTTTAGCCGGAGGAAAGGTGGATCAGGTGAACTGGATCAGGTCCCAACGATTGCCGAAAGGGTCGCGCCAGACGGCAACTGTGCCATAGGGTTCGTGTCTTGGGTTTTCTTCGAAATGGACACCCTTGGCGCGCATTGCGGCGTGGTCGCGGTCAAAGTCATCCGTTTGCAGGAAGAAGCCAACGCGTCCTCCGGTCTGATTGCCGATGGCGGCGGTCTGGTTCAGACCGTCAGCCCGGGCCAGCAATAGGGAGGCACCGGCTGAACCCGGAGGTGTCACCAGCACCCAACGTTTACCGCCGCCCAGATCAATGTCCTGCGTCAGGGTGAAGCTCAGTGTGCGGGTGTAGAATGCGATGGCGGTATCGTAATCCGGCACCACAAGGGTGACGGCGTGTAGGCTCTGATGCATGAATGATCACCCTTTGGTCGGGTGGCGGTCGGGCAGCTGAATGCCTGCGACCTGTTCCGCGATTGGGGCCGTAGAAAGGGGGTGATGGCTGGCCTCGGCCAATGCGGCCGGATTGTCGACGCGGTTCCAATTGCCCTGCATATAGGCCTCAAGCCCCGAGAAACGCGCTTTGTATCCCATCTTGGGACTGCCAGGCACCCAATAGCCGAGATAGACATAGGGCAGGCCAGCCTCGCGCGCGATGTCGATATGATCGAGGATCATATGGGTGCCCAGCGAGTTTTGGGGCTGTTCCGGGTCATAGAAGGAATAGACCATGCTAAGCCCGTCATCCAGAACGTCGGTCAGGCTGACGGCAATCAGTTGATCGGTTTCGGGGTCGGCATATTCCACCACGCGGCTGCGGATCGGGGTTTCTTCGATCATGGCGGCGAATTCAAACACGTCCATATCGGCCATGCCGCCATCGGCGTGGCGGCTATCGAGGTAGCGGCGAAACAGATCGTACTGTTCATCTGTTGCCCAAGGCGAATTTGCCCGGCGCCGCAGGTTCGCATTGCGTTTGGCGGTGCGTTTCTGGCTTTTGCTGGGGCGAAAGGCCGAGACGTCGATGCGGGCGGACAGACAGGCTGCACAATCGGTGCAGGACGGGCGGTAAAGTACGTTCTGAGACCGGCGAAACCCCTGTTGCGACAGTGAGTTGTTCAGCTGATCGGCCCCTTCGCCCTGCAGGGCGGTGAACAGCTTGCGCTCCATCCTGCCCTCAAGGTAAGGGCAGGGCTGGGGTGCCGTCACATAGAATTGCGGCGCGATTGGCAGCGTGTGTCGCATGAAGGTTCCGTGTTTCCTGAGATAGGATGATAACAACGGTTCCTTGAGCCGCCAAGTGATTCAATCGGCTGATTTTTATGCCCGCTGGTTGATCATTACCGTACCGAGGAACGCATCGGTCAGGCCCTGACAGCGCGCGCTGGTCAGCATCATTATGACGGAAATGATCTGAACCACGAAAAACGCCATGCTGATGAAATATCCGGCAGTGTGGGCCACGGCCTTACCCGTATCCATGCGAGATCCAAAGGCGTCGCGCAGTTCGATCCCCATGAACCGCATCCCCAGCGTTGCCGATCCGTTGGCAATCGTGACGACGCGATAGACGAAACTGATCACTCCATAGATCAGCGGTAAAAAGAACAGCCCCGCGCCGAATGTCAGAAAAACCGGCACGATGCACAGCAGTGAGATAAAGGCGATGTCAAAAAGCCATGCAACAAAGCGCTTGGTTGCAACCGATTGATAGAATTCGGGTTGGTTGTCTGGATCAGGCAGGTGAGTCATTCAGTGTAATCCGCGTCGTTGATTGGGGTCACCCTGTCCCGAAAGACGGGACAGGGCAAGATTGGATCACGCGCGCTCGCCGTTTTCAGCCTCGTCGCGGCTTTCGCGGACGCGTTCATCCATGAACTGATCAAACTCGGCCTTGTCCTTGGCTTCGCGCAAACGGCGCAGGAAAGCCTCGAAGTCCTGCTGTTCCCGCTCCAGACGCGCCAGAGTGTCGGCCTTGTAGGCGTCAAACGCGCTGTTGCCCGAAGGCTTCATCGCGCTCATGTGGCTGTGCCAGGATTTGCGGCGGCTGCAGGATTTGCTGAACATGCGTTTGCTCCAGATCATGTAGGCCAGAAGGGCAAGGCCAACGGGCCAGAAGAAGATGAAACCAAGGACCATGACGGCGATCCAGGCGCCCTTGCCCTTGTCGTCAAGCCAGGCTTCGATACGGTGCAGCCATCCCGGGTTTTCAGGGACGGCGGGGTCGGATAGTGCAGTCATTTGTGGTCTCCGGGGTTGATGTTAATCGTTTTGACATTGTTAAGATGGGGAGCGCGCGGCCCGTTGCAAGGGGTCGATGTGAAAAAGATTCACATTAGGTGCGGCGGGACCTTCTTCGGTTGACCTTCGCCCGGATCGGGCGCAGGTTTTGCGCATGCAGAATACAGAACAAAAATCACCTCCGACGCTGGACGAAATTCTTTCTCTGGAAAAGCAGGTCTGGGCTGCGCTGGTTGACGGCAATGCCTCGGCCGACCGGGCGCTGCTGAGTGCGGATTTTCTGGGAGTGTATCCGACCGGCTTTGCCAATCGGGATGATCATGTTGGGCAGTTTGCCGATGCGCCGACCATGGCCCGGTATGAGTTGAGCGAGACGAAACTACGGGTTCTGACCCGTGACATCGTGCTGTTGACCTATCGCGCGGACTATCAGCGCCCCGGATCAGATACGTGGGAGGCGATGCTGATCTCATCCCTGTGGGAGCGGCGCCTGGACGTCTGGGTCAACAGTTTCAGCCAGGATACCCCGGTGGAGGCGCAATGACCGGCCCGCTGAACATCCACCGCGTTCCGCGTGCCTTCGATGCCTCCTTGGGTGAAGAGGCGCTGAATGCGGTTTCCGACGTTTCTCACGAACAGGGCGAGTTGATTGCAGGGGCGGCAGGGTCCAGCCCCTACTTGAAGAGCCTGATCGAGCATGAACGCGGATGGTTGCCGCAAGCCCTTCAGCAACCCGATCAGGCGCTGGCCGAGGTCATGGCTGCGGCAAAAGCCTTGCCGCCGGATCAGTTAAAGCCGGGATTGCGTCAGGCAAAACGGCAGATGGCGCTGTTAACCGCGCTGGCTGATCTGGCCGGGGCGTGGCCGTTGGAGAAGGTCACAGCGGCACTGACGGATTTCGGTGCGTTGGCTGCGGATGTGGCCGCCAAGGCCGAGATTGCGGCGCTGATCCGGCGCGGCAAGCTGCCCGGTATGGGGCCGGATGATGTCGAAACCGCCGCCGGGATGATCATTCTGGCGATGGGTAAGATGGGCGCACACGAGCTGAACTACAGTTCGGATATCGACCTGATCGTGCTGTTCGATGAAACCCGCTTTGACCCGGATGATTTCTACGACGTTAGGCACGGCATGGTGCGGGCGACGCGGAATTTCTGCGCCACGCTTAGCGACAAGACCGCCGATGGCTATGTATTTCGCACCGACCTGCGCTTGCGCCCCGATCCGGCGGTGACCCCGGTCTGCATGGCGGCTGAGGCGGCCGAACGGTATTATGAAAGCCTCGGCCGCACATGGGAACGCGCTGCGTATATCAAGGCACGCGCCTGTGCCGGCGATTTGGCGGCAGGACAACGCTTTCTGGATACGCTGCGACCCTTTGTCTGGCGCCGCCATCTGGATTTTGCCGCCATTCAGGACGCTCACGACATGCGCCTGCGCATTCGTGAGAACAAGGGCACCGGCGGAGCGCTGACGATCCCGGGCCATGACATGAAGCTGGGGCAGGGCGGTATTCGCGAGATTGAGTTTTTCACCCAAACCCGCCAATTGATCGCCGGGGGCCGCGACCCTAATCTGCGGGTGCGGGGCACCGTGCCTGGTCTGGCCGCGCTGGCTGAAAAAGGTTGGATCCTCCAGGAGGTTTCCGACAAGCTGACCGACCACTACCGCGCCCATCGCGAGGTCGAGCATCGCATCCAGATGGTTCATGACTCGCAGACCCACAAGGTGCCTCAATCGCAGGACGGGATCGAACGCATTGCCTGTCTGATGGGGATCGGCAGCGCCGAGTTGACCGCCGAATTGACGCGCCGCCTGACCGAGGTTCATGAACTGACCGAAGGGTTTTTTGCCCCCGGCTCTTCAACCACAGCACCGGCCAAAGAAGCCGAGTTCGACCAAAGCGTTCTGGCCCGCTGGCCCACCTATCCGGCGCTGCGCTCACAGCGGGGCGCACGGATATTCGAACGGCTCAAGCCCGAACTGCTCTCGCGTTTGTCGAAAACCGCAAAACCGGATGAGGCGCTGATGGCGTTGGACGGGTTCCTGTCAGGCTTGCCCGCCGGGGTACAGCTGTTTTCCCTGTTCGAAGCCAACCCACAACTGATCGATTTGCTGGTGGATATCGTGGGGACCTCGCACGCGCTGGCCGAACATTTGTCGCGCAATGCAGCCGTGTTCGATGCGGTGATTGGCGGCAGTTTCTTCGCTGACTGGCCCGGGCAGCCGGTGTTACAGGCCGAACTGTCACAGGCGCTGGCGCATGAGGCGGACTATGAAACACAGCTCGATTACGCCCGCCGCTGGTGCAAGGAATGGCATTTCCGCATCGGGGTTCACCATCTGCGCGGGTTGATAGACGGGGCGCAAGCCGGGCAGCAATATGCCGAACTGGCCAGCACGGTAATCGCTGCGATCCTGCCCTGTGTGACCGAGCAATTTGCCAAGAAACACGGACCTGCGCCGGGACGTGGGGCGGCTGTGCTGGGCATGGGATCGATCGGGGCGGGGCGGATCAATTCTCAATCCGATCTGGATATGATCGTAATCTATGACCCGCAGGATCAGGACATGTCCGACGGCCCGCGCCCACTGGCCACGCGCACCTATTACGCCCGTTTTACGCAGGCGCTAATCACCGCGCTGTCGGCACCGATGTCTCAGGGGCGGCTTTACGAGGTCGACATGCGCTTGCGCCCCTCGGGCAATCAGGGGCCGGTGGCGACCAGCTGGGCCAGCTTTACCAATTATCAACAGAACGAAGCCTGGGTGTGGGAGCATCTGGCCCTGACCCGCGCCTGCGTGGTGGCTGGAAACGCTGGGCTGGTGCAGGATATCGAGACCTTCCGCGCCGATTTCCTGAAAAAGCCCGAAGATCGCGGAAAGGTCCTGCGTGAAGTGGCCGAGATGCGCGCTCGTCTCGCGGCAGCCAAATCTCCGGCCGGGATATGGGATGCCAAGAACGGTGCGGGCCGGATGATGGATATCGAGCTGATGGCGGAAACCGGGGCGCTGTTGTCGGGCGTCGCGCAGCGTGACGTACAGTCCGGGTTGGACGGTGCTGTCGCTGCGGGATTGCTGGATGTCGCTCAAGCGCAAACGCTCAACGATTGCTACGAACTATGCTGGTCAGTGCAATGCGCGGCCCGGCTGCTGTCGGGCAAGGTGATCGAGGCCGACAAGATCGGCGAGGGTGGTGCAGCATTCCTGTGCCGCGCGACCGGGTTCGAACAGGTCGAACAGCTTCAGGCCGCCTTGCAGGACAGTTATACCACCGCCGCCGGGATCATCGGCAGCGTGATCGAGGAGGGCAAAGATGCCGCGCAGTGACGATCCGAATGATCACAAGGGCCTGATCCGTGAGGCTTATCGCATCGACGGCATCACGCTGCCCGAATGCCGCAGCATCTTCCTGGACTGGGCGCTCAGCCTGCCGGCAGAGCGGGACCAAAAGCAGGCTCTGACCGAATTGCACGCCGCCTACGCCGCGCAAGAGGCCGATCACCCGATGACTCAGGTACTGGCCGAAGGGCTGCAATCGGCGCAGGCACCGAAACGGCGCGGCGGCTGGCGATCCCGGTCCCGCTAGGGCTTTCCCCCCGACGCGTTCACCACTAAGAGGGCGTCATGACCCAAGCCACCGACCGCCCCCGTATCCGCCTGAAACCCAAAGCCAACGCGCGTGGTTTGCGCCATGGCTTCCCGTGGGTCTATGCCAATGACATCGTCACCGACCGCCGCACGCGCAAAATCCCGGTAGGTGCCTTGGCGGTGCTCGAGGACGAGAAACGGGCGCCCATCGCATTGGTTGCGGTGAACCCCGAGTCCAAGATCATGTGCCGCGTTCTGGATCGCGATCTGGATGCCGAGCTGAACGCCGAATGGTTCGAAACCCGCCTGCGCCGCGCGCTGGAGATGCGCGAGCGCCTGTTCGACGCACCGTATTACCGCCTGATCCATGCCGAGGCGGACGGCTTTCCCGGCGTGATCATCGACCGGTTCGGGGACGCCTGCGTTATCCAACCTAACGCTGCCTGGGCCGAGACGCACCTGGACAAGCTTACCGATGCTTTGGTCCGTGTCACCGGCGTGACGACGGTGTTGAAAAACGCCTCGGGCCGCACCCGCGGGCTGGAGGGGCTGGACGACGAGAACCAAACTCTGCGCGGCGCCGCGCCCGATGCACCGCTGCGGGTGCCGATGAACGGGGCTATTTATATGGCCGACCTGACCGGCGGTCAGAAAACCGGCCTGTTCTACGACCAGCGTCCCAACCATGCCTTCGCCGCGCGGCTGGTACAGCCGGGCGCGCAGGTGCTCGACGTGTTCAGCCATGTGGGCGGGTTCGGTCTGGCCATGCTGGCCGGAGGGGCGGCTCAGGCTCTGTCCGTTGACGGTTCTGCCGCAGCACTTGAACTGGCCACACAGGGGGCGAACGCCTCGGGCTGTGCCGACCGTTTCCAAACCCGGCAGGGCGACGCCTTCGACGTCCTCACGCAACTGGGCGAGGAAGGCGCGCAATTTGATGTGGTCATCTGCGACCCGC
Organism: Ruegeria sp. BF6; assembly: GCF_056538665.1. Taxonomy (NCBI): domain Bacteria; kingdom Pseudomonadati; phylum Pseudomonadota; class Alphaproteobacteria; order Rhodobacterales; family Roseobacteraceae; genus Ruegeria; species Ruegeria sp. BF6. Next base: position 189,828 of record NZ_JBQFTN010000001.1, read on the forward strand.
CCGCCTTTGCGCCCTCGAAACAGGCGCTGGATGCAGGGCTTCGCGCCTATGAACGCGTGGCGCGGCTGGCGGCACCTTTGGTAAAGCCCGGCGGTTATCTCGGCCTGTGTTCCTGTTCCCATGCCGCCGATCTTGGCCGTTTCCGCGATTCCTCATCGCGCGGTATCGGCCGGGCAGGGCGGCAGGCACAGCTGGTCCACACAGGCTTTGCCGGACCTGATCACCCGCAATTGCCGCAACTGGCAGAAAGCGGTTACCTCAAAGCTGTGTTCTATCGGCTGTGAGGGCGGTTCTGGATACCTGCGTCATCTACCCCACGGTGATGCGAGAGATGCTGCTGGGCGCGGCCAAGCGCGGTCACTTTCAACCTCTTTGGTCGGCCCGTATCCTCGAGGAATGGGCCCGCGCCGCCCGCAAACTCGGCCCTGATGGCGAGGCACAGGCTCGCGCCGAAATCGCCCTGACCCAAGCGCATTGGCCAGACGCGGAGCGCGCGGCGCAACCGGGCCTCGAACAGCGCCTCTGGTTGCCGGACAGCGCCGATATTCACGTTCTCGCCACGGCCATCGCAGCCTCGGCGGACGTCATCGTCACCGTCAACGCCAAGGATTTCCCAAGAAATATTCTGTCGGATGAGGGGCTTGAGCGGCGCGACCCTGACAGCTTGCTACACGGCTTCTGGCAAAACGACACTGATGGCATGATCGATCTTGCGAACCGGGTGCTGGCCGAGGCCAACCGCCTGTCCGGAGACCAATGGACATTACGCGCCCTGATGAAAAAGGCGCGTCTTCCAAGACTGGGGAAAGCCTTAACTCACTAAGCAGGATCTTCCTTCATCTAGCTGAATAAATCCCGGAGAGCGCGAAAGGCTGACCTCCTCGCGGCCCAAACCTATCCGCCGGCGCCCCAACGCTGTTCAAGCGCTTCCAGCGCCGCAATCCGCTCATCGGTGTTCGGATGGCTCATCAGCCAAGCTGGAACCACTCCGGCGCGTTGCTGGGTCAGGCCCTCCAACTTTTGAAACAGGGATTTCTGCGGCCCGATCCCAATACCGGCCTTGGTCAGCAAAGCAGCGGCATATTCATCGGCCTCATACTCATCCCCGCGCGACAGGCGCGAGGCCAGAAGATGCGTCAACATGTTGGCAATCCACGCGCCGATGAAGGGAATGAACCGGTTCAACAGCATCATCAACGCGGCCCGCAACGCGTTCTGGCCGGAAAAATCGATCATCCGCCTCCGCGCGTGTCCCAAGGCCACATGCCCCAGCTCATGCGCGATGACACTAGCCATTTCTTCGGCCGAGACCTCTCCGTTCCGAAACTTGCGGTAGAACCCACGGGTGATAAATATCCGCCCGTCCGGTGCGGCCAGCCCGTTCACCGGGTCGATCTCGTAGATGTAGACGGGCACCCGGTCGATCTCCAACGCCGCCGCCAGCCGGTCGGTCATGCGTTTCAGCGCAGGATCGGCCAGTTCGGTCGATTTTGCGTCCAGTTCCCTGTGTGTACGCCAGACAGAAATCCGGTACATCACAACGGCGTAGGCTATGGCCAGCAGGATCGGGGTTAGGCGAAGCATAAGGTAAATATGGGTAAACGCTGGTTGTGAGACAATATCGGTTTGGGCAGTTTGTCTGCTTTGCGCGACAAAGCAGCAATCCGCGCACTACGTAAAATTGACCACTAGACTGTTAGTGGGTGCTTTTCCGAAAGAGAATCTGGGCAATTCCTAGCGTCGGGGGAACTTGCGTTCAGCTTCACTGATTAAAGTGTAATTGGTGGCCCAAATGGATTCGAACATTGGGGTGGCTTGGTCGTGGTATAGTAAAATGGCTGTTTCCAAGTCCCCATTTTTCAATGCATCGGAAATTGACCCGGATAGATCAACTAAAACTAGAACCTGTGCTACAGACTCTTTCAAACGCCTTTTTTCTTCTTCATTTAGATCAGCGTTCGTGTCCAAGTGTGCAGATAGCCTTTTAAACTTAGGTAATAGCAGGCTTTCTGCTGCTTCACCCAACAATGCGGCATGGGTCCCGTAACCCAAATCACCTTCGTTCCACCCGCCTTGAACAGCGATGATGGCATTTGCCTGTAGAAAATAGAGGTGCCTGCTGTTTTGCTCGAATTCTCGAAATAGTCTTAGCGAATTTTGGGCCCGGATCAGTTCAACTCGCTCGTCGGATTCGGATTGTCCTGACGCTGCATCCGGACTCCCACCGAACAGTATTAGAAAACTGACAATGACTCCCAAAAACCGCGAAGCTCGCATGTTTCACTCTCCCAATCTATCGAGAGGCCAAACGTCAAGTTTGGTGAGACGCACTTTAACACAGTGCTGTGAAAAAGTCTGCCTTGGGGCTCAAAGCCGCAATCCGCCAATCTTCACTTAACGCGTCAATTCTCGCATCCCCTGTTCCAGTCCGGCCAGCGTCATCGGCACCATGCGGTGTTCGAAAATTTCCTGAATCATGCCGATCGAGTGGGTGTAGCCCCAGTATTTCTCGGGCACCGGGTTGATCCACAGGTTCGATGCCCACTGTTCGCGGGCGCGCTGCAGCCAGACCTGACCAGCCTCCTTGTTCCAGTGCTCGTTGGCACCGCCGGGATAGGCGATCTCGTAGGGGCTCATCGAGGCGTCGCCGACGAAAATGCACTTGTAGTCCGAGCCGTAGGTCCGCAGTACCTCATGCGTTGGGGTCTGCTGATCCCAGCGGCGGCGATTGTCGCGCCAGACGCCTTCATACAGGCAATTGTGGAAGTAGTAATATTCCAGATGCTTGAACTCGGTCCGCGCCGCCGAGAACAACTCTTCCACCACCTTGATATGCGGGTCCATCGAGCCGCCCACGTCCAGAAACAGCAGCACTTTGACCGCGTTGTGACGCTCGGGGCGGGTTTTGACGTCCAGATAGCCGTGCTCGGCGGTGGCGCGGATGGTGCCGTCCAGATCTAGTTCCTCGGCCGCACCTTCACGTGCCCAGCGGCGCAGGCGTTTCAGCGCGACCTTGATGTTGCGGGTGCCCAGTTCAACCGTGTCGTCCAAGTTCTTGAATTCGCGCTTGTCCCAGACTTTCACCGCACGCTGATGGCGGCTTTCCTTCTGCCCGATGCGCACTCCCTCTGGATTATAGCCATAGGCCCCGAACGGAGACGTCCCGGCGGTGCCGATCCATTTGTTGCCGCCCTGATGGCGGCCTTGCTGTTCTGCCAAACGCTCACGCAGCGTCTCCATCAGCTTGTCAAAACCGCCAAGCGCCTCGATCTCGGCCTTTTCTTCTTCGGACAGGTGTTTTTCGGCCATCTTGGCCAGCCAGTCGGCGGGGATGTCGACGGCCTCGAGCACCTGATCAAAGCTGATCTCGTTCAACCCCTCGAAACTGGCGGCAAAGGCGCGGTCGAACTTGTCGATGTTGCGTTCGTCCTTCACCATCGAGACGCGGGCGAGATAATAGAATGCCTCGACATCATAGGTGGCCAGACCCTTTTTCATGCCCTCCAGAAAGGTCAGGTATTCGCGCAGAGAAACGGGAATGCCAGCTTTGCGGAGGTTTTCGAAAAAGGGCAGGAACATCGCTTACCCCACGAACCTTACGAGGATCAGCGACAGCACCAGCCCGGTAAGGGCAAAGGCAATGCCATAGCCGGCAGCGTATTGGGCCATGTCGGCACCATTGCCATTGCGTTTGCGTGCCGTCAGCGCCCCAAGGATCGCCCCCAGTATCGCCATTCCCAAAACCACGACCATGCGTTATCCGCCCCTGTTGTTGCGAGGTCCTTCCGCAACGTCCTGCATCAGCGACCGGACCACCGTTTCCGAGCCGAAGCCGTAGCGTGCCCATCCTAGACTGTCCAGCCTGACGGAACGTGCCTGAGCGGTCCGGCCTGCCTGATTTAGCGCTTCGGATTTCAGCAGCAGCAACGTGGCCAGTTGCGATGCGTTTTCGGCGCGTGTCATCACGTCGATGGCCTTGTCCAGTTCAGGCAGAGCTTCGGGGCCTTTGCCCTGCGCCAGCGCAAAGGCAGCGGTTTGGGTGGTGACATAGGCCTGATGGACCTCGGTGCCGGGAGTGGCGCGCAGAAATTGCAGGGCAATCTGATAGTTGCGCAGCGCCTCTTGTGGGTTATCGAACTGTTCCATACGGCCCATCACATAATAGGGATAGGCGCGGCGGTGGTCGGTCCAACCTTGTTCCTGCCCGATCCGGGCGGCCAGTTTGGCGTCTCTCAGACGTCTTTTTACCCCGCGTGTCGGTCGCAGAGATTTCTGAACCGCGTTGATCCACTCTCGCGGTGTCTCGGAAACCGGTTGTGCAGGCAGAGCGTCTCCGCGCGGGTTCAGGCGGCTGAGTACGTCGGGCAGGGCGGATTCAACTTGTTCCCGGGTCATGCCGCTGCGTAGTTCGGGCGCATAGGCCGTGCGCAGGATCAGCATGTCGAAACCCGTTAGAACGGTGTGGATATTGTCGTCGTTAAACACCGAATCCGGTAGGTGGTACAGGTCGTTCAACGGCCCCAGCGCCTGCGCGACTTCTTCGTGCAGACAGTCGCGCTTTTCCTGCGGGCTGACGTCATAGGGGATGAAAATACCCAGGCGCTCGCGGCTGCGCAGGCGGGACCAGCTGCTTTTCTGTTTGCGTCGGTCGCGGCGGTATTCCTGGAAACTTGAAGAGTTGGGCACCACGAAACAGGCCGCCTGCGGCAGGATGGCATGGATTTCGTCCTGACTGACAGCCTCGATGGTGATGTTGGCCGTACCGTCCGAGATTTGACTGATGTCTATTCCAGCTTCACGGCGCAGGCGGTTCAGTAAGCGGGTTAGGTCACGCTGCATCGACGGAGTAGGGGCACCGGTCAGGCGGACGGTGATCGGGGTTTCGAACCGCGTGAACACCGGTAACTGAGCGCCCCCTTCCAGCGCGAAATGCAAGGATACGAAATCAGCCGCGATATTTGCGTTCGATCTGCCCGCAGGCGTGGGGGTCGAACGGGTAAACGCTTTGGCTGGCGGCAGTTTTTCCTCGATGACCTGAACGCGGGTCGGGACTTCGCTTGTCTCAACAGTCGCGCAGCCCGTCAGCGCCAAAGCGGCAATGATCGCGGTCCAACGCATCATGGACGCTGGTACCGGATGAATGGCGTTTGCTTGCCGATGCGGTCATACAGCTTGCGGGCGGTGTGATTGAAATCCTGTGTCAGCCAGTAGACGGACGGGGCTCCCTGACGATCGGCCTCATCATAGACAGCTTGGATCAGAGCGCGACCGACGCCGGTGCCGCGTGTCTCGGGCCGGGCGTAAAGGTCCTGCAAGTAGCAGACGGGTTCAACTTTCCAAGCGTGGCGATGAAACAGGTAATGGGTCAGACCAACCAGTCGCCCATTCGTCTCGGCGACAAAGCACGAAAACTCATTCGGATCGTCGCCCAGTAGGCGTGCGAAGGTGGTGTCATAGACCGCATCCGGCACCGTTGTTTCATAGAAGGCCAGATAGTCGCGCCACATGTCCGACCAGTCTGGGCGGTCTTCGGGCTGCAACGCGCGGATGGTCAGAGAGTCAGCCATTCAGAATGTCCCGTCTTGTCCGGTCATACATAGCCCGGACACACCGGACCGCCATCTGCAATGCTGACAGGCAGGCCAGCGCAAAGCAAGCGGCGATCACCGGTTGTTCTATGCGCTCAGCGTTTGGCACGCGCCATGAACGCGAGACGTTCAAAAAGATGCACGTCTTGTTCATTCTTCAACAAAGCACCGTGTAGTTTGGGCAGGGCGTTGGCGCCATCGCGTTTCAAATCCTCGGACGTCAGGTCCTCGGCCAGCAACAGCTTCAGCCAGTCCAGGACCTCGGATGTCGAAGGTTTTTTCTTTAGGCCCTGCGTCTCGCGGATTTCATAGAACTGGGTGAGCGCGGTGGTCAGCAGCGCATCTTTGATGCCGGGGTGGTGCACCTCGACGATCCGGCGCATGGTCGCCTCGTCCGGAAAGCGGATGTAGTGGAAGAAGCAGCGGCGCAGGAAGGCGTCCGGCAGTTCCTTTTCGTTGTTCGAGGTGATGATGACGATGGGGCGGTGCCTTGCACGGATGGTCTCACCGGTCTCATAGACGTGGAACTCCATTTTATCGAGTTCCTGCAGGAGGTCGTTGGGAAACTCGATATCGGCCTTGTCGATCTCATCGATCAGCAGAACGACCTTTTCGTCGGCCTCGAACGCCTGCCACAGTTTGCCTTTGCGGATATAGTTCGAAACGTCATGCACGCGCTCATCGCCCAATTGACTGTCGCGCAGGCGACTGACCGCATCATATTCATACAGGCCCTGCTGCGCGCGGGTGGTGGATTTCACATTCCACTCGATCATCTTAAGCCCCAGCGCATCGGCTACCTGCTTCGCCAGCTCGGTCTTGCCGGTGCCGGGCTCACCCTTGACCAGAAGCGGACGTTCCAACGTCACGGCAGCGTTTACCGCAATGTTCAGGTCGTCGGTGGCAACATACTCTGCGGTGCCTTGGAAACGTGCGGTCATGGGCCCCTCGTGTGGTTTCGCGCAATCTGTGCCGTTCGGGTTACAGAGAGGCGATGATTTTGACAAGCGGGGCCGCGACGTCCTGCACCGTGAAATAAACCGCGCCTTCGGTCCTTTTGGCGTGATTCGACTGAAATCGGATGCCCCTTTGGTTGTGATTTGCCGCAAAAATGCCCAATGAATTCCGCAGAAAAACAAGCTTTTGTTGTTACATGTATCATATTTAGACAAGTCAGAAACGTGACGTATCAAGACGACGTTTGTGTAGTGACATTCGCACGTGCGTCAGATAAACGCTCCGCAGAAGGGAGAGCCAAATGTCTGGTGAAACAACTGCAACCGACGTTTCTGGCCATACCGAGGGAGCAAAGATGAAGCAGGAAGTTTTTCTGCCGGAGGATTACTGTCCGGCCGAAGATGAGCCTTTCATGAATGACCGTCAGCTTGAGTATTTCCGCCGCAAGCTGCTGGATTGGAAGAATGAACTTTTGGCGGGCAGCCGCGACACGATCGAAGGGCTGCAGGGCAACACCCGTAACATTCCGGACGTTGCTGACCGCGCAAGCGAGGAAACCGACCGCGCGCTGGAGCTGCGCACCCGCGACCGTCAGCGCAAGCTGGTGGCCAAGATCGACTCGGCCCTGCGCCGCATTGACGAGGGTGAATACGGCTATTGCGAAATGACGGGCGACCCGATCTCGCTGAAACGTTTGGACGCGCGTCCGATCGCGACCATGACGCTTGAGGCGCAGGAGCGCCACGAGCGCCGCGAAAAGGTCCACCGCGACGATTGATCGCTGGAAAACTCGGGAAAACACCAGCGCCGGGGCCTGTGGCCTCGGCGTTTTTGCGTTAAGGCGGTGCCATGAATATCGACGGTCTGAAATTCAGTGTCATCGGCGGCGGCATCGGCGGGCTGGCGGCTGCTCTGGCGCTGCGGCACCGCGGTGCGCAGGTGACTGTTCTGGAGCAGGCTCCGGCCCTGACCGAGGTCGGCGCAGGATTGCAGATCAGCGCCAACGGTGTCGCGGTTCTACGGGCGCTTGGCGTGGTGGGGAGCGTGCCCGAGGACGGGCAGCTGTCCCACGGAACGACGCTGCGCGATTATCGCAAGGGCCGCGTGATCAGTAGGGTTCCTGCGCCTGCGGCTGGTCCGACCTACTATTACCACCGTGCCGATCTGCTGGACCTGTTGCACCGGGCGGCGCGGGATGCGGGGGTTGATATCCGGCTTGGCGCGCGCGTGACAAAGGTTGTCAAGCACCCAAGCGAGGCCGATGTGGTGCTGGAGGGCGGCGAGCGGTTGCGGTCGGAATGCGTCATTGCCGCAGATGGCGGGCGCAGCACGATCCGACCGATCCTGAACGGCACCGAGGCACCTCAGTTCACCCATCAGGTCGCTTGGCGGGCAACGATCCCCTGGTCGCAACGCGAAGAGATGCCACGTGCATCGCTGACTATGGGTCCTGGGCGCCATGTGGTCACCTATCCGCTGCGCGATCAGCGTCTGATGAATGTGGTGGCGATTGAAGAACGTTCGGACTGGCGCGAGGAAGGCTGGCGTCTACAAGGCGACACCGATGATCTGCGCGCGCGCTTTGCAGATTTCGGCGGCCCGGTGCACGATATTCTGGCCGAGGTGACCGAAACCCACCTGTGGGCCCTGTTCCTGCGCCCCGTTGCGCAAAGCTGGCAAAACGGGCGTTTAGCGCTGCTGGGCGACGCGGCCCATCCCACGCTGCCCTTCCTGGCGCAGGGCGCATGTCTGGCGCTGGAGGATGCGTGGATTCTGGCCCGTGCTTTCGAAGATCAATCGGGTGTGAAACAAGCCCTTACCGCCTATGAAACGCAGCGCCGCCCCAGGGCAAGGCAAGTTGTTGCCTCCGCCGGAGCAAATGCGCGCAAATTTCACCTGCGCGGACCAATGCGATTGGCGGCGCAGATGGCTCTGATGGCCGTTGGGGCTCAATTGGCGAAGAAATACGAGTGGATCTATAGCTTCGACGCGACGGCGTGAACAGTTACAGGTCGAGGTCAACCCAGACCGGCACGTGATCCGAGGGCTTTTCGTGCCCGCGCACCGCTGAATCAATCTGACAGTCGCGCATCAGATCGGCAGCCTGCGGTGTCAGCAAGAAATGGTCGATTCGAATGCCGTCATTCTTGTTCCATGCCCCGGCCTGATAGTCCCAAAAGGAATAGTGCCCCGGCCCCTGAATGCGCGCTCGAAAAGCCTCGGTGAACCCAAGGTTCAACACTTTGCGAAACGCGGCGCGGCTTTCGGGACGGAACAGAGCGTCCTCGCGCCAGGCATCCGGACGGGCTGCGTCCTCGGGCTGTGGGATGATATTGTAGTCGCCCGCCATCAGCGCCGGTTCCTCGCTGGCCATCAGGTCACGCGCGCGGTAATAAAGCCGCTCCATCCACGCCAGTTTGTAATCGTATTTCGGACCTGGGGCCGGGTTGCCGTTAGGCAGGTACAGCCCGCAGATACGCAGCGCCTTTTTGCCAATTACCGTGGCCTCGATCCAGCGCGCCTGTTCGTCATCGTCGTCGCCGGGCAGGCCGCGAGATACGTCTTCAAGCGGTAGCTTTGACAGGATTGCCACGCCGTTGAAGCTTTTTTGCCCATGCGTTTCGACGATATAGCCGCGTTCCTCGAAAATCTCGCGCGGGAAGTTTTCGTCGACCGACTTGATCTCTTGCAGCAGTACAACGTCGGGCTGCGCATCATCCAGCCACCGCGGAAGGGCCTCGGCCCGCGCTTTGATGCCGTTGATGTTGAACGTGGCGATTTTCATGCGCGATCCTCCGGCTGGCTGCCGGTCGATCTATCCCTCAACCGCGCGGGCAGGGCAAGGTCACATTGAAAATGAAGTACCGCAACCGCAGGACGAGGTGGCGTTTGGGTTCTCGATCACAAACCTTGCGCCGATCAGTTCCTGCGTGAAATCGATTACGGCGTTTTCCAGAAACGGCAGTGAAATCGAGTCGACAATCACCTTTTGGCCTTTGCCTTCCAGTACAAGGTCGTCCTCTTTGGGTTCATCCAACGCGATTTCGTATTGAAATCCGGAACATCCGCCGCCTTCCACTGCGACGCGCAGGGCCTGACCCTGATCCGCTGCACCGATTTCGGCGAGGCGGTCAAAGGCGCGTTCTGTGACTGTGGGGGGCAGATTCATGCCAGTCTCCAAAGGTTTATTTCCTTTACTCCTTACAATATAGAAAGTGCAAGGACAGGCGACAAGGATATGGCCTTTGGACAGAGCAGGTTTTGCCTCGGACCCGGGCCGCGCAAGAGGGCGGCTTGTTCCAGAGGAGGAAAGCAGTTTCCGGTCATGCTTTCAGCGCGACCGGGACAGGATCATTCATGCCAGTGCTTTTCGGCGGCTCAAACACAAGACGCAAGTGTTTGTGGAGCATGAGGGCGACAGCTACCGTACACGTCTGACCCATTCCATCGAAGTGGCACAAGTGGCGCGCACGATTGCTGGCGCGCTTGGCCTGAACCCGGAACTTACCGAGGCAGTGGCGCTGGCGCATGACCTGGGGCACACACCCTTCGGCCATACCGGAGAAGACGCTCTGCACGCGTTGATGGAGCCCTATGGAGGGTTCGATCACAACGCGCAGGCCATTCGGATCGTCACCAAGCTGGAACGGCACTACGCCGAATTCGACGGTTGCAACCTGACTTGGGAGTGTCTTGAAGGCATTGCCAAACACAACGGGCCGGTCGAAGGAGAGTTGCCGTGGGCGTTGGCCGAGTGCAACGAAGGTTTCGATCTTGAGCTGCACACGCACGCCAGTGCCGAGGCGCAGGTGGCCGCACTGTCAGACGACATTGCCTACAACAACCACGATCTGCTGGACGGTCTGCGGGCCAACCTGTTTACGGATGATGAAATCCAGCAATTGCCGATTGTGGGCGACTGCTATGCAGAGGTGGACCGGAAATACCCTGGTCTGGATCCGTATCGCCGCAGGCATGAAGCGCTTCGCCGGGTGTTTGGCGTCATGGTGTCAGATGTGATCGACACCTCGCGCGGGCTGATCGCCGCGTCAGGGGCGCAGACAGTCGAGGAGATCCGGCACTTGGGATTTCCGGTGGTTCAGTTCTCCAACGGTTTGTGGGCGCGGCTCAAGGAAATTCGCGCTTTTCTGTTCACGCGGATGTACCGCGCGCCCAGTGTGATGGAGGTGCGCGCAGAGGTCAGTGCAGTCGTGCAGGACTTGTTCCCGATATACCTTAATGATCCCAAGCAGATGCCTGCGCGCTGGCACGAAGATATCGAGGCGGCCGGCGATGAAACGGCGCTCGCCCGGATTGTGTCGGACTATATAGCCGGAATGACGGACCGCTTCGCGCTACAGGATCACAAAAGGCTGACGGCCCGGTAATTACTCAACCCCGATATAGGCCAGCGCCCACACCTGTTGACCAGATTGTTTTTGCGCCAGTTCCGCATCTTCGGTCGGGGGAAAGACGATCATGGTTGGGCCGTATCCGCCAATTCCCATCGGAGCCCCGTCGGCATGGGTGGCAACAATGGGCTGATGCGCGGTGACGCTCTCCCAAGCGATTTCGGACTGATAACCATCCAATGCCATTGGCTTTGCGGTTTTGCCCGCGGCACCCGCCATCGTCATCACGTCCGACAGCAGCGGGCCCGAAAACGCGATGTCGCGCTGATTGCCTTCGGGGCCGTAGGTGATCGTGATTTCGACCTGTTCCAGATCATCCAGCAGGGCGGCGTCAAACCCGGCGGCTCCGTCGTGCTGAACCTCAAGATACCCCAAAAGGCCGCCGTCATTCTCACCCCGGGCCGGCAGGTTGGTCTCGGTGACCGCTCCGCCAAGTGTCAACAGAACGTGACCCTGAGGCGCAGGCATCTCGGCCCAGACCGGCAGCGATGTGGTCAGGGCGATGGCAAGGGGCAGGGCTAGGCGCATGAAACGGTCTCCGGGTTCGTATTTCCTGTGACCTTAGCCCCGTTTACGGTTAATCCAAGCGGAAACTGATCGCTTGCATTGACCTTGCTGCTTTGCGTGGTAAACCGCCGAGCAAGCAAAAGGACATCCGAAATGAACCTGTTTTCCGAGATCCGCGGCCTTGTATTGGACGCGCTGGCACAGATGCAGTCCGAAGGCGCGCTGCCCGAGGGGCTGAGCTTTGACAACGTGGCGGTCGAACCGCCGCGCGACGCCGCGCATGGCGACATGGCAACCAACGCTGCGATGGTGCTGGCGAAACCGGCCAAGATGAAACCGCGCGACATTGCCGATGTGCTGGCCGGGAAGCTGGCGGCGGATGACCGGATCACCAGCGCCGAGGTGGCGGGGCCCGGCTTTTTGAACCTGCGGCTTGCGCCGTCGGTCTGGCAGGGTGTGCTGGCAGCGGTGCTGGGGAAGGGCACCGACTATGGCCGCTCGACCATGGGTCATGGCCAGAGGGTGAACGTGGAATATGTCTCGGCCAACCCGACCGGTCCGCTGCATGTGGGCCATACGCGGGGCGCTGTGTTCGGTGATGCTCTGGCGAGCCTGCTGGCCTATTCCGGCCATGACGTGACCCGCGAATACTACATCAACGACGGCGGCGCGCAGGTGGATGTGCTGGCGCGGTCAGCGTACGAACGATATCGCGAGGCCAATGGCCTGAGCCCTGAGATTGCCGAAGGTCTCTATCCCGGTGACTACCTGATCCCGATCGGTGAGGCGCTGAAAGAGAAATACGGCGACAGCCTGATCGACAAGCCCGAGGCCGAGTGGCTGGATGAACTGCGTGAGTTCTCGACCGACGCGATGATGGATCTGATCCGGGCCGACCTGAAGGCGCTGGGTGTCGAGATGGATGTGTTCTTCTCGGAGAAATCTCTTTATGGCACGGGCCGGATCGAGGCTGCGCTTCAGTCCCTGACCGAAAAGGGCCTGATTTACGAAGGAGTGCTGGAACCACCCAAAGGCAAAAAGCCCGAGGATTGGGAACCGCGCGAGCAGACCCTTTTCAAGTCCACCGAGCACGGTGATGACGTCGACCGCCCGGTCAAGAAATCGGACGGCAGCTGGACCTATTTCGCCCCGGACATTGCCTATCACTATGACAAGGTGACCCGCGGATTTGACGCTTTGATCGACGTGTTTGGTGCGGACCATGGCGGCTATGTCAAACGGATGAAGGCAGCCGTTTCGGCTCTGTCCGATGGTAAGGTGCCGTTGGATATCAAGCTGACCCAGTTGGTGAAGCTGTGGAAAAATGGCGAGCCGTTCAAGATGTCCAAGCGGGCAGGGAACTTTGTCACCCTGCGCGATGTGGTCGATCAGGTGGGCCCGGACGTGACCCGCTTCGTCATGCTGACCCGCAAGAACGACGCGCCCCTAGATTTCGATTTCGATAAGGTGCTGGAGCAGAGCCGTGAGAACCCCGTGTTCTACGTGCAATACGCCCATGCCCGCGTCATGAGCGTGCTTCGCCGCGCGGCTGAGGCAGGGATTGCCGCCGATGATGCGACCCTTATCGGGGCGGATCTGAGCAAGAACGACCATGCCTCGGAACTGACCGTGGCCAAGAAGCTGGCCGAATGGCCCCGCCTGGTTGAGATTGCCGCGCGCACCAACGAGCCGCACCGCGTTGCCTTCTATCTGTATGAGCTTGCGGGGGACTTCCACGCGCTGTGGAACAAGGGCAACGATGAAACCCAACTGCGGTTCATCCAGGATGGCGATGTTGCCACAAGCCAGTCAAAAATCGCATTGGCCCGGGCTGTTTCTGTTGTGATTTCAGCGGGCTTGGGTATTCTTGGCGTCACTCCGGCGCAGGAGATGCGGTAACTAACACCGCCCGAACCGCCGGAACGAGGCAGACAAGAAATGACCCGCGCGCCATGTTTTAAGGCGCTATCGGGCGGTGAGGCGGATATGGCAAGTTACGATTACTCGGGGCAGATGCGCCCCGAGCAGATGCATTACACGAATCAACCGAATCCTGAGGATGGGTACGAGTATTCCGACGACATGCACGGATATGAAGAGGCCCCGCGCGCAGCGGGGCTGAGCCGTATCGTCAATGCGATGGGCGCGGTTGCGTCCCTTGCTCTGGTCGCCGGGATCGGCGTTTGGGGCTACAAGTTGGTGATGCGCGATGTGTCCGGTGTGCCGGTCGTGCGGGCCATCGAGGGGCCGATGCGCGTTCAGCCCGATAACCCCGGCGGAACGCCTGCGGATCATCAGGGTCTGGCCGTCAACGCCGTGGCTGCGGTGGGAACCGCCGCACCGCCTGCGGACCGTCTGATCCTTGCGCCGCGCCCAGTTTCACTGACCGATGAAGACACGCCGGTTGAACCTCTGAAACCCACTCCGGCTGTGCATGTGGTTCAGGAAGAGATATCCAACCAAGAGGCCGCCGAGCTGCGTCAGGATACGGTGGATGCTCTGGTTTCCGAGCTGGCAGGGGACGCGGCCCGGATTGACGAACCGACGGCCGAAGGCGTGCAACTGGCTGCCTTGTCCTTGCCCGACGAAGAGCCTGCAATCGATCCCACGGATCTGGCCGCACAACTGCCCGATCCAGAACTGGCCGCATTGCCTGGGGTCCGCCGGTCTTTGCGCCCGATCACGCGCCCGGCCCGCGCAACGCCCAGCCGCATCACTCCGAACAGCAGCACCGAAGACGCGATCAATGCCGCCGTCAAAGCTGCTGTTGGGGTGGATATTGATCCTGACACGCTGTCCAAAGGCACCCGCATGGCGCAGCTTGGCGCTTATGAAAGCTCGGACGTGGCGCGCGCCGAATGGGATCGACTGAATGGCCAGTTTGGGGATTATATGGATGGAAAACAGCGTGTTATCCAGAAAACCTCACGCGGCGGACGGACCTTTTATCGGTTGCGCGTTCTGGGGTTTGACGACCTGAGCGACTCGCGTCAGTTCTGTGCTGCGCTTGAGGCGAGCGGCGCCGATTGCATCCCGGTGGCCGCTCGGTGAGTTTTGGTGCGGCCATTACCGACGCCGAAGGCCTGCGCCTGACGCCACAGGAAAAGAGACTGTTTCGCGAGATGAACCCGTTCGGGTTCATTTTGTTTGCGCGCAATATCGACAGCGCCGATCAGGTCCGGACCCTGTGCGATGAATTCCGCGATGCCGTGGGCCGCAATTGCCCCATCACAATCGATCAGGAGGGCGGTCGGGTCCAGCGCCTGCGCGCACCACTGGCCCGCGAATGGCTGCCACCACTGGATCACGTTGCGCGGGCCGGGGAACAGGCCGAACGGGCGATGTATCTGCGGTATCGTCTGATCGCCGATGAGCTATTCGGGCTGGGTATTGACAGCAATTGCGCCCCGATGGTTGATCTGGCGCGGGACAATACGCACGCGTTTCTGAAAAACCGCTGCTATGGTTCTGATCCCAAACAGGTTTCGCGGCTGGGAAAGGCCGTTACCAGGGGCCATCTGGATGGCGGCGTTTTGCCCGTCATCAAGCATATGCCGGGCCATGGTCTGTCCACGCTCGACAGTCACCACGACCTGCCACACGTGGACCTGACACAGGACGCGCTGGAACAGGTCGATTTCGTGCCGTTCCGCGATCTGAACGATCTGCCGATGGGGATGACGGCGCACCTGGTCTATGACCGGATCGACCCGCAACCAGCGACGATCTCGCCGACAATGATCGGCCTGATCCGCGACAAGATCGGGTTCGACGGGTTGATTATGACCGACGATATCTCGATGAAGGCCCTGAGCGGTGCGCCCGAGGACATTGCCCGTCAGGCGCTGGACGCGGGGTGTGATGTGGTTTTGCACTGCAATGGCACGTTTGACGCCCGCGCCAAGGTGCTGGACGCGGCCGGACAAATGACCGAGCAGGCCGCGAAGCGCGCAGAAAAGGCGCTGACGATGCGGCAAAAGCCTGCGGAACTTGACATCCAGGCCGCCGAGGCGGAACTATCTGCCCTAATGGGCGGGCAGGTATATGAACGATAATCTTTTCAGCGAAGACCCGGTCTCGGTCGCGGATCGCCTTGCGGCCGAAGCACTGATCGTTGACGTCGACGGCTTCGAAGGCCCGCTGGACGTGCTGCTGACCCTGTCGCGCACACAAAAGGTTGACCTGCGGAAAATCTCGGTACTGGCGCTGGCGCAACAATATCTGGCCTTTGTCGAAAAGGCCCGAGCACTGCGGATTGAACTAGCGGCTGATTATCTGGTGATGGCGGCCTGGCTGGCTTTCCTGAAATCCCGTCTGTTGCTGCCGCCGGACCCGGATGACGAAGGCCCGTCGGGTGAGGAACTGGCAGCGCACCTGGCCTTTCAGTTGGAACGCTTACAGGCTATGCGGGATGCCGCCGCCCGCCTGATGGCACGCGATCAGCTGGGCCGCGATTTTTTCAAACGCGGGCAGGGCGAGGACGTCACCCGCATCCGCACCGTGACTTATTCTGCCACTCTGCTGGACCTGATGCAGGGCTATGCCCGCATTCGCACGCGTGACGAATTCCGGCCTTTTGTCATGGACCGCGACGCCGTATTCACGATGGAACAGGCGCTGGAACGGATGCGCCCTCTGATCGGGTTTGCCGGTGCCTGGACGGATATGGAGACATATTTGCCCGAGGGTTGGGACGCCGACCCGGTCCGGCGCCGGTCGGCCACGGCGGCGACCTTTGCAGCCTCGCTGGAGTTGGTGAAAGAAGGACATATGGAAATCAAGCAAAGCGAAACCTTTGCCCCGATCCATCTGCGTAAGAGGACCGAAACTCGTGACTGACGCCCCCGAAGACGAAGGCACCGGCACCCTGTTCGAAGCTCCGCCCGTTGCGGAACAGGAACGTATGGTCGAAGCCGTGCTGTTCGCCAGTGCTGAACCGGTGACGGTTGGTGACCTTGAAGCCCGTATGCCCCATGGCAGCGATGCAACACAAGCGGTTGAAATGCTTCAAAAACGCTATCAAGGGCGTGGCGTTCGCGTGGTCCGCGTGGGCGAGGCCTGGGCCATCCGCACAGCCCCCGATCTAGGCTTTCTGATGCAGAAGGAAACGGTTGAGACTCGAAAGTTGAGTCGGGCCGCCATCGAAACGCTGGCCATCGTTGCCTATCACCAGCCCTGCACCCGGGCTGAGATCGAGGAAATCCGCGGCGTTTCGGTTTCGCGCGGGACCATCGACCAATTATTGGAAATGGAGTGGATCCGGCTGGGCCGCCGCCGCATGACACCGGGCCGTCCGGTGACCTTTGTGGTGACACCGCATTTCCTCGACCATTTCGGGCTGGAGAACGCCCGCGATCTACCAGGCCTCAAGGAATTGCGCGCCGCAGGGTTGCTTGAAAACAGGCCACCGCCGGGCACTATTCCCTTGGGGGAAGGGCGTGAGGACGAAGAAGACGAGGATCAGACCGAATTGTTCGAGGAAGAGTGATCACATAGCCCTTTTGTTGTCACATGAGACCCCTATGTTGGACAGCAGGAAACGGAGTTGAGCAATGAACGCCAATCGGATCATCGACATGATCGTACGTCAGGTCATGCGCCGCCTTGTCAGTAAGGGTGTGGACAAGGGCTTTGACATGGCCAGCCGTATGGGTGGAAAGTCGGATCAACAGCCTGACGACCCCAACCGCGCGAACAGCAGTGGCCCGCACCCGTCGCAGAACCTGAGACAGGCACAGCGGATGACCCGCCAAATGCGCCGGTTCATGAAGTTCTAGCCAACAGCCTTGAAATGTTTGGACAGTTTCAGCCCCTGTCCCTGATAGTTTGACGCAATGCCCGCGCCGTATAGCTGCGTGGGCATTTCTGCCATCTTCTCATAGACAAGCCGCCCGACGACCTGGCCGTGCTCCAGCACGAAGGGCGCCTCGTGGCAGCGTACTTCCAGTACACCGCGCGACCCGGCACCGCCGGCTTCGGCGTGGCCGAAGCCGGGATCGAAGAAACCGGCATAATGCACCCGGAACTCACCGACCATCGCCAGATAGGGGGCCATTTCGGCGGCGTACATCGGTGGGATGTGAACGGCCTCGCGGCTGACCAGAATGTAGAACGCACCGGGGTCCAGAATAATGCGGCCATCGCGGGTGCGTACCTCTTCCCAGTATTCCTGAGGGTCGTATTCGCCGATCCTGTCCAGATCGATGACGCCGGTATGCGGCTTGGCGCGGTAACCCACCAGATCGGTGTCGGGCAGTTGCAGGTCGACGGAAAAACCCAACCCATCCTGAATTACCGCCGGGCCATCGACCAGCGGCGACTCGTTGTGGAGCGCCATCAACTCTGCATCGCTGAGCACCGCCTGACCCTGCCGGAAGCGTATCTGATTCAACCGCATTCCCGGACGCACCAGAACCGAGAATGAGCGCGGACAAATTTCGGCATATAGCGGTCCGGAATAACCCGCCGGCACTCGGTCAAATTCCGTGCCGCCATCGGTGATGGTGCGGGTCAGTAGGTCAAGCCGCCCGGTAGAGCTTTTGGCGTTGGCAACAGCGGTCACGCTGGCGGGCAAGGCCAGCGATTCCATAAGCGGCACCAGGTAAACGCAGCCTTTCTCAAGCACGGCACCGTCGGAAATGTCTATGCGGTGCATCTCGAACTCGGCCAGGCGGTCGGCGACCGAGCGCCCTTCGCCTGCCAGAAACGACGCGCGGACGCGGTAAGCTACTGTTCCCAGGCGTAAATCCAGGCTGGCCGGTTGAACCTGAGCAGGGATGATCTGAGGGCTGGAAGTGATTTCACCGCGTTCAATCATGCCTTCGATCTGTTGGTTTGGGCATACGCCAGTCATTCCGATCCCCCCTGATGCCAGAGCGGGATCTGGCCTGTCTGCCATAAACGTCGGTGTGATTTGGTCGGGCTAGCAGGACTCGAACCTGCGACCTTCCGTCCCCCAGACGGACGCGCTACCAGGCTGCGCCATAGCCCGACGTTGAGGTGTTCATAAAGACTTTCCCGGCGGGGGCAAGAGGAAATCATCGCCTTTTTTCTTATCCCGCCGATCGGTTTTCAATGCGGTTCAGAACGGCGCGCAGATCTTTGGCCACCGGTGCAATCTGTTTCAGCAACTGGTCGTCGAATTCGGTTCGATTCCACGCCTGCGTTGCGATTCCTCCCAGCAGGGGGCTTTCATCCAGATATTCAGGCGCGGCCATCGGGGTGGTTTGTTTCGGTGCTGGGGGACTGGGCGGCGGGGTCTCTGCTGTTTGCGGGGACGTAGGTTCGGGAGATGAGTCGCCCAAATCCAGATTGATCTGTTCGCTGGTCGGCGCAGAGTTTGAGTTGAAGGGTACGACAACGCTGTCGTTTTTCGGGGCTTCTGGCTCGGCCACCTCGTCCAGCCCCTGCGAAAGCGCCGCAACATATGCCACGCCCTGTTCGCGCAGGATTCGTTGAACGCCCTTGATGGTGATACCATCCTCGTGCAGCAGTTTTTTGATGCCACCCAGAAGGCGCATGTCGTTGGGCCGGTAATAGCGTCGACCCCCGGCGCGTTTCACCGGTTTGACCTGATTGAAACGACTTTCCCAGAATCGCAGGACATGAGCCTGAACGCCCAGCCAATCCGCAACTTCACTGATCGTGCGAAACGCGTCGGGGGACTTGCTCATAACCTTGCCGTCCTGATCTTATTTGCGGTTCCCTGCCGCGACGCGATCCTTCATCAGGTGCGACGGGCGGAAAGTCAGAACCCGGCGGGGCTGAATCGGAACCTCTTCGCCGGTTTTGGGGTTACGGCCGATCCGAGCGGTCTTGTCCCGAACGCTGAAAGTGCCAAAGGATGAAATCTTTACCTGTTCGCCACGCACCAGCGCATCGGACATGTGGTTCAGAACGCTTTCGACCAGTTGCGCGCTCTCGTTGCGTGACAGGCCAACTTCGCGAAAGACGGCCTCGCTCAGATCCATTCTGGTCAGTGTTTTATCGCCCATACCATTTCCCCTGTTGATACCAAAGAATATGGTGGAGGCAATTTCACTGTCAATATCAATGAATTGCAGGCCTGTGTGTAAGCCGTTTTGCGCCGGTTACCAGCGCAGGACAACCGCACCCCAGGCCAAACCGCCACCAATGGCCTCGGTTACGATCAGATCGCCTTGCTTGATCTGGCCACGCTGTTTGCCCACCGACAGCGCCAGAGGAATTGACGCGGCTGAGGTGTTGCCGTGGTCCTGTACGGTGACGACCACGTTTTCCATCGGCAGGCCCATTTTCTTGGCAGTGCCCTGTATGATGCGGATATTGGCCTGATGCGGCACGATCCAGTCGACATCCGAATTGCCAAGGCCCGCGGTCTCCAGGGCGGTTTCCGCAGTTTTTGTCAGTTTTTCAACGGCATGGCGGAAAACCTGATTGCCCTGCATCCGCAAATGGCCGGTCGACTGAGTCGACACGCCGCCGTCCACATACAGCAGGTCCTTGTACCGGCCATCCGAGTTCAGGTCGGTGGCCAAAACGCCGCGATCATCGGATGTGCCCGTGCCTTCTTGCAGCTCAAGAACCAGCGCACCGGCACCATCTCCGAACAGCACGCAGGTCGATCGGTCGGTCCAATCCATGATTCGCGAGAAAGTCTCGGCCCCGATGACCAGAACCCGTTTGGCCTGACCGGACAGGATCAGAGCGTTGGCGTTGCTGAGTGCAAAGACGAAACCAGCGCAGACGGCCTGAACGTCAAAGGCAAAGCCCTTGGTCATGCCCAGACGCGCCTGAACCATGGTTGCAGCAGACGGGAATGTCAGATCGGCAGTCGAGGTTGCCACAATGATCGCGTCGATGTCTTCCGCAGTCAGACCCGCATCGGCTAGCGCGGCCTCGGCGGCTTTGGTGGCCAGATCCGAAGTGGATTCATCATCGGCTGCAAAATGGCGGCGTTCGATCCCCGAGCGGGTCTTGATCCACTCATCCGTTGTATCGAGCGTCTTTTCAAACTCGGAATTCGGAACGACGCGCTCTGGCAAATAATGTCCGACACCTACGACAACTGAACGGCCTGCCATGCTTGGGTACTGCCTTTTTTGTTATTCGCCGGCCTTTGGCGGCGTGTGGGCGGCATCTTGTGCAAGCTCGGCTGTTGATGCAACCCGTGCCGCCAATTTTTCGGCGAAGCCAGACTGGGCGAGGGTAAAGGCCAGTTTGACTGCCGCTGAGACTCCGGTGGCATCGGCGCCACCATGCGACTTGACCACGATTCCGTTGAGGCCAAGGAATACCCCGCCATTCACACGGCGCGGGTCGATACGTTTTTTCAGACGGTTGAGCGATGTGATCGCCAGAACCGAGGCCAAGCGCGATAGGGGCGAGTATTTGAACGCCTGACGTAACAGGTCGCCAATCAGGCTGGCCGTGCCTTCGCCGGTCTTGATCGCGACGTTGCCGGTAAAGCCATCGGTTACAATGACATCTGCCTTGTCACCGGGAATGTCGCTGCCTTCGACGAAGCCGACAAATTCGAAATTCGCCTGCTCTGCGAACTCGGCGATCATTGCGTGGGCTTCTTTCAGCTCGGCGCGGCCCTTGTGTTCTTCTGTGCCCACATTCAGCAGGCCTATGCGCGGACGTTCCAGCGCCATGCCGTTACGGGCATAAGACGCGCCCATCAGCGCGTATTGCAGCAGATCCTTGGCGTCGGCCCGCACATCCGCGCCCACATCCAGCATCACGTTGAACCCTTGCGGGTTGCGCGACGGCCACAGAATCGCAATTGCCGGGCGGTTCACGCCCGGCAATTTACGCAACCGCATCATCGACAATGCCATCAGCGCGCCGGTATTGCCGCAGGAGACGGCGCCATGGGCTTCGCCATTGCGCACCGAATCCAGCGTCGACCACATCGAGGTCTGTTTGCCGTTGCGGACAACCTGGCTGGGCTTGTCCTCCATCGTGACTACGTCGGGGCAATCACGAAAAACGACGCGCCCCTGCAGGACACGCCGTTTGGCGACAAGTTTGCGCAGCCTTTGCTCAGGCCCGTGCAGGATGAACGCGATGTCGGGGTTTATGTTTGCCGATTTGGCGATGCCCGCAACCACGGTTGCGGGCCCCGAATCTCCGCCCATAGCGTCAACCGAGATGGTAATCCGTCCGGCGTGCGTGGGCTGTTCAGTCATGCCTTGCCTTCGCTTTTAAAAGGCTTAGGCCGCGTCTTCGTCCAGATCGATTTCGTCGGCTTGTGCGACGACTTCACGATCATCGTAGTGACCGCAGGACGCGCACACGTGGTGCGGGCGCTTCAGCTCGCCGCAGTTCGGGCATTCGTTCGGGTTTGCAGCAACCAGAGCGTCGTGTGCGCGGCGGTTGTTGCGACGCGACTTGGAAACTTTGTTCTGTTGGACGGCCATGGTCTCAACCTTTGTCTAACTAAGGGCCGACAGATTCGCTGTGGCCGGGTTTCATTCTTCGTTTTTCTCGTGGTTTGACGCGCGTTTAGGGTACGAGCCCCACGTTGTCCAACCCAAATTCCGATGAGCGCGCGAAAATACTGCGATTCTCGGTATGTTCAAGCGATTTTTCTGAGCGCCTGCTATGACAGGAAAACAGACCTATGTCACTCGTCTTTTTTCAACGCATCGCGCAATCCTGCCAACCCGGCAAACGGCTTGACGTCTTCATCGGTCATCGCCTGTTTTCCCGGCTCGGTAAAGTCGGCCTGGCCCAGCTCGGCGCCTTCTTTGCGCGGGTATTGGGGCAGGGCCAGCGACAGCGCCTCGATCATCACAAGTGCCGGGTCGATCTCAGCGCCCAATTGTTCAGTCTCGTCATTTTCGGGGATTTCGAACTCGGGCTCTTCGGGATCAACCCAGTCGGCAATGAATACTCGGGTTACGGGGATGTCGATGCGGGTGGTCACCGGTTCCAGAGTCACCACGCAGGGCTGAACTACTGTAGCGCCCAATTTTGCATTCAGCGCCCAGTCGCGTTTGCCCTGTGCCCTTACGTCACCCACAAAGCTGAGTTTGCGCAGGCCAAGCAAGCCCAAGTCGTCCCTTATCGCCTCCAACGCCTTGTTGTCCGGGCGCAAGTCAAAAGGCGTGGCTGCGTTTTGGGGCAGGTCGGCCACCCGCAGAGATGTCTGGTTGCTCATTCGTGACCCTTTCCTGTGTTGAACCGGGGCTGCGGTTTGATGTAAGCGGATAGGGCCCGCAAAGGGCCAAGGCAAGAGGGTGTAAATGTTGAAGGTTGTGAACAGGTTGAAACCGGCGTCCAGAACGCTTGTCTTTGCGGCCTGTCTGGCGGCGGCCAGTGCATGTACTCCGGTCTTCAAGAATCACGGGTATATCCCGCCCCCTGAGGATCTTGCCGAGATCAAAGTGGGTGTCGACACCCGTGACAGTGTTCTCGAAACCGTTGGTGCGCCAAGCTCATCCGGAGTGGTGCGCGATTCCGGGTTCTATTACGTCCGGTCACGCGTTCGTCACTATGGCCCGAAAAAACCCGAAGTTGTCTCGCGTGAGCTGGTGGCAATCAGCTTTGATGACCGTGGCGTCGTTCGGAACATCGAGCGGTTCGGGCTTGAGGACGGTATCGTTGTTCCGCTGGATCGCCGCATTACCGAATCGACAATTCAGGGTCAGGGCTTTATTCGTCAGCTCTTGGGCAACATCGGCAACTTCAACCCAGCCAATATTCCCGGCGCGTCGCAGTAACGAATGCCATACCTTGCTATGGTCACATGGCAGTCACACATGATGTGATAGTGACACAGCAAGACGTAACGGGTCAGCAACCGCGGAGGATGCGACCATGGCACTATTGCTTGGTAAAGGCCGATATCGCGCGCGATTGGCGCAGACACCGCAGGATGTGACGGCTGCCCAGCGGTTGCGCACGATGGCTTTCGGATCCGATCAGACTGATCAGGACGCATTCGATTCGATCTGTGCCCATATCCTGGTCGAAGATATGCGAGAAGGCAGGCAGTTGGTCTGCTGTTTTCGTATGCTGACCATGGAAGACGGCTCCGAGATCACCCGCAGCTATTCGGCGCAGTTTTATGACCTTTCTGCCCTTCAAGGGTTCACAGGGCGGATGGTCGAGATGGGACGCTTCTGCATTCATCCCGACTGGACCGACCCGGACATTCTTCGCGTCGCATGGGGGGCAATGACGACCTATGTCGATCAGAACAACGTCGAGATGCTGTTTGGCTGTTCCTCTTTTGCAGGGACGGAAACAGCGGATTATCTTGATGCCTTTGCCATGCTGAAACAAAGGCATTTGGCGCCAAAACGCTGGCTGCCGCGGGTCAAGGCACCGGATGTGTTTCGCTTTGCCGCCCGTTTGCGCCGCCGCCCGGATGAGAAAATGGCAATGCTGCGGATGCCACCCTTGCTGCGCACCTACCTGATGATGGGCGGCTGGGTCAGTGATCATGCGGTGGTGGATCGCCACATGAACACACTGCATGTCTTCACCGGGCTCGAGATTGGCGCGATTCCGCCGGCCCGGAAACGTCTGCTGCGGGCAGTGGCCAGGTAATCCAAGTTGACGCTTCGGTCCTGCCGGTTTAGCTGGCAGGCATGGCGAGAATTCCTTTGTTGCAGATGTCCGGCATATCCCTGACTTTCGGGGGCGATCCGGTGTTTTCCGAACTTGATCTGGTGGTTCAACCGGGCGACCGCGTGGCGCTGGTCGGGCGGAACGGGTCCGGTAAATCCACATTGATGAAAGTGATGGCCGGTCTGGTTGAGCCTGATCGCGGCGATATCGTGGTGCCTCCGGGCAAATCCGTCGGATACATGGAGCAGGACCCCGGTATGAAGGGATTTACCACGCTGGGCGACTACGCCTCGAGCGGGTTGGAGCCGGGCGAGCTGTACAAAGTTGAACGCGCCGGCGAAGGACTAAAGTTCGATCCTTCGCGTCCGGTCGAAACCGCTTCGGGCGGTGAGCGGCGGCGGGCGGCACTGGCAAAGCTGATGGCCGAGGCGCCCGACTTGATGCTGCTGGACGAGCCGACCAACCATCTGGATATCGAGGCCATCGCTTGGCTGGAACGTGAATTGGGTGCAACGCGGACAGCCTATGTGCTGATCTCGCACGACCGCGCGTTTCTGCGCGCTTTGACCCGCGCAACGCTGTGGATCGACCGGGGCATGGTGCGGCGGCAAGAGCAGGGGTTCAGCGCCTTTGAGGCGTGGCGCGATAAGGTCTGGGAAGAAGAAGACCAGCAGCGCCATAAGCTGAACCGCCTGATCAAGTCCGAGGCCAAATGGGCCGTTGAGGGCATCAGCGCCCGTCGCAAACGCAATCAGGGCCGGGTGCGGGCATTGCAGGCGTTGCGGGCCGAGAAGGCGGCGCAGATCAAGCGGCAGGGTTCAGCGGCGATGACACTGGAGGCAGGGCCGAAATCCGGACGAAAGGTGATTGAGGCTAAAGGGTTGGCCAAGTCTTTTGACGCGCAGCAGATTGTTCGGAACTTTGATCTTTTGGTGCAGCGCGGCGACCGTGTAGCCTTTGTCGGCCCTAACGGTGTGGGTAAGACGACGCTGTTGAAGATGTTGTTGGGGCAGGAGCAACCGGATGAAGGCTCGGTGACACTGGGCACCAATCTCGAAATCGCGGTTTTCGACCAGACCCGTGCGCAGCTGGACCCCGAAATGAGCCTGTGGGACAGCCTGACCGGCGACCCCGAGATGCGAGTGTCGGGTAAGGCCGATCAGGTGATGGTCGGAGGGCAACCCAAACACGTGGTCGGCTACCTCAAGGAATTTCTGTTCGACGAACGGCAGGCAAGAGCGGCCGTTAAGTCTCTGTCAGGTGGCGAAAAAGCACGGTTATTACTGGCCAAGCTGATGGCAAAGTCCTCGAACCTGCTGGTGCTGGACGAACCGACCAACGATCTGGATGTCGAGACTCTGGACCTGCTGCAGGAACTGTTGGACGATTATGACGGTACCGTCCTGCTGGTCAGCCACGACCGGGACTTTCTGGATCGGGTCGCCACTACTACCATCGCGATGGAGGGCAACGGCCGCGCCACGGTCTATGCGGGCGGGTGGTCGGACTATATCGCGCAGAGGGGCGACCTTCTTCCGAAGAAGGAAGAAAAAATAAAGCCCTCTAAGTCGAAGATAAAGCAGGAGAACCCGTCGAAATCGGGTCTGTCCTTCTCGGAGAAGCACCGGCTGGACAAGCTGCCCGCCGAGATCGAACGCCTTGAGGCCGAGATCGGCAAGCTGGAAGAACTCATGTCTGACCCCGAGCTGTTCACCCGCGAGCCGGTCAAGTTCCAGAAGGCGACCGAAGCACTGGTCGAACGGCAGGAAAAACTGGCCGCCGCCGAGGAAGAGTGGTTGACGCTGGAAGAAAAGGCCGAGGGCGCTTAGGTTCGGTGCAGCGGTCGGGCAGGGTTGCCGACCACCGTTTCTCCGGCAGCGATGTCTTTGGTTACGATGCTGCCCGCGCCGATGGTCGCGTTGTCGCCGATGGTGACGCCGGGCATCAGGATAGCACCTCCGCCAACCCACACATTCCGGCCAATGGTCACAGGCAACCCAATTTCCAGACCCTGCGCCCGTTCGGCCGGGTCTTGAGCGTGCTGGGCGCAATAGATCTGGACGTGCGGGCCGAACATCGTGTCGTCACCGATGCGCACAGGTGCGGTGTCCAGAACCACGCAACCGGCATTGAAGTAAACCCGCGCGCCGAGGTGAATGTTGATCCCATAGGCGCAGTGGAACGGGGCCTCGAAAAAGCAATCCGGTCCGGTGCTGGCCAGCAGCGCCCGTAAGTCCGGTGCCATCGCACCGCGGCTATCCGGTGGACAGGTGTTATGCGCATGAACCACGCGACGGGCTTGCGCGCGCAGGGCGTCCAGTTCCGGGTCCAGACAGCAATACCACTGCCCGGTCTGCATCTTTTCCCGTTCGGTCATGCACCAGACTTACCGCATCCGCAGGGCACCGTCGATGCGGATGACCTCTCCGTTCAGGTAACCCATTTCGACGATGAACCCGGCCAGCCGTCCGTATTCACGCGGGTCTCCCAAACGGGCCGGGTTGGGGACATCGGCGGCCAGTTGCTGTTGCACCTCTTCGGGAAGGCCGGCCAGCATAGGGGTCATGAAGATGCCCGGCGCGATGGCCATCACCCGAATTCCGGTCGAGGCCAGATCACGCGCCATAGGCAGGGTCATTCCAACTACGCCCCCTTTCGAGGCCGCATAGGCCGACTGTCCCTTTTGCCCGTCAAACGCCGCGATCGAGGCGGTATTGATGATCACCCCGCGCGCGCCATCCGGTTCGGGATCGTTCTTGGCCATTTCGACCGCTGCCAGACGCGAGACGTTGAAGGTTCCGACCAGATTGATATCGATGGTGCGTTGGAACGCGTCCAGTGGGTGGGGGCCGTCTTTACCGACCGTCTTGATGCCATAGGCAATGCCGGCGCAGTTTACGGTAGCCGTGATCCGACCCATCCGATCCGTCGCCTGTGCAATCGCCGCCGCGACTGAGGTCTCATCAGTTACGTCCGTCTCCGCGAAATACCCACCGATTTCCGCGGCAACCTGAGTGCCGCGTTCTGCGTCACGGTCAAGGATGGTGACCTGTGCGCCCTGATCCGCGAAATGGCGGGCGGTGGCTTCACCCAGGCCCGAGGCACCGCCGGTGATGACCGCAGCTGTGGTCGACAATTGCATGAAAGATCCTTCCTCTCAGGATATGAACGTATGTTCATTTAATCCGACGGTTTAGATTTTGTCCATCATTTTGACGCCAGTTTTCCGGGAAATCAGGCATTTCTCAAACCTTTCTCAGAAGACCTTTAACCATGCTTAATGCGCGGGTCTCACATCGATATCAGGCGAAATGACGCGTCCAAAGGGCGTCGTGCAAGGAGACAATCGTTATGGTTAAGAGTTTGAAGGTTGGAATTCCCGTGCTGGTGACAGCACCGTTTCTGACAATGATGGCGGCAGGCAGCGCCGCTGCAGCACCCGAGGTGTGCAACTGGAAAACGGCGCGGGACACGGCAAATCGCGGGGACTATCAGGCGATGTGCGATTGCCAGCAGGTGACGCCCAGCTTTCTGAAACGTCTGCAAACGCGGCAGGATTTCCCAGTGACACTGCGCAACACAACCGCGCAGTGCCCGGGTTTGGCAGCTTTGCTGACGGACCAGCCGACAGGCTCGATCAGTGCGTCGGAAAACCGGGGTGAGGCGCGGGGCAATGATCAGTTTGCGGGCTTCGACTCTGACAATGGAAATGACTCGGGTTCGGGCGGCGGAGGTGGGGGTGGTAACCCCGGTAACGGTGGTGGCGATCCCGGTGATGGCGGCGGTGACCCTGGCGATGGCGGAGGTGGTCCCGGTGATGGGGGTGGCAATCCCGGAAATGGCGGCGGCAACGGCGGCAACAACGGCGGCGGCAACGGCGGCAACAACGGTGGTGGCAACGGCGGCAACAATGGAGGCGGAAACGGCGGCAACAATGGTGGTCCCGGCAACGGGAACGGAAACAACGGAAACTCTGGCAATGGCGGAGGAAACAACGGCGGATCCGGCCCCGGAACCGGCAACGGTGGGGGCAACAACGGTCACGGGAATGGCTCTGGCCAAGGCGGCGGGGGTCACGGCAACGGTGGCAGCAACGGCGATGGCAAAGGTGGCGGCAAAGGTGGCCACGGTGGCGGCAAAGGTGGCCACGGTGGCGGCAAAGGCGGCGACGGAAAAGGTGGCGGCAAAGGCGGCAAACGCTAAACCCGCGGATGTTTCAAGCTGAAGTGGTTAAAATAAAAACGGCCACCCGTTTTGGGTGGCCGATTTTTTGTGAGTTTCCGCGGGGATTAGCCTAGTTGCACAAGCGCGTGCCGTTTCTTACCCGCGCTGAGCTTGATCGGGGACGACAGCGCGCCTGCGTCGATCATCAGCCCGGCATCAGTCAGCGGAGCGTCATCCAGCTTGGCACCATTCTCGGCGATCAGGCGCTTAGCCTCTTTCCCCGACTTCGCCAGACCCGACTTAACGATAATCTGCACGATGGACATGCCGTCGCCCAGTTCAGCAGGGCTGAGGGTCAGGGTGGGAAGATCGCCCCCAACACCGCCTTTTTCGAACACTTCGCGCGCGGTCGCTTCGGCGGTCGCGGCGGCTGTGGCCCCGTGGGCAAGGGTGGTCACCTCGTTGGCAAGACGGATCTTGGCTTCATTGATTTCGGACCCTTGCAGCGCACCCAGACGGTCACACTCATCCACCGGCATTTCGGTGTAGAGCTTCAGGAAGCGCCCGACATCAGCATCGGTGGTGTTGCGCCAGAACTGCCAGAACTCATAGGGCGAGCGCATGTCGGCGTTCAGCCAGACTGCACCGTCCTGAGACTTGCCCATCTTCTTGCCGTCGCTGGTGGTCAGCAGGGGTGAGGTCAGGCCATAGATTTCGTGGTCCAACACGCGGCGGGTCAGGTCTATGCCGTTGACGATATTGCCCCATTGATCCGACCCGCCCATCTGCAGAACGCAGCCATAACGGCGGTTCAGCTCAAGGAAGTCATAGGCCTGCAGGATCATGTAGTTAAACTCGAGAAAGCTCAGCGACTGTTCGCGGTCCAGCCGCGATTTCACGGACTCAAACGAAAGCATGCGGTTGACCGAGAAATGTCTCCCGATATCACGCAGGAAATCGAGGTAGTTCAGACCGTCCAGCCATTCGGCATTGTTCAGCATCAGCGCCTTGTTCTCGGCGTCGCTGTCATAGTCGATATAGGCCGAGAACACCTTTTTGATGCCCGCGATGTTTTCGTCGATCTGTTCGGGACCCAGCAGCGGACGCTCATCCGCGCGGAAGGACGGGTCGCCCACCTTGGTGGTGCCGCCGCCCATCAGGGTGATCGGCTGGTGGCCGGTTTTCTGGAACCAGCGCAGCATCATGATCTGGATCAGGCTGCCCACATGCAACGACTTGGCCGTTGCATCAAAGCCGATATAGGCTGGCTTGCATCCACTCATCAGCGCTTCGTCAAGGCCCTGATAATCGGTGCAGTCGGCAAGAAAGCCGCGCTCGATCATCGTGGCGATGAAATCCGATTTGGGATGGTAGGTCATAGCGTGCCCTTTGGGTAGAAGTTGCGGGGCACTGTATAGGCGGCGCGTTGGGTAAGGAAAAGGCACCTTTTCCAACATTACGCGGGCCTGTGTCAGCTTTTGGTTGGTGGCAAGCGGAAGGCATATAGCATTGCGATCAGATTCAGTACCGCCAGCGCAATGATCGGCGTCACTGGGTCGTGTAGATGTGCCACTGCACCAAGGATTGCGGCAAAGACCATCCCGACCAGACCGGCACTGACATCTCCGAGGGCAACCAGATACGGGCGTTCCTTTTCCGAGGTCATTTCGATGATGTAGAGGTAGCGTCCATAGATCACGCCGTTCCCGCCCAATGACAGCAGCAGGATGACCAGAGCATAGATCCAGACATTCTGCGCATAGCCCATGAAGGTGAAGGCCAGTGCCATGATGGCCGAAACCGCCGAGATCAGGCATCCCAGCCACATCACCGGCTTGACCGAGATCCGTCCGCTGAGCCAGCCCCAGATGATCGAGCCGAGCACCATCCCCAGACTGGCCGCCATGACGAAGTAACTCAGCGAGTGTTTGGTCCCTACATGGAACGTCGCCGCATGGATCGTGTAAAAGGGCATCGCCAGTTCCACCGAGACAAAGATCAGCCGGGCCGTCAAAAACTTGCGATACCACCCGTAGGCCATGCCGGTTTTGAACCCGGTCACTAGCTCGACCAGCGGTTTTGGTTTTGCCTTCGGAGCAGGCGCGTGGATCTGTTCCTCTTCCAGCAGGCGGACACCGGCAAAGCTGACCCCGGCGGCGAACATCGCAATGACCCCACACCACAGAACGACGATATGGCGCTGCATCGGTAGGTCCGAGGCCAGAAGGTCCCGGGTCACCCAGACAACAAGGATGGCCAAAATGCCCGATATCGTAGCCTGCGCGAATACCATCCGGTTGCGTTTCTCATTGGGGACGGAAATGCCGTAAATCTGACTGGTGCCCAGACTGGTGATGCCTTGACACAAACCCATGACCAAAGCGGTCGTGAGGAACAGCAGCACTATCATTAAATTGGGCAGATTGGTCGCGAACAGGGCCACGATGGCCAGAATCCCAGCGGTCAGGATGTTGGGCACGTAAACTGCCAATTTCGCGCGGGTCACCCGATTGATGAATGGAGACATAAAAATCTCGGCGATCAGCCGCGACCCGGTCACGAAAGGCAACAGCAATCCGGCGAAAAACGTTGGTGCGCCCAGGGCCAGATACAGGAACGGCAGTACCAGATTGGGATTCACCAACTGCCCGCCAATCGTCGCCAATGATCCGGACCAAAAGATCAACTGGTAATTGCGCCCCTCGGCGGGTTGCTTGGGTGTCTGTGTGTCCGTCATGGCAGTCCGTTTGAGATACAGATAGGCTCAATGGTTACTCAGCCCGTGTCTTCGTGCAACTGTCCCGATGGGTGCGATGTGGTTACAGGCGCGCAGGTTGCGTCAAAAATACACGCGAAAGGTGCATTCTGGCTTGCCTTGGACTGCCTGAAACGTGCAGGTTTGGCGCGCCGCGTCGTGCAGACGACGCCAATAAACACAAGAGGTGAGCGTGAACCGGGCCATCAGGAAAAGCGGGCCGATCAAGGCCCTGGGTGCGATGTCTGGAACTTCGCTGGACGGTGTGGACACGGCAGTGGTCGAAACCGACGGAAACAGGATCATCGGCTTTGGCCCCAGCGGCTATCGCGCCTATTCCGATGCCGAGCGCGCCGATCTGCGCGCCGCCCTTGGCCAATGGCACGGCCCGGCGGTGGACCGGGCGGCCGAATTGGTGACCTTTGCCCATGCCGAGGCGCTGTCGGAGTTTGAAGACGTCGACTTGATCGGTTTCCACGGCCAGACCCTTGCGCACGAACCAAGCGGACAGGGAACGTTGCAGGTGGGTGATGGCAAAGGTCTGGCGCAAGCGCTGGGCGTGCCAGTGGTCTGGGATTTCCGCAGCGATGACGTGGCGATGGGGGGCGAGGGCGCTCCGCTGGCGCCGTTCTTCCACTTTGCTTGTGCCAAGTGGATCGGCGCTGCCGAGCCGCTTTGTTTTCTGAACCTCGGTGGGGTCGGGAACCTGACCTATGTAGACCCCAGCTTTGACGGGCCCGAAAAGCCGGGCGCGCTGCTGGCCTTCGATACTGGCCCCGCAAATGCGCCTGTGGACGACCTGATGCAGGCTCGGCTTGGCCTGCCGATGGACCGCGACGGCGCAGTCGCGCGGGGCGGGACGGTTGAAACCGGGGCGCTGGAGCTGTTTCTGGCCGAGCCGTTCTTTACCCGGATGCCGCCAAAGTCGCTGGACCGCAACGATTTTGCCGAGATGATCGGACTGGTGCAGGAGCTTTCTGACGCCGATGCCGTGGCCACCCTGACGGGAATGTGTGCAGTCGGCGTGGTGCAGGGGATGGAGCACTGCCCAAAACCGCCTTCGCGCGTGCTGGTGACCGGCGGCGGACGCCACAATCCGGTGCTTATGGAAATGCTGCGGGTGTCGCTCGAGTGTCCGGTTGAACCGGTTGAGGCCGTGGGTCTGGACGGCGACATGCTCGAGGCGCAGGCATTTGCCTATCTGGCCGTGCGCGTGGCTAGGGGGCTGCCGACCTCTTGCCCGGGTACGACGGGGGTCAAGGCCCTGGTCGGAGGCGGGGTGTTGAGTGCGGTTTGAGGTTGAGAGATGAATTTCGACAGTGAACAGAGCGTTGTCGCAGACCTGAACCTCAGACCGCAGGACCGTTTCTCGAACCCAAAAGGTTATGCCATCGAGACAGAGTATGATGTGCCCTATTGCTCGTTCAAGATCAACGCACCGAAAACCTCGGGGGTATACTGGATATTGGCAAATGATGCGGTTGTTTACATCGGCAGGGCAAAAAACCTGCACAACCGCCTCAGCGTCCAATACGGTACGGTTTCCCCACGGCATCCGTTTAAGGGCGGGCAACTGCAAAAGTGCCGAACCAACGCGAAGATAAATTCCATCTTATCCGAAGGTGGACATGTTTCTTTCAGGTGGCGGGCTTGCAAGGACTATGTTGAACAGGAGCATGCGTTGTTAAAGTCACCTGAAGCCAGACCGGCTTGGAACCTGCGTGCGTAACTGTGGGCGCGACCGTTACATGATGCCATCTTTGTGGGAAGGCATCCCAGGTAAAAATTCATCTGAGAGACTTTGCATACTCACCCGCAAATTTCGGGTACCCATCCGAGGTTGATTTCAGGTGTGCTCGTGTCCAGTCGTGCAAGGCCGGTAATTGGTGGAAAGGCACATTCGGAAAAGCATGGTGTTCCGCGTGATACGGCATGTTCCAGGCCAGAAATCGGACGATTCGGTTGGTGAAGGTCGTGCGCGAGTTTTCCAGCATGTTAGCGACAGGGGGGCATAACCCGTGCTCGGCCAACAGGTAGAGGCGCAGAAAAGGTTGCCCGATCAGGACCGGACAGAGCCACAACCAGAAAAAAAGCGGCGTGTAGAACAGGCTGAGACCTACGAAGGTGTAGAGAGCCAACAATAGCCGTGCCTCGATCCGCATAGCACGGTGTTGGGAGGCGGGCAGGTAAGGCGCATCGATCTGGCCAAAGGCGTTTTGCAGCAGAGTCTTTGCCATTCCGGTCCAATAGGGCCAACCGCTGAGATAGATCAACAATTCGGGCCAGTTGTCTGGCCGCGGTTTACCCGCAAGCTCGGGGTCTTTTTCCGGGTGGTTGGTCCATTTGTGATGCGCCAGGTGGAAATATCGAAACCATTTGAAAGGCAGGGCAATGGGGATCGAGACCAGATGCCCGATTATGTCGTTCAGCCATCCATTGCGAAACGGTGTCTTGTGGGTGCATTCATGGCTGAGAGTGAAGAGGAAGACCAACAGCACCCCTTGGGGCACCAAGAACACAGTCCAATACGGAATTTTGAGCGCGATCCAGGTCGTCGTAGCCGCCAGCACAGCGATGTAAAGCGCAAGATGCCGTAGCCCGGCTGTGTTCGAGCGACGTTGCAAGTCGTCTTTCGCCTCGGGCGGGATCGACGATATGAGTTCGCGGTGATCCATGCCTTAGCTGCGGGGAATATCAAAAACCGGCTCAGCCAGAACAAACCCGTCGAACTCGAACCCTGGAGAGACGGTGCAACTGACCAGAGTGAAGTCTCCGGTGGTTTGCGCCGATTGCCAGTGGTTCTTGGGCACGATGACCTGCGGTGCACCCTTGGTCAGGTCCGGGGTCAGCAAATGGTCGGTCGCGGGGCCGTCATCCGTTGGGCTGAGCGACAGGGTCAGCGGCGCACCGGCGTGGTACAGCCAGATCTCAGTCGCATCTACGCGGTGCCAGTGGCTGCGCTCACCTTTTGGCAGCAGGAAATAGATGCATGTGCCAGTGGCGCGGCCTTCGTTATCCGCGCGCCATGTTTCGCGGAACCAGCCCCCCTCGGGATGGCGGGACAGGTTCAGGTGATCGATGATTTCTTGCGCGGTCATTGGGGCCTCATTGTCATATGCGGTGATTATGCACGCGCAGGTGCGATCCGCTATGGTATTCGTGTGGTTCAGCAATATGTTTGCGACATGACCCTGACGATCCCGTTTGACAACAGTTACGCCCGCCTTCCCAACAGCTTCTATGCGCGGCAAGCGCCAATACCGGTGCGCGCGCCGCGTCTTGTGGCGTTCAACGAGGAATTGGCGCGTATTCTGCGTGTCACCCCTGGTGACGTGCACGAGATGGCCGAAACGTTCGCCGGGAACACGCTGCCCGAGGGGGCCGAGCCGATTGCGCAGCTTTACTCGGGGCATCAGTTTGGCAGCTATAACCCTCAGCTTGGCGACGGGCGCGCGGTTTTGTTGGGTGAGACGGTCGGAACGGATGGTATCCGGCGGGACATCCAGTTGAAGGGCTCTGGCCCGACGCCGTTCAGCCGCAGGGGGGATGGCCGGGCCTGGCTGGGGCCAGTGCTGCGCGAATACGTGGTGTCCGAGGCGATGCACGCGCTGGGCATTCCGACCACCCGCGCCCTTGCGGCGGTTGAGACCGGAGAGATCGTTTTCCGCGAAGGCCCTATGCCCGGCGCGGTGCTGACCCGCGTGGCGCAAAGCCATCTGCGTGTGGGGACGTTTCAGGTCTTCGCCGGACGCGGGCAGACTGAAAACCTGCGGAAACTGACCGATTACGCAATTGCCCGGCACTATCCGGGTGCCGAGGGACCAATGGGTCTGTTGCGCGGAGTGCGGGATGCGCAAGCGCGTTTGATCGCGCAGTGGATGAGCGTCGGGTTCATCCATGGAGTGATGAATACCGACAATTGCTCGATTGCCGGGGAAACCATCGATTATGGGCCCTGCGCCTTCATGGACAGTTATCATCCGAATACGGTCTACAGTTCGATCGACCAGATGGGGCGCTATGCCTATTCCAACCAGCCGGACATTGCGGTGTGGAATTTGGCGCAACTGGCCACCGCCCTGATCCAACAGGTCAATGAACCCGAGGCCGCCGTCGAAGAAGCCACCGAGATCGTGCACGCCATGCCGGGTCTGATCCATCAGCAATGGCTGGGGCGGTTCCGCGCCAAGGTCGGGCTGACCACCAAAGAGGAAAGCGACGAAGCCCTGATCTCCGATCTGCTGACCCGTATGGCCGAGAGCCGCGCCGATTTCACCAACACGTTCCGGGCGCTGGGGGGTGATAAGGCCCGCGATCAGTTCCTGAAGCCCGAGGCCTATGACGCATGGACTGTTGGCTGGCAAACACGACTGGAACGGGAACAGGACCCACAGGCGGTGATGAACGACGCCAACCCGGCTTTCATCCCGCGCAACCACCGGGTTGAGCAGATGATACAGGCCGCCGTTCAAGGGGATTATGCCCCGTTTCTTCGTATGACCAAGGTTCTGGCGCAACCCTACAGCGATCAGCCCGAGGCGGTCGATCTGACCTATCCTCCGACCGAAAAGGAAGTGGTCCACGCGACATTCTGCGGGACGTGAGTAGGTCTTCAAGCGGCTGAGAAAAGAGTTCTCTGCTTGTTCCGGATAGATATACTTCCCGCTGCCAAGAGGATGCAACGTGAACCAGGATACAAAATTCGAACGCTTCAAAGCGCTTCACGACAAGGACGAAGCGTTTGTTATTCCGAACCCTTGGGATGTGGGCTCTGCGCTGTTGCTGGCCAGCATGGGGTTCGACGCATTGGCAACAACAAGTGCCGGATACGCCTTTTCCAATGGTAAGCGGGATTCATTTGCCAGCCTTGGGCGAGAGGAAATTCTGTTAAATGCGGCCGAAATCGTTCGGGCGACGGATTTGCCAATCACTGCCGATTTGGAAGATGGGTTTGGCGCTGCTCCCGAAACCTGCGCAGAGACGATCGGGCAGGCGATCGAGGTCGGCTTGGTCGGTGGGTCCATCGAGGATGCGACGGGTGATGAAAGTGATCCGATCTACGCGCTACCCATTGCGGTCGACCGCATTCGTGCAGCTGCGGATGCTGTTCGGGGAAAACCATTTCTGTTGACCGCCCGGGCCGAGGGTTTTCTGTGGGGACAAAAAGACCTGTCAGAAACAATCAACCGCCTGCAGGCGTTCTCGGATGCTGGGGCCGATGTTTTATACGCGCCCGGTCTTCCGGATATCGACGCTATTCGAACGGTATGCAGCGCTGTGGACAAGCCCGTGAATGTCGTCATGGGGCTGCAGGCTCCGTCGTATACCGTGGCGCAACTGTCAGACGCCGGAGTGAGGCGGATCAGCGTGGGAGGGTCGTTCGCCCGCGCTGCGTTTGGGGCGTTACAGCGTGCCGCGCATGAGGTCAGGGTCAACGGAACCTTCACTTATGCCCGTGATGCGATGCCCGGAGATGAAATCAGCGCGGTGATGTCGCAACGCAAGTTATCGGATCGACGATGACTTCCTTTTGATACTCAACGGCAGAGAAGCCGAAATGTGGGAAGGAATGAGAGTTCCCCGTCGTACCTTGTGAACTGGGGGAAAACTGAAAGAAACACCAGATCCAACCGCCCTCCGACTTACCCTCAAAGAAGAATGCTGCATAATGGGTGTTTCGGGGGAAAACTCTAATTTGATTTAAGGAGCACATCATGCGCTACTCCTTGTTGTTGGAAGACGCAGAGGGCCTTTCGTATTTTGAAGACCGGGACATTGATCTGGAACTCAAGACCTTTGCCCCGCCCGCCGCGCCTTTCCACGTGTCTGGCGAGTTTGACGCCTCGCGCTTTGTCTTCCTCACATTGCCTGCAGGGTGGAAAGGAATACAGCACCGCTCTCCCAAGCGGCAGCTTGCGACGGTTCTGTCGGGGACGTTTCGCGTTCAGGCGGGGTCGGGTGAGGTTCGCGACTTTACGGCCGGTGATCTGTTCTGGGCAGAGGATATTACCGGAACGGGTCATGCCTCATCCGCCGAAGGGGGCGAACCCGTCAATTTAATGGTTACGCAGTTTTGAGAGAAACCGGTTGCCGCGCACTGTTACATGCTAATCACAGGACATCCATGATCGAATCCTCAACCCTGCGCATCGCCAGCTATAACATCCAGAAATGCGTTGGTCTGGATTTTCGGCGGCAACCGCAACGCATCATGCAGGTTATCGAAAGCATGAAGGCGGATATCGTGGTGCTGCAAGAAGCCGATAAACGCCTGCCGCCGCGTCCCGCCGCCTTGCCGCATTTCATGCTGGATGAGGCCGGGTGGCAGATTGTCGATCTGGGCGGCGCGGGCAGTCTGGGCTGGCATGGTAATGCGGTGATTTGGCGTGGGGACGCGATCCGGGTCCGGCAGGCCGGTCACCACGACCTGCCGGGTTTGGAGCCCCGGGGCGCGGTACGGGTAGAGTTCGACACACATATCGGGCCATTGCGGGTGATGGGAATGCATTTGGGGTTGTTGCCTGCGTCCCGGCGCCAGCAGATCACTCATATCCGTCGTTTTGACAATGATCTGGACCATATGCCCACCGTCTGGGCCGGTGATTTCAACGAATGGTCGCGACAACCGGTGCTGGATCATCTGGCCCCTGACATGCGCTTTTTACCGCCTGTTCCCAGCTTCCCGGCCGCGCAACCCTTGGGGGCCTTGGACCGGATCGCGCTGGGCGTGGGGCTTGAGGCAGTGGTGCATGGCGTCCACGACGCGCGGCCTGCGCATATCGCCTCTGACCACCTGCCGATCTGGGCCGATTTGCGGGCGGCGCGGGAAACCGCAATTCCCCGGTAGCGCCAGCCGCCCAGACGTATTAAGACAGAAACCCGAACTACTCTGGGGATCACATATGTCCGACACGATCATCGCCCGATGCGAAGCCAAAGGCCTGCGCATGACCGGCCAGCGCCGCACGATCGCACAGGTTTTGCAACAAAGCGAAGATCATCCGGATGTCGAGGAACTCTATTCCCGCGCCTCCAAGGTGGATTCGGGGATTTCCATCGCTACCGTCTATCGCACCGTGAAACTGTTCGAAGAGGCCGGGATTCTTGAGCGTCTGGAATTCGGTGACGGGCGCGCGCGCTATGAAGATGCCGAGCGTGACCACCACGACCACCTGATCGACATGCAATCGGGCGAGGTGATCGAATTCGTAGACCCCGAGATCGAAGCGCTGCAGGAAAAAATAGCCGCCAAACTGGGCTATAAGCTGAAGGGCCACCGGCTGGAACTGTACGGCGTGCCGCTGGACCAGGACTGATCCATCACCAAACACGAACGGCAGGCCCACGGGAAATCATGATTTCCCGTCGGATAATGCTTGCTTGAATGGGTGTCTTGCGTTTTGGGTGACATAAGGGGCGGCGAATAGGGCCGCAGAGATTTACGGAAATGACCATGAACAACGTAAACGGCATTTTGCTGGTCGTCGGCGCTATGGCGGCTTTTGCGCTTGAGGATATGTTCATCAAGCTGCTGTCGGTCACCGTGCCGACCGGTCAGATCATGGTTGTTCTGGGCGTTTTCTGTGGGATTCTGTTCGGTTTGTTGGCTGTGGTCACCCGCAAGCGCATCCTTGATCCTCTGGCCTGGCAGCCCTTGCCGCTGGCCCGCGCTGCGACCGAGATGGTTGGGGCGCTGACCTTTGTTACCGCGCTGTCGCTGGTTGATCTGTCTACCGTGGCCGCCGTGTTTCAGGCGATGCCGCTGGCCGTCACCATGGGCGCGGCGCTGTTTCTGGGGGAAAAGGTCGGCTGGCGGCGTTGGAGCGCCGTCGGGCTGGGCTTCATCGGCGTTCTGATGATCATTCGGCCGGGATTTGAAGGGTTTCAACCCGACTCCCTGTTCGTGGTGGCAACCGTAATCGCCATCGCCGCGCGGGACCTGATCACCCGCAAGCTTGATCCGCGGGTCGCGTCTTCGGTTGTGGCTCTGCAGGCCTATCTTGCAGTGGCCGTGTCGGGAGTGGCGCTGATGGTGTTTTCGGCGCAGCCCGTCATTCCGCTGCAATCGGCGCAACTCGGCCCTTATCTGGGCGCCGTCGGATTCGGTGTGCTTGGGTATTACGGCATCGTCACCGCCATGCGGATCGGCGAGGCTTCGGCCCTGATGCCTTTCCGCTATACCCGGCTGATCTTTTCGATCATGGCAGGGATGCTGATGTTCGGGGAGCGCCCTGATTTCCTGACCTTCGCCGGGGCGGCGTTGATCATGGGGTCGGGCATGTACACCTTTATCCGAGAGCGCAAGCTGGCCCGTGAACTGGCCGTCGCGGCCTGACGGATCGTCGCACGTTGGCGCAAACAGGAACCTGTTAGCCCTAAAGCTCCGATTATATACCTGTTAGCGATAACATGACCGGTTTACTTTTTACCCGGTGATGGTATGAGGCATGCAACTTATTGCAGCCACAGGGACGGGCCTCATGAGCACCATCATCGACATTCACGCACGCGAAATTCTGGATAGCCGGGGTAATCCGACGGTCGAAGTGGACGTGATCCTGGAAGACGGCACCATGGGCCGCGCCGCTGTGCCCTCGGGCGCGTCAACCGGTGCCTATGAGGCGGTGGAAAAGCGTGACGGTGACAAGGCCCGCTACATGGGCAAGGGAGTGCTGGAAGCTGTCGCCGCCGTGAACGGCGAGATCGCCGAAGAACTGGTGGGCTTCGACGCGACCGAACAGGTTGCTATCGACGAGGCGATGATCGAACTGGACGGGACCGAGAACAAGGGCCGGCTGGGTGCCAACGCCATTTTGGGTGTCTCGCTGGCAACCGCCAAGGCGGCGGCGGATTTCACCACGCAGCCTTTGTATCGCTATGTCGGCGGCACCTCGGCCCGCGTTCTGCCTGTGCCGATGATGAACATCATCAATGGCGGCGAGCATGCGGACAACCCGATCGACATTCAGGAATTCATGATCATGCCGACCTCGGCCGCGAATATCCGCGAGGCGGTGCGCATGGGTTCGGAAGTCTTCCACACCCTGAAAAAGGAACTCTCGGCCGCTGGTCTGGCCACCGGCGTCGGTGACGAAGGCGGTTTTGCCCCGAACATCGCCAGCACCCGCGAAGCGTTGGATTTCATTCTGAAGTCCATCGAAAAGGCAGGCTACAAGCCGGGTGAGGAAATCCATCTGGCGCTGGATTGCGCCGCGACCGAATACTTCAAGGACGGCAAGTACGTGCTGGCGGGCGAGGGGATATCTCTGAGCTCGGAAGAGAATGCGGCATACCTGGCGGCGCTGGTCAACGACTATCCGATTATCTCGATCGAAGACGGCATGTCCGAGGATGACTGGGACGGCTGGAAGGCCTTGACCGATATGATCGGCGACAAGGTGCAGTTGGTGGGCGACGATCTGTTCGTGACCAACCCCGAGCGTCTGGCAGAGGGGATCGAGCGTGGCTGCGCGAATTCGATGCTGGTCAAGGTGAACCAGATCGGTTCGCTGACCGAGACCCTGCGCGCCGTCGATATGGCCCACCGTGCCCGTTATACCAACGTGATGTCGCACCGCTCGGGCGAGACCGAGGATGCCACCATTGCCGATCTGGCGGTGGCGACCAATTGCGGTCAGATCAAAACCGGCTCGCTGGCGCGGTCGGACCGGTTGGCGAAATACAACCAACTGATCCGCATCGAGGAATCGCTGGGCGAGGTTGCTGAATATGCCGGAGCCTCGATCCTTAAGCGGTAATCCGGCGAACACAGCCCTGCCTAAATCCGGGCAGGGCTTGTCAGGACGGGGACCAGGTCATGGTAGAAGCGTTGATCTTTGACGTATTTGGCACCTGCGTTGACTGGCGTAGTTCCATAGCGCGCGAAGTGGCTACGGTTTTGCCGGAACTGGACGCTCTGGAATTCGCCGATGCGTGGCGGGCGGAATACGATCCCTCCATGGCAGCCATCCGTGAAGGGGGCAGGGGCTATGTGCCCCTGGACGACCTGCACCGCGAAAACCTGGAACTCGTCGCAACCCGATTTGGTGTTACCGTCCCGAACCCCGCCGATCTGACGGCAGCATGGGAAAGACTGGACCCTTGGCCCGATGTGGTCGCCGGTCTGCTAGCGCTGAAACGCAATCGGATCGTCGCACCCTGTTCCAATGGCTCTATTGCGTTGATGACCCGACTTGCGAAGTATGGCGGACTGCCTTGGGACTGTATTCTCGGGGCTGAGATCGCGCGGGATTACAAACCCAAACCACAAGTGTATCAGGCGAGTTGTGCAGCGCTGCGTCTGAGCCCCGATCAGGTCATGATGGTCGCCGCGCATAACGATGACCTGTACGCGGCCCGGCAGGCCGGTTTGAAAACCGCTTTTGTGGCCCGCCCGACCGAGCACGGACCCTCCCAATCCCATGACCTGCAGGCCGAAGGGAATTGGGATATTGTCGCCAAAGATTTTGCAGATCTGGCCGACAGGCTCGGTTGAGAGTGGCTCACGCCCAAAAAAACTAGAAAAACTTGATTGCGTAACGTCCTAAAAAGGCAGTTACTTTTTCCGAAAACGGACTTTTTACCGACATAAATCAGGTTATGTGTGAACTTTTTCCTATTTGTATCAAATTGAGCTGACATATTCTGCCGGCAGTACAGAAAGGAGAACACCATGACTGGTTCGAAATTCCTTCTCGTTGCCTCAGTGATCAGCACTGTATTCTTGGCGGCTTGCGCAGGGCCGGATACTTACCCGATTACCGGCGATCCGGTGTCTGCAAATGATCCGGTTCAGAAAATGGACACGCCCACATATATCTTCCGCGGCGAGTCCCGCTAGGCGCTATTGAGCCAATCATGGATCTTTGCGATCGTGATGGGGACGTTCGTCAGAGCTTTCTGGTCATCAGCATGTAACGCTCACGCGGTCTGAAGCCGGTGCGCAGATACAGGTTCTGAGTGGCTTCGTTGGTACGGTCGACTTCCAGATGCAGCGCGGTCAGGCCAGCTCCGGCTAAGGCTTTGGGCAGGTCCAGCAGAACTTCGCTCGCGATCCCGCGTCCGCGAACAGCGGGGCGGATGTATATCTCGTCGACAAACCCGTCCATGCCGCCGAATTCAACCGACCAACCGAAAGTCAGGACGATAT
Organism: Ruegeria sp. BF6; assembly: GCF_056538665.1. Classification (NCBI taxonomy): domain Bacteria; kingdom Pseudomonadati; phylum Pseudomonadota; class Alphaproteobacteria; order Rhodobacterales; family Roseobacteraceae; genus Ruegeria; species Ruegeria sp. BF6. Next base: position 231,921 of record NZ_JBQFTN010000001.1, read on the forward strand.
AGCCCAGCGGTGCGCGGCCGGGTCCGATCAGGTAGATGCAGCCGTGGGGGATACCCTCAAGCAGAGGGGCCAATGCCTCGCGGCGTTGGTCGGCGTCCTGCTCAATTCCGGCCTCAATGTGAAAGGCCGCGACCAGCCCCATCAGGCGATCCAGATCTTCGGGGCGGGCGAGTTTCAGTGCGGCGCTCATAGGCGGGCCAGCCTTTCTGTTAGCAGGTCAAAGAATCCGTCGGCGTCGATTTCGCCCATGAACATGGCGTTGGGCGGATGATCCGTGACACGCCACCAGTCCGCGACGGTCATCCCAAGTGTGAGATCGGATTGCGTTTCGATCTGAACGTTGATGTGGCGACCCGAGAAGAGCTCGGGTCGGATCAGATAGGCAGTCACGCAGGGATCGTGCAACGGCGCGCCCTCAGAGCCGTATTTTTCCTTATCGAACCGTTCGAAGAAATCTGTCATCTCGGCAACCGCATGGCCGACTTTTGAGTCCAGTGCGCGGAAGGCTTCGTTGCGGTGTTTGGTGACCAGGGCATCATGCGTGACATCCAACGGCATCACCACGATATGAACGCCGGATTTAAACACAATTTCAGCAGCTTCCGGATCAACGTAAATGTTGAACTCGGCGGTGGGAGTGATATTGCCGACCTGAAAATACGCCCCACCCATCAACACGATTTCCTGAACGCGATCGATGATGTCGGGCGCTTTCTGGAAAGCGGTGGCAATGTTGGTCAGCGGCCCAAGCGGACAGAGCGTTATCGTCCCGGGTTCATGCGCGCGCAGGGTGTCGATGATAAAGTCGACCGCGTGCCCACCGGTCAGTGGCATCTCGGGGTCGGGCAGCACAGGGCCGTCCAGCCCGGTCTTGCCGTGCACATGCTCGGCTGTCACCAAAGGCCGATTCAAAGGGCGATCACACCCGGCGTAAACAGGGATATCCGTGCGCCCGGCAAGTTCACAGACGATCCGCGCGTTCTTTGCGGTCAGCTCCAGCGGCACGTTTCCGGCCACAGCCGTGATGCCCAGAACATCAATCTCATCCGGGCTGGCCAGCGCCAACAAAATGGCGACGGCGTCGTCCTGTCCGGGGTCGGTGTCGATGATGATTTTGCGGGCTGCCATGCTCTGCCTCCGGGGTATTGAAGCGCGGACACTCGCAAGTGTCACCGCGCTTGTCCAGCGGTTTCAAGCCCCGGTCGTGGCGTCCACAGGCGGGAGTTTGCCGTTGGCGCGATGTTCTTCGGTTTTCACCTCGTCCCAGAGCGCGTCCATCTCGGCTAAATCGCTTTGAGACGGGGTTTTTCCCCGTGCAGCCAAACGTGTCTCGACCTGTTCGAACCGGCGCGTGAACTTGGCGTTGGTGCGGCGCAGGGCGGCCTCGGGCTCGATCCCCAGATGCCTACCCAAATTGACCATCACAAAGAGAAGATCACCGAACTCGTCCTCGAGCGCGTCCTGGTCCATACTGTTTCGCGCCTCTTCCAATTCGGCGGCTTCTTCGGTGATCTTGGCCAGCACATGGCTGGCATCGGGCCAGTCGAATCCGACGCGGGCCGCACGTTTCTGCAGTTTGTGGGCGCGCAAAAGGGCGGGCAGGTTTGCGGCCACCCCGTCCAGTGCGCCTTTCTGCTCTTTGCCTGCGCGCTCGGCGGCTTTGATGGTTTCCCAATCCACGGTCTGCTGTTCGGCGGATTTGTCACGGGATTCGTCGCCGAAGACGTGCGGGTGGCGGGCAACCATCTTGTCCGCCATCGTGCGTACCACGTCCTGAAAGCTGAAATGCCCTTCTTCTTCAGCCATTTGCGCGTGGAAGACGGATTGAAACAGCAGATCGCCCAACTCTCCCTTCAACTCGTCATAGGCGTTTCGTTCGATGGCGTCCGCGACCTCATAAGCCTCTTCGATCGTATAGGGGGCGATGGTCGAGAAATCCTGTTCGATGTCCCACGGGCAGCCGTTTTCTGGGTCGCGCAGGCGGCGCATGATTTCCAGCAAACGCTCGATACCCGCTTCGCTGTCATGGATCAGAGGATTTTCGGCCATTGCGAACCCTTTCTTTCCGGTGTCAGATGCATCCATTCCGCAGTCAGGATCAGGAGTCCACCCCAGATGCCCGTCGTCAACCGAATTGCCGATTTCTCTGCCGATATGGCCGCGTGGCGGCAGCACCTGCATTCCATCCCCGAACTGGAGTTTGAATGTCATGAGACGGCAGCCTTTGTCGCAGAGCGCTTGCGTGAATTTGGCGTGGATGAAATGCACGATGGGATCGCCAAAACCGGTATTGTGGCAATCATCAACGGGCAGACCGAAGGCCCGACCATCGGCTTGCGTGCCGATATGGATGCGTTGCCGATCCCCGAGGAGACCGGTGTCGAATATGCCTCGAAGAAGCCCGGCAAGATGCACGCCTGCGGCCACGACGGGCACACCGCGATGTTGCTGGGGGCCGCACGTTATCTGGCTGAGACACGGAACTTTGCGGGCCGCGTCGCGTTGATTTTTCAACCTGCCGAAGAAGATGGCGGCGGTGCCGGTGTAATGGTCGAAGAGGGGATCATGGACCGGTTCGACATTTCTGAGATCTATGCGCTGCACAATGCGCCGGGGATTCCTGTGGGAGATTTTCACACGACACCGGGTCCAATTATGGCAGCGGTGGACACGTTTCACGTTTATATTCAGGGGGTTGGTGGGCACGGGGCTATGCCGCATGAGACACGCGATCCTGTGATGGCCGCCTGTGGTATCGCGCAGGCGATCCAGACCATTGTCAGCCGAAACCACTATGCTTTGGATGATCTGGTCGTCTCGGTCACGCAAATCCACACCGGTACAGTTAATAACGTGATTCCGGATACGGCCTACATCAACGGTACCGTGCGTACCTTTGATCCGGCCGTTCAGAAAATGGTAATGGAACGGATGGAGCAGATCGTGCAGGGGCAGGCGGCCTCTTACGGGGTTGAGGCCCGGTTTGACTATGAGGTGAATTACCCAGCCACGATCAACGACGTTGAAAAGGCAGGTTTCGCCGCTGGCGTGGCCCGCGAAATCTCAGGCGCTGACCGCGTGACTGCCAATGCGGGTCGCGAGATGGGGGCCGAGGATTTCTCGTACATGCTGCAAGCTAGACCGGGCGCCTATCTGTTCCTTGGGCAGGGCGAGGGAGCTGGTCTGCACCATCCGAAATACAATTTCAACGACGAGATCGCGCCGGTGGGAGCTTCGTTCTTTGCACGGATCGTGGAAAAGGCGCAGCCGCTGGGTTGATAGGGGAAAGACATGGCACTGGAAGACGCAAAAAATCAGGTGGATGAGGCGTTCACTAACCCGGACCTCAAAGGGTTGTCATTCGAGAACACCTTTGGCGGCGCTACCTCGTTTCTGCGGCGGCTTTACACCAAGGACCTGAAGGGTGTTGATATTGCCGTGACCGGTGTGCCGTTCGACCAGGCGGTGACCAACCGCCCCGGCACCCGGCTGGGGCCCCGGGCCATCCGAGAGGCCAGCGCGCTGCAATCACCGGATGCGCCCTATGGCTGGCCATTTGATGCGCTCAGCGAGTTGGCTATCGTGGACTATGGGGATGTGGCCTATGACTACGCCAATATCCCGGCTTTTCCGGATACTCTGACCGATCACATCCGAACCATTCTGGAGGCCGACGTGGCCTCGGTTTCGCTGGGCGGGGATCACTATATCAGCTTTCCGATCCTGAAAGCCTACGCTGAAAAATATGGACCCATGTCCCTGCTGCAATTCGATGCGCATACAGATACCTGGGCCGATGACGACATGACCCGCGTGGATCACGGAACCATGTTCTACAAGGCGGTTAAGTCGGGGATCGTCGACCCCAAACGCTCGGTTCAGGTTGGCATCCGCACCACCAACGAGGATACGTTGGGTGTCAATATCATCGACGCACGCGAGGTTTACGAGTCCGGCCCCGCCGCCGTGGCGCAAAAGATCAAGGGCATCCTCGGCGACAGCCCTGTTTACCTGAGCTTTGACATCGACGGCCTGGACCCGGCTTTTGCTCCCGGCACCGGCACACCAGTCTGGGGCGGGCTGAGTTCCATTCAGGCGCAGATCATCCTGCGCGACATCGCCGGGATCAACATCAAGGGCGGCGACGTGGTCGAGGTCTCTCCACCCTATGATACATCCGGCGCAACGGCGATTGCCGGGGCTCATGTGGCGACCCAGATCATTTGCCTTTTGGGGTGGAACAAGCTGGTATGAAAATCCAAAAGGCGCTGATCTGGTGCTGCATAGTTACGATTGGCCTGCCCATAGGCTATTTCGGACGTGAATATTTTCACCAACCCGTGGACCGTGTTCAATCCGCGCTTGATCTGTTTGAAACGTATTGCTTACCGTTCGCAGAAGGACGATTTCTTGAGCCAGATGAGGCACTTGTTCCGTTAAGGTCGGTAGAAGGTTATACTTGGGCCGATCCTCAATCCGTGATGCTGCTACGCTATTCGCGACGAGAATGTAGTGTAACGGACACGCTGCGCGCGTTAGATGCGCGATCTGCGAAGGAGATGGATGAGCGGGTCTCGGTTTTTGTCGAAAGAGTGTTTTCACATCTGGTCCGCGACCCTGAAGGCTTAATCGAGGCATGGCCGGCATTTATGGTTTGGCAGAGCCACCCTCGAGACGACAAAAGACGCCGCATAGTGGTTTATGCGCGGTGGGATTTTGATGAAGACGCACAAATGTCGTTAAGCTTTTCTTATCCAAATAATGATGATGTTTCGGAAAATTTGCGCGAACTTCGAAAGGGTTCGTAAAGCAAACACTCTGGGGCTTGTCGAGGAAGAAAATGACAGACTTTAACCAACCCATCAGCGGCAATGATCTGGCGCGGTTTTCCGGGCCGAATACATTCATGCGCTTGCCGCAGGCGGATACGTTGGCCGGGCTGGATGTGGCCGTTCTGGGCATTCCGATCGATATCGGTACCTCGTGGCGGTCGGGCACGCGGTTCGGGCCAAAGCAAATTCGCAGCGAAAGTGCGATGATCCGGCCCTATAACATTGCCAACTCCGCGGCGCCGTTCGACAGTCTGCAAATTGCGGATATCGGCGATCTGGCGATTAATACGTTTTCGCTGGCCGATAGCCTTAAGATCATCAAGGAAAGCTATGACGCCATTCTGGCGCAGGGTGTGACACCCGTTGCGATGGGAGGGGACCACTCGATCACCCTGCCGATCCTGCGGGCGATCGCGGCCAAACACGGCCCGGTGGCGTTGGTGCATGTTGACGCCCATGCGGATGTGAATGACGAGATGTTCGGCGAAAAGGAAACCCACGGTACAGTGTTTCGTCGCGCCTACGAAGAAGGGCTGATCGTCCCCGACAAGACCTTCCAGATCGGCATTCGCGGCTCGGGCTATGCTGCCAGCGATTTTACCGAGGCCAAGGGCTGGGGCTTCCGCCAGTTCCCGGCGTGGGAGTTGTGGCAGCAGAACCTGACTGAGATCGGTTCACAAATCCGCAAAACGGTCGGGGACCACCCAACCTATATTTCCTATGACATCGACAGCCTGGACCCGTCCTTTGCACCCGGCACCGGCACACCCGAGATCGGAGGCCTGACGACACCGCAGGCGCTGCAACTGATTCACGCGCTGGCCGGGACGAATGTAGTGGGCAGCGATCTGGTTGAGGTTTCTCCGCCCTATGACCCCACGGGCAACACGGCGCTGACGGCCGCGAACCTGCTGTTCGAGATGCTGTGCATCCTGCCCGGCGTGACGCAACGGTAGGGGGATCGGTACCTTGTCCGGCGCGCCGTTGCGAATAATGCTTTCGAAAAGAACGGGTTCGGGATGAAGAAGAAGGTGTTTTGGCTGATCGTCGGTTCGGTGGTGCTTGTGGGTGCCTATATTCGTTTGGCCCCATCCGACCCCGGGATATGGCATGTGGCACCTGTGGGCGGGGCCGATCTCGACATGCAAGGCGGCGCCCTTCGGGTGATTGAAACCGGGCCGGACGGCCTGGCCCGGCTGGACGCCATTGCAAAGGCGACGCCACGCACCACGGTGCTGGCCGGATCGGTGGGTGAGGGGATGATCACCTATGTCACCCGAACCAAGGTGATCGGTTTTCCCGATTACACAACCGTTCAGCAGGACGAGGATACACTTCGAATCCACGCCCGCCTGAGGTTCGGCCGGAAGGATTTTGGCGTGAACAAAACCCGGGTCGATGGGTGGCTGGCGGTTCTTCAATAGCTTGAATTCACGTAATTTATTCCCATATGGGTAGTATGAGTGACTATGAAAGAAAGTATCAACGCGCAACTGCGGAGCTGTAGAATGCGGGGCTACAGGAAAGGGGTGTGACGCCGCCGATTACCCGTATTCTCAGGAAAATCGGGTTCGAGCCACGACCTCAGTATTACCGAACGACAGTATCTCGATTTGCCTATGATCCACTGATCCTTGGTGGCGTTTGGGGGTTGGCAATGTTCTTGGTGACCGATGTTCCAATGTGTTTGCTGGCGATGTTCGTTCTGATGTCCGCTGCATTCGGTTATTTTCTTACGGGATTGTCGGAAATCACGATCCTTCGGCAGCGCAAGCGGCAGAATTTAAGCAACTGGGAAGACTTTTGACACCTATAGGGCGCTAGCAAGATTATTGGGCGCGTCCGGGGTAGGCCTGTCAGTTTGTAAATTTGAAGACAAACACCCCTCCTGCACCTCGCGCCACATCGGTACATTCAGCGACATCTGGCACTGGGCGGTGAACATGCGTCCATCGACCTGCAGGCAGATCATCTCGCCCAACTCGATGCGCGATCCCGATTTATCGGTGCAATAACAGTCTTGTACCTTGCCTTTGGGGCCGACAACATCGGCCATGGCAGGGGTCGCGCACAGCAGGAATACAAGCGCCAAACGTGTCATACGCGTCAGCTTAGCACAGGGACGGCACTTGACCAAAGCTTCGGATTGATAGACACCGCGCGAATGATCCCCGAAGAACGCCTTGAACAGATAACCCAGCGATTCCAGTACCTCGAAGCGGCCATGGCAGACGGCGCCTCGGGCGGCGATATTGCGGCTTTGGCCAAGGAATACTCGAACCTCAAGCCGGTGGTTGATCAGATCATGGCCTGGCGGCAGCTGGTCGCCGATCTGGCCGAGGCCGAGGTGATGCTGGCCGACCCCGACATGAAAGAACTGGCCGAGGAGGAAATCCCCGACCTTCAGGCCCGCATCCCCCAGGCGGAACATGCTCTGCAACTGGCACTGCTGCCCCGGGATGAGGCCGATGCGCGACCCGCGATGCTGGAAATCCGTCCAGGCACTGGCGGGGATGAGGCCGCGCTGTTCGCGGGTGATTTGCTGCGCATGTATCAGCGCTATGCCGAAGCACGCGGATGGCAGTTCGAGATTATCGAGGAACAGGCGTCGGACTTGGGCGGGATCAAAGAAGTGGTGGCCCATATCAAGGGCGACAATGTCTTTGCCCGGTTGAAATACGAATCCGGAGTACACCGGGTGCAGCGTGTCCCGGAAACCGAAAGCGGCGGGCGCATCCATACATCGGCCGCCACCGTCGCGGTTCTGCCCGAGGCCGAGGATGTGGACATCCAGATTGATGCCAATGACATTCGCATCGACACCATGCGTAGTTCCGGCGCGGGCGGGCAGCACGTGAACACCACAGACTCGGCTGTGCGGATCACGCACCTACCGACCGGTCTGGTGGTGACCAGTTCCGAGAAGTCTCAGCACCGCAACCGCGAGATCGCGATGCAGGTGTTGAAAACGCGCCTGTATGATCTGGAGCGGCAACGCATCGACAGCGAACGCTCTGCGGATCGTGCCAGTCAGGTGGGTTCGGGCGACCGGTCCGAACGGATCAGAACCTATAACTTCCCGCAGGGCCGTATGACAGATCACCGCATTAATCTGACGCTGTATAAGCTGGATCAGGTCATGCAGGGCGATCTGGACGAGGTAATTGACGCGCTGACCGCCGACGATCAGGCGCGTTTGCTGGCGGAGATGGCGCAATGATCGCGGCTTTGACAGCAGCGCAGGCAATGGTCGTCGCCACCGCGCGCCTGCGTGCCGCAGGGGTGGCCGATCCGGCGCGGGACGCACGGGTATTGCTGGCCCATGCCGCACGGATCGAGGCCAGCCGTGTCACGCTGATCGCGCCCGAGGAACTCTCGCCCGAAATTGCCGAACGCTATGACCAGTTGATCTCGCTGCGGGCCATTCGGGTGCCGGTGTCGCATCTGTTGGGTGAGCGTGAATTCTATGGTCGCCAGTTTCGTGTCAGCCGTGACGTGCTGGACCCGCGGCCCGAAACCGAGACCCTGATCGAGGCGGCGCTAAGCGAACCGTTCGAGCATGTGCTGGACCTGGGCACTGGCTCCGGCTGCATCCTGATCACGTTGCTGGCCGAGCGCACCAGCGCCAGTGGGATCGGTGCGGATTTGAGCGAATCCGCCTGTTTGCAAGCCAGCGCCAACGCGGTACAGCATCAGGTGCAGGGACGCGTTGAGATATTGCGCTCGGACTGGTTTGAGAACATTGAAGGCGAATTCGACCTGATTGTTTCAAATCCACCGTATATTTCGCTTTCCGAAATGGACGACCTGTCGCCCGAAGTGCGTGAGCATGAGCCCCGGATGGCCCTGACGGATGAGGGCGACGGGCTTGGCGCATACCGCCATATTGCGGCCGCAGCGCCGGATTTCCTGATGTCGGGTGGGCGGATTCTGGTAGAAATTGGCCCGACACAGGGTCAAAGCGTCGCATCCTTGTTTCAGGCGGCGGGATTGGCCGAAACGCGTATCATTCCCGATCTGGATGGCCGTGATCGTGTAGTTCTGGCCAGATTGCCGTAAATACGGCGTGAGGTGAGGCTGAAAAACGCCGATTAATGTAAAAAAGCTGCAAATTTTTGGACAAACCTCTTGTCTGCGCGCGCTGGACATGCTTACTCAGAGATAGTCGGAGAGGTTGACGCTGTTTCAGCGGGCCCCTGACGCCAAGCCCAAAAAAGTCGACATCGCGTGACGGCTAAAGCCATTGAGCAGTGCAGGACGCGACTTCATCGGCACCGAATGACAAGGCTGACGTAAAGTAAGATGAGATCTTCCAAATCCCGCTCGCGGGCCAAGAATAACCGCAATCGTCCTTCTGGCGGCAACGTTGTTAACCGGGTTTTTGACAGCTCGGGTCCTGAAGGCAAGGTGCGCGGTACGCCCCAGCAAATCATTGATAAATACAATCAGTTGGCGCGCGATGCACAGCTGTCGAATGACCGTGTGGCTGCCGAAAATTTTCAGCAGCACGCCGAGCATTACCTGCGCCTTCTGAGTGAAGCGCAGCGCGAGATGGAAGCGCGTCGCGAGGAGCAGGAGCGCCAGAATCGCGAGCGGCAGGCCGAGCGTGACCGCGAACGCGCCGAACGCCAGGAACGCGAAGCGGCCCGCCAGGCCGACCCGGCCGATGCGCCGCAGCCCGACGTGATGGATTTCGGCGCGCCCGAGGCCGCACCCGAAAGCGGTTTGGTCGAGACGCCGGAAAACAAAGGGTCCGAGTCGGCCCCGGCACCGGAGAAGAAGGAAAAACCTGCTCGTAAGCCCCGGGCTCGTAAACCCAAAGCACCGCCTGCCGAGGATGCGCCCAAGACGGATGGGGACGCGCCGGAAGCAGCCGAGTAAGCGCTGGTACGGAAATTGCAGAAGCCCCGGGATTTCCGGGGCTTTTTCATTTGTACTCAGCCTTTTTTCACTTCACGGGCCAGCGCGCAGAATGCCTCAAGCGGTACTTGCTCGGCCCGTTCCGTGGGCTGGATACCAGCCGCCAAAAGACGATCTTCAATATCCGAGGCGACGCCTTTCAATGAGGCGCGCAGCATCTTACGGCGCTGGTTGAAGGCTGCCGCGACGACGCGTGACAGGGTCGCGGCGTCGGCAGGATAGCGGGGCTCGGGCAGAGCAGTCAGGTGCACCACCGCGCTCGACACTTTTGGCGGCGGGGTGAAGGCACCGGGGGGCAGGGACATGGCGATACGCGCCTCGGCCCGCCATTGGGCGAGGATGGCGAGGCGGCCATAGGCCTTGCTGCCAGGCTGGGCGACGATACGCTCGGCGACCTCGCGCTGGAACATCAGGGTGAGGCTCTGCCAGAAGGGCGGCCATTCGGGTGGGGTCAACCAGCGGACCAGCAACTCAGTGCCAACGTTATAGGGCAGATTGGCCGCTATTCGTATCGGCGGGGTCAGGTGCGCCAGCGGGTCGATTTCCAATGCGTCACCATTGATCACCTCGAGCCGACCGGGATTGGCGGCGGCGATGTCGTTCAAGGCGGCGATGCAGCGGGTGTCTTTTTCGACCGCCACGACTTTGCGCGCGCCTTCGGATAGCAGCCCGCGGGTCAAACCTCCGGGACCGGGGCCGATTTCCAGCACGTCGCAACTCGTCAGGTCTCCGGCCTGACGCGCGATCTTGGCGGTCAGGTTCAGGTCCAGCAGGAAGTTCTGGCCCAGCGACTTGCGGGCTGAGAGCTGGTGTGCTGCGATGACCTCGCGCAGAGGGGGGAGGTTGTCTATTGCGCTCATGATCCGGTTACCGTGGCGCGGGTTTCGGGTAATGCGCCAGAGATTTTTTGACTCTGGCGGGGATATTTGGAGCCAAGTGAAGGATCAAGAGCTTTGTGCCATGCGTTGCGCGAGTTTCAGGGCCTCAATCAGGCTGGTGGGTGTGGCGACGCCTTTTCCCGCGATATCAAGCGCGGTGCCGTGGTCGGGTGAGGTGCGAATGAAGGGCAGGCCCAGCGTCACGTTCACGCCGCGATCAAAATCCAGCGTCTTGATCGGGATCAGCGCCTGATCGTGATACATCGCGATCGCCGCGTCATAAGTCGCGCGAGCGGCGGCGTGGAACATCGTATCCGCGGGGTGCGGGCCGGTGACCGTGTAGCCGTCGGTGGTCAGTGTTTCAATCAGCGGGGTGATCCAGTCCAGCTCTTCCCGGCCCATCTTGCCGCCTTCGCCCGCATGAGGGTTCAGTCCCGCAACGGCGATGCGGGGATGTGAGATACCGAACTGGCGGCGCAGGCCGTCGGCAGTGATGGAGATGGTTTCGCACAGCAGATCCGGTGTCAGGGCCGAGGGTACTTGCGAAAGAGGGATATGAATGGTTGCGGGCACCACGCGCAATTGGTCGCTGGCCAACATCATCACCACGTGTCTACGATCCGCGAGGGCGGCCAGAAACTCTGTATGGCCGGGATAGCCAAACCCCGCCCCGTCGATCAGGGCCTTCTTGTTGATGGGCGCAGTGCATAGCGCCGAGGCCGCACCGGATCGTACCAGCGAGACACCCTGTTCAATAGCGTCGATGACGTAGGGCGCGTTGGCCGGGTCCGGCTGACCCGGAACGTTGGGGGCAGGAAACTCCAGATGCAGAGCCGGCAGGGCGTTGGCGCAGATATTCGCCGCCTCGGAAGGGTGCGTGATGCGCGCAACCGGTGTGTCGGACGGCAAATGGGTGGCGTCACCGATATAGAAAAACGGGCAGGTGTCGCGCAGTTCCGACCAGGCTTTGGCTGCGATTTCCGGACCTATACCGGCCGGGTCTCCGCAGCTGAGCGCGATCGGGGTTGTCATTGTTCGATTATGGTTGCTTCGGCGCGAAGCTGCGCCAGCAGGCTGTTCGCAAAGGCCTCGAGCCGTTGTTGGGTAAGCGCGTTTGCCACGTCTGTGCGCGTCGTCTCTTCGCCCAGGTCGCGGGTACGGGTGCAGAGCATCAGGAACATCAATGTCTGGCCGTTGTTTCGGGTCAGCGTTGTGGAGACTTCGTTCAGATCTAGCTTGGCAAGCTCCAGCGCCACGTCGCGGGGGATCTCGCCAGGGCTGGCCTGAATACGCTGCAGCACTTCGGCGGGCTGATCCTTGGCAATGCCGTAGAGGTCATCGCAATTGTCGATCTCTTCCCTCAGCCGGGCCGCCTTGGCCAAGGTGTCGGCACTGCGGCCACCGGGCATGTTGTAGACTGCATAATCAATTTCGGAATAGCGGGTGGTGCCTGTCGCAACCTCGCGCAGGCCGCGCATCTGGAACAGAGCGATGGCATTGGGCAGGGTCAGTGGTTGGGTGATATCGCCGTTTTTCAGCCCGATGATCACCGGTTGCAGCGCCGGTGGCAGGCTCGAGAGGTTCAGCCAGTCCAACCGTCCGCCATTATCGCGCGTGGCAGCGGCCGAATATTGAGTCGCTGCAGCTGAAAAAGCATCAAAGCCTTCCAACTGGGAAATCTCCTCGGCCAGCAACTCGGCCTGTGCCACGGTCTGCTGGTTCACCGGGATGATGATTTCTGACAACAGGACCTGCAGGCCGCCGCTGTCGGTTTGTCCCAGCGCGCGGTTGATCTCGTCATCGGTCGGGCGCGCCTGCGACAGGAAACGCGCGCTGACATAGTCGCGCCAGGTAATTTGATCGGCGACGAAATCACGAACTGTTTCACGATCGACGCCCTGATCGGCCAGCAATTGCAGGAACTGATCGGTCGACAACTGTCCTCGCGCGGCAAATTCGTCGATGCCGACTTGAATGTCTTCGGGCGCGGCCTGAACTCCGGCGTCGCGCATGACCTGTTTGCGCAGCCGCTCGTCTATCAAAGTCTTGCGCACTGCGTCCTCAGACGCGCCGGGTGCACCCAGAGCGGTCAGGAACTGTTGCCGCTGGTCCAGCTCGTACCACGTGATGATATCCTGGTTGACCTTGATCGCCGGCGAAAACAGGCTTTGCGCATCGGCCTGAGGCGACGTCAAAGCCAGCATTGCCCCGACCAGCAAAGGGGTGACCGGTTTTAGCCAACCGGAGCGAAGGAAACTGGTGAAACCTGAAATCAACTGCATCTTCTCTTGTACTGTTGGCCGCCACTGTTAACGGAATAACCCGTCAGGGCTACGGTAAAGCCGAATTCTGTCGAAGGCTCAATACTTGATGACGAGGTATAGCGCCTGCTGACGTTCATGTTAACCTGCACACATTCATTCTGATACGTGACCCCCAACCCATAACGGATCGGTTCGGATTCGCTCAGGTCATAGCGTGCCAGGGCGGTTGTGTTCCAGTTCTGATCCACACGGTAACGTCCGGTCAACCAGACCTCGGAAATCTCGTCATCCACGTTTTCCGCCGGATCGGGCTCTTGCCAGACATAACTGCCGGTGACGCCCATTTCTGATTGCTGCCATGCGGCACGAAGTTCGGCCTTGGCAAAGCTTAAATCCCCGTTCAGAAGGCCGCGTCCGGCCAGAGACCAGCCATTTGGGGTCTGAATCTGACCGGCTAGCAACAGATCCGAGCTCGTGCCCTGCAAACCGGAGGTCAGGTTGAAATTTGGGTCCGCATCGGCGCGAAACACCTGGCCGATCGTGGCCAAAGCCCGCCAGTTGCCGGCAGAATAGCGCGACCAGTTGACGCCAATGACGCCGGTCAAGCCGTCTTCGCGCTGGTCCGGTGCCGGAAACCGGGATAACGACAACAGGTTACCCTGATCGAATTCCTGAAAGGTGCTTTCGTCGTTGGGAACATCGTCGTCGGTCACATGGGTCCAGCCAACCTGGGCAATCGGTTCAAGAATCTGGGTCGCTCCGGACGTTTCCCGTTTTCGCATCGGATAGCGCAGCGTCAGCGCCGCACGGGGCGTGGCCCGGGTCACCTGATCTGGGAAATTGCTGTCGTGGCGTATGTTGAACGTATCAACTGACGTACCCACACGCGCCTCAGCCCGCAGACCTGACGCGTAGGTCCAGTTGCGCAGCCATTCCGCATCAAAGGTGGCGCGGGCGATATCGCGGCCGAGGACGTCTTCGTCGCTGGTACGCTCATGCGCGTGCGTGATGAAGCTCAGCCGGACCTCGCCGCCCAGAGTCGTGGGGAACATGCGTTTCTGATAGTACAGGTCGAAGATCCGGGACGGGATTTCATCCTGGTTTTCGCTATCGCGCAGGGTTTTGTAGTGGATAAAACTGGTGCGGAAGGCGGTGTCGCGCCTGATCCGCTCAAGGGCGACCTCGCTTCGCAGCCGGTCGAGATCAGGCAGGCCGTAGTCAGCCAGATAGGCGTCGTCGGACGTGGTTCTGACGTTGAACAGGAATCGGTATCCGTCGTTCAGGTTGAACCAGCCATTGGCAAACAGGTATCCCCGATCCTCGCCCTGTTGCAGGTCGTCGCGGGTATATGCGCCCTCAAGCTGGATGCGACCGTTCTTGAACGCCTGCCGATAGCGCAGTCCAAGCGTTTTGGTCTTGGACGAGACATAGGGGGTCAGCGTCAGGTCCTTGTGGTCCCCCAGCTTGATGAAATAGGGCACCTGCACGCCGGTTCCCAGTTGTGATGTTGTCCGGATCGATGGAACCAGAAATCCTGTGGCGCGTTCAAGGGTCGGGTCCGGCAGCCGCAAATAGGGGAAATAGAACACAGGCACGTCCAGCACCCGCAGCTGCGCCCCTTCAAAATAGAGCTGACGCTCCAGTTGATCGTGCGTGACCTTTCGCGCGCGAATCTGCCAGATCGGTGGCTTGCCATTGGCGCAGACGTGGCACGAGGTGGCAGAGACCTTGCTGAACTGCGTGTATCTGCCCGCCGCGCGGGTGGCCTGAACCGAGGCGATTTGAACCTGCTGGTCAAACACCATCCGGGCACCGATCAGCAGACCGTTCTGAATACTGTCATCCAGTTCCGCCGAATCTGCCAGGATCGTCGTCGCGCCGGCCTCATCGATCCGGATCGGACCCTCCAGCGACAGCGCACCGGTCTCGCGGTCATAAGTGATGCGGTCGGCAGTGATTTTGACATCGCCCTGAAAGGCCTCGACATTGCCTTCGGCCACCAGCACGCGTTCGGGCGTGATGAAAATCTCGTCCGCGACCAGCAGGGCGGGCTGGTCTTCCTGTTGGACATCCTGCGCCGGACCGGGAGTAGGTTGGGTTTGGCCCACGGCACCGGTTGGCAGTGCCAGCGCAACCGCGCCTGACAGCAGAAGATGGGATATGATCCGCATCAGCCGTCCTCCGCATGAAGCAGAAGGCCGAGGGACAGAAGAATGGCTGCAAAGGGCGGAGCCCAGGCCGCGACGACGATTGGCAATTGACCGTTTTCCCCGAGTATTTGGGCAAAGTTGCGAACGAAATAGATGGCAAAGCCCAGTAGAACGGCGGACAGAACCGCTATGCCAGTGCCGCCAAAGCGCACATGGCGCATAGTGAAGGCCGCGCCGATCATCACCATCGCCATCAGAAATAAGGGCCGCGCAAGCTGTACCTGCAGCCAGACCTCATATTGTTTGGTGGAAAACCCAGCTTCGCGGAGGTCGCGGATCAGTTGAGGCAGGTCGTAGACCGAGACCGAATCCTGCTGACCCAGCGTGTCCAGAATGCGTTGCCGTGTCAGGGTGGTCGGGATTTCGATCTGCGCGTGAGCCTCGGCGACGGCTTCGGGGTTCACGTCATCGGCCAGAGACCAGATTTTTGCGTTGGACAGAATCCACGAACCGTTTGACAGCCGCGCCCGATTGGCAACGATCTGCTGCGTCGGTTTGCCATCCGGCGAAAACGAGATGATTGTTACCCAGATCAGCTCCAGCGTATCAGCATTCGTGGTGCCGCGGGCATGAATAACTGATTGCCCATCTGCCGATCCCTGACGCAGCCAAAGCCCTTCGCTGGTGATGGACAGGGCGGAGTCGCCATTGTTCTTATAGGTGTCGGAGAGGCGCCGAAACTCCTCGGACGTGGCGGCAGTAATCGGGTTCAGCAAGGCGACTGCAAGAGCACCGATCACCAGCGCCAGTGTCACGGGCGCCAGCAGCGCCCGGATACCCGACCGCCCGATGGCGCGGGTCACCACCAGTTCCGAGCTGCGCGCCATCCCGACAAACAGTGCGATGGTAGACAAGATCACCAGCAGCGGAAGCATTTCGCTGATCGCCGCTGGTGTGTTCAGCAAGGTCAGGTGCAACAATGCGCCGAAGGACAGGTTTTCCGAGTCGAACCGGCGGGCCTGTTCGACCAGGTCGATCAGAATCAGCAGGGTCAGGAAAATGCCGCCGATGACCAGAAAGCTTTGAATGAACCGGCGGGCGAAATAGCGGTCGAGGATCACGAATGCGCCTCCGCCCAGCGGGCATTCTTGGGGAAACGGGCGATCATCGGGCCGGATTCACCGTCGCCTGCGCGGATGCGCACCGGCTTATGCCTGCCCTGTCTCGCCAACTCGTTCTCCCCCGATCCTGCCGGAATTTTTCGGGGACTGTAATGCAATTGGTACGCGGGGAAAACTGCTATCTGGTCAAGCCGCCCGGCGCGGGCTAGGTCTTGGGGAACAGATTTTGAGGAGTTTGCAATGAGCAGTCTTGTACCGATCCGGTTTCAAACCTTTGACGTGGACATAATGGCACAGGCGGAAGGGCGTGTGGTTGTGATCGTATCGCCCGAGGGCAAAATGAGCCCTGCGGTGCGTCGCGCCAATCGTCTGACCCGCGGTGCGGTTGCTCGGCTGATCGAAAGCGCCCGCTTCGAAAAGGTCAAATCGGGTGATGTGATCTCGTTGGCGTGGCCCGGCGGTATGGCGGCCGAGGCGCTGGACATCGTGGTTCTGCCGCGCCGTCCCGACACGGCCGAGGCGCGCAAGGCCGGTGCCGCGCTGGCCAAGCTGGCGGGAGGTAAAGCCCTGCTGGTGATGGCGGGCAATCAGGTGCGCACCGAGGACATCGCCATGGGCATCGCCCTGCGCAGCTATGATTTCGACGCGCACAAGACCAAGGAACAGGACGAGGTCGGAACCGTTACAATCAGCCACCAGAAGGCCGATGAGGTCGAGGCCGCCTTTGCCCCGCAATACGCTGTGGCCGACGGTGTGCGTATGACCCGCGACCTGACCAACGAACCCGCCAATATTCTGACCACCACCGAATTCGCCGACCGTCTTGCTGAGATGGAGGCGCTGGGGCTCGAAGTCGAAGTGCTGGAAGAGGACAAACTGGCCGAACTTGGCATGCGTACGCTGCTGAGCGTGGGGCAGGGCTCGGTCAGCCCCTCGAAGGTTGTGGTGATGCAGTGGAACGGTGGCGATAAGGACGACGCGCCGCTGGCCTTGGTCGGCAAGGGGGTTGTGTTCGATACCGGTGGTATCTCGCTCAAGCCCGCAAGCGGTATGGAAGACATGACCATGGACATGGGTGGCGCGGGTGTCGTCGCGGGCACCATGCGCGCGCTGGCCAAGCGCAAGGCCAAGGCCAATGTGGTCGGGCTGGTGGGTCTGGTCGAGAACATGCCCTCAGGCAACGCGACCCGTCCGGGTGACGTGGTCAAATCGATGAAGGGCGACACGGTCGAGATCATCAACACGGATGCCGAGGGCCGTTTGGTTCTGTGCGACGTGATGTGGTACGCGCAGGAGCGGTTCCAGCCCGTGGGCATGATTGATCTGGCAACGCTTACCGGTGCGATCATCATCGGTCTGGGGCATGAGAATGCGGGTGTTTTCTCGAACAACGACACGTTCTGCGATGCCTTCCTGAAATCGGCCAAGGTCGAGGACGAGGGTGCATGGCGTATGCCGCTGGGCGAGGCCTATGACAAGCAACTGAAATCGCGCATCGCGGACATGAAGAACGTGGGCGGTCGCCCGGCGGGCTCGATCACCGCCGCGCAGTTCCTGCAGCGGTTCGTGAAAGAGGAGACGCCGTGGATTCACCTCGATATCGCGGGTGTGGCGTCAGTGTCGTCCGAGACCTCTTATGCGCCCAAAGGGGCCACAGGTTGGGGCGTTCGCGCACTCAGCCGTCTTGTGCAGGACAATTTTGAGTAATCCTATGGGCGCCGTATATTTCTACCACCTGACCCGGCAACCGCTGGAACACACTTTGCCGGTTCTGTTGGATAAGGCGCGACAGGCCGGGTGGAAGATCGCCGTGCGGGGCACTGATCCCGCGCGGATGGACTGGCTGGATGAAAAGCTGTGGCTGGGACCTGACGAAGGGTTCCTGCCACATGGCCGCGAAGGTGGCGCGCATGACGCGGTGCAGCCCATTTTGCTGACAACCGGACCCGAGGCCGCCAATGAACCGGCCTGTGTCATGGCCGTTGACGGGGCACCGGTGGATCCGGATGAAGCGGCGGCGTTGGAACGGGTCTGTATCCTGTTCGACGGTAATGATGGCGAAGCTGTTCAGCACGCGCGGGGACAATGGAAAGCCCTGACCGGCGCGGGCTGCGCGGCGCAATACTGGTCCGAGGAATCGGGCCGGTGGGAGAAAAAGGCCGAGGCATAAGTCGCGGGCTAAAAAAGAACCTCAGGAGAGCGACAGATGGAAATGAAGCCGTTGGGCCGCACCGGCATTATGGTGACCGACCTGTGTCTTGGCACGATGACCTTTGGCACGCAGACCTCTGAGGCCGATGCCCACACGCAAATGGACATGGCGCTGGAAGCCGGAATCAATTTCGTCGACACCGCAGAGATGTACCCGGTCAACCCAATCTCGAAAGAAACCGTGGGCCGTACCGAAGAGATCTTGGGCAATTGGAACGGCGCCAACCCGTCGCGGCGGGGCGACTATGTTCTGGCGACCAAGCATTCGGGCGCTGGGTTCGCTCATGCCCGCGATGGTGCGTGGATTTCGGGTGAAACCATTCCCGATGCGATTGAAGGCTCACTGCGGCGCTTGCAGACGGATTGCATTGACCTCTACCAGTTTCACTGGCCGAACCGGGGCAGTTACATGTTCCGGCAGAACTGGAACTATTCGCCATCAGGACACAACACCAACGAAGTTCTGGACAACATGCAGGACTGCCTCGCGGCGCTGCAGGCGCAGGTCGACAAGGGCAACATTCGCGCCTTTGGCCTGTCGAACGAAAGCGCCTGGGGCACCGCGCAATGGTTGCGGATTGCCGAGCAGATGGGCGCGCCGCGGGTGGCTTCAGTGCAGAACGAATACTCACTGCTTTGCCGTCATTTCGATACGGATATGGCGGAACTCAGCGTACACGAGGGTGTAGGGCTTATGGCTTTTTCTCCACTGGGAGCGGGCTTTCTGACCGGCAAATATCAGGGTGGAGCAGTTCCCGAAGGTTCGCGAATGTCGTTGGTAGCCGAGATGGGCGGGAGGAAATCAAATCGGGTCTTTGATGCAGTTGCAGCCTATCTTGAGATCGCCGATCGGCATGGGCTGGACCCGGTTCACATGGCGCTGGCCTGGTGTCAGACGCGACCGTTCATGATGTCCGCTATTTTTGGAGCGACCACCGTGGCTCAGTTAGAGCATATTCTGGCTGGAAAAGACCAACGGTTGTCGGATGAGGTCGTGGCCGAGATTGGCCAGACGCACCGCGCGTATCCGATGCCGTATTAGGGGGATTGCCCCCGCTGCGTTGTAGGCAATCCGGGGGTATATTTCTGGCCTTTGTAAGAGGATTCCGTCAGTGATGGGTAGGCTGCGTGCGCTCTTGCCTCAGGTCGCGGGCCGACAGGCCGTGGGCGGTGCGGAAGGCGCGGGCGAAGCTGGACTGAGAGGCGAACCCCGTAGCAAGCGCCACGTCCATCAGCGGTAAGTCGGTGTCGGTGACCAGACGGCGGGCCTCGGCCAGGCGCAATTGCAGGTAGTGATCCTGCGGCGTGGTATTCAGGCGCAGGCGGAATTGCTGTTGCAGGGTGCGGGGGCTGGTGCCCAGGGTTTCGGCAATATCAGCCAGCGGAAGCGGCTCGTCGAGGGACGATTGCATCAGCGAATTCGCCTTGGAAGTCAGGGCGGTATGGCGATGAGGGGCTCCGGTCCGGCTTTGCGGTTTTGCGGGGTCCGGCATACCGTCATAAAGGAACAGGCCGGACACACGCGCGGCAAAACCTGCGCCGTGGCGGGCGGCGATGATGTGCAGCATCATTTCGACTGCCGGAATCGCACCACCTGACGTCAGGCGGTTACCAGACACGGTGAACCGGTCAGGTCGCACGTCCACTTGGGGGAAACGGGCCGCAAAATTGTCGAGGTCTTCCCAATGGGTCGTGGCGGTGTGGCCGTCGAGCAGTCCGGCCTCGGCGAGCAGCCAGGGCCCCCCGTCAATGCCGGCCATCGTCGCGCCGGTGCCCGCGATGCGGCGCAGGCCGGCCAGCAGGCTGGGTGTGGCGTGGCGCGCCAGTTGGAATCCGGCCACCACGATCATCAGATCACAACTTTGCAACCTTGCCAGGGGGACGCCCGGCACGCTCAGCGCGCTTGTCAGCATCGCTGGTTCTGCTGTTGCGGTCACATAGTCCCAATCGAATGCCGGACGGTCAGCCAACCGGTTGGCAGCGCGCATCGGATCAACAGCCGAGGCGAAGCTGAGCGTATTGCATTCGTCCAGCACCAGCACCGCCGTTTTCAGGGCGCGATGTTCGGGTTGGAGTATGTTTTTTGCGGATTTCATCAAGTTCGATTCGCATTCTGGCAAGTGTTTCTACAAGGCTGCGTCAGAGTTGAGGGTAACGCAATTCGGAATCCGGGGAGAAGCCTGGGGAAAACCCACGGTAAAACCGGGTATAACTTGGGGAAAACGTCATGCCTCTGGAAATGAACCGCGAAGTCTTCATCACCTGCGCCGTTACCGGCTCTGGTGGAACACAGGATCGCAGCCCGCACGTGCCGCGCTCGCCGCAGCAAATTGCCGATAGTGCCATTGCCGCGGCCAAGGCGGGGGCGGCCGTGGTGCATTGCCATGTGCGGGACCCCGAGACCGGCGCACCCAGCCGCCGTCTGGACTTGTATCGTGAGGTGACGGACCGTATTCGCGATGCCGATGTGGACGTGGTACTGAACCTGACCGCCGGGATGGGCGGGGATATCGTGTTCGGTGGCGTCGAAAATCCATTTCCGGTGAACGAGGCGGGGACCGATATGATCGGGGCCTCGGAGCGAGTCGCCCATATCGCCGAGTGCCTGCCCGAGATCTGTACTCTGGACTGCGGCACCATGAACTTTGCCGAGGCCGATTATGTCATGACCAACACCCCCGGCGCGTTGCGGGCAATGGGGCAGATGATGACCGATATGGGCGTGAAGCCCGAGATCGAGGCGTTTGACACCGGTCATTTGTGGTTTGCCAAACAACTGGTGAAAGAGGGCATTCTGGAACCTAATGCTCTGGTCCAGCTGTGCATGGGCGTGCCGTGGGGCGCACCGGATGATCTGAACACCTTCATGGCCATGGTGAACAACGTGCCGGACGACTGGACCTTCAGCGCGTTTTCATTGGGGCGTAACCAGATGGCCTTTGCGGCGGCCGCGGTCCTTGCGGGAGGCAATGTGCGCGTAGGTCTGGAAGACAATCTGTGGCTGGACAAGGGCGTGCTGGCGGAGAACTGGCAACTGGTAGAGCGTGCCGGAACCATCATCGAAAACATGGGCGCGCGGGTGATCGGTGCTCAGGAAGTGCGTGACAAGCTGGGGCTGGTGAAGCGAGCGCCGGTCAGTGCGTAAAGCGGCAAAACTCGGCGTGACAAACGTTTTCTAGGGCGGTAGCGAGTTAAGAATGACTATACTGTTTTTCTTTTCTCTTCTCGTCGCGTCGATGCTTGGCTTGACTGCTTATCTTCAATCTGAAGCCCGTTGGTGGACCGGCCCCGCATGGGCTGTTCTTCTGGTCGTTTTGGGTTTTTTGGCCGCTTATTTTGTGCCGCTGACCGAAGCGACCGGCTTTACATCACCTGCCGCCTTTCTTGTAGTTGGCGCTTGGTGGTGTGGTGTCATCATTGGGATCGGAAGCGTTTCCGCGCTTGTTTTGCGTCGCTTCCGCAACGCGGGCCAAGTTGCCGGGATCGCCTTTTTAGGCGGTTGGATGTTGACGTTTCTCTGGTTCCTGACCGGAGGATTTATATGAATGAAAGAGCGAAATGACAAATACAGCAGCGATCATTGGCGGCGGTGTTATCGGCGGCGGATGGGCCGCGCGGTTTCTTCTGAACGGTTGGAATGTTCGGATCTTTGACCCGGACCCCGAGGCCGAGCGCAAGATTGGCGAGGTTCTGGACAACGCCCGGCGGTCGCTGCCCGGACTGAGCAATGTGCCTTTGCCGCCCGAAGGCGCGCTGACTTTCCATGATGACATGGCTGAGGCGGTGCAGGATGCAGCGTGGATTCAGGAAAGCGTGCCCGAGCGGCTGGACCTGAAACTGAAGGTCTACAAGGGCCTGCAAGAGGCATGTGATCCAAGCGCGATCATTGGCTCTTCGACAAGCGGGTTCAAACCGTCCGAATTGCAGGACGGTGCTCTGCGCCCCGAACAGATCGTGGTGACGCATCCGTTCAACCCGGTCTATCTGTTGCCGCTGATCGAGCTGGTGCCGACAGACAAGAACGCGCCCGAGATGGTTGAGCGTGCACAGGAGCTGTTGAAATCGGTCGGTTTCTTCCCGCTGCACGTCAAAAAGGAGATCGACGCGCATATCGCCGATCGCTTCCTTGAGGCCGTCTGGCGCGAGGCGCTGTGGCTGGTCAAGGACGGCATTGCCACCACCGAAGAGATCGACGAAGCGATCCGCATGGGCTTTGGCATCCGTTGGGCCCAGATGGGTCTGTTCGAAACCTACCGAGTGGCGGGCGGTGAGGCCGGGATGCGGCATTTCATGGCGCAGTTCGGGCCTGCGTTGAAATGGCCGTGGACCAAGCTGATGGACGTGCCCGAGTTCACGGATGAGCTGGTCGACATGATTGCCGATCAGTCGGATGCGCAATCGGGGATGCATTCGATCCGCGAATTGGAGCGTATTCGTGACAACAACCTTGTTGGCATGATGCGGGCCCTGAAGGCGCAGAACTGGGGTGCGGGCGCGGTGCTGAACCAGCATGACGCGGCGCTGAAACCCGGCGCGTTGCCGACGATGGAGCAGGCTGATCTGAGCCAGCCGATCCTGACCGTTTCCCGCGCGGTGCCCTTGGACTGGACCGACTATAACGGTCACATGAACGAGGCGCGCTACCTTGAGGCCTTCGCGGACGCGACCGACCGGTTCATGGAGATCATCGGCTGTGACGCGGACTATATCGCCTTGGGCGGCAGCTATTTCACTGCCGAAAACCACATCCGTTACATCGATGAGATTCACGCGGGCGCAAAGATCGAGATTCGCACGCAGATGCTGCTGGGGCAGGGTAAGAAGCTGCATGTCTTCCACAGCATGTATGAGGGCGACAAGCTGATCGCTACAGGAGAAAGCTTCCTGCTGCATGTCAGCCTTGAAACCCGTCGCCCCAGCGCTCCTTCGGCCGAAATCGAGGCCGCAATGGCCCGTATCGCCGAAGCACAGGCCGGTTTGCCGTATCCGGAAGGCGCCGGTGCCGCGATCCGGAAACCAGCATGAGCGGGCGCGTTCTGATCACCGCCGGTGCTTCGGGCGTTGGTCGGGCGATGGCTAAAGCCTTCGATGCAGCTGGCGCGCAGGTGTGGGTGGCGGATGTGAACAAGGCCGCGCTGGACGGTTGTCCTGGGCATTGGCAGCGCTCGGACGTGGACGTGGCGGACGAAACTGCCGTGTCCACGTTGTTCGCAGACATCGAAGCTACGTGGGGCGGGTTGGATACGCTTTGTGCAAATGCAGGCGTTGCTGGCCCAACCGCTTCGGTCGAGGACGTGGCGTTGGATGAGTGGCGGTTCTGTCTAGCGGTCAACCTAGAGGGGGCGTTCCTGTGCGCGAAATACGCGGCACCGATCCTCAAACGGCAACGCGGCGGAGCGGTACTGATCACGTCATCCACCGCCGGGCAATACGGATACCCAAACCGCGCGCCCTATGCGGCGGCGAAATGGGGCGTGATCGGATTGGGCAAGACGCTGGCGATGGAGCTTGGGTCACACGGTGTGCGGTGCAACGTCATCTGCCCCGGTGCGGTTGAAGGCCCGCGGATGGAGGGCGTGCTGGCCCGCGAAGCGACCGCCAAGGGTATGACCCGGGATCAGGTCTATGACGGCTATGCTGCCGGCACCTCGATGGGCCGGTTCGTCGAAGGGCAGGATATTGCCAATATGGCCGTGTTCCTCGCCTCGGACGCGGCGCGGTTGGTGTCGGGCCAGGTGATAGCCGTAGATGGTCATACGGTGAACCCTGACCCGAAAATCTAAACCGAATTAGCCCTGATTTGGCCCACGAAATTGGCGGATGGTCTGACGGACCGCCTGCCAGTCCTGCGCTTGCTGCATATTCCCGGCGGCTTCGCATTCGCGCATTTTTTTTGCAGCCTCCGCCTCGGCCTGATCACCATGAGCGGTATAGAGGGCTCGTGCGTATTGAGCGGTTTGTAGTGCGTCCATTCCTGTCGTCCTCCCGTCTATGATCGGAATACCCGAAGGTTCGCGCCGAAGGACGATAGCACAAGAACGCCGCAGGTGCATCCTCAACTCTGGGGTGGGCCGGAAATCGCCGCGCGCAGCTGTCTGAGGTGGTCCGGAAAGTCGCGCGCGGTCAGGTCGGCCTCGCGTACCAGGCGGTCGAAATGACGTGTAAACATCTCGATCCGGTCGCGGTCGCGGAAGGCCATATAGTGGCTGCCTGCGTAGAACACACACAGAAGTGGGCCGAAAATGGTCACCGGGGCCGAATAGAGCCTTTTTGCATCAAAAAGATAAATGCGTAGACGGGGGTAGAGCTGTTCGCAAATCTCCAGCAGGTGGTCAATCTGTTCCAGCCTTATGTTGGGGCAGAGACCTTCGTAATAGCCCGAGGCGTAGGCGAAACTGTCGATCTCATACAGTGGCATGGCGATTTCGTAATCCGACTGGGCACTGCGCATCCATGTCAGCCGGTCCGCCGAGGCACCGATGGCCTGATCCGCAGTCCGGCCAAGATGCGGCGCGTATTCCCATTCCAGCACGGCACGTGTTTTTAACATAT
The DNA here is from genome assembly GCF_056538665.1 of Ruegeria sp. BF6. Classification (NCBI taxonomy): domain Bacteria; kingdom Pseudomonadati; phylum Pseudomonadota; class Alphaproteobacteria; order Rhodobacterales; family Roseobacteraceae; genus Ruegeria; species Ruegeria sp. BF6. Next base: position 256,849 of record NZ_JBQFTN010000001.1, read on the forward strand.
CTGGCAAAGTCGCTGGAACGTAACGGATTTTATAGCCCGCAGCCTCCTGGTGCCATTCGAAAATACGCTCGTCCACCAGTGCGCGGGGGGCCTCGGTCATGGTCAGGGAACTGGCAAGCAATTCCGCCGCACTTTCCGGTCGGTCTGAAAGGCTCAGCAGCCAGTCTGCAGACACCCCAAGGGCCGACGCGCAGCTACCAACCACATGCGCATTCGGCAGGCGCGCGCCCTCATCAGTCAAAAGCTGCGATACGGTCGAGCGATCCACACCGATATGTCGCGCCAACGCACTTTGGCTGACGTGACGCTCTTCCATGGCCCGGGCAAGTCGCAGGCGGAACTGCGCTGCGCGGTCTCGTTTGTCGATTTTATCCTGCATTTGATGGAAAATATCACAGATGATGAGTTTTGTTAATCATATTCAGAATTTTCAACGGGCGCGGCAACCCGTAATTTTAAATACATAACAATAATATGGGTGACGGAATGGAAACACGACGAAGATCAGTCGTGAAAGCGCTGCTGTGGAATGTAATGGGCCTGATCGTGATGACGCTGGTGGGTTTGTTGGCCACCGGGTCGGCGGCGATTGGCGGCACGCTGGCGATTGTGAATACGGCCATCGGTCTGACCATGTACGTGATTTACGAACGTATCTGGTCGGGTATTTCGTGGGGCCGCAATGTTTAGGCCATCAACCCCCGAGTGGGGCACGTTGGCCCTGATCGTGGCGTGTTATGGCGCCTGGCTGGCTGTTGTGTTTCTGCTGCCGCTGTGGTTGGCGATTCCGATGATGGCAGTGGTGGCAGCGCTGCACTCTTCACTCACGCATGAGGCGTTGCATGGGCACCCGTTCCGTACAAAATGGCTGAACGAGATGCTGATGGCGCTGCCATTGACCCTGTTCATCCCGTATCAGAGATTCCGCGACCTGCATCTGGCGCATCACCGGGATGAAACGCTGACCGATCCCTATGACGACCCCGAATCCAACTATCTGGACCCGCAGGTCTGGAGCACCTTGCCCGGTTGGCAACGGCGGTTACTGAGTGTGAACAATACTCTGCTGGGGCGGATCGTGTTGGGTCCAGCCATCGGGCAGACCGTTTTCATACGCAATGAGTTGCGTGGCGGTCGTGATGTACTGCAGGCTTGGGCACTTCATCTGCCCGGAGTCGTTGTGGTCCTGTGGATTGTCGCGCAGTCCCAAATGCCGATCTGGGCTTATGTGCTATCCGCTTATTTCGGATTGGGTCTAGTCAAAATCCGCACCTTTCTGGAGCACCGCGCGCATGAAAACTCCGGCGCCCGTACAGTGATCATCGAAGATCGTGGACCGCTGGCTTTTCTGTTTCTGAACAACAATCTGCACGTCGTTCATCATATGAAACCCGGCGCGCCTTGGTATCGGTTGCCCGCGCTGTACCGCGCTGAAAAAGAGCAGTATCAGGCCCGGAATGAGGCCTATGTTTACCGTTCATACGCGCAGATTTTCCGGTCATACTTCCTGAGATCGAAAGACCCAGTAGCGCATCCTCTATGGCCAAAGGGTTGATTTGACGACACAAGGGAATCCATGAGTTTATGGATTCCCGTCACAATCGCCGCCGCCGCATTCCAGACCGTGCGGTTCATGCTGCAAAAGTCGCTCAGCACCGTGAAACTGACTGCGGCTGGCGCGACCTTTGCCCGGTTTGCCTATTCGATGCCGCTGGCGCTGCTGGGGCTGTTTCTGGCGCTGCAGTTGACCGGGCTCAGCCTGCCGACTTTGACGGCAAAGTTCTGGCTGTTTGCGGTGATCGGTGGAACGGCGCAAATTCTGGCGACCATCTGCGTGGTGGCCCTGTTCAAACAACGCAACTTTGCCGTCGGGATTACCTTTAAGAAAACCGAGGTGATCCAGACCGCCATTGTCGGTTTTCTGGTGCTCGGCGATCAGGTCTCGGCCGGGGCGCTGGCGGCGATTATTCTGGGTCTTATGGCGGTGCTGCTGCTGTCAAAATCACCCGGAGGTGACGGAGCATGGTGGAAGCACCTGACCAACCGCGCGTCGCGGCTGGGGCTGGGGTCGGGTGTGCTGTTCGCGTTTTCATCGGTCAGTTATCGCGGTGCTTCGCTGGAGCTTGGCGATATCGACGCGTGGTTCCGCGCGCTGGTTACGCTGGCTTTCGTAGTGACGTTCCAGTTTCTCAGCATGGGGATCTGGTTGTTATGGCGCGACCGATCAGAACTGATTGCAGTGTGGCAGACCCGCCGAACCAGCGTATTTGTTGGCCTGACCAGCCTCTGCGGCTCGTTCTGCTGGTTCTTTGCTTTCACGCTGCAGAACGCGGCCTATGTCAAAGCGCTGGGGCAGGTCGAACTGCTGCTCAGCCTGTTCGCTTCGCTGCTGTTTTTCCGTGAAACCATCACCCGGCGAGAGATTGCCGGGATGACGTTACTTGGCGCGTCGATACTGGCATTGGTGCTGGCAATTTAGGTCGTGTTTGATTTCAGGATCTCGGAACCACTGGAATTCTGCGTTGAAGCCGACAGGCGAGAGGCAGCGAAATCCGTTTCAATGCAATCAAACCCGGCTAGCCAGCGCGGCGTTCATCAAAGCTCAGCGCTATAAAACTGGGCAAGTGATCCCCCATGCCCACGATGGCGGGGCTGTTGTCATCGCGGCGACCGCGACCCTTGGACTCTTTGTCCTTCTTGCGGTCGCCTTTCTTGCTGTCGCTCTTTTTCTCGTCCGAAGATCTGGATCTTTTCTCAGGCTTCGGTTTTTCGTCCTTCGGCTCTTCCTTGACGGGATTATCAAGTCGCGGGATATCTTTCTGGATCAGTTTTTCGATCGCATCCAGGGCCTTTTCGTCCCGGCCAGAGCAGATTGTGATTGCCTTGCCCTCACGCCCGGCACGGCCAGTACGGCCGATGCGGTGAACGTAATCTTCGGCATGGCCAGGCACGTCGAAGTTGAACACGTGGCTGACCGACGGAATGTCCAGCCCGCGCGCGGCCACATCCGAGGCAACCAGCAGGCGCAGAGAGCCATCGCGGAATCCGTCCAGCGTTTTCATCCGTTGCGATTGGTCCAGATCACCATGGATGGCGGCGGCATTGTAGCCGTATTTCTTTAACGATTTGGCGCAGATATCCACATCCGTCTTACGGTTGCAGAATATGATCGCGTTGGTGCATTTGTCGCCTTCGCCATCGATCAGCGCGCGCAGAACCTTGCGCTTGGCACTGGCTTCGCGGTCGCGGCGGCCACCTTTGAACATGACCACGCCCTGTTCGATGGTCTCGGATGCGGTGGCTTGACGGGCAACCTCGATCCGGGCCGGGGCGGACAGGAACGTGTCGGTGATCCGCTCAATCTCAGACGCCATGGTGGCCGAGAAGAACAGCGTCTGGCGGGTGAACGGCGTCAGTGAGAAGATGCGTTCGATGTCAGGGATGAAGCCCATATCCAGCATCCGGTCGGCCTCATCCACCACCATGATCTGAACGCCGGTCAGCAGCAGCTTGCCGCGTTCGAAATGGTCCAGCAGTCGGCCCGGAGTGGCGATCAGCACGTCGACCCCACGGTCGATCAGGGCGTCCTGTTCCTTGAAGCTGACACCGCCGATCAACAGCGCTTTGGTCAGTTTCACATTTTTGGCGTATGTGTCGAAATTCTCGGCCACCTGCGCGGCCAGTTCCCGCGTCGGGCACAGGACCAGAGAGCGCGGCATCCGCGCACGGGCGCGGCCACGAGCCAGAAGCGTGATCATCGGCAGGGTAAAGCTGGCGGTCTTGCCGGTGCCGGTCTGGGCGATCCCCAGAACATCCTTTCCCTCAAGCGCAGGCGGAATCGCACCGGCCTGGATTGGGGTGGGGGTTTCGTATCCGGCTTCCTCAATGGCTTTGAGGACCTTCGGGTTCAGGTTCAGTTCGTTAAACTTTGTCATGTATGTCCGGTTTTTGCGGACACTTACCTGGCCCGCGCGTCAGAGGTTTGCCGGGCCCGGATGGCCATACGCGTCATTGCGAACTTCGGCTTGAGGGGGACATAACAAAAACGTTGATCGGGGTCAAATGAAGACCCCTTTAGGGTTTTCTGAGGCCCAGCGGTGCGGATTTCTCGCAACAATTCAGACACTTCCGGGAAAGTGTTTCCTGAGTTTATCTTCCAGATACAGCGGCCGGTGAAGGATCATGCCGTGGTCTTCCAGTCGGGCCCGCCCTTCGGGGTCCGCGCAGCTCATTTCATTGAAAAAAGCACGCAGTCCGTCCCAGCCTTCTTCCGCCTCGATCCAAGTGAGCAATTCATTCATGTTCATGCCGCCACGCTCGCGCGGGACATTGGGCGACATGCCCCTCTGGTACGAGCCGCGTTCCAGCCTGAACCGGTAGTGGGCCAGCCAATGGTCCCAATCGGGGGCGTGCCGGTGACACAGACCAACACCGGGCAATTCTGTCCTGCAAGGCATCCTCTCGCCATTCTGAAACAGGCTATGGATGCGGAAGTTGATCTGGGGCAGTCCTGTGCGTGCAAATACTTTGCCTTGCAGATGGCTCAGAAAGCCGCCCTTCACGAAGGCTCCGAAATTTGGATACAGAGCTTGCACGATGTCCACGCGGTCCGGACCGGACGGGATGTAGGCCTTGTACAGGTCTTCGCCACTGGCCAGAGCCTCGTCGGGGCGGACACGAACAACGTTGATGTCATCCGGGACCTTGGCCAACAGCTGAGCAATCGGACGGTCCGGCCAGAAGAACTCGTCCAGATCGATGTGAGCCAACCAGTCCTCAACGGCCTTGCGATAGGTAAAGGTCGCGTTGGCGGTCTGACGGATCTGGTGTTTGTCTGGACGTTCGCGTTGTCGATAGGCCCAAAACCCGTCGTCGCAATTGCGCACTTCGACCTTTGGATGACGGTTCAGCGCGTTGAACGCCTTGGGATTGGGCTCGTCCAGATAGATATACATCCGGTCGACCTCAAGATCGAGGTGATAGGCCACGAAGCGTAGAATGTCCGATGCAGAGCCCCGAACCGTTGAAACAATACCCCAGCTTGTCATGCCCGAGACGTCTTGGCTGCGCGGGTGTCCCGCATGGTTTTCAACCTGCGCAAAACCCCGCCCGGATCATTGTTAAGGGATTGCAACAGATGATTGGCCAATGGAGCAATCGTTGGATCTGTCAGGGCTTTTTCCCAAACTGGTGCGATCAGGTTTATGTCCAGCCCCCCATGTTCAAGCGAAAATGACTCCATGCCCACAGGCAAAGGCGCATTAACTTTGCGTCTGAACCGGAACGGGGTTTCTGGTGTGAAACCTGAGAATAGGCGCTCGAATTCATAGAGTTTCATCATGCCAAAAAGCATGCGCAATGCCTGACCAACCTCGCGTTGGGTGGCCGTTTGGCCGTGATCTGCGAAGGTTTGTATGGATGAGACTTGCCAGCGCAAGTCCAGAGCCAGCAGTAGATGCCGGGACTGTTCGGACCATAAGCGCTGAAACAGCGACGGGGCATGTCGGGGGTACGACCGTTTACGCAGGTTCGATACCAACTGAGCGTTGAGAAAGGCCAGCTCTGAATTCCCAACGAATTCGGTGGCGATCCGGGCGCGTTTGCGCGCCCAGGAAGTACTCGGACCGTCGGGCGGGATCTGCGTCGCTTTCTGATGCACGACTTGCAGCGCAAGCACATCGAGTTTCACATCCAGAGGAGGCAAGGCCTCGGGACCGAAATCGAAGGGGGCTCGCCGCCCCTCGAACCGGTCCAGCATTTGGGGCAAACCGCCTGGATAGGTCAATTCTTCGCTGCTCATTCACGCAAGATGGCATGGCTAAACTTGCCCGCGCAATCAGAGAGTTGCATTACGTCATCATCTCTTTCGTCGCCGTCAGGTTCAGCGCCGGATAGTCCCGCACAATCCGGTCGATATCCCATTGCAGGCGGGTCAGGTAAACGATGTCACCGTCGTGGTCGTGGGCGATATGTTGCTTGTTGGCGTTGACGAATTTTTCGACCTCAGCCTTTTCGCCGCTGACCCAGCGGGCCGAGGTGAACTGAGACGCCTCGAACCGGACAGGCAGGCCATATTCCATCTCAATCCGGCTGGCGAGCACTTCGAATTGCAACGCGCCGACAACGCCGACGACAAAACCCGAGCCGATCGAGGGTTTGAACACCTTGGCGGCACCTTCCTCGGCGAATTGCATCAGGGCTTTTTCTAGGTGCTTGGCTTTCATAGGATCGCCCGCGCGGACGCCTTGCAGCAGTTCCGGTGCGAATGACGGAATGCCGGTGACGCGCAGCGCTTCACCCTCGGTCAGCGTATCACCGATGCGCAGCTGGCCGTGGTTGGGGATGCCGATGATGTCGCCGGCCCAGGCCTCTTCGGCCAGTTCGCGATCAGATGCCAGGAACAGAACCGGGTTGGAAATCGCCATCGGCTTCTTCGACCGCACATGGGTTAGTTTCATGCCGCGCTTGAAGTGCCCCGAAGCCATGCGGACAAAGGCCACCCGGTCACGGTGTTTGGGGTCCATGTTGGCTTGAACCTTAAAGACAAAACCCGCGACCTTTTTCTCATCCGGTGAAATCTGACGCGGTTCAGCGGACTGAACCTGCGGCTGCGGACCATACGCTCCGATGCCTTCCATCAACTCTTTTACGCCGAACGAGTTGATTGCCGACCCGAACCAGATCGGGGTCATGTGCCCTTCAAGTACCGCTTGCGGATCGAGTTTGGGCAGCAGTTCGCGCGCCATCTCAACCTCTTCCAGCAGTTTTTCCAACAGATGCTCGGGCACGTGCTCGGCAAGCTTTGGGTCGTCCAGACCGTCAATCTTGATGCTTTCGGCCACCTTGTTACGGTCGGCGCGGTCCATCAGCTCCAGCCGGTCGCGCAGCATGTCGTAGCAGCCAATGAAATCGCGGCCCACGCCAATCGGCCACGCGGCAGGCGTGACGTCGATAGCCAGCATTTCCTGAATCTCGTCGATGATCTCGAACGTATCGCGGCTTTCGCGGTCCATCTTGTTACAGAAGGTCAGGATCGGCAGATCACGCAGGCGGCAGACCTCGAACAGTTTTTGCGTCTGGCTTTCCACACCTTTCGCACCGTCGATTACCATGACGGCGGCGTCCACGGCGGTCAGTGTCCGATAAGTATCTTCCGAGAAATCGCTGTGACCGGGTGTGTCCACCAGATTGAACCGGAAATCGCCGTAATCAAACGACATCGCCGAGGCGGAAACCGAGATGCCCCGATCTTTCTCCATCTGCATGAAGTCGGATCGCGTCCGCCGCGCTTCACCCTTGGCGCGCACCTGACCAGCCATCTGGATCGCGCCCCCGTACAAGAGGAACTTTTCCGTCAAAGTCGTCTTGCCCGCATCCGGGTGCGAGATGATGGCGAATGTCCGGCGCCGGGCGATCTCGGGCGGCAGGGTGGGTTGGTTCGAAGTATCAAGCATATTCGCGCGTATAGGCGGGGAATCCTGCCGAGGCAAGACAAAGGGGCTGGTTCGAATCGTATGGCTGTGGCAATAAGAACATATAGTGAACAAAACATGGAGAGTATCAATGAATTTGAAAGAAATCGCAGACGAATTGGTCGCCGGTTGTCGCGAGGACCGCGCCAAAGAGAACTTGCCGAAACTCTACGCGGCGGATGCCGTTTCCGTCGAAGCCCAGGACATGGACGGGGTGGGGCGCGAGACCCACGGTGTCGACGGTATCCGTGGCAAGCACGAATGGTGGGAAGGCGCCCACGAAGTCGCAGGAGCGACGGTTAGCGACCCGTACCTGCACGGCGATGACCGCTTTGCCGTGATCTTCGAGGTTCAGGGCAAGGTGAAGGAAACAGGTGAGAGCTTCGATATGAAAGAGGTTGGTGTCTATCACGTTACCAATGGCAAGATCGTACGTGAGGAGTTCTTTTACTGATCGGCGTTGAAATCTAGTCGTCTCCCTCTGGCCGTTTCCGGGCATGCGGGTAACAACAGATGGAGAGGATCAGATTGAAGTCGTATGTATCTGTTTTTGCGATTTTTTTGCTTTTTCCAGTGCGCTAGTGACGGCACAGAACGCGGATGAACAGAATGCAAGTATGACGCCTTCGGGCGGTGTGCGCCCGATTCCGCTTATGGGGGGCATTCAGGATCCTGAGTTTCTGGAACTGGCTAAGCAGACCGAAGTAGTCTTTCTGGTGCATTCTCCAAACCATGCAGAACCGCGAGACCGTGCTATAGCGCTCATTGCATTTATTGGGTCGGATTTAGTATCGGATGGTCAGTTTGTTGCCCCGGACGACGTTCATATTGCCAAGCAACACCTTGGGATGGTGTCAGAGCGGGGATTCCCGGTCGAGGGGTGTAGGGTTGATCGCTTGAGTTCTGAGGCCGAGCGAAGATTTCGCAGTGTTAATTGTTGACGCTTTTAGAGCCAACCACCGACTTAATTGGGCATTGCCTGTTGGTTGCGACAGCGACTGCTCGTGGATAGGACTTGCACAAGCAACCTTAATGGCAGTGGCGGAAATGCGCGAGCTTTTGCGCCAACATCAAGAATATGACAGGTAAATGCGGATGGCTTTGGAGGCACTCCGTGCTTGCAGAAAAATTGCGGAGGACTGAATGGATCTGGGAATACAGGGAAAACGCGCCCTAGTCTGTGCCAGCAGCAAAGGTCTGGGTCTGGGCTGCGCCGAGGCTTTGGCGCAGGCGGGCGTTAATCTGGTGATGAATGCGCGTGGGGCCGAAGTGCTGGAGGCCGAAGCAGCACGCTTGCGGTCCGAACACGGTGTGGATGTGCAGACGGTGGCTTGTGATGTGACCTCGGCTGAGGGGCAGGCGCAGGTGATCGATGCAGCTCGGGACGTTGATATTCTTGTGACAAATGCAGGTGGCCCACCGCCGGGCCAGTGGTCGGACTGGGAGCGTGACGATTTCATCAAAGCGCTGGACGCCAACATGCTGACGCCGATTGCCTTCATGAAGGCACTGTTGCCTGGGATGACCGACAAGGGCTGGGGCCGGGTGGTGAACATCACTTCGCAATCCGTCCGTGCGCCGATTGCGGTGCTGGGCCTGTCGAATGCGGCACGCACCGGGCTGACCGGTTATGTGGCCGGGACATCACGACAGGTGGCGCCGTATGGTGTGACAATCAACAACCTGCTGCCGGGTATTCACGCCACTGATCGCGCGGATTCGCTGGATGGCGGTGTCGCGGCGCAGCAGGGCATTTCAATTGACGAAGCCCGCGCGAACCGCGCGGCGACGGTTCCGGTCCGGCGATATGGGTCGCGGCAGGAATTTGGTGCAACCTGTGCGTTCCTGTGTTCGCAGCATGCTGGCTTCATCGTAGGCCAGAACATCCTGTTGGACGGCGGGGCGACCAACTTGACGATGTGACGATGGCCGAGAACTTTTCGCTAAAAGATCAGTTATTCAATGCCGAAAAGACCCGCTATCTGGCAGGGCTCTTTGCCGGGGCTGTTCCGTCCTTTGATGTTGAGGCATTCCAGGCGCGCGTCATGTCCCGCCTGCTGGAGCTTGAACTGAAAGAACGCATGTCCTGGATCGCTGTATGCCTGCAACAGGCCGTGCCCGGTGACTTGCCTGACATCGCGCTGACCCTGCTGCGCGCGCTGCCACCACCGCTGGACCCAACCAAGACTGATGATGATTTCGGCGATTTCATCTTTGCACCTTTGGGAGATTGGGTGGTCAGTGTTGGGTTGGATCATCCCGATCTGGCACTGGATGTACTTGAAGAACTGACGCAGCGGTTCTCGATGGAATGGGCCATCCGCCCCTTCCTCAACCGTTACCCGGATCAGGTGCTGGCGCGGATGGAGATATGGTGTGCCCATGACAGCTATCACGTGCGCCGATTGGTCAGTGAAGGCACACGACCGCGACTGCCATGGGGGCAGGCGGTTGGGTTGAACATGACCGACCCGCTGCCTTTGCTGGACAGGTTGCATGGGGACCCGACGCGCTTTGTCACGCGGTCGGTGGCGAACCACCTGAACGACATCTCCAAGAAAGACCCTGATCTGGTGCTGGCCCGATTGCAGAGCTGGGCCTCGGCAAAGCAACAGTGCAAGGATGAATTGCGCTGGATGACCTCTCATACTCTGCGGGGGTTGGTGAAATCTGGCCACCCGGGCGCCATGAAAATGTTGGGCTATGATCCGGATGTCAAAGTCACGGCGGACGTACAGGTGACCGGTGACGCCCGGATCGGTGAGGCGCTGGAATTCGAAGTGACATTAAGCGGAGCCGGGAATCCTCCGGTTTTAGTGGATTATATCGTTCACTTCCAAAGGCCTGGAGGTAAAACCTCAGCGAAAGTGCATAAGCTGAAGCAGGCTGCGTTGCGGGATGGCACGCTGAAACTGAGCAAGAAGCACAAGCTGAAGGGCAACGCGACCACGTTCAAGCTCGTCCCGGGTACGCACCGGCTTGAGATTCAGGTGAACGGGAAGGTGCGTACAGGTGTCGATTTCGACCTGCTGGAGTAGCTCGGTCGTCTCACGCTTTCGTCAGATTCTATGGGTGCGGATTGCACGCGGGCCAACGCTGTATTAGCTGCGGTGCAGCCAGTAAGGAAAGGGATAGCCGCGATGAAGCATGAATCGGTGCAGAACTACTATGGCGAGGTGCTGCAAGGCAGCGCAGATCTGCAAACCAATGCGTGCTGCACGCCCGACGACATGCCGGATCATGTGAAAAAGATCCTCTCGCAAATCCATGACGATGTGCTGACCCGTTACTACGGCTGCGGCCTGATCGCGCCTCTGGATCTGGAAGGTATGAGCATCCTCGATCTGGGTTGCGGTGCGGGCCGTGACGTCTATGCCCTGTCGGCGATGGTGGGTGAAAACGGCCGTGTCGTCGGTGTCGATATGACGCCCGAGCAATTGGACGTTGCCCGCACGCATCAGGATTATCACGCGCAGGCCTTTGGTCACGCGACCAGCAATGTGGAATTCCACCACGGCTATATCGAAAAGCTGGACGAATTGGACCTGGAACCCGGATCCTTTGATATCATCGTTTCGAATTGCGTGATCAATCTGGCCACCGATAAAGAGGCTGTCCTGCGGGGCGCGCACCGCCTGTTGAAAGAGGGCGGCGAGATGTATTTCTCGGACGTCTATGCCGATCGCCGCATCCCGACCGCAATGGCCGAGGATGAGGTGCTGTATGGCGAGTGCTTGTCTGGCGCACTGTATTGGAACGATTTCCTGACGCTCTCGCGCAGGGCAGGTTTCGGCGATCCGCGCCGCGTCACGCACCGCCCGTTGACCATCGAAAACCCAGTGCTGGAACAGCGCGTTGCGCCGCTGAAATTCCTCTCTGCCACGTATCGGCTGTTCAAGCTGCCTGAACTGGAACCAGCATGTGAGGACTATGGTCAGGCGGTGATCTACAAAGGCACCATCCCCAACGCGCTGCATCTGTTCGAATTGGACGACCACCACGCGATTGAGGCTGGCAAGGTGTTTCCGGTCTGTGGCAACACCTGGATGATGCTGAAAAACACGCGTTTTGCCCGGCATTTCGACTTCATCGGTGATTTCTCGACCCACTATGGCATCTTCGAAGGTTGCGGTGGTGAAAGCCCGTTCGAAGCCACCGGTGAGGCACCCTCGGGTGGGTGTTGCTGATCCCTTGCACCTAACGGGCGGGGTTGCTATCCCCGCCTGAAGCCCGATGAATTTCATCGGGAAAAGGCAATGGGGTCCATCGGTGACAGTTGACGCAACTCCTCCTCGTCTGGAAATCCGCAATCTGATCGCCCGGTACGAGGGGCGGGTCGTTGTGGACGACGTCTCTCTGACCGTTGAGGCGGGGAAGGTAACCTGTTTGCTGGGGCCGTCGGGCTGCGGCAAGTCGACCACTCTGCGCATGATCGCGGGGGTCGAGATGCAGGAGTCTGGTGAAATCTATGTGGATGGCAAGCTGATCTGCGACACAGTCTTTCGCGTACCGCCCGAGCGCCGCGAGATCGGGCTGATGTTTCAGGATTTTGCGCTGTTCCCACATCTGAACGTCGCCGACAACGTGGCCTTTGGCCTGACGGGGCGCAAAGAGGAAAAGCGCGCTCGTGTCGAGGAACTACTGCGCAAGGTCGACCTGATCCATTTCATTGACAAGTTCCCGCACCACCTTTCCGGCGGTGAACAGCAACGGGTGGCATTGGCGCGCGCGCTGGCACCGCGCCCGCGTATCATGCTGATGGACGAGCCGTTCTCGGGTCTCGATAACCGTTTGCGCGACGGTATACGCGATGAGACTTTGGCGATCCTCAAGGAAGAGGACGCCGCTGTTGTACTGGTGACGCACGAGCCCGAAGAGGCGATGCGCATGGCTGATGAGATTGCCCTGATGCGGCGCGGTAAGATCGTGCAGCAAGGTGCGCCTTACAACGTTTACACCCGTCCTGTCGACAAGGCTGCGGTGGCATTTTTTAGTGATGTCAACGTGGTACGTGGTCGAGTTGAAGGCGCCCTGACAAAAACTCCATTCGGTCAGTTCCTGGCGCCGGGCGTACCAGACGGCACGGATGTCGAGATTGTTTTTCGGCCTCAGCACGTCCGGCTGGATTTCGATCGCAACGGCAAGGGACCTTTGCCTACGGTGACCGACGGCGTCGCCGCCCGCGGCGTGGTCGAGCGGGCGCGGTTTCTGGGCAATGAAAGCCTGGTGGAGTTTCGGATGGATCATGATGGCTCGATCCTGCGGGCAACCGTGCCGAATGTCTTTGTGCCCAATCCGGGGCGGGTCATGTGGTTGACCGTTCGCCGGGATCGGTGCTTTGTTTTCCCGGATTAGGGTCTGAAATCACAGTTTGAGCCCAAGTGGTGCGCGAAAGCCGCAGATTGCGGGTTCGCATTGCTTGCCGCCACGCTAGGGCGGGTCTATCAAGGTCAAAACGCAGCGGTGGATGGGGCATATGCGTATTCTTTTGACCAATGATGACGGCATCAACGCTCCGGGCCTGATCGCATTGGAGGCGGTTGCAGCCGATCTGGCCGGGCCGGATGGAGAGGTGTGGGTGGTCGCACCTGCTTTCGAGCAATCGGGTGTCGGCCATTGCATCAGCTATACCCACCCGATGATGGTTGCCAAGCTGGGCGAGCGTCGCTTTGCCGCCGAAGGCTCGCCTGCCGATTGCGTGTTGGCCGGGCTGCATGACGTGATGAAGGACGCACGGCCTGATCTGGTGTTGTCAGGGGTGAATCGAGGCAACAACTCGGCGGAAAACACGCTCTATTCCGGTACCGTCGGTGGCGCGATGGAGGCCGCCTTGCAGGGCATCCCGGCCATCGCGCTTTCGCAGTACTTCGGCCCGCGCAACCTGGGATTGGATGACCCGTTCGAGGCTGCGACCCGATTTGGTGCCGATCTGGTGCGGAAAATCCTGCATGCGACTCCGACAGAGCAGGGCGACTATCGGCTGTTTTATAACGTAAATTTCCCTCCCGTGCCTGCGGATGAAGTGTTGGGCACGCGTGTGGCCCCGCAAGGCTATCGCCGCGATACCCATTTCTCGGTCGAACCGCACAGCTCGCCTTCAGGGCGGCGGTTCCTGTGGATCAAGGGCGGCTATCAGCACAACCCGACCGCGCCAGGTACGGATGCGGCGGTCAATCTGGCGGGCTATATCTCGGTCACGCCGATGCGGGCCGATCTGACGGCGCATGATGCGCTTGAGGCACTGAAGACAATCGAATGACCGGACTGGATCCCGAAACGAAAATGCAGTTCCTGTTCGCTCTGCGGTCGCGGGGCGTGACGGATGCGCGCGTGCTGGCGGCGATGGAGCAGATTGATCGGGGCCGGTTCGTCAAAGGTCTGTTTGCCGAACGCGCCTATGAGGACACGCCGTTGCCGATTGCCTGTGGGCAGACGATCAGCCAGCCCTCGGTAGTGGGGTTGATGACGCAGGCGCTTGAGGTCAGCCCGCGGGATACGGTGCTAGAGGTTGGAACCGGCTCGGGCTATCAGGCTGCGATCCTGTCCAAGCTGGCACGACGGGTCTATACGGTGGAGCGTCACAAGCGTCTGGTGCGCGAAACCGGGCAGTTGTTTCGCGATTTGGGGCTGACCAATGTCACCGCGATGCTGTCGGACGGCTCTTTCGGTTTGTCCGAGCAGGCACCGTTTGATCGAATCATTGTGACCGCTGCGGCGGAAGACCCGCCCGGGCCGCTCTTGGCGCAGCTCAAAATCGGCGGTATCATGGTGTTGCCGGTGGGACAATCGGATGCGGTTCAGACCCTGATCCGGGTCCGGCGTACCGAAACCGGTCTGAACTATGACGAATTGTTGCCCGTTCGTTTCGTGCCCCTGTTGGAGGGGCTTGGCAGGGACGGGGCGTAAGTAAATATTCTGCAAAAGCGCCGGAACCCCGGAGAACAGGGGCAGGCGTTGAGGACAGTAAAATGAGAGCAGTTTCCAAATCAGCGATGCTTCGCTGCGCGACAGGGGTTGCGGTTGTGGCGTTCCTTGCCGGATGCGAGGGCCCGTTCGACTATGATCTTCGCGGGGAGGTCGGTGGATTTTCTACCGCTGACGCAGCGAGAGGCGTGACTGCTAATCGCCCAACGCCCGACGCGCGCGGAGTGATTACCTATCCTAACTACCAGGTGGCCGTCGCGCGCCGGGGCGACACGGTCAGTGATGTCGCCGCGCGTATCGGTCTGCCAGCGGGCGAGTTGGCCAGATTTAACGGGTTGCAACCGGCAGACCAATTGCGTGACGGCGAAGTGATTGCTCTGCCGCGCACCGTCAGTGCGGCCAGCACGGTGGATATCGCCACTATTGCCGGAACAGCGATTGACGAGGCTCCGGCGGATGGTTCGGTTCGGACATCGACGCTGGAACCTGCGCGACCCGTCGCGGCACCGGCGCCGACACCGCCCGTCGCCTCTGGGCCAGAGCCGGTTCGCCACAAGGTCAAACGGGGCGAGACGGCCTATACCATTGCGCGGCTCTATGATGTGCCGATTGATTCACTGGCAGAATGGAACGGGTTGGGGCCGGACTTTACAGTACGGGAAGATCAATTCCTGCTGATCCCGATCAAGAACCAACCAGCGCCGCAACAGGCCGCTGTGCCGGCCACCAATGTCACGCAGCCGGGGCAGGGATCGCCCACGCCGACACCGCCAAGCGCGACGCAACCTCTACCGGACGAGCAGATATCCCCGGCCGTGCCTGCGCCTGACGTGACCGCAGAAGCGCCGACCAGTCAGAGCAACTCGGCCCTTGGCCTGCCGGTCACAGGGACGATCATTCGGACTTATGCAAAGGGCAAGAACGAGGGGATCGATATCGCAGGTTCACCGGGCTCTGCCGTAAAGGCGGCCGAGGCCGGAACGGTTGCAGCCATCACCGCGGATGCCGATCAGGTGCCGATCATCGTGATCAAGCACAACAGCGATCTTCTGACGGTTTATGCGAATGTCGATAAAGCAACAGTCAAGAAAGGCGACCGCGTGCGCCGAGGGCAGCAGATTGCGTCCCTGCGCGGTGGGGATAACTCCTATGTTCATTTTGAAGTGCGCAAGGGATTCGAGTCAGTTGATCCTGAGCCTTACTTGAAGTGACGGAAAGGACCCGCTCCGGGCCATGCCGCGGGCGGGTATATCATTGGCCAGATGAAGAACGGGTCAGGTGTGTGGGTCGAAGTCGTCCAGGCGTTTGCCGGGTTCGTCGGCGAATATTTCAGGCAGAGGCTCGACCGCTTCGATCAGGTCGATTCGGAATACTCGGAATCCCTCGCGCAACTCGCACCAGGCGGTCAGGGTCCAGACACGGCCCCAGTATTCCATGTGTAGGGGTCGTATAGTGCGTTCCGTCAGGACACCGTCGATACGGCGGTAGGACAAACGCAGTTTCTGGCGTGATTTGATAGCGGCCCGGATCGGGGCCATATGCGCCAGCCCCCGCGCGGCGTCGGCAAAGGGGTAGACGGCGAATTTCCACGTGTCGGCCTCTGCCACGACCTGAGTGGGCAGCACCGCATCGATTTTGTCGGCGAGTGACTCGGCTGCTGCTTTCAGGTCCGGATCGGCAGCTTCGGCGACGATTGCCATGCCGAGGTTCAGAGCTTCCAGCTCCGCCGGGGTCAGGTTCAGTGGGGGCAGGGTGATTTGCTCGCGGACCATGTAGCCGACGCCGCGCTCGCCTTCGACCGGGACGCCCGATGCGACCAGCGTATCCATGTCGCGATAGATCGTGCGGACCGACACCTCGAGCCGGTCCGCGATGTCCTGCGCGCGGTGCAGTTTGCCGTCGCGCAGGATCTGAATGATATCAAAAAGGCGGTCAGTACGGCGCATGACACGCCGTCCGAACCGCGTTTAGGCCTTCATGTTCCATAGCACATTCTCATGGCGCATCTGTACGCTGTCTGGCTGGATCGCGGCCATAAGGGCCGGGGCAAAATCCTGCCGCGGGAATTGCGCTGCTGCGTCATGCGCGGCCTTCATATCCGTCCAGATGACGTAGTCAGTCCAGCGACCATCTTCCCCCTGGCTCAGCTGACGGTGGGCAAATCCGGGGGCTGAACGGACGAACGCCTCGGACGCCTGACTAAGTCTCACAAACTCCTCCGTCGTTGTGCCATTGGCGAGGGTGAAAGTGACGATTTCTGCAACATGGGTCATTTTAATCTCCGTTGACCAGGTTTCGATGCCCTCTTCCTAGCCACCAACAACTGACATAAACCTGTCAGTTGAGGAAGGCCAGCCCGTAAAAAACGTACGATCCGTTCACAATTCGGCGCGGAATTGATTTGCGTCACTTTTGCGCGCGGGCTTGTGGGCGTAGACACGGGGCCAGACAATATTCCCGGCGCGAGGCGCCGACGTACAAGGAGAAGAGACATGCTCAACAATATCGGCCTTCCCGGTCTTCTGCTGATCGCCGTTGTGGTGCTGGTGCTGTTTGGCCGCGGCAAAATCAGTTCGTTGATGGGCGAAGTGGGCAAGGGCATCACCTCGTTCAAGCGCGGCGTCAAGGAAGGCGCGGACGAGCTGGAGCAGGACGCAGCCGAAGTGGCCAAGGACGTCACTCCTGAGACCGACAAAGACAAGGCCTAAGTCCAGATGTTTGATCTGGGCTGGACCGAGCTTCTGGTCATCGGCGTTGTTGCCCTGATCGTTGTGGGGCCAAAGGACCTGCCGGTGCTGTTCCGCAATGTCGGGCGATTTGTCGGCAAGGCGCGTGGCATGGCGCGCGAGTTCTCCAGCGCCATGAACGAGGCCGCCGATCAGGCGGGCGTGAATGAGATCAAGAAAGGTCTCAACGCGGCCACCAACCCTGTCGGAACTGCAATGGATGGCGTGAAAGAGGCCGCGCAGGATCTGGCGAAAAGCATCGACCCGACCAAGTTTGACCCTGACAGCGAGACCGGCAAGCTGGCCGTTGAACGGGCCGAGCAGGCCAAGAAGATCCAGGCCTCGACCGCGCGGGCCGCTGCCGAACGCAAGGCCAAGGAAGCTGCTGACGCGCTGGCCAAGGCTGAAGAGGCCGAAGCCGCGCTGAAAACCGAAAGCAAGACATGACCAAAACCGACGAGATCGAGGACAGCTCGGCCCCACTGATCGAGCACCTGGCGGAACTGCGTACGCGGTTGATTCACTGCGTCGTGGCGTTTCTGGTCGGTATGATCATCTGTTTTACAGTGGCTACGCCGCTCTTTAATTTCCTGACTAACCCCCTGTGCAGTGTTCTGGCCGAACGGGGACAGGATTGCGGGTTGATCTTCATCTCGCCGCAGGAAGGGTTTTTCGTAGCCATCAAGGTCTCATTGCTGGGCGGTTTCATTCTGGCCTTTCCGTATATCGGAATGCAGATGTGGCGGTTTGTGGCGCCGGGCTTGTACAAATCGGAGAAGAACGCGTTTTTGCCGTTTATGCTGGCCTCACCCTTCATGTTCCTGCTGGGGGCGAGCTTTGCGTTCTATGTGGTCACGCCGCTGGCCTATGACTTCTTCCTAGGCTTCCAGCAATTCGGAGCCGAAGGCGAAGCCGTGACCGAGGGCGCAACCTCTGCTCCGCTGAGCGTGGTGTTTCAGGGCTCGGCGCAGGAATACCTCAACCTGACGATCAAGTTCATTGTGGCCTTTGGCCTGTGTTTCCAGCTGCCGGTTCTGCTGACCCTGATGGGCAAGGCGGGACTGGTTACCGCCGAAGGGCTGGGCTCGGTACGCAAATACGCTGTGGTCGCCATTCTGGTGCTGGCCGCGCTGGTGACCCCGCCGGACGTGATCACACAGATCATCCTGTTTGTGGTGGTTTACGGGCTCTATGAGGTATCGATCTTCCTCGTCGCTCGGGTCGAGAAAAAGCGCGAAGAGCAACTGCGCGCAGACGGCTACTATGACGACGAAGAAGAAGAGGCCGACGAAGAGATCATTCTGGAAGAAGACGGCAAGTAATCCTGTCGGTTGCTAACAATCAGGCGCGTCCTTCGGGGCGCGCCTTTTTCGTGCCGCGCTCTTGTTGTGCCGGGCGGAACATGGTTTGAACCCCGCAAGACAAGACCGGAGGCCCCAATGGACGATCAAGCCCTGAACCGCATCGCCGACGCGCTGGAACGTATGGCGCCAGCCCCTCTGGCTGCGCCGGACTTTGCGGCAGCCCCGGCTTTTGTCTGGCATGTGGAGCCCGATCGGCTGGAACCGGTCACGAAGGTCAACCGCGTCGATCTGGACCTGCTGGTCGGTATCAACCGATCCCGCGATACGTTGCTGGACAACACGCGCCGCTTCGCCGCTGGTTTCAAGGCCAACAATGCGTTGCTCTGGGGCGCGCGCGGGATGGGGAAATCCAGCCTTGTCAAAGCAGTGCATGGCTCCCTACAGGCCGAGCATCCGAACTTGAAGCTGGTCGAACTGCAGCGCGAGGACATGGGCTCGGTCGCACGCCTGCTGAACCATCTGCGCGCCGCGCCACACCGATTTATCCTGTTTTGCGATGACCTGTCGTTCAGCCACGATGATCAACACTACAAATCGCTCAAGGCTGTGTTGGATGGCGGCATCGAAGGCCGCCCCGAAAACGTCGTCTTTTACGCCACCTCGAACCGCCGCCACCTGATGCCGCGGGACATGATCGAGAACGAGCGTTCAAGCGCCATCAACCCGTCCGAGGCGGTTGAGGAAAAGGTTTCACTGTCTGATCGCTTCGGCCTGTGGCTGGGCTTCCATCCCTGCGATCAGGACGAGTATCTGGCCATGATCGACCGCTACTGCGCGGCCTACGGAGTGTCCGTCGCCCCCGAGACCCTGCGCGCCGAAGCCATAGAATGGCAGGCTACACGCGGCGCACGCTCGGGCCGCGTGGCTTGGCAGTTTTTTGTCGATCTCGCCGGGCGCAACGGCGTTCACATCGCGTAACCCGCCCGCTTCATCTGGCCAAAAAACCTTCGCCGGAGGCATGGCCCAAAGGCCATTCCTTACAGTAACGCCAGAATTCTCGCGGCCTCATCCGCCGTGCTGGTCAGCGCATCCCGATCCTCGCCGGGATGGAACCGGGCGCGCACAGCTGTTGGCATCGGCTTGGGCTCGACAATTGTCACGCGTGGACCGGTCCGTTCGGTTTCCAGCGCCCAGCTGCGCGCAAGCGCCAACTGAGCGGCCTTGGTCGCACCATAGATGCCATAGAATTTTTCACCCGCTTTGGGATCGTCGAAGAACACCGCGTGGCCCGCCTCACCCAACAGGGGAGAGATATAGGGGATCAGGACCGACGTGGCCGTGGCGTTGGTGTTGACGGCTTTGGTCCATTCCTTCGGGTCGATGAAGTGCGTGGGTGTCAGGGCGGATGTGTGAACTGCGGTATGCAGCCACAGGTCCACCTTGCCCCAACGGTCGTGAATGCCCCGGCACAGGGTCGCCATGGCATTTGGATCAGCGATGTCCATGGGCGCAAGCGTCGCCGCGCCGCCTTTGGCGCGGATGCGATCATCCAGCTCTTCCAGCCCGCCGGTGGTGCGGGCAACGGCGACGATGTGATATTCGGGTGCCAGTGCCTCAGCCAGGGCAGCGCCCAGCCCGCGAGAGGCCCCGGTGACGAGGGCAATTTTACTCTGATCGGTCATGACAGCGGTTTGAACCCCTGCGCGAAGGGCGTCAAGCAGGATTAGCTGCCGGGTATAACGATCCGCTTGGTCTGGCCGCTTTGTCGCAGCATCACACCTTTGTCATCAATGGCGACCACTGTGCCCGTTGAGACCCGGCTGCCCGGTTTGACCTCTTTCACGCGCCCCGAAGACATGCGCACCAGCGCGCGCATATCCGATTTCGACCCGAAGACCCCCAGAACGGACACAGAGCTTTTGTTCAGCGCACCCTTTTGCGTGGCTGCACTTGTGACGGTTGCGTTTGACATTAATTCCGGCCTGACCGCGGTGGCCCGACCCCTTGTTATGAGTGGTTGGTTGCCGGAGGCCTAGCAAACCGGAGCCACGACTAAAAGCCTGACCGAAGGACGAGAAAGCGGCTGGCGTCACAACCCCGCCGAAACCCTTGCGATTGCAATTTCTTCACCGAAGGGTTGTGCGCGAAAACCCACTCATGGACCTGAATTCCGGGCACAAATTGGCCCGCGTCACGTCAGCGAGGCGGGCCGAAAGCTGTATTGATTCGGTTTTAGAACTTATCCCGAAGCCAGTTTCGCTCCGTTCCACGACCCACCGGGCACCAGCATGTCCTCGCGCTTTTTGCTGACGCGGCTGCTGTTCTCCAGACTGTCCAGGTAGTCGTCGCTGACACTGCCGGTGATGTAGTTGCCATCAAAACAGGAGCAGTCGAAAGCCTCGATCTCGGGGTTGCCTTCCTTGGCGGCCCAGATCAGGTCTTCGAGGTTCTGGTAGAACAGGGCATCCGCCCCCAGCTCTTGCCTGATTTCTTCAATGTCTTTGCCATGAGCGACCAGTTCATGCTTGGTGGGCATGTCGATGCCATAGACATTGGGGAATTTCACCGGCGGCGAGGCGCTGGCGATATAGACTTTTTTCGCCCCGGCTTCGCGGCACATCTGCACGATCTTCTTGATCGTGTTGCCGCGCACGATCGAGTCGTCGATCAGCAGCACGTTGTGATCCTTGAACTCCAGCGGCACGGCGTTCAGCTTGCGACGCACTGATTTCTGACGCTCTTCCTGACCGGGCATGATGAAGGTCCGTCCGACATAGCGGTTCTTGACCAGACCTTCGCGGTAGGGGATGCCGATTGCCTTGGCGACTTCCAGCGCGACCGGACGGGCGCTGTCGGGCACAGGAATGATACGATCGATATCTAGCCCGGCGTCCTCGATCTGCCGGGCCAGTGTCTGGCCCATGCGCATCTGGGTCTTGTAGACCGAAACACCGTCCAACAGCGAGTCAGGCCGTGCCAGATAGACATACTCAAAGATACAAGGTGTCAGTTTCCCTTGGACCGCCTGGAACGTGTGCATGTTCCCTTGCAGATCTATCAGGATCGCCTCACCGGGTTTGACGTCTCGCAATTTTTTAAAACCGTTGATACCGAATGCCACGTCCTCCGAGGCAAAGGCATAGTCGTCACCTTTGCCATCCACGTTGCGCTTGGCGACGGACAGCGGCCGAATGCCATAGGGGTCGCGGAAGGCCAACATGCCGACACCGGCAACCAGACAGATCACCGAATAGGCACCCTGAACCCGTTCCATCGTCATCTTCACGCCGGCAAAGAGATTGCGGATGGGCTCGGCATTGCCATTCACCTTGATCGCATCGGCCACTTTGTCGGCCAGCACGTTCAGCAGGATCTCGGAATCCGATGTCGTGCGTAGGTGGCGGCTGTATTTGGCGGTCACTTTCTCGCGCTGTTCGGCGGTGTTGGTGATGTTGCCGTTGTGGACCAGATAGATGCCGTAAGGCGCGTTCACAAAAAATGGCTGCGCTTCGGCTGCGCTGAGCGATCCCGCGGTGGGGTAGCGCACATGGCCCATCCCGATCTTGCCCAGCAGGGTCTCGGCGTCCTGCGCGTTGAACACGTCCTTGACCAGGCCGTTGGCTTTCTTCTCACGGAAGAACTCGCCGTTATAAGTGACGATGCCCGAGGCGTCCTGACCCCGGTGCTGCAGCATCAGCAGCCCGTCATAGATTTCCGCAAAGACATCATGCGTCCTGCTTGCGATCCCCAAAATCCCACACATGTACGGGCTCCAACTTCTACGACGTTTTGACTAGCGATGATGATCTGAACATCTGCATGGGTGTAACTGTTCGCCTTGCCGCCATCCCGGCTGTTGGTGCAGACGCGTCATCGTCACGAGGGCGAGCGCGAAAGTAAACAGGGTCAGCAAGATCGGTGGCTCCGATTCCATGTCAGTTCGGCATCCACATAATGCCTTACGGGGCCTGTGTCATCAAAGGATCACAATTGTTGTTTCCTGCGGGTGTATTTTGCCTGTCACGGCTTCAAAAGGTGACATGGGCGCAGGCTTGTGCTGTCATGACGAAAGTCATGAGTAGTTTCATAAAACTCGGTTCGACTGGGGCAGCGCCATGTGGCAACACAAGCAAGGAAAAAAAAAGGAAGAGCCTGTAAAGCGCCGGTGCCATCGATGCCGCGGTATGGGACGCGCGCCTTGCCCAATTTGCAATGGAGCGGGAGAGGTCCTCAAGAGCCGCGATATACACGGCAAACCTATAATGGGTCGCTGCGAAGGCTGCTTCGGTCTAAAAACCATCAGATGTACAGTCTGCTCGGGCGAGGGTTTTGTCAGCTAAACCCTGCCGCGCAGCAGCAAAAAACAACGCCCGGACAATGCCGGGCGATATTTCTTATTCGGTGGTGGCCGGTGCCGCCGGTTGTTCCGTAGTCTCGGTGCCACCGTTGCAGCTTGCCACAAGCTCCTCATATTGCTGAGTGACCCAGCCCAGAGCCTGTTCCGGGTTTTGTTCTTCGATCCGGTCGCTGAATTGTTCGAAAACTTTGGCCGAGCGGCTTTCGTCGACGATCGTGTAAGACTGACCGGTCATAACGGTGTCATAGACAAAGAAGGCGATGGCCACCAACAGGATGCCGCGTGCGATGCCGAAGAAGAAGCCAAGTGCCTGATCCAGCCCGCCAATGGCCGAACGCTGAACGATCGACGAAAACAGCGGTGTAAAGATGCTGACCACGATCAGCGCGATGGCAAACACTGCGGCAAAGCCGGTGATCACCGACAATTCGCAGCTGTCGCGCAGGAAATCTCCGACAACCGGGATCTCTTTCACCAGCGGCACGGCTTGGGGTGCAAAAATGAAGGCCAGAACAGCCGCCGCGACCCAGCCCGCGATGGCCAATACCTCACGTAAAAACCCGCGCGAATAGGCCAGCAGGCCCGACACGACGATGATCAGGGCAACCACCCCGTCGATTATTGTAAAACCTTCCATGGCCCTCGCCTGTATTTTTTTCTGCCCCTCAAGGCGTTACTTTAACCTGCTCCGAAGGTTTCGCCAACAAACCCCACCAAATCAGAGGGTCGGGTGAGTGTCAGACCTGCCACAGTGCCGGTTTTGCCGCCCGCCGGAGCGATCGCCGATGTGAAACCAAGTTTTTGGGCTTCTTTCAACCTGTTTTCTGTCTGTGGGGCCGGTCTAAGTGCCCCAGATAACGAGATTTCTCCGAAAACGACAGTATCTGCGGGCAGGGCTGTGTCTTCACGGGCACTTAGCAGGGCAGCAGCGACAGCGAGGTCGGCGGCGGGCTCGCTGACTTTCAGCCCTCCGGCCACGTTCAGATAGACATCGAGACCTGCGAAAGGGATACCGCAGCGGGCTTCAAGAACGGCCAGGATCATGGCCAGCCGCCCACTGTCCCATCCGACCACGGTACGGCGGGGTTGGGAATGAGGGGATGGTGCCACAAGTGCTTGTAATTCTACCAAAACAGGGCGTGTTCCTTCGATACCTGCGAACACGGCCGATCCGGGGCTGGGTGTGCCGCGTTCCGACAGGAACAGGGCCGAGGGGTTGGTCACCTGGGCCAACCCTTTGCCGGTCATTTCGAACACGCCGATCTCATCTGCGGGGCCAAAGCGGTTCTTGACCGCGCGCAGGATGCGGAACTGATGGCCGCGCTCGCCCTCGAAGTAAAGCACAGTATCGACCATATGCTCGACCACGCGAGGGCCTGCGATCTGGCCTTCCTTGGTGACGTGACCAACCATGATGATCGAAACACCGTGTCGTTTCGCAAACGTGGTCAATTCATGCGCTGCGGCCCGGACTTGTGACACCGAGCCGGGGGCGCTGTCCACATTGTCCGCCCACATGGTTTGAATCGAGTCGATGATGGCCAGGCCGGGCTTTTCCGCTTCGAGCGTCGTCAGGATGTTGCGCAGGTTTGTCTCGGCGGCCAGTTGGACCGGCGCATCCTCAAGACCAAGACGGCGCGCGCGCATGCGAACCTGCGCACTGGCTTCCTCGCCCGAAACATAGATGGTTTTAACGCCCGCGCGGGAAAACCGAGCAGCGGCCTGTAAAAGCAGAGTGGACTTGCCGATCCCGGGGTCTCCGCCCACCAACAGGGCAGAGGCGGGGACGAGTCCGCCGCCCAACACGCGATCCAGTTCCTCGACCCCGCAAAGGGTACGCGGCGGGGGCGTTTCTTCGGTCGACAGGTCGGTGAGAGCGATGGATTGACCGCGTTTGCCGCCCAAAGATTTCTTGGCCGGGCCAGCGGAAAGGGGGACGTCCTGCGATATGGTGTTCCATTCACCGCATCCGTCGCAACGCCCGGACCAGCGCGAATGTGTCGCGCCACAGGCCGAGCAGGAGAAAGTCGTCTTTGCCATGGGGCCTTGGTGCCCGAGGACAAGCGTTTCTTCAAGCCCTGACGGGCTTTCATCTCGGCCGGTGAGGGGCCGCGTCCTCAGGCCCCCAAACGGGACCATCGTCCGCGGCGGGTGCTGTCGCACCTATTCCGCGGCGCGGGGCGGTCGCGACATGGCAACAACGCTGGACGCTTTGGAGGTCTTGTCCTTCGGAGGGGTCTGCAACTGGGCCGACAACTCGGGCAGCAGTTCAAAGAGTTCATCACGCAAACGGGATAGCTGCGATTTGGCGATGGATTCTTCCAACTCGACATCCCGCGTCCATTGGCGCAGTTCGCTCTGGATTACCCGGGCCTCTTCGAGCCGCTTCTGGAACAGCTCGATCTCTTCCTGGCGTTGCTGCAGGAAGGTTCGCGCGCGGTTGACCCGGACGTCGCCATAGGTCTCGGCCAGTTCGTGACTGATCTGGCTCATCTGAGCTGCAAGCTCCAGTATCTCAGGCTCAAGCGATTGAAGGTCAGGGTGCTGGCGCAAGAAGGCCATCCGCTCTTTGACAGCGTCGAATTCGGACGACATCATGAACAGTCCTTCGCGATCGGTCGCATGGGCCATCTGATAAGCCGACGAGATGTCATGCATGTTCAGCGCGAACTTTCGATGGTTGTTTTCCAACGCCATCATCCGCGCATTGGCTGGCAGGTAGAACGCCAGCATCAGAATCAGCGCGGTCAGGCCGATCTGAACGTACATCCCGGCATCGGTTACCGTGCCGTCACCGAACCCGGCTTGAATCGAGAGCCAAGGTAAAACTCCCAAAGCGGACAGAAGTGTGGCTGAGACGGATAGCAAAGCGGTTGAGCATATCAGGAAAAAAGTCAGTTTTAAAAAGGCATTCTGAAATTGCAATGTGATAGTATGGAGGGCGGTCATGATTGACGAACTCCTTCTGGAACCGGTTAACACCAAGCCCAAGCGGAGACACCTAAAACACACAGAATGATCCGCTGCGGACCCGTAAACTACAAATTTTTGCTGCTCGAAATATAATAATGATACTCAGATAAATGTTTTCAATCAATTAGCTCTGAGAATTTCGTGATCTGCGTGTCATTTCGGTAATGTGGCCCAATGCGATTGAGGCCAGAATACAGGCCGTGAACAGGTAGAGGCCCCATGCGGTTTCAATAGTTGCGTAAGAGATTCCTTTGGCCAGCGTGATGTAGAGCGCGATCAGAAAGATGTCGGCCATGGCCAGTTTCCCGAGGATGTTGAGCGCGGGTTGGACGCGTGCGTCCAGCAAGTCCCATTGGATCAGAGCGGTGCCGATGGTTTTGATATAGGGTGCGAAGAGAGCGAAGATGGTGACGATCAGCGCCAGAAAGATGTCCGATTTCCATAGGGATTGCAGGCCGGTGATGACGCTGATTTCCGACAGGCCGAAGATCGGCAACAGGCCAGCGCGCATCAGTGGGGCGAACCACGCGATGGGGTAGAGGATCAGGAGCGAGAGGGTGGCGAGGCGGAGGGTCATGTCAGATTGACTTGCTGCAGCCTGAAGGCACTCCACCCAAACAAAACAGCCATGAGAACAAAAAACACGGCAACAAAAATGGCAGTTCTGCGGGCGTTCAGTGATATTATGAATAGCTCTTTGTGAAGAATATATGCAGAAACAGCGA
Source organism: Ruegeria sp. BF6 (assembly GCF_056538665.1). Classification (NCBI taxonomy): domain Bacteria; kingdom Pseudomonadati; phylum Pseudomonadota; class Alphaproteobacteria; order Rhodobacterales; family Roseobacteraceae; genus Ruegeria; species Ruegeria sp. BF6. The sequence goes on from NZ_JBQFTN010000001.1 coordinate 283,330, forward strand.
CACCGATAACGGCTGGAAGTGTCGCGAGTATACTTACAGAATCCGAACTAAACGCGATTACGTTCGAAATCAATGCGCCGGGAATGAAGCCGTACAAAAGCGCTTTCATTACCGGTTTCATGGTTTTGAATGCGCGAATTGGAGAGAAAATCAAACCATGTATTGAAAAGATTGTGATGAACCAGACGATCAAAACTGAGTTGAAGTAAATTCCCGGCAACGAAAAGAAAAAAATTTGGGTTGAATTCATCATCGCACCGCCTCAATAGGCCCTTCCGCACTCCCACTGATGAACTGCTCGACATAAGGATCACCCGAAGCATCCATCTGGCTGACCGGGCCGGTCCACTGGATGACGCCCCCGTGCAGCATGGCGACGTTGTCGGCAATCGCGCGGACGGAACTCATGTCGTGTGTGATGGTCATCGCGGTGGCGCCCATCTCGGTCACGATCTCGCGGATAAGATCGTTGATGACGCCGGACATGATCGGGTCCAGACCTGTGGTAGGCTCGTCGAAGAAAATGATCTCGGGCTCGGCAGCGATGGCGCGGGCGAGGCCGACGCGTTTCTGCATCCCACCGGACAACTCCGACGGAAACCGGTCGGCCACGTCGGATTTCAAACCCACGCGGCGCAGTTTCTCGATGGCGATCTCGCGGGCGTATTCCGGCGGGCGCTTCAACGGGCCGCGCAACAGGCGGAAGCTGACATTCTGCCAGACGGGCAGCGAGTCAAACAGGGCCGCGCCCTGAAACAGCATCCCGAAGCGAGCCAGAAACTTATCGCGGTCGCCCTTGGTCGCGTCCTTGCCGTTCACGTAGATCATGCCACTGTCGGGCTTGATCAGGCCCAGGATACATTTCAGCGCCACGGATTTACCGGTGCCAGAACCGCCGATGATGACCATCGAAGTGCCTTGGGGGATCTCAAGGTTCATGCCTTGCAGAACCTTATTATCGCCAAATGTCTTATGTACATTCTCCATCCGGATCATAGCGAGAAGAACACCCCTGTCAGAATGAAGTTGGCGGCCAGAATCATGATGGCGGCGGATTCGACCGAGGACTTGGTGGCGCGGCCCACACCCTGCGCGCCGCGGCCCGAATCCATACCGTAATAGCAGCCCATGATCGCTGCGATCAGGCCGAAAGCGGCCCCTTTGACAAGCGATGAAACGATGTCACGAGCTTCAAGGAAATTGACCGTGTTCGACAGGTAGTTTGCCGGATTGAAACCCAAATTCTGTGTCGCGACCGCATAGCCGCCTGCGATGCCGATGATGTCTCCGATCCCGACCAGCAGCGGAACGGTGATCAGCGCGGCCAGAACGCGCGGGGCGGTCAGGTATTTCATCGGGTGGGTGGACAGGGTGACCAGCGCGTCGATCTGCTCGGTCACTTTCATGGTGGCGATCTCGGCCGCGATGGAAGAGGTCACGCGTGCCGCGATCATCAGGCCGACCAGAACGGGCCCCAGTTCGCGTACCATTCCGATGGCGACGATTTGTGGTACCACGGCCTCGGCGTTGAAACGGGCGCCACCAGCGTAGATTTGCAGGGCCAGAGCGCCACCGGTGAAGATGGCCGTCATGCCAACAACCGGCAGCGACAGCCAGCCGATATTCATCAGCGCAACGACAAACTCTCGCGGGTAGTAAGGCGGGCGGAAGATGTGCGAGATCGCATCCACCGAAAACAGCGCGACTTTGCCGAAGGTGGCGAACAGCGCCAGGACCGCCCGGCCCAGACCGCCCAGCAGGTTGAGCGGGTTCATTCCACGTAACCCCTAGAAAAGCGCGCGCCAAGCGAGGTGAGGATTTCATAGCCGATGGTGCCCGCGGCTTCGGCCAGATCATCGACGGTTTGGTGACCGTTCAGAATGCGCAGGCGTTCAGGGTCTTCGGGCAGGTCGGTAACGTCGACGGTGATCAGATCCATCGAGATCCGGCCAACCACTGGGCAGGGCTTACCGCTAGCGAATGTGTCAATACCGCCGCCTATGGCACGGTGCAGACCGTCGGCATAACCTGCTGCCACGGTCGCGATGCGCGATGGGCGACGGGCAATCCAGCTGTTGCCGTAGCCGACGGTTTCTCCGACCTCGACTGCGCGTACCTGAATGACGGGCAGATCGACAGTCACCACGGGCTTGGCGTCGGCAAAGGGCATGCCTCCGTAAAGGCCGACACCGGGGCGGCAGAAGTCGAAATGGAATTCGGGTCCCAACAACGTGCCGCCCGTGGCCGCCAGAGACCGGGGGGCGGTGACGCCGTCCGTCATCTCGTGGAAGGTTTTCAGTTGCTGGCGGTTCATCGGGTGGTCGGGTTCATCCGAACAAGCCAGGTGCGACATGACCACCGCCGGGTTCAACGGCTCGGCCTTGGGGCGCAGTTCGGCCCATTCTGCCGGTTCCAGACCCAGTCGGTTCATACCGCTGTCCAGCTGAATGCCAAAGGGGCGATCCGGCAGTGCTTGTTGGTGGCGCAGAAATTGTTCGGGTGAATTGATCAGCGGCGTCAGGTCATGAGCGCGCAGCAGGTCGGTGTCACCCTCCATATGGCCCGAGAACACGCCGATCATGGGGCCGGCGCCAATGGCCTTGCGCACGACGACACCTTCTTCCGCAACGGCAACAAAAAACTTGCGAACGCCTTCCTCGGCAAGGGTCGCGGACACCGGCCCAGCCCCCAGGCCATAGGCATCGGCTTTGACCACGGCGCCGGTCTCGACATCCGTTTTTGCGTTGAGCGCCCGCCAGTTGCTGGCCAGCGCCTGAAGATTGATCGTCAAACGTGCGGTACTCATGGTGCTGTTCATGACATTGGAGCGCGGCAGGTCAAGGGGGAATACGGCAATTCTTGTGCATATCGTTGCGATACCGCGCAGCTTTTGGCCAGTGTCGCAAGGCCTTGGCGAAAAAAGGCCTTTATGGCCTTGCACTGAGTATCGCCATTGTGTTCGCGCTGTGATCAACTGCGGGCATTGAAGGGGACTGTCGATGTTGCTGAATTGGAGCGGAATATGTTGAACCTGACCGCTGACTACAAGGCCAGAGCCGCTGAGTTGCCGGGACTGTTTCGGGATGTCTTTACCGCGTCCGAGGGCGAGGACGAAGGGCGCGTGGTCGGAGCTTTGGCGGCAGATCTTTTGAACACGACCCCCGGGGAGGATCTGCTGGGCGTTCTGGCCGTGGACCGCGACGTGCTGGCCGGGTGTATCCTGTTTTCTCGGCTTCACTATGATCAGGACCCGCGAAAGGTGTTCCTGATGTCTCCGGTGGCGGTGCGGACTGATCGGCAGAAATCAGGGGTCGGTCAAAAGCTGATCGGTTTCGGGCTAGAGCAGTTGCGCCTGCATGGTGTGGATTTTGTCGTGACTTACGGCGACCCGGCCTTCTACTGCAAAACCGGGTTTCAGCCGATGACCGAAGCGGACGCTCAACCGCCCATGCCGCTGAGTATGCCACATGGATGGATCGGGCAATCTTTGCGGGGTAATGAGACGCCAATTGAAGGCCCTTCGCGCTGTGTCAGCGCGTTCAACAGGCCCGAGTTGTGGTAGATCAGTAGCTCTCGATCTGGCCGTCCTGCTGCCAGGGTTTGACCAGATTGCCGAAGCGGGTGAACTGCGCCTCGAAGGACAGCTCGACCGTGCCGATGGGACCGTGACGCTGTTTGCCGACGATGACTTCGGCCTTGCCATGCAGGCGTTCCATGGCCTGCTTCCATTCTTCCATCTTTTCCAGTTCGTGATCACCGGGTTTTTCGCGTTCCTTGTAGTACTCTTCGCGGAATACGAACATCACCACGTCGGCATCCTGTTCGATCGAGCCGGATTCCCGCAGGTCTGATAGTTGCGGGCGCTTGTCATCGCGGTTTTCGACCTGACGCGACAGCTGGGACAGCGCGATGACCGGGATGTTCAGTTCCTTGGCGATGGCCTTCATGCCCATCGATATCTCGGCGATTTCGTTGACCCGATTATCGGCCATGCCACGGCAGAGCTGCAGGTAGTCGATCACCAGCAAGTCCAGCCCGTGGGTTCGCTTCAACCGCCGTGCGCGGGCGGCAAGCTGCGAGATCGGCAGGGCAGGGGTGTCGTCGATGAACAGAGGGCAGGCTTCCAATTCCTTGGCGGCGTCCACAAAACGGCGGAACTCGGCCTCGGTCATGTCTCCCTGCCGGATTTTGTGCGAGGAGATCTCGGAAGCCTCGGCCAGGACCCGGCCTGCCAACTGTTCGGCGCTCATTTCCAACGAAAAGAACCCGACTACGCCGCCGTCAATCGCGCCTTCGCTGCCGTCGGGCTTGGTGCCGCGCTTGTACGCCTTGGCCACGTTGAAGGCCACGTTGGTTGCAAGTGAGGTTTTCCCCATCGATGGGCGACCCGCCAGGATGATCAGATCAGACGGGTGCAGGCCACCCAACTGTTTGTCCAAGTCGGCCAGACCGGTAGAGATCCCCGCCATGCCACCGCCGCGCTGGTACGCTTCATTGGTGACGTTGACGGCTTCTGTGACCGCCTTGAGGAAGGATTGAAATCCCTGTTCGGTCTGGCCCTGCTCGGATAACTGATAAAGCTGCTGTTCGGCCTCGACGATTTGTTCTTTCGGCTCGCTGGACACATCGACCCGCGCCGCCTTGTCCGAGATATCCCGACCCAGGCGGATCAGCTCGCGCCGGATGGCGAGGTCATAGATCATCTGGGCGTAGTCGTGCACGGCAAAGGCACTGATCGAGGCACCGGCCAGTTTGACCAGATAGGCCGGTCCGCCCAGTTCCTTCAGGCCCTCATCCTCGGCCATAAAGGATTTCAGCGTCACCGGAGAGGCCAGCGCATTCTTGGCGATGCGATTGGCTGCAACCTCGTAGATGCGGGCGTGGACCGGGTCATAGAAATGTTCCGACCCGATGACCGAGGCCACCCGGTCATAGAGGTCGTTATTGGTCAGGATCGCACCCAGAAGCTGCTGCTCGGCTTCAATAGAATGCGGCATGGTTTCGGCATTTTGAATCTGCGCCGCTGCCTGCTCGATGCTGCTGATCTCGTTCATTGCTGCTCTCTATGCCTGTTGGGCACTGTCCATAACCGAGCCCCGTGAGTCGGGGCAAATTGTATGTTTCTGGGGATAGACTGTGCATATCTCCGGACCCCATCATGTTGAAACATGAATGGGACCGCCGTCAACATATTGTGTGGTTTTCACTGACCTGTCGGACGGTGCTTGACACTGTTCAACAGGTGCCGTTGCGTCAGCTTTTGATGGCTTCCTGCCATCCGCGCGGGTCGTTCAGGAAGGCCTCGACGCCATCAAGTGTCTCTTGGTCAAAGGCTTTCTGCGCCTTGGCCTCGGCCAGAACATCCCACCATGTGCACAGGTGATGCAGTTTTACACCATGATCGCCGAGGGTTTTTTCGGTCTCGGGGAAGATGCCGTAGTAGAAAATCACCGCTGTATGCCCGCAGGTCGCGCCGGTTTCGCGGATTGCATCCACAAAGGACAGTTTCGAGCCGCCATCGGTGGTCAGGTCCTCGACCAGCAGAACACGCTCGCCTTCGCTCATCGCGCCTTCGATACGGGCGTTGCGGCCGTAGCCCTTGGGCTTTTTGCGCACATAGGTCATCGGCAGAGCCATGCGCTCGGCGACCATAGCGGCAAAGGGGATGCCAGCAGTCTCCCCACCAGCGATATTGTCGAACGCCTCGAACCCCGCGTCACGCATCACGGTAACTGTCAGGAAGTCCATCAGGGTTGAGCGGATACGCGGGTACGAGATCAGCTTGCGGCAGTCGATATAGGTTGGGCTGGGCAGGCCACTGGCCAATGTGAACGGCTCGCGCGAATTGAAGTGAACGGCCTTGATCTCCAGCAGCATCCGCGCGGTCAGATGGGCGATTTCGGTGCTATCGGGGAAGGAACTGGGGATCATGGTGCAACCTCGGGACAATATGACGTTGCGGGCTGATAGCCTGACCCTTGACCCAGAGTCGAGAGGCTTGCGCGCAAAAGAAAAGCGGACCCCTTCAAGAGGTCCGCTTTGGCCCTCGCGGGCAGGTGGCAGCCAAGGTGGGCTCAGCTGCTCATATCGTAGGCCCGCTCGCCATGTGCCGACAGATCGAGCCCGTTTGTTTCAGTCTCTGCGTCTACGCGAAGCGGCGTGATCAGCGCAACCACCTTGATCAACACAAATGTGACAACTGACGTAAAGGCACCTACGATCACCAGCCCGCCGAGTTGCGCGGTCCAAGCACCCAGACCAAAGACGGCGATCATGATGGTACCGAAGATGCCACCCACACCGTGTACCGCGAACACGTCCAGCGTATCGTCGATGTTAAGCATGTTGCGGATAACGTTCACGGCTTCCTGACATAGGACGCCAGCCACAGCACCGATAATCAATGCCTGCACCGGATCGACATAGCCCGAGGCCGGGGTGATCGAGGCCAGACCCGCGATTGTACCGGTCACCAGACCCACCATCGAGGCCTTGCCATATTTGATGCGTTCATACAGCGCCCAGCTCAGAGAGGCGGTCGCGGCCGAGATATGTGTCACGGTCATCGCCATCGCAGCGCCGCCATCGGCCGCCAGTTGCGATCCGCCATTGAAGCCGAACCAGCCAACCCACAGCATCGCGGCGCCGATCATAACAAAACCGGGGTTGTGTGGAGGGGTGGTGCGGTTGCGGCGCGGCCCGAGGATGACGGCGATGATCAACGCGGCGAGACCGGCGGTTTCGTGCACCACGATGCCGCCTGCAAAGTCGCGGACACCGACCTCACCCAGGATTCCGCCATCGGTCAGGATGCCGCCGCCCCAGATCCAGTGAACGACGGGCGCGTAGCACAAAAGCATCCAAAGAGCCGAGAACATCAGGACAAAGCCATAGCCCACGCGTTCCACATAGGCACCGACGATCAGGGCCGGGGTGATGATGGCAAAGGTCATCTGGAAGGCAAAGAACAGAACCTCGGGCAGGGTGCCGGACAGGCTGTCAGCATCGACACCGTTCAGGAAGGCCTTACCCAGACCGCCCCACAGGCCCGACCCGCCGTCGCCGAATGCGATGGAATATCCTGCGACCAGCCACAGGATGCTCATAAGGCAGGCGATGCTAAAGCAGTGCATAAAGACGCTCAGCACGTTGCGGGCCCGCACGAGGCCACCATAAAACAGGGCCAGTCCCGGCAGTGTCATGAACAGGACCAGGGCGGTTGCCACTATGATCCAGGCGGTATCGGCTCCATTCATCGGCCGGTCTCCTCTTCAGCTTGCGTGGTGCCATGAAGCGGAGAGAGGTCGGGGAAAAAAGAGGCAGACGCGATTGTTTGCGCCTGTTTTGGCGGCTTTTTGTTAACTGGTGATTAAATGCGCGCCATAATGTGTATGATGCCTTATTTTTGGGCGGTAGTAAAAAGCCCTTTTGAAAGCAGTTCCAGCGCGTGATCCCGCGCCGCATGACGAACGTTGTCGCGACCGAGCGCGCCAAACTCCACCGTTTCGGTGTGGGTCGGTACACCGTCAACGGCCAGTCCAAAGCAGACGCGGCCCTCGGGTTTGAACTCGGATCCGCCGGGGCCAGCAATACCTGTGACCGAAACGGTGAGTTGCGCATCCGAGTTACGCAGCGCGCCCTCGGCCATTTCGCCTGCGACCTGTTCAGACACCGCGCCATGCGCCGCCAGCGTCTTGGCTCGTACACCCAACATCTGCTGTTTGGCTGTGTTGGTGTAGGTGACAAAGCCCCGCTCGACCACGGCGGAACTGCCGGGGATGTCGGTCAGCGCCGCGGCGACCATGCCGCCGGTGCAACTTTCGGCGGTGGCTATCATCACGCCTTTCGCCTTGGCGCGGCCAAGAAGCTCGGCGACGGTCACAGGCCCAGTACTCCGTGTGCGATACCGGCAAGGATCAGCACGCCGACCCCGGCAAAGACGCCTGCGATCACATCATCGAGCATCACGCCCATCGCATCGTTGCGACGGTCAGCCCAGCCGACCGGGCCGGGTTTGGTTATGTCGAACAGGCGGAACAGCAAGAATCCGGCGATCCAGCCGGGCCAGAGCGCCGTGATCTCGATCCCATGCGCCCAGGATGGATAGGATATCGCCCACAGAGCGGTGAATTGCCCGGCGACCTCGTCTATGACGATCTCGGACGGGTCGTGGTTGTCCTGGCCCGCGGTCATCACGCGGGTTGCCCAGAGGCCGCCGAAAAACACGGCCAAGGTCGCGATCACCAGTAACGGGAAGCCACCCAATACATGCAAGACCCAGGCCAAGGGCAGGGCGACCAAAGACCCCCATGTGCCCGGTGCCGGACGCAGATATCCAACGCCAAAGACCGTTCCGATCAAACGCGCGGCATTCATGATTTCACCAGACAGGCTGTGGCCAGCGAGGCAATTCCCTCACTGCGGCCGGTAAAGCCCAGACGTTCCGACGTGGTCGCCTTGACCGAGACCTGATCGGCACGCAGCCCCATGATCCGCGCCATCTCCTCCCGCATGGCAGGCGCGTGGGGGCCGATCTTGGGGTATTCACAGACCAGCGTGCAATCGACATTCGAAATCTGGTAGCCCATCTCCTCGGCCAGTTCGACCGCGTGACGCAGGAAAACCTCGCTGGCCGCGCCTTTCCATTGCGGATCTGAAGGCGGGAAGTGTTGACCGATATCGCCCTGTGCCAATGCGCCATAGATCGCGTCTGTCACCGCGTGCATCCCCACGTCGGCATCCGAATGCCCTTGCAGGCCGCGATCATGCGGCACTGTCACGCCGCAAAGGATCACGTGATCTCCGTCGCCAAACCGATGCACGTCGTACCCGTTTCCCAGCCTTACATCCATATCCGTTCCCAATAAGCGTTCCGCCCGGGCAAAATCCTCGGGCCGTGTGATTTTGATGTTATCCGCATCGCCCGGCACTATGGCCACGTCCAGACCGGCAGCGCGGGCGACCTCGACGTCATCGGCAGCCCCTCCGGGATGAGCATTATGTGCCGCAACGATTGCACCATAGTGAAAGCCTTGCGGTGTCTGCGCGGCGAACAGGCCCGAGCGATCCTGCGTACCTGTTACTACAGCGCCGTCCCCGGTCCAGAGCGCATCCGTCACCGGCGATCCCGGTGCCGCCGCGGAATGAGTTTTCAGTGTGACCAGAACGTGTTGAATGGTTTGCAATCCGACACAGGGGCGGGCGACGTCATGTATAAGGACATGATCGACCGCAAGCTCTGTAAGCGCAGCAAGGCCGTTGCGGACCGACCCCGCCCTGTCGCTGCCGCCACTGGCCAGAATCAGGTCGGTGTTTTCGAATTCAACCCACGCGGGGCTGTCATCTTCCGACAGGACCAGCACGATGTGGTCCACTTGGCCTCGAAACCGATCAATGGTCCAGTCTGCGACGCGCCGCCCGGCCAGCTGGCGCCATTGTTTGGGAATTCCCCCTCCGGCGCGCAGCCCGCGTCCTGCGGCAACAATGATGGCGGCGGTGGTCATGAGGGCATTTACTCCGGTGTTTCGAGGGCAATGTTTAGGGTGCGGTGAATGCAGAGGCAATCACCCGCGCTAACCTGCCTAAAAATTAGGCATGTGATGATTTTGCGGGCTTGATGACCGCCGTTTTGTTGTTCATATGCGCTGAATTCGATATCAAAGCCACAACTGCCCAAGGATTAAGCACGTTGACTCTTCAACTCGCCGAAAAAGACCTGAACCCGCCGGTGCTGCTGGCTCCGATGGCCGGAATCACCGACCGGCCGTTCCGTGATCTGGTGATGCGCTTTGGCGCGGGCTTGGTTGTCAGCGAGATGGTCGCCTGTCAGGAGATGGTGCAGGCCAAGCCCGGCGTGCGCGAACGGGCCGAACTGTCGGCGGATGTGGAAAACACTGCTGTACAATTGGCGGGGCGCGAGGCGCATTGGATGGCCGAGGCCGCGCGTCAGGTGGCGGATCGCGGCGCGCGGGTGATTGATATCAACATGGGCTGCCCGGCCAAGAAGGTGACCAATGGCTATTCCGGATCTGCCCTGTTGAAGACGCCGGATCACGCGCTAACCCTGATCGAAGCGGTGGTTAAGGCCGTCGATGTGCCGGTCACGCTGAAGACCCGTTTGGGCTGGGACGACACCCTGCTGAACGCGCCTGACGTGGCGCGACGAGCGCAGGAGGCCGGTATCCGCATGGTCACAATCCATGGCCGCACCCGCTGCCAGTTTTACAAAGGGCACGCAGACTGGCGCGCAATTCGGGCGGTGAAAGAGGCGGTCTCGATCCCGGTCATCGCCAACGGGGACATTGTGGATACGGGCTCTGCGCGCAGGGCTTTGGATCAGTCGGGGGCCGATGGGGTCATGGTCGGACGCGGGGCGCAGGGCAAACCCTGGCTGCTGGCGCAAATCTGCCACGACCTGTACGGCGCCGAGGCTCCTGACATTCCCACGGGCGACGAACTAATCGATATGGTTCGCGCGCATTATCAGGCGATGCTCGAATTCTACGGCTCTGATCTGGGTCTGCGCGTCGCGCGCAAGCATCTCGGCTGGTACATGGAAGAGGCCGGAACGCCCCCCGCGCTGCGCCGCGCCGTTCTGACCTCACGCGATACGGATGAAGTGTTGCGCTTGCTAGGCGACGCGTTGAGCGCCGATACTGAGGTGGCGGCATGATTTCGGATCAAAGCATCTGGACCTCGCTGCCGGTTCCGGCCTTCATCATCGACGCCGAGGACCGGATTGCCGACGTGAACTCGGCTGGTGAGGGGTTTCTGAACGCCTCGCGCAAGTCAGTGATCGGGCACCCGGTCTGGGACCAGATCGCCGTGGACGCGCCGTTGGAAGAAGCCTTCTTGCGCGCGCGGGCGCAGAGTACGCCACTGTTCGTCAACGACGTGGATGCTGGGTCGGGCAACCGTGCGCCGCTGCAATGCGCGTTGCAGATCGCGCCTTTGGTCGGGCATCCGGGCTCGATGATCATGATCATATCTCCGCGCGAACTGGCGGGGCGGATGACGCGAGGCAATACGGTCAAGTCCGCCGCTCAATCCGCTATTGGCATGGCCGAGATGCTGGCGCATGAGATCAAGAATCCATTGGCCGGGATCACCGGGGCGGCGCAGTTGCTGAGCATGAATATTCCTCAGCAAGACCTTGAACTCACTGATCTTATCGTCGCCGAAAGTCGCCGTATCGTGAAGCTGTTGGAACAGGTCGAGCAGTTTGGTAACCTTTCTCAGCCCGATTTCAAGCCAGTCAACATACACGACGTTCTGGATCGTGCCCGACGCTCGGCGCTGCTGGGGTTTGGCGCGCACATGAAGATCATCGAGGATTACGACCCTTCGCTACCGTTGGCCTATGGCGACCCGGATCAGTTCTTGCAGGTGGTGCTGAACCTGCTCAAGAACGCCTCGGAAGCCGCTGATTCCAAAGGTGGCACCATTCGCTTGCGTACTTATTTCGAACACTCCTTTCGACTGCGCCGCAGTGACGGTTCCGGCCATTCGCTGCCGCTGCAGATCGAGATCATCGATGACGGCCCGGGCCTGCCCGAGAAGATTCGCAGCGATATCTTCGACCCGTTCGTGTCGGGCAAGGAAAACGGCACCGGCCTTGGGTTGGCGCTGGTGAGCAAGATCATCTCGGACCATGACGGCTGGATTTCCACCGACTCGGTGCCGGGCCGCACGGTGTTCCGCATCTCGCTGAGGCGAGCACCGAAAGACGCAACCTGAAACAGCCGACAAGAGCAGCGATATAAGGAGAGCACCCGATGGATGGCACAGTACTGGTCGCAGATGACGATCGCACGATCCGCACCGTTCTGACTCAGGCCCTGACGCGGGCCGGGTGCAAGGTTCACGCCACATCCTCGTTGACTACGCTGATGCGCTGGGTCGGGGAAGGTAAGGGCGACGTGGTGATCTCGGACGTGGTCATGCCGGATGGCAACGGGTTAGAGATGCTGCCCAAGATTGCGCAGGACCGGCCCGGCTTGCCGGTCATCGTGATCTCGGCCCAAAACACGATCATGACGGCGATTCAGGCGGCGGAGGCCGATGCATACGACTATTTGCCCAAGCCGTTCGATCTGCCCGATCTTATGAAACGCACCGCGCGGGCGCTGGAGCAGAAACAGCGCGTACAGACCGAAGTGTTGGAAACTACTGATGACGGGCCGGAAGAACTGCCTCTGGTTGGGCGGACTCCGGTGATGCAGGCCCTGTATCGGCTTGTCGCAAGGGTGATGAATACCGATCTGTCGGTGATGATATCCGGTGAAAGTGGCACCGGTAAGTCTTTGATCGCACGTGCTATTCACGATTTCTCGGACCGACGCACATTGCCGTTTGTTACGGCCACCGCTGGTGATCTGCGTGATCTGGAAGGCCCTGCGCGGGTGATGGCACGGGTACGTGGCGGCACGCTGCTGATCGATGAGATCGCGGATATTGAGGACGAGTTGCAGGCTCGTATCGTCCGAATGATGGACACACCCGGCGATCACGTACCGCGTTTCATGGCCACCAGCCAGTCGGACCTGACCGAAGCGATGGAGAGCGGTCGGGTGCGGCAAGACCTTTACTACCGCTTGTGCGGCGCGACCGTGCATGTGCCAGCCCTGCGGGAGAGAGTCGACGATATCACCCTGCTGGCGGATCATTTTCTGGCGCGCGAAGAACGTGAGCACGGCGCCAAACGCTGGCTTAGCCCGGATGCGGTGGAACTGGTGCGGCGCTATTCCTGGCCGGGCAATGTGCGGCAGTTGGAAAACGCGATCCGCCGTCTGAGCCTGACCAGCCGCGCCGATGAAATCTCCAAGGCCGAGGTCGAGATGGTGCTGGGTAGCCAGCCCGAGGCCGAACCGGTTCTAGGCGATGGCGAACGCGAGAAACTGTCAGCCTCGGTGGCGCGCCATCTGCGTCGATATTTCGACCTGCACGGCAATTTGCTGCCGCCTCCGGGTCTGTATCAACGTATCCTGCGTGAGGTGGAGGCGCCGCTGATCGAACTGGCGCTGGACGCAACCGGCGGAAATCAGGCGAAATGTGCGGATTTGCTGGGGATCAATCGAAATACCCTGCGGAAAAAAATTACAGATCTCGATATTCAGGTGACACGTCGACGCAAACTGATGTAATATCGCCACACAAACCGTGGCATCCGGGTTCTCCCCCGGCAAGGACCACGACATATGGCGGTACGTCGCGCATGCGACACATCAGGATGAGGGCAGACGGTGGCAACCCGGGCACAGAGCGGGCCGATTCCGGCGATCAATCGGTGGCGGAAATCCCGAAAACTGCGCAATTTCGGCACCTTGGGGCTGGTTCTTCTAGGCCCTGCCTTGGCGCTTGCCACCTATCTTGTCATCGGTCCGTTTGATCTGGGGGCAACGGCCCCCACGCTGCGCCTGATCCTTCTTGCAGACCTTGTTTATGTGCTTGTCGTCGCTGCGCTGGTTCTGGGGCAGGTCGGCAGTCTGATCGCTGCCCGCCGAGCGAAATCGGCGGGTTCCCGTCTGCACCTTCGGCTGATCGGCGCATTCACGCTGTTAGCCCTGGTGCCGACCGTCACTGTTGCGATCTTTGCAGGCCTGACGGTGAATATCGGTCTCGAGGGATGGTTCTCGGACCGCGTACGAGAGGTTGTGGGTTCATCTCTGACAGCAGCCGAGGCCTATGAGCAGGAACACCGTGAGGGTTTGACGCAGGACGCGGTTGTACTGGCACGATTCCTGGATGCAGCCCGTGCGCGGGACTACTATATTTCGGATGCCGAACTGCGAGAGGTTCTGGCTCAGGGGCAGGCGCAAATCCAGCGGGGTCTGCGTGAAGCCTATGTCATTGACAGCAGTGGGGAAATCCGCTCACGCGGTGATCGTTCCTATCTGTTCAATTACGAAGCGCCCACACCCGAACAGATGGTCGAATCCACGGATAATGGCTTGCTGATAATTGCAGACTGGCAAAACAGCGAGTTTCGCGCGCTGGTACCATTGCAGGCCTATCTCGACCGGTATCTCTATGTTAGCCGCGAGGTAGATGGCCAGTTGCTGACGTTGCTGGACGACACCAAGGAGACGGTGCAGTTTTATCAGCAGCTTGAAAGTGAACGGGGCCGGGTGCTGTTCGAGTTCGGTCTTTTGTACCTGAGTTTTGCGGTGATCCTGATTCTGGCGGCGATGTCGCTGGGCATGTGGTTCGCCGAGCGCCTGTCGCGCCCAGTTGGGCGGCTGACCACGGCGGCGCAGCGCGTTGGCGCCGGTGACCTGAGTGTGCAGGTGATCGAAGAAGCCAGTGACGATGAGATCGCCATGTTGGGCCGTTATTTCAACCAGATGACCCGGCAACTTAAAGGCCAACGCGACACTCTGCTGGAAAACACCCGCCAGATCGAACGCCGTCGACGCCTGTTCGATTCGGTTCTCAGCTCGGTGACGTCTGGCGTGGTTGGGGTTGATCCGGATGGCTGCGTGACTTTCGTGAACCGCTCGGCCGAACGTCTGCTGGACTGGGCGCATGTGGACGAGAAGCTCTCGATTGGTATCGCAGTGCCAGAGTTTCTTCCACTGTTTGAAAGCCTCAAGGATAGCGGGCAGGAAGCAGTTCAGGGCGAGGTTAAAGTTACACGCAAAGGGCGGTTGGAAAACCTGCTGGTTCGGATGGCGACGCGACGCGGAGAGGATGGCGGGCTTGAAGGGTATGTGGTGGCGTTCGACGATGTGACCGATCTGGTCAGCGCGCAGCGTATGGCCGCGTGGGGGGATGTGGCGCGGCGCATCGCGCACGAGATCAAGAACCCGCTGACCCCGATCCAGCTGAGCGCCGAGCGGATCAAACGCAAATTCTCACGCAAACTGAATGAAGAGGATTGTGACAGCCTCGAATCCATGACCGACGTGATCGTGCGGCAGACCAATGACCTGCGGCGGATCGTGGATGAGTTCTCGAAGTTCGCACGGATGCCGGAGCCGGACCGGCGCGAAGAAGACGTCGTCGGACTGGTGCGCGAAGCGGTGTTGTTGCAACAAGCCGGGCAGCCGGATGTTCAGATCGACGCTACTCTGCCGGATTACCCGATCCTGGCGGATCTGGATGCGACGATGCTGAATCAGGCGCTGACCAACCTGATCAAGAACGCAGGTGAGGCCATTGAGACTTTGAAGAAAAAAGACCCACCAGACAATCTGAAACCACAGATCAAAGTGGACGTTACCAGCGACGATGCGGGGACGGTCATCACCATTGCAGACAACGGCATTGGCCTGCCCGAAGACCGGGCGCGCCTGTTCGAGCCGTATGTGACCACACGGGACGAGGGCACCGGGCTGGGCCTGCCCATCGTCAAGAAGATCATCGAAGAACATGGCGGAGCGCTCACCCTGGAAGATGCGCCCGTCTTTGACGGACAGGACCATTTCGGTGCGATGGCCGTGATCCGTTTGCCGGGGGGTAATCTCTCTCCGACCGCAGCGCCACAGAAGCAGGCAATTCATACAAACAAACTGAAAGCAGGCCAAAGATGAGCGACATTCTGATCGTAGATGACGAACGCGATATTCGCGAACTGGTGTCCGACATTCTGGAGGACGAAGGCTATTCAACCCGGCTGGCTGGCAACTCGGACGAGTGCATGGCCGAGATCAATTCCGAACCGCCGGGGCTGTTGATTCTGGATATCTGGCTGAAGGACAGCCGCATGGACGGGATCGACATTCTAAAAGCGGTGAAACGCGATAACCCGGATGTGCCGGTGGTGATCATTTCCGGCCACGGCAACATCGAAATTGCGGTAGCGGCAATCAAACAGGGCGCTTACGACTTTATCGAGAAGCCCTTCAATATCGACCAACTGATGGTGGTGATCCGCCGGGCGATGGAAACCTCTCGCCTGCGTCGCGAGAATGCGTCGCTCAAGCGCAAAGAGGTCACCAGTTCCGACATGATTGGCAAATCTGCCGCTTTCCGCGCGATGCAGAGCCAGTTGGACAAGGTGACCAAGTCCAACGGCCGTGTGATGCTGAGCGGTCCGGCCGGGTCAGGCAAGGAAATCGCGGCGCGGTATATTCACGCTCATTCCAACCGCGCCAACGCGCCCTTCGTGACCGTGAACTGCGCCGGGATTGAACCTGAACGCGTGGAAGAGGTGCTGTTCGGCCGCGAATCCTCGGAGCGCGGCATCGAATCCGGTCTGTTGGAGGAGGCCCATGGCGGTGTGGTTTACTTCGACGAGGTTGCGGATATGCCACTGGGCACCCAGTCCAAGATCCTGCGCGTGCTGGTTGACCAGCAGTTTCAACGTGTGGGCGGATCGGACAAGGTGCGGGTTGATCTGCGGGTGATCTCTTCCACCAACCGCGATCTGGAGCATGAGATCAGCGCTGACCGCTTCCGCGAGGAACTTTACCACCGCCTGAACGTGGTGCCGATAGCGGTGCCGTCGCTGGAAGAGCGGCGCGAGGATATCCCGGTTCTGGCACAGCATTTCATTGAAATGTGCAACGAATCTCAGGGGCTGGCCCTGCGCGAAATCTCGGAAGAGGCCGTGGCGTTGCTGCAGACCATGACCTGGCCCGGCAACGTACGTCAGCTCAAGAACCTGATCGAACGTGTGTTGATCCTAGGTGATGAATCAGGGCCGATCGAGGCCAAGGAACTGCCGGCAGAAGAGGAAAAGACCGACGATTCGGGCCGCGTGGTTCTTTCGGGGGCCCTTGCGACCTTGCCGCTGCGCGAAGCGCGCGAGGCGTTCGAACGAGAATACCTGTTGACCCAGATCAATCGCTTTGGCGGCAATATCAGCCGAACCGCCAGCTTTGTTGGGATGGAGCGCAGCGCGCTGCACCGCAAACTGAAATCGCTGGGTGTGGTGACCTCGAACAAATCCGGCGCACGGGTGGCGCAACTGGACGAACCGGAACCGGCGGAATAATTCGCCGGGTCCTTACCCGGCCTGACCGGGCGTTATGATCTGGAACGACCCGTTGTCGAATTTCACGTAACAGGACTGGGTGCTCAATGGCGGCAGTTTTGTTGTAGGCACCGCGGCGGTCTGTGATTTTACGTTCTGCTTGCAGGGCGGTAGGCTGACCGGGCGAAATCCCTTCTTGGCCATGCACTGCGTCTCGACCTGGTTGCGCAGCCCCTGGTTGACGTCGACGGTGTACACGCTCCCTGGTTGCCACCAGCCGGCCGAGCGGTAGCAGCGCCCCCGGCCATCGCAATAGGTGCGGCCGGGCCAGTAGGTAGGCGGGTTTTGCCGCACCTGATTAGCCACCGGCACGTCCTCAAGTGCCAGAACCTGACATTGCGTGGTTTCGGACTGCACACGCGATACGCTTTCGCCTTCGCGGTAATACAGCGAAAGCGGACCGCTACATGCGGACAAGGCAATCATTGGAACAAGCAGACGAAGCACTGTTTTCATAGGCTTATCTTGCCTTAGCTGCGCAGGTATGACAATTCAATTGACCGCTATGGGGGCATCTGTCATTCAAAGATTTCAGGCAGAAGGGCCAAAAACATGAAGGTCATAATTTGCGGTGCCGGTCAGGTTGGCTGGCAGATTGCACGGCACCTGTCGGGCGAACTCAACGACGTAACGGTGGTGGACAACAACTCCGATCTGGTGCGCCGCGCGACCGAGACTCTGGATGTGCAGGGGATCGCCGGGTTCGCCAGTTACCCGGATGTGCTGGAGCGAGCAGGAGCCCGCGACGCCGATATGATCATCGCCGCGACCCATTCGGACGAGGTGAATATGGTCACCTGTCAGATGGCGCATTCGGTGTTCTCGATCCAGCGCAAGATCGCACGCCTGCGGTCGAAATCCTACCTCGAGGCAATCCACTCGGATCTGTACCGCCGCGACCACCTGCCCATTGACGTGGTGATCAGCCCCGAGCGTGAAGTGGCCGCCGCCGCCATGCGCCGCCTGTCGGCGCCGTCGGCCTTTGACACCGAGATGTTCATGGACGGCAAGGCGCAGTTGCTGGGCATCCGCATTGACGAAGACTGCCCGATCATAAACACGCCTTTGCGCCAGTTGACGGATCTGTTTTCGACACTCAGCTCGATTGTCGTTGGGGTTCGGCGCGACGGCAGCCTGTTCGCTCCGGAATCCGAGGATCAACTGTTTGTCGGTGACGAATGCTATGTCTTTACTAACGTAAAAGACGTTGACCGCACGATGGAGGTTTTTGGTAAAACCCAAAAGAAACAGGATCGCGTGGTGATCGTGGGGGGCGGCAACGTCGGGCTGGAAGTCGCGCGAACGCTGGAGGAGCGTGAAAGCCGGGTGCGCGCCAAGATTATTGAGCGTGACCGTCACTGTGCTGAGCTGGCTGCCGAAGCGCTGGAGCGCACTATTGTTCTGAACGGTGACGGGCTGGATGCTGCCTTGCTGCGCGAGGCTGGTATTGAACGCGCGGACGCGATGCTGGCGGTCACCGATGACGACCGCGCAAACATGCTGGCCGCCGTGCGGGCCAAGGCAGAAGGCTGCGCGTTGGCAATTGCGCTGATCAACGATCCTAGCATGGTGGCGCTGATGGGCCCGCTCGGGATCGACGCCTATATCAACCCACGCGCGACCACGGTCAGTTCGATTCTGCGCCACATCCGCCACGGGCGTGTACGGCAGGTCTATTCCATCGGCGATGCCGAGGCCGAAGTGATCGAGGCCGAGGTACTGTCAACCTCTCCCATGGCCGGGCAAAGATTGCGCGACATCGACTTCCCCGAGGGTGTTCTGGTGGGGGCGGTCCTCAAAGGTGATGAGTTGTTGCGCCCCACCGGCAGTCTGCGGATCGAGGAAAAAGATGTGGTGGCGATCTTTGCCATGGCCAAGGATGTCCCCGAGGTCGAGCGACTGATGCAGGTTTCGATCGATTTCTTCTGATGATACGCGCGAGGACACAACGGATCGGGCTGGTGCGGCGCTTGCCGCTGTTTCTGCTGATCTGGGGTGTTTTCTCGCTGTCCATGTGGATACCCGCGATTCATGCGCTGGCGTTGGACAACCACGACACTTCGCGTTCGTTTTTTTATTCGGGTTTGTTGGGGCTGTTTGTCGTGGCAACGATTGCGATGGCAGCGTCCAGCCGGGTGCCGCGCCGCGGAACGCTGGGGCAGTTGGCGGTGCTGTTGGGCTGTTTTACAGTCCTGCCGGTGTTCCTTGCCATCCCGCTCCATGATGCGTTGGGAAACACGACTTTCCTAAACGCCTATTTCGATATGGTCAGCGCACTGACGACCACGGGCGCCGACGTTTTCCCCGATCCCGACCGACTGACAGCGCCTCTGCATCTGTGGCGGGCGCTAGTGGGCTGGATGGGTGGATTGCTGATGTGGATTTCGGCGGCGGCGATCCTGGCACCACTGTCGCTGGGCGGGTTCGAGGTGACCGCGCGGGGGCAGCCCGGCCGTCCGGTCTCGGGCGTGGCGCAAAGCGAAAAGGTCGACCCTCGCGGGCGTCTGATACGGGTGACACTGACGCTGACGCCGGTGTATGCGGGGCTGACGGCGGTGATCTGGCTGCTGTTGCTGATCGTGGGTGAGCAAGGGTTGACCGCCGTCTGCCATGCCATGTCCACCATGGCCACGTCCGGAATTTCGCCTGTGGGCGGGCTGGAAGGCGCGCAGGCCGGTATTACCGGCGAAGCGATCCTGTTCCTGTTTCTGTTTTTTGCTCTGTCGCGGCTGACCTTCTCCACCGATACCGCCACAACGGGGTATTCGCGGCTGGACAAGGACCCTGAATTCCGGATCGGTTTGGTGATCGTGATCGTCGTTGCCACACTGCTGTTCTTCCGCGTATGGGCCGGCGTCAACGAAATCGGCGGCACGCTGCACCCAATAGAAGCCGTGAAGGTGTTCTGGGGCATGGTATTCACGGTGCTGTCCTTCCTGACCACTGCCGGGTTCGAGAGCGCCAATTGGAATGACGCGCAGCAGCTTTCGGGGTTGGGTACGCCCGGGTTGATCCTGATGGGGCTGGCCCTGATCGGTGGTGGCGTCGCCACCACCGCAGGTGGGGTCAAACTGCTGCGGGTTTTCGCCCTATACCTGAACGGCGCGCGCGAGATTGACCGGCTGATCTATCCCTCGTCGGTCAGCGGCGAGGGCGGCGGTAACCGGCGCATTCAGAGCGACGGTGCCTTCATCGCGTGGATCTTCTTGATGATGTTCGCGCTGACGGCGGCGTTGTTCAACCTTCTGTTGGGGTTGATGGGAGCGGGGTTCGAACAGGCCATGGTGCTGACTGTCGCTTCGCTCAGCACCACGGGTCCGTTGATTGAATTGGCCACGGATTTCCCGATACGGATTGTGGACCTGTCTGCCGGGGCCAAGCTGACCATGTGCGCGGCGATGGTGATCGGACGGCTGGAAACGCTGGCGATCATTGCGCTGATTACGCCAAGTCTCTGGCGGGATTAACTTTCAACAGATTTGCTATGACTGATTTTTGATCTGGAAACTCGGTTAACTCCACTCCATACTCAGCCAGAGGGAGCGCGTTGGTCCGCAGCGCGTAGCAAGAACAATGGCGAGATAATAAAAAATGGCTTCGGACAGACAGAATCTTCAGGACGCGTTCCTGAACAATGTACGGAAAGCAAAGGTACCGGTCACAATTTTCCTGATCAACGGTGTGAAATTGCAGGGCGTGATCACTTGGTTCGACAATTTCTGCGTATTGTTGCGCCGCGACGGACAGTCGCAGCTGGTCTACAAGCACGCGATCTCGACCATCATGCCGTCGCAGCCGATCAGCCTGTATGAGGGCGAAGACGCCTCTTGATGGAACATGAAAGGACGCGCACCCGGGCCTGGGTGCTGCATCCGGAAATCAAATCAGATGAACAGCGCCGTGTCCCCGAACCGGCGCTGGAAGAGGCGGTGGCACTGGCTGCCGCTTTACCCGATCTGGATGTGATCGGGTCCGAGATCGTGCGCCTGCAACGCGCCCAGCCGGGGTTTCTTTTCGGCAGCGGCAAGATCGAGGAACTAGCCCAGCGTCTGCACGAAAACGAGATTGAACTGGTGTTGATCGACGGCCCGGTTTCCCCAGTTCAGCAGCGCAACCTTGAGAAAGCGTGGAAGGTCAAGATCCTCGACCGGACCGGTTTGATCCTTGAGATTTTCAGCGACCGCGCCCGTACCCGTGAAGGTGTGCTGCAGGTCGAGATGGCCGCGCTTAGCTATCAACGTACGCGTCTGGTCCGGGCCTGGACTCACCTGGAACGGCAAAGGGGTGGACTGGGGTTTGTCGGTGGTCCCGGTGAAACTCAGATCGAGGCTGACCGCCGAGCGATCGATGAACAATTGGTACGTCTGCGGCGTCAGTTGCAGAAAGTGGTGAAGACCCGCACGCTGCACCGCGCCGCGCGGGCCAAGATGCCGTATCCGATTGTGGCCTTAGTGGGGTATACCAACGCCGGAAAATCCACATTGTTCAACCGCCTGACCGGGGCCGAGGTGATGGCCAAGGATATGCTGTTCGCCACGTTGGACCCAACCATGAGACGGGTTGAACTGCCCGATGGCCCCGAGGTTATCCTGTCGGACACAGTAGGGTTCATCTCAAACCTGCCGACGGAACTGGTTGCGGCCTTCCGGGCAACGCTGGAAGAGGTTCTGGGTGCGGATATCGTCATCCATGTCCGTGACATCAGCCATGAGGAAACCGACGCGCAAGCGCAGGATGTCGAGGCGATCCTGACCTCTTTGGGCGTCGATGACGAACGGCCCCGGCTGGAGGTCTGGAACAAGATCGACCTGCTGAATGAAGACGAACGCGAAGCCACCTTCAAACGCGCGAATCGCGATCCATCGATCTTTGCTATCTCGGCGGTGACGGGAGAAGGTGTTGACCCTCTTCTGGCCGAGATCGCAACCAAATTGCAAGGCGCGCGCCACGAAGAGACTCTGATGCTGGGTTTCGCCCAAGGCAACAAGCGCGCCTGGCTGTTCAGGCAGGATGTTGTGCAATCCGAAAAGCAGACCGAGGACGGTTTTGAGATCACCGTGCTGTGGACCGACAAACAGGCGGCTCGGTTCGCGGCGCTTTAGAGATTAGGTCCTGCCAATCTGTCGTTGATGGTCGTCCGCGTCAAACCAGTCCGATGAGGACTGGATTTTGTGGTCCTGGGTCAGTTCCCACTCAGCCCAGCCGCGGGTGACCACAAGGTTGCCGGTTTCTGTGTGATGGCCTTCCAATGTCCAGACAAAGATCGCGTGTGAACCGGCCCATCGCAGCATATCGCATCTGAGTTCCAGATCGGGAAAGTCGGCAAAGAACTCGCGGGCCACGTCGGCTACTGCCCCGCGACCAACCATGGGCTCACCCTTGTTGATCGAAATCTGCCCTTCAGGCGCAAAGAATTCGGCCACCGCGTTCGGGTCACCCGAACTCCAGGCGATTGCGTAGTCGCGCGCGAGATTGTTCAGCCTATCCCGTATACTTGCCATTTGTGTCCCCCGGTCCCAACGTGTTGGCCTCCAGATCGTAGGCGAAAAGACAGGTCGGCGTCCACGGCACCCGGAAAAAGGGGCAAGGTCCTGCCGAAACAGGTGAAATCAGCGCGGGATCAGGTTCGTCACACCCACGGCCGCTGCACGGGCCAGATTGAGGTCCAGCGACATGGGGATATACTCTCCGCGCCGCCACAGCTGCGCCTGATCGTCGTAGTAGCGTGACAGGAAATGGCCGGACTGGCCGGTGGCGGTGATAAAGACCGAACTATCCGGGTCGGCAAAATCATAAACCCCGCGATAACCCGCACCGTGGACGTTCTGGAACGGATTCCTGCCTTCGCCCGAAGTGCGCCCGCGCAGCAGTGTATTGTCGCCGCCACTGGTGGATTGGCGGATGTTGACAAAGAACCGCAACACAGGAACCGTGCCCAGAACCGGGTGGTCATGGGTGGCCTGATGAGCGTCACCCCAGCGCAGGGATTTCAGAGCGCTGCCATAATTCTCGGAAATCCAGATCAGCGCGTCGTCCAGCGCCAGCCGTGCCATGTCGGTGCAGGTTTCGGTCGGGGCGCTCTGGCGTACGTTACACCAGACCGACGCACCATCGATATCACGGTAGACGCGTTCGATGAACAGTGGCTCGACATGCTTATATTCGGCAGCCAGCGGGCCGAGGTCATCCGAGATCAGCCGGATCTGCAACGCCCGCAACCATGCCGCATAGATCAATGGCTCGGGCAGATGCTCGTTCATCTCGCCATTCCACTCTGCCAGCAGGGACAGCGCGATCTGGCGCTGGCGTTCGGGCGTGCCCTCGGGGGCTGAGGCGCCGGTGAACCACAGGTCTGCGCCGATCAGCGGCAGCAAGGACCGGGCGGTGAAGCTGACGGTATCCAACTGTGCTTCGATAAAGCTGTCGCGGGTGTGGACCTCGCGCGATTGCATCAGGCGTTCCCAGCGGTGCACGCGCTGGGTGTCGCCCCATTCATAGGACACATGCTCGGGGAACGGGCGGTCGATGATCTTGTTGTTGGTATTTCCCAGGATGCCCCCCACTGGGGCTACGAATTCCGGGTTGTCGGCATAGGGCAGGCGGCCCTGCCAGAGGTTCTCGGCCAGCCAGCCGGGTGTCGGGATGCGGCCCCGGCTTTGATTTTGCAGGTCGCGTTTCGGCATCGCTCCGATCAGCTTGAGGCCGATCGTGTCCTTGTCCACCAGCGACAGGTTTTGCGAGGGTGCAATGAACAATTCGGCTGCATCGATGCCCTGCCGGACGCTGTCCGCGTTCATCAACGCCATTGACGCCGTCATCGACGTATCGCGCGGGCTTAGCGCCGTCCAGGACAAAGAGGCGACGTGACCGGGTGGTGTGATCGTCTCCAGATCATAGTGGCTGCCGGGCAGAACGGGGCCGTTATCTGTCCAGCGCAGGGTCAGGGTAATCGGGGCCTCGTCCTTGATCTCGATGATCGACGGGCGGGTGCGGAATGTTTTGTAGCCGTCCGGCGTCAGGTATTCCTCGGAGTTTTCCGGGTTCAGCTGCTCGATATGCACATCCTGATCATCCAGATACGAGGACGTCAGACCCCAGCCCAGCCGATCGCTGCGCCCGGTCATAATGGCGGGAATGCCG
Organism: Ruegeria sp. BF6; assembly: GCF_056538665.1. Taxonomy (NCBI): domain Bacteria; kingdom Pseudomonadati; phylum Pseudomonadota; class Alphaproteobacteria; order Rhodobacterales; family Roseobacteraceae; genus Ruegeria; species Ruegeria sp. BF6. Next base: position 307,445 of record NZ_JBQFTN010000001.1, read on the forward strand.
GGGATTGTCGCACCGATCACACCGCCCTTGGCCAGTTCCAGCCGGGCCAGATACCAGACGCCCGGCGCGGTGAAGCCCAGATGGGGGTCATTGGCCAGCAACGTGCCTCCGCTGGCCGAACGCGAAGGCGCGGCAGTCCAGGCGTTTGACGCGCCGGCCAACCCGCGTTTTGGGAAAGGGGACAGCGGGCTGTCGGGCATCGGTGTGCCGCGGGCATAGCGGGGCAGGCCGGGAAACAGCGCGGCGTATTCGGGCAGGGCCGCGATGCCCGCACCTGGAACGTTCGGCAGTATGTCGGCCAGCCGTGCGGGGTCGTTCAGCATCAGCGAAGTGCGGGCCCGCAGCACTTCGTCCTCAAGATGGCCGGACAGTTGCAGGCTCATTAGTTTGATCACCGCGATACTGTCGCCGGGCTGCCACGGGGAAACGGGCGCGTTGAACAGGAACATCTCGGGCGCGCCCCGACCAAGGGCGGCCTCGTTGATCTCATCCAGCCGCGCGTTTACTCCGGCGGCATACGCCCGCAACGCAGCTTTGGTGTAATCGTCCTGTACCTCGACCGAGCGGTGGGCCAGCCCGTACAGGTCCAGCCGGCGCAGCAGCTTGTCGATATGAACGGTGCGGGTGCCGAACACTTCGGACAGGCGGCCCTGAGCGGTGCGGCGCATAACGGTCATCTGCCACAGACGGTCCTGAGCATGGGCAAAACCAAGGCCAAAGAACACATCCGGATCGTTTTCGGCCAGAATATGGGGGACGTTGGCAGTGTCGCGGATGATCTCGACCGGGGCGGTTGGACCGGTGACTTCAACCGTCTGATTGTAGTCCGGCAGGGACTGGTTGGCCAGGAAATACACCAGCGCCACAGCGGCCAGAGCCAGCAGGACCAGACCCGTTGTAATACGCAACAGCCAGCGAAAAACGAAACCCATTTGTGGCCTTTAATCCCGATCCATTTCCGATTTCGGCAAGACTAGTGGATGGCCGGGCTGACCGAAAGAGGAACAGTCCGGGAATATTTGTGTTTACAGAACTATACAAAGAAAAACCCCGCCACAGTGGGCTGTTGGCGGGGACCGTTCGAGGGGCGCGTGGTAGCCCGGAGTTAAGGAATGATCCGCGTGTATTTGGTGCCTTCGACCGTGGCGCCGAATTTCAGGCCAGCCTGACCAAAGACCGCCGCCAGAACCGGAGAGCGCAGTGTGGTGGTATCGGTCGAGAGTGAGTCACCTGTTGCATCGACGACGTAGCCGATATCGGCCCCGGCGGTCCAACCATTGGAGCGGCGGAAATCGTTCAGCGCGTCCTGGGTCATGAAGAACAGCACGTGCGCGTATTGCTGCGCGCCGATCTGCAGGCCAGCACTGCCGGACACTGCGGAATAATAGTCAACCGTCGCGCCCTGGATGCGCAAGGCGCCCTGGCCATACGCGCCGCCAAAGATAAATCCGGCCTCGGTGATCAGCGGCATGACAAGCATACCGTTGGCCTTGTTGGCGATCTCAACCGTGTTGGGATAGCGCGCGTACATTTCGGTCAGCGTGGCATCGACACGGGCGTCGATGGTGGCGGCGTTGGAATTGCCGACGCCATTGCCGCAAGCTGCGGTTACCGTCAAACCGGCCATGCCAAAGGCAAAGCCACGACGGCTTAGTCGGGGTGCGTTGGAACTGCTCATGTTTTTTCTCTGTATAAGTGCCTGATATGTCGGGTGATCCCGATCTTGTGTGCAAGAGTACGCCGATTGCGGCTGCGTGTCACGGGAAAGCTGACCAGCGGCCGATCACAATCGGCGAAAAATTGCGACAATTTGGGGTTTTAGCCCTGCAGGATGCGGGCAACCTCGGGCGCAAAGTAAGTAAGGATGCCGTCGCAGCCCGCACGCTTGAAGGCCAGCAGGCTTTCCAGCATCACCTTCTCACCATCGATCCAGCCGTTCTGCGCCGCGGCCTGGATCATCGCGTATTCGCCCGACACCTGATAGGCATAGGTTGGCGCGCCAAAGGTGTCCTTAACCCTACGGCAGATATCCAGATAGGGCATCCCCGGCTTGATCATCACCATATCGGCGCCCTCGGTCAGGTCGCGCTCGATCAGGCGCAGGGCTTCGTTCGAATTGGCCGGATCCATCTGATAGGTTTTCTTGTCCCCGGTCAGCGCGCCCGAGGCGCCCACCGCATCGCGGAACGGGCCGTAAAAGGCGCTGGCGTATTTCGCGGCATAGCTTAGGATCATCACGTTCTGATGCCCCGCAGATTCCAGCGCCCGCCGCATTTCGCCGATGCGGCCATCCATCATGTCGGACGGGCCGATGATGTCGGCCCCAGCTTCGGCCTGCGCGAGCGTCATTTTGACCAGAGCTTCGACCGTCTGATCGTTCACAATTTCGCCATCGACGACGTAGCCGTCATGCCCGTTGATGTTGTAGGGGTCCAACGCCACGTCGGTCATCACTGCGATATCCGGGGCCGCGGCCTTGATGGCGCGGATGGCGTGGTTGGACAGATTGTCAGGGTTCCAGGCCTCGGCGCAATCCTCGGTTTTCAGGTTGGCGTCGGTGTAGGGAAAGATGCAAATCGCCGGGATACCCAAGGCCTGCGCTTCAACCGCGGCCTTTGCGATCAGGTCGACCGAGCGGCGCACCACGCCGGGCATCGACGGCACAGGTTCTTCCACACCCTCGCCTTCGCGTACGAAAACCGGCCAGATCAGGTCGTCGGTGGTCAGCGTATTTTCCCGAACCAGGCCGCGCACGGACTGGGATTGGCGCGCCCGGCGAAAGCGGGTCAGGGGGTAGGGGGCGATGGTCGGCTTCATGTCGCGCTCTCCTTGAATATTTTCGCATTGGGTGGCATGAATTCCACGAGGTCTCAAGGGTAACGATGGTCGCGCCTGCGTAAAGAAGGCCCCTAAGGACAGTGAACAAAGGGCTGACGCTTGGACTTATACTCTTCGCTTTTCGAAATCATCGATATGCGCAGTTTTTCGAATCTGTGGTATTGGATCGTGCTGGCCGTGCTTTGGTCATCGGTAAGCCACTGGGCTATGGGCGTCCCGTTCGACCTGCTGGTGCGCGCCCGGCGTGTCGGAGGTCAGACCGAGCAGGACTTGCTGGATATCGTCCGGATCAACGGCAACCGCATTCTGTTTATCGTTGATAAATCCGGATTGATCATTCTGGGGCTGAGTTGTTTTTTCTTTACCGGGCTGGCGATGCTTGGCTTTTACTATGGGGTCGAGTTCGCCCAGGCTGTATTCTTACTGTTGTTTCCCATGTGCCTGGTGACGCTCATAAACATCAGGGCCGCACATAAATTGCGGCGCAGTGACGGATCGCTTGAGTTTGTCGGCAAGGTTTTGACCCGCTGCCGGATTTATACGCAGGTCATCGGTATGATCTCGATTTTGATCACGTCGCTTTGGGGTATGTATCAGAACTTCTCGATTGGGGTTCTGGGATAGGAAATTCGGAAAGGCTAGGCGATGACGGCTCCGAACCACGTAACTGTTGGCGGCGCCCCCGAGGGGTTTGACGCGCAGCTTGTCCTGAACGAGATCGCGCGTTCCGGCGGGCCCGTGGCCCATGTCGCGCGTGATGACAAGCGGATGGAGGCTATGCGGGCCGCGCTGGCCTTCTTTGCGCCGGACATGCCTGTCTTTGTGTTCCCGGGCTGGGATTGTTTGCCTTATGATCGGGTGTCGCCCAATGCGGATATCGCAGCAGCCCGCGTAGCGACGCTGGCGGCGCTGGTGCATCAGATGCCGGACCGGTTCGTGCTGTTGACCACGCTGAACGCAGCCACCCAACGAGTGCCCGCGCGTGATGTGCTGCGAGAGGCTGCGTTTACCGCGCGCGTGGACCACCGCGTTGATGAAACCGCGCTGCGGAGCTTTCTGGTGCGGATGGGTTTCACGCAAAGCCCGACGGTGATGGAACCCGGTGATTATGCCATTCGGGGTGGGATTATCGACATCTTCCCGCCGGGCGAATCTGGTCCCGTGCGCCTGGATCTGTTCGGTGATGTTCTGGACGGCGCGCGTCGGTTCGATCCTGTTTCGCAGCGCACGACCGAGAAACTGGACGTGGTGGAACTGGCTCCGGTCTCTGAGGTTATTCTGGATGAGGCAGCCATCACCCGTTTCCGACAGAATTACCGCATCGAATTTGGTGCTGCGGGCACGGATGATCCGCTATACGAGGCCGTCAGCGCGGGCCGCAAGCATCAGGGCATCGAGCACTGGCTGCCGTTCTTTCATGAGAAACTTGAAACCCTGTTCGATTACCTGCCGGATGCCACGATTACCGTTGACGATCAGGTCACGCCCGCTCGGCTTGCGCGCTGGGATACGATTGCCGATCAGTATGAAACCCGGCGGCTGGCACTGGAAAACCGGTCGCGCATGGATACTGTGTATAAGCCGACACCGCCCGGATTGCTGTATCTGGACGACGCCGCGTGGGAGCAGGCAGTGGGTGACCGGCGGGTGCTGCAGTTCAGCCCTCTGCCACAGGCCAGCGGTCCTGGAGTAATCGATGCGGGCGGCAGGATCGGACGAAACTTTGCGCCCGAGCGGCAACAGGAAAGCATCAGCCTGTTTGGTGCGCTGGCAAGCCATATTACCGACAAGATGGGCAAGGGACCGGTGTTGATCGCGTCCTACTCTGAGGGCGCGCGCGAACGTTTGACCGGTCTGATCGAGGATGAAGGTCTGGCCGAGGCAATCCCGGTTTCGGACGGCACCCGCATCGGCAAACGCGGGCTGCATCTGGCCGTCTGGGCGCTGGAGCATGGGTTCGAAACGCCTGACTTGACGGTCATCGCCGAGCAGGATGTGCTGGGCGACCGCCTGATCCGCCAGCCCAAGAAACGCCGCAAGGCCGAGAATTTCCTGACCGAAACCCAATCGCTCAGCCCCGGTGATCTGGTGGTGCATGTAGATCACGGCATCGGGCGCTATATGGGGATGGAGGTCGTCACCGCCGCGGGTGCTGCGCACGAATGCCTGCTGCTGGAATATGCCGAGCAGGCCAAACTGTACCTGCCGGTTGAAAACATAGAACTGCTGTCGAAATACGGCCATGACGAAGGTCTGCTGGACCGCTTGGGCGGCGGTGCATGGCAGGCCAAGAAGGCGAAGCTGAAAGAGCGCATCCGCGAGATGGCGGACAAGCTGATCCGCATCGCAGCTGAGCGTGCTTTGCGCAAGGCTCCGGTCATGGACCCGCCTCCGCACGCGTGGGAGGAGTTCAGCGCACGCTTCCCGTATCAGGAAACCGACGACCAGCTGCGCGCTATCGCAGAGGTGATAGAGGACATGCACTCTGGCGCGCCGATGGATCGTCTGATCTGCGGTGATGTGGGCTTTGGCAAAACCGAGGTTGCTATGCGTGCGGCCTTTGTCGCCGCCATGTCCGGCGTTCAGGTCGCGGTTGTAGCGCCGACCACGCTGTTGGCTCGACAGCACGCGGCATCATTCAAGGAACGGTTTCGGGGTTTCCCGCTGGAAGTGCGCCAGCTGTCGAGATTTGTCTCTGCCAAAGAGGCGCAGCAAACCCGCGACGGGCTGGCGCGCGGCACGGTCGATATCGTGATCGGCACCCATGCGCTGTTGGCTAAGGGGATACGGTTCAACAATCTGGGCCTGCTGATAATCGACGAGGAACAGCATTTCGGCGTCGGTCACAAGGAACGTCTGAAGCAGCTGCGTTCGGATGTTCACGTCCTGACCCTGACCGCCACGCCGATACCGCGGACGCTGCAATTGTCCCTGACTGGTGTGCGAGACCTGTCGATTATCGGCACACCGCCCATCGACCGCCTTGCCATTCGGACTTATGTCAGCGAGTTCGACGCAGTCACCATTCGCGAGGCTCTGCTGCGCGAGCATTATCGCGGCGGACAAAGTTTCTATGTGGTGCCGCGCATCTCGGATCTGCCCGAAATCGAGGAATTCCTGAAAGACCAACTGCCGGAACTCACCTATATGGTCGCGCATGGGCAGATGGCGGCGGGGGAACTCGACGACCGAATGAATGCTTTCTACGACGGCAAGTATGACGTGCTGCTGGCAACGACGATTGTGGAAAGCGGGCTGGACATCCCGACCGCCAACACGATGGTTGTGCACCGGGCGGATATGTTCGGTCTGGCGCAACTCTACCAGATACGTGGCCGGGTGGGGCGGTCGAAAACCCGCGCTTATGCCTATTTGACCACCAAGCCGCGCCAAAAGCTGACCGCCACAGCCGAGAAACGGCTGCGGGTTCTGGGCTCATTGGATACGCTTGGGGCCGGGTTCACGCTGGCATCGCAGGATCTGGATATTCGCGGAGCAGGCAACCTGCTGGGCGAGGAACAGTCGGGCCAGATGCGCGACGTGGGCTATGAACTCTACCAGTCGATGCTGGAAGAGGCGATTGCCAAGATCAAAGCCGGTGAGATGGAAGGGCTTTCCGACGCGGATGACCAATGGGCACCGCAGATCAATCTGGGTGTGCCGGTTCTGATCCCCGAGGACTACGTGCCCGATCTGGACGTGCGTCTGGGTCTCTATCGCCGCCTGTCGTCGCTTTCGACCAAAGTTGAGCTGGAAGGCTTTGCGGCCGAACTGATCGACCGCTTCGGTACCCTGCCGAAAGAGGTGAATACCCTGATGCTGGTCGTCCGCATCAAGGCCATGTGCAAGCGGGCGGGCATTGCCAAGCTGGACGGTGGGCCGAAAGGTGCAACGATCCAGTTCCACAATGACAAGTTCGCATCGCCTCAGGGGCTGGTCGAGTTTATCCAGAACCAGCGCGGACTGGCCAAGGTAAAGGACAACAAGATCGTCGTGCGCCGTGACTGGAAGAAGGACAGCGACAAGATCAAAGGGGCCTTCGCAATCGCTCGGGATCTGGCTGAAAAGCTGATGGCCGAGAAGAAAAAGGCCAAAGCCTAGTCTCCGCTGACAAAGGTGCACAACTGCCATGCGCCCGCGTCCGATTTCACGAACGCGGCGCGGTGGCCTGTCATCGGCCACAAGTAGTCACGGTGCATGTAGCCTTGGGTCCCATCGGTCAGCAGCACCCGTTGATAGTCCGAGCCGTCCTGAAAATCGCGGATGATCGCGACCTCGTGGCTGATGAGGCCCAAGGTCGGTGCGTCGCGATCTGCCGACTGCCGCAAGGCCACATCTGATCCAGTGACGAAATAGGCCATGAACGGGTCCAGTGAAACGGGCAGGGTGATTTGCCACTGATGCGGCATCCAGAACTCGCCCTCGTCATCGAAATAGCCGGGCTGGGAGAGGGTGTTTTCCAGATCCAACCAATAGGCTTCGCGTAAGGCATCCGCGTCTTTTCGGTTCTCTTCCGACAGGGTTTCCGGATCCAGGATCAGATTGGCGCGCAACTCTTCTGGACCACCATTTCCTCCGTGGCTCAGGTAGATGTCGGGACAGGCCGCCGCGACCACGGCATCGGTATCCCTTGCGGCCACCTCGGCCAGCAGCGCATCGCGGAAGGCCACCAGCGAGGAATCTCGCGCGGCCTGATCGACCGGAGGAAAGGATTGACGATCCGCAAGGGCGGGGCCGCAGAGCAGGGCCGTCAACAAAAAGGCGTTTCTCATTCGGCGGCCCTCATCGCCGCTTGGGCGCAGAAGCACGACGCACCCACCGCGCGATCTGCCCGGGCCAGTGCCAGATCGAGCCGTTGTTTTACCTGCACAATCTCAACGGTGTCACCACGCGTTTTCAAACAGTCATGCAGGCCCTTGAGGCTCCAGACATTGTCCGGATGGATCGAGGCACGGCTGAGCATACCACCCAACCCCAGATCCTCACGATAGACCGCTTCGGCCTCGGCCACATGACCCTGTTCATACAGCAGTGCCCCCAGCGCGTGGCGGGTGGGCTGCATCCACCCCCACGGTTCGTCGTAGGGCAACGTGTCATCCAACTCGACCGAGCGGCGCAGGTGGGCATAGGCGATCTCATAGTTGCCTTTGCGATACTCGATCTCTCCGCGCAGCATTTCGCGGGCGATCTCCAGCAGATCAACAACACGATTATTGTGCAGCAAGCGTGTCTCGGGGACGCATTCCTTTGCGGAAAGGAACAGCTGTTCCTCGGCCTCTGCCTCGACGACCTGATCGGTGGCGGCATGGGCGATGGCGCGGGCATAGTGAATGGTCGCCGTCAGCGTGCGATAGAGGTCGGGGTCCGATGGTATCTCCAACGCCTTGGCCTCTTCCCACTGGCCAAAGCGGATCAGGATATGCGGGCCCATCGACATGTAGCTTTCGAAGTAATCCGCCATCGGAGGGCTTTCGACGCGCAGCATGTCTTCGGGTGTGGTGTCCCACATGCCCTGATTTGCGCGCAGGGCCGGTTCCATCTGCCCAAGGAACAATGCGCCGTAGATGACGAAGTGATAATCGTGCTGGCGGTAGCCGGTATAGATGTTGAAGGCGCCTTCGCGCTCGTAATACTTCAGATCGGCCTCGATGGCCTTTTCGTTCCAGTAAACAACGTTGTGGTAATGCCCGCACAGCACGTCAATATGGGTGGGCATATGCACCAAGTGACCCGCATCGGGAACCAGCGTGCGCAGCACATCCCCGGCCTTGAGCGCCTTTTCCGGGGTTGGCGACATCTCCATCAGATGCACATAGAGGTGCAGCAGGCCGGGATGAGACATCGCAGCGGGGTCGTAGGCCATCGCGTCTTCCAAGGCCTTCTGCGCCTCGCGCGTGGCGGCGCCTTGGGCAGGTTGGCCGGTTTTGAGGTCCCACATCTGCCAGGGTGTCAGATTCAGCAACGCCTCGACATAGATGGTGCGCAGGTCCAGATGATCGGGCTGTTCGGCAAAGGCCGTGCGCATCGCGTCAGCGAAATCGTGGTCCCAGCTGTGCATATCCTCAACCGGGTCACGCTGCGGGTAGCGGGCGGGCAGGGCGCGGATCAGGGCCTGCTCGACCGGGGTGCAGCTGTCCAGCAAAGCCAGCGCCTGTTGCGCCGCATCAAAGGCCTGCGCAAGCGCCTTTTGCTGCCCGCTTTCATCGAGCAAATCCCAAGGCAGGTTGTAGTTTGGACCGGCCGAATAGGCGATCCCCCAATGGGCCATGGCGCAGTTTGGATCATGTTCAGCCGCGCGTTGGAAACAGACCACGGCTTCTTCATGGTTATAGCCGTAGGTCCAGACCAATCCCCGATCAAACCATAGCTGCGCCTCGGGCGAGGATGTGGTGACCGGACAGGAATGAGAACCCAGATCGTAATCGTAACGCATTGAAACCTCCTCTCGGATCAAGGGAAGGTTAGCGGGATTCGCGTAATCTGCACAGGTCAGGCGGGTAGTCTGTTTTCAATCCGGCCCATATGCAGCATCAGTCCAAAGCCGATCACGCTCATTGATAGAATGCCGGTGGTGAGCGGGGTCAACGAGCCGTCGAACAACAACCCTATGGGGGCTGCGATGGCCGCGGCCAGAACGGTCGAGACCGCACCGATGACTGAGGCCGCCATACCGGCGATATGACCCATCGGCTCCATGGCGATGGCGTTCAGGTTGCCCATCGTCATGCCTGCCATGAAAAAGATAGAGGTCTGCCAGAAGACGAACACCGCAAAGGACAGGTTCGGCGACAGATGCACCGAGTTCAAAACAATGACGCCCATGGTGATGACGATCTGCGCACCCAAAGCCCAGGTTACCAGTCGCCGCATCCCCACGCGGATCACCAGGGCCGCGTTCAGCAGGCTGGCAGACCCCGAGATCAGGGCCACGAAACCAAACCAGAAGGGAAAACTGTCAGCGCTGTCATGGATCACGTCATAGACCGGTTGCACCATGGTCAGCGTGGTGAACAACATGCCCAGACAAAGGGTTTGCACGAAAATCGAAACCCGGACGGTGGGGTGCACGAACATCTCGCGCGCGGAAGAGACCATCAGGGGCAGGCGCAGCGGCCTGCGGTTCTGAGGCTTCAGAGGTTCCGGTAGGCGCAGGCCCATCCAGACCACGGTGATCGCTGAGAACAGGATGAACGAGACGAATATCCCGCGCCAGCCTGTGAGGGCGATCATGCCGGCCCCCAGCATCGGCGCCACAGCAGGAACCAGCGTGAAGATCATCATGGCGATTGACACGATCCGCGCCATTTCACGACCCGAGTACAAATCCCGGATTATCGCCATGGCGACCACGCGTGGCGCGGCACAGCCGACCCCTTGCGCGACCCGGGCAATCAAAAGTAGTTCCAGCGAAGAACTGGCCCAAGCGACGGCAGCTGAAACGATGTACAAAACTGAGCCGGCATAAATCACCGGCTTGCGACCAAACGCGTCCGACAGCGGACCCATGAAGAACGTGCCGATCCCCATGCCCAGCACGAATGAGGTCAGGATCAGCTGTGCCCGGTTAATGTCCTCGGGGCTGAGCTGCGCGCCAATCTCGGGCAGGGCAGGCAGCATCGAGTCGATGGAAAACGCAATCGTCGCAAACATCATTGCGACAAGAGCGATGAACTCTCCTTTTGACATGCGATTGGTCATTGCGTCCTCCTGACCTGATCGCGCTATCACGACAGATCAGGTGGCGCTAGGGATCAAAGCGCACAGACCTCTGTGCTAATTTGCAGGAGAACCCTCAAGCTGAGACATGATCTCGCCAATCACTTTTTCCCACATTTCCGGCGGTTGCGCGCCCGGAACTGCGTGTTGATTGGCCACGACGAAGGTCGGAACAGATTGGATGCCCATCTGGCGGGAATGGGTATCGCGGTTGCGGATGTCCTCGCGGTCGGCATCGGACTTCAGCAGTTTCTGCACCACGGCGGCGTCCATGCCGATGCTGTCAGCGATATCGGCCAGCACTTCGTGGTCGCCGATGTCGCGGGCCTGCACGAAATAGGCATCGAACAGGGCATCCACGGCATCATTCTGCTTTCCCTCGATCCCGGCCCAGTGGATCAGGCGATGGGCGTCCAGCGTATTGGGGGTGCGTTTCATGCCTTCGAAATCTATGCTGAGCCCGGCCTTCTCGGCGTGCTCAACCACCGGAGCATAAGCGCGCACGGCACCGTCTTTGCCGCCGAATTTTCCCTCCAGATACTCACGCCGATCCATGCCTTCATCTGGCATGTCGGGGTTCAGCTGGAACGGATGCCACTCGATCACCATAGGGTGATCCGGAATCGCGGCCAGTGCTTTGTCCAGATGGGTTTTGCCGATATAGCACCATGGGCAGATCGGATCGGACATAATGTCGAGTTTGACGGTCTGGGTCATGGTGTGGTCGCCTTGAAATAGGCCGGCAGAGCCCGGCGCAGTAGTTTGCCATTACCACCGGTCGGAAGCTCGGGCAGGTGAATGAACGCGCGCGGCTGTTTATACCGCGCCAGATTTGCCTCCACATAGGTTTGCAGGGCAACGTCGTCCAGCTTTTCCGGCCCGGTATAGAAGGCTGCTATCACAAATGTGTCTTCTTTGACCTCAACAGCCGCCGCGCCAACCTGTGAAATCCCGGGGAATTTGGACAAGGTGGCCTCGACCTCGACCGGAGAAACGCGATAGCCGCCCGCATTCATCATGTCATCGTCGCGGCCCAGATAGGTGATCTGCCCGTCGACGGCCATGGCACCCTGATCGCCGGTCAGGAACCAATCGCCCTGCATCCGAGCCTCGGCTTCGTCCGGCGCGTTCAGATAGGTCAGCATCAGGCCGGGATCCGAGCGGTGAATGGCGATGGTGCCTTCCTGTCCCTGCGGCACCGGACCATCCGGCCCAAGGATCGCAATCCGTCGGCCCGGTTGTGGTTGTCCCAGCGACTCGCCCCGCGCCGGGTGGGCCGGGTTGGACGAGATGAAGGTGGAACATTCGGACATACCGTAGGCTTCGTAAAGCTCAGTCCCGGTCGCCTCGACCCATTGCGCGTGCAGGTGTCGAGACAGTTTCTCGCCGGCACAAAGGCCGTGGCGGAGCGTGGGCAGGTGCATGTCCTCTGACGTTTTCAGCAGCTTGCGATACACGCCAGGGGCGGCGGCAAAGATCGTCGCGCGGTGTCGCCGCAGCAAGGCAGGCAGGGCGTCCGGGTCGGTTCCCGGCTCTGGGATCAAAGCGGTCGCGCCGATAGTCCAGGGGTCCATCAATCCGGTGCCTAGTGTATAGGTCCAGTTAAATGCACCGGCATGACAGAGGCGATCCGTATCCCGCAGCCCGTACCAGCCATCCACCATCATCTGGCGTGCCCAGATTGCACGGTGCGCATGGGCCACTGCGCGCGGCTTGCCGGACGTGCCCGAGGTATAGACGACATAAGCCAGGCGCTCGGGGTCGCCCATTTGAAACTCGGCTGGGGGCAGGGGCCGCATCGCGGTCAATTCGGACAACGTGATCTGCAGTGGATGTGGAGCGCAGGCAACGGCCGGGTCCCGCAAAACGGCGGCTGGTTTAAGATCCGCGATCATGCGCGCCGTTTCCGGCTCGGTCAGTTGCGAGGATGTCGGGACAGGCACGATCCCCGCCGCAATCGCTCCAAGGTAGGCAATGGGGAAATCGACCGTGTTCCCCAACCGCATCAGCGCAATGTCACCCGGTTTTAGCCCCGCGCGCAGCAACCCGGTGGCGGTGCCCAGAATGGCCGACTTGAGCGCGCGATAGCTCCAGTCCTCGGCGCCATCGGACCGCAGAACTGACAGCGCGATCTTATCGGGATCATCATCCGTTCGGCGCAGCACATGTGCGGCCAGGTTGAAGGGCGCGGGGCAGGCCATGGGCGGCCCCTGATCAAAAACAGACAGCATGGCCACTGGCTACCTTGGTGCTTGGCGCGTTGCAAGCGGGACGGGCTGGGCCTATAGAGTTGCGCATGAGCACCAATGAACAACCTTCCCTGATCCGCATTGCGCGGGACTCGGGCAACCACGCCGAGCTTGAACCGCTCGATCTGGGTGCGCGCGTGCGCCAATTGCGCAAGGCGCGGAACTGGACGCTGGAACAGGCGGCCTCGCAGGCAGGGCTTGCGCGCTCGACCCTCAGCAAGATCGAAAACGGGCAGATGTCACCCACGTACGACGCGCTGAAAAAGCTGGCGATCGGGTTGGAGATTTCGGTGCCGCAACTGTTCACGCCGCCGCAGCGGGATCAGGTAATCGGGCGTATGTCCGTGACGCGGATGGGCGAAGGGGCCGCGCATCCCACGACGACGTATGAACATGAGCTGCTGGCCGAGAACCTGACGAAAAAGCAGATGCTTCCGTATCGCGCCCGCGTGCGCGCGCGGTCAATGGATGAGTTTGATGGCTGGGTGCGCCACGATGGCGAAGAGTTCCTTTATGTGCTGACAGGGGTTGTCCAGCTTTACACCGAGTTCTACGAACCCGTCGAAATGCGTCGGGGAGACAGCGCGTATTACGACGGTAGCATGGGACACAACGTGATTTCGGTCAGTGACGAAGATGCAACGATCCTCTGGGTCACATCACTTGCTTAAAGACCGGCTGAACTCTCGGTTCAAGCCTTCGGTAAACAGAAAATCCTCAAGCTCTTCGTGTGCTTCATTCACGGTCAGGTGGTGGCGTTCGGCCAAATACGCTTCGAACCCTTTGCGGTCTTTGCTCAGCCGCACCTTGTCCTGATCACGCAGGTTCGGAAAACGCCGTTTAGCACGAGAGTACATAGCGTCCCAGTCTTGCGTCAGGTCAGTCCAGTTCAACATTTGTCAGCTTCCGTAACTCGGGTTTCACGGCTGCTCGGCCCCCATATCAGCGTACGGAGGGCATAGGGGTCCAAGTGCATGACAAAATGTCGCACCTTATTTGGGCTTACGTAAGGTTAAAGAGGCCCGCCACACTGATCGCGCGACGGGCCTACGGACCTGAGGTGTGAGTGAGTGGAGGCCGGTCCGCAAAACTCGGGTCTGACGCGTCCAACGATCAGCTATCTAGCGAATTTTTCACAATTAATCCGATCAACCGGTGCGCCAAAACACGGGTAGGCTATATCGTTGGGGGGCGATCCGTAAAGCCCCTTGTGGTTATTTTTTGGGCATTAGCTGGAAATGGGTGTTTCCGCTATATGTAGACGGCTTCAGATATGTCTGCACGATATATGGGTGTATTTGGTGCGTGTGCCAAATTCCGCCGAAAGGTGCGACCATTTGGCATGACACAACTTAAGATACTAACCTGCAGATGTGAGCAATCCGCGCGTTGGAGGCTATGGGGCCGATCGCGCCAACGATCCGGCCGATTTGGTCACTCTTCGTACCACCAAACCTGTGGCATATACTCCGGCCCATCACCATAAATTGGCACGGTCTGGGGCTGTTTCAGCTCTTTGGCATGAGCGATGCGTCCGACGTCGAAATTCCAGATCGGGATGACATAGCGCCCAGCGGTCAGAACCCGGTCCAGGGCGCGGGTGGCGGCCACGAAATCCTCGCGACTTTCCGATGCCAGCATCGCGTCGATCAACCCGTCCACCGCCGGAGAAGCAACACCCATCAGGTTGCGCGTGCCCGGAGTGTCGGCGTTTTCGCTGCCCCAATACAGGCGCTGTTCATTGCCCGGCGACAGGGACATGGCACGGCGGAAGAAGGTCATGTCGAAATCAAGTTCGGCATTACGACCGGTAAACTGGGCACTGTCCACTTGTTCGACGGCGACCTGAATCCCGAGCCTTTCAAGCGCACGGGTATAAATTTCGATGGCCGTCTGGCCCTCGGTATCACCTTGTTGCAGCAGGACGGTGACGGTAAAGTCTTCGCCGTTCTGATTGCGCAGCACGCCGTCCTGGACGGTCCAGCCCGCCTCGGTCAACAGCTGGTTCGCCTTGCGGATATTGGTGCGGTTGCGGGCCGAGCCGTCGCCCACAGGCAGGGCATACCCTTCAAGTGCGCCGGGTGGCAGGTCGTCGGCATAGGGCTGCAGCAACTCGGCAACGCGGCCGGTGGCGGGACCGGGCTGCATACCCAGATCAGAACCGGAAAAATATGAGGTGATCCGCGGTTGTGTGCCGCCGGTGATCGTATCGTTGATGTATTCGAAGTTGAACGCCAACATCAGCGCCTCGCGCACACGCCAATCGTCGAAGGGGGCTTTGCGGGTGTTCATGACGAACCCGGTCATGCCCGACGGCTTGCCGTGCGGGATCTCGGTCTTGATGACATCGCCGCGTTGCACGGCGGGGAAGTTGTACTGCGTGTCCCATTTGTCAGCATTGAATTCCCGTACTGCCGTCAGTTCGCCAGCCTTGAACGCCTCGAACAGGACTGTGCCGTCGCCGTAGAATTCGATCCGCATCTCATCGAGGTTCATGGTGCCGCGCCGGAAGGGGATATCGGCCCCCCAATAGTCGGGGTTCCGGCGCAGGGTCACATAGCGACCGGCCTCATAGTCACCGACCACATAGGGCCCCGATCCGACCGGGACATCATGCAGCGCCGCGTCGGCAAAACTCTTCCCCTCCCACTGCGCTTTCTGCAGAATCGGGCGGAGGCCGGTGATCAGGGCCAGTTCCCGATCCGGCTCGTTGAAGGTGATCCGTACCGAGCGCGGGCCGGTTTGTTCGATGCTGTCGATCTTGCCCCACAGCCCGCGATAACGAAGGTGCCCTTCGGTGCCCAGTATCTGATACGACCAGATAACATCGTCCACGGTTACCGGGGTGCCATCCGAAAACCGGGCGTTTTCGCGCAGGGTGAATTCGACCCAGGACCGGTCAGGAGCGGTCTCAACTGATTCGGCTAACAACCCGTAAAGAGTGAAAGGTTCGTCCCAGGATCGGCCCATCAGGCTTTCGTGCGTCCAGAAACGAAGCTGCCAGGGCACGGTGCCTTTTTGTACAAAGGGGTTCAGACTGTTAAAGCCGCCGGTATTGCCAAAAACAACTTTACCGCCTTTCGGCGCCTCGGGGTTGGCATAGGGCAGAGACACAAAATCCGGTGGTAGGGCAGGGTCACCGTACATAGCTATGCCATGGGCCGATTCTGCATAAGCAATTGTGGCGGCAAAAACAGAAGCGATTCCCGCAATCACAGGGCGAACGGGTCGTAGAAAATCGGGGCGCATTTTGGAAACAATCCTGCTCTGGCCTTATTTTGTTGGGATTCACCGTACCGATGATTTTTCTTGTTTTCAAACTTTTAGCTTGGACGAAGGCGGGGAATTGCGTATAAAGGGTGCACTGCTCGATAGGTTTCTTGCCTGTATGAAACCTGCCTCAATAACTTAACGCCCGCTTCGTGCGGGCGTTTTTTTTGGCATTTTATTGTGTGGCTATAGAAGCCGGTTGTTTCCCCGTTTTCTTTGCAGATGCAGCATGGCACTGTGCGTGGGAAGCAGATTTTGAGGGAGAGAACCCATGAACCTTTCGGGAAAAACAGCGATCATCACGGGGTCGAATTCGGGGATCGGTCTGGGCGTCGCGCGCGAGCTGGCGAAGGCCGGGGCCGACGTGGTTCTGAACTCGTTCACCGACCGGGATGAAGATCACGCGCTGGCCGCAGAGATTGCGCAAGAGACCGGCACCAAGGCGCGTTACATCAAAGCGGACATGTCCGTTGCCGGCGAATGCCGTGCGCTGATCGAAAAGGCAGGGGCTTGCGACATCCTGGTAAACAACGCGGGCATTCAGCACGTCGCGCCTATTGATCAGTTCCCGGTCGATAAATGGGACGCGATCATCGCGATCAACATGAACTCGGCCTTTCACACAATGGCGGCAGCGCTGCCGATGATGCGGGCGGCTGGTTGGGGGCGGATCGTGAATATCGCCTCGGCGCATGGGTTGACGGCGTCGCCCTATAAGGCGGCCTATATCGCGGCCAAGCACGGCGTCGTCGGGATGACCAAGACCGTGGCGCTGGAAACCGCGCAGGAGCCGATCACCTGCAATGCGATTTGCCCGGGTTATGTTTTGACGCCGCTGGTCGAGGCGCAGATCCCTGATACGATGAAAGAATACGACATGAGCCGCGAGGACGTGATCAAGAACGTCATGTTGGAACGTCAGCCCTCGAAAGAGTTTGCGACGGTTGAACAGCTGGGCGGCACCACGGTGTTCCTGTGCTCGGACGCAGCGGCGCAGATCACCGGGACGACGATTTCGGTGGATGGTGGCTGGACGGCCCTTTGATCATTACGCCACAAGGGAGCAAGCGTTGAGTTTCGGGGCAATATTTAAGCCATGGCTATGGGTAATTGTCAGTGCTGCTCTCGCAGGATGGCAAGTTAGCGTTGGAGATGCACCGGGTGCCGCGATTTTTTCGGGGATTTCGGCATTTTTGGCTTCAGCCATCATGGGTCGAAGAATTTGGTGTATCGACGATAACACTGCAAAAAAGCGCTGGGTTGAGTATTTCGGACGAGGATCAGGCGAAGAAGTGGCGACGGCGCGTTTTATCGCATGGGTGTTTTCGTTAGTGTCATTCGGCTTTTTAGTTTCGTTTTTGACCTATTTGGTTGATCCATATGTTTGGTTGGGACTGTCAGACGGGCTTCATGCGGCTGAAAGTTTTCCCCTCTATCGATTACTGGGTTTTATCGTTTTTGGAATTGCGGCTGCTTCGTTTCTGCAACGCCTACTTTGGCTTCAACGAAAGAGAGACCCACAGTGAAACGGATCAATCTGGCTCTGCAAGGCGGCGGGGCGCATGGGGCGTTCACCTGGGGTGTTCTCGACCGGCTACTGGATGAGGAGGATATCGAGGTTGCGGCGATCACCGGAACCTCAGCCGGGGCGCTCAATGGGGCGGCTTTCAAGTCCGGCATGGTCCGGGATGGGCGCGACGGTGCGCGCGCCAATCTGAATGGACTGTGGGAGCGGATGGGTGCTGTCGGTGACATGCGCCTTGCCAACTGGATGCAGGCCATAGAGCCGGCGCAGATTGCACAGGCGATGGAGTACTCTGTGCCGTTTTCGGTCGGAGACGCCTGGTCGCGGCTGGTGTCGCCCTATGCCTATGGTCCGTTCTACCGCAACCCGCTGGAGCCGGTGGTGGACCGGTTCAACTTTGATGAGATATGCGCCGACGAAGGCCCGCGTTTGCATGTCTGCGCGACTTGTGTGCGCAGCGGCAAGATTCGGGTGTTCACCGGAGATGAGATTTCGACAGATGCGATTTTGGCCTCGGCGTGCCTGCCAACACTGTTTCAGGCGGTTGAAATCTTCGATCCCAAATCGGGCCGGACCGAGGCTTATTGGGATGGCGGTTATACCGGCAATCCGGCGCTGTACCCGCTGTTTAACAATGATCTGCCAGATGACGTGGTGATCGTGAACATCAATCCGCTGGAGCGCGACGAGGTGCCGAAAACGCCGCAGCAAATCCAGAACCGGATCAACGAGATAAGCTTTAACTCCTCCCTCTTCCGCGAGTTGCGCGCGATCAGTTTCGTTCAGCGGCTGCTGGCCGAAGGGAAGCTGAAGGCCGGAGAAATGAGCCGCGTTCTGATCCACATGATTGCGGATGACGAATTGATGAACGATCTGTCGGTGGCGACTAAGACGGTGCCGAACCCGGTGGTCCTGCATAAGCTGAAAGAGGCAGGGCGCGCGGCGGCGCATCGGTTTATCAATGATCACAAGGCCGATCTTGGCGAGCGCAGCACAGTCAACCTGCCCGAAATGTTCGGCTGATCACTCAGGCGGCTGCGTCGGGTCTTTTTCGTTCGGATAGACAAGCCCGGCGGAAATCACCAGCTTCGCGGCCTCCTCGATCGACATGTCCAGCAGGATCACGTCCTCTTCGGGGAAGAACAGCAGAAAGCCCGAGGTCGGGTTGGGTGTGGTCGGGACAAAAATGCTCAGCAGCTCACCACCGGTTTCAGCGCGTTCGCTGACCTCGCCCTTGGCGGTGGTCGAGACGAAACCAATCGCCCAGATGCCGCGGCGAGGGTACTGGATCAGGCAGGCTTTCTCGAACGACCGTTCGGTCTGGGCAAACACCGTTTCCGAGATCTGCTTGATCCCGGAGTAGACCGAGCGGACTACGGGCATTCGGTTTACCAGGCTTTCAGCGAAATGGATCAGCGACCGACCCAGAATGCCTTTGGCGATCCAGCCCACCAGGACGGTAAATATCAGGAAGATGACCACCCCGACACCACGCAGGTTGATACCTACATATTCCTGTGGTTGGAACCGTTGCGGCACCAGCGGTAGAACTGCGCTGTCGATCCAACCGACTACCGACCAGATCAGCCAGATAGTCAGCCACACAGGTGCAATGACGACGATGCCCGTCAGGAACGACGCGCGCAGCCGGGAAAACAGGCCCGGACGGCGATGGGGTTCTTCGTCAAACGGTGTGTTCATTGCGATCCTGAGCGGTTTGCGGATTTAGTTAAGCAGTCCGGGGCCTTGGTACAATAGGCTTATGCCACTCAGTCTGCGTTCAGTGCCCGCGCGATCCCGGCGGCCAGTTTCGCGTTGTTGCGCACCAGTGCGATATTGGCGGTCAGCGAACGGCCCTCGGTTTGTTCGTAAATCCGCTGAAGAAGGTAGGGCGTGACGCCTTTGCCGGTGATCCGGTGAGTGTCGGCGTCGGCCTGGGCCGACGCAATGATGGGGGCCAGTTCCTCGGCTGGAATTTGGTCGGCGGCGGGGATCGGGTTGGCGATCAGCTGACCTCCGGGCAGGCCAAGCGCGCGGCGGGTGGCGTGCGCTTTGGCGATGTCCTCGGCCGTGTCCATGCGCAGGGGCGCGGCATAGGGCGATTGGGCAGACCAAAAGGCAGGAAATTCGTCCTGACCATGGGCGATAACCGGAACGCCTAGCGTTTCCAGAACTTCCAGCGTTTTCGCCAGATCAAGGATCGCTTTCGCGCCCGCCGCTACAACGGTTACCGGGGTTTGCGCCAGCTCGTGCAGGTCTGCGGAGATGTCGAACGTGGTTTCGGCCCCCTGATGCACGCCGCCAATGCCGCCAGTGGCAAAGACCTCGATCCCGGCAAAATGCGCCGCGATCATGGTCGCGGCCACCGTGGTGGCCCCGGTGCCACCGGTGGCGATACAGGCGGCCATGTCGGCGCGAGACAGTTTGGCAACACCTTGGGCCTGACCCAGTGCACTCAACTCGTCAGCTTCCAGGCCTACGTGCAGTTTGCCGTTAATCACCGCAATCGTGGCCGGAACAGCGCCCGCGTCGCGGATGTCCTGTTCAACCTGTGCCGCAACCTCGATGTTCTGCGGGTAGGGCATCCCGTGGGTGATGATAGTGCTTTCGAGCGCGACGATGGGTTGGCCTGAGTCTTTTGCGGCCCGGACCTCGGCGGAATATTGGATGTCGATCACAGTGGGGTTTCTCCGGATACGTATGTTGCGGCGGCGTTCAGAGCGCGGGTCAGGGCCTCCTCGTTAGATGCTCCGCCGGATTCTGATGCGATATGGGCAGCCATGAATGTGTCGCCTGCACCGGTCACACGGGTGACCAGAACCGACGGTGGTGTTTGAGTCAGGATTCCATCTGCGCTACCAATGGTGGCCGAGTTGCCGCCATCCGTGACCAGCACCCGCAACGCACCACGGCCCAGCAAGCCTTTGGCGGCGCTCTCGGAATCCGTGAATTCACGCTGACACAGGATGCCTGCCTCTTCGAGGTTCAAATAAAGCGTCGCGCGGGCGTGCTTCAGGAATGGCAACAGGCGTTCGGCCTTACCAGGTGAGGCCGGGGCCACACGCAGATCGGCCCGCGTAAATGCCGGGCTTTGGGCGATTTCTTCCAGCAGGGTCAGCGTCAGGTTGCCGTCCAAAGCGACGGGGCCTTCGAACGGCGCATTCTCATTGCCTAACGGACCATGCATCAAAGGGCGCAGAATCTTGGCCCCCGCAGCCTCCAAGGAATGCGCGTCGGCAATAGCGGCGATCAGGCCATTAGCGCCCTCGACCGCCATATAGCGATCGGTCGGCAAGTCCTGAGAGCGGTAGACATGGTCTGTTACCATTCCCAGTCGGGTGCAGGCGTTGACCAGCTCGTCGCCTTCGGGGTCGCGGCCAATGGCGGTCAGCAGGGTCGGGGTCATGCCGAAGCGCACCAACGTCATGGCAATGTTCATGGCCACGCCGCCGGGCAGGCGGGTGATCCGCCCCGGCACGTCTGAACCTTGCCGCATTGCGCTGGCCGAGCGTCCGATCACGTCCCACAGGACCGAGCCGATACACAGGATTTCACTGTTCTGAGTCATGCCAAACTCTTGCCGCAGCCCCGACGCGGGCGCAAGGGTTAACGCTCACATCGCGTCGGTCAGGGTCTTCAGTGCGACGACGGGGTCGTCCTGCGACCAGATTTCATCGCCGATGCCGAAGAAATCGGTATGGGGCGAGAGTTTGCGGATCAGGTCAGCGGTCAGGCCGCCTTCGGCGACAACCGGCACTTCGATCATCTCGGACCACCACTGGAACAGGTCCGTTTCAGCGGTGGTTCCATCGCCTAGGGTCGACGTGCCGACCGGCCCGAAGGCCACGTAATCTGCGCCCGCTTCACCGGCGGTCATGCCATCATGGCTGGACGCCCCGCAGAAGCTGCCGACGATGGCATCCGCGCCCAATTCCTTGCGCGCGGCCCGAACCGAGCGTGCACCGTCGTCCAGATGCACCCCGTCCAGCCCCAAACGCTGCGCCAGCAGAACGTGGTTCGAGATCACGATCGCCACGTCGCGCGCATGTGCCACCTCGCGGCAGGCATCGGCGGCGCGGGCGATGGTGTCTTCGTCATTGCCCGCCAAAGCCAGCCGGATACAGGCGATTTCGGTGCTGTCCAGCACGCGGCCCAACTGCTCGGGGAAAGTGCTGAGCGCAATGGCCGGAGGCGTAATCAGGTAAATCTGCGGCTGCTCAGGGGTGTCCATGGCGCGTCCTTCGTCTTTTGTCTTTGGCGCGGTTTAGCGGATTGCGCAGGGGAAGCAAACTTTTATGGCATTCGGGGGGTAAATTGCCACCTCAGCGCCTTGCCCTGTTGGGGTACGCCTATTACAGCATCCCGAAGTTTTCCGGAGACAGCCATGCCCAGCGACAAATCTCAGCCCTCCTTTGTGCTTGTGCGCCCGCAGATGGGCGAAAACATCGGTGCCGCCGCGCGGGCGATGTGGAATTTCGGGCTGGACCGGATGCGGATCGTGGCGCCGCGTGACGGGTGGCCGAATCCCAAGGCGGTGGCGATGTCCAGCGGCGCGGGGCGGTTGCTGGATGAGGCACAGCTGTTCGATGACCTGGGTGGTGCTTTGGCCGACAGTACCTTTGTCCTTGCCACGACGGCGCGGCAGCGTGGCCTGACCAAGCCGGTTTTCAGCCCGGAGCGCGCCATGCAGATCGCGGCCGAAAAGGTGGCGGCAGGCGAGAAGGTCTCGGTGCTCTTCGGCCCCGAACGGGCAGGGCTTGAGAATGAAGATATCGCCAAGGCCAACGCCATCATTTCGGTGCCGGTGAACCCGGAATATGCCTCGTTGAACCTTGGCCAATGCGTGCTGCTGACTGCCTATGAATGGATGCGCCAGACCGGAGACGTGGTGCATGAGGCCACCGATCTGGGCAAGGGCGACTGGGCCACCGGGATCGAGGTTGAAAAGCTGGTCGAACACTACGAAGACCGGCTGGAAGAGGCGGGCTTCTTTTATCCGCCGGAAAAGGCCGAAGGGATGAAGACCAACCTGCGCAATCTGTGGTCGCGGATGCGGATGACGCGGGCGGATGTACAGATGCTGCACGGGATCATGCGGCAGATGGTCCGCTGGAAGGAAAAGGGCTGAGGCTGGACCTATCTCCACTCAGGCCCTAGCTTGCGACGAAAATCAGGACATGAGGACGGCATGAGCGGTAAGCGCAGCATCTTCGAAGAGGTCTCGGACACCGAGAAACAACAGGCGGTGCAGCCCGGCATGATTGACCGGGGCCGGGGCGGCGCGCGCGGTGCGATCCGCGTCTGGCTGATGATCCTGTTCGCGCTGGTCGTTGTGATGATCGCGGTCGGTGGCCTGACGCGCTTGACCGACAGTGGCCTTTCGATCACCGAATGGCGTCCGATCACCGGGGCCATCCCGCCGATGACCGAGGCCGACTGGCAAGCCGAGTTCGACAAGTACAAAGAGATCGACCAGTGGCGCATCCAGAACCAGTGGATGGAGCTCAGTGATTTCAAATCCATATATTGGTGGGAATGGGGCCACCGCCAGTTGGGCCGCGTAATCGGTCTGGTCTGGGCGCTTGGGTTCCTTGGTTTCCTCGTAGCGCGGAAAATCCCAACCGGATGGACCGGAAAACTGCTGATCCCCGGCGTATTGGGCGGTGTTCAGGGTGTTGTTGGCTGGTGGATGGTCGCGTCGGGCGTGACACAGGGCGAAGGCATGATTGCTGTGGCCAGCTATCGTCTGGCGGTGCATCTGGGCCTGGCCTTCGTGATCCTTGGCTTCCTTGCTTGGTACATCTTTGAACTGGGCCGCGAAGAACGCGATCTGATGCAGGCACGCCGCGCGAAAGAGGCGAAACTGTTCTCGCTGTCGACCGGCCTGATGCACTTTGCGTTTCTACAAATTCTGATTGGTGCGTTGGTGGCCGGGATCGATGCCGGCCGGTCTTACACCGACTGGCCGCTGATCGGCGGGCAGTTGTTGCCGCCTGATGCTGCAATGCTGGAACCGATGTGGCGCAATTTCTTTGAAAGCCCCGGTCTGGTGCAGTTCATCCACCGCTGTGCGGGATACCTGCTGTTCATCTTCGCCATCATCGTCTGGCGGCGTGGCGGCACCAGCGCGCACCCGCAGACGCGGTTCGCCTTCAACGCGGCCTTTGCGGCGCTGTCATTGCAGATTGTGATCGGTATCCTGACCGTGGTCTATGCGGCCCCGTGGCAGCTGGCCATCTTCCACCAGTTCATGGCCGTTGTCGTCTGGACCCTGATCCTGCGCGCGCGGTTCCTGACCGCGTACCCAATCGCCACCTCAATCCGCGGAGCCTGACCCCGATGACCGCCTATGACGACCTGATGGCCTTTCAGCGCGAAACCTCGGCCCTCGGGCAGATTGCCGGTCGGTTGGGTTGGGATCAGGAAACGGTGATGCCCCGCGGCGCGGCCCCGCAACGCGCCGAGGAGATGGCCGCGATTGAGGCGGTGCTGCACGCCCGCCGATCCAACCCGCGCGTGGCCGAGTGGCTAGAGCAGGCCGACCCACAAGACGACGTTGCCCGCGCGCAACTGCGCGACATCCGCCGGTCCTATGAACGCACGGTCAAGGTGCCCGCTGAACTGGCAAAAGCCATCGCGCGTGTAACTTCTGCCGCGCAGGGAACTTGGGCGCAGGCCCGTGCGGATGAGGACGTAGCCGCGTTCCTGCCCGTCCTGCAAGAGGTTGTCGCGTTGAAACGCGAAGAGGGCGCGGCGCTGGCGCAAGGCGGTGATGTCTATGACGCCATGGTCGAGGATTACGAACCCTACACGACAGGCGCACAGATTGCCGAAATTTTCGACCAGATGCGCCCGCGTTTGGTGGCCCTGCGCGCAGCCGTTCTGGACAAACCTGCGCCGCAAGCTCTGACCGGAAAGTTCGACGAGCTGGCACAGATGCGCTTGTCGCAGAAACTGGCGACGACCTTCGGCTATGACCTGAATACTGGACGCGTAGACAAGGCGGTACATCCGTTCAGCTCGGGTAGCGGGCTGGACGTGCGGATCACCACCCGCACCAGCGCGACCGACCCGTTCAACTGCTTCTACTCGACCATTCACGAGGTCGGCCACGCCGCCTATGAGCAGGGCATCAACCCGGCTTTTGCACTGACGCCGTTGGGGCAGGGCGTATCGATGGGTGTGCATGAAAGCCAAAGCCGGATTTACGAAAACCAGCTGGGCCGCTCACGCGCCTTTACCGGCTGGCTCTACGATCAGATGGTGGAGACATTCGGCGATTTCGGAATCGCGGATGCCGACGCCTTCTATGCCACGGTCAATGGTGTCCATAACGGCTATATCCGCACCGAGGCCGATGAGGTGCAGTACAACCTGCACATCATGCTGCGCTTTGATCTGGAGCGTGCCCTGATGGCCGGAGACCTGCAGGTCAGCGATCTGGAGGCCGCGTGGAACGACCGGTTCATGGCCGATTTCGGATACGCGGTCGACAAGCCCTCAAACGGGTGCCTGCAGGATGTGCACTGGTCGGTCGGGCTGTTTGGTTACTTCCTGACTTATTCGCTGGGCAATGTCTATGCTGGCTGCCTTTATCAGGCCTTGCGCGTAGCGGTACCGGATCTGGATAAGCAACTGGCCGCGGGTGATACATCCGGAGCAACAGGCTGGTTGCGCGAAAACCTGCAGCGCCACGGCGGCCTATACGCCCCGCGCGACACCATCCGTCGTGCCGGTGGGATGGAGCCGGGGCCGGAACCGTTGCTCAGCTATTTGGAAGAGAAGTTTGGGGTGCTGTACGGTCTGAAATGATTTGGGTGGCCTCGGCTACCCCGCTTGGTGACCGAAAAAACGGTACTGGCTGAACGCGCCCGGCGCTTTAGCGTGCTGTGCATTTCATGACACGTCCGTCGGAACGCGCAACGCTCAGCGATCCATCGGCAAATTTTTCGACCCGGCGTTCATCGCCATATCCGTCCGAGGTGAGGCGACCTTCGACGCTTATGCTATATTCAGCCTCTACTGTCTTACCCCGCACGATAGCGGAATAAGGAATGGACGTGGTGTCCAGCGTCACGTCTGAAACGATCCATTCCAGAGGCGTCTCTCCCATCATGCAGTCAAAATGCTGACCTCTGATTTCTTCTATTAATGCTGACCCGAGCAACTCTTCGGCGTGTACAGGTTGCGCGGCCAAGGTAGAAACAGCAGTGATGGGAAGAAGGAGGTGCTTCATTTTGCTTTCCGAAAAGAAAATGAGCGGCTTTTGTGCCGCTCATCTTTGTTAACATTAGGCGTCTGCCTCATCGTCCCCCTGATCGGCGATCCAGGCAACGCTGACGACCTCTTCGCCCTTGCCGGTGTTGAACACCTTCACGCCGCCTGCGCTGCGGGATCGGAAGGAAATGCCGTCCACCGGCACCCGGATCGACTGGCCCTTGGATGTGGCCAGCATGATCTGGTCGTCAATCTCGACCGGGAACGAGGCCACAAGCGCGCCGCCGCGCATTGCCTTGTCCATCGCCGCGACGCCCATACCGCCGCGTCCGCGAACCGGATAATCGTGGCTGGAGCTGAGCTTGCCCGAGCCGCCCGTCGTGATCGTCAGGATCAGGTTTTCGGCGGCCGACATTTCGGCATAGCGCTCCTGCGTGATGGTGCCGGGGGTTGCTTCATCCTCATCGGTCTCGCCATCATCGGCGATGCCAGCCACGGCGCGGCGCATCTTCAGGTAGGCGGCACGTTCATCCGGCCCCGCCTCAAAGTGGCGGATCACCGACATCGACACAACACGGTCGCCATTGGTTAGCCTGATGCCGCGCACACCGGTGGATTCGCGCGAGTTGAAGACGCGCACATCTGTAGTCCGGAAGCGGATCGCGCGGCCGGAATTGGTGACCAGCATCACGTCTTCGTCCTCGGAACAGATGCGGGCATTTACCAGTTCCACATCCTCTGGCAGCTTCATCGCGATCTTGCCGTTGCGACGAACGTTGGTGAAGTCCGACAGACGGTTGCGCCGCACATCGCCCGCGCTGGTGGCGAAGACGATCTGCAGGTTCTCCCACTCTTCATCCGGCACATCCACGGGCATGATAGCCGCGATGGAAACTCCGGTCGGGATTGGCAGGATGTTAACGATGGCTTTGCCCTTACCGGTCCGGCCCGATTGCGGCAGGCGCCAGGTCTTGAGCTTGTAGACCATGCCGTCGGTTGTGAAGAAAAGCAGCTGCGTGTGGGTGTTGGCCACGAAGAGGTTGGTAACTACATCCTCTTCCTTGGTCTGCATCCCAGACAGGCCCTTGCCGCCGCGTTTCTGGGCGCGGAAATCGGCCAGCGGCGTGCGCTTGATGTAACCGCCCGAGGTGACGGTCACGACCATGTCTTCGCGCTCGATCAGGTCTTCGTCTTCCATGTCGCCAGACCAGTCGACGATCTCGGTGCGTCGCGGCACGGCGAATTGCTCGCGTACGCTGCGCAGCTCATCGCCGATGATCGACATGATGCGCTCGCGCGAGGACAGAATATCCAGGTATTCCTTGATCTTTGCAGCCAGTTCTTCCAACTCGTCCGTGACCTCTTTGACGCCCAATTGGGTCAGGCGCTGGAGGCGCAGGTCGAGGATGGCACGGGCCTGAACCTCGGTCAGGTTATAGGTGCCGTCGTCGTTCATCTTGGACAGAGGGTCGTCGATCAGGCGCAGATAGCCTTCGATTTCCGATGCAGGCCAGCGGCGCGTCATCAGCTTTTCACGCGCTTGCGCCGCGTCAGCGGATGACCGGATTGTGGCGACAACCTCATCGACGTTCGAAACAGCCACAGCCAAGCCACACAGGATATGGCTGCGCTCGCGCGCTTTTCGCAGGTCGTATGCGGTGCGGCGTGCGACGACGTCTTCACGGAAGTCGATGAACGAGGTCAGGAACCGGCGCAGAGTAAGCTGCTCGGGGCGCCCACCGTTCAAGGCCAACATGTTGCAGCCAAAGGATGTCTGCATCGGCGAGAAGCGATAGAGTTGGTTCAGCACCACCTCGGGCGTTGCATCGCGTTTCAGTTCGACCACGACACGCACGCCGTTGCGGTCGGATTCGTCCTGTACGTGGGCGACGCCTTCGATGCGTTTTTCACGCACGGCCTCGGCGATCTTTTCGATCATCGCGGCCTTGTTCACCTGATAGGGGATCTCATCCACGACAATTGCGTAACGGTCCCTGCGGATTTCTTCCACGCGGGTCTTGGCGCGGATGATAACGCTGCCACGACCTTCAAGATATGCCTTGCGCGCACCGGATCGGCCCAGCATCACACCGCCGGTCGGAAAGTCCGGGCCGGGGACATATTCGATCAGCTGTTCCGAGGTCAGGTCCGGATCGTCGATCAGCGCCAAAGTGGCGTCGACCACTTCGCCCAAGTTATGCGGCGGGATATTCGTCGCCATCCCCACGGCGATACCACCGGCACCATTGACCAGCATGTTTGGGAAACGGGCAGGGAGGACGGTCGGTTCCCGATCCTTGCCGTCATAGTTGTCCTGAAAATCGACCGTCTCTTTTTCGATATCGGCCAACAGAGACGCGGCAGGTTTGTCCATCCGCACTTCGGTATAGCGCATGGCCGCCGGGTTATCGCCGTCCATCGAACCAAAGTTGCCCTGACCATCCAGCAACGGAAGCGACATGGAGAAATCCTGCGCCATCCGCACCAGCGCGTCGTAAATCGCGCTGTCACCATGCGGGTGGTACTTACCCATGACGTCGCCGACAGGGCGGGCCGACTTGCGGTACGCTTTATCATGGGTGTTCCCGGTCTCGTGCATCGCATAGAGGATGCGCCGGTGCACCGGTTTCAAGCCATCGCGCAGATCGGGGATCGCGCGCGAGACAATGACCGACATCGCATAGTCCAGATAAGACGTGCGCATCTCGGATTCGATGGACACCGTCGGGCCGTCGTAAACGGGGCGCTCGGGCGGGGTTTCATCCATGTTTTCAGGAATATCTGGCGTATCGCTCACGTAAACTGCCCGTGTATTGTTCTGGGTCTATATCTTGTGGATGTACCTTATCAGACCCGGCACATAAGGTGCAAGCAAGCAACCCTTTTAAGCACGAAAAACACCGGTAACACCAAAGTAACATATTGTTAACTAAGGATTAGGAGGTTTTTGTGCTACTATGAAGAGACCTTGCAACAAAATTGGAGGTCTGCATGGAGCAAAGCGAAACCGAATTGATGCTCAAGGGGTACGGGCTGACGACCGCAGAATTCTTCTACCACATGCCTGACTATATCCACGTTCTGAACACGTTCATCTGGCAGGATTACGATCTGGCACCGGACCATCCGAAGCTCTTCGAATTTGTCGAGTTCTGGCAGCGCGAGATTGAAGGCCCGCTGCACTCGGTCCGGTTCACGCACCGCAAGATGATCGCGCCCGGAGAATGGCGCAATATGGTGGGTGAATTCAGGGTAAATTGAGTATCAGGCCATGTTTTTTGGCCAGTAACGATTGAGACGCGTTTTTTTTTAAGTGCTTGGGTTATGGTGTCGACCAAATTGTTGGTCACATACGGATTCGCTTTATGTCCCGAGTATTGTTTTTTGCTGCCGCTTTGTTGATCGGTGGACCTGCCGCCTCCGAGGGCGTTCTGGACAAAATCAAAAAAGGTGCGGAAAACGCGGCCGATGCCATCGGGCACGGGGCCGAAGCGGTGGGTGACACCGTGGAAAAAGGCGCTGAAGTCGTCAGCGAGACTGTCAACTCGACCGCCGATCTGGTGACGAACGAGGCCACGCCGGAAGAGACCCGCGCCAAGTTGGACCTGATGGCCAGCGAGGTTCTGACCCAGCTACTGGCGGAAAACCCCGAGGCGGACGAGTTGTTCGGCATCAGCGCAGGCTATGCGGTGTTCGACTCGCGCAAGGTTACAGTGTTCCCGGTCTCGGCCGGGTATGGACGTGGGGTGGCGGTATCAAAAGACACAGGCCAACACACCTATATGAACATGGGGACGGGCGGCGTTGGCGCGGCTGTGGGCATCGGCGGGTTCGAGACCAAATTCGTGATCCTGTTCGAAACCCCGGCTGATCTGGAAAAATTCATTGAACACGGCTACGACGCGACCGCGGAAACCGGGGCTATGTACGGCGAAGACCGCAGCGGAGAGACCGTGCGGTTCACCGATGGCCGCTCGTTCTTTGTGTTGGGCAAGAAAGGCTGGCGGGTCTCGGCCGGAGCGTCCGGCACGAAATTCTGGAAATCCCCCGAACTGAATTGATCAACCCGAGCAGCTGGCTCCGCCCAGAACGCAGAATTTGGCGCAATGCGGGTGGTTCAGGTGCACGTCTGCTTCGGCCTCGGCCAGAGTATGACCCATCTCGAACTCAGGCGCGTAAGGCAGCAGGGTGCAAGCCAGAACCGCCGGACGGTTTGCGCCTCTGCGTTTCACGACCATTCGGGCGCTGGCGCACATCACGGCATCGGGTGACTTGTTCAAAATTCCCCAGCAGGCGGTGGTGATTTCAGGAACCTCGACGGCCTCATCCATCTCGGGGAACAGAACGGTTTGACCGGGGTTTTGCGCGTCGATGTCCAAGCTGTGTTCCTTGAAGAACGCCTCATACCCGGCACGGCTTTCGGCATCGGTGTCGCCCCAGACGGTGCGCCCGGCGACGGTCATGTTGAAGCCATTGTCACGCAGCCATTCCATTCCAACCAGGGTTTTGGCGAAGCTGCCTTTGCCGCGTTCTTCGTCATGCAATTCGGGACGGTAATGATCGACCGAAATCCGCAGCGTCAGCTTGTCGCCAAAGTCACGTTTCAGGTTGAGCAGACCCTCGCGCATCTTGCGGCGCATCATCGGCTGCATTGCGTTTGTCAGGATCAACACTTCGTAGCCCCGATCCAGCGCGGCTTGGGTCATGACAATCATTTCGGGATTCATGAAAGGCTCACCCCCGGTGAACCCGATCTCGCGAACCGGCCAGTTGCGGGCTTCGATCTGGTCCAGGTAATCCCGCACCTCATCGGCGGTGATGTAGACCAGCGCATCATTGGTAGGGCTGCTTTCGATATAGCAGTTGAGGCATTCGATGTTGCACAGGGTACCGGTGTTGAACCAAAGCGTTTCCGGATTGCTGAGCGCAACGGAGGCCCGCGTTTGCCCGTCAGCTGTCACCAATTTGTCCTGAAACTTGCCGCTATTGGCGCTCTGAGGGGCGTTGTCTTTCATTCCGGTATCCGGTTCTGTGCTGTCTAAGAAGTGACTTAGCCTTTCAGTACCGGTTAGTTAAGGGCATCGCGCCGCACCTGACAGAGTTTTGATGAGCAAAAAAATACCAAAAATGATTGCGCTAACATTAGACATGTCCGCAGGGGTAAGGTAGGGAAAACACATGGTTTCTCGTGTCATACCCGTTGACCCGTTCGATCTGGTCATTTTCGGCAGTACCGGCGATCTTGCACAGCGCAAGATCCTTCCGGCTCTGTTCCGGAGGTTTTGTGCGGGGCAATGGCCGGATAACGTGCAGATCATCGGTGCCGCTCGTGCCGTCTATGACCGGGATGCGTTCAGGGACATCGTCGCCGAATCGTTGCGCAGTCATGCGCCCCGGCAATGTCAGGATGTCGATGCGCTGAATTCTTTTCTGCAACGTGTCGACTATGTGCCGCTGGATGCACTGTCGGATGAGGGGTGGGACCTGCTGGCGGCAAAACTGACCGTCGAACGGGTGCGAGCCTTTTATTTCTCGGTCGGGCCGCGCTTATTTGGTCCTTTGGCGGAAAGCATCAAATCACACAAGCTGGCGACGGAGCAGACGCGGATTGTTGTGGAAAAACCGTTCGGTCACGATCTGGAGAGTGCCCGAACCTTGAATGCGACGTTGGCCAGACACTTTTCCGAAGGACAGATTTACCGGATCGATCACTATCTGGGCAAGGAAACTGTTCAGAACCTGATGGCCGTGCGGTTTGGCAATATGCTGTTTGAGCCGCTTTGGAACAGCCAGTATGTCGATCACATCCAGATCACGGTGGCCGAATCCGTTGGCATCGACGGGCGCGAGGAATACTATGATCGCGCGGGTGCCATGCGCGACATGATGCAGAACCACCTGATGCAGCTGCTCTGTCTGATCGCGATGGAGCCTCCGGCTAAGTTTGACCCGAATGCGGTGCGGGACGAAAAGCTGAAAGTGATTCGCGCGCTGGACCCGGTAGAGCCGCATCACATCGTGCGCGGCCAGTTCGAAGGCGACGGCCCGAGCTATCGTGAGGTTGTGGGCAATCCGCGCTCGACTACGGAAAGCTATGTAGCGCTGAAGGCGCATGTCAGCAATTGGCGGTGGGCGGGGACTCCGTTCTACTTGCGGACGGGCAAGCGACTGGTGGCGCGGTCCTCGGTTATCAATGTGATGTTCAAGGACGCGCCGCATTCGATCTTTGGTGCGGATGCCGGGCGGCACGCTAACGTGTTGTCGATCCGGCTGCAGCCGAACGAAGGCATCACGCTGAAGGTGACCATCAAAGAGCCGGGTCCGGGGGGGATGCGTCTGGTCGACGTGCCGCTGGACATGAGTTTTGCCGAGGCGCTGGGACCGGAAAACCAGGACCCGCCGGATGCTTATGAGCGGCTGGTGATGGACGTGATCCGCGGCAACCAGACCCTGTTCATGCGCGGCGACGAGGTCGAGGCTGCCTGGGCTTGGACCGACCCGATCATCGCGGGCTGGCAGGCGCGTGGAGATGTCCCCAAACCCTATGAAAGTGGCAGCACTGGCCCGGGCGACGCCGAGCTGCTGATGAAACGAGACGGTCGCCGCTGGCAAGGGATAAACCCATGAAACTACAGGAATACGCCGACAGGGATATGCTGGCCATCGACGTTGCAAATGTGTTGGCGGGCGAACTGGAATCTGCCTTGCTGCATCATGACGTGGTCTCGATGGCGGTTCCGGGGGGCACCACGCCCGGCCCGGTTTTCGACGTTTTGTGCGCTGCAGACTTAGAGTGGGACCGGGTGCGAGTTCTGCCCACTGATGAACGCTGTGTACCCGGCGACCATGAGCGTTCGAACGAACGCCTGATCCGCGAGCGGCTGCTGACCAACCGCGCCTCGTCGGCGCAATACATCCCCCTTTACGTGCCCGGCGAAGAGCCCGAGGACGTGCTGCCGGAACTCGAAAGCCTGATAGCGCCGATCCGTCCCTTGTCAGTGTTGGTTCTGGGCATGGGACAGGACATGCATACTGCGTCTCTGTTCCCAGGCATGGATGGGCTTGAGGCTGCGCTTGACAGCCACGCGCCCCCGCTGGCGGTTGCGCGAACCGATGTGCAGCCTGAGCCCCGGATCACGCTGACTGCTCCGGTTCTGGACGGCGCCTTGTCCAAACACTTGATTATCTTTGGCGCGGCCAAGCGAGACGCGCTGGAACAGGCCATGTCCCTGCCGCCGGAAGAGGCGCCCATTGCGGCGGTCCTGGGCGGCATGACAGTTCATTGGGCGGAGTAAACGCGATGCAACTGGATAGACTCACCGCCTTGGCCAACGAACGGAAAGACCAGACCATCCTCGATCAGTTCGGCAAGGATGCAAACCGGGCCGGGGTGTTTTCGGCCTCGACCGGTGATCTGTTGTTCGACTACTCGAAAACCCAAATCGATGCAGAGATCCGGGATGCGCTGATCCAGTTATGCGACGCGGCCGGGCTGGCCGAGCGGCGCGAGGCGATGTTCTCGGGGGCAAAGATCAACGAAACCGAAGGGCGCGCGGTGTTGCACACGGCATTGCGTAACCTGGACGGTGGTCCGGTCGAGGTTGACGGTCTGGATGTGATGCCAGACGTGCTGGACACGCTACAGCGGATGCGGGTCTTTGCCGAACAGGTGCGCGGTGGTGCAATCACCGGGGCAGGGGGCAGTTTCACCGATGTGGTGAATATCGGCATTGGCGGTTCCGATCTGGGTCCGGTGATGGCGACACATGCGCTGTCACCGTATCACGACGGTCCAAGGTTGCACTATGTGTCCAATGTGGATGGTGCCCACATCGCCGATACGCTGCGACAGCTTGATCCGACGCGGACGCTGGTGATCGTGGCGTCCAAAACCTTTACCACTATCGAGACCATGACCAACGCCCGCACCGCGCGGGCTTGGATGGTGGACGGTGGGGGCGATCCGTCCAAGCAGTTTGCCGCTGTGTCCAGCGCCGTGGATAAGACCGAAGCCTTCGGCATCCCCGTAGATCGCGTGTTCGGCTTTGCCGATTGGGTCGGCGGGCGTTACTCGGTCTGGGGTCCGGTGGGCCTGCCAGTGATGATCGCTGTTGGCTCTAACGCCTTTGACGCTTTCCTGCGCGGAGGGCAAGCGATGGACGCGCATTTCCGGGCCGCGAACTGGGTGGAGAACATGCCGGTGATGCTGGCGCTTGTCGGCATCTGGCACCGGCAGGTTCTGGGCCACACCAGTCGAGCGGTTTTGCCTTATGATCAGCGCTTGCTGCGCCTGCCGGCCTACTTCCAGCAGCTCGAGATGGAATCAAACGGCAAGTCCGTTGCCATGGATGGCAGCTCGCTTACCTTGCCCTCTGGCCCGGTAGTCTGGGGCGAGCCCGGCACCAACGGCCAGCACGCGTTTTATCAACTGATCCATCAGGGAACCGACGTAATCCCCTGCGAGTTCATGGTCGCCGCCGAGGGGCATGAGCCCGAACTGGCCCACCACCACCGGTTGCTTTTGGCCAATTGCCTGGCCCAGTCCGAAGCGCTGATGCGCGGCCGGTCGCTGGATGAGGCGCGGCAGCGCATGGCCGACAAGGGATTGCAAGGCGACGAGTTGGAGCGTCAGGCCCGTCACCGCGTGTTCCCGGGCAATCGGCCGTCCACGACCCTGATCTATCCGAAGCTGACGCCTTTTGTGCTGGGCCAGATCATTGCACTTTACGAACACCGCGTCTTTGTCGAAGGGGTGCTGCTGGGGATCAACTCGTTTGACCAGTGGGGGGTGGAGTTGGGTAAGGAGCTGGCGACCTCGCTTGGGCCGATTGTGGATGGTGAGGCAAGCGCGGACGGCAAGGACGGTTCGACCGCCGCGCTGGTCGCCTATGCGATGCGCCACAGGGATTAAGTAAGCGTAACCTCGCAGGCTGTTGCTGCGGCGGGCTGCATTCTTTTGTTGTCAGAAAAATAAATAGTCGGCAGGATTCCCTCCCAAGCAAGAGCCATAACGCCCGGGCATTCGTAAGCTCCGGCGCAGGCAATAAATGGTTCCGCCACACAGAAGCGGGGCCACCAAAGGGAGGACGCCCATGCTGGGACAGATGATGACGCAGCCTTTGCTGATCTCGTCGCTGATCAATCACGCCGACAAATATCACGGGCAGACCGAGATCATCTCGGTCGAAACCGACGGTACGGTGACCGAGACAAACTGGACAGAAGTTGCGAACAACGCGCGAAAACTGGCATCGGCGCTGACCGCATTGGGGTTAGAGCCACAGGCCCGGATCGGAACCCTGGCCTGGAACAACCGACGGCACCTGGAGATCTATTTTGCCACATCGGGCGCAGGTTTCGTTTGCCATACGGTCAATCCGCGCCTGTTTCCCGAGCAACTGACCTATATCATCAACCACGCGCAGGATCGGGTGCTGTTTTTTGACGCGACCTTCATTCCGCTTGTTGCTGCATTGCACGAGCATCTGACCGAAGTTCAACACTACGTCCTGATGGGGCCGCGGAATGACGAAGCGGTCGCCCAGATCCCCGGCGTCCAATTCTATGACGACCTGATCGAAACTGGCGATGCGGGCTTTGAATGGCCCAGCTTCGATGAAAACACCGCGTCCAGCCTGTGTTACACATCCGGCACGACAGGGAACCCCAAGGGAGTGCTGTATTCGCATCGTTCGACCGTGCTGCACAGCTTTGGGTCGAACACCCGCGACGTGATCGGGTTCTCGGCGATGGACGTGGTGATGCCCGTGGTCCCAATGTTCCATGTGAATGCCTGGGGGTCGCCCTATGCCTGCGCGATGTCGGGTTCGCGCATGGTGCTGCCGGGGCCGGATTTGCATGGTGAGGCTTTGGTGAAGCTGATCGACAAATATGGTGTCACCCTGGCCTTGGGAGTGCCGACAATCTGGCAGGGATTGCTGGCCTACGCCGCGCAATCCGGTACTACGCTTGCCAGTCTTGAGCGCACGGTTATCGGCGGGGCCGCATGCCCGCCGTCGATGATTGAAACCTTCCGCGAAACCTATGGCGTAGACACCGTCCACGCTTGGGGCATGAGCGAGATGAGCCCGCTGGGTACCGCAAACCACCCCTTGGCCAAACATCGAAACCTGCCGCTGGATGAGCAACACAGGCTCAGAGAAAGCCAGGGGCGGCCATGTTACGGCGTCGAGTTGAAGATCGTGGATGACGGTGGCAATGACCTGCCGCATGACGGCGAAACTCAGGGCGATCTTCTGGTGCGCGGGTATTGGGTGCTGGACAGCTATTTCCAGATGCAGGATCAGGAGCTGTTGCAGGACGGTTGGTTCGCCACCGGAGATGTGGCCACGCTGGACCCCGACGGGTACATGACCATCCGCGACCGCTCGAAAGACATCATCAAATCCGGGGGTGAGTGGATCAGTTCGGTTGAGTTGGAAAACATCGCCGTCGCACATCCCAAACTGGCGACGGCCGCCGTGGTA
This sequence comes from Ruegeria sp. BF6, assembly GCF_056538665.1. Taxonomy (NCBI): domain Bacteria; kingdom Pseudomonadati; phylum Pseudomonadota; class Alphaproteobacteria; order Rhodobacterales; family Roseobacteraceae; genus Ruegeria; species Ruegeria sp. BF6. The sequence goes on from NZ_JBQFTN010000001.1 coordinate 343,747, forward strand.
GGTGTACCGCATCCGAAATGGGACGAACGCCCCCTGTTGGTCGCGGTCAAAGCAGAAGGGGAAGAGCCGACCGAAGAAGAGATTCTGGCGTTCTACGACGGCAAGATCGCCAATTGGCAGGTGCCGGACAAGGTGGTGTTTGTCGATGCGTTGCCCTTGAACGCCACGGGGAAAGTCCTGAAACGAAATCTACGTGCGGATTTCGAGGGCGCCTTGACGGGCTGATCTTAAAAACATGGGGATTTGGCTCCGGCGGTAGGGATCGAACCTACGACCAATTGATTAACAGTCAACTGCTCTACCGCTGAGCTACGCCGGAACGGTTCGCGCCGTATAGCAACCTGTTTATGCGGCGTCCAGAGAGGTCCTCAAGATTTTTTTGGAAAAATCACCTAGTCGAAAATCTGCGACCTTGCAGCCACGTTCGAGATCATATTCGAAGAAAACGTTGATTAGAGTATTGGAATAACTCAACACCCCAGGAGGCTTTGACCGCTTCCTGTCAGGCCAGCAACCGCCTTGGCGCCAAGACACTCTGCATAGGCCTGAAAAACACTCCAGTTGCGTTCATTGTGGTGGGAGGACTTGCAATATAAATACACTAAAGGCTTGCCATTCGCTTAGCATTCCGGCGTCAGGTGTGAATTGCCAAGAAATACTGGAGAACGACTTGAAAACAGCCGAACTTGAAAAACCTGTTTTGACCATGCCTGAAGAGGCCCAACAAGCCCTTCGCGAACATTACGAGGGGGCTTCTGTCATCCTCGAATACGGGTCGGGCGGCTCAACCGTGGTGGCCGGAGAGATGGAGGCAAAAACTGTTTTTAGTGTCGAAAGCGACCGGAGATGGGCCCGCAAAATGCGACGTTGGTTCCAGGAAAACCCACCTAACTCAGGAACTGAGGTCAGTATTTCGTGGGTAAATATCGGCCAAACCAAAAAATGGGGTTTTCCCGCAAACCGTGATAGGGCGGATCTGTATCCAAGGTACCCTTTGTCAATTTGGCAAAGCGAAGGGTTCAAGCACCCTGATGTAGTTCTGGTCGATGGTCGTTTCCGAGTCGGTTGCGCCTTGGCTACAGCATTCAATATTAAACGCCCCGTAACGCTTTTGTTTGACGACTACGGAGATCGTCCGCGAATGCAAGTTGCTGAGGAATTCCTGAATAAACCCGAACTTGTAGGTCGTATGGCGATATTCACAGTAGAACCTCTTCAGGTTCCGGCTGAAAAGTTGATCCATATTATTCGCTTATTATCAATGCCTTAGGTTTTTCAACTCAGGCTTTTTTTCTGAATTTGAATAGGTATTTCCAGTAAACAGGCTATCGTGAAACGCACATGAGTGTCGCCAGTTGATTAGAGTGAACTCATACTCAAAATGCGTAAATCAGAGAAGGTCGGTTTACGGGTTGTTTCTCCAACAAACCCTGCGCAACACATTAGTGTTCTGAGCAAAAAACCGAGTCACCAATTGAGGATATTGGCTCCGGCGGTAGGGATCGAACCTACGACCAATTGATTAACAGTCAACTGCTCTACCGCTGAGCTACGCCGGAACTGACGCGCGTATAACAACCCGGTTTTTCGCCGTCCAGAGGGGAATGTGACGTTTTCCCAAAAAAGTTCCGCGCCCTCAGGATTGTCTGTGAAAACGGGTCGTGGCGGATAACGCTCCATTTGTGGCGACCATTGATTTTCCAAGCAGATCAATCAGATGCGCGAAAACGTTTCTTTCAGCAGCTGGCAACAGCGCGGCCGGAGTTTCCACATAGATGCGCTTGGCCAGATCACGTGCGGTGCCGGGTTGGTCATCAAGTGCCGACAGAATCTGTGTCTCGCGCGTCAGGCGGTGATTGATCAGCCAGTCCAGCCGAGTGGCGGGGTCGGGAATCGGGGCGCCGTGACCGGAGTGAAACACCGACCATTCGCGCGCGCGCAGGCGATGGCAGGCGGCCATGAAATCCGTCAGGTCTCCGTCCGGGGGTGAGACCAGTGAGCTGGCCCAACCCATGACGTGATCGCCGGTGAAACAGACGTTGCCCCAGCCCAAAGCGATGTGGTTGCCCAGGTGCCCGGGGGTGTGAATCACCTCAAGCTGCCAGCCATCGCCGGTGATCTGCGCGCCGTCGGGCAGCTCGACATTCGGGCGGAAAGCGGTGTCGATACCTTCGCCGCCGCCCGCCAACCCGCCTTGGGCCAATTTGGTCATTACCGCGCTGCGACCGGCCTCGGGGCCTCCAAAGGCCAGAACAGGCGCACCGGTGCGCTCTGCCAGTGGGCGCGCCAGCGGAGAGTGGTCCAGATGGCTGTGGGTGACGATGATATGACTGATGCGCTGGCCGGGCTGCAAGGCATCCAGAATCGCCTCCAGATGCGCATTATTGAGCGGCCCGGGGTCTATCACCGCCAGATCGCCGGTTCCCAATAGATAGGTATTGGTCCCGCGATAGGTCATAGGAGACGGATTCGGGGCCAGAATGCGGCGCAAACCCGGTTGCAGTTCAACGGCTGGGCCGGCGGGTGGGTCGAAATCGTCTGGGGCCTGCATTCTGTGCTCTTTCTCTTGTCGTAACAGCCCGTTAGGTTTAGCGCATGTCCGCGCAATGGCTCAAACCCTATATGCCGCGCAGCCTGTATGCCCGTGCTGCGCTGATACTGGTTCTGCCAGTGGTCGTCCTGCTTTTGGTGGTAGGTGTCGCGTTCCTGCAAAAGCATCTTGAAGATGTCACTGCGCAAATGACCCGGGCGGCCTCGCGCGAGGTGATGCTGGTGGTTGATGAGGTGAATGCAACCGAAACGCAGCAACAAGCGTTGGCGGCTGTCCGACCCGATCTGCAGGCGCTGGATATGAAGGCGCGCTTTCTGGACATCAACGAAGAGCCGACAGTTGGGCGACGCCGCTGGTACGATTTCATCGCACCGCAGGTCGAAGCGGATCTGCGCGCCTTGTTGCCGGACCTTGCTGCGGTTGCTTTGCCCAGCGGGCAAGAGGCGCGCGTCTATATGCAAACCGATCTTGGCCAGTTGCAGTTGACCTTTGATCGCCGCCGCCTTTCCCCGGTGGCACCACATCAGCTGATCGTGACGATGCTGTTTTTTGCGATCATCATGACCTCAATTTCGTTCCTCTACATGCGCAATCAATTGCGTCCGATCACCCGTCTGGCCGAGGCCGCGCAGGCCTTTGGCCGGGGTCGGGTGGTGCCTTATTCACCGGGCGGCGCCATCGAAGTGCGCGCAGCGGGCAGTGCCTTTCTGGATATGCGCGCCCGTATCGAACGCCAGATGGAGCAACGCACCATGATGCTGTCAGGGGTGAGTCACGATCTCAGAACCCCGCTGACCCGTCTGAAACTGGGCCTGTCGATGCTGCCCGAGGATGAGGCCGCGCCCTTGCAACAGGATGTCGATGAGATGCAGCTGCTGCTGGACGCTTTCCTCGAGTTTTCGCGTGGAGCGGCAGAAGGATCGCCCGAATCCGTTGATCCCGAAGCCCTGTTGCGACAGATCGTCAAAGATGCGGGGCGGGCGGGGTATGCAGCTGATCTGATCTCGGTCGACGGGGAAGGAACGGCCATGTTGCGCCCTACCGCCATTCGGCGCGCGGTTGAGAACCTTATCGGGAACGCTGTGCGATACGGCAAGCGTGCCGATGTCAGCCTATCGATTTCTCCGAAATCCATACGTATTCGGGTCGAGGATGATGGGCCGGGCATTCCTCCAAGCCAGCGATCCGAGGCGGTGAAACCCTTTTCGCGCCTTGATCCGGCGCGCAATCAGAATCAGGGTACCGGTGTCGGGCTGGGCCTTGCCATCGTGTCGGATATCGCGCGCGCCCATGGCGGCGTGCTGCGCCTGAGCAAAAGCGAACGGCTGGGTGGCCTCTGTGCGGATATCATCATCGGACGTTGACGGCATGGCGGTCACCGCAATCCGGCAACCGATTTTTGCATGGCAACGATCAGGGCGTCCCTTGTCCTGGACAGTTCGGACGGGGACTTGCCCGCCGCTTCGGCCTCGACACCCTGTGTCAGAATGCGGGTGACCTCATCGGTCAGATAGATTTGGCCCAAATCATCCCACCAGCCGTTGAAGGTATCCGTGAAATGGTCGCAGAAGGCCTGTAACCCACCTTCTCCCGCCCCGAGGTTGAACAGCATGGTCGGTCCCATGGCCGCCCATCGCAGACCCGGTCCGGCCCAGACGGCCTTGTCCACGTCCTCGACCGAGGCGACGCCAGACACCACGAGGCTGATCGCCTCGCGCCAGATCGCGGCCTGAAGACGGTTGGCGACATGGCCGGGCACCTCTTTGTGCAGACGGATCGTGGTTTTGCCGACCGCCTGATAGAAGCGCTCAGCCGCATCAACTACACCATCGGCGGTATGCTCGTTGCCCAAAACCTCGACCAGAGGGATTAGATGCGGTGGGTTGAACGGGTGGCCCAGAACGAATCGCGCAGGGTCCTTCCACCCCGGCTGCATCTGGCTGAGTGTCAGCCCCGAGGCAGAGCTGGCGACAATGGCATCGGGGGCCAGAGCAGGTTCAATGTCGGCAAAGGTGGCGTGTTTGATCGGTAGGCGTTCGGGGACGTTTTCCTGCACGAAGGCCGCACCTTCGACCGCTTGGGCCGCGCTGGTGTGAAACGTGATGGCGTCGGGCGTGCCTTGGGTAGCCAACCCAAGCTGAGTCATTGTGGGCCAGGCGGTTTCGATATAGGTCCGCACTTTCCGTTCGACGTCCGGGTCCGTGTCATACATCGCTACTGAGCGCCCCGAGGCAAGAAACAGCGATGCCCAACTGGCACCGATGGTGCCGCCACCCAAACAAGCCGTGTGTGAGAACTCCATCAGAACAGTCCCGGGTTGAGGGGAGAGGCGGCCGTCAGGCCCCCGTCCACTGTGAACAATTGGCCGGTGGCAAATCCGGCTTCGTCCGAGGCCAGCCAGACCGCCATGCTGGCGATGTCCTCGGGCTTGCCGAAGCGGCGCGTGGCGTGGCGGGCCAAAGCATCCTGTCGCGCGGCCTCGGGATGGGTCGCCTGATCAAAACCAGCATCCAGCATTCCCGTTTCGATCCATCCGGGGCAGATCGCGTTGCAGCGTATCCTGGGGCCGTGGTCCACGGCAATCGAACGGGTCAGCCCATGCACAAACGCCTTGGACGCGTTGTACAGCGCCATCGACGGGTCGGCGACCTGGCCTGAAATTGAGCCGATATTTATGATCGACGCACCTTCGGGCATTCGGGGGATGTAGGCGCGGCACATGTTGAACACGCCCCGGCAATTGGTGCCGATCACCACATCCCAATCGGCGTCCGTGCTGTCGGTGACGGACTTTTCAATCTGAACGCCTGCGTTGTTGACTAGGATATCTGTACCGTCTGTCGTGTTGGCCAGTTCTTCGACAGCGGCTGCGTCGGTGACGTCCAACGGATACCAGATCACGCTGTCCGCCAACCCCTCGGGCCTTGGGCCACGTCCGCAGGTCGTGACGGCCGCACCTTCGCGCAGGAAGGCTTCGACAATCCCGCGCCCAATGCCCTGGCGGCCACCGGTCACCAGTGCTCTTTTCCCAGCCAGCCGCATCAGTGCGCCACCATCACATGCCGCACGGATGTATAGGCATCCAGCGCATAAACCGACATGTCGCATCCGGTTCCCGAGCCCTTCATCGCGGCCCAAGGCATTTCCGCTGCTGGCATCCCGTGCGTGTTCACCCAGGTCATGCCATAGCGCAGCTGGGCGGTCATTTTCATCGCTGTCGACACATTCTTGGTCCAGACCGAAGAGGCCAGACCATAGCGCCCGGCATTGGCGATCCGCAGGGCGTCCTCTGCTTCGGAGAAGCGCGACAGAGTGACGACGGGGCCAAAGACTTCGCTGCACGCGATCTCGGCGTCATTGTCGACATTGGCGACAACGGTCGGCTGGTAGAAAAATCCGGGGCCGTCTGCGGCCTGTCCACCGACCGCTATCTCGCAATTGCAGCGGGCGCGGTCAACGAACGCCGCAACGCGGTCCCTTTGGGCGGCCGATACGATGGGGCCCATTTCGGTGCCGTCGGCCTTGGGGGCGCCGATCCTGATCTGGCTGACCTGATCCGAGACGGCGGCGACAAGCTTGTCGTAAACCCTGTCCTGCACCATCACACGGCAGGGTTGGGCACAGTCCTGACCCGCATTGAAGAACGAGCCATAACGGATCGTTTCCGCCACCGCGTCGATATCGGCATCGTCGAACACGATGACCGGGGCTTTGCCTCCAAGCTCCAGATGCACATGGCGGATCTGGTTCGAGGCCGCCCGCATCGCCGCCATTCCGGTGGCGGGCGAGCCGGTGATCGAAATGCCCTCGATCTGCGGATCGTTGATCAGCTTGTCCCCGACCGACGACCCCCGGCCATGCACAACATTCAGCACACCTTTGGGCAGCACATCGGCCAGCAGTTCGGCCAGCCGAAACGTTGCCAGAGGGGTAATCTCGGAGGGCTTCATGACGATGGTGCAGCCCGCGGCCAGTGGGGCCGCGATTTTCCACGCGGCCATCATCAGCGGATAGTTCCACGGCGCGATTGAGGCGACAGGACCAATCGGATCCTTGCGGATCATTGAGGTATGGACCGCCGCATATTCCCCGGCCACCGATCCGGTCATGGTGCGCGCGGCACCGGCCATGAACCGAAACGTGTCGATGGTCAGCGGCATTTCCTCGTCCCGGGCCATCGGCCAGGGCTTGCCGACATCCAGCGTTTCCAGCTCGGCCAGTTCCTCGATGTTCTCTTCAATCACATCAGCAATCGCGTTGAGATACCCGGCCCGTTCAGAGGGAGTGCTTAGGCGATAGGTTTCAAATGCCTCGTGCGCCGCACGTGTTGCAGCCTCAACCTGTTCCGGCGTGGCTTCGGGCACCTGCGCGACGGTTTCTCCGGTCGTCGGATCCAAAACCGGGAAGGGGTCGCGATTGCCGGTGACCATCTCTCCGTTGATCAGCATTTTTGTCCGCATGTCTTCCCCCATCGGCCCAGATTTCTCATAGCTTCATCTGCTGAACCTGCGCGCTCAGCCCGCCGTCCAAAACCCATAGCTGGCCGCTGGCGTAACGGGCTTCGTCAGAGGCCAACCAGTTGACTAAGTTCGCTATGTCTTCCGGCGTTCCATACGTGCGCATTGGATGCACATCGCGCACGGCTTGCTGCAATTGATCGATGGTATTGCCACCGCCACCCGAACCGTCGCCGGTAAAAAAGCTCTGCAACATGGGGGTATCGACATAGCCGGGGCAGATGGCGTTCACGCGAATACCTTCGGGGCCGTGATCGCAGGCCATCGCTTTGGTCAGCGCATGAACAGCCCCCTTGGTCGCGCAATAGGCGGCAAGGCCGGGGTCCGCGATAAAGCCGTCATAGCTGCCGAAATTGATGATCGATGCCGTGCCGCCCTTAGCAGCCTTCCGCATCAACGGCAGCGCGTGTTTCGAAGTCAGGAACGTGCCGGTGACATTGACCGCAAAGGACAGGTTCCATTCTTCTAGTGTTGTTTCCTCAATCGTCTTCTCAATCTCGATCCCTGCTGCGTTGACCAGAATGTCCAATTGGCCCGCGTCCTGTGCGACCTGCTCCATAGCCGCAATAGCATCCGCTTCCAGTGTCACATCAAGTTTGACAAAGATGCTGCCGTCGTCGTCATGCGCGGCCAGAGACCCTTCAGGCGTCAGGTCAGCGGCATAGACCCGTGCCCCTTCGCGCAGAAACCGGGCGACGATAGCGCGGCCGATTCCACCGCGCCCGCCGGTGACCAGAGCGGTTTTGCCTTTCAGCATCATTCCTTGGCCTCCTTCAAAGGCGGGTAGCGATAGCGTGTCGCCGCAACCGTCCAGTCCATGTGGTTGCGTACGTAATCTTGCGAGGCGTCGCGTGGCGGGTTGTAGTCCCAGCTCTCAACCGGGTTGGCTTCCATAGCCGCATGCAGGGCGCGGCGGGATTTTTGTGTGGCAATCACATCCGCCCGCAGCTTCTCGCTATCCCAACGCTGTGAGACGCGCGCCGCGAATTGCGCCACTTGGTCGGCGTAATCCGGGTCTCGCGCCCGGTTCACTTTTTCCAGCGGATCAATGGCCAGATCATAGAGTTGCGGAGGGTCAGGGTCGCAATGGATATATTTCAATGGCCCGCTGCGGATCATGAATACCGGGTAGGGGGTCATCTCGGCGCAGTACTCGCCAATGGCTTCATCGATTGAGTCAGCCTCTCCGCGCGCCAACGGCATCAGGGAGCGACCGTCCACGGGCTCGCCGAGCGCAGCGTCGCTGCCTCCGGCGATTTCCACGAAGGTCGGCAGCATGTCGATCAGAGAACAGGCGTTCGATGCGGTGCCCTGCGCGACACCCGGACCGGCCATGATCAGCGGCACGCGGGCAGAGTGTTCGAAAAAGTTCATCTTGTACCACAGCCCACGCTCGCCCAGCATGTCGCCGTGGTCGGCAGTGACGATGACGATGGTGTTGTCCAGCTCTCCGATATCGCTCAGCGTCTTCACCATCGCGCCCAGCTTGCTGTCGAAATAGCTGACATTGGCCAGATAGGCGCGACGGGCGCGGCGGATTTCCTCTTCGGTCAGAGGGACATAACTTGCTTCGATCCCGTCCATTACCCGGCGCGAAAACGGGTCCTGTTCTTCGGGCGTCAGGGTGAATTCCGGCAACGGTACGTCGTCGTCTGAATAGAAGTTCCACCATTCCGGTTTGGCCACGTATGGATCATGCGGGTGGATGAAACTGGCGACCAGACAGAATGGCGATTCATCTCCGACGGCCCGGTCGCGCCCGCGATCGATCAACCAGCGGCGGGCGGCAAATTCGACCTCATCATCGTAATCGGTCTGGAAGGTGGCGATGGCCTCACCGCTTTCCTTGACCGTTTGCATGTTGTGATACCACTTGTCGATACGCTCGTCCGGGGCTTCCCAATCCGGAGTCCAGGCAAAATCCGAGGGATAGATGTCGGTGGTCACCCGGTCCTGAAACCCGTGTTTCTGATCCGGGCCGATGAAATGCATCTTGCCTGACAAGCAGGTGCGATAGCCCAGGGCCTGAAGGTAATGCGCGAAGGTGGGGACCGAGGCGCGGAACTCGCAGGCATTGTCATAGGCCGCGATCCGGCTGATCAATTGTCCCGACATGAAGGCAAAGCGCGACGGTGCACAGAGCGGAGAATTGCAATAGGCGGCGTCGAACCGCATCCCGCGCGCGGCCAGTGCATCCATGTGGGGCGTTTTCACCGTCGGATGACCGTAAGTACCGCAGAAATGCGGTGCCAGTTGGTCGGCCATGACCACAACGATATTCGGTTGTGTCACGGTGCAGCCTGCGCGTAGGCGTCCAGTACCAGCCCGTGAAAGTGATGCACCGCGTGCTCTGATTTTCCCGATCCGTTCGGGTCATGCACAATGCGGCCTTGTGTAAATGCAGGTGTGCTCATGCCGCGCTGTACGCTTTCGACGATGTCGATATCCTCGCGTTGCAGAACCTCGTCGAGGTAGCGGATAGCCTCCAACTCCATCTCATCGGGTTCCGGGGTTTCAAGAAAAAAGTCGTAGGTTTCCAGTGTACGATCAGGTCCAATCGGGATGATGTTCAGCACGATCATCGACGACCGTCCCGGATAGCGCATCAGGCATGTTGTGGGCCACAACCACCAGACTGCATGGGTACGCACGGTCGCGTTCGAAACGTCATAGGCTGTGTTTGCGCCTTTGCCTGCCTCGGCCATATGGCTGGAGTAGATGCCGTAGGTGGTCACCTTGTAGGTGTCCATGTCGACCAGATCGCAGAAGTCCTTATGCGCGGTCGGACAGTGATAGCATTCAAGGAAGTTATCGACGACGTTCTTCCAGTTCGACTTGATGTCATAGGTCAGTCGGTGGCCGAAGGTCAGGTTCTCGATATCCGGGGCCCAGTGCCGGATTTCGGTTTCCAAATTGCCCGAGACCTCGCGCAACGGCCGCGCGGTGGGGTCGAGGTTGACATAGATGAAGCCCGCAAACTCCTCGACCTGCACCTGATCCAGGCAGATGTCCTTGGTATTGAAGTTGGTCAGGCTCTCGGTTTCGGGCGCGCGCACCAACTGACCGTCCAGCTTGTAAACCCACGCGTGGTAGGGGCACATTATGCGGGTTGTTTCACCCTCACCAGACAACAGATGATGGGCGCGGTGTTTGCAGACGTTGTAGAAGGCGCGCAGCGTGCCTTCGCGGTCGCGCACCACGGCAACGGGGCGGTTTGCGATTTCAGCCGTCACATAGGACCCGGGCGCACGGAGCTTTTCGACATGGCAAACCCATTGCCATGTCTTGGCCAGGATTTCGTTCAGGTCCACCTGATGCCAGGCTGGGTCTACATAGGCCTCGGCATTCAGGGATTGGGTGTTGAACGGGTCGGGGCTGAACCCGTCGGATATCCGGTCGAATTGCTCTTTGGACGGCAGCGCGCTCATTTTTGGGCTCCACGTAACGCGTCCGGGTTTGGCCCGGAGGGTTGGCTTGCTAAAGCTATGTTCCTCTAAACCGCGCAGGTAAGCTTAACTTTTTACGCCATCTAGTTAACTATTTACGCCACACGGTTGGTTCAGGTTTTGGGCTTCCGGTGCATTGGCCAAGCGCGGTATTCGAACGGAATACGACCTTCGGTCCGGTCCTGACTGGGCGATAGACCGAAGCGATCCTTGTAAGAGCGGCTGAAATGGACCTGGCTGGCAAAGCCTGACGCCATAGCGACCTGAGCAATCGGCAACTCGGTCTGCGTCACCAACCCACGCGCCCGGTCCAGCCGGATGTCGCGGTAATACAGGGCCGGTGTCTTCTTGATATAGGTGGCGAACAGCCGGTCGAGTTGGCGATGCGAGACAGCGGATTTTTCGCAAATTTCGGGTATCGGCAGGGGGTCTTCCAGATGCGACTCCATCACCTGAATGGCGGTCTTCAGGGTGGCTGGAACCTGCGCCCCCAGCGGCTCGCTGCCTTCGGGCTGCTGCATGGCGGCTGGGCCTCGGAGGCGGTCATGGAAGATATACCGCGCGGCGGCATTGGCCTGCGCGCTGCCATGGATTCCCTGAACAATCTGCAGCGCGAAATCTACCGAAGCTCTACCACCACAGCAGGTAATCCGGTTGCCATCCAGCGCATAGAGGTTTTCGACCACTTCAATGTCTGGGTAAAGCTCCTGAAAGGCGTCGATATGTTCGTAATGGACCGTCGCGCGTCGCCCGTTCAGTAACCCAGCCTGCGCCAGAACAAAGGCCCCCGTGTCTAACGCGCCCAACGTGGTGCCAGACCGCGCCCATTGGCGCAAAACGCTACCGAGTTTGTCAGTCAGATGCTTTTCAGGGTTCCAACTGGTCGAGATAATGGCAATGTCGGGTGCGGCAGGGTCGAGATCGCGCAGCGCTTGCGTATCAATCCCAGCCCCATTGCTGGAAACACAAATCCCTCCGGTTTCCGATACGAATTCCCATCTGAAATAAGAGCGACCGTCCAGGTAATTGGCGGCGCGGAACGGATCAATAAATCCCATTGTGGCCGACATATTGAAGCTGGGGGCGACGAAGACAACAAGACGGGTCGCGGGCTGGTTTTTTCCTACCATGTCGATGTGACCTCACACTCAGCCTCGGGGATGCAGAAGAAAACGAATCCGGAAACGAAGCAAGGTGAGAAGTAGGTGTTTGGATGGACTGGCCGAAAGCAACGGATCGACATTGTTCGGAACAAGTCGGCTGGTGAGATGACTATCAGACCAAGTGGCTAAGCTCTTGTAGGTGACGGGCCGGGGCTGAAGCGCCAGAAAATGCAGGCAACGTGTGAACCTTGTAATAACGTAAGGCCAAGTAGGTGCCGGGAAGAAAAAACATATTTTTAACATATTGCTAGCTATCAAAGGATCAACGTGAGATTTATTGCGGTAGGGGGGAGTAAGATGAGTGTTGCTTTTGCGGTTTTGTTGAAAATAGTCGCGCTTGGTTTAATCGGCGCATCGACGTTCCTCTCCTTCATCGCTGGCGTTCTTCATGAGCAGAAGCGGTCCGATTCAAGTCCAACGACGGCAGGACTGCTGGCATTGCTCGCAGCTTTATCTGCGTACCTCATCCTGATTTTGGTTTGACGTTCCCTAGGCGGCAGCGCGTGCCGCTTGGCTTTCTTCTATCCAGAAGCGTGAGGCCGCAACCTGAGGAAAGGTCAGATTCCGTAGCCAAAACTAAAAAGGGGGCTGTTTGCGCGGAATGGTCTGAGCACCAAGAACTGCCGGTGCCATTTCCACCGCCGGGGCAGCTTGAACCGGAATCGGGTAAAAACAATCGGATTCTCGGAGCATTTATCTTCAACTCCATTGGAAATCACAGCGGGGTTCTGAGAAGATTGTGCGCATTTTTAATTTAGATCATTGCGGTTTTGGTACGCCCGTAGGGACTGCGAGCAGGTCAAAAAGAAATATAAAAACAAGGGGTTTTGGCGAGCATTAGGTAACTAGAACTTTCGGCGTGGGGTAATTGTTTTCACCATTTGAGCCTCGACATGCACTTGCCAAGGCTTGATGCGATGGCTCTCCGCTCCGCTTCCTCTATGTAGAGCTTGGTTTTGTCGTTGCCCAACTCTTGGCCCTGCAACGCGTCGATTTCATAGCTGGGTGCACCCAAGTGAGGCAGGATGGACGATGGGCCCGTTCTGACGCCGCGGAGCTAACCTTGCACCTTTGCCTCATTGAACCATCAGCCTGCCTCTCAGGCGTGGCGTCGATGTCGTTGTTGTTGACGATTGCCGCGCCGATCAGGTCGATCAGAACCGCGCGAGAATGATCGGGACCAATACTAGCGGGATCCCCGGCGAGAAGCTCAACGAGATCGCGCCATGCTTCCTTGGTAAGGTGCTGGCTCGTGCATTCGTTCTGGCACCAACGAGCCGCCTTAGTGATTGTTCGAACCGCCGCATTCTGAGCAAATTTTGTCGTGTCATTGACTGTCAGCACGATTGGCTCCTTTGCTAACGAACCTTCACGCGTGGCTGCTGTTACAACTTCGGCTGCCTTATCAGCGGTTTCGAATACTCCGAGATGGACCTGCTTTTGACGTCCTTTGTTGTACTGATAGACATACGCGCGGCACTGTTCGCTCGGAGTCTCGGATACACCAGTCAGTACGTCTTTGCCTCAAATTGCAGTTGCGTCTAACAGCCGGTCATCTGAGTTTTCTTTTGTGGTCGCCCAACGCAGGTGTTTCGGGTTCACGCGCAACCTGTTGTGAAAAACTACTGGCTCGTGTGCTGTGATGTGATCGGGCGATAGTGAGTTTCCTGATGTCATGATCAGAACCACTCTGTGAGCCGTGGTTCCCTCACCTGTGTTTTTGATGTGTCCGTAGCCATTGAGAAAGGTTGCGAACGGCCACTCGACACAATGGTCGACGTCCTGCCGAGCTGCCCATTCACAGAACTCAATCCTGCTGATGGGCAGTAGCTGTCCGAGGCTGTTATCGGGAGGTTTCATTCGTTCGTCTCCTTCAGTGTCACAGGGGGAAAGACTCATGGAAGAAACACCCATTGCAAGACAAAATATAAAAAGTTTTTCATTGAAGAGATGTTGAGAAGAAAAGAAATAGACAACTTTCGATGTCATTGGGACACCGAGGTTGGCAGTATTTCCGATGCATCCTCGGAAAAGTCGGCCAAATTTGCCAGAGAATAACTTGCAAGAATGAGTGACGCGGTCGGGAAGGTTGCCAGAGTCGCTCCCCTTGAAAAGGGTGCATTTAGCGACTGGCCGTCACGCCGCCATTCGCTGCGTTTGCAGCATCTACCATCATCGATTGCAGCTTTGCACAAAGCAGGCTTTGCAAACTTCGGTCCGCGGAACGTTTTCGACTATAATTTGCCGTCAGTATGCCGCGCTTGAACTCGTATTTTCGGTAAATTTCTGCGAATGTCTTTGTCCTATTCGTGACCCCAGTTTTGACCTGGGGTCACAGTTGGATACACGAAAACTATTCGGCTGGCATCGTCGATGTTTCTGGATCAATAGTTGATGCGACGCCGGCGGCTTCGCGGCGCCCATCGTTCCAGATCGCTTTGATCAACGCGATGCACATTAGCGCCATGACAATTGAGAATGGCAGCGCCCCGATGACCATCGCGGTTTGGATTGCTCCTGTTCCGCCTGAGATCAGCAAGCCACCAACCACCAATGCCAGAGCAGCACCCCAGAACATGATATGCGGACGAGCCTTGGGACCTTCGTCACCAGCCGCATTGATCGTATTCACGATTAGCACAGCCGAGTCAGCCGAGGTGACAAGGAACGTCATCAACAGGATCACGATCACTACCGCCATTGCCCATGCAAGGAACTCCGCTATCGGCGCGAGCATGTACGTTGTCATGGCAAAGATCTTGTCACCATTGGCCGCATCAAGGATCACACCATTCGCGTTTCCGTTCAGCTCAAGGTCGATGGCGGTGCCTCCAGCCCATGCGAACCAGACAAAGCACATCAGCGAGGGCACGATCATTGCGCCCAGAACAAACTCACGGATGGAACGACCGCGCGAGATACGCGCCAGGAACAGCCCCACGAAGGGAGCAAACGCAATCCACCACGCCCAGTAGAACACTGGCCACCAGCCCTGCCATTGTGCCAGCAGGAAAGATTCGGACCCTTCGACGCCATCTGATGCATAGACGTTGAAGCTGAGCCAGGGCAAAGCAATCAGGTAATCCCAGATGCCGACAAAAAAGGCCTTGGCACCAAAGAATGTCGCCCCGAACAGGATGAAGAAACTCAAAAGGAAGATCGACAATGCCATGTTGATGTTCGAAAGCCACTTGATGCCCTTACCCACACCGGACAAAGCCGACATCGTCGAAGCCCCCATAATGACCAGTAGGGCGACTACGATGCCTAGCGTTGTGGCTGAACCGTCCGTATTTGCCAGACCGCCAATGCCGATACGTGTCAGACCCGCCACAAATTGCTCGACACCGAAGCCAAGTGTCTGCGCCACACCGAGGATCGTGGCAACAACGGCAACGATATCGATCAGGTGCCCAAGATTTCCCGAAAGTGCCTTGCCAAAAAGCGGTGTCAGGGATGAGCGGATCGTCAGCGGTAGCCCACGGCGATAGCTGAAGAACGCCAGTGCCAGACCTGCAATCGCGTAGCACGCCCAGGCGCCCAAGCCCCAATGCAAGTAGGACCAGACGTAAGCGGTACGCACGTTGTCTGCATCTAAGGCTGTGGTGACTCCCTGAATAACCGATGGGTTGTTCTTGAAATGCGCGACAGGTTCCGCAACGGCCCAGGTCAACATTCCAACACCGATACCTGCACCGAACATCATCGAAAACCATGAGAAATTCGAGAATTCCGGCTTTTCACCGTCAACACCCAGGTTCAAACGTCCTGCGGCTGGCCAAATGGCCAAACCAATACAGACGATAACAAACCCGGTTACGACCCAGATGTACCATGCAGCAAACTGAGCCAGAATGGCTGCGTTCCAGTCGCCGAGGATCCTGCCTGCCTGGGTTGGCCACACGATGCACCAGACTACCAGCAAACTGATGATGATCTTACTGATCACCGTGACGTTGACGCTGAACCCCCGATAAAAACCGTTATCAGCGGTCTTAATCGGAAGCTCTGAAAGAGGTGGCTTTATCGCCATAATCAACTTCTCCCTGTTTTTATTGTTTTCAGGCCGAGCAGTCTGTCTGTTTTGACCCGACCGCCCATATTCCCGGGAAACCAATGAGACCAACGATGCAAACAAGTTGCTTCGCCAATCTCATTGGGTCCGGGAGTTAAGATTTGCCGAAATTCTCAGCTTCTTAGAGCCAACGTATGCACGTGAATCTCGTTAATCGGATGTCTGTCCGCGCTTATGGCCGCGGCTTTGTTTGGTTATCATTGGCTCCCGTGTTTCTCTCACAGGGCTGCGTTCGCGCCCATTAGCACAGTTTTTGGTATATATTTTCTCTCTTTTGCAGTAGCTGAGTAGTTATGGATGACATTAGCAGAGTTAATACCAACCTAAGCCGCAACCTTGTGGCGCTTTATGCGTTCGAAATGGTTGCGAAACACGGGAACTTTACAAGTGCCGGAGACGCTCTCGGGCTGACCCAATCCTCGATCTCGCAACGGATAAAAGGTTTGGAGGTTGATCTGGGTGTTGTCCTCTTCAAGAGAGAACACCGTGGCGTTTCACTGACATACGAGGGGTTGCGGCTTTTGAATGTTGTCAGACCCGCAATGACGCAGATGAACTATGCGGTAAATTCTTTGCTTGAACGAAAAACCAAACCCAGGGTTCGAATCTCAGCCGATTTTGCGTTCTCAACTTTCTGGTTGCTACCGCGTCTTGGTTACCTCCGAGAGGAAATTGGGGATGAAATCGAAATTCAGATTTTGGCCTCAACTGTGCCGCCCGGTTTGGATGATACCGATTGCGACATTCATATCCATGTTGCGCCGAAAGACCGGATCAAACCTGATGAAATACTACTCTTGGAAGAAGTCGTCGCCGCTGTTTGCAGCCCTCAGCTATTAGAGAAGATTGGACCAATCCAATATCCCGCGGACTTGCTGGATGTTCAACTTCTGAGCCTTTCAAAACCTGCAACCGCAGCCTGGCAAACCTGGCAAGGGTGGTTTGATAGCTTTGGCATAACTGGCGAAAGGAAGAAAAATTACATCAGTTTCAACAATTACGACATGGTCACTCAGGCTGCTTTGTCAGGCGATGGCGTCGCTTTGGGTTGGATTGGATTGATTGATGATTTGCTCAGCAAAGGCTCTCTG
Organism: Ruegeria sp. BF6; assembly: GCF_056538665.1. Taxonomy (NCBI): domain Bacteria; kingdom Pseudomonadati; phylum Pseudomonadota; class Alphaproteobacteria; order Rhodobacterales; family Roseobacteraceae; genus Ruegeria; species Ruegeria sp. BF6. The sequence continues at coordinate 360,590 of NZ_JBQFTN010000001.1, forward strand.
GTGACCGTTACGGACGATTTGGTCACTAGCGACGCTGGTTATGTAATGTCACGGAGCCATACCAGTTCGGGCCGGGGTCCCAGGCTTGTGTTCGATTGGATCGCGGATCAAGTTCTAGCAACATCTATGAAATAGCGCGTTGTCGGGCTGTTCGGTCGTCTCAACCGCTAAGTCAGGTCAATTCGAAGAACGACTGCAATATAGCAACGCCTTGAAGGGACATTGAAAGCTCGCCTTTTTAGCGCTTTTGGGAATTGCAATATCTGGTCGCGAATGTCCACCAGGAACTGGAGCGCGGGCCAATGTGAATGCGGCAAACCAGCCTCTCCGAAATGACCTGTTGGGGTTCAGAGCGGATATTCGAGAGTTCCAACAAAGTGGCTTCCGGACGTCCGTCAGATCGGTTTCTACCAATGACTTTCGTTACGAAATTGGCTCACCACTAATTTCATGCAACAGCTTCAGGCGAATTGCCCAAGCGAAATCCGCATATGTGTCGACAACGATAACGAAACTGCCATGCCCACCAATCACAGCGTCTCTGAAATAGGCTTCCAGTTCAAAACTGTCATCGAGGATCGCCAGACCGTTGATCGTGATGCCCTGTTCCACAATAGCGTCGCGCACGTTCCGGGGATGCGGACCCTGGTTAGAGTGTTCATCCGACGTAATGTCGATCACCTTCCGTTTGCTTCGGAACGCGTTACGACCAAATAGCTTTTCGCCGTAGGCAAGGGCACTGCCCGTAGCTGTGCCAAAGCTGACAACCTGACGCGCTTGGTGTTCAATCGCCTCGGCAAAAGCTTCTGCACTTTCCGCGTCATGAACTCTTCGCCAGAGTACAATATCGAATTGCTGGAATGTTGCGCTCCACTGGACAAACGTAATGGCAATGCCATTGCCGCCAAGATCCTCTATCGCCCGCACCACCTGCGGATCGCGGAAGGCCCGTGCATATCCTCCGATCTGTAGATCGAATTCATCTCCACGAATGCTCGATGATGCGTCGGCCAGCAACACCAGTTCCAGTTCCACATCCGTCTCAGCATTGGCAGACACGACTGTCGCGACAGTCGCGAGAAGGAGAAAAAGCAGCCGTCTCAAAACCATACCTCCGGGGATTCAGGCGGAAATAGCAGCATTTCTGGTGATCGAACGTTATCAGATGCGGCTGCCGTTGGCGAAGGTTCTTCGTCCTCTCGCCAACAACGCGCTCAAGCCGTCATCAATACCTGGCTCAGGCAAAACATTAAGATCAGGCCACATCACGCGTTGGGCTTGCGCCCACCTGTCCCTGAAGCTCCGTCGGTAACTGGAACGTGAATTGGAGGCTGGACGCCTTCCCCTAAGGCAGATGACAGATATGTTGCAGTTCCAGCTTTCCGTCTCATCTTCACTCCTTAATGGTTCGGATGAGCCAGAAACCTTCCGTTACTCAAATTCTCTGACCAGTCCCGCAAGTGCTGATCTGAGGCATTCCGGGCGGTTGGAAACTACCATGTTGGTAAAGTTGAATTCGCTCGAATGGGCTACGGCAACACTTTCGCACAGGAAACCGTCGACGGTGGCAAGCACGGGTCAGGGGGGCGGCGTTAATCCGGCGATGATTGAGGCCCGCCATATCGCGGACGTCGGGCAACGCTGTATGAAGGACCTTCCCATCATCCGCCATCACGCCAGCAGTAAGAAATTCAAGGTGGGTGTGCGCAACGATACTCTTGTCCGCGATCTGGTCAACACGAACCGTGTCTACGGGTACGAGAATACCGTAGTTGCCATACGGCTCGGTTGGTGGTCGCAGCGCAGCGACACCGGAACAAGGTTCATACCCATACAGAAATCCCGGAAGCTGAAAGCAACCTTGGTCGACGCGTTGTCAACTATAGTCGAAGCCTTTCGGGAGGCCAGAATAGACGCCCAACGGATCAGCGTCGTGAGAGTGAGATAGGCGGCTAGAACGGTTAAACCAGAAGCGACATCCTCCCGGGAAAGCTCTGCGTCGAAACGAGCATGGAAATTCGGTGGAAGCGATCGATACCCAGCCAGGTTATCGCGCCGACAGCGCCCGCGGCAGGACCGGAAGCCAGATCCAAAAATCTTAGAGGATGATCACTCCATATCGGCGTTCGATGAAGCCCTTAACACTGCTGCTGATGCCGTGAGCAGGGAATATCACCGCAGGACATCGGCGAGAGCATCAACGGCAATCACGGTCCCAATACATGGGGCGCGGCGATCCATAAACTGGAGCGGTACATCATAAAAATGCGGAAGATAGGAAAATGAGATCGAGAACGTCGGAACCGTATTTCCGCCAGAGTAGCTAAAGTTTTTCTCTTCTGGTACATTGTTGGGCAATTTTTGATTTGGTGAATTGTTATGGCGAGTTGTCCGACATGTAGCGGATCCGGTTCGGTTTTAGACGGAAACAAATCTTGTATTAGGTGTGGTGGAAACGGGTACGTTGCATCCAATACTTCGGCCAGATGTTCGGCTTGTGGGGGTAGTGGTCAATCGACGCACGAAAACTGGGTTACGTGTTGGAACTGCGCGGGAAGAGGCTTACTCCCTGAAAGTCCGAAGCCAGCACCCCCTCCCAAAAAGAAAACTCCTGTGACGGCAAAGCCAGACGCACGCAATCAGGTAAATAGGAGTGAGTACACTCCCGCAAGTATCGTTTTTGGAGCCGGCGTCGGGTTGTTGTCCTTCGCCGTGCTAACTGAAAACTATGATTTTTCTGAGACTTGGTATCCCATAGCGATAGCTGCCGCTATTGGTCTCGTTGCAAATGCTCTATGGCCTTACATGGGGCGAGTACTAGTAGGTGCTGCCGCCGCAGGAATTGGCTTTGTGTTTCTTCCGTCATTCTTCGACTACAGTAGCGATCCGGGAGAGTTGGTGTTTCAATCTGCATTAATAGGAGTTGTTGCCAGCATTTTTTTTGGCGGGTTATTCTTACATTGGCATTCATTGCGCTAATGGTCCTTTTGTTTTTGTATTTTTCGAACCCTGAGGTTCTCGGCCTATAAGCGCTATAAGTCGTTTCGAAGAGGCGGTTGGCTTCCACTGTCTCAGGTGGAGGTTTACTGAGAGATCGGCCATATACCGGCCTTCTCGGACTGGATGGCAGATCATCTGTAGACGTCAAAATAAAGGATCTTCTTGGTAAAGGATCTGCTTGAGGCGCGTCTATCGGACGCGACCGCGCTGGTTGATACCTCTGAAACTCCTGCGGCCAATGACATTGCCCGATTTACCGATGTCGACACGGTCGAAGGCCATTCTGAAGTTGAGGTTCGCTCAGATCTGAATGTTGCTGATGGAGCCAAGGCAAACACAATCGACAGCGATCCTACAGGCATAGCCGGCGCAGATCAGACGGCCAACGCCATGAGCCTGACACTGGCAGAATATGCTGCCATCGGAACGAAGAACGCCTCGACCACCTACACGGCTACGAACGCCAATGGCAACAAATGGACCCGAGCCGACATTGATCTGGACAACAGCATTGGTGGCGATGAGGGCGATAAAAAACTTGAAGCCCGCCCGATCGGTGACTGGCAGTCCGCATAGCGCGTCTGGGAAAAATGGCACGGAGTGAAGCTCAAGATCCAGTGGTGGCGATAGCTTGAGAATGCCGTGACCGATCTGCATTCCGGCAGGTGCACCACCAAGACGCAGGATCACTGGGCAGCGATCACGGAATGGAAGGAACGCCACGACGTGCCGGCGCCGGAAAAGCTATGGGGGCGGCCAGAGGTGGATTCGGTGAGGTTTTGAATTTCGTGGGTAGTCGACAACCTAAGTGCTTGATTTCATTTAGGGTGGAAATCTAACCCCGTGGAGTAATTAAGTTTAATAAAAACAATAAGTTGGCGGATTTTCTGGTAGGCCCGGAGGGACTCGAACCCCCAACCAAAGCGTTATGAGCGCTCTGCTCTAACCAATTGAGCTACAGGCCCGCCTGAGCGCTTTGCCTATCACGGTGAACGCCCGCGTCAAGCCTGACCGTTGCAACAGGACGCACAATCGAATAACCCGCGCGGGAACCATTCATGAGGGGCTGGCCATGACGACGGGCAAGAACGGAATCACCTATGCCGATGCAGGCGTTGATATTGATGCAGGGAACGCTCTGGTCGACCGGATCAAGCCCGCGGCCAAGCGGACCAACCGCTCGGGCGTGATGAGCGGGCTGGGCGGGTTTGGTGCCTTGTTCGATCTGAAGGACGCCGGGTATCAGGATCCGATTCTGGTGGGTGCGACCGACGGCGTTGGCACCAAGCTGCGGATCGCCATTGATACTGGTGTAGTCGATGGCGTGGGCATCGATCTGGTGGCAATGTGCGTCAACGACCTGATCTGCCAAGGTGCCGAGCCGCTGTTCTTCCTCGACTATTTCGCTACCGGAAAGCTGGATACCGACACCGCCGTGCGGATCATCGAAGGCATTGCCGAGGGCTGTGTGCAGTCTGGTTGCGCGCTGATCGGTGGTGAGACGGCTGAGATGCCCGGCATGTACCCCGACGGTGATTTCGATCTGGCCGGGTTCTCGGTCGGTGCGATGGAGCGTGGAGCGCATCTGCCCGCAGACGTTCAGCAGGGTGATGTTCTGCTGGGTCTGGCCTCGAACGGGGTGCACTCGAACGGCTATTCGCTGGTGCGCAAGCTGGTTGAAATGTCGGGTCTGGGCTGGGATGCCGCGTCGCCCTTTGGGGACGGCTCGCTGGGCGAGGTACTGCTGACGCCCACGCGGCTGTATGTGAAACCAGCGCTGCAGGCGATCCGGTCAGGGGGCGTGCACGCGCTGGCCCATATCACCGGCGGCGGTCTGACCGAGAACCTGCCGCGCGTTCTGCCCGAGGGGCTGGGCGCCGAGATCGACCTGAACGCCTGGGACCTGCCGCCCGTCTTCCGCTGGATGGCCGAAACTGGCGGTATCGCCGAGACCGAGATGCTGAAGACCTTCAACTGCGGCGTCGGTATGATCGTAGTCTGCGCCGAAGATCGCGCCGACGGGCTGACTGCGCTTCTGGCCAAGGCGGGTGAGACGGTTTCACGTCTTGGCACCGTCACCGGCACCCCCGGCATGAACTATTCGGGCAAGCTGCTGTGAGTGAAAAACGCGTCGCCATCCTGATTTCCGGGGGTGGTTCCAACATGGTGTCGCTGATCGACAGCATGGTCGGAGATCACCCGGCGCGGCCCTGTCTGGTTCTGTCGAATGACGCCGAGGCAGGCGGGCTGAAAAAAGCGGCCGCGCGCGGCATCCCGACGGCGTCGGTAGACCATCGCCCCTTCAAGGGCGACCGGGCCGCGTTTGAGGCCGAATTGTTGAAACCATTGGAACAGGCGCAACCCGATATTGTTTGCCTTGCCGGGTTCATGCGGGTACTGACCGGCGATTTCGTTTCACGCTTTCAGGGGCGGATGCTGAACATCCACCCTTCGCTGCTGCCGAAATACAAAGGGCTCAATACCCATGCCCGCGCAATTGAGGCCGGGGATGCCGAACATGGATGTTCGGTCCACGAGGTGACGGCGGCGCTGGATGATGGCCCGATCCTAGGGCAGGCACGGGTGAACATCGAACCTGGCGACACACCTGAAGACCTCGCCGCCCGCGTGCTGGTGTGCGAGCACAGGCTTTATCCCGCAGTGTTGCGCCGTTACGCCAGTGGAGATCGGACTCCGGTGTTGCTGCCCTGAACGTCTCGGGGTGATTTACACATGTGTCATAATCAGCCTATGGTCTGCACTACGGCTGGGTACGGACAAGATGATCAGCCGAAGAAAACAAGAGCAAGAATAGCATCGCGCATGAAAACCCTGACAACGACGCAAGAGCTGGCCGATTTCTGCAAGGCCGCGGCGGAATATGACTATGTCACCGTAGATACCGAGTTTCTGCGCGAGCGGACCTACTATTCGAAACTCTGCCTGATTCAGCTGGCAGTTCCGTCCGAGGGCGAAGACAGCGCGGTTCTAGTCGATCCGCTGGCGGACGGGTTGTCGCTGGACCCGCTGTATGAACTGTTTGGAAACGAGAACGTGGTCAAGGTCTTCCACGCTGCTCGTCAGGACCTTGAGATTTTCTGGGTAGAGGCGGGTGTCTTTCCCACGCCCTTGTTCGACACCCAGGTTGCCGCGATGGTCTGTGGCTTTGGCGAGCAGGTGGGCTATGAAACCCTGGTACGCAAGATCTGCAAGCAGGGGGTGGACAAGACGTCGCGCTTTACCGACTGGTCCCGGCGGCCATTGTCCGAGGCGCAAAAGACCTATGCGTTGGCCGACGTGACCCATCTGCGTCAGATCTACGAACACCTTGCAACCCAGCTGGAAAAATCGAAGCGCAGTCATTGGGTGGCCGAGGAGTTGCGAACACTGACCTTGCCCACGACTTATGATGTTCGCCCCGAAGATGCGTGGAAACGGGTAAAGACACGGACGAACTCGGCCAAGTTTCTAGCCGTGGTGCGCGCGCTGGCACAGTTCCGCGAGGCTTATGCGCAGGAAAACAACGTCCCGCGCAGCCGGGTGTTCAAGGATGATGCATTGATCGAGCTGGCCTCGACCAAACCCAAGTCTCCGTCCGATCTGGGCGGCTCGCGCCTGCTGCTGCGCGAGGCGCGAAAAGGTGCAATTGCCGAGGGTATATTAACGGCCGTCAAAGAAGGGGTGAACTGTCCCTCGGACCGATTGCCGCGCGTCGACAACAGCCGTGACAAATTGAAGGTGAACCCGGCGTTGGCGGATTTGCTGCGGGTGCTGTTGAAGTCTAAAACCGAAAGTTCGGGCGTGGCTGCCAAGCTGATCGCCACCAGTTCGGAACTGGACCAGATTGCAGCGGGCGAGCGGGAATTGCCCTCCATGTCTGGCTGGCGATTCGAGGTGTTCGGCGAAGACGCCCTGAAACTCTGCGAAGGCAAGATCGCGCTGGCTGCAAAGGGCCAGAACGTCGAGGTTGTATCGCTGTAACGCCGGTTACCGGCGACGGGATTCCAATGCGTTCTGCTGTCCTACGACCCGTACCAAACGTGTGCTCTCCAGGTCTTTACTGCTGATGTTGATGGCGTCCGACACCATGCGTGACCGCTCGGTACCCTGATTGGTCGCCTTGGTTGGGTAATTCACGCGGAACGTGAATTCCAGAATGCCGTTCTTCTGGTTCTCGTCACTCACCGTGCGAACAAGCTGAGCGTTGTATGCTCCCTGGCGGGCTGCGGTTCCAGCTACATAGACAATTGCGCCGCCTGCGGTTGGGTCGATCCGCAATTCGTCAATTCTGGCAATCGGAACGCTGGTGTCCTCGACCTCGGGGCGAGAGAACAGCCCGCCGCCTTCCTTTTGTTCCGGAACCAGAACGTTGGCGTCATCTTCTGCCGGTTCAACCGGTGTGCCTGACCCGAACCAGTTGGACGGGTTGGCTCGCGAGTCCCTCCAGCTGCTGCAGCCAGAGACGGTCAGGGCGGCGACCAGAAGAACAGTAAACGTTTTTTGCATGGTGCAGGCGTCCAGAGCAGTAATTCCAGCAATGGGTTATCGCAAATTCCACGGTTTGAAAAGCCACGCTTGGGGGTGGACAGGCGCAGGTCGGCGGCATAGGTCACAATTGTGATCGCAACAAAAGGACCGCCGCAAAATGGCCACGCCTGCCTTTGAGGAAATTGTCGAGGACTTCGAATTTCTGGAGGACTGGGAAGACCGGTACCGCCATGTCATTGATCAGGGCAAAGCGATGGAGCCGCTCGACGACGCGCTCAAGGTGCCAGCCACAAAAGTTAACGGCTGCGCAAGTCAAGTTTGGCTGCACCCCATTATCGAAGGTGGTGTCTTTCGCTTTGACGGTGACAGTGACGCGCTGATTGTTCGGGGGCTGATCGCGGTATTGCGGTCGCTGTATAACGGGCTGCCGGTCAACGAGGTGCCCAAGGTGGACGCAGGCGGTGAACTGGCGCGTCTGGGTCTGAACGATCACCTGTCGGCGCAGCGTTCAAACGGGCTGCGTGCGATGATCGAACGCATCCGTGACGTCGCGCAGGAAAACGCCTGACGCGGATCAATCAGCCGGTTTGCGGTTTGCCCAATCCGTCAGCGTGGATTCGAGATCGCCATAGCCGGTAAAGCGACGTTCGAACTCCAAACCCATCCGCGCGGCGCATTCACGGGCGCGGGCGGTCAGGTCAGGATCTTCGATCTGCGCCTGATAAACCAGCTTGGTGTAATTGCCGAAATACATGTCGCGCAGTTCCGGGTGCCGGTCGAGGCCGAGAGGTTTCCAGACAAAGGCATCGAACTGGCGCGCCAGAAAGTCGGTTAGGTAAAAGGCGGTGGTTTCATCCTCGCCCCGGGTCTCAAATGCTTGATTTCCTTCGAAGAAAGAATAGCAGTGGGGGCCTTTTACCATCTCAACGCCCAATTCCTTGCACGCTTTCTCCAGCAAGCCGCCAGTGCCGCAGTCAGCATAGACAACAAAGATCTGATCATAGTGATCGCGATGCTTTGCCACCGCCTCCTGAACCGCCTGAGTGATCTTTTCCGGGTGGATATGCAGAATCGCGGGCAGACAGGTCAGCGCCATGTGGTCCCAGCCGTTTCGGCGTTTTAAATCCAGAATCTCGCGCGCAAGTGCGCCGCAGGCCAACAGCAGAATTTGCCCCTGCGTGTCAGCGGCGTAGCCCTTGGTTGTCAGGCTGGCATCGTCCGGCAATTTGTCCTGTTGCATCGGGCACCCCTCGGAAATCTATGCGACAGATAGTGCAGCTTGCGGAAACAAAAAAGGGCCGCCCGAAAACCGGACGACCCTTGAACACATAAATTGTCCGATCAGCCGGCCAGTTGGTTGTGCTTGCGCGAGACGAAATCCTTGGCCATTTCCACGGCCACAGCCGCGTCACGGCAGTAACCGTCTGCACCGATCGCTTTGCCGAACTCTTCGTTCAGCGGTGCGCCTCCAACCAGAACAATATATTCTTCGCGTAGGCCTTGTTCGACCAGCGTGTCGATCACAACCTTCATATAAGGCATGGTCGTGGTCAGCAGGGCCGACATGCCCAGAATGTCGGGCTGTTCGCTTTCCAGCGCTTCCAGATAGTTTTCGACCGGATTGTTGATGCCGATATCGACAACCTCGAAACCTGCACCTTCCATCATCATCGAAACCAGGTTCTTGCCGATGTCGTGGATGTCGCCCTTCACGGTGCCGATGACCATCTTGCCGACGCGCGGTGCGCCGGTTTCGGCCAGCAGCGGCTTGAGGATGGCCATGCCGCCTTTCATAGCGTTGGCAGCCAGCAGAACTTCGGGGACGAACAGGATGCCGTCGCGGAAGTCGTGGCCAACAACGGTCATACCACCGACCAGAGCCTTGGTCAGAATGTCATAAGGAGTCCATCCGCGTTCCAGCAGGATGTTTACACCTTCTTCGATTTCTTCTTTCAGACCGTCGTAAAGATCGTCGAACATCTGTTCGACAAGTTCTTCGTCGTTGAGTTCGGACAGGACGATGTCTTCTTCGTCGGACATGGGGCGCTTCCCTGAGCTGTGCGGACCATCGGCCCGTGGTGGCATTTTTGCCGTTTTGGCCAAAACGCCGCAGTTTGACTGTGACGATTGCGACCTCAGTAGTTTCGAGACCGACCTATACGTCAGATTCTTGCTCGGCTCGACAGAATTTTCTGCAAGATGATCCTGCATTCTGTTCAATTTCCTGCTTGCTGGTCTCGTCGGGATCAAGTGGCTGAAAAATCCTCGAAACTGTGCAGCCTGCTTGTCGGGTTCCATGAAAACCTGTATACCCAAGATGGGAACATAACGGGAACAAAGATGGCTGCACCGCATATCCGAGGCCGGGGAGCCGCCTCAAACACAGCTGGTCGGTTCGAGCAGTTCGACACCGTGCCCTGTGACGACGGCTGGGAGATTGAAGAGGATATCCCGCCTTTACGGACAGTTGTCAGAGATGAGGTCGCGCGCAGCCTGATTACGTATAACCGCTCGCCAGACCTGCCTTTTGACCGCTCGATCAACCCTTACCGCGGGTGCGAACATGGCTGCGTTTATTGCTTTGCACGCCCGACTCACGCCTATCTGGGAATGTCTCCGGGTCTGGATTTTGAAACCCGCCTGATTGCCCGCCCGAATTCGGCGGATACCCTACGCAAAGAGCTATCTGCCAAGAGCTACAAAGTGGCGACCATCGCTTTGGGAACAAATACGGACCCGTATCAGCCGATAGAGAAAAACCGCAAAATAACGAGAGATTGCCTCTCGGTTCTTCAGGAGTTCAACCATCCTGTCGGCATTGTCACCAAAGGGGCATTGATCGAGCGGGATTTGGATATTCTGGCACAGATGGCGACGAAGGGGTTGGTCCGGGTCGGGATTTCGCTGACCACACTGGATGCAGATTTGTCCCGCCGGATGGAGCCGCGCGCACCGTCACCACGGCGGCGGCTGGCCGTCATTCGCCGACTGACCGAGGCGGGTGTACCGGTGCGGGTCATGACGTCTCCAGTGATTCCGGTGCTAACGGATCACGAACTGGAATACTTGCTTGAGGCGGGCAGGGATGCGGGCGCGGATGCCGCCAGCTGGATAATGTTGCGCCTGCCGCGCGAAGTTTCGGAACTTTGGCAGGGTTGGCTGAAGGATCACGAGCCAGCACGCGCTGAAAAGATCATGTCAAAGCTGCGTGAAATGCATGGGGGCAGGGACTATGACCCACGCTGGGGTCACCGGATGCGCGGTGAAGGGGAATACGCAGGGCTGATTGCCAAGCGGTTCGCACTGGCGGTCAAACGTCTGGGGTTGGCGACGCGCACACCACCTTTGCGATACGATTTGTTTGCCCGCCCGGCTCAGATTGGTGATCAATTGACCCTGCTATAGAAAAAAGCCCCGGATGCAGGTCCGGGGCTTTGGCATTCAATCGCGGCGATCAGCGGTTCTCGATGTCCACGTAATCGCGTTTGGTTTCGCCCAGATACAACTGGCGCGGACGACCGATCTTGTTCTGCGGATCGGCAATCATCTCTTTCCATTGGCTGACCCAGCCAACGGTGCGCGACAGCGCAAAGATCGGAGTGAACATCGAGGTCGGGAAGCCCATCGCCTCGAGGATGATGCCCGAATAGAAATCCACGTTCGGGAACAGTTTCTTCTCGGAGAAATACGGATCTTCCAGCGCCTGTTTTTCAAGCGCCTTTGCAACCTGCAATTTCGGGTTGTTTTCGATGCCCAGCAGATCCAGCACTTCGTCTGCAGACTGCTTCATCACCTTGGCGCGCGGGTCGAAGTTCTTGTAGACGCGGTGGCCAAATCCCATCAGGCGGAACGGATCGTTCTTGTCCTTGGCGCGGGCGATATATTCGGGGATTCGATCGACCGAGCCGATTTCTTCCAGCATCTCCAGACAGGCCTGGTTTGCGCCGCCATGGGCAGGGCCCCAAAGGCAGGCAACGCCGGCAGCGATACAGGCGAACGGGTTCGCGCCCGAAGACGAGGCCAGACGCACGGTCGATGTCGATGCGTTCTGTTCGTGATCCGCGTGCAGAGTCAGAATCCGGTCCATCGCGCGGCTTAGGATCGGGTTGACCTCATAATCTTCGGCCGGAACGGCAAAGCACATGCTCAGGAAGTTCGACGCATAGTCCAGATCGTTGCGCGGATACACGAAGGGCTGACCGATGTGGTATTTAAACGCCCAGGCCGCAATGGTCGGCATCTTGGCGATCAGACGATGTGAGGCGACCTCGCGCTGATGCGGGTCCGAAATGTCGGTCGAGTCGTGGTAGAAGGCCGACATTGCGCCAACTACGCCAACCATGATCGCCATCGGATGCGCGTCACGGCGGAAACCGCGGTAGAAATACTGCATCTGCTCGTGCAGCATGGTGTGACGGGTGATGGTGGTTTCGAACTTTTCCAGATCCTTGGCGGCTGGCAACTCTCCGTACAGCAGCAGGTAGCAAACCTCGAGGAAGTGGGATTTCTCAGCCAGTTGGTCGATCGGGTAACCGCGGTGCAGAAGCTCGCCCTTTTCACCGTCGATATAGGTGATGGTGCTGTCGCAGCTGGCCGTCGACGTAAAGCCAGGATCATAGGTGAATACGCCAGCCTGGCCATAGAGCTTACGGATATCGATTACGTCAGGTCCCGCGGTTGGCGAATGAACCGGCAACTCGTAAGTTTCACCATGGACTTTTAGAGTGGCTGTTTTGTTGTCGGTCATTTTTGTCCCTTCCTCGTTCATGCGCGTGCCGAAAGAGTGATCGGCTGTGCGGTCGGCGGTCACGCACGGATGCGCTGACCGGGTCGTAGCGGAGCAGCGTTACCTGAATATGAACCCAGGATTAGTTTGCTGCGTCGGAAAGCCGCGCCAGAGTCTCATCGCGCCCCAGCACAAGCATCATGTCAAAAACCGAAGGTGTTACAGCGCGACCCGCCAGTATCGCCCTAAGAGGGCCGGCCAGTTTGCCAAACTTGATCCCCTGTGCCTCTGCAAAGGCGTTGAGGGCCTCCTCCAGTTCGTTTCGCGACCAGCTAGCATTTTGCAGGTGCGGCGTCAATTCTTTCAGTATACCGTCGGATACAGATTGCAGTGCCTTGGCTGCTTTTTCATCCGGGTTAATGGGGCGGGAAATCAGTGCAAAGTGAGCTTTTTCAAGCAGTTCCGGGAATGTACGCGCACGATCCTTAAGACAATACATCGCACGTTCAAGATCGCTTGATTGCTTCGCACTCAGACGGGGAAGTTCCGCTGCGTCCAGATAGGCTTCGATTTCTTGCCGCAGTGCAGCGTTATCCGAAACAGCAATATGTCGCCCGCAGAGATTTTCGAGCTTTTTCAAGTCGAAGCGGGCCGGACTTTTACCAATTCCCTCAAGATCGAACCACTCCTTCGCCTGTTCGTCGGTGAAAAACTCGTCGTCGCCGTGGCTCCAGCCGAGACGGGCCAGATAGTTGCGCATACCTGCCGCAGGGTAGCCCATCGCCTGGTATTCCTGGGCGCCCAAGGCGCCGTGACGTTTCGACAGTTTCTTGCCGTCCGGTCCGTGAATCAGCGGGATATGTGCCCAGACTGGAACATCCCAGCCCATCGCCTCATAGATCATCATTTGGCGCGCGGCATTGTTCAGGTGATCGTCACCGCGGATCACATGGGTCACGCCCATATCGTGATCATCGACCACAACAGCCAGCATATAGACCGGTGTCCCGTCTGAGCGCAGCAAGATCATGTCGTCCAGTTGATCGTTGCGGATGGTCACGTCGCCCTGCACCTGATCGCGGATCACGGTTGTGCCGTCTTGAGGAGCCTTGATGCGGATCACGAAAGGCGCGTCCGGGTGGGTCGCCGGGTCGGCATCACGCCAAGGGCTGTGGAACAGTGTTGATTTGCCGTCGACCCGGGCCTGTTCGCGGAATTCGGCGATTTCGTCCTGAGTCGAAAAGCACTTGTATGCCTTGCCCTCGTCCAGCAGCTGATGGGCCACTTCGGCGTGACGCGCTGCCCCCTCGAACTGGCTGATGACGTCGCCATCATGGTCCAGTCCCAGCCATTCCATTCCCTGCAAGATCGCCGCAGTCGCCTCGGGGGTCGAGCGTTCACGGTCGGTGTCTTCGATCCGCAGCAGGAACTTGCCGCCGCGCCCACGGGCATAAAGCCAATTGAACAGCGCGGTACGGGCTCCGCCAATATGCAGAAAACCGGTGGGTGAAGGGGCAAAACGGGTGACGACCTGATCGGACATTGTTTGGATTAACCTTTTGGTAACCGTGTCTGGCATAGTTTGGCGTCTGTCTAACGAGCCCGAAGGACGGGGGCAACCATGCGTGTTCTGGCACGGGTCGAGGCCGCATTGCTGAACCAGACCGGGTATTTGTTTCAGTGGTCTCCGGTATGTCTGGCCTTCGGCATTGGTCTGTACTTCAGTCTCCGGTTCGAACCGGGTTGGCAGGTTTATTCGTGCCTGTTGGCGCTGATGTTGGGCCTGGTCTGGGCCGGTCGCAGGATGCGAACCGGTTGGGCTGCGTTGGTAACGGGGAGCGCGCTGATCGCGGCTGGCTTTGTACTGGCCGGCGCGCGGGCCCACTCGGTCGCAGAGCCGGTTCTGTCTTGGCGTTATTACGGTCCGATCGAGGGGCGGGTCGTGGCCATGGATCGCTCTGCCTCGGACGCGTTGCGGGTGACGCTGGACCAGGTGCGCATAGGGGACGTGCCCGAGGACCGCCGCCCGCAGCGCGTCCGGCTTTCATTACATGGCGAACCGGCATCGCTGGCACCGGGCCAAAGGATTATGACCACGGGCCACCTTTCACCACCGCAAGGCCCGGTCGAGCCCGGAGGGTTCGATTTCCGCCGCCATGCCTGGTTTCAGCGTCTCGGCGCGGTTGGATACACCCGCGTTCCAGTGATGACAATTGCGCCGCCCGGAGGGGCGACCGAAGGGGTGCGCGTCACGGCGATGAGGATGGCCATCTCTGATCGGGTCCGTTCGATCCTGCCCGGTGAGATCGGTGGGTTCGCTGCTGCGGTTACCACAGGTGACCGCAGTGGGATGGGGCAGGAGACGCTGAAATCTTTGCGCGCATCAAACCTTGCGCATTTGCTGGCGATATCCGGCCTGCACATGGGGCTGCTGACGGGGTTCGTGTTTCTGGTCTGCCGACTGGCCCTGTCCGCTATTCCCGCCGTGGCCTTGCGTCTGCCTGTGCGTAAGCTGGCGGCACTCTGCGCGCTTGTCGCAGCTGTCATCTATCTGATGCTGTCCGGTGGCAACGTCGCCACCGAGCGGGCCTTTGTCATGGCAAGCGTCATGCTTGTGGCAATACTGATCGACCGTCGCGCGATCTCTCTTCGGGTCGTTGCAGTGGCCGCTTTGATTGTCTTGGTGTTGCGCCCCGAATCTCTGCTGAGCCCAGGTTTTCAGATGTCTTTTGCAGCGACGACCGCGCTTGTGGCAGTGTTCGGGCAATTGCGGGATAATGGTCCATTGCCGGGGCCGAAATGGACGAAACCTGTTGCGGGGCTGGTACTGTCGTCAGCCATTGCCGGTCTGGCGACAGCTCCAATCGGGGCGGCGCATTTCAACACGATGTCTCATTACGGGCTGTTGGCTAATTTGCTCTCGGTGCCGGTGATGGGGACGGTTGTGGTGCCAGCGGCCTTTGTTGCGGCGCTGTTGGCCCCGTTCGGGTTGGAGGCACTGGCGCTACACGTCATGGGGTTGGGGTTACAGTGGATTCTGATTGTCTCGGACAGGGTCTCCGGCCTGGAGGGCGCTCAAGGGTTTGTCGTTAGCCCGCCGCATTATGTTTTGCCGATGTTTGCCCTCGGCGCTTTGTGGCTGGCGCTGTGGCGCGGGCGGGCGAAGTGGATCGGAGTAGCGCCGGTAGTAGTGGCGTTTTTGCTTTGGGGGCAAGGGCAACGGCCCGAAGTTCTGATAGCGGATTCCGGCGGATTGGTGGGCGTCATGACCGAAAAGGGCCGGGCACTCAGCAAGGAAAAGGGCAGTGGGTTTATTGCGACCGTTTGGCTTGAAAACGACGGCGATGGTGCGAACCAGACCAACGCCGCCCGCCGCTGGCCCGATACGCCCGGCGCGATCCAACGTTATGTCTGGCAGGGCAAGGAACTGGTCCACGTTACAGGAAAGCGCGCCGCTCAGGGCTTCGGGGAATGCCGGGAAAATCAGATTGTTGTTTCTGCTGTTCCCTTGGATATCGCTGGGGATTGCGGCCTCTTCGACCCGGACCGTCTGAAAGAGACCGGAAGTCTGGCTTTTTCCAACGGTCGCATAACAACTAGTCGAGCGGTCATCGGCCATCGTTTGTGGTCCCCGGAGTTGACCGGGGACCGTTACTCAAAAAAGGCTCAGTAGCTGCGGATCAGCCCGACCAGCCGTCCCTGTACCTTAACCTTGTCCTCAGGCAGAACACGGGTTTCATAGGCGGGGTTCGCGGCCTCAAGGGCAATAGCGTTGCCGCGGCGGAAAAACCGTTTCAGCGTAGCTTCCTGATCTTCGACCAAAGCAACCACGATGTCGCCGTTATCTGCCACTCTGGTTTCGCGGATGACCACAACGTCACCATCATTGATGCCCGCGTCGATCATCGAATCCCCGCGGACTTCCAACGCATAATGATCACCTTTGCCCGAAACCATGCTGCCCGGAACCGCAACGCGGTGCGACACGTGACTGATCGCTTCAATCGGAACACCTGCAGCGATGCGACCCATAACCGGCAGTTCCATGGCGTCCACGGTGACCGGTTCGAAATTCGCCGGGCGTGGCCCCTCGGGCTTGTCGCCTTCAATGACTCGCGGTTTGAAGGCGACAGTAGGTTCACCGCCCAGGCTTTCCGGCAACTTGACAATCTCAATCGCCCGGGCGCGGTGGGCGAGGCGGCGGATGAAGCCGCGTTCTTCCAGTGCCGTAATCAGGCGATGGATGCCGGATTTCGACCTCAGATCCAATGCAGCCTTCATTTCGTCGAAACTGGGCGGAACGCCGTCCGCCTGAACGCGTTTGTGGATGAATTCCAACAAATCCAACTGTTTCTTGGTCAGCATTGCTCACACCTCGTCGGTCATGCGTTTTCTTTTGTTCTACGCATGTTCACGTTTTGTGTCAACGGATTTGCACGCCTCCTAAATTGGCAGGTACAGCACCTCATCCCCGGCTGCGCGCGCGGGATCATGCGGTTCGCGTACCAACAAGGCGTTGGCCTGCG
Organism: Ruegeria sp. BF6; assembly: GCF_056538665.1. Classification (NCBI taxonomy): domain Bacteria; kingdom Pseudomonadati; phylum Pseudomonadota; class Alphaproteobacteria; order Rhodobacterales; family Roseobacteraceae; genus Ruegeria; species Ruegeria sp. BF6. The sequence continues at coordinate 377,330 of NZ_JBQFTN010000001.1, forward strand.
CCAGAACGCTTAGCAGAGAACTGTCCTGATCGGTGCAGGCGCGAATGCCAGTGTCGTCCAATATCGCGCGCATATAGTGTTCACGCGGGCCGTTTTCGGTGATCGGTTCGGCAAGACGGGCACGCCGAAATGGCGTTAGAATCTGTTCAATACCCAACATGCGACGCACCATCGGGACCAGGAAGAGATAGCCGCAAACCATTGCGCTCACAGGATTTCCCGGCAGGCCGACCATCGCGGCATTGCCCAGCCGACCAGCCATCAGAGGTTTACCCGGCCGCATTCGGATTTTGTAGAAGGACCGTTCCATCCCCAGCGATTGCGAAACATCGGCGACAAGATCGTATTCACCGACCGACGCGCCGCCGATAGTAACGACCAGATCGGCACCCTCTGCCAGCCCAAAGGCGGTTTCAAGCGAGGCGACGGTGTCGCGAGCAATCGGCAGGATACGCACCTGCGCGCCTGCGTTTTCCAGCAGGGCTTTCAGGCCAAAGGTATTCGAGGCGATGATCTGATCGGGCCCAGGGGTTTCGCCCGGCATAACCAGTTCGTCCCCGGTCGAGATCAACGCAACGACGGGTTTGCGCGTGACTGGCACCGCCGGAATGTTCATGGCGGCCATCAACGCAATGTCCTCGGGACGCAGAACGCGCGGCGTCGAGATCTGCGTGCCGCTTTGAAAATCGATACCGGCCGGGCGGATGTTGGACTTGATGCCGGGCTCGTCCGTGATCGTCAGCAGGTCGCCGCGACGGTCGGTATCTTCTTGAATAACAACAAAATCTGCGCCATTTGGTATCGGAGCGCCTGTGAAGATGCGCACGGTCTGGCCTGGCCCGACGGTGCCTTCGAAACGACGACCGGCGGCGGACTCACCGATGACTTTGAACATCGCGTGCAGTTCGACCTCGGTCGCCTTCAGTGCATAGCCATCCATTGAAGATGCGGAAAATGGCGGCTGATCGCGGGTGGCACTGACGTCTTGCGCCAGAACGCGTCCGGAGGCGTCGGCGAGAGAAACCGTTTCGGCATTAAGCGGGGAAACAAGATCAAACAGCAGCGCCCGGGCGTCTTCAACCGTAATCATCTTGCCTCGTAACGTCCTGATTTCCCACCGTCTTTCAGCAGAACCCGAATGCCGCCGATTTCCATCGCCTTATCGACAGCCTTGGTCATGTCATAGACGGTCAGCGCGGCGGTTGTGGCCGCGGTCAGGGCCTCCATCTCGACCCCGGTCTGGCCCGAGGTTTTGACGGTTGCCTCGATCTGAACACCGGGCAAATCAGGGTCCAGCGTCAGTTCAACGGCCACTTTGGTGACCGGCAGAGGGTGGCACAGCGGGATCAGTTCGGGCGTTTTTTTTGCACCCATGATGCCGGCCAACCGTGCAACACCGAGAACGTCACCTTTCCTGGCGCGGCCCTCGGAAATCAGATCAAAGGTTTCCTTCGCCATTTTGATGTGGCCGGCTGCAACTGCCACCCTGTCAGTTACTGCCTTGTCGGATACATCGACCATGTGCGCCTGGCCCTGGGCATCAAAGTGGGTCAGTGGCATCACATCACTCCGGGGATCAGCGGGTTTGCCAGCAATTGACGCGTTGCAGCGGTGACATCGTTTTGACGCATCAGGCTTTCACCGATCAGAAAACAGCGCGCGCCATAGCGGGCGATGTCGGCCAGGTCTTCGGGCGTGCTCAGGCCGCTTTCGCATACGATGGTCCGGTCGCCCGGCACCAGTTTCGACAACCGGCGCGTGGTATCAAGCGAGGTCTCGAAGGTCTTGAGGTTGCGGTTGTTTATCCCGATCAGAGGGCTTTTCAACTGTGTCGCGCGTCCCAGTTCGGCCTCGTCATGGACCTCGATCAGGACGTCCATGCCCCAATCGAACGCTGTCTGTTCCAGTTCAGCCGCCTGACTGTCCTCGACCGAGGCCATGATGATCAGAATGCAGTCCGCACCTAATGCACGCGCCTCGATAATCTGGTAGGGGTCGTACATGAAGTCCTTACGCAAGGCAGGCAGCGACGTGGCCGCGCGGGCTTGGGTCAGATACTCTTTGGCGCCCTGAAAGCTGGGTGTGTCGGTCAGCACTGACAAGCAGGCCGCACCGCCTTCTTCATAGGCTTTGGCCAGCACGGGCGGGTCAAAATCCGGGCGAATCAACCCTTTGGAAGGGCTGGCTTTTTTGACCTCGGCGATCAGACCATAGCCTTTGCGCGTGGCCGTCCGCAGGGCAGCAGCAAAGCCACGAACCTCAGGGGCGAACCTTGCTTCACTTTCCAGAACGTCCAGAGGTTTCTCAGCCTTGTCCGCGGCAACCTCCTCCAGTTTGTAGGCTTTGATCTTGTCCAGTACCGTCTCTGTCATGCGGCCTCCTGAGTCATGCGGGCCAGTGCGGCGATTTTTTCTTTGGCTTTTCCGCTGTCGATACTTTCGACGGCTTTGGCTACTCCGTCCTTCAGGTCGGCAGCAGCGTCCGCGACGACCAATGCGGCGGCTGAGTTCAGCAGCACCGCATCACGATAGGCCGAGGGCTGCCCATCCAGCAGGGCACGGAAGGCAACGGCGTTTTCTTCTGGCGTGCCGCCGAGGATATCCTCAAATGGGTGCACTGGAAGGCCTGCGTCCTCGGGGTGAAGCTCGACCTCTTTGACAACGCCGTCCTCAAGTGAGGCGACCCAGCTGATGCCGGTGATGGTCAGTTCATCGGTGCCATCGGACCCATGTACCAGCCAGGCATGGTCTGAACCCAAAAGGCCAAGTGTTTCTGCCATCGGGCGGATCAGATCGCGGCTGAAGGCTCCGGTCAGTTGGCGTTTAACACCGGCCGGGTTGGTGAGCGGGCCGAGGATGTTGAAAATCGTGCGGGTGCCGAGCTCTTGCCGAGAGGGCATGACATGGGCAATGGCCGGATGGTGCATCGGCGCCATCATGAAGCCGATGCCGACTTCTTCCAAAGCCTTTTCAACAGTTTCCGGGCCAACCATCACGTTGATTCCCAACTGCCCCAAGGCGTCCGCAGCGCCGGATTTCGAGCTGAGATTGCGATTGCCGTGCTTTGCCACGGTGACACCGGCGCCTGCCACTACAAAGGCCGTAGCGGTCGAGATGTTCAGTGTTCCCTTGCCGTCCCCCCCGGTGCCGACAATATCCATCGCACCGGTGGGCGCGCTGACCGCGTTGCACTTCGCGCGCATCACAGCGGCGGCAGCGGCGTATTCCTCGACCGTTTCACCTCGGGTGCGCATTGCCATCAACAGTCCGCCAATCTGGCTGGGGGTGGCTTCACCTTCAAACAGAATTGCGAAGGCTTGTTCGGCCTCGTCGCGGGTCAGAGACCGGTCGGCGGCGGCTCCGATCAGCGGTTTCAGAGCGTCGCTCATGCGGGAACTTTCATCTCGGACAGGAAATTCTTGAGCAGGGCGTGGCCGTGCTCGGAGGCGATAGATTCCGGGTGGAATTGAACGCCGTGGATGGGCAGCTCTTTGTGCTGCAGGCCCATGATGGTGCCGTCTTCCAGCTCGGCCGTGACGTCAAGGCAGTCGGGCAGCGTATTAGGATCAACCACCAAAGAATGATAGCGGGTCGCCTCAAAGGGCGAGGGCAGCCCGGCGAAGACACCTTTGCCGGTATGGTGCATCGTACCCATTTTGCCGTGTACGATTTCGTGGCAGCGGATCACGTCTCCCCCAAAAGCCTGCCCGATGGTCTGATGCCCGAGACAAACGCCCATAAGCGGCGTTTTCGTTTCAGCCGCTGCCTCGGTCAGGGCCAGGCATATGCCAGCCTGATCCGGGTCACACGGACCGGGGCTCAGCAGGATGCCCGCCGGGTTCATGGCCATGGCTTCCTGAACATCCAAAGCATCATTCCGCCGAATAACCATTTCGGCGCCAAGTTCGCCTAAATAGTGTACGAGGTTGTAAGTAAACGAGTCGTAGTTGTCGATCAGCAGCAGCATTTGGGCACTTGTCTCGGCTTGGGCATTTCGGGCTGGCGATACAGCCCCGGGCCACGGTATAATGTCGGGACATACATGCTCAGGCTTGCGCGGCAGCGTCAAGGGGACATCCGGTTCCTGGCGCCTCGGCAAGCAAATGCCGCAGCAGACGGCGAACATGCGATCGAAGCAGGACCAGGACGAGAGGCAATTGTGATGGGCGGATTTGTCGGTGGAATGATCGTGGGAACGGTCGTTGTTCTTGTATTGGGGGCAGTGTTGTCTCTGAACACGCCTCTGACGAAAAAACCAGAAGTGGCGGTGTCCGCTCCGGAACCCGCTGCGGCAGAGGTTCCCGAAACCACCGCTGAGGCGACCGACACCGTTGGCGATTCAGATGTGTTGGACCTGCCGCCAACCGAACCCGAATCCATCTTTGACCAAACCGACACACTGGCTGAATTGACGGATGTCGAGATCGAGCCTGAGGCCCAGCCCCAGGTGAATGAACACGCTGCGCAGGCCGATGAGCCCGTCGCGGCCCGTTCAACACCAGTTTCCGTGTCGACGGAGGCACCTGTTGCGCCGCAGGCACCGCCTTTGGTGCAGGGATCGCCCGACGCCGAGGCTTTGCCCGAGGTGTCGCTGGACGCGCCCGAAGCCCAATCTGAACCAGTCGTCGAAGTTGAACCCCGGCCAGAACCCGAAACTGCTAACGTTGAACCTCAACCCGTACCCGAAGTTGCGCCGGAAACCGAATCCGCCGTTACCGATATTGCGCCGGATGCCGAACCCGAGGTGGCCGACACCACTGCTCCAGAAGCAGAAACAAACCCCTTCGAGAATAGCCCGATTGCGGTCGAAGGAGACGAAGATGCATCACCGAGCGATTTGCCCCGGATAGCATCCGTTCCCCAGATCGGAGGTGAAGGTGAAGTCGCCGCAGCTCCCAGCGTTGGCAGACGTGTTTTGCCCCTGACCGAACGTGATGATGTAGAACAGGTTGCCGATACGGGCACTGATGTGGTTGTTCCGGGCAAGCCGATTGAGGCCTACGCTGCCGATTTTGAGAACCCCGAAGCCAAGCCTTTGATGTCAATCATCCTGATCGACGACGAGGGTGCTTTCGGCGCTGAAGCGTTGCAGGACTTCCCGTACCCGCTGACCTTTGCCGTCAGCCCCTCTGATCCCGAAGCCGCCGAAAAGATGAACAAGCATCGCGATGCCGGTTTCGAAGTTCTGGCGCTGGCCGATCTACCCGAAGCCGCCAGCGCGCAAGACGCCGAGGTCTCTCTGGCCGTTTGGCTCGATACGCTGCCAGAGACGGTGGGTATCCTCGAGGGTGTGGACTCTGGCATTCAGGGCAATCGAAAACTGGCCGATCAGGTGGCTGCGATTGCCGCCGGTACTGGGCGGGGTTTGATCACGCAGGATAACGGGCTGAACACCGTGCAAAAGCTGGCGGCGCGGAATGGCGTGCCGTCGGGCGTGATCTTCCGCGATATAGACGGCGCACGTCAGGATCCCAAGATCATGCGCCGTTTCCTGGATCAGGCCGCGTTCCGAGCCGGGCAGGAGGGGACTGTTGTCATGCTCGGCCGCCTGCGCCCGGACACTATCTCAGCCCTCTTGCTATGGGGACTCGAAGACCGGGGCAACCGCGTCGCAATGGCCCCGATTTCCGCGGTGATGATGAAAGAGGTTCAGTAGTCGCCAACCGCTAATTCGGCTGAGCGCTTCGGCCAGCCGTTCTTTTAGCTGTTGCCGGAACCGGTAAACCGAGCGGCATCGGCTGCCGCGCGGCGAATGGCGTTCGATTTGTGAACGGTCTCCATATATTCGTATTCGGGGTCGCTGTCATAAACGACACCGCCACCGGCCTGAATATACAATTTGTGATCCTTCACGATGGCTGTCCGCAGGGCGATACACATGTCCATGTCGCCACCGGCACTGAAATACCCCACACCGCCGCCATAGACGCCGCGCTTTTCGGGCTCTAACTCGTCGATGATCTCCATTGCGCGAACTTTCGGCGCGCCTGAGACGGTACCCGCTGGCATTCCTGCAAAAAACGCATCCAGCGCGTCCTTGTCTTCGGCCAGTTCTCCAACCACGTTCGAGACGATGTGCATCACATGGCTGTAGCGTTCGATGATGAACTCTTCGGTCGGGCGCACGGTACCAATTTTGGCCACGCGGCCCGTGTCATTGCGGCCCAGATCCAGCAACATCAGATGCTCGGCCAGCTCTTTCTTGTCGGCCAGCAGGTCGGCCTCGTTGGCCTTGTCTTCTTCGGGCGTCGCGCCACGAGGGCGGGTGCCGGCGATCGGGCGGATCGTTACCTCATCGCCAAAGACTCGCACCAGAATCTCGGGGCTGGCACCGACGACCTGAAAGCCGCCGAAGTTGAAATAGAACATGAAAGGCGACGGGTTGGTGCGCCGAAGAGACCGATAAAGCGCAAAAGGCGGCAGCGGGAAGTCCTGCGTCCAGCGCTGCGCCGGGACAACCTGAAAGATGTCACCTGCGCGGATGTATTCCTTGGCCTTTTCAACCGCTTCCATATAGCCGGACTTGGTAAAGTTCGACACCGGCGGCGCAATCTCGGACGCATCCCCCAGATCGCGGGTTTCAGCGGGCATGGCGCGTTCCAGATCGCGCACCGCGTCCATCACACGTTCGGCGGCCTGCGCATAGGCGGCCTTGGCCGTTTGCCCTTCGGCCACCCAGGCGGGGGAGACGACCGTGACCTCGCCTTTGACACCGTCCAGAACGGCAATAACCGATGGACGCAGCATGATTGCATCGGGCAGGCCCAGCGGGTCGGGGTTCACGTCCGGCAGGTATTCGACCAACCGCACCATGTCATAGCCCAGATAGCCAAACAGACCCGCCGCAGCCTGTGGCAGGTCGTCGGGCAATGCGATGCGGCTTTCGGCCAGCAACGCACGCAGGTTGTCCATCGGGTTGCCGTCTTGCGGGTCGAACGCCTCGGCATCGAAGCGGGCCGAGCGGTTCAGTTCCGACGTTTCCCCGCGACACCGCCAGATCAGGTCCGGCTTCATGCCAATGATCGAATACCGCCCGCGGATCTCTCCACCGGTCACGGATTCCAGCATGAACGCGTCTTTTTGCGCACCGGTCAGCTTGAGCATCAGCGACACGGGCGTGTCCAGATCAGCCGCCAGGCGGGTATAAACGACCTGGTTTTCGCCAGCCTCATAGGCGCGGGCGAAGCTGTCAAACTCGGGGGTCAGGGCCATATTCGGTCTCTTCTAATAGCTCGACTGCACGGCGTTCAGCGCGCGCTGATCGATCACCGGGCGGGCGCGGGCCTGCGCGTCGCGCACATAGGCGTCAAAGATGTTCTGGGCCAGCGCCTGGTTCAGCTGAGCCTCAAGCGCGGCCTGGGCTTGACGCAACTCGTCGGTTTCGGCCGGCGGCAGCAACTCTTCCAGACGGACGATGAACGCCGAACCATCGCCGGCAACGGTCCGCAACTCGCCAGGTTCCATTTCGAACACCTGCACCATGAAATCTGCTGACACATCATCCAGAAACGCGGTGCGGGTCAGGGCGTTTTCTACGCGGAACGGCAAACCGATGGTGGTGAAGTCGCCATCCTCTTCCAATTGCTTCAGGACCGCATTGGCCTGTTCCTCCAGTGCCTTGTTTGTCTCAGCCTGCGTCCATGCAGCCACCACGCGGTCACGGGCGCTGTCCAGCGGTTCGGGGCGTTGGGGTAGAACCTCGTTCAGGCGCAGGGCAAAGATCGAACCGTCTTCAAGGAACGCGACTTCGGGGAAGTCGCCTTCGTTCACCGCTTCGGCGGCAATGCGGAATCCGTCATAGGCAGCAACGCCATCGTCGCTTTGACGGGTCCAGTCGATCTGGCCCAGTTCCATCTCGGTCTCTGAGGTTAACTCTTCCAGAGTGGCGCCGCCGGCCAGCATGTCGTTGATTCCTTCGGCCTGTGCTTCGATCTGGCGGCGGGCGCGATCGGCGGCCAGTTCCTCGCGCAGGGCGGGGGCTGCGTCTTCGAACAAGGTTTTGCTTTCAGCGAGCGAACCATTGATGCGGAACAACGCGGGGCCAAAGGTCGAGGGCAGTGGGCCTACCACAGTGTTTACATCGGCGGCAAAGACGGTATCGGCCGCTTCGCCCAGATCCTCGCGGGTCACGTCGCCAAGGTCGATATCGCTGAGTTCCAACTGGCGATCGCGTACCAATTGTTCAAACGTAGTGCCGCCGACCTCAAGCTGAGCCATCGCGGTTTTCGCGGCCTCCTCGCTGGGATAGGTCAGGCGTTCAACCAGACGACGTTCAGGCTGGTGGAACTCAGACGCGCGCTGATCGTAAAGGCGGCGCACCGAATCCTCATCAACCTCGACACTGTCCAGCAGCATTTCGGGCGACAGGATGGCATAGGTTAGTTGCTTGGTGCGAGGCAGGGTGAACTGATCCGTGTTCTCATCATAGTAGGCCTGAACCTGCTCATCCGAGGGCGCGGCGACAGGTGTGGTCAGGGCGTCAGGTCCGACTGTGGCCACGGTAAAGCTGCGGCGGGCACCGACATAATCGGTCAGGACTTGCGTCAGGACCGACGGCATTTCAACGCCGCTGACCACCGCGTTCTGCACGATGGTACGCGAGGATTCCTTGCGCAGATCCGATTCGAACTCGGTATCCGTCATCCCGACCTGTTCCAACTGAAACTGATAGGCGTCACGGTCAAACGTACCATCGACACCCTGAAAGGCCGGAATGGCAACGATTTCCTTTTGCAGGTTCTCGTCTCCAATCGAAATGCCCAACTCGCCAACTTCGTTGTCCAACGCGGCCAGAGCGGTCAGGCGCGACAAGGCCAATTGGTCCAGCCCGAACTCATGCGCCTGCGACATTTGCAGCGGCTGGCCAGTCTGGCTCTCGACCGCGCGGATTTCACGCTGCAGCTCACGGACATACTGATTGATCGAAACCTCTTCGTTCCCCACCTGCGCAACAGTGCGCACGGTGCCGGTCAGGCTGGTTGCGCCAAAGCCCGCAAGGCCCAGCATCAAAAGGCCCATGAGAATCCAGACAAAGGTCTTCGATAGGTTTTTCATGCCTGCGGCCATGGTGCCCTCTTATTCTGTGGCAAGTTACTGCCCTGTCGGTTGCGGCCCTGAATACGATGCACGTCGCCGGGGGGCAAGCTCAGAAGGACAAGGCCTGCAGCCGGTCAAACAATTGAGCGATTCCGGAACGGTCGAGATTGGCAAAGGCGATTCGGACCTGACGTTTTCCCTCTGGGTTATTTGCGGGCATGAACATCGTACCGGGGAGCAGCAGGATACCGGCCTCGGGTACCAGACGACGCGCCAGTTCGTCTGAGGATATATCAAACGGGTGCTCGAAATAGGCGAAATAGGCCCCCAGCCCCAACAGGCGCCAACCCTTGCCGGCCAGACGGGGCAGCTCTTCCTGAATCGCGGCACGACGGTCGAGGATTTCTGCGCGTTCTCCGGCTACCCATTGCGACAGATTCTTCATCCCCCAGAGCGCTGCGAACTGGCCGATCTGGCTGGGGCAGATTGCTACCGTGTCCAGAAACTTCTCGATTTCCGCCAGAAGGTCCGCGCCGGTTGCAATCGCGCCAACGCGGTGACCGGTCAGGCGATAGGCTTTGGAAAACGAATAGAGATGGACCAGCGTCTCCTGCCAGCCCGGCTGGCTGAACAGATCATGCGGCGGACCGATGCGGCTGTCGAAGTCGCGATACGTTTCGTCTACCAACAGGCGAATACCGGTCTCGCGCGCCAGATCATAAAAGGCGCGCAACAAATCCGAGGGGTACTCCACGCCGCCGGGATTGTTCGGGGTGACCAATACAATGGCGCGCGTGTTGTCGGTGATCAAGGCGCGGGCCACATCGGGATCGGGCAGCAGATCATCACCGGTCTTCAGGTCGATAGCGTGCACGCCTGCCATATCCAACCACATTTTATGATTGAAATACCAAGGGGTTGGCAGGATGACCTCGTCCCCTTCATCGGTAATGGCCGAGATCGCCGCCGCAAAAGCCTGATTGCAGCCCGAAGTGATGGCAACCTGATCCGCCGCGACCTCTGCGTTGTAATGCTGGCTGATCTGTGTCGCGAGTTCGGCACGCAGTTCGGGATTTCCCAGAACCGGCCCATACAAATGCGCTCTGTCCTCGGTCACTGCAAACTCGGCCATGGCTTGACGCAGCGCCAAAGGCGGCGGATCGACCGGTGCGGCCTGGCTGACGTTGATCAGAGGCCGATTCTCGAGAAAGACCACGCCCTCCAGCCAACGTCGCGCCTCCATCACCGGAGGGGCGAAAGTGGCGGCGGTACGTGTCCGGTTCATGCGTGGTCCTGGATGTTCAGCAGAAGATCAATCGGTGCCGCGATAAGGCTCGACATATTGCAGGGCCATATCCCACGGGAAAAAGATCCAGGTGTCCTGGCTGACCTCAGTGATGAACGTGTCCACCATCGGGCGCCCTTTGGGTTTGGCATAGACCGTTGCGAAATGTGCCTTGGGGTACATCGCGCGGACCAGTTCCAGGGTTTTACCGCTGTCGACCAGATCGTCGATTATCAGAATACCCTCACCGTCGCCCATCAGGTCTGCGTCGGGGGCTTTCAGCACTTCGGCTTCACCCTGCGCCTGATGGTGGTAAGAGCGTACGCTAACTGTATCAACGGTGCGGATATCCAATTCACGGCTGACGATCATCGCGGGCGCCATGCCGCCGCGTGTGATGGCGACAACGGCACGCCATGCGCCGTCATCCGGGCCTTGACCGTCCAGCCGCCACGCCAAAGCGCGCGAGTCACGGTGAATCTGGTCCCAGCTGATGTGAAAGCCTTTTTCGTGGGGCAGGCGGTCTTTGGCGCTCATTTTTCTTAACCTTTTTCAACGTCCGGGGCGTCCACGGCCTTCATGCCGACGATGTGATAGCCCGAGTCTACGTGCAGATTCTCACCGGTAACGCCGCTGCTGAGATCGGACAGCAGATACAATGCCGACTTGCCTACATCGTCGATGGTCACGTTGCGGCGCAGGGGCGAGTTATATTCGTTCCACTTCATGATATAGCGGAAGTCGCCAATGCCGCTGGCGGCCAGTGTCTTGATCGGACCGGCCGAGATCGAGTTGACGCGGATGCCATCCTTGCCCAGGTCCTCGGCCAAGTATTTGACGGACGCTTCCAGCGCCGCCTTGGCCACACCCATCACGTTATAATGGGGCATTACCTGTTCGGCACCGTAGTAGGTCAGGGTAACGGCGCTGCTGCCTTCGGACATCATCTTCTCAGCCCGCTGCATTACAGCCGTGAAGGAATAAACTGATACATCCATGGTCAGCTTGAAATTCGCCCGGCTGGTATCGACGTAACGGCCGCGCAACTCGTTCTTGTCTGAAAAGCCAATCGCGTGAACGATGAAGTCCAGCTTGCCCCATTTTTCTTCCAGTGACGAGAACAGCGCATCAATTGAAGCCTCATCGCTCACATCGCAGGGCAGGACGATCTCGCTGCCCAGTTGCGCCGCCAGCGGATCGACTCGTTTTTTTAGCGCATCTCCCTGATAGGAAAAGGCAAGTTCGGCTCCGGCTTCGGATAAAGCGCGGGCAATTCCCCATGCGATCGATTTATCATTGGCCAGTCCCATGATGAGGCCGCGTTTTCCGGCCATCAACTGATTTGACATGTTCGGTTCTCCGCCTGTCTTCGCGTCATGTTGAGTTGGTTTATGCCATTGGATGCGCTGCTTCAAGGCCACGAACTCTTGCCCACAGCGGGTTCTCGCCCTAGGGTGGTTAATAAAAGTTTCCGGGGGATGGAAATGACCGAGCGTGGTGGCATTTTTGCCGGCGCTGATCCGTTTCAAATTTCGGATCGGTGGCTGTCAGAGGCCAAAGAAAGCGAATTGAATGATCCCAACGCCATAGCGTTGGCAACCGTGGACCCGGATGGCATGCCCAACGTGCGCATGGTGCTATTAAAAGAGATCGAATCCGATGCCTTCGTGTTTTACACCAATTACGAAAGCGCCAAAGCCACCGAGCTTGAATCAGCAGGCAAAGCGGCATTTGTTATGCATTGGAAATCATTGCGGCGGCAAATCCGGGTTCGTGGTACAGTCACAAGGGAAAACGGGCCGCAAGCTGATGAGTATTATGCGTCCCGCTCGCTGAAGAGTCGACTTGGGGCATGGGCCTCAAAGCAGTCCCAGCCCCTAAGCAGCCGATCTGCCCTAATGGCAGAGGTTGCCAAGGTGACCGCGAAACTGGGGCCGAACCCTCCGCGGCCACCGTTCTGGGGTGGATACAGGCTGGTACCGACCGAGATCGAATTTTGGGCCGATGGTGCCTTCCGGCTGCATGACAGGTTCCAGTGGCGTCGGGATCAAGTGGGCTCGGTGTGGGAAGTACAGAGGTTGAATCCATGACGTTCGCGTATCGTGAAATGCAACGAGCAGGAAACAAAGGGTTTTTTCAGCTTGAATTTGCGCGTCATTCCCATACACATCGGACCCTTAACGAACTGTTAAAATTCGCGATGGGAAAACCGTGCCAGAAGATCTGAACAACATGTACCGCGTCCGTGGACACGTAAAATGGTTCGACCCTGCCAAGGGGTACGGGTTCGTTGTGTCCGACGAAGGCGGTCCGGATATTCTGTTGCATGTAAATGTGTTACGTAATTTCGGGCAAAGTTCTGTCGCCGATGGCGCCGGGATCGAGATCATGACCCACCGCACCGACCGCGGTGTTCAGGCGGTCGAGGTTATCAGTGTCGATCCACCCGCACGGACCGACTCGATGATGCTGGCGGATTTTGCCGAGCTTGATCCCGTTGTGATCGCCGAAGCGCCGCTCGAGGCTGCACGGGTGAAATGGTTCGATAAGGGCAAGGGGTTCGGTTTCGCCAATGTTTTTGGCCGGAATGAAGATGTATTCCTGCATATCGAAGTGTTGCGCCGGTCCGGTCTTGCCGACCTGCAACCGGGCGAGGCGCTGGCGATGCGCGTCATCGATGGCAAACGCGGACGTATGGCGGCTCAGGTCCTGGCCTGGGAAGCCGCGTTGGACGACTGATTGTTCATGACCAGACTAATCGCGGTTCTTGCAAGTATAACAATGCTGTGGACCGGAGAGGGGCTGGCGGCGTGCCGGGACGACCGTGTCGGTCTGCGCAACGATAAGACACAAATTACCTTCAATGTTGAACTGGCGATAAGCCCGCAAGACAGGGCGCGCGGACTGATGTTTCGCGAGTCGCTGCCGCAGCGGTCCGGGATGTTGTTCGTGTTCGACCCGCCGCAGAGGGTCGCGTTCTGGATGAAGAACACTCTGATTCCCCTGGACCTCATTTTTCTGGACCGCACCGGAACCGTGACCCGCGTACACGAAAATGCGATTCCCGGCGATGAGACTCAGATTGAAGGCGGCGATTCGGTCTTTGCAGTTCTGGAAATCAATGCCGGGCTGGCGGCCCGCTACCTGATTACGCCGGGAACCCAGATGCAGCACGAAATTTTTTTGCAGGGCCCTGCAATTTGGCCCTGTTAGGGCTTTTCAAATCAGAACGGCACGTTTAGGAAGGCGCACGGTCCGGGGCGTGGCGCAGTCTGGTAGCGCACCTGTTTTGGGTACAGGGGGTCGTAGGTTCGAATCCTGCCGCCCCGACCACTTCTTTCCTTTACGTGGGTGATCCACCCATCACCTGGAACAGCGCGCCAAGCGCCTGATCCAGTGTTTTGCTTTCCACCGGAACATTGACCGCAGGTCCAGTCTTCTGAGGCACATTAAAAAACAGCTCTGCATCTACGCGGTAACCCGAGGCGTTCTTGGTTGATGTCATACGCATGACGCTTTTGGGAAGGTTCTGCGGGTATCCATCATAGTTGAGAATCAGATATGCGGTTGTGTCGGGCGGCAGCAACTCGGTGCATTCGTAGACCCGATTCCCGATCTTCTGGAACCGCTCACCGGGTCCGGCACATTGCGTTTCGAACGTATCGAAAAGCCGTTTGGGATATGTGTCGAACTGCGCGCTGCGCGTTGGAGGTGGCACATCTTGTGGTGCGCAGGCCACGGTCAACGCCAATACGGGAAGCAAGCGATACACCAACATCGAACCTGACCTCCCTCGATCAACCGTTTTAAACTAAATGCACTTTGTCCACTCCACCGACGGGTGGCGTTCTGATTCTTGTTCAACCTAACTACCTTACTACCGGTTTATCAAATGCCGGTAACTGTGCCGAGAAAAACAGTTAATTCCGCTGTGTGAGTTTCAGGCTACACCGGGCGACCGGTGGATGAACCTGTGGAGGAATCGCAATCAGTCAGCAGACAGAGCCCCGAAACTATTGGGTCAATAAAAAAGATTTCGAAAATGACCGAAAAATGACATTGACGATCTATGGCCGAATACGCCAAGTTGTATGGGCCGAAACGGATGCCACTAAATCTGGTAGGATAACCGGAAAAGGGCATAGGACGAGGGTCGGAAAGCACATCTATTAAACGTGCAACCGTACGAACGGTTTCGCGCTGTCGAAAACAGCGCCCGGTCGTTTGCGTCCAAAATTTCTGGCACGGCTGACGGATTGCTGAAAGGCTCCTGACGCCAACGGACAAGTTGATTGAATCTAGGGCTGCGGACATGAAGATTGACAGAAAATTCACCAAATCGGGACAGGACGCATACGCAGATCTGGACTTTGTCTCTGCGACATCGGAAATCCGGAACCCGGACGGCACCATTGTGTTTCGCCTCGACGAAATCGAAGTTCCCGCAAAGTGGAGCCAGGTGGCTAGCGACGTCATTGCGCAAAAGTACTTCCGCAAAGCCGGTGTTCCTTCGGCCCTGAAAAAGGTCAAGGAAAAGGACGTTCCCGAATTTCTGTGGCGCTCGGTTCCGGCTGAAGGCGCTGAATTCAGCGGAGAAACCTCTTCGAAGCAGGTCTTTGACCGACTGGCAGGTGCATGGGCTTACTGGGGCTGGAAGGGCGGCTATTTCTCGACCGAAGAAGACGCGCGCGCCTACTTTGACGAGATGCGCTATATGCTGGCGACCCAGCGTGCTGCGCCTAATAGCCCGCAGTGGTTCAACACCGGTTTGCACTGGGCTTACGGAATCGATGGCCCGGCACAGGGTCACCACTATGTCGATTACAAAACCGGTAAGTTGACCAAATCGAAATCCGCATACGAACATCCGCAGCCGCATGCGTGCTTCATTCAGTCCGTCGATGATGATCTGGTCAACGAAGGCGGTATCATGGACTTGTGGGTGCGCGAGGCGCGCCTGTTCAAATACGGCTCGGGTACCGGGACCAACTTCAGCCATCTGCGTGCAGAAGGCGAGGCGCTGTCAGGTGGCGGCAAGTCCTCGGGCCTCATGGGCTTTCTCAAGATCGGCGACCGCGCCGCAGGCGCGATCAAATCAGGCGGTACAACCCGTCGAGCAGCAAAGATGGTAATCGTCGATGCTGATCACCCTGACATCGAAAAATTCATCGAATGGAAGGTGATCGAAGAGCAGAAGGTGGCCTCGATCGTTGCCGGATCGAAGATGCACGAGAAGATGCTGAACGGCATTTTCGAGGCCATCCGCAGCTGGGACGGTGCGCAAGACGATGCGTATGATCCCAACAAGAATGACAGCTTGAAGAAAGCGGTTCGTGAAGCCAAAAAGGTCGCGATCCCAGAAACTTACATCAAGCGCGTTCTGGATTACGCTAAGCAGGGTCACGACAGTATCGAATTTCCGACCTATGATACGGACTGGGATTCGGAAGCCTATAGCTCGGTTTCGGGCCAGAACTCGAACAACTCGATCCGCGTGACCAACGCGTTCCTGACTGCTGTCGAGAAAGACGCCGATTGGGAACTGATCAACCGCACTGATGGCAAGGTCTCCAAGACCGTCAAGGCGCGCGACCTGTGGGAAAAGGTTGGTCATGCCGCTTGGGCCTGTGCCGATCCGGGCATTCAGTTCCACGATACCGTCAACGAATGGCACACATGCCCCGAAGATGGTGCGATCCGCGGTTCGAACCCATGCTCGGAATATATGTTCCTCGATGACACGGCCTGTAACCTGGCGTCGATGAACCTGCTGACCTTCCTCAAGGATGGCGAGTTCCAGGCGGCGGATTATATGCACGCCTCGCGTCTGTGGACCCTGACGCTGGAAATCTCGGTGACGATGGCGCAGTTCCCGTCGAAGGAAATCGCGCAACTGTCCTATGACTTCCGCACGCTGGGTCTGGGCTATGCCAATATCGGCGGCCTGCTGATGAATATGGGCTACAGCTATGATTCGGACGAGGGCCGGGCGATTTGTGGCGCACTGACTGCGATCATGACCGGTGTGGCCTATGCAACCTCGGCAGAGATCGCCGGAGAGCTTGGCCCGTTCAAGGGTTATAAGCGCAACGCGGACCACATGTTGCGCGTCATCCGCAATCACCGCCGTGCGTCGCAGGGTGTGACCGAGGGGTACGAGAAACTGGCGGTCAAGCCGGTGCCGCTGGACCATGGTAACTGCCCGGACAAGCGTTTGGTTGATCTGGCCATGTCGGCTTGGGACGAGGCTTTGAGTCTCGGTGAGAAGAACGGCTATCGCAATGCGCAGGCGACCGTGATCGCGCCCACCGGCACAATCGGTCTGGTGATGGATTGCGACACCACCGGGATCGAGCCGGACTTTGCTCTGGTCAAGTTCAAGAAGCTTGCGGGAGGCGGTTACTTCAAGATCATCAACCGCTCGGTGCCTTCGGCGCTGGAAAAGCTGGGTTATTCCTCCTCGCAGATCGAAGAGATCGTGGGCTACGCCGTCGGTCACGGCACAATCGGCAACGCGCCGGGGATCAACCACACCTCTCTGACCGGTCACGGCTTTGGCCCGAACGAACTGGCCAAAGTGGACGCCGCGCTGGAAAGCGCCTTCGACATCCGGTTCGTATTCAACCAGTGGACGCTGGGCGAAGATTTCTGCACCGGTGTTCTGGGCATCCCGGCGACCAAGCTGAATGACCCGACCTTTGATCTGCTGCGCCATCTGGGTTTCACCCGCGCGGATATCGACGCGGCCAACGACCATGTCTGCGGGACGATGACGCTGGAAGGGGCACCGCATCTGAAGGAAGAGCACTATTCAATCTTCGACTGCGCCAACCCGTGCGGCAAGAAAGGCAAGCGTTTCCTTGGGGTTGACAGCCACATCACCATGATGGCCGCGGCGCAAAGCTTTATCTCGGGTGCGATCTCGAAGACGATCAACATGCCCAACGACGCGACCATTGAGGATTGCCAGAAGGCCTATGAACTCAGCTGGTCGCTGGGGGTGAAGGCCAACGCGCTCTATCGTGATGGCTCGAAACTGTCGCAGCCTTTGGCGGCAGCTCTGGTCGAAGATGATGATGAGGCGGCAGAAGTGCTGGAAAGCGGTTCGGCGCAGGAAAAAGCCGTCGTTCTGGCCGAGAAGGTGATCGAGAAGGTTGTTGTCAAGGAAATCATCCGCAGCCACCGCGAAAAACTACCGCATCGCCGCAAGGGATACACCCAGAAGGCGATCGTTGGTGGCCACAAGGTGTACTTGCGGACTGGTGAGTTCGAAGACGGCAAACTGGGCGAGATTTTCATCGACATGCACAAGGAAGGCGCTGGCTTCCGGGCGATGATGAACAACTTTGCCATCGCCGTATCGGTTGGTCTTCAATACGGCGTGCCACTGGAGGAGTTCGTAGACGCCTTCACCTTCACCAAGTTCGAACCTGCGGGGATGGTGCAGGGCAACGACTCGATCAAGAACGCGACGTCGATCCTGGATTACATCTTCCGCGAGCTGGCTGTGTCCTATCTGGACCGCACCGATCTGGCCCATGTAAAGCCCGAAGGCGCAACCTTCGACGATCTGGGTCGCGGCGAAGAGGACGGTTTGTCCAATGTCTCGGAAATCAGTGACAGCGCGGCCTCCAAATCATTGGAAGTGTTGAAACAAATCAGCTCGACTGGGTATCTTCGCAAGCGTCTGCCGCAAGATCTGGTGGTCTTCAATGGCGGTCAGGCTGAGGTGAACGGCATGGCCGAAACCGCGTCCGCCTTTGAAGCGCCTGCAGCTGAAACCGCTGTCGCGACCAGCATGGACGCACGGACCAAGGCCAAGATGCAGGGATACGAGGGCGATCCTTGTGGCGAATGCGGAAACTACACGCTGGTGCGCAACGGCACCTGCATGAAATGCAACACCTGCGGCGCGACCAGCGGGTGTAGCTAAGCCAACCGCCCCGGCACCCCGGGGCGCAGGGGTCGGAACGCTGCCCAAGTAACCGGCCCCGACGAATACGGAGCAAGGCGCTGAGACTTACCATCGATGCCTTGGTCCACTCGGCCGACATGCCCGTGTTGGCCGGGAACAGGGTGGGGCGGAATATATGCTCTTTCCCACTCTTTCACGGGGCGGGTGCGCTCGCCCCATGCGCAGTCCAGGCCGCAGGCAAAAAAAACACCGGGCGGTCAACGAAATGAGCCTGGAAGGCGAAACTGACAGGGGGCTTCGGCCCCCTTTCTTTTTTGCAACGGCGTCGTCGAGAATTTGAGCAGAGCTTTGCCGGATTGTGCATGCCTCGTCGGGCAAGACCCGCCGAAAGCGGATTGACTAGTTTTCTCCGGCGGTTGACCGCAGACGCGACTCTGTCAAACACGCGGAGATTGGCGCGAAAAACGAAACAAACTTCAATGCAGGTGACACGGTATCCCGTTACGGTGTTTCTGATGCTGTCCGGACAAAAAACGCAAAAACTCTATCAGGAGGCATCACAATGAAACCGCAAATTCTGACCGCTATCTCTGTTCTCGCACTTGGACTGCCGACTCTGGCTGCCGCACAATCCTCGGCTGACGCCAACGGCGATGGTGTGCTGACAATCGAAGAAGTGCAGGCCGTACTGCCTGACGTTGACGCAGACGGTTTTTCGGCGATGGACGCAAACGGTGACGGCGCACTGGATGAGGCCGAGATCGCCGTGGCTCAGGAAGCCGGGTTGCTGCCGGCGACTGACGGCTAACCCCGAAATAGAAAGCGGCCAGAGATACTCTGGCCGCTTTTACAATACCTTATCAGCCGAGGTAAATGTTGAACTTCGCGCGAATCTCGGCATCCAGCAGCGGATCGAACCGGGCTGGAGACGGGGATGACAGAATTTCTTCTTTCCGCTTGACCGCTTTCTCGATCAGATCCGGTTTGCCAAGTTCCGCCCATTCTTTGGGCGAGGTCCGGTCTCCGAAAGTCGGGTATACATAGTCCGCCTGCATTCGGCTGAGCGTTGCGTCGGTACCCAGGTAGTGTCCGGGCCCGCCCATGCAGACCTCGGCGATCTGGTCCAAAGCCAAAGTTTCATCTGTGACCTCGATCCCACGCACACAACGCTGCGCCTGACCGATCAGGTCGTCGCTGAGGATAAGGCTTTCCAAGCAGAATCCCAGCAACGAGGCGTGCATACCTGCTGCTTCGTAAACCATGTTCACGCCCGACAGTCCGGCCATGACGTTCGAGCACATTTGCTCCCATCCGGCCTGCATGTCAGGCATCTTCGAGTCGGAGGCTCCAGCGGCAGCACCGCCGGGCAGATCGTAGAATCGGTGCATCTGGGCGCAGCCTGCAGTCAGCAAAGCCTGTTCACCGGACCCGATCGACATGGCGCCGGTGCGCAGGTCCAGACCAAAAGGCCAAGTGCCAAAAATTGCCGGGGCACCGGGACTTACAGCGTTTACGTAAACCAGACCGGCCAGACATTCCGCCGTGGCCTGAGTGATCGCACCGGCGATTGTTGAAGGGGCGGTTGCGCCCGCCATCCCGGCCGAAAGCAGCAACACGGGCATTCCACCCTTTATGCAAAGCTCCATAACTTCGCAGCTTTCCGTAGCGAATTTCATCGGTGGCACGACAAAGCAGTTCGAATTGGAAACGAACGGACGCTCTCGGTACTTATCCTCACCACCGGCGATCATGTAGACCATCTCTAGTGCCGGGGGGACGTGGCTGGGTTCCGTGAAGGATGTACCGATATGTTTGAATGTACCCGAGCAGCTGGCATAGATCGTGTTCAGATCCATTTCCAGGTTGTCGGGAATGTCGCGGCAGACCATCGGTCGCTGAACAAAGTGAATGTTGTCAAGCTGTTCACAGATGCGGGAAGCGTCATGAAGGTCCTGCACCGTTGAATCCCGATATGCATTGCCGTGAACATCAACCACGCTGACGGCCGCGCCCGCCGTGCCGTAGTGAACCTTGGTGCCGGACAGATCCAGATCGGTTTTGCCATCGCGGCTGTACAATGTGACCGAGCGATTTGCTTTGGCGATGGTGTCCTCGACCAGGGCGCGGGGGAAGCGGATTCGACCATCATCGCCCAATGTACAACCGGCGCCGACCAGGTAATCGATACCGCTTTGGGGCGCGTCGGCCAGGCCAATTGTTTCCAATGCAGTTAGCGCGGCCTCGTGGATGCGTTCGATCTGTGCCTGGGTCAGCACGTTGAGAACGCCGCCCTCCATACCGGGGCGGATAGGGCGCAGATGTTCGGGCAGTGCGGACGCACGGGCCGCACGGCGCGCGGCGCGTCCGCCGCTACGGGAGGAGTTACGAGTTTGATCGTTCATGGGTCTGTTTCCAATAGTGAAGGCGTCAGGAAAGGGGGGGGTGTTACGCCTTTGAAGGTCGCCCGCGCGCCGCGCGCCCACGGTCGGCTCCAATGGTGCGGCTGATCAGCCGAATCTTCCAAACTTCGTTATGCATTTGGATCCTCACATATTGGCGATCAGTATTCCGATGTGGACAGGTGCTTTCTGTCCTGTTTGCGACCTGAGAGTTCAAAAGCGAAGCTGTGACGCATGTGTCACGGCGATTGCTTGGTTTTGAAAGTATTTTCTCCGTTAAGGCAGAAATCTGTTATAGTTCCTTCACTTATTTAAGAGTGGTTCGTGATCTCAATTATATATTAATGATTGCAAACCAGGTTTCTAAGTTACGTTGACCCAAAAGACCAAAGTTCCGACGACAGGTTCTTTAGGAGAGTTTAATGAAAGCCCTTAAGGCCCTCTGTCTCATTTTGGTGGCGAGCATCGCAGCCCCCGCAATGGCTGAGGATTGGACCGGGGCTTATGCCGGATTCAGCTTTGGATATGCAGACGCCGACGGTCCGAACGGATCAAGCGGCAACGACACGGCCTTTGGTCCTCATATCGGCTATGACCAGGATTTCGGCAATTTTGTTCTGGGTGGCGAGTTGGAATACAATCGCCTGTCCCTGAATCTGGGCGACGGAGAGGGGAGTCTGGACAGCATGACTCGCCTGAAATTGCGTGGCGGCTATGATTTCGGCGGCGCCTTGGGGTACGTGGTGGTTGGCGCTGCCCGGTTGGATGCTTCGGTCGATAACGATACGGCCGCCGTCTATGGGATCGGTGTAGCTTATCCCATCAACGACCGCTTTGTGATCAGTGGAGAGGCCTTGCGGCAGGATTTTGACGATGTCACCCGGACCGATGGCGGTTTGGATTCGAGTGTGTTCAACCTGCGAACGTCCTTCCGATTCTGACACACCTCAGCCGACGGTGGCGTGACGTTCCGACAATTCCGATGCAAATGAGCAAATCGTCGAAAGGGCGGTTGTGAAACTGTCGTCGTCAATCGTCATCGCCACGCGGATATGACCTGCGGCTGCGGTCCCGAAGCTCTCACCCGGCATAACCGCAATTGCATGCGTATCCAGAAGGGCGTTGGCGAATCCGTTACCGCTGAGCCCGGTGGCGCGGATATCCAGCATCAGATACATCGCTCCCTGCGCCGGAACCAACCCGATGGTGTTCTGCGCCTCGAGAATACCAATCGCAAGCGCGCGTCGCCTGCGGAAGGGTTCGGCGATCTGCTCTTCCAAGTCACTGCCCGCATTCAGCGCGAAACTGGCGGCGTCCTGGATAAAACCGGGGACACCGTAGGTTGTGTGCGTGGCGAGGTCGATCAGGTGAGACACCACCTGTTCGGGTCCAACGATCCATCCGCAACGCGACCCGGTCATCGCGTGGGATTTCGACATCGAGCCGACAACCAGCGTACGCTCAGCCATATCCGGCAGGGTACGTGGTGAGATATGTTTCCCTTCCCAGACCTGCGTGTCATAGACCTCGTCCGAAATCAGCCAGAGGTCATGCTTGCGGCACACCTCGGCAATCCCGTCGAGCGTCTGGCGGGAATACACAACACCGGTGGGGTTGTTCGGCGTGTTGATCAGCAAGGACACCGCTCCATCTAAAGCCGCGTTGATCTGCTCGGCGCGCGGCTGGAATGCGTCTTCGGCTGTGGTTTGAACTGATCGGGCCACGGCTCCAGCGCCGCGGATCGTACCGGGGTAGGTGGCGTAATAGGGGTCGAGATACAGCCCCACATCACCGGGATCACAAACTGCGACATGGGCTGCAAACAACGCTGATTGACCGCCGGGCGTAATCAGCACGTTGTGGCGCGTTGTGGGCACTCCGGTACGTGCCTGCAGCCTGGCGGCCACCGTGTCGCGCAGCAGATCGGTCCCGGGAACCATGGCATAGCCGGTGTGGCCCTGCCGGGCGGACAGGTGCATCGCCTGAAGGATCGACGCGTCGGTGCCGATGTCGTGTTCGCCGATGGTCAACTCGGTCACCGCATAGCCGTCGCCGATCATCTGGCGGGCGCGATAGAATACATCCCAGCCGTCACCGCCGCCCTCGACCAATTGCGTGATGCGTTGCGACAATTTCATGGCCCGTCTCCGTCTGGTGTCTTGCACAGACTGGGACAGAGGCGTTCGGGATTGTCAATCAGCAACGCCGAGGCGCGGAACTCGGGGCTTGGCGCAGGCCGATCTGCGTGCTACTGGGACAATATGAACCGGATGACCTGCATCATTATCTGCTGCATTACCTGCTGATTTATCAAGCGGGCCGGTTTCTTTCGTTTTCATCCCTGAGACAAGTTGCTAAGCCCGCGCCAACGCGAGAAGCCACGCTGTCTTTAGGAGCCGACCGATGACGACGATCAAACTGCACAACACACGGACGCGGACGAAAGAGGATTTCGTACCGATCAGCGCCGACAATGTGCGGATGTATGTCTGTGGGCCTACGGTTTATGATCGCGCTCATCTGGGCAATGCGCGGCCTGTAGTGGTGTTTGACGTGCTTTATCGCTTGCTGCGGCATACCTTCGGCGCGGATCACGTGACCTATGTGCGCAACTTCACCGACGTGGACGACAAGATCAACGCAACCGCGCTGGCGCGGCAACAGGCTGGAGCTAAGGGCACGCTGGAGCAGTTGGTGCAGGAACGCTCGGACGAAACTATCGGCTGGTATCTGCACGACATGGGTGCCCTTGGGGCGCTGGAGCCCAATGAAATGCCGCGCGCCACGCAATACATTGCGCAGATGATTGCGATGATTGAGGATCTGATCGCCAAGGGCCATGCTTACGCGGCCGAAGGACACGTTCTGTTCGCCGTAGACAGTTGGAAAGAGCATTACGGCGAATTGTCCGGCCGATCCGTCGATGACATGATCGCAGGCGCGCGGGTCGAAGTCGCGCCCTATAAGAAAAACCCGATGGATTTCGTGCTGTGGAAACCCTCGACCGATGAACTGCCGGGCTGGGACAGCCCATGGGGTCGTGGTCGTCCGGGCTGGCACATCGAATGCTCGGCCATGAGCTATGAGCTGCTGGGCGAAAGCTTTGATATTCACGGCGGCGGCAACGACCTGATGTTCCCACACCATGAAAACGAGATCGCGCAAAGCAAGTGCGCGCACCCGCACGGTGAGTTCGCGCGGTATTGGCTGCATAACGAGATGTTGCAAGTGGAAGGCAAGAAGATGTCCAAGTCACTGGGCAACTTCTTCACGGTGCATGACTTGTTGGAGCAGGGCGTGCCCGGTGAGGTGATCCGCTTTGTCTTCCTGCAGACGCATTATCGCAAGCCGATGGACTGGACCGAGAAAAAGGCCCGCGAGGCTGAGGCAACGCTGCGCAAGTGGCGGGCGCTGACAGCGGGCATCGAGCCCGCCGCCAGCGCGGCCCCCGCCGTCGTCACTGCGCTAAGCGATGACCTGAACACAGCGGGCGCCCTGACAGAGTTGCACCGTTTGGCTGCAGATGGTGATGCGGCGGGATTGTTGGCGAGCGCGCAGGTGCTGGGTCTATTGTCATTGGAAATGGGAGCATGGGCTGACACAGCGTCGGTGGACCTGTCGTCTCACGCAGATCGGTTGGCCGATGCCCGCGCGAGCGCAATGCAGAACAAGGACTTCTCGGAGGTTGATCGCCTGAAAGCGGCCTATGTTGCAGCAGGGCTGGAAGTGCGCATGAGCAAGGACGGGGTCGAACTGGTTCCGGGTACAGGGTTCGATGCGACCAAGCTGGAGGGCGTTTGATGACCAAAGAACGTCTCTATCTCTACGACACCACCTTGCGCGACGGGCAGCAGACGCAGGGTGTCCAGTTCTCGACCGCCGAGAAAGTGCAAATCGCGCAGGCTTTGGATGAGTTGGGCGTGGACTATATCGAAGGAGGGTGGCCTGGCGCGAACCCAACGGACAGCGCGTTTTTCGAAGTTGCGCCGAAAACCTCGGCGCGATTGACCGCCTTTGGGATGACCAAGCGGTCGGGCCGGTCGGCTGACAATGACGACGTATTGGCCGCAGTGATGAACGCGGGCACGCAAGCGGTGTGTCTGGTCGGCAAGTCGCATGATTACCACGTCACCCACGCGCTTGGGATTTCGCTGGAGGAGAATGTCGAGAACGTCCGCGCGTCGGTCGCTCATATCGTGGCACAGGGGCGTGAGGCGATGTTCGATGCCGAGCACTTTTTTGATGGCTATAAGGACAACCCTGACTATGCGGTCGACGTATGCCGGGCGGCGTTGGACGCCGGGGCACGCTGGGTCGTGCTGTGCGATACCAATGGCGGAGCGCTGCCCGCCGAGGTGACGAAGATCGTGTCCGAGGTGATAGCAGCCGGATTACCGGGTGACCGCTTGGGCATCCACACCCACAATGATACCGAGAATGCGGTGGCTTGCTCATTGGCTGCTGTCGATGCGGGGGCGCGGCAGATTCAGGGCACGTTGAACGGATTGGGTGAGCGCTGTGGTAACGCCAACCTGACGGCGCTGATTCCGACGCTGTTGATGAAAGAACCCTATGCTTCGGGCTTTGAGACAGGTGTCAGCTTGCAGGCTTTGGGTGGACTGACGCGCATCAGCCGGATGCTGGACGACATCCTGAACCGTGTGCCCAGCAAGCAATCGGCCTATGTCGGCGCTTCGGCCTTTGCGCATAAGGCGGGGCTACATGCCAGTGCGATCGTCAAGGACCCGTCGACTTATGAGCATGTTGACCCGGCCTCGGTCGGGAATGCGCGGATCATTCCGATGTCGAACCAGGCGGGGCAGTCGAACCTGCGCAAACGCCTGACCGAGGCCGGTCTAGTCGTAGAAAAAAACGACCCGGCACTGGGGCGCATTCTGGATCGGATCAAACAGCGTGAGGCCGAGGGGTATTCCTATGACACTGCCCAGGCCAGTTTCGAGCTGCTGGCGCGGGATGAGCTGAGACAGTTGCCCGAGTTTTTCGAGGTCAAACGTTACAAGGTCACAGTCGAGCGTCGCAAGAACAAATACAACAAGATGGTCAGCCTGTCCGAAGCCGTGGTTGTTGTGAAGGTGGATGGGGAAAAGAAACTTTCGGTCAGTGAGTCCATGGATGAAAACGGCAGCGACCGGGGGCCTGTGAACGCACTGGCCAAGGCGCTGGCCAAGGATTTGGGGCAATATTCTCAGGTTCTGGCCGATATGAAGCTGGTCGACTTCAAGGTCCGCATAACGCAGGGCGGGACCGAGGCGGTGACTCGCGTGATCATCGACAGCGAGGACGGGCAGGGTCGGCGATGGTCGACCGTGGGCGTCAGTGCGAACATAGTCGATGCATCGTTCGAGGCGCTGCTGGACGCGATCCAGTGGAAGTTGGTGCGTGATTGCGGATCGCGGACGGCGGTGGCTGAGTGACCGTGGAATTCGACGACGACGTTAAGGCTTGCGCGGAACTGGTGCATCGCGCCGATCCTGACCGGTTCATGGCAGCCATGGCAGCGCCGGTCTCGGTGCGACCGAAGTTGTTTCCGCTTTATGCGCTGAATGTCGAGGTCGCTCGCGCGCCGTGGGTTACGCAAGAGGCGATGATTGCCGAGATGCGGCTGCAATGGTGGCGTGATGCGCTACAGGAGATCGCCGAAGGCAAGCCTGTGCGCAGGCACGAGGTCGTGACGCCGTTGAAACAGGTTCTGTCGCCGCATCTGGCCGCCATGCTGGATGAGTATGTTACCGTCAGGCGTTGGGACATTTACCGCGATCCATTTGAGGATGAGGCGCATTTCGACGCTTATATAAACCATTCTGCGGGAACTCTGATGGTTGCGTCGGCGCAGGTATTGGGCGCTGCGGACGAGGCCGTGCTGCGCGACTTTGGCTATGGCGTCGGCGTGGCGAACTGGTTGCGTGCCATTCCCGATCTTGAGGCAAGGGGGCGTATTCCCTTGCTGGACGGCACTCCGGAAGGTGTCCGGGCAATTGCGCAGAAGGCGGTGGACAGGCTTCGGCGGGCGCGATCCAATGCCTCCGCTGTTTCTGCAGATGCCCGGCCCGCGCTTTACGCCGGGTGGCAGGCAGAGTGGGTTTTGCGTCAGGCCGTTGCCCGCCCGGATCGGGTGGCCGCGGGGGATCTATCGCAAGGTGAAATACGGCGCAGATTGTCACTAATGTGGACCGTGGCCAGCGGGCGCTGGTAGGGTTTAGATGGTTTCCGCTTCGGACGGTTTCAGGACCAGCCAAAGCAGCGCGCCGCCCGCCAATGTCAGAAGCGGGATCATGGCGAGGTTCACCGCCGTCCAGCCCTCGGCTGCCGAACCGCCCGAGCAGTTCATCAACCCGCCCGAGGCCAGCGACGCAAGTGTGACACCGCCAAACACCAACAGGTCGTTCAGCCCCTGCATCCGACCGCGTTCGTTTACATCATGCGAGGAGGCCAGCATGGTGGTCGCACCGATAAAGCCAAAGTTCCAGCCGACCCCCAGCAGGATCAGGGCGATGAAGAAATTGCTCAAATCGACACCCTGCAGGGCAACCACGCCTGCACCAGCCAGAATAGCGAGACCGAGGGCTACGATTTTCTCGACCCCAAAACGCGCGATGAGCTGGCCGGTGAAAAAGCTGGGGAGGAACATAGCGAAGACGTGTCCGCGTACAATGTCAGCCGCGTTTCCATCTGTATAGCCACATCCGACTACGGCTAGCGGTGTCGCGGTCATTACCAAATTCATTAGCGCATAAGATACCATGGCGCAGATGATCGCCACGGCGATGCGCGGAGTTCTGAGCATCTCCAACCGGGTCCGACCTTGGGGTGCGTCCTCTTTTGGTTTTTCAGGCGTAGGGATGTCGAGGAAAAAGAACAGCACCGAGCCGAAAACGTTCAGAGCGATCACCGCCATGTAGGTGCCAAGAAATGGGATTACATAAGCAGTTGAAGTCAGTTTGTATATCTCAGGCCCAATAAGGGCTGCGGCCAGACCGCCCGCCATAACATACGAGATGGCTTTTGGTCTAAAAGCATCCGATGCAGTGTCGGCGGCTGCAAAGCGGTAGAATCCATGCGCGCTCATGTAGATGCCGGTTAACAGGCTGCCAAAAAGGAAGACGGGGAACGATCCGAGATAAAGCCCGTAGGCTCCCAAAAAGCCGCCACAGGCCCCCGCTGTGGCGCCCACCAGAAACCCTGCACGCCGTCCCCAGCGCTGCATGATCGCCGAAATAGGTGTGGCCGCCAGCATAGACCCCAGCACGATCAGCGAAATGGGAAGGGTGGCCAAACAGGCATTTGCCGCCAACGATTGTCCCGCAAGCCCGCCAGCGATGAAGATCATAGGCATTTGGGCGCCCAGAATGGCCTGCGCTGCCACCAAAACGGCGACGTTGCGTTTGGCCTGGCTGTTGTCCGGGGTGGTGGCGGTCAGTGTCATGCGCCTATGGGTATCCGCGAAAACTCAGCCGCACAAGCGGGTTGCATATGCGGCAAAGCAGCCTAACGTGCACGTGATCATCAGGCCGGAGCACGCATGTCCGTAGGACGTATCATCGAAACCAACGACTGTGTGTCGGAAGGGGCCGCGTGGCTGGCCGAAACGTGTCCGCGCATGGCTTATGCGATGGACCAAACCGGGCCATTGCCCTTGCGTCGCCGTCCGGATGGGTTTGCGCAGCTGCTCAGTGCGATTGTCAGCCAGCAAGTCAGCGTGGCTTCGGCCAATGCGATCTGGAAACGGCTGCAGGACGCCAAGCTTACCGGACCGCGCAAGATCATGTGGGCAACCGATGACGATCTGCGCGCCGTGGGGCTGAGCCGCCAGAAAATCCGATACGCCCGCGCGTTGGCCGAAGCACGTATTGATTACAACGCCTTACGCGACGCTCCTGATGCGGATGTCATCACTGTGTTGACCGAGGTTCCCGGCATCGGTGTCTGGACTGCCGAGATCTACGCGATGTTCTCGCTGGGCCGAGCTGACGTGATCGCGCCGGGCGATCTGGCGCTTCAGGAAGCCGCGCGCATTCTCTACGATTTGCCCAAACGCCCGACCGACAAGGAATTGCGACAGATGGCCGAGGCCTGGTCGCCGTGGCGGTCGGTTGCGGCGCGTGTGTTGTGGGCCTATTACCGGGTGGCCAAAGAACGAGAAGGGATCAGATGACACGGGTTTTGAATGCGCTCCGAAAAGAGCCGGTTTCGGGCGACACACGCTCGGTCGTGGTGTTCGTTCACGGCTATGGGGCCAATGGCGCCGACTTGCTGGGTCTGGCTGATCCGCTGGGCGAACACCTGCCGGATACCCTGTTCGTCGCCCCCGACGCGCCCGAGCAAATCCCCGGAATGCCAAACGGCTATCAATGGTTCCCGATCCCGTGGATCGACGGCTCGTCCGAGGAGGAATCGCGGCGCGGCATGGAAATGGCCGCCGACGATTTCAACGCCTTCCTTGATGCGCTGATGGTGGACGAAGACGTGCTGCCTGAACAGGTTGTTCTGTTCGGGTTCTCGCAAGGCACGATGATGAGTTTGCATGTCGCCCCGCGTCGCGAGGATCCGGTTGCAGGAATCGTTGCCTTCTCGGGCCGGTTGTTGGAACCCGATCTGCTGCCCGATGAAACGGTCAGCCGGATGCCGATCCTGCTGGTGCACGGGGATTCCGACGACGTTGTGCCGCCGCAATCGCTGCCCGAAGCCGCCGAAGCCCTGCAAGCGGCGGATTTCAAGGAAATCTACGCGCATGTGATGAAGGGCACTGGCCACGGAATCGCGCCTGACGGCCTGAGCGTCGCGCTGGCTTTCATGCGCGACAAGCTGAGCCTGTAGCCATGATCGCGGTCCGCCCCATGATGCCCGAGGATTTAAGCGCGGCTTGCCGCATCCTCAACGATATCATCGAGATCGGAGGCTCGACCGCGTTTGAAATCCCGTTCTCCGAAGCCCTGTTTGCGCAGAGTTACCTAGGTGGAGCGGATGTGATTTGCTGCCACGTCGCCTTGGACGATCAGGGTGAGGTGGCAGGATTCCAATGGCTGGGGGCGCATGATGCGCTGCCCGAGGATTGCGCCGATATCGCAACTTTCACCCGCCGCGCGCCGGTGCTGAAAGGCGCCGGGCGTGCGCTGTTCGCGGAAACCGCCAAATATGCCGCCGGGGTTGGACTGAACGCAATCAGCGCAACAATTCGCGCCGATAATGGAATGGGGTTGGGATATTACGACAAGATGGGGTTCCGTGACTATTCGGTCGCCTATGGGGTGCCGTTGCGGGACGGGCGACCGGTCGACAGAATCACCAAAAGGTTTGATCTGAGAAAGGACATGCTGTGTTGATCGTGACCGGAACAGTGGAAATCTCGCCCGAAGGCGTTGAAAAAGCAGACAAAGCGGCGCAAGCGATGGTGGCCGAGACAGTGAAGGAGCCCGGCTGTCTGGTTTACGAGTTCAGCCGGATTCTGGGGCAACCCACACAGTTTCGCGTTTATGAGGAATGGCAGGATCAAGCCGCTTTGGAGGCTCATTTTGCCGCGCCGCACATGGCGGTGTTTCAGGCTGTTTTGGCTGAGGTCGGTGTCGTCTCAAGCGACATCTACCGCGTTGTCGGTGGAGAAAAGCAACCTCTGCGTTAACGCGTCAATCCCACAGATGGCCTTCAGCAAATTCGACGGAATTGCCGGACGGGTCGCGCACGTAAAGCGAACGCGCGCCGCCGGGCCAGTCGAATTCGGCATCCACCGGGACGTTCCAGTCCAGAAGATGTTTGCGCATCACGTCAATCTCATCGCGTGTCAGGATCAGGCAGACATGACCGGGACCGCGCGCGCCATGGGGCGGGACGGGCAGGTCGGGGTTTGTGGGTGGCTTCTCGGTTTCATCCGCATTGAACAACAACAGGACCGAGCCGCCAACACGGAAGAACACGTGCCGGTCTGCCACGCGTTGAATTTTCCGCAACGCCAGGATCTCGCCATAGAACCGCTCTGCCGCATCCAGGTCATCGACGTAAAGCGCGGCCTCGAGAACTCCGGTGGGCGCGGGTATGTCCGGTGTGACTTTCATTCCGTAAGTATATCACAATACGCGGTTTTTGTCACCGCCGCAGGCGCCGGTCCCGTTTCCGCTGTGGTGCTGAGTTCAACGCGGGAGTAGGCAAACTGTCCCATTGACCGGGTTCCAACCCCTCTAACGACCAGTCGCCAATTCGGGCGCGGATCAGACGTAAAGTCGGGTGTCCCACGGTCGCTGTCATCCGCCGGACCTGCCTGTTTTTCCCCTCGCGCAGGGTCAGTTCGATCCAGCAATCCGGAACTGTCTGACGTACCCGGATCGGTGGGGTGCGCGGCCAAAGCCCTTCAGGTTCGTCGATGAGGCGCGCTTTGGCGGGGCGAGTCAGGCCGTCTTTCAGTTCGACACCGTCACGCAGGGCTTTGAGGGTCGCAGCATCCGGCAGACCCTCAACCTGAACCCAGTAGGTTTTGGCCATCTTGTGCTTGGGGTCAGATATCTGAGCTTGCAGCCGCCCGTTGTCGGTCAGCAGCATCAGCCCTTCGCTATCCCGGTCCAGACGTCCGGCCGGGTAGACCCCGGGCAGGTCGATATAGTCAGACAGGGTGCTGCGCGGCGATTCTGCATTCGCGCGGTCGGTAAACTGCGGCAGCACGTCGAAGGGTTTGTTGAATCGAATGAACCAGCTCATGCTCCTCGCCATAGCCCGCAGGCCACGTTGGCGCAACCTGTGGATAACTGTCACGTCTTTGTTACGATTACGACATACCCAGTACCCGAGATATTGTGGAAACTCAGGGCTTGTCAGAGTTTTAACACGATATATAGTTAAGTTAAGGCCGGGGCGGGGGTTCCCCGCTCTGATGTCAAAAACGGGCAGAGCAGAGCGAGGAGCGATTCTGATATGGATGGAGATTTCAGAACCGAATTTGTCAGGGAACCCGGTGCGCTCAAGCATCATCCGGCATTGGTTTTGAACGCCGACTATCGCCCCTTGTCCTATTACCCGTTATCCCTGTGGCCGTGGCAAGAGGCGATAAAGGCGGCCTGGCTGGACAGGGTGGATATTGTGGCCGAGTACGACGAGGTCGTCCGAAGCCCGAGTACCGAGATACGAATACCGTCGGTCGTTGTCCTGAAAGATTATGTGAAACCCAGAAAGCGCGTGGCCTTCACGCGCTTTAATTTATTCCTACGGGACGAATTCTGTTGTCAGTACTGCGGCAGCCGTGGCGATCTGACCTTTGACCATGTGGTACCTCGGGCCGCAGGTGGCGTGACAAGCTGGCAAAACGTGGTTGCGGCCTGCAGCCCCTGTAACCTGAAAAAAGGGTCGAAGTCGCTTCGGCAGGCAGGGATGACATTGCGCAAGCCTCCGCGCCAGCCGGATGCAGAAGCCTTGCGGAACGTCGGGCGAAAGTTCCCGCCGAACCACCTGCATGACAGTTGGATCGATTTTCTTTATTGGGATGCGGAGTTGGACGAGCTTTAGCGGCCCACCCGCCACGCGGCGATCCAGACCAGCATCAGAACGCCCGACAGGATGGCGTTCCACCCGGCCATCGAAATACCCATCAATTGCCACGGGATGTCATCACAACGCACCAGTGGGGCGGACATGATCTGATCCATCAACTCCTGAGTCGACAAGCCGCCGATATCACCGGAGGTGCAGCTTGTGGGACCCTCCCACCATTTTTGCTCGACCCCGGCGTGGAACACGCCGATGGCTGCGGTTGACAGTGCGGCGAGTGCGCCCAGCAGGGGCAGCAGATTTATACGGGGTAGCGCCAGCGCCACTGCTCCGATCAAAATGGCCGCACCGTGCGGATACCGCTGCCAGATGCACATTTTGCACGGTGCCAGCCCGCCGAGATGCTGAAAACCCCATGCCCCAAGTAGAAGTGCCACGGAACCGCAGGTCGCGATCAGGACCAGAATGTTTTTGCGTGTCATAGGTATCTCACTACAAGGAACCCGCCGAACAGAAGCACAACGAACAAGGTGAACATAAGGCCAAGGCGTTTTTCAATGAAGGCCCGGATCGGCTCGCCGAAGCCCCAAAGCAGGCCAGCGACCACGAAAAAGCGCAGCGCGCGGGCAAGGATCGAAGTGGCGATAAAGGTGCCCAAAGGCATCCCGGTCCAGCCCGACATGATGGTGATGACCTTATAGGGGAAGGGCGTCACACCGGCACCCAGAACGGCCCAGAAGCCGAAATCGTTGAAGCGGGTGTTGAACTCTTCCATGGCATGGGCCTTGCCCATTGATTCCAGAATCGGCTGACCGATGCTTTCGTAAAAGAAGGCACCGATGGCATAGCCCAACAGGCCCCCCAGAACCGAGGCGACCAGAGCGACCGTCGCAATCAACCACGCGCGCGACGGGCGGGCCAGGATCATTGGAATCATCAGCACATCCGGCGGGATCGGAAAGACCGAACTTTCGATAAAGGCGACAAAGGCCAGCGCCCACAGGGCGTGCGGATGTTCGGCCAGACGAATGGTCCAGTCATAAAGCGAGCGCAACATATGGTGCTAAATTCCTGTTCTAACGTTGCGCAAGCCAAACCACGCGCCCGGTGAGGCGTCAACCGTTGCAGCGAAAACAAACTGGATTTGGGTTGGTTTTTGCCTCTGGACCTTCCCGGCCATGGACGCTAATCCAGTGTTCGTGGCCCAAGTGGCGGAATGGTAGACGCAGGGGATTCAAAATCCCCCGCCTTCACGGGCGTGAGAGTTCGAGTCTCTCCTTGGGCACCACCTCAGATTAATGACGAGAACACGCGATGTGTTCACGGATCGTGTCGCAAACTCAGCCAGATCAGAAACCCGATATAGGCGAAAACTGTTAGGTTCAGTAGCGTGTCGATGAATTGACCAGTCATCTTCGTTCCTCACGCGTCAGGCTTTTGAAGAGGCAGATCACAAGGATCGGAACGATAAACACGAAGGCCATGGCCGACAGTGCGATGATCGACCGGACCAGGGAAATATCCCCCACCAATATCATGGCAAGCCCCAATGCGCCCAGAATCAACCCCCAGACCGTACGGACGCCCGGAGATGGATTGTCGCCGCCGCCGGTGCCAATCATCGCCAGAGTGAACCCGGCGCTGACGACGCTGGTGACTACGAACAGGAAGGCCGCCAGGATTGTTGCTGTCTGCGTCAGGCCGCTGAATGGGAACTTGGCAAGAAGGGCAAAGGTTGTCGCGTCCAGATTTTCGGCATTGACGGCGGATAAGGCACCGTCCTGCCGCAACGCATCGAAAAAACCCAACCCGCCAAAGATGCCGAACCACAGAATCGAGAACAGGGTGGGGGCGACGATGACCCCGATCAGGAACTCTCGGATGGTGCGCCCACGTGATATGCGCGCGATGAAGATGCCCACAAAGGGGGACCAGGCCAGCCACCAGATCATGTAGTTCAGGGTCCAGCCGTGAAACCAGTCGACGATGGTGTCGTCAAAGAACTCTGCTGTTGAAAATCCCGCAGGCAGGACCTTGAACACGTAACGCCCGAACCCGGCAACGATATCGTTCATCAGAAATGAAGTCGGACCGAGGACCAGCAGATAAACCATCATCCCGACGGCAATCAGCATGGCGGCATTGGACAGCAGGGACATCCCCTCTCCAAGGTCCCGCCGCAAGGGGATGATGAACGCGACACAGAGCGCGGCAAAAACAGGGAGTGTCAGCCTTCCGGGTGTTTCGACGCCGATCAGACCCGCCAATCCGGTCTGTATCTGAAACACGCCCATCGCCATCGATCCCGCCAAACCGACGGCAATCGCGACAATCGACAGCAGATCGAACATCCACCCCATCGCCTTGACCCAGTGCGCCTCACCCAGTGCATCGGTCAGGGGCGCGCTCAGCAGCAAGGTGCGGTGTCGACGATAGGCGAAATAGGCAATGACCAGCCCGACGATCGCGTAGATCGCCCAAGCGTGAAAGCCCCAGTTCAGATAGGTCACGAACAGCGCATAACTTGCGGCTTCGGGGTCGGGGTTGTACTGTCGCAGAACTTCGAAATGGGTCAGTGGTTCAGCCGCGCCGTAGAACAGAAGCCCGACCCCCATTCCGGCCGCAAACAGCATGGCGATCCAGGCCGGGGTCGAGAATTCAGGCTCGGCACCGTCCGGGCCAAGGCGAATGTCGCCGAACCGCGACAGGGCCAGATACAGCGCCACAAAGAGCAGGCCGCTGACCTCGAGCATGATGAACCAGCCACGGCTGTTGAACTGTGTTGCCACCGCTTCTGATGCGAGACGTCCCAATCCTTGTGGGTCGGCGATACCCCAGACCGCAATCGCCGCGCTGATGACAAGGGCGATGACAAGCAAGGGGCTGGGCGAGGGGCGCTTCATCCGCGGTCCTTCTTTCGGTGTCGGAGCAAATTCCTTTATTGCCGTGCGGTTACAGAGATGTACCAAGGCTGCACGAAGACTAGAGGCACGGTTCGCGACATTCAAAAGAATAATATCTGGAGGTGGTTGCGCCTGTGGGAGGACTTTTCACGCCTTCAAGCCGGTTGGTGGGGGGAAACTTTGGAAAAACCCCTCAGATATGCAGCTTGGGGCGGTTGGGCCACGCGCGGGGGTTGACAAGTTGAGTGTCTGAATGAAACGTCGAAGATGTTGGGAGATTTTGAAAATTCAGGCGCTTGCACCTGTTGCAACATGCTGGCGCTTGCCTTAACCGGCGGGGTCCCTGGAGGGGGGATCGCCGGGCGATCTCCCATACACCATAAGAATTGGGAGTTCTCAAAAATGAAAAACAGCAGCAAGCTCAGCCTCGGCGCGGTCGTCACTGCGGCCCTTACGGCTCCGGCAGCATATGCGGAAGAATTCATCACCATCGGCACCGGCGGCGTGACCGGTGTGTATTACCCGACCGGTGGCGCGATCTGCCGTCTGGTCAATAAGGGCCGCAAGGAACACGGCGTACGTTGCTCGGTCGAGTCAACCGGTGGTTCGGTCTACAACATCAACACCATTCGCGAAGGCGAACTGGAATTCGGTGTGGCGCAGTCCGACTGGCAGTACCACGCCTATAACGGCAGCTCGAAATTCGAAGAGGCTGGCCCGTTCGAAGGTCTGCGCGCCGTGTTCTCGGTACACCCTGAGCCGTTCACCGTTGTCGCCCGTGCGGATTCCGGTATCGCCAACTTTGAAGACCTGAAGGGCAAGCGCGTCAACATCGGTAACCCCGGTTCCGGTCAGCGCGGCACTATGGAGGTTTTGCTGGGCGAACTGGGTTGGACCACCGACGATTTCGAGCTGGCGACCGAGCTGAAAGCGGCTGAACAGTCCGCGGCGCTGTGCGACAACCAGATTGACGCGATGGTCTACACCGTCGGTCACCCCTCGGGTTCGATCCAGGAAGCCACCACAGCGTGTGACTCGGTTCTGGTGAACGTGAGCGGTGACGCGGTGAACAAGCTGGTCGACGACAACTCGTTCTATCGTACTGCGACCATCCCCGGCGGCATGTACCGCGGTTCGGATGGTGATACCGCAACCTTTGGTGTCGGCGCGACCTTCGTGACCTCGGCTGACGTGTCGGAAGACGCGGTTTATGCGGTTGTCAGTTCGGTCTTCGAAAACTTCGACGACTTCAAAAAGCTGCACCCGGCATTTGCCAACCTCAAGCCCGAAGAAATGATCGCAGATGGCCTGTCGGCTCCGCTGCATCCGGGTGCTGAGAAGTACTACAAAGAAAAAGGCTGGATTCAGTAAGCCAGGCTTGAAGCAGGGTGCCAAACGGCGCCCTGCGACCCAAACCCGAACAAATCGGGTGGTTCAGAAGGCCAAAAATGGCCGCGACGGGGAGACATTTCCATGAGTTCCGACACACAATCCAATCGCCCGCTATCCGAAGAAGAGCTGCAGGAACTTGTAGCCTCGTCCGATGCGGGTGGGCGAAATCCAGTCGGTAACGTCGGGGTTTTTCTGGCCATTGTGGCCGCGATCTGGTCGATCTTTCAGGTGCTTTTGGCCTCACCTATCGCCAACTATGTGTTGCCGGGCAGTGTGGTGAACAATGCGCGGCAGTTCCACCTGGCCTTTGCGATGTTTCTGGCCTTTGCGGCCTATCCGGCGCTGAAATCCAGCCCACGTGACTACATCCCGGTCCAGGACTGGATCATGGGGATCGTCGGCGCGTTTCTGGCTCTGTACGGATACTTCTTCTACGAAAAGATCGTCGACGCAGGGGGACTTGCCGACGATACGGATAAATGGGTGGCTCTGGTAGGTCTGCTGCTACTGTTTGAGGCCGCGCGCCGCGCGCTAGGCCCGGCAATGGCCATTATCGCAACGATTTTTCTGGCTTATGTGTTCTTTGGCTCTTCCGAATGGGTGCCCGAAGTAATCCGCTGGAAAGGCGCGAGCCTGAAGAAGGCGATGAGTCATATGTGGATCACGTCCGAGGGCGTATTCGGTATCGCGCTTGGTGTTTCTACAAAATTCGTGTTCCTGTTCGTGCTGTTCGGCGCTTTGCTGGATAAGGCCGGGGCAGGGAACTACTTTATCAAGATGGCCTTTGGTGCGCTTGGCCACCTGCGCGGTGGTCCGGCCAAGGCGGCTGTTGTTGGTTCGGCTGCGACTGGTCTGATCTCGGGCTCGTCGATTGCCAACGTCGTGACCACCGGCACATTCACCATCCCTTTGATGAAACGTGTGGGCTTCTCAAGCGAGCAAGCGGGTTCGGTCGAGGTTGCCTCATCCGTGAATGGTCAAATCATGCCGCCGGTGATGGGCGCTGCGGCCTTCCTGATGGTCGAATATGTGGGCATCTCTTACGTTGAGGTGATCACTCACGCCTTCCTGCCCGCCGCGATTTCCTACATCGCGCTGGTCTACATCGTGCACCTTGAGGCGGTGAAGCGGAACATGCCCACGCTGGGCAATCGCGAGGTGCATCTGGCGCGCACGGTCGTTGGGATGCTGTCCTTCTTCCTCGTGTTCGCTGGCCTCTGCTATGGCTCGCAGTTCCCGGTCGAAGCGGTTACCAGTTGGGCCCCATCCTCTGCAGGTCTGATCCTGAGCCTGATCGTCTGTGCGGTCTACGTCGTGTTGCTGTACCTGGCCGCGCAGGTGCCAGATCTGGAGCCCGACGATCCGAATGCCAAAGAGGTGGAACTACCGGTAATCGCAGAGATCTACAAAGCAGGTCTTCACTATCTGCTGCCGATCATCGTTCTGGTCTACTTCCTGATGATCGAACAGAAATCGCCAGGGCTGTCGGCATTCTGGGCGACGGCGCTGCTGTTCGTGATCCTGCTGACGCAAAAGCCGCTCAAGGCGCTGTTCCGTGGACAAAGCAATCTAAAAGACAACTTCATCGACGGTGTCGCTGATCTGTGGCAGGGCCTGATCGATGGTGCGCGCAACATGATCGGGATCGCTCTGGCCACGGCCACGGCTGGTGTCATCGTGGGTACCGTGACCCTGACCGGGGTCGGGCAGGTGATGGCCGATTTGGTCGAGTTCCTTTCAGGCGGAAACCTGATCCTGATGTTGGTCATGGTTGGCTTGCTCAGCCTGATCCTTGGCATGGGCCTGCCGACCACGGCGAACTATATCGTGGTTAGCTCGCTTATGGCCGGTGTGGTTGTCGAACTGGGCGCGCAGAGCGGTCTGATCGTTCCTCTGATCGCCGTGCACCTGTTCGTGTTCTATTTCGGGATTATGGCAGACGTGACGCCACCAGTAGGTTTGGCCAGTTTTGCAGCCGCCGCTGTGTCGGGGGGCGACGCGATCAAGACCGGCTTCACCGCGTTCTTCTACAGCCTTCGCACCGTTGCACTGCCGTTTGTGTTCATCTTCAACACGGACCTATTGTTGATTGATGTGACCTGGGTTGAAGGGATCATAGTTGCGATATTTGCAACAATAGCGATCCTTGTCTTCACGGCGGGGACAATGGGGTACTTCCTGACCCACAGCCGTATCTATGAAAGCATCGCACTGATCGCCGTGGCTTTTGCTTTGTTCCGGCCCGACTATTTCATGGACCGCATCGCGCCGCCTTATACGTCGGTCGAGCCAGCCGCCTTTGTGGAAACCATTGGACAAACCCCCCCGGGGACCGAGGTGCGAATGGTGGTCAGCGGCCCGGATTTCGACACGCTTGAGATGACAGACACGACAGTCGTTGTTTCGGTCGGCAACGAAGAAGGCGGTGAATCCCGGGTCGATGCCATGGGGCTGATGCTGTTGGAAGAGGACGGTCTGATCAAGCTGGAGGAACCGATGTTCGGCACGCCCGTGGCGGATGAGTTGGACATGTTCGACTATTACGGCGATGAAGCGGTGCGTCTGACTTCGATCAGTCTGCCGTCCAGCCAACCTCCGAAGCAATTGATGTATATCCCTGCGCTGATCCTGCTGGGACTGATCGCCTTCCTGCAACGTGGCCGTGCCGCCAGACAAGAGGTGCCCGCATGACAAACTCTGTTCTCTGCGCCGTCGATATCA
Organism: Ruegeria sp. BF6; assembly: GCF_056538665.1. Classification (NCBI taxonomy): domain Bacteria; kingdom Pseudomonadati; phylum Pseudomonadota; class Alphaproteobacteria; order Rhodobacterales; family Roseobacteraceae; genus Ruegeria; species Ruegeria sp. BF6. The sequence continues at coordinate 416,467 of NZ_JBQFTN010000001.1, forward strand.
GCAACGGCGACCTTGACGTGAATGTGCTGAAGACAGCGGCAGTATTGGCCGATCAGCACAACGCACAACTGGATGTGGTGACCGTTCTGCCCGATTTCGGTGAAAGCTGGGTTTCCGGTTTCTTTCAGGCCGACTTTCACGAAAAGGCGTTGGAAGAGGCGCAGGCCAAACTGTCTGAGTTGTGCATTTCAGCCCTTGGGGATGAGCGGAACGCCAAGATCCGCCATGTCGTCGCCACCGGCACGGCCTATCAGGAGATTCTGAAAACCGCCGAAAGCGCTGGCAGCGATCTGATCGTTATTGGTGCACACAAACCGGACCTCAAAGACTACCTGTTGGGGCCGAACGCGGCGCGGGTTGTACGCCACTCGACTGTTTCGGTCTACGTCGTGCGCTAGGGTCAGTACCCCGTCATCTCAAGGTATCCGCGGCCTTGGTGGCTGCCGGATACCGTGACGGGTCCTTCCCAGTACTCGAAGCTTGTACCCATCCAGGAATCGGGTGTGATGGCGGAAACCTCGACGTCCAAGTCGCGTTCCGGCAGGGTTACGCGCCATTGAACGGGCACGTCCCGTCCCGCCACTCGGGCGGTGTCCAGTGGGGTGAAGGATACGGAACCGTCCGGAACGGGCATGGTGGTTCCGTCCGGCGCGATCCACGTAGCCGCCGTGAAATCGCCGCGTCCGCCGCGCAGGCGGAAGGCCATCAGCTTGTCTCCGTCGTCAAAGCTGAGCGAAAACCAGTCCCAGCCGCTCTGATCCGCGGCCAGTGGTTGTGAGGACCACTCGCGGTCCAGCCAGCCCTGACCGGTGACCGCCACATCACCCTCGGGCAGGTGCAGCACGCCCTCGACCGTATAAAAGGGTTGCGAGTAATAGTAGCTGGCTTGCCCATCGGCGGACTTGATCGAGTATCCGGCGTCTCCGTGAAACACAAACGGGCCGTGGGCGTTCAGCGACAGGTCATAGGTAAACTCGGCGCCGCTGGCCGAAAGGGTCACCGCGCTGGGGTTTGCTCCGCGCATACGCCATTCGTCGATCCAGGCCTCGAACGGGTCAGAGGTCACCCCGGCCTGACCAATCCCCCCGCGCGACAAGCGTTCGGCGAAATAGTGCGTTTCAGGCGTCGTGACGGCGGCGTGGCCCATCCACAGTTGCGGGCTCTGCCACCCATCCGCCTCAAACGGTTTCACGGCTGATCGGAACAGGGTCCATTGAATACCGTAATCGCGCCCGTCCTCGCCGGTCAGGTTTGCGGTCAGGTACCACCATTCGATCCGAAAGCTGGGATGCGGGCCGTGATCGTGGGGGAATTCGAATTGATAGCCGGGTTGCGGTATGTCGAACCCTTCGGCCGAACCACCCAACCCGGCATAGCCCTGCGCGCGCAAAGCAGAGGGGGGCAACAGGAACAGAACAAAGAGCCAGGCTTTAACGTTCATTGGCAAAAACCCTCAACAAATCGGCAGGCGGTAGACGAAGCAAACGCAGCGCGGGTAAGGCGGCCGCGACAAAGGCGGCCAACAGGGTCAGAGCGAATAGATAGGCCCAGTCAGCCGGGAAAAGATACATCGGCAGCCGCCAGCCAAATGCTTGTACGTTGATCACCGCCAACAGGGCCCAAGCCAGTACCAGACCCAGCGGCAGGGCCAGAACCGCTGTCAGAGCAGACAGCAGCACGCTGCGCAACAACTCTAGCCGCGCCAATTGCAACCGTGTCAGACCCAGCGCCCAGACCGGCGCAACTTGCGGCAGGCGTTGGGTCCACAAGGTCAGCAGGCTGGTCAGGATAGCAAACCCGGCAACGCCTAGAGTCAGAACGTTCAACGCCGATGTCACGACAAAGGTCTTGTCAAAGATCGTCAGCGATTGCGCTTTCATCGCCGCCTGCTGCACGACGGCTTGGCGTGGTAGGTCGAACTGATCTCTCAGGGCTTGTGCCATCTCTGTGGCGCGCTCTGGTGCAATACGGATACCGAACCGGCGTGTGTCAGCCCCCGGCGCGATCCGGTCCAGCTGAAACATCGACACGATGGCTTGACCGGTAGGATTTCCGTAATCCGAATAGACGCCCGCAATTGGCAGCGAATGCCCCTGTCGGAGGGTCAGCGCGTCTCCGGGCCACAGGTTCGCACGCCGGGCGAGTTGTTCGTTGACCAGGACGGCATCACCCGCATGAAGGCGATCCCACACGCCGTCCGAGGATGCGATGATCGGCCAATGCTCGCGGTAGGTCTGGTGGTCCACAATCCCATACAGAAAGAGCGGCCCCGTTTCATGCGTCAGCTCAATGCTGCGGATTGGAAGTACCGCGTCCACCTGCGGTTCTAGCCACTGTGCGATCTGTTGGCCTTGCTGATTGTCGGTGGCGGTAATGTAAAGTTCGGAGGTCAGGCGCTGATCCAGCCAACCGGTGAAGGTCAACCGAAAGCTGGATACCATGGTGCCAACGCCGACATTCGCCGCCAAGGCCAGCAGCAGCGCCATCAGGGCCAGCGAAAGTCCAGGCAATTGCGCACGCATGTCGGCCCAAACCCATTGTGCAACAGGACCTAGGGCGTTGCGTTGGAATACCGACAGGGCAAGTGACAGCAGGGATGGCAGGATCAGTGCGGCGCCAGTCAGGATACCACCCACCATGGCAAACCCTGCGATCAATCCGTCGATCGTATATCCGATGGCAAAGCCACCGCCGATCAGGATCAACCCGAGCAGCCCGGTAGTGCGGTGCCCGCTTGTTGATCCTCGCCATGCCTGCAGGCCAGCCCCGGTCAGTAAGGGCATACGTGACAGTCGAAACAGGGCCTGACCACTGGCCAGTAGCGTGCCCGCCAAGGCCATCGCCAGACCGACCAGAACCCATTGCGGCTGCAGGGTCATTTGCCCGTCAACGGGCGCTCCGTACAGCCCGCGCAAGGTGGCAGCGACGTCGGGCAGCAAGGCGCCGGCCAGAAAGAAGCCAAGGATCAATCCCAACAGGCCGCCAATCAGGGCCAGGAGGGCCAGTTCCGCCATGATCATCCAGACCAGCCGCCGCATCGAAACACCCAGTGCCCGCAAGGTTCGGATCATCGCTCGCCGCTGGGCAAAGGCCAGACCGACGGTGCCGTGGACGATGAATAACCCGACAGCAAAGGACAACAGGCCGAAAGCCGTCAGGTTCAGGTGAAAACTGTCCGTCAACTGGGCTGCGTCCAGCCGGGCCGAGGCCTCAATGCGTTCCAGTTCGGGTGCGATGTCCGACAGCGGAGGCGTGTCGCGCGGCTGATCGGGCAACACCAGAAGCCGGGAAATCTGGCCGGGTTTCTCCAGCAGCTTCTCGGCCACGCCAATATCGGTGAGGATCAGGTCGGGCGGGACTGCATCCGTTTGCAGGATCGACGGAAGATTGTCATGCGTACTCAGCACATCGGCCAGTTCGGGGGATGCCAGTAATCGGCCAGGTGCGGTCAGAATGTCGGCCGGTTCCGGGGGCGTTGCCGACTGTTCGATCTGCGTCACAGCGGGCAGGGCTGGATAGGCCACCATGTCGACACCCATCACCTGTACCGTGCGTCCATTCAGACGCAATGGCCCTTCCAGAACCGCTGCGACCTGCCACCCGGCGCGGCGTAGCGCGACATAGCGCGCAATCGGGATCAGACCGGAGGGGTCGCGCAACTCGTCATAAAGGCCCAGCGCAAGCTGGTCGTTAGCGCGCTGATAGCTGGCGCGCGCCTCGGCGTTGATCGCCTGAACGGCGGACCACAGCCCCGTGGCCAACGCAATTCCGATCAGCAAGGTGGCCATTTGCAGCTTGTGGCGCCGCCAATGCGACAGCAGGGCCTGTATCACCGCGCCGGTCATGTGATGTTGCCACCGGCCAGATGCGCGTGCCTGTCCAGCCGTCCGGCGATATCCTGCGAATGAGTGACCAACAGCAGGGCAGCGCCGGTATCGGCGACCAGCGACAACATCAGGTCCAGCACAGTGGCGCTGGCGGTTTCGTCCAGATTTCCCGTGGGCTCGTCCGCCAACAGAAGTTTTGGTCGCGCGGCCATGGCGCGGCCGATGGCGACGCGCTGTTGCTGCCCGCCGGACAAGCTCTCGGGAAAACGCGTCAGCAAGTCGGACAGGCCTAACCGCTTGGCCAGCTGCGTGGTCCAGGCGTCATCCTCGCGATCCGCCAGCCTGGCGTGGAATGACAGGTTCTGCGCAACCGTCAGCGAGGGTATCAGGTTGAACTGCTGAAACACCAGCGAAACGCTTTGCCGACGCAACGCGGCGCGTCCGGCGTCATCAAGTGGTGACAGGGCGGTTCCGTCCAGCGTGATCTCTCCGCCGTCGAAGCTGTCCAGAGCTGCCGCGAGGTTGAGCAGCGTGCTTTTGCCGCTACCGCTTTCTCCGGTCAAGGCCAGCGTCTGCCCCTGGTCGAGGGTCAGCGACACGTCCCGCAAAACGGGGCGTCCACCTGGATAGGATTTCTGGACCTTGTCGATCGTCAGCAGCATGCAAAAACCTCGGACTGTGCACGCAACAATGTGCGCCGCTGACCGGCAGAGTCCAGCGTCCAGCCGCATTCGTTTCCATTCGCCGCAGCCTTGTCCTTTTCCGGTTAAGTCGCCATTGTGGTGGAACTTCTTCGGGCCGGAACATGATAAGCGAATTGATGACGTTAACGCAGCAAATCCTTTGGGGCAGCATATATCTGGGCATCTGTTTTCTGATCGAGATCATCCTTCTTACGTGGTGCACACAGGTGGTTCGCGTCATGTCGCTGAGGTTGGAAAACAGTAAGAAGTTCTTTTCTATCGCGGCACCTATCTGCATCGCCCTCGTCTTTATCGTTGCCATTCACACGTTTCAGGTCTGGCTTTGGGCAATCGTCTGGATGCTGGGGGATGTACTGCCTGACTGGAACTCGGCCTTGTACTTCTCATTGGTGACGTTCACCACGCTGGGCTATGGCGATATTGTCCTGGGAGAACCACTGCGAATATTCGGAGCGTTCGCGTCGGTGACCGGTCTGCTGGCGTTCGGGTTGTCTACCGCCTTTATGGTGGCGCTGATGACACAGGTCTTCAAAGAGGAACTGATGTCCTAGAGGATCGGCGCGAAGAGCCGGGCGAGGGGTGACCCAAACCGGATATAGGCCGGTTGTTCGGGAAGTTTCTTGGTCAGTTCATAGCTTTTTTCGAAATCAGCCCGCAGCATCATGTCCACGGCCTGCGCCGCTCGTGGATCAAAGAACAGGGCCATCGCTTCGAAATTCAGGCGGAAAGAGCGGTTGTCCAGATTGGTGGTTCCAACGGCGGCCAGCGTGTCGTCGACCACAAAGACTTTCTGGTGCATGAAACCGTCGGTGTATCGGAACACGCGCGCGCCGCATTCCCTGACCTCGTCAAAATAGGCGAAGGCGGCCAGCCAGGGCAGGCGGTGGTCGATGACGTCAGGCACCAGAATGCGCACATCCACACCGCGCAGGGCGGCGTGTTGAAGGGCAGTTATGATGTCAATATCGGGCACGAAATAAGGAGAGGCGATCCACAGTCTTTCTTTCGCTTCGGTGATGGCGGCAAAGAACATCATCGCGCCGGTTTCCGTTTCGTCGCCGGGGCCGGTAGCGACGATCAGGGCATTCATGTCCTGATCGGATTCTGATCCGGCCCAGTCCAGTTGTTCGATCAGATCTTCTTCATGGGCCCAGTGCCAGTCTTCAGTGAAAATCAACTGCAGCTGCCGGACGATATGGCCGGTCATCCTGATATGCGTGTCGCGCCAATGACCGAAATGCGCGTTTTGGCCCAGATATTCCACACCCACATTGTGACCGCCGGTAAAGCCGGTCTCACCATCGATGATCACGGTTTTGCGATGATTGCGGTAATTCAGTTGAAAACGGTATTGCGGCCCTCGACGGTCTCGCGGATTGGCGATCTCGATTCCGGCTGCGCGCAGCTCGTCCAGATAGGCGGTTGGTAAGCCATAGCTGCCCACAGCATCCGTCATGAACCGAACTGACACGCCGCGTTTGGTGGCGGCGATCAGCTTGTCTTTGAGCTGTTTACCCAGTGCGTCATCACGGACGATGTAGAACTGGATCAGGATATAATTCAGCGCAGCATCGATTTCCTTGAATATGGCGTCGAACGTCGCTTGCCCGTCAATCAGCAATTCGGCCCCGTTTCCGCGCGAGACCGGCAGATGTGCCAACGCCTCGAAAGGGCGGGGGTTGATCGTCATCGAGGCCGGATCTGGTTTCGAGAAATCCGCAAATGTTTTGATGCCTTCGACGACCCTTTCGCTGTGCTTGCGAGCGATCCGATAACCGCGGAACCGGTGGTGCCCCAGAAACAGATATAGCGGCACACCGACAAACGGGGCCGAGATCAAAAGGACCACCCACCCGACGGCCCCCTGGGGCGTGCGAGCGGTCTGGGCCGCCCGTATCGAAAACACCGCGGCCGTCACATACAGAAAGAAGACGAACGCGGAAACAAGCAGTGTCCACATGGGGTTATCGGTCTCTGAGTGCCTTATTCGGAACCAGTGTAGATGCGATCCCAGTCTTGCGCCATATCAACAATGACCCAGCCCATGTCGGGCCCCTTGTCCAGCCCGTCGACCAGTTTCCCGATCGGGCTTTCGCGGTCATAAGCCCATTCACGCTCGGCATCGGTGTGGTGAATCAGAACCCCCAGTCGCGGACCGTCGCCTGCAGTGGTCCATTCCAGCATGGCGAAATCCCCGTCCGAGTTGCCGCCAGCCAGAATGGGGCGTCTGCCAATCGTGCGTTCGATGTTGATGGGCTTGCCCTCTTTGTCATCGACAAAGGCGATGCCGGGGGCCTTGGTTATGACCGGAGCGCCATCATCTGTTTCATAAGTTGTGTCGGCATACGTGCCCAGAACCTGTTCGGGCGGGATGCCATAGGCATCTTCGGCAAACACGCGCATGAAGTGCAGACCGCCGCCCGAGACAATATAGGTGCGGAATCCTTCATCCCTGAGATAGCGCAGCAGTTCCACCATCGGTTGATAGGTCATCTGATCGTAGGGCAAACCAGTATCCGGGTGACGCGCCGTGTCCAGCCATTCGGCGACGGATGCCTGGAATTCCTTGACACTCACACCGGAATGCGAGGCGTTCAATACTTCGATCAAGGCATCGTGACCGCCCTCTGCGACAGCTTGCAGATCGCCATTTGCCGCAGCTTCCAGCGTTGGGCTGGTTAGGATCGAGGGGTCCGCCTCGGCCAGATCGGCAAGGCGATCCATGGCGTAGGTGAGCTGAAAATAGACCGGCTGTTCGGCCCACAGAGTGCCGTCATTGTCGAACACCGCAACCCGCTCGGCCGGTGTGACATAGACGGCGCCGTTCGGGTCAGTAACTGCCTCGACGAATTCGATGATCCTATCCTTGGACGCGGACGTGCCCCAACTAGGCAGAGGGTCGGCAGACAAGGTCAGCGGAGCCATGACAAGAGCGGCTGAAAGAACTGCATTCCTCATGAGAAATTTCCTTGCTTCAATTGGTAAAGGGCCACCAATGTACGGGCGGCCCTTCGTATTTTGATGGGTTAATTGTTGGTCGGCGAGGACAGCTTCTCCATCACCTGATCCAGGTTGAAGCTGGCAGCCTTTTGGCGTGGCGGGTATTCTTGGAAGGTCTCCAGGAAACCGCCGACATATTGCTGAGCAGGCACCAGGAAATAGGCCCGATTCAGCAGCCAGTCGTAGTAGGTGTTGGACGTCCGGTAAGCGCGCTCATAGGGATCGCGACGCAGGTTCACGATCAGAGGAATGCGCAGCTCGGTCCAGGGTTCGATCCATGCGCGCAGGGTGCCCCACGCCTTCTGCTCAAGGAAGATCAGCTTCCAATCGTCAAAGCGCAATGCGGTCAGATCACCGTCATCCGAGAAATAGAAGATCTCGCGACGCGGGCTTTCCGAGGTTTCACCGGTCAGCAGGGGCAGGATGTTGTAGCCATCCAGATGCACCTTGTAGTCGCGGCCCATACCTGAGGAGTTGTAACCTGCCTTCAGCTTTTCCTTGATGTCCGGATCACCGGCAATAGCAAGGTAAGTCGGCAGCCAATCCATATGGTGCACAATTTCATTGGTGACCGATCCGGCCTCAATCTTGCCGGGCCAGCGTACCATCGACGGAACGCGCCATCCGCCTTCCCAGTTGGTGTTCTTCTCACCCCAGAATGGCGTCGAAGCGCCATCCGGCCACGTGTTCATGTGCGGCCCATTGTCGGTGGAATAGTGAACGATGGTGTTGTCGGTGATGCCAAGCTCATCCAGCAAGTCCAGCAGCTGGCCTACATGCATGTCATGTTCGATCATGCCTGCGGTGTATTCATCGGCCACGCGGCCTGCGATGTCGTTGGCTTGCGCGCGCATCTCATCCTTCACGTGGGTACGGAAGTGCATCCGAGTGCCATTCCACCAAACATAGAAAGGTTGGCCTTGTTCGTGGGCACGCTTGATGAAATCGATGGCAGCCGCAACGGTCTCTTCGTCCACTGTCTCCATGCGCTTGCGGGTCAGGGGGCCGGTGTCCTCGATGGTGCCGTCGGCCTTGGACTTAATAACGCCGCGCGGCCCATAGGCTTCGCGGAAGGTGCGGCCATCAGCCAGAACCGCATCGCCGGGATAGTCCTCGTTTTCAGGCTCTTCCTCGGCGTTCAGGTGGTATAGATTGCCGAAAAACTCATCAAATCCATGGTTTGACGGAAGATGCTCATCCTTGTCTCCGAGATGGTTCTTGCCAAATTGACCAGTGACATAGCCGTGGTCCTTCAACAGGCCAGCAATAGTCGGATCTTCGACCTGCATCCCCAGATCAGCACCGGGCAAACCAACTTTGGACAGGCCGGTCCGGTACACCGATTGCCCCATGATGTAGGACGAGCGGCCAGCAGTACAGGATTGCTCACCATAATAGTCGGTGAAAATCATGCCTTCCTTGGCGACGCGGTCGATGTTCGGCGTCTGATACCCCATCAGACCCATCGTATAGGCCGAGATATTGGACTGCCCGATGTCGTCACCCCAAATGACCAGGATGTTGGGTTTCTGGTCCTGTGCCCAGGCGGGAAGTGCCAACGCAACGGCGACGGTAGCCACAGCAATACGACGCAACTCGGTGCGCCACCTGTATGCAATCGAACGTGGTGGTGACATGATATGCTCCTGATCTGTAAGAGTTTGTAGGCCCCAGAGGTGTGAAAGTGTTTTTCGACCGGCAATTTCGGCCAAAACGGATTGTAATAATCGGTCGCATTCTGAACGGCAAACCTTCACCATTCCGGGAATCGAACGCGTTTACACTAGGCGATTTGCCAAATTGAAAACTCGTCATATGATGATATTGGAAAATTCTAATGTTTGACAAAACGAATAATATTAAGCTCTTGCAGAAGGTCGGGTGGTTCAGCAAACGCTCGGACGTATTTCGCCGTGACCTGTTGGATTGCGCATCCGCAAGAACTTTCGAGCCTCACGAAGCGCTATACCACCATGGCGACGCAGCAAACGGGATATTTGCCATCCTCAGTGGCGGTGTTCAGGTTACCGCACCGGCGGATGATGGGCAGGAGTTCGTGATACATCGCGAAGGTGCCGGTTTCTGGATCGGGGATCTGGCTTTATTCGCGGACACACCGCGGTTGATCAGCGTCGTCACCACACAAGAGACGCAAGCCTTGTTTTTTCCGCATTCCCGTATTGCTAAACTGGTTCAGGCCAATCCGAATTATGTCCGCGATTTTTACGCGCTGACGCAGGAAAACATGCAGACGGCACTTCGGATAATGGCCAACCTTGCCGTGACCGGCAGTGAAAAACGGTTGGTACTGCGGCTGCTTCATCTGGATGAGGGCAGGTCAAAAACCGACGGTTGGATCGTGGTGTCTCAGGACGAACTGGCCGAGATGATTGCCGTGTCGCAGCCAACGCTGCACCGCAGCCTGCACCGACTTGCGGATTTGGACCTGATCGAACTCGGCTATGGGCGCGTTCGGCTGAAAGACCGGAAGGCTCTGATTGCCAGTTGTCAGACCTGATCAAGGATTCAGTGGCGGAAGAAGCTCTGCCTGTTTTTGGGGGGCGGCTGTAAGAGCGTCCAGCGCGGAAATTGCCCCTGCCCAATCCGGTGTTCTGTCGTCTTTATCAGTGGCGTAATACGTAGAGCCAATCTGTTCCAAACGTGCTTCAAGCCCGTTGTGCCCTTGCGGGCTTTCACAGCGTTGCTTCCAGGTTTCAAGCGTAGAATAGGCGGCGTTGAGGTCATGATCATGCAGCGCTTGGCGCAGCTGCGCGAGGGCAGATTCCGGTGATGCGCGGTATGCCTTTTCACGTGCTTCTTTCCAGTTTCGATATCGCGGCATCGACCACCACAAAACGACCAAAGTGACTATCAAGACAGCAGCAGCCCAAAACAGATATCTCATCATTGTATCTGTTGACGGAGGCCCAGACTTCGGCGCGGCCAGTTTCAGTCCAACTGCGTCGACGTCCACGGTTTCAACGGCATTCGTCGTCAGGTTGAACCACTTCAGTGCAACCGCAGGCAGCTGAGTTTCACCTCCATCCTGCGCAAGGTAAACGGTTTCATCAACACGTTGGCCTGACAAGATACCCCGATCCTCGGTCTCGGTGAAGCGTGGTTCTTTGGGATAAGATCGCAACAGAGGGTCCTGATTATTTTGTATTAATTGTGGTATCAGGATCGGACTCGTGCCCGAGATGCGCGCTGTCAGCCGTCGGGTGACTGCATCGCCAGCCTGCATTTCAGTTGGGCCTTCGATTTCCTGCGTCAGTTCAAAACCCGTAGCGATAATCAGCGGATTCAGATCACGCGCCCCATCCGGGACCACTGCGTTGATTTCGATCGGTGGCAGCGGGATGGACGCCTGAATCGGATTGTTTGTTTCCGGGTCCGCAAAGGTGACCGTCATGTCCTGAGCGCCAAAGTCTATCGCCCCTGACACCAGCGGATAGATGCGATAGCTCCGCTGAACGCCGGACCATGTTTCGCCGTTTACCGACTCGCTGACAGGTCCCGAGGCACGCTCGGGCAGGCGGACCAGCAGGTTTTCTTGTTCCAGCGCAGGAAAGATCGGAGGGGACGGCATGAAGGTCGGCACCAAAACCTTTACGCGCAAGATGGCCGGTTGTCCGACAATCACATCCTCACTTGGCGCCTCGACTGTGACTTGTGGTTGCGGCGCGGTCGAGTTTTGCGCGAAAGCCCCGCACGACAAAAAAACAAACAGGAGGAGGAGCAATAATCTCATCGTTCTTGCTCCTGATTTTCCAGACGGAACCGGTTGCGCAAGAAATCCTGCATGTCCGTATCAATCGCACTGATCCATTGGTCTGCCGACAAGGGTTTTGCACTTTCGGTCTGGGTCTGAATGGTCGTGTTCTCCCCGCGACCAGAGTCATTGTCGAACACAGTGTCATCTGCTCCGATCCCGGCTTCTTCGCCAGTGTCGGATTGTTCCCGCGTGGTTTCTACATAGTCGAGAATGGCGGTGGCAACCTCGAGATTATGCAGTGCTTCCGGCCAGTTAGGGCGGTGTTCTAACGCCTCTTCGAAAGCGGAAATGGCGGGTCGGTACTCCCGGTTGCGTATGCGAGCAATACCTTCGGCAAAGGCGGCTTCGGGGGTGTTCAGTTCGGCGAAGATGGCCGCGGCTTCCGGGTATTGGCCTGCTTTCAACCGCGCGTAGCCTTCATGGTACGGGTCCTCAAACAGGTCAGCAGCATCTGCATAGCGTTTTTGGTTCATTGCGATTTGGCCTTGCTGATCCGGTGCCAGGAACCAGTCACGCCAACCTTCTGCGCGCGCGGGGCTCGCGGGCTGTATCAGGAACAGTCCCAACACCGCCCATCGGATCACCCAGCCGCGACGGAACCAGAGCAGCGACAACAACGCCGCAGGCCATGCCAGCATCCACCCCCGATCCTGCCAGTCCAGACGATCATCGTCATCCAGCGCATCCACATAGGCGGTTTGGATCTGACGCTGCAGCCGTGTGATATCCCTGTCATCATTGGAAAACGGGACCACAACGGTGTTCCCCAGATTGCTCAACTGAACAATCTCGTCTCCGTTCGGGAGCATGGTCAGAAAGAAAACCTGCGATGTTGCGCTCTGAAACTCGACAAGCTGAGATGGATCGAGATCGTCCAACACAAACAGGACGGCTCCGGGAGTGTCGCTTTCGTCCAATATGCTTTGCGCCAGTGTCAGCGCATCAGCCGCGGCATCTCCTTGTTTGGGCATCACAGCCGGGGTCAACCCTTCAAGCAGCGGGCGCAGGATATTTGCGTCTTCGGTCAGGGGTGCCACGCGGTGTGGTGAACCAGCATATGCGATCAGCGCCGTTCGCGCGCCTGCGCGTGTGTTTATGAGGTCGGTGATCTTGTACTTTGCACGCTCCAGCCGCGACGGGGGCAGGTCGGCATTCCCCATGCTCTCGGTGACCTTCAAGGCGATAACCAAAGGGGCCGTGTCCGCCACAAGCGGGTTCTGAGCCCGTGACCATGTTGGGCCTGCGGCGGCTATGGCAACCAATGCAGTGGCGATCATGGCAACATCAATGGGATAGATTCGCCGCTTTTCTTCAGCCCCCAGGAGCAGAGCAGTTGCAAGATGCGGAGCCACACCGGATGGCAGTTCGGACTGTCGCGAACGTTTCGGTCGAGTTACCCACCAAAGACCTGCAACTGGTATCAGAAAAAGCAGATAAGCTGCTCTCAGGAAATGAAATTCCGCGAAGGCGTCGATCATGAGAGACTCCTTCGGCGCTTCGTGATGTGCAGACCAGCGCAACTTCCCAGCATCAGCAACAGTACCGCCAACAATGGATAGTGAGCGAGGCTTTCCCGCGGACGGTAGCTTTGAGTTTCCACGATTCTGGGGTTTTGCTCGTCAATGCGCTGGTAGGTCCCGGCAAGCGCAGCCTCATCATTTGCAAAGAAATACTGCCCACCAGTTCGGTCCGCGATGGCTTTCAGGGCTTCCAGATCTACGCGGTCCTCGCCAGACGCATCGGGATCACCGACGCCGATGGTGTAGATAACGACGCCCTTGTCCGCTGCTACGACGGAGGCATTGGTAGGTGTCATCCGGCTGGACGTATCCGCCCCGTCGCTAAGAACGATCATCAGGCGCTGATCGACATCGCTGGAGTCAAAAGTGCGGATACCAAGGCCGATTGCGTCGCCCAAGGCGGTGTTCGGCCCCGCCATTCCGACTTGAGTTTGGTCCAGGAACCCATTCAAACTATTCAGGTCTTCTGTAAATGGTGCCTGAACAAAAGCACGGGTGCCAAAGATGATCAGCGCCATCCTGTCACCCTGACGTTCGGCAATGAACGTGCGCATTACATCTTTGACGGCCGCCAGCCGTTGTTTGGGCGTTCCGTCGATAGACTGGAAATCGCGTTGGTCCATCGAACCCGAAATATCGAGTGCCAGCACCACATCTCGGGCGGATTTTTCGATGATGATCGGATCGGCCAGTTTTTCCGGGCGGGCCAGGGTCGTCACCAGCATCAGCCAAATCAGAATAACAACAGTAGTCTGAAGCATCGGTCGTTGTGCGATGACTGATCCGGACTTGGGCTCAACCCCAGCCGCCTTGGCGACATGGCGGAAAAACGGGATGCGGATTGATTTGGCCTTTTCCCGGTGCGGCGGCGTTAACCAGTAGACCAGAAGTGGCAAAGGCAAAAACAAAAATGCCCAAGGGGCGGCAAAAGAGATCATCCATGCCTCCTCTGCGCTTTGTGGGTCCGAATCCAGACCCGCGCGAACGTGGCGACCTTTGGATTGGGAGGGCTGGATCTGTAGGGCGCCTCAAGGAGGGCTGTGGATTCATTTGAAGAAATCGTAATATTATTAGAGGATTGTTTGAGAAAGGTGATCCACTCAGAGCCATGGAGACTTGCGACCTGATCGCGCGGAAAGGCAGCGAGCGCGGTGCGTCGCAGGATTTCTGCGATCTTGGCAACGTCATTGTCGGCTGCGTGCAGATCGGCAAGCGCGGATCGACGGTAGGCATTGGTCGTACGATGCCGCCGGTAGATGTAAAAACCGCATGCGACCGCCCCTGCCAGCAGCAAAGCCAGGACTGCCCAGCCCCAAGTCTGCGGTGTCATCGGTATTGGCGCGGGCGCTGGAGCGGGTTTCAGCAAGTCCAACAACTCAACAAGTGATTTACCTTCGGTATCGACGCTCATTTTTGCCCCCCGTGATGACCGAACTGCCGCAGCAATTGATCCAGGGCCGGTTCTGCGGTGGTCAGCGGGACAATTGGAAAGCCATAGCGGCGCGACCACTGGCGGAGGTGTGCCAACCTGTTTTCCAACGCCGCCCTGATGCGTTTCGACAAATCCGGTTCCGAGCTGTCGAGTTCAATTTGTGCGTCTCCGTCCGAGACGGTCATGCGTAGCCCTGGGATTAGCTCATGCGAACTTGGATCGTAAATATTGAACAAAATCAGGTCGTTTGACAGAGCAAGCCGTCTTAGCAAGCTTTCCGAGTCTTCATTCAGACCGTCAAAATCCGAAAACACGCATATCAGGGCATTGGTATGCGCGATCCGGGCGGCTTGTTTCAGGACGTCGTTCAGCGAAACGGTCGGTTCTGGGCTCAGCGTTGCGTTCAGGCTGCAATTCAGCCCTGCGACCGACGACAGGAACCGCTTCAACGCGGCGGGACGACGCTGAGGGCGGTGCTCGGCCAGATCCGTGTCGCCAAAGACAATCCCGCCGACGCGGTCGCCTTGGCCCAGAACGCGATGGGCGGCGATAGCAGCAGCCTCGGCAGCAACGACGGATTTCATGTAAACCTCGGTGCCGAAAAACATCGAAATACGCTGATCGACTAACAAGAGGGCAGGGCGATCCCGTTCTTCCGTATAGACCCTAACATGGGGTTTTCCGGTGCGGGCGGTCACTTTCCAGTCGATTGTCCGGATGTCATCGCCGGGCAGATAGGTGCGGAGTTCTTCAAAGTTCAATCCGCGCCCGCGCAGGCGCGAAGCGTGGCGGCCATTGAGGATTGAGCGCGCCGGTTGTCGCGGCAACAGGCTGATAGCGCGCGATCTGGCACCCAGGCGCAGCAGATGGTCCGCATCTACATGGATGCGTGGGTCGTCGGGATATGTGGCGGTTTGGGCCACGGGGCTCTCTTTCCGAACACTCAGGGCAGCGCGACGAGGCGCAGGATTTCTGCAATCACGTCGTCTGCCGATTTTGCGTTGCCCTGGGCCTCAAAGCTGAGCGTGATGCGGTGGCGAAAGACGTCATGCGCGATGGCACGAATATCGGCGGGGTCCACGTAGTCACGCTGGTTCATCCACGCGTGGGCACGCCCGCATTTGTCCAATGCCAGCGATGCACGGGGGCTGGCACCGATTTCGATCCAGTTGTCAAGCTCTTCGCTGTACTTCCCGGGCGTTCGGGTTGCTTGCACGAGGTCGGCCATGTATCGATCCATGGCGTCGGATACGTGGATCTGCCCGATCTCTGACCGCGCCTGAAATACGGCGTCCTGCGGGATTGGCGTCGGCATCTCGCCCGTCGCATCGGACCCTGCGGCGATGTCTTCACCCCGCACCAGACGGATCACTTCGACTTCGTCCTCAACTGGAGGATAGGTAATCTGCACGTGCATCAGAAACCGGTCCATTTGTGCCTCTGGTAAGGGATAGGTGCCCTCCTGCTCGATCGGGTTTTGCGTTGCCATCACGATGAACAGCGGCTCCATTTTATGGGTGGTGCCCGAGACGGTGACCTGCCTTTCCTCCATCGCTTCCAGCAAAGCCGCCTGCACCTTGGCCGGGGCACGGTTGATCTCATCCGCCAAAACGAGGTTGGCAAAGATCGGGCCGGGGTCGAACCGGAACGTGCCGCCGTCATCGGTTTGCTGGTATACTTCGGTTCCGGTCACGTCTGAGGGTAGCAGGTCGGGCGTAAACTGTATCCGGCTGAAGTCGGCGTCCAGATTGCGCGCCATGGCTTTGACGGCGCGGGTTTTTGCCAGACCGGGCAGGCCCTCGATCAAAAGGTTGCCGTTTGCCAGCAGGCCGATGAGCAGCCGGTCTATCACCTCGGTCTGGCCGATAATCGCCTGCCCCATGCGGGTTTTAAGATCATGTATCTGATTAAGTGCATTCATTAATTTGGTCCAATCGTGGCCGGAAGTCCGGAAGGACATGGCAGGATACGCCGGGGCGGGATGATCTGGAATGTGCAGTAATGATCGGAGGTTACCAGTCTTACCGTGTCCGATCCACCATCAAATCCGTTCCGCGATATGTTCCAGATCGGCGCGCAGCTCGGGGCGAATTTCCCCATGGTTCGGGTCGTCGCGCAGCGTTTCGACCCAATGACGCGGCGTTTGCTTTCCGGCTGCACGGTTCCACGTCAGTTGACCAAGCACGGATTGCGCCTCGGTGTTGAGAAAGTTGGGCATGACGATCCCGTTCAGGGTCGCCCAAACTCCGGTCCAAAGCCGCGCAACGGACCAGGGGTTGTAGCCTCCGCCGCCCAGAACCAGAAGGCGAGGGGCCATGTCGCGCAGAGAGGCAACGGCGCGCCAATGGGCGTTGTTGGACAGGGTCAGCCGGGATAACGGGTCCTCGGCCACCGCATCGGCGCCGCATTGCAACACAATTGCCTCGGGGTGAAAAGATGCCGTCGCGGGCAGGATCAACTGGTCGAGGATTGTGTTGAACTCATCATCATTGAGGTTGCGCGCGACGGGCAGGTTAAATGCTGCCCCGCCGGCATCGTCGTCCAATGTTCCGCTGAAGGGCCACCGGGCGCCTTCATGCACCGAGATCATTCGCACCTTTGTTGATCCGCGAAAAGCCGCTTCAACTCCGTCACAGTGATGCGCGTCGATATCGACATAGACAATACGATCAAGCCCGGCGTTCAACAGAGTCAGGATCGCCAGCACCGGATCGTTCAGATAGCAGAACCCGTTTGCCCGGTTCGCAAGTCCATGATGCGTACCACCTGCCGGGCTAAAGACAATGCCGCCATCCCGGATCAGTTCGGCCCCCAGCATTGATCCTCCGGCAGCGGTGGCTGGGCGGCGATACATCTCGGGGAATACAGGGTTTGACAGGGTGCCCAGCGCGTATTTCTCCCGTGTATTGTCGGACACCGCCTGGTCCTTTTCGGCCTGTTGCAGGGCTGCGATATAGTCCGGCGTGTGAAATGCCATTAGTGCCGAGGGTTTCGCGCAGGGGCTGACGCGATAGTTCGCGGATGACAACCAACCCTGGGCCCGGCACAGGTCGATGACGGTCGAGACACGCGGAATGGCCAGAGGGTGTTTCGAACCATAGGTCGAGCTGCGATAGATTTCTGAACCGATGAACAGGGGGCGTTTCATCGTCTAACTTGCATTTTGCGCGGCGCTCTCTTCCCCCAGCCTGCCATCAAGTGACATCAGGATCGCAACCGGGCGCAGCGCGGGAATATGGCTGAAGACGATCAGGATGCAGACGGTCAGGGGGACGCTCAGGAAGGCTCCGATCAGCCCCCAGATCGTGGTCCAGAACATCAGCGCCAGAATGACCAGAAAAGTGGACATGTTCAGAGACCGGCCCAGCAAGGCGGGGTCGAGAAAATTGCCGATCAGGAACTGTATCGTTCCGCAGCCCAGAACGATGATCAGGAACGGGCCGACGCTGTCGAACTGAACCAGCGAAATCATCGACGGGAAAATGACTGCAATGATCGATCCGATGGAGGGAATAAAATTCAGCGCGAAAGTCAGCACGGCCCAGGTCTCGGCAAACTCGAGCCCCAGCACCTTGAACACCGAATAGCTGATGCCAGCCGTGATCAGGCTGATCATGGTTTTCACCCCGACATAACGTTGCAGGCTGAACGTGATGGCATCCAGTATCGAGGCGAACTCGATACCTGTTTTCGGATCACCTGCGGCCAATTGGATTTTTTTGCGGAAGGCCAGCCGCTCGGCCATAAGGAAGGCGACGTAAAGGCTGATCAGAAAGAACTGGTTCAGCAGGGAAGTCGCGCTGCCCAGCAGAATGCGCGCAACATAGGACATGTCTATATTGATCAGGTTGTCGCGGATAAACTTGGTTACATCGTTGCCCACCAACCCAGTGACGCGGTTTACCGCATCGTCGAATTGGTTTTCATAGGTGCCAATCGTGCGGGCAAACTGAGTGGCCTGACTGCCCAGAATATACATGATCACGAACAAACCGGCTAAAACCACAGTGACGCCTGCGACGTTGGCCAGCCAGACAGGCATGCGGGTCAGGGCGATTATCCGGTCGCTGAGCGCGATGATCAGGACATTGATCAGCAGGGCCATCGTCAGCGGGATCAGGAATGCGGCGCCGGCGTATAACCCCAGCACTACGAGTGTCGTCACAATCGACACATCCCGAACAACCGACAGCTTGAGCTTCGTCGGCGTAGCGGTTTCGTCTTTGTCCGGTGTCATGCGGTAGCTCATCCTGAGAATTGCACTTGTGTATGATCCTGCACAGCAGGGCCGGATTATGCAATGCGCCCAGATGTTTGTCAGAGAATATTTGCGCAGCGGACAGATTTGCCGGTTCAGTGGCTGGGGCAAGCGGGTTAGGCTTCGGGAATGAATGCACGCGTGATTCCTTACTTTGGTCGGCCCATTCAGGCGCTTTGGGTGGCTGTAACTCGTTTCGACGCCAAGAACGGCTTTGTCATGAGCAGCCACGTGGCCATGTCGCTGATGTTGGCGCTGTTTCCCTTTGCCCTATTCACTGTTGCGTTGGCAGGTTCACTGTCGCAGGACTATGTCACCAACGAATTGATCGATTTGATTTTCGGCGCATGGCCCAAGGATGTGGCAGGGCCGATCGTGGCCGAACTGCGCTCGGTTCTTTCCGAGTCAGGATCTGGCGTGATTACGCTGGGCGGTCTGCTGGCGGTGTTCTTTGCCTCGAACGGGGTGATGGCAGTGCGCAAGGCGATGAACCAAGCCTATCATGATTTTGACAGCTGGCCGTTCTGGAAAACCCGGCTGCTTTGTTTTGGGTTGGTGATCGGTGGCGGCCTCACCATCATGATCATTGCTGCGGTCGAGGTCATCCTGCCGGTCTACACGCAACTGGTTTCGGAAAAGACCGATGTGAACGTATCCGAGTGGTTGTCGGTCGATCGCCTGCGCTGGACCTTCACGGTGGGTGTTCCGGTGGGCGTGGTGGTGCTGGCGCATCTGGTCCTTCCGACCGGGCGTCATAGATTGCGTCAGATCCTGCCGGGCGTGTTGTTGACGCTGGCCTTGTGGGCAGCAGGAGGATGGGGCTTTTCGGTCTATATTGCGCAGTTTGCCTCATACAGCGCCACCTACGCGGGCTTGGCCGGAGCCATGGCGGCACTGATCTTTCTCTATCTTTGCGCTGCCATCCTGATCCTTGGGGCAGAATATAACGGAGCCTTGATGGACCTGCAGAACGATGCCGACGGACTTGAAACGTGAGAGCCGCGTTTCTTATCTGGATGTTTTTGCCAGCTGTCGCTTTTGCGCAAGGGCCGAACTATGTGGGCTCGGATCAATGCATCGAATGCCACACCTCCGAGGCCGAAGCGTGGGCGGCATCCCATCACGCGCTGGCTTGGACCGAGGTCGCGGCCGGGCATGTGGCGGCGGATTTTGACGAAGCCCGGTTTGATCACGACGGCATGGCGGTAGAGTTCAGCGTGAACAACGATGGCCTGCGGGCCAAGGTGACCGAGAAGGACGGCGTCGCAACTGAATATGGTGTGCATTCGGTCGTGGGTATCGAGCCCCTGCAGCAATACCTGTTCGAAACCGAGCCCGGCCGGTTGCAGAGTTTCGATGTCGTCTGGGATACCGAGGCTCAGAACTGGTACCACCTCTATCCCGATCAGGACTTGCCGCCGGATGACGGGTTGCACTGGACCGGTCCCTACAAGAACTGGAATGCTCGCTGTGCCGAATGCCACGCCACCGGGTTTGAAAAGAACTATGACGCGCAGTCCCGCAGCTACGCCTCAACGCAGTCCGAAATTGGGGTCGGGTGCGAGGCCTGCCACGGTCCCGGATCGGCGCATATCGACTGGACGCAAGGCCAGACACTCGCCGCTGATCTGAGCGAGTTTGGTTTCACCATGAATTGGGGCAGGGGCCGGACTGAGGCCGAAATTCAACAATGCGCCGGATGCCATTCCCGACGCGAGGCGCATGGCGACGGCAACCCGATTCCCGGAACGCCCTATCACGACGCTTATAACCTAGCGGTGCTGCGTCCGGGTCTCTATCACCCCGATGGCCAGATTCTGGATGAGGTCTATGTTTATGGCTCGTTCCTGCAATCCAAGATGTATGCGCAGGGCGTCGGGTGCATGAACTGCCACGATCCACATAGTGCTGGGTTGAAGGCGGAGGGCAACGGAGTTTGCACGCAATGCCACTCACCAGCGGGCAATCCTGACTTTCCATCCCTGACCGCCAAGGACTACGACACGCCCGCGCATCATCACCACCCGGAAGACAGCGCAGGCGCGCAGTGCAAATCCTGCCACATGATCGAGCGCACATACATGGGTGTCGACGGGCGGCGCGATCACAGCTTTCGCATTCCGCGCCCGGATCTCGGGCTTGGTGAAGATGCCTGCACCGATTGTCATCAGACCGAGGATCAGGATTGGGCCGCGCAGCGGATAGAGGAGTGGTTTCCGGTGTCCGCTCATCGTGCGCCACACTATGGAACGGTGTTTCAGTCAGCCCTGGACGGTCGCGCGGAAGGGCCGGGTGCTTTAATTGCGATTGCGATGGATTCGTCTCAGCCGGGCATTGCCCGCGCCACGGCAGCCTATCTGCTGCAAACCTTCGGCTCGCCAGGTGTTGCGGACGAAGCGGCGGCATTGTTGTCCGACACGGATCCGCTGGTGCGCGCAAATGCGGTGGTATTGCAGCGTCAGGCCGCCTTGCCGGATCGGGTTCAGCGTCTCGAACCCTTGCTGTCTGATCCATTGCGCAATGTCCGTATCTCAGCCGCCAAAGAGTTCTTGAACATCCCCGGCCAAGCCCTGACCCCGGAACAGCAGGCTCGGGTGGCCAAGGGTATGGAAGAATGGCAGGGCACTATTGCTAACCGGCTGGACTTTCCCGAAACACACCTTGTACTGGGCGGTATGGCTCTGACCTTCCGCAACGCCCCGGCCGCCGAACGCGCCTTTCGAGAGGTCGTCACGCTGGACCCGCAACGGGCCGAAGCTTGGCCCATGCTGGTCCAACTGGCACAGATCAACCGCGGTCCGGATGCCGCGCGGGACGTGCTACAAGAGGGACTGGCGGTTTTGCCGAACGATCCGGAGCTGCAACAACTCAAGGCGCAATTAGCCCCGTGAAACGGCACGGCTTGGCCCGGTTTAGGTCACGATCCCGGCAAAATTGGGCGTTAACCGTGAGAAAGGCAGAAACCCAGCCACGCCCACAGGTGACCCATGCCGGAAAAACCGGTCCACACATCGCAGTTGCAAAACCCTTTGTCCCCGGATCAAAGGATAGCCGATCTGCAGGCCAGAAAGCCGGAATATATCAACCACGGTCAGGCGTTGTTGCTGCAGCAATCCGCCGCCGCGTCACTGCGCGAGCAGTTTCTGACCGGCGACCGTATCTGGCTTGACGACTGAGGTCAGCCCCGGAACCCCGTGGCGACCACGAATTTCTCGGAACTGTCAGAGCGCGACGCAGGCGGTTTTACGTTTGCCACCTTCTCGAACTTCTGTTTCAACAACTTCTGCAGATCACCCTCGGCGCCTCCGGCCAGAACCTTGGCAACGAATGTGCCGCCTTCTTCCAGAACGTCAAAAGCGAAATAGGCCGCGGTTTCGCACAGGGCCATTATGCGCAAGTGATCGGTCTGTTTATGCCCGGATGAGGCTGCGGCCATATCGGACATCACCACATCAGCCTTACCGCCCAGCCAGTCTTTGACCTTTTGGTCGGCGTCGTCCTCCATGAAATCCAGAACATGGGTGTCCGCACCGGCGACGGGCTCGATCTCTTGCAAGTCAATGCCCAGCACGGTGCCGACCCGTTTACCCGACCGTTCACCCAGCGCGTTGACACGTTTGACGGCCACCTGACACCAGCCGCCGGGCGCGCAGCCCAGATCGACGACGCGTGCGCCTGGGACGAGAAAGCGGAATTTATCGTCCAGTTCCAAAATCTTAAACGCCGCGCGCCCGCGATAGCCCTCGGCTTGCGCGCGTTTCACATACGGGTCATTCAACTGCCGCTCAAGCCAGCGGGTCGAGCTGAGCTTGCGCCCGCGCGCCGTCTTTACTTTGACCTTCAGGTCGCGTTGCCCACGGCCTGAGTTGTTTTTTCCGCTCGGCGTTTTTGCCATGCGCTGGTTCTCCTGAAAGGTTCCCGCTCAATACCGGCTTGGCCAATGTGTATCAAGACGCTGTCGTTGCGGGCTGTCGAAGAGCCAGATCTGGCCAGGGGGACGAAACTCCAAAGATGTACCAGCCCAAGGCATCTACAGCTTTGACAGTCCACGGTGCACCTCGCGCGTCCTCTTGTACAAAGCCTCGCAGCAATTCATGTGCATCCACCACCTGGTCATCGGGCACAGCAATTTGAATGCCACCAATGGCCAAAGAGTAGTGGGGGAGCATGGTCGCAGTATGAAAGCTGGGGCAGAAAACATCAAATCCCGCAGCTTCCAATGTACATATTGTGGTTGCAGCCGTGGCATAACGATAGGCAATCGCAATCGTTGAGATGCTCATACACCTGTGTCCGAAATCAGAATGGTCCGTCTTCCAATACGCCGTCCGCGCTCATCTGCGCATAAAGCAGACCTTCGCGAAGTCCCCGGTCCGCCACGGAAAGGCGGTCGGTGGGCCAGCAGCGGAGCAATGCCTGCAAAATGGCTGAGCCGGACATGATTAGGGCTTGCCGGTCATCGCCGATCCGCGGATCACGCCGCCGTCCCAGTGGGCCGAGTTCCAAGTATCCTCGTATGACTTTGTCGATCTGATCGCTGGTCATACGCAAACCATCCACCTTGGTTCGGTCATAACGCTTTAGTCCCAGATGAGAGGCCGCCACGGTAGTCACGGTGCCGCTGGTTCCGACGATCTGGAACCCTTCGCGGGCTTGCTCATCCTTGTAGGGGGCGAAGTCGGCCAGGTTTTCTTCGAAAAACCAGCTCATCAGTGCAAAGCGTGCCGAATCGTCTTCGACATCGTGGAACTGGTCGCGCAGCGTCGCGACACCCAGCGGCACGCTGATCCAGTCCACCACCTTGGCCGCTGGAAAGGGGCTGTCAGCGGTGTGAAACCCATTGTGCAGGCGCATGATCGCGGCAGGGCGGTCGCGGCGAGGCACCGATGAGATGTCGATCCACACCAGTTCGGTCGAGCCGCCGCCAATATCCACGACCAGCAACTGTTCCGTTTTGGTCGACACCAGTGGCGCGCAGGAGATCACAGCCAAACGCGCCTCTTCCTCGGGCT
Source organism: Ruegeria sp. BF6 (assembly GCF_056538665.1). Classification (NCBI taxonomy): domain Bacteria; kingdom Pseudomonadati; phylum Pseudomonadota; class Alphaproteobacteria; order Rhodobacterales; family Roseobacteraceae; genus Ruegeria; species Ruegeria sp. BF6. Next base: position 439,995 of record NZ_JBQFTN010000001.1, read on the forward strand.
GGATGATCTCCAGTGTCAGGCCGGTCTCGCGCTTCACCTGCCGGATGAAATCACGCGAGTTTTTCGCGCGCCGACAGGCCTCGGTTGCGATCAACCGCATCCGTTTGACCTTGTTGCGTTTCAACTTTTGCTGGCAGATGCGCAGTGCCTGAACGGTACGCGCCATTGAGGCCCGGGACAGCCGCCCGGTCCGTTCCAAGCCCGCGCCCAACTGCACGGATTTGGAGAAGCTATCCACCACATGAAACCCGCTGCCCTTAGGCTGGGCTATCAACATGCGGCAGCTATTAGTTCCCAGATCCAGAGCCGCATATAAAGCATCTGGATCGGGTCTTGCCGGCGCGGGGCTTTCGACCGCCTTCGGGAACGCGCCCGCACCTTTGGGACGCTTGGGCGCCATCTTAAACGCCCTCCGATTTTCGAGTTACCCCGACCATAGGTCGGGCGATTGTTTCGTGCAAGACGCTCATTAAAGTGATGAGTATTTTGATGTGCGCGTTTGCGTCGGAATCCAGTACAAGCGCCGTATCCCATCGTGGGCGAAAACGTCGCTTGAAATACGCCTAGTGTCGAAAACCGACCGACTTGCCCCCACATACACGTTTAGAACCGGTCCATCTGGTTAGGAGGAATCAAAAGCAATGCCTGACGTCACCATTGTATACTGGCGCGATATTCCCGCTCAGGTCATCGTCGGCAAAGGCCGTCGTGGCGCAAAGCGGCAATTGGAGGAACGGTTCGAGCAAGCCATCGACCGCGCGGCCATGAAGGTGAACGCCAAGGACAGCGATGCCTATCTGGCCGAGTGGCGCAAAGCCGAACCTTTTGCAGCTGAGGGCGACCCGTCCGAGATTGCCGAGGCCGAAGCCGTGCGTCTGGAAACGGAATACGATCAGGATCGCATTAAGGCCCTGATCGCCAATGACGGTTGGGCTTAAGCCCCAGATCTAAATGGGAGGCCGCTATGGCTTTGCTGAACTTCAAGAAACGTGATGCGGTCGAAAAGGCCCCGGTTAACCCCACCGTCGAAGCCTTTCTGCAGGGCTATTCGGTTGAGGTGATGCCACGTACCGCCGAGAAAGTCGATGACTTCCGCGCGTTGCTGCCCGAAGGCACCCGCGTCTACATCGCCCATATCGAGGGCACCCCGATCGAGGACATGGTCAAGACCGCCAAGCGGATCGCGGCCGAAGGCTATCCGGTCATGCCGCACTTCCCGTCACGGATCATCAAGGACGCGGCAACCCTGGAGAACTGGATCTCGATGTATCAGGGCGAAGCGGGCGTCGACCAGGCGCTGCTGCTGGCTGGAGGTGTCGCCAAGCCGCACGGCGCGTTCGACAGCTCGATGCAACTGCTGGAGACCGGCCTGTTCGACAAGGCGGGCTTCAAGCGCCTGCACGTTGCTGGTCACCCCGAGGGCAACAAGGACATCGATCCGGATGGTTCGACCAAGAACGTTGACGACGCGCTGCGCTGGAAACAGAAGTTCTCGGAAACCACCGATGCGGAAATGGCGCTGGCGACTCAGTTCGCATTTGACGCCAAGCCGATCATAGCGTGGGCGGACGGTCTGAAAGAGGCGGGAATCGACCTGCCGATCCATATCGGTATCGCGGGTCCGGCCAAGCTTCAGACCCTGATCAAGTTCGCCATCGCTTGCGGTGTTGGTCCGTCGCTGAAGGTTCTGCAAAAGCGCGCCATGGACGTGTCCAAGCTGCTGCTGCCCTACGAGCCGACGGATGTTGTCACCGAACTGGCCAACCACAAGGCGGCCAATCCGGATTTCAACATCACCAACGTGCATTTCTTCCCGCTTGGCGGTATCAAGACCAACGCCAACTGGGCAATCGAAAACGGCGGCGCCTCGGCAAAGCCTGTAAACTCCTAAGGAACGGACATGACCCGTACAGTCTTAGAATCAAAAACAAAAACCGCCGTTCTGGGCTTTGACGAACCGTTCTGCGTGATCGGTGAGCGGATCAACCCCACCGGTCGCAAGAAGCTGGCCGCTGAACTGGAAGCAGGCGATTTCTCGACCGTCGAGAAAGACGCCATTGCTCAGGTCGCGGCAGGCGCGACCGTTCTGGATATCAACGCGGGCGTTGTCTACAACTCGAACCCCAACCCGAACGAGACCGAACCGCCGCTGATGACCAAGATCGTCGAACTGGTTCAGGGTCTGGTTGAAGTCCCGCTGTGCATCGACTCGTCGGTTCCGGGTGCACTGGAAGCCGGTCTTGAGGCCGCCGAAGGTCGCCCGCTTCTGAATTCGGTCACAGGCGAAGAAGATCGTCTGGAGCTGGTTCTGCCGCTGGTCAAGAAATACAACGTTCCTGTTGTTGCGATCTCGAACGACGACACCGGCATCTCGGAAGACCCAGATGTTCGTTTCGAAGTAGCCCGCAAAATCGTTGAACGTGCCGCCGATTTCGGCATCCCCGCGCATGATATCGTAGTCGACCCGCTGGTGATGCCGATCGGTGCAATGGCAACTGCAGGCCAGCAGGTGTTTGCTCTGGTCCGCCGTCTGCGCGAGGAACTGGGCGTGAACACCACCTGCGGCGCGTCCAACGTCTCGTTCGGTCTGCCGAACCGCCACGGCATCAACAACGCCTTTCTGCCGATGGCTATGGGTGCTGGCATGACTTCGGCGATCATGAACCCGGTGGCTCTGCCGGTGACGCAGAAGAAGATTGCCGAGAAGAAAGAGGCCGTGGCTGCTGCTGGTATCATCCTGCCCGACGGCATGGACGACGAGGCATTCGTTCAGATGTTCGGTCTGGGCTCGACATTGCCTCGCGCTGGTAAGGAAATGGAGGCCATCCGCGCCGCCAACTTGCTGACCAACAACGATCCGCATGGCGGTGAGTGGATCAAGTTCAACAAATCGCCTGAAGAGGCCGGTGCCGCAGGCGGTCGCCGCGGAGGTGGCCGTCGCCGTCGCGCTTGATCTCAACATCAGTGTGATCAAAGGCCGGGCCATGTGCCCGGCCTTTTTCATTTTGACCCTGATCAATGCCGGGTATTGTCGGGCTTGCGACAATGGCACGACCCCAGCAGCAAAAACCAGGTGTTTTCATGAGCAAACATTACCCCCCGAAATTGGCGGATGTAGACCTGAGCAAACGTCTGAGCAAGCATGACTATTTCGAAAAACTTGTCGATCTTCAGGCTCAGCTGGCGCTGATTCAGCAGGCGTTTCTGTTTCACGGCGTGAAGGGCGTGCTTGTTTTTGAGGGTTGGGATGCCGCAGGCAAGGGCGGTACGATCCGCCGGATCAGCCAGGCGCTGGACCCGCGCAGTTTCAAGGTCTGGCCTATTGGTGCGCCGCGCAACTATTACCTGAACCGACACTACCTGCTGCGGTTCTGGGAAAGACTGCCCCCCGAAGGCGCCATCTCGGCCTTTGACCGCAGTTGGTACGGCCGGGTGCTGGTCGAGCGGCTTGAAAAGTTCACACCGGAAGAGCGTTGGCGGGCCGCCTATCGTGAGATCAACGACTTCGAGCGGATGCTGGCGGACGACGGCACCCGGATCGTAAAGCTGTTTTTCCACATCTCTCCGGACGAGCAGATGGCGCGTTTCACCGAGCGTTTGCGCAACCCGGTGAAGCGGTGGAAACTCACCTATGAAGATTTTCGCAACCGAGAGAGGTGGGCAGAGGCTGAAGTAGCGGTGGATGAGATGCTGGCACGGACTTCGACCGAAATTGCGCCATGGCATGTTGTGCCGGCAAACAACAAAAAATACGCTAGAATCAGTGCAATGAAGGCAATTGTTGAGGCCTTTTCCAGAGGCATTGATCTCAGTCCCCAGCATCTGGACAAAAAAACTCTGGACGCAGCCTGCGAAGCCTTGGATGTTGACCAGTCCCTGATCGACAGCCTGCGCGCCCGGACCGAGTAATTTCGGATCGCTGCTGAAACGCGCTTGAAGTCGCTCGGTGGGCAGTGTTATCCAGCCCTACGCCGCGGGTATGATGTAATGGTAGCCTGTCAGCTTCCCAAGCTGAACGCGCGGGTTCGATTCCCGCTACCCGCTCCAATCACTCGGATCGGCGTGCCTGAAACAGGTTTATGACTGCCGGGATGCAGGTTTCCGATCCGATTTGCAGGCGATTGAACTCTGCGACAACGTCTTTCTGGATGGCCTGAACGTCCTGCTCATCCCCGTCGAAATGCGCGATGACCCGAGCGGCCGGCCCGACGCGTGTACACAATATTGCAGTGCCTTCAACGCCGTTGACGCCCTGCAATTTCAAAGAGACTGCCTCGGCCTTCACATCAGACAATCCGGCCTGAACCATCATTCCTTTGACATGGTCAAGGTCGTGGAATGCAAGGGGACCGGGTGCATAGCGGTCCACGCGCGGAGGCTGACCCAATCGTTTGACGGCTGCAATATGGGGCACGCGGAACCATGGGTTCTCGGCCAGAGGGCCCCATGCCGCGAAAGTCATTTGAGCACCGGGTTTTAGCGCCTTGGCGATATTGGAGAATGCGGCCACGGAATCGCTGAAGAACATGACACCGAACCGCGAGATCGCCGCATCCATCTGATCGGGGTCGAAGCTATGTGTCTGCGCGTCTGCATACTGGAACTGAATGTTGTCCAGCCCGTCTTCGGCAGCGCGTGTTGCAGCGCGATCCAGAAAGGGTTGAGAGATATCGACAGCCAGTACATGCCCGCCCGGCCTGACCCGCCGGGCTGCGGCAAGGGTGCTGACACCCGTGCCGCAACCGATATCCAGAACCTTCATTCCGGCAGACAGATCAGCCTTGTTCAGAACCAGATCCAGAACAGGCGCAAAGGCATGGTCTAACTGATCTTCATAGGTCAGCCATTTGGTGCCGTTATCAGACCGGCCCCAATACTCGGCCTGTTCTTCGTTTGCTGACGTCATTATTGCCCCCGTGGTTGGGGCGACTATGACCTCCTGCGGCGACGGCGGCCAGACTTTTCCTCATCTCCGCCGGTGTTGAACGAGGGTGCGGGCAGAGTGACCACCTGCGCCAGTTCCGGGAAGGGGTCGGTTTTGTGCGGAATCGCGTTTGCGGCGACGAAATGATCCTGGAACTTGGGCTCGATGGCGGTTTCGACCTTGGTGATCTCGCGCACGACGCGTTCAATCTCGGTCCGGGCTCCGATGTTGCACAGAGCGATCCGCGCACCGGTGCCAGCAGCGTTACCCGCACTGGACACCTTGCCCAGTGGCGCATCGGGGATCATACCCAGAACCATCGCGTGTTTGGTTGAGATATGGGCCCCGAAAGCACCGGCTAGGACAACGCGATCGACTTTATCGACCTCCATAACGTCCATCAGCAGCCGTGCACCCGCGTATAGCGCGGATTTGGCCAGTTGGATGGCGCGGATGTCGCCTTGGGTCACGGTAATGCGCGGGCCACCCTCGGCGCTGGCATCGTGGATCAGATAGGCGTGGGTTCGGCCTTCGGGAACGCAGCGCACGGTGCCGGTTTGCGCGGCCGAGCCGATCAGGCCACTTTCGTCCAACAGCCCGGCGATGCGCATCTCGGCCACGGCCTCGATAATGCCCGAACCGCAAATGCCGGTGATGCCAGTGGTGGCAACGTCCTGATCGAAGCCTTCCTCGTCGGACCATTTGTCGGACCCGATCACGCGGAAGCGGGGTTCCTTGGTCACAGGGTCGATCTCGATCCGCTCAATCGCACCAGGTGCGGCACGCTGACCGGAACTGATCTGGGCGCCTTCGAATGCCGGACCAGTAGGCGAGGAACAGGCCAGAACCCGGCTCTTGTTGCCCAGCAGGATTTCGGCGTTGGTGCCCACGTCCACGATCAGCACGAGGTCTTCGGATTTGCCCGGCTCTTCCGACAACGCAACGGCGGCGCAGTCGGCCCCAACGTGACCCGCAATACAAGGCAGGATATAGATCTGCGCGCGCGGGTTCATTTTGTTCAGGTCCATCTCACGCGCGGGCAGAGAGATGCTTTCCGAGGTTGCCAGTGCAAACGGTGCCTGGCCCAGTTCGACCGGGTCCAAACCCAGCAGCAGGTGGTGCATGACCGGGTTACAGACGAAAACGGTCTCAACGATCAGCGCAGCGTCGATCCCGGCTTCCTCGGCGATAGAAACAGTCAGGTCGTTGATCGCTTCGCGCACGGCCCGGGTCATTTCCTGATCACCACCGGGGTTCATCATCGCGTATGAGACGCGGCTCATGAGGTCTTCGCCAAAGCGGATTTGCGGGTTCATCAGGCCCGCAGACGCTTTGACCTCACCAGTCTCCAGATCGGTCAGATGCGCAGCGATGGTGGTCGAGCCAAGGTCGATGGCCAGCCCGTACAGCCCGCTTTCATGCAGACCGGGCCAGATTTCCACGATCCGGGCAACCGAGTCGTTTTGGCTCTTGTGGACGGCCACGGTGACCTCCCATTTGCCCTTGCGCAGCACGGGTTGCAGCTTGGACATCAGCGACAGATCGGCGGTGACGGTCTCGATGTTCCATTGTTGGCGGAGGGCGCGTTCCAGACGTTCCAGATCTCCGGTGGGCGAGTGCATGTCGGGCTCTTCCACGACAACGAAATACAGGCGCGTTGCCGGGTCCATGGTGATGGCGCGCGCAGCGGCGGCCTTGCGGACAACCTGACGGTGGACCTGGCTTTCGGGCGGTACGTCGATCACGATGTTCCCCTGAACGGTGGCCTGACAGCCCAGACGGCGGCCTGGTTTCAACCCGCGCTTGTCGTCATAACGCTGCTCAACCGCGTTCCATTCGCTCAGCGCGCCTTCGGAAACGGTCACGCCGTGCTTGGGAAACTCGCCATAGCTGGGCGTTATCTGACATTTCGAGCAAATCCCGCGCCCGCCGCAAACCGAATCCAGGTCGACGCCCAACTGCCGGGCGGCGGTCAGAACCGGGGTGCCAACGGGGAAATGTCCGCGTTTGCCTGAAGGAGTAAAGACTACAAGGGGGTCGGTGGTCATATCTGGCCTGCCTTTTGTATTCGCGCGTATGCCGGGCAAGATATGGGTTTGCGCGCAAAGGGAAAGGGCATTCAGCGGCACGTTTTGTATGGGTTGCGTCTTTTTTTGGTGCTGCACCGGCCCGCAAAGGAAAACTAGTTTAGGTCAGGGGCTTTTCCTTGGGTGAAATCCATGTAATAGGGTCACCGCCAAACGGGCTTTTGCATGGGGTTAGCAGATGCAGATTCGTGAGGCACTTACCTTTGACGATGTTCTTTTGGTTCCGGCGTCCTCGTCGGTACTGCCGGCAACGGCGAATACAAGCACGCGCGTGACGCGGGCGATCACCATGAACATCCCGCTGCTTAGCTCGGCCATGGATACGGTGACCGAGGCGCGCATGGCCATCGCAATGGCCCAGGCCGGAGGCATCGGCGTCATCCACAAGAACCTGTCGGTTGAAGAGCAGTCGCGCGAGGTTCGCCGGGTCAAGCGGTTTGAATCCGGTATCGTCTACAACCCGGTCACGCTGCGCGCGGATCAGACGCTGGCGGATGCCAAGGCCCTGGTTGAGCGCTACAACTTCACCGGTTTCCCCGTGGTTGATGAAGAGGGTCGAGTGGTCGGCATCGTGACCAACCGGGACATGCGTTTTGCAACCTCGGATGACCAGCCGATCCGGGCGATGATGACCACTGACAATCTGGCCATGCTGCAGGAACCGGCCGATCTGGAAGAGGCCAAGAGCCTGATGAAAGCCCGCCGCATTGAAAAGCTTCTGGTCGTCGATGGCACAGGCAAGCTGACCGGTCTACTGACCCTGAAAGATACGGAACAGGCCGTGCTGAACCCCACCGCCTGCAAGGACTCGCTGGGTCGTTTGCGAGTGGCAGCGGCGACCTCGGTCGGGGATGCCGGGTTTGAGCGGTCCGAGCAACTGGTGGATTCTGGCGTCGATATCATCGTCGTCGATACAGCACATGGTCACTCTCAGGGTGTTCTGGATGCAGTGAAGCGCGTGAAATCCCTGTCGAACGAGGTTCAGATCATCGCCGGGAACGTAGCAACTGGCGATGCCACCAAGGCGCTGATCGATGCCGGGGCGGATGCCATCAAGGTCGGCATCGGGCCGGGATCGATCTGTACGACGCGCATGGTTGCCGGGGTCGGCGTGCCACAGCTGACGGCGATCATGGATTGTGCCACGGCAGCCGGAGATGTTCCTGTGATTGCCGATGGTGGCATCAAGTTCTCGGGTGATTTCGCCAAGGCAATTGCTGCGGGCGCGTCCTGTGCGATGGTCGGCTCGATGATTGCGGGCACCGATGAAAGCCCGGGCGAGGTGATCCTGTATCAGGGCCGTTCGTTCAAATCCTATCGCGGTATGGGCAGCCTTGGCGCCATGGCGCGCGGCTCGGCGGATCGTTACTTCCAGAAGGACGCGGCCAACGACAAGTTGGTGCCGGAAGGGATCGAAGGGCAGGTGCCCTACAAGGGGTCTGCCAGCGCCGTAGTGCATCAGTTGGTCGGCGGTCTGCGTGCAGCTATGGGTTATACCGGCTGTGCAACTGTTGAAGAGATGCGCAAAAACTGCAGTTTCGTTAAAATCACCGGCGCGGGACTGAAGGAAAGCCATGTACATGACGTGCAGATCACCCGCGAAAGCCCGAACTACCGGGTGATGTAACTTTGGGTTTCAAGGTGAACGGCGTCCGGAGCAGGGCGCCGTTTCGCATTTGTGGCTTTGGCAGCAGCCACGTTAACAGCATCGGAAGATATCATGACACCGGCCGCGCGTATTCAGGCTTCGATAGAAATCCTTGATGAGATTCTCTCTGGTGCGCCTGTCGAGAAATCCCTGACCAACTGGGCCCGCCGTAGCCGGTTCGCCGGGTCCAAGGATCGGGCCGCGGTTCGGGACCATGTGTTTGCTGCGTTGCGGTGCAAACGATCCTTTGCGGCGCTGGGAGGGGCCGAGACAGGACGCGGCCTGATGATCGGATTCGTGCGCGCGTCCGGTGATCAACCGGACGATCTGTTTTCTGGTGCTCGACATGCACCTGAGATTCTGGCCGATAATGAGGCCGGACGCGATTTCGTCTCAGAGGCCGAGCAGTATGACATCCCCGATTGGCTCTGGCCCAGATTTCAGTCTTCGCTGGGGGATCAGGCGGTTCCGGTTGCGCAAGCCCTGCAACGCCGGGCGCCGGTGCATCTGCGGGTCAATCTTATCAAATCGGACGTCCCCGCGGCCATCGCTGCGCTGGCCGCCGATGGGATTGTCGCCACCGCACATTCCGCCTGCGACACAGCGCTAGAAGTCACCGAGGGCACGCGCAAGGTTGCGCAAAGCCGGGCTTATTCAGACGGGCTGGTCGAGCTTCAGGACGCAGCCAGTCAAGCCGTTGTCGCGGCCCTGGACCTACAACCCGGGATGCGTGTGTTGGACTATTGCGCCGGCGGCGGCGGTAAGTCTCTGGCCCTGGCCGCGCAAAATGGGGTCTCGGTTTTTGCCCATGACGTGAACGCTGCTCGTATGCGCGACCTTCCGGCACGGTCGGAGCGGGCCGGTGCTCAGGTCGAGATCCTAACACCAGAGAAACTCGCGCAACACGCTCCATTCGACGTCGTTCTCGCGGATGCGCCGTGCTCCGGTAGCGGTTCGTGGCGGCGGGCTCCGGCGGGGAAATGGGCTTTGACCGAAAGCCGCTTGCAAGAGCTGACTGGAATTCAATCCTCCATTCTGGACAAGCTGTCGCCTATGATTGCGCCCAGTGGTGTTCTGGCCTATGCGACCTGTTCGATGCTGGACGCCGAAAACGGTGATATTGTCGACGGTTTCCTGCGCAAACACCCGGAATGGTCCGACGTTTTTCGAAAAACGTGGCTTGTCTCCCACGGTACGGACGGTTTCTTCACGTCACACTTGACGCGATAGAGCATCAGATCATAGCAACTTAAAGGAGAGTGCCCGGTTTCTTTTAAGCGGGCATTAACCTTATTTGGGCTGACTGCGTGAAAGCCCACTGACCTGAGTTGTTTATGACTAATACTACGGAAGTTTTCTCGGATCCGTCCTTTCAAAATGCCCCGTCCGGTTTGCGACTTGCCCCTTTGGTCGTGGTCGGCGCGCTGCTGAGCCTTTCGCCTGTTGTGGGGCTAGTGCCTCAGTTGTGGCACACTGGTTTTGTTGTGGCTGGCGTATCTTTGCTGGCGGCAAGTTTTCTGGTGGTGCTGCGGGGAAAGATCGTGGACCATCTGACGCAGCAGGCGATAAAAACGATGGCGGTTTTTGCTGAACAGGATTTGTTTCCCAGCATCATCGCAAACGCTCAGGGTGACATTCTCGCTGCCAACCCCGAGGCACGAAACCGGTTTCAGGCTGTTCCGGGTGCGCGGTTGGAGGGCTGCCTGAAGTCCATGTTTGCAAATCCTGCGGCGGTTCTGTTGCGGCTTCAGTCGAAGGCTGAGATCCACGGCAAAGCGCGGGAAGACATCGTGACCGTCGGATCGACCGTCCCGGTTTCGGTTTTCGACGTTGGTAACGGTCAGTATTGCTGGCGTTTTCATCTGGATACCCCGGGGCAGTGGGATGAGGTCGTTGTTCCAGTCTTGACCGAAGGTCGCAATGGCATGCTGCTGAGGGTCAACGTCGCGGCGGCCCATTTGCTTGGGCACAGGCCGGATACGTTGCAACAGGTCCTTTCAAGCGACCCCGGACCACAAGGTGATATCATGCAGGTTCAAACGGCAAATGGATCGGTTTCTGCCGCCGTATGCGAGCTCAACCGGTCCGGCACTGTGCGCGACCTGCTTGTGCTGCCGACAGAGGCCGCAGGCCATGTCGGCAGCGGGGCCTCTTTTGCCGATTTGCCGGTTCCGATCGTACGTTTTGCGCCCGACGGCCGGATTCTCGAGGCCAACCGGCTGGCTGTGAAACTGATCGGAGAAGTTGAGCCCGGCGAAACCAATGCCGACCAGATCATGCATGGACTTGGCTATCCAGTGTTGGATTGGCTGGCGCGCACAGCTGCTCAGGAACCGGCGGTGCGGTCCGAGTTCCTTCGCTTGACCCGTCAGGACAAGGAGGTGTTCGTACAGGTCACACTGAACCGGGTGGTGAATGACGGGCAGGTCCAGCTGATTGCAGTGTTGAACGACGCAACCGAGCTCAAGACGCTTGAGGCGCAGTTCGTGCAGGGACAAAAGATGCAGGCGGTCGGGCAATTGGCCGGAGGCGTAGCCCATGATTTCAACAACTTGTTGACGGCCATATCGGGTCATTGCGATCTGCTGTTGCTGCGCCATGACCAAAACGACCCGAACTATGGGGACCTCGTACAAATCAACCAGAACGCCAACCGGGCTGCGGCTCTGGTCAGTCAGTTGCTGGCGTTTTCGCGGAAACAGACGCTTCAGCCCGAAGTGCTGGATCTGCGGGATACGATCTCGGATCTGATTCACCTGCTGAACCGGCTGGTGGGCGAGAAAGTCCGCCTGATCCTCAGCCACGATCCGGTTTTGAAACCCGTGCGGGCAGACAAACGGCAACTGGAACAGGTGCTGATGAACCTCGTCGTGAATGCACGAGATGCCATGCCCGATGGCGGCGAAGTGCGGATCGAGACCGAGGTTGTGGTGCTGACCGACCCAGTCACGCGCGACCGTGCCACGGTTCAGCCTGGCGAATATGTCACTGTCAGGGTGATCGACAGTGGCGTCGGTATCCCCGCGGACAAGCTGCAAAAGGTGTTCGAACCGTTTTATACCACCAAACGCACAGGGGAAGGCACCGGTCTGGGATTGTCGACAGTATATGGGATCGTCAAGCAAACCGGAGGCTTCATTTTTGTCGACAGCCTTCAGGGGCATGGAACGGAATTCATCGTCTACCTCCCTGTCTCCGTCGCCTCAACAGAAGCCCAGCCGGATTCGATGCCCGTCGCTGACACGCAATCCGCCCGACAGGGCGAAGGGGTTGTTCTGCTGGTCGAAGACGAAGCGCCGGTGCGGGCTTTTGCAACACGTGCGCTGCGGTTGAAAGGGTATACGGTGCTTGAGGCCGAGTCGGCGGAAGAGGCGCTGCGTCTGCTGGAGGACGGCGCGCTAAATGTCGATGTCTTTGTCACCGATGTGGTTATGCCCGGGATGGATGGGCCGACCTGGGTGCGTAAGGCGATGGAGAAACGACCGGAAACAAGGGTGATCTTCATGTCCGGCTATACCGAGGGAGCCTTTGGCGATTCCGGACCCGAGATCGCAAACTCCGCCTTCCTGCCCAAGCCGTTCTCGCTGAACCAACTGACCGAGGCGGTGTTTCAACAGATCAACTAAAGCGCCGCCTCGTGGCAAGCGAATTCGGCCTTGTGTCGATTGCGGAACTTGCGCTCCGTCTCGGGCGTCAGCAACAGCTCGCGATGGGGTGAGACATTTTCCTGTTTCAGATCGATCTGCGTGTTCAGCCGATGTTGCAGGAAACCCACGATCTTGTCCTGGTTTTCATATTTAAAGACGTGGCTGGCACCAAATCCGTTGCTCCGGGTGCGAAAAAATTGGCTCTGGCTGCCCACATCGGCAAACTCGGGGCGCGGGGTTTGCATATAGGCTTGCACAAAGTCATCAAAGCTGAGGTCGCGCGTGGAATGCGGATGTCCGATCCGATCATCCCGGCTGCGAAATCTGTACCAACTGCCCAGCCAATCGATTGGTTCGCGCACGACCGCCATGATTTCCATTTCGGTGTCGTACATTTTCCGAAAGATGTTCTGAAAAAAGCGGTCAAAGCGCCGCACGGGGGCGTGTTTCAGCTCTGGAGGGTCGGTTACGACAAAGTCGGCGCGGTCGCGCAGGGCGGTGTGATATGCCGTGCTGCCTGTTTTGGGGACAGCCAGAAACGCAAGGCGTTCCTTATAGAAAACAAGCATTTAGTCGCCCCTCATCAGTCTTTGTTATTGTCGCAGATTGGCGTAAACGACTCTTTAACACAATTGATGAACAGTAAGTATTGTAAGTTTTAGTTGAAATGTTCTCTTTTTGATCTCATAAGGAACAAGAGGCGAACAAAGCAGCGATTGCCGCCCGTTCAAGGGTGTGACAAAAGGGAAGGCGACAGGACAATGGCGGATCTTCTGACGATGAGCGACAAGAAAAACGCAGACAAGCAAAAGGCGCTCGACAGCGCGCTGGCGCAGATCGAACGGCAGTTCGGCAAGGGATCGATCATGAAGCTGGGCGAGGACGCCAAGCAAGATATCGATGCAAGCTCGACCGGTTCACTGGGTCTGGACATCGCGCTGGGGATTGGCGGTCTGCCGATGGGTCGGATTGTTGAAATTTACGGCCCGGAGAGTTCGGGCAAGACGACGCTGACGCTGCATTGCATTGCCGAACAGCAGAAACGTGGCGGTGTCTGTGCGTTCGTTGACGCGGAACACGCGCTTGACCCGCAATATGCGCGCAAGCTGGGTGTAGATCTTGATGAGTTGCTGATTTCCCAGCCCGACACCGGCGAACAGGCGCTCGAAATTACCGACACGCTGGTTCGTTCGGGTGCGGTGAATATGGTCGTGGTCGACTCGGTGGCGGCGCTAACGCCGAAATCGGAACTTGAGGGCGATATGGGCGACAGCAGCGTAGGTGTTCAGGCCCGCCTGATGAGCCAGGCGATGCGCAAGCTGACTGGCTCGATCAGCCGCTCGAACTGCATGGTAATCTTCATCAACCAGATTCGGATGAAGATTGGCGTGATGTTTGGCAGCCCGGAAACCACGACCGGTGGTAATGCGCTGAAATTCTACAGCTCGGTCCGTCTGGATATTCGGCGCATCGGCGCGATCAAGGACCGGGACGAAGTTGTCGGCAACCAGACCCGCGTCAAGGTCGTGAAGAACAAGGTGGCACCGCCCTTCAAGCAGGTGGAATTCGACATCATGTATGGCGAAGGCATCAGCAAAATGGGCGAGCTGCTGGATCTGGGCGTCAAGGCCGGTGTGGTCGAAAAGTCGGGATCGTGGTTCAGCTATGGCGACGAGCGGATCGGGCAGGGTCGTGAGAACGCCAAACAATACTTGCGTGACAACAGCCGCGTCGCGCTTGAAATCGAAGACAAGATTCGCGCGGCCCATGGACTAGAATTCGACATGCCGCCCGGCGCGGCCGAAGATGACGATATACTCGAAGCCTAAAGCGCTCTGAGAATTCTGATTACAAGGTGGTCCTCTGGGCCGCCTTGTTTCGTTCGGCGCCTCCAATGCTGTGGACTATCCGCAGGGACGGGGATAAACCCGTTTCAACACAATATGATTGCGCGCTGAGAGAAGCTTATGCCCACGCTGAACGACATCCGATCGACCTTTCTGAACTACTTTGCCAAACAGGGGCATGAGGTGGTGGCATCCAGCCCTCTGGTCCCGCGCAATGACCCGACGCTGATGTTCGTGAACTCGGGCATGGTGCAATTCAAGAACCTGTTTACCGGTCTGGAAACGCGGGAATATCAGCGCGCGACCACGGCCCAGAAATGTGTGCGCGCGGGCGGCAAGCACAACGATCTGGACAATGTGGGTTACACCGCACGGCACCATACGTTCTTTGAGATGTTGGGGAATTTCTCATTCGGCGATTACTTTAAGAGCGACGCAATCCCCTTTGCGTGGGAACTGATCACCAAGGAGTTCGGCATCGACAAGAACCGCCTGCTGACGACGGTTTATCACACCGATGACGAGGCGTTCGAGATCTGGAAAAAAGTCGGTGTACCCGAAGATCGGATCATCCGCATCGCTACCAATGACAATTTCTGGCAGATGGGTCCGACCGGTCCTTGCGGCCCGTGCACCGAGATATTCTATGACCATGGCGATCACATCTGGGGTGGTCCTCCGGGTTCGGCCGAGGAAGACGGCGACAGGTTCATCGAAATCTGGAATATCGTTTTCATGCAGAACGAACAGTTCGAGGACGGCTCGATGGTCGAACTCGACATGCAGTCGATCGACACCGGCATGGGGCTGGAGCGGATCGGCGCGCTTTTGCAAGGCAGCCATGACAACTATGACACCGATCTGTTCAAGACGCTGATCGAGGCGTCGGCGGATGCGACCGGGGTTGATCCCTACGGCGACCAGAACGTCCATCACCGCGTCATCGCGGACCACCTGCGTTCGACCTCGTTCCTGATTGCGGATGGGGTGATGCCCAGCAATGACGGGCGCGGTTACGTGCTGCGCCGGATCATGCGCCGGGCTATGCGACACGCGCATCTGTTAGGGGCGAAAGATCCAGTCATGCATCGTCTGGTTCCGACGCTGGTGCAACTGATGGGCGCGCAGTATTCCGAACTGGGCCAGGCCCAGCCGCTGATCGAAGAGACACTTTTGCTGGAAGAAACACGTTTCAAGCAAACACTGGATCGCGGCCTGAAGCTGCTGGATGACGAGGTTGCGGGCCTGTCCGAAGGTGCGGCTCTGTCTGGTGATGCGGCGTTCAAGCTGTATGACACCTACGGTTTCCCGCTGGACTTGACGCAGGATGCGCTGCGCGAAAAAGGCCTGACTGTAGATACGGACGGTTTCGATGCTGCTATGGCCGAACAAAAAGCCAAGGCGCGTGCCGCCTGGGCCGGGTCGGGCGAAGCGGCCGATCAGGCCGTATGGTTTGACGTGATAGACGGTGCCGGGGCTACGGACTTCCTTGGCTACGATACCGAGAAAGCCGAAGGGCAGGTGGCCGCGCTGGTTGTTGACGGTGCACAGGTCGACAAGATCGATCAGGGTGGCACCGGCTGGGTTGTCGTCAATCAGACGCCTTTCTATGGCGAAGCCGGTGGTCAAGTTGGCGATACCGGTGAAATCCGGCGTCTCGAGAACATGCAGGATGTGGCGCAGGTTGAAGACACGCGCAAGTTCGCCGAAGGCAAGGTCTATGCGCATCGGGTGACGGTCAGCCAGGGTACGTTGTTGAAAGGCGACGCGGTCGAGCTAGCGGTCGATCACGCGCGCCGCACCGCGATCCGGGCCAACCACTCGGCCACGCACTTGCTGCACGAGGCGCTGCGCGAAACGCTGGGTGATCATGTTGCTCAGCGCGGGTCGCTGAACGCGTCGGACCGGCTGCGGTTCGACTTCAGTCATTCCAAGGCGCTGAGCCCCGAGGAGATCCAGAAAGTCGAACGCGAGGTGAATGAGTTCATCCGCCAGAACTCGACCGTCGAGACCCGGATCATGACGCCGGACGATGCACGGGAATTGGGGGCTCAGGCGCTGTTTGGTGAGAAATACGGCGACGAAGTTCGCGTGGTCTCTATGGGTAAGGCCCCGACGGGCAAGGGACATGACGGCAAAACCTGGTCGATCGAACTATGCGGCGGGACTCATGTGCGTCAGACTGGCGATATTGGCACGTTTGTTGTTCTGGGTGACAGCGCCAGCAGTGCCGGTGTTCGCCGGATTGAAGCACTGACCGGAGATGAGGCTTTTCGGCATCTTTCGGCGCAAGATCAACGGCTTGGCCAAATTGCGAACGAGCTGAAGGCACAGCCGGACGATGTGGTGAGCCGGGTCAAATCCTTGCTGGATGAGCGCAAAGCCCTGCAAAACGAAGTCGCTCAGCTGCGCCGCGATCTGGCGATGGCAGGCGGTTCGGGGCAGGGCGGTGCCGAAGCTCGCGACGTGAACGGAGTGCCATTCCTGGCACAGGCCCTGAGCGGCGTGTCTGGCAAAGACCTGCCCGCATTGATCGACGAACACAAAAGCCGGTTGGGCTCGGGCGCGGTTTTGCTGATTGCCGATGCCGGCGGCAAGGCTGCGGTTGCGGCCGGTGTGACTTCGGACCTGACAGACAAGGTATCGGCCGTTGATCTGGTCCGGGCCGCGGTAGTCGAACTGGGCGGCAAAGGCGGTGGCGGACGCCCCGATATGGCGCAGGGCGGTGGTCGTGATGCCTCGAATTCGGACGCAGCGATCAAAGCTGCTGAGCAAGTATTGGGAGGATAACATGCCTGCACTCTGGATAGCCCACGTCACCGTGACCGACGCCGAGGCCTATGGAAAATATGTCGAGTTGGCTGGCCCGGCGATTGCCAAGCACGGGGGCGAGTTCATCGCCCGCGCGGCGCGTTACGTGCAGCTTGAAGGAAAAGAACGGCCCCGCAACGTGGTTGCCCGTTTTCCCTCGGTCGAAGCCGCGGTTGAGTGCTACGAATCCCCCGAATATCAGCGGGCACTGGACCACGCCCGTGGCGCCAGCGAGCGTGAATTGGTCGTTGTCGAGATCGCCGACTAGAATCACTTTGGCTAATTTGTGCCAGATTCCGGCTGGTTGAGCGGAATTCAGCCAATGAATGGAGAAGGCGGCTTGGATAGCCGCCTGACCTTTTTCATTTCGGACTGCAGTCAAGCTTTTCAACCGTTTATCGCGGATGTCGGGTGAAAAGTTTACGTTAGGTCACCCTTAGATTGTGGCCAACATCTCTCAATTCTTGCCTGAAATGGTCTAAATGCGGGACGAATTTCCGCCTCTTTTCACTTGCAACCTCGCTGCAGATTGCGCAAACGGCACCGTGCACTGATAGTTAGCAAAACAAGCTACGGTCCCGTTTATCCGCAATCGCGTGGATGAATATGGATCGAGGAACAGGCATGAAACCGTTAAGCACTGAATTCAGAGCCGTTGTTGCGCGGTTGACCTCATCTGTGGGTCGACTGATCGCAGTCGCCGCGCTGGCGGTAGGCGCTTTGGTCGCGGGCACCGCTGCAGATGCAAGCGAAGGCAACTTTCTGAAGATCGTTTCCGCATCGCCGCCGCCTTCGGGCGCGCGTCAATTATGTCGTCAGTACAGCTGGGCCTGTTCCGGTAAGGCCGCCGCATCCATGTCCAGCCGGCAGGAAATGCAGATAATCCAGCGGGTCAATCGCCAGGTCAACGCGACAACGCGTTCGGTGACGGATCAGTCGCAATATCGAACAGCTGAAAGGTGGGCGTTGCCGACGTCCCGGGGCGGAGATTGCGAAGACTTCGCCCTATTGAAGAAAAGAGATCTTATTCGTGCCGGTGTCGATCCGAGCAAATTGCTTATCGCGACTGTTTTGGATAGGCAGCGCAATTCTCATGCTGTTCTTGTGTACCGCTCGGCTGCAGGTGATCTGGTGTTGGACAATCTGACCGATAAAATCAAGCCATGGTCGGCAACGCGGTATTTGTTTCTTCGGATGCAGAACCCGCGGAAACCCAGTGGTTGGGTTGGGGTTTACAGCCGTAGCTAATACACTCCTGCTGAATACCCGGGTTGTTAAGGCAAAGAAAAGGGCGACACGAGGGTCGCCCTATCCGTAATCAGGGTGTTTTCAGTTTGATACGGCTGCGCCGCACATCTTTTTGTGACGCAAGACCGCCGCGTTCCAATTAGAAAACACCGCCGCTGCCAGCACCACCTGAATTGCCGCCGCCGTCGCCGCCGCCAGTACCAGCGCCACCGGAATTGCCGCCACTACCGCTGTCATTGTTGCCGCCGTTGCCGTCACCGGTGTTGCCGCTACCGCCATTGTTGCCGCCGTTGCCGTTGCCGTCGTTACCGCCGCTGCCATTGTTGCCGCCATTTCCGTTGCCGGAGTTGCCGCCATCACCGTTGTTGCCGCCGTTGCCGTTGCCGTCGTTACCGCCACCACCGTTGTTGCCGCCGTTGCCGTTTCCGGAATTACCGCCGCCGCCGTTGTTGCCGCCATTTCCGTTGCCGGAGTTACCGCCGCCGCCATTGTTGCCACCGCCGCCGTTGTTGCCGCCGCCGCCGCCGTCATTGCCGTTGTCGCCGCCGTCATTGCCGTTGTCGCCGCCGTCATTGCCTGTGGAAGATGGGCTCCCATTGTCGCCGCTGGTACTGCCGGAATTAGAGTCAGTACCCTCACCATCGCGCGCAGATGCTGCGGAAGTGGCTGTTGGCAGGTCGGTCAGCACTGTAGCAAAAGCCGGACAGCTTTCCAGCGTTCGTGCCAGGATATCGTCGAAATCAGCCCGCCGCTGAATGTACTTCAACATTCGGGTATCGACGATCGTGCAGGCACATAGAGTGTCTGTCGACACCGACTGCCGCGCCGTTTTGATGTTACATCTTTCTGCTAGCGCCGCACTGGCTGTGATCAGTGGGAATGTCGCTGAAACAAATACAATAGACAATAGTCGAGACTTCACGCGCATGGCGCCACTCCTTCAAAACTCGTTACACACTTTGCCGCACAAATTGCGGAGACACATTAAATGGTAATACTATCGTGCCACATTTATTCCTTTATTACATCCGTTTTTGGACACAATTTCAAGAGGAGTAATGGTAGAGTGGGTTTGAAAAATGCAACTTAAGGTAGAAATAAACCAAGAAACAAAAAGTAAGCCCGCCAATCCGGCGGGCTGTACCGTGTATCAGTGGCATACTTTGGATGTAAATCTGCCACTGTTGTAGTATTGTTTCACATTTGTGAACGACGCCATTGTCAACCTTAGGCAGACTTAGCCATGCGTTTGCGTTCGTGCGGATCCAGAAAGCGTTTACGCAGGCGTACCGCGTTCGGTGTAACCTCGACCAGTTCGTCATCGTCGATATATGCGATAGCTTCTTCCAGCGAAAACTGAACATGAGGTGTCAGCCGGACCGCGTCGTCAGAACCGCTGGCGCGCACATTAGTAAGTTTTTTGCCTTTGAGCGGGTTCACCTCAAGGTCGTTGTCGCGTGAATGCTCGCCGATTACCATGCCCTGATAGACATCGGTCTGGGGGCCAACAAACATGCGGCCGCGCTCTTCGAGGTTCCACAGGGCATAAGCCACGGCCTGACCTTTCTCCATCGAGATCAGGACACCTGCACGACGGCCCGGGATCGGTCCTTTATGGGCCGCCCAGCCGTGGAACACGCGGTTCAACACACCGGTGCCGCGGGTGTCAGTCAGAAACTCGCCGTGGTAACCGATAAGGCCGCGTGACGGTACATGTGCGATGATCCGGGTCTTGCCAGCACCGGCGGGGCGCATCTCAACCAATTCGCCTTTGCGCGCACCAGTAACCTTTTCGATCACCGCGCCTGAAAACTCGTCGTCCACGTCGATGGTAACTTCTTCGATAGGCTCCATGCGCTGGCCGTCTTCGTCGCGAAACAGAACCTGCGGGCGCGAGATGCTGAGTTCAAAGCCTTCACGCCGCATATTCTCGATCAGAACGCCCATCTGCAATTCGCCGCGACCGGCAACCTCAAATGCCTCACCGCCGGGGGTGTCGGTGATGCGGATTGCCACGTTCGATTCGGCCTCTTTCATCAGGCGATCTCGGATGACACGCGACTGTACCTTCTTGCCATCACGACCGGCAAGAGGCGAATCGTTGATGCCAAAGGTCACGGTGATGGTCGGCGGATCGATGGGTTGGGCGGGCAGGGCCTCTTCAACCTGCGGCGACACTAGCGAGTCGGCTACTGTGGCCTTGCTCATGCCTGCGATGGTGACGATGTCACCGGCTTCGGCCACGTCGATGGGCTGTTGCGCCAGGCCACGGAAAGCCAGGATTTTCGAGGCGCGGAAGTTTTCGATCAGCGTTCCGTCACGGCTCAGCGCCTTGAGGCTGTCACCGGCTTTCAGCGTGCCGCTTTCCACGCGTCCGGTCAGGATGCGCCCGATGAACGGGTCACTGCCCAGCGTGGTGGCCAGCATCCGGAAGGGTTCGCCTTTTTTGTCGGCTTGTTTGGGCGCAGGGACGTGATCGACGATCAGGTCGAACAGGGCGTTCAGGTCCTTGCGGGGGCCGTCCAGCTCCATGTCAGCCCAGCCCGAACGGCCCGATGCGTACATGGCCGGAAAGTCCAGTTGATCATCATCGGCACCGAGGTTTGCGAACAAGTCGAAACATTCGTCCAGCGCGCGGTCGGGTTCAGCGTCGGGCTTGTCGACCTTGTTCAGAACCACAATGGGACGCAGGCCAAGTGCCAGCGCCTTGGAGGTCACAAACTTGGTCTGAGGCATCGGACCTTCGGCAGCATCGACAAGCAGGACCACGCCGTCGACCATGCTGAGAATGCGCTCGACCTCACCGCCGAAATCGGCGTGTCCGGGGGTATCGACGATGTTAATACGTGTGCCCTTCCACTCGACGCTGGTGGCCTTGGCGAGGATAGTGATCCCGCGCTCGCGCTCGAGGTCATTGCTGTCCATCGCACGTTCAGCGACGGCCTGATTTTCCCGGAACGCGCCGGATTGTTTGAGCAGCTCATCTACCAGGGTCGTCTTGCCGTGGTCCACGTGAGCGATGATTGCGATATTGCGCAGGTCCATGAGAGGTCAGCCTTTGAACGGGAAGTTGCCGCGCGCATAGCGCGGTTTTATCAAATAGGCCAGCCCTAACCGGAGATCAGTGGCCAGCGGTCTTGGAAAAAAGGTGAATGATCAGAATTCCGGTCAGAATCATCATAAGGCCAATGACTGCTGGCCAATCCAATCTCTGTCCAAAGACGATAAAGCCGATGATCGCGATGAAAACGATGCCAAGACCGGACCAGATCGCATAGACGATGCCGACTGGCATGAATTTTAGTGTCAGACCTAGCAGGTAGAAGGCGACGCCATAGCTGATAACGACCAGAACGGAGGGCCAGAGGCGGCTGAATTGTTGGCTGGCTTGCAGCGCGGTAGTGCCGATGGTCTCAGCAATGACCGCCAGAAAAAGGATCAGATAAGCGTGGGGCACGGTGCATTTCTCGACAGAAGTTTTGCGAGGTTGAGCACGAAATCAGTCAAACGGGCAAGTGAAATTTCGATGCCGCCGCCTGTGTGAAGACGCTACGTCATTAGTGCTGGCCTTTCGTAAGGTCAGGATAACCTGACTATTTTTTGAGAATGCTCTGTGATAAAAAGCCTTTGTTTTTAAAGGTTTTTGTATGTGAGTGTTTTTCATGACGAAATTTGCAAAGTATATCGTCTTTGTTTCGGCGTTGATTGTGGCGCTTGGGTGGCTTGCTGGCGGGGGGTCCGTCGACAAAAACGCGGCCAGTTTTGTTGAACGGTTAGATAGTGATCAGGTTTGAGCGTCTGCTGAAACACAGGAAAAAGAGGTCCTTGGGCCTCTTTTTCTTTTTTCTACGTATCGGTAGTGGCGGCGAAAAAGGCATCAAGCTGCGGCTGAAGCCATGTCCAAAGGCCCGGTGCGCCGCGCTGTATCGGGGTGCCGACCCGCTGTTCGATTTGGGCGAATGTGACATTGTAGTCCACCCATGAACCACCGCCCGTGGCAAGATTGCCGACCGGGGCCTGAAAGCGATCTATGGCTTTGGCGAACCGGGCATCCGGGCTTTCGGCCGCTTCGAACTCGGACCACAAGGACATAAAGCCCGTTTTCTGATCATCCGGAAGCAACCCGAACAGACGTTCGGCGGCGGCCTGTTCCTCGGCCGCTTGCACGGTGTGGTCAACCTGACCGTGGATAGGGTGATCTCCGGCATCGATCTCCACAATGTCATGTAGTAATAGCATTTTCAGCGCACGGTCGATCGAAACGCCGGGGGCCGCGTGTTCCGCCAGAATCCACGCGAACAGCATGATATGCCAGGAATGCTCGGCCGAGTTTTCGAACCGCTCACCGCTGAGCAGGCGTGAGGCGCGGTAGACCGACTTCAACTGGTCGGTTTCTGCCAGAAAGGCGAGGCGGGTCGAGAATGTGGTTTCCGTCGGTTGGTCGCTATCCAGCAAGCTCCGGGCGGCAGCGTGGGCCTCGGGAAATTCGGTCTTCAGATAGGCCGCTCGCCCACCGTTCAGATTGTCCCGCACGATTGCCCTGTGTTCGGGCAGTGGGTCGGGCGCACACAGAACCTGAAACATCGGTTGGCACCGATCCAGATATTTGGCGAATTTTGCGTCCGGGCTCTGGTCGGCTTCGAACTCTTGCCACAGGGCAAGACAATCCGCAGCCTGATCCGCGGGTAACAGGCCGAACAACTCGGCTGCAGCGGTATTCTCAAGCCGCTCGACGGCCTGCCAGTCGGTTTGCAGATGGATAGGATGGTCACCAACGATGATTTCGACCAAATCATGCAGCAACAGCATTCGGATGACCCGGTCGACGCTGACGTCAACACCGGCCAAAGGCTGCATCACCAGCGCCCAAAGCGCCAGTTGCCAGCTATGCTCAGCAGCATTCTCCTGGCGGGACTGATCCAGCAGAAAGTTGGCGCGATCAACCGATTTCAGGCTGTCCGCGCGTTTCAGGAATTCGATCTGCGCAGACAGTCTTTCAGTCATTGTTTCTCGATCGCTTTAGTCTTGGCGCGGTGATCCGTCAGTTTCTGGATCACGAATTTACGGGCCTTGCGTTCGGCCAGCCGGACGCGGATTTCGGTCAGGAACGCCTCTTCCAAGGTCTGAGAGGACGCCCCCAAAAGGTCGCCCACTTCGACAAAGAAACGGTCGTCCCCGGTTTCGTCCATCACTTTCATTGTGTCCTCGGCCAGTTTCGAGGCGAGGGTGGTGATGGTGTCAGACATCAGCGCGTGTTCTCGGTCAGGCGGCGTTTCACATAGTCGCTGACGTCGGTAATCAGCGTGTCCATGTGGCGATCCTGGAAGAAGTGATCGGCGCCCTCCACCTCGTTATGAGTGATGGTGATGCCCTTTTGTTCGTGAAGTTTGTTCACCAGCGAGGTGGTGTCAGCCGGGGGGGCTACCCGGTCGGAAGATCCGTTTATGATCAGACCGGACGAGGGGCAGGGTGCCAGGAACGAAAAATCGTACATGTTGGCAGGCGGCGATACGCTGATAAACCCGGTGATTTCCGGGCGGCGCATCAGCAATTGCATCCCGATCCACGCGCCGAAGGAGAACCCCGCGACCCAACAGTGTTTCGAGTTGTTGTTCATCGACTGCAGGTAATCGAGCGCCGAGGCCGCATCGCTCAGCTCACCCACGCCCTGATCGTATTCGCCCTGACTGCGGCCGACGCCGCGGAAGTTAAAGCGCAACACGGTAAAGCCCATGTTGTAAAACGCATAATGCAGGTTGTAGACGACCTTGTTGTTCATGGTCCCGCCAAATTGTGGATGCGGGTGAAGCACGATGGCGATCGGTGCGTCTTTTTCCTTTTGCGGGTGGTAACGGCCTTCCAGGCGGCCTTCGGGTCCGGGAAAAATCACCTCGGGCATGTGTGCTTTGGTCCTGTCTTTTTCTTCTTGGTGCCGGGATATACTTGACGGTTATCGTCAGGCACCTTAGAACGGTTCTAATTGTATTGCTTTACGCAAGTTGCTGCCTGTCGGAGATACGCACTGGCAGCGGCGGCGTCAATGTTTTCGCGCGGTACCTGCCAAGAGGAAAAGACAATGAAGCTTTCGACCAAGGGTCGTTACGCAATGGTTGCACTGGCCGATATTGCGACTCAGCCTCAGGATACCCTGGTGACACTGGGGGAAATCTCGGAGCGGCAGGATATCTCTCTGCCGTATCTGGAGCAGCTTTTCGTCAAGCTGCGTCGCGCTGATCTGGTGTCCTCGGTTCGGGGGCCGGGTGGAGGCTATCGCTTGGCGCGCCCCGCATCGGAAATTCGCGTGGTCGAGGTTCTGGCGGCCGTAGATGAAACGGTTGATGCGTTGCAAAAAGGTGCAGGGGCGTCCGGCGCATCATCAGGAAGCCGGGCGCAATCGCTGACCAACCGTCTGTGGGAAAGCCTGAGTGCGCATGTCTATGTATTCCTGCACCAGACGCGGTTGTCGGATGTGATTAAAAACGATCTTGCTCCGTGCCCTGCGGTGCCCAGTCTGTTCGCCGTTGTGGATGAGTGATGTGATGCGTCAGAAATCCGGCAACGCGGTTATTCGCATTTGGAAAAAGGTGAATCCGTGACTCGCATTTACCTGGATCACAACGCGACAACCCCACTTCGACCCGAAGCGCGTGAGGCGATGATTACGGCGATGGAACTCTGCGGAAATCCGTCCTCGGTTCATGCAGAAGGGCGCGCGGCCAAGGCGGTGGTTGAACGCGCGCGGGCGCAAATCGCATCCGCTTTTGGGGCGGATGGGGCGGATATCGTGTTCACCTCGGGCTCAACCGAAGGGGCAGCGCTGGCGCTTGGGGGGCGGAACCTGCATGGATCGTCTATTGAGCATGACGCTGTAAGGGCTTGGATCTCCGAGGATCTACCCGTAGCGATGTCCGGTCAGGTGCAGGTGTCAGAGCCGGAAAACTCGACCCTGCAACTGGTCAATTCGGAGACCGGGATTGTTCAGAAGCTTCCCAAGGGGGTAGCCGTAACCGATGCGACGCAGGCGTTTGGCAAACTGCCCGTTGCGTTCAACTGGCTGGATACCCAGATGGCGTTGGTATCGGCCCATAAGCTAGGTGGCCCAAAGGGGATCGGCGCTGTCGTGATGAAACGCGGCACGGACCTGCCTGCCCAGATCAAGGGGGGAGGTCAGGAAATGGGCCGTCGTTCGGGTACGGAAAATGTCATTGGAATCGCGGGGTTCGGGGCTGCGGCTGAGGCCGCGGCCCGGGATTTGGCCAATGGCGTTTGGGAGCAGGTTCAAGAATTTAGAAATATTCTAGAAAAGGCCCTTGAGGCTGGTTCTAAATCTACTATTTTTGTCGGGAAAGATCAGGATCGCCTGCCCAATACCTTGTGTTTCGCAACCCCCGGCTGGAAGGGAGAAACGCAAGTGATGCAGATGGACTTGGCGGGCTTTGCGGTCAGCGCGGGTTCGGCCTGTTCCAGCGGCAAGGTGCGCGCCAGCGCGGTTCTTACGGCAATGGGATATGACGAGGTCTCGGCAGCCAGCGCGATACGCGTGTCGCTTGGCCCTTTGACTACGCAGGAAGATGTGCTGCGCTTCGCCGAAGCGTGGCTTGAAAAAGAGAAAAAGCATCGCGCGCGTGCCGCGTGATTTGACGGAGTGAAGGATATGGCCGCTTTGGACCAGACCCAGGTAAAAGAAGGTGTCGATCAGGAAACCGTGGATGCTGTGCGCGAGGTTGGCACCTACAAATACGGCTGGGATACCGATATCGAGATGGAATATGCGCCCAAGGGCGTGAACCCGGATATCGTCCGCCTGATCTCTGAGAAAAACGAAGAGCCCGAGTGGATGACCGAATGGCGTCTGTCGGCTTTTGAACGCTGGACCAAGATGGAAGAACCGAAATGGGCGATGGTGCATTACCCGCCGATCGACTTTCAGGACCAGTATTACTATGCCCGTCCGAAATCGATGGAGGAAAAGCCGAAATCGCTGGATGAGGTCGATCCCAAACTGCTGGCCACTTACGAAAAGCTCGGTATCCCTCTGAAAGAACAGATGATTCTGGCGGGCGTTGAAGGCGCTGAAGACATGCCCGCAGAAGGCCGCAAGGTCGCGGTGGACGCGGTGTTCGACTCGGTCTCCGTGGGTACGACCTTCAAGGACGAACTGGCAAAGCACGGCGTGATCTTCTGCTCCATCTCCGAGGCGATCAAGGATCATCCTGAACTGGTTAAGAAGTATCTGGGCACCGTGGTTCCGGTGTCGGACAACTTCTACGCCACGCTGAACTCGGCCGTGTTCTCGGACGGGTCCTTCGTTTACATCCCGCCGGGCGTCCGCTGCCCGATGGAGCTGAGCACCTATTTCCGCATCAACGCGGAGAACACCGGTCAGTTTGAACGCACCCTGATCATCGCCGACAAGGGCTCGTACGTGTCCTATCTGGAAGGCTGCACCGCACCCCAGCGCGACACTGCGCAGCTGCACGCGGCCGTGGTTGAAATCATCGTCGAGGAAGACGCTGAAGTTAAGTACTCGACCGTTCAGAACTGGTTCCCCGGGGATGAAAACGGGAAGGGCGGTATCTACAACTTTGTGACAAAACGCGCCGATTGCCGTGGCGACCGATCCAAAGTGATGTGGACACAGGTGGAAACCGGCTCGGCCGTGACCTGGAAATACCCGTCCTGCATCCTGCGCGGCGATGACAGCCAAGGTGAGTTCTACTCGATCGCTATCACCAACAACTATCAGCAGGCCGACACCGGCACCAAGATGGTTCATCTGGGCAAGAACACCAAGTCGCGCATCGTGTCCAAGGGTATCAGCGCGGGTAAAGCGCAGAACACCTATCGTGGTCTGGTCTCTATGCACCCCAAGGCCAAGGACAGCCGGAATTACACGCAGTGTGACAGCTTGCTGATCGGCGATAAATGCGGGGCGCACACGGTTCCGTATATCGAGGTCAAAAACAACTCTTCGCGCGTGGAACATGAGGCAACGACATCCAAGGTGGATGATGACCAGTTGTTCTACTGCCGCCAGCGCGGCATGGACGAGGAAGAGGCCGTGGCACTGGTCGTTAACGGGTTCTGCAAGGACGTACTGCAGGCGCTGCCGATGGAGTTTGCCATGGAAGCGCAGCAACTGGTGGCAATTTCGCTGGAAGGCTCTGTCGGTTGATGGCGCGGACACCCCGGAAAAGCATCCAGAGAGATGATGTGCTGACCTGGCTTGGATATGCACTGCCGGTTTTGGGCGGCCTGCTTGGGGTGGCCTACGTCAACATCTTCTACATGGCTTTCATCAACCCGGTCTGGGCGGTGGGAATCGGGGCAGTCCTTGGTTGGGTTGCTGCGCGTCTGCTTAGGAAAGTTCTGGGATAGGTATGGAACACTCGACGCCACAGCCTGAGGCAGCGCCAATCAAGCTGTATTGGTGGAACCAAGCCGCAAATTTCGGCGATGACTTGTCGCGGGACGTCGTGGCCCATGTGTCGGGCCGTGATGTTGTCTGGGCGAAACCAGTGAAAGCCGACCTGTTTGGGATCGGTTCAATCATGGCTTTTGTCAGCCGTGGTGCGCTGGGACGGGGGTCTCCCGTGAAGCCCGTGATCTGGGGCAGTGGCTGCATGGCGCCGTTGAATACCAAGTTTCTCGACGCGGTTAAACCTCCGAAAGTTGTACGTGGCCCGATTACGGCATCCCTTTTGGAACTGAAGAATGTCGCTTTTGGTGACCCGGGTGTTTTGGCCAGGGATGTCTACGGCACGGTCGCGGACCGACAGGATGTCGTAGGCATTATCCCGCATCACGGCGAGGTTGACGATCCGGCCGTTGCAGCCCTGATCGCATCGGACCCCAGGTTCCGGCTGATTGATACAAGGCGTCCTGCCCGGGTTGTCTGTGCCGAAATCGCGGCCTGCGCGCAGGTCTTTTCATCAAGCCTGCACGGGCTGATCGTTGCGGACAGTTTCGGGGTAACCAACCACTGGTTCGCGCTGAACGAAATACACCGCAAACCGGGTCTGAAATTTTATGACTACGCAACCGGAATTGAACGCGCTTTGGCTCCGCCTCTTGAGGTTGGAGACATAGCGAAACAAGCAAAGAACGAGCCTCCGGCTTCGCTGGCCTACCAGAACGGTATTGAAAAAAGCCAGTCGAACCTTTTGGAGCGCTTTTCAATGAACATCCAGGAAACGGAACTCCACCATGCTTGAAATAAAAAATCTGCACGTGCAACTTGAAGAAGAAGACAAGCAGATCCTGAAAGGTGTGGACCTGACGGTTGAGGCTGGCAAGGTACACGCGATCATGGGGCCGAACGGCTCGGGGAAGTCGACGCTCAGCTATGTGCTATCGGGGCGTGATGGTTATGATGTTACCGAAGGTTCGGCCACGCTGGACGGTGAGGATCTGCTGGAGATGGAACCGGAAGAGCGCGCCGCCGCAGGTGTCTTCCTAGCGTTCCAGTACCCGGTTGAAATTCCGGGCGTAGGCAACATGACCTTCTTGCGGACCGCCGTGAACGCGCAGCGCAAGGCACGTGGACAAGAAGAACTGTCCGCTGCCGAATTCCTGAAAGAAGTGCGTGCTAAGGCCAAATCGCTGAAAATCGACGCGGATATGCTCAAGCGTCCGGTGAACGTCGGCTTCTCAGGTGGTGAGAAAAAGCGTAACGAAATCCTGCAGATGGCGATGCTGGAGCCCAAAATGTGCATCCTGGACGAGACCGACTCGGGTCTTGATGTGGACGCGATGAAGCTGGTGTCGGAAGGTGTGAACGCTCTGCGTGATGAGGGACGCGGGTTCCTGGTCATCACCCACTATCAGCGTCTGCTGGACCACATCAAACCTGATGTCGTTCATATCATGGCGGATGGTCGTATCGTGAAATCTGGCGGCCCTGAACTGGCACTGGAAGTTGAACATAACGGTTACGCCGACATTCTGGCCGAGGTGAACTAATGGCTTTGCCGCAAGCAAAACAGACCGCGACCGAGGAACGGTTGGCCGCGTTGACCATGCCCGATGCCGGATGCACGCGTGCCGCGCGTGAAGATGCTCTGGCGCGCGTGTTGGAGATGGGACTGCCCGGACGGCGCGACGAGTACTGGAAATACACGCGCCCAGACACTTTGATTTCGCCGGAAGCTCCGCATGCCGCGCTGTTTCACACGGATGAGGAGACATTGTTCGGCGATATAGACCGATTGAAAATCGTCTTCGTCGACGGTGTGTTCAGCGCCGAGGAATCGGATGAACTGGAGCTGGAAGGCGTCAACATTGATCGGATCGAGGATATCTGCTGCAAGGATATTCACTGGGCCAAGGAACTGTACGGCGTTCTTGAGGCGCGTGGGCAGTCTCCGGTGCAACGGCCTTTGGCAGCGCTGAACACGGCCTTTGCAGAAGATGGCGTAGCGATTCACGTCACCGGCAAGCCGTCCAAGCCGATCAGCCTGATCTATCGTCATGCGTCAGAAACGTCGGATGCCATGCTGCACCATATTGTCCGCGTCGAAAGCGGTGCCGAAGTGACGATCCTGGAAAATGGCCCGGCAGCGTCGCGTTTCAACAAATGCATGGAGATCGACATTGCCGACAACGGCACGCTGCATCACGTGCGTGCGCAGGGTCGCGATCACGAGCGTCGGGCGATGACTCATATGTTCACCCGTTTGGGCAGGGAATCGACCTATAAGTCGTTCACCCTGACCGCAAATGGCGTTCTGACTCGTAACGAGCAGGTCGTCGAACTGACCGGTGACGATGCGGTGGCCCATGTGGCCGGTGCCTGCGTTGGCGATGGGGATTTCCATCACGACGATACCGTCTTCATCACCCATGACGCGGTGAACTGCGAAAGCCGTCAGGTGTTTAAGAAGGTTCTGCGCAACGGCGCCACCGGTGTTTTCCAGGGCAAGATCCTTGTAAAGGAAGGCGCGCAGAAAACCGATGGCTATCAGATCAGCCAGTCGCTGCTGTTGGATGATGACAGCCAGTTTCTGGCCAAGCCCGAGCTTGAGATCTATGCCGATGACGTCGCGTGTTCACACGGTTCCACTTCGGGTGCGATCGACGAGACGGCCCTGTTTTACCTGCGCTCGCGCGGGGTTCCGGTCAAGGATGCCACCAATATGCTGACGCTGGCCTTTCTGGCCGAGGCGGTGGACGAGATCGAAGACAACGAACTGGCCGATGCGATCGTGACCCGTTTGGAAGGCTGGCTGGCGCGGCGCAGCTGATGCCTGTCACATCGGATATCGTGGCCACGTACCGGGGGCCGGGGCGCGTAGTGCGTCGGCTTCTGGACTCGGGTGAACGGGAAGACAGAGCGCTGATCTTTGTAATGGGATTCTGCGTGGTAGCTTTTATCGCGCAGCTTCCCAGCCTTGCCCGGCGGGCGCATCTGGAAGGGCTTGAGCTGAACATGCTGATGGGTGGGGCCTTGTTGGGCACGGTTATCATCTTGCCGCTGTTTTTCTATTTTCTGGCTTTTATGTCCTATGGCGCTGCCCGGTTGGCTGGAGGGCGCGGAACAGCCTACGGAGCCCGGCTTTCACTTTTCTGGGCGCTGTTGGCATCAACGCCTCTGGTGCTGTTGAACGGCTTGGTCGCCGGGTTCGTTGGACCCGGCCCGGCATTGACCTTGGTTGGATTGATCTGGCTCGGGATCTTTGTGTGGTTCTGGCTGGCCGGTCTCAGACAAGCGCAAAGGCGGTTGGAATGAATTCTACGTCCCTTGCCAACCTTGCGGTTCTGACGGTGACCAACCCGGCCCAGACCGCACGCCTGTTGCTGGCCAAGCGCCCCAGGCGCGAGGTTTTGTGGCTGGGGTTTTTTCTGGCCGTGGTTTTGAGTTGCCTGCTTCAGGTAGGGGTTGCGCAACTGCTGCCGATCCCTCCGGACCAACCCGTTCCCGCGACCGAGCCGGTGTTGCTGATCCTTGCTCGTTCAGCCGGAGCCATTATGCTGAGTATCTTGGCGTTTTTGATGTTCGGGCGTTTGCTTGGCGGTGTCGGGACCTTCGACGACGTTTTTCTTCTGACAGTCTGGCTGCAATACCTGCAGATCGCCGGGTTGGTTTTGTCGCTGGTATCGTTGCTCGTGCTTCCGCTGTTGATCGTCGTAATCACTCTCGCGACAGCTGTGTTGAGCCTTTACGTCACGCTCCATTTCCTGAATGAAGCGCATAAGTTCGGATCGCTCTGGAAATCCTTCGGGGTCATATTGCTGTCTGCCCTTGTGGCAGTGCCCTTTGTCCTCGCGTTAACGCCCAGCGGCCCGGTATAGGGATAAGAAGACCATGTATGACGTAGAAAAAATCCGGGCAGACTTTCCAATTCTGTCGCGCGAGGTGAATGGCAAGCCGCTGACCTATCTGGACAACGGGGCCTCGGCGCAAAAGCCTCAGGTCGTGATCGATGCGGTGACGCGGGCCTATGCCGAGGAATACTCGAACGTTCACCGCGGTCTGCATTTCCTGTCGAATCTGGCGACCGAGAAGTATGAGGCCGTCCGCGGCACCATCGCTCGTTTTCTGGGCGCGGCGGATGAGAATGAGATCGTCCTGAACTCGGGCACGACCGAGGGGATCAATCTGGTCGCTTACGGCTGGGCGATGCCACGGCTGCAGGCGGGCGATGAGATCGTCCTCAGCGTCATGGAGCACCACGCCAACATAGTCCCCTGGCATTTCCTGCGCGAACGTCAGGGGGTTGTCCTTAAATGGGTCGATGTGGACTCCGAAGGCGGTCTGGATCCGCAGGCAGTGATCGACGCGATTGGACCCAAGACCAAACTGGTCGCCGTGACCCAGTGCTCGAACGTTCTGGGCACCGTGGTTGATGTAAAGGCCGTCACTGCAGGTGCTCATGCCAAAGGTGTTCCCGTGCTGGTCGACGGCAGCCAGGGTGCCGTTCATATGCCGGTCAATGTGCAGGATATCGGCTGCGATTTCTATGCGATCACCGGACACAAGCTGTACGGCCCGTCTGGCTCGGGTGCGATCTACATTAAGTCTGAACGTATGGCGGAGATGCGCCCCTTTATCGGGGGCGGCGACATGATCAAAGAGGTCAGCAAGGACCAGGTGATCTATAACGACCCGCCAATGAAGTTCGAGGCCGGAACCCCCGGTATCGTTCAGACTATCGGCTTGGGCGTGGCGCTGGATTACATGATGGATTTGGGGATGGAGAACATCGCCGCCCATGAAGCCGGGATTCGCGACTATGCGATGCAACGCCTGACCGGCTTGAACTGGGTTCAGGTGCAGGGAACTCGTGCGGACAAGGCGGCCATCTTCAGCTTTACGCTGGACGGGGCAGGGCATGCGCATGATGTGTCGACGATTCTCGACAAGAAAGGCGTCGCCGTGCGCGCGGGCCACCATTGCGCAGGCCCGTTGATGGATTTCTATGGTGTGACCGCGACCTGCCGCGCCAGTTTTGGCCTGTATAACACCAAAGGAGAGGTCGACACGCTGATCGACGCGCTGGAACTGGCGCACGATCTGTTCGCGTGAAAGCTGACTGATCCGGGTAGATTTGCAGTTGCACCCAGATCGGAACAAGGTTAGCTAACGGCCAAGGCACCTGTAGCTCAGCTGGATAGAGCGCTGCCCTCCGAAGGCAGAGGCCAGAGGTTCGAATCCTCTCAGGTGCGCCATATTTTCTAAAAATGTTGAAGCAGAAAGACTTATGTGGTCTTAGTTTGAAGCCATTCGGGTTCAATTTGATCCCACATTATGCCTCCATTATGCGTCTGTCGTTCGTGGCGCTAAGCCCGAACTATCAACAAGTGTAGCACGCGTGCGCGATGAATTTCTGCTTTAGTGTTGGCAGTCCTGTGTTAGCTCTTGTTTTATGGAAACACCATCAGCACAACCCAGACCGGCTGTTCCCTATGCGCTAGCGGTTGGTGGTGTGCTTTTCGCCTCAGTTTGTTTCGGGCTGGTTCCATACTTCAGCCGGGGGTTGACCGAGCAAGGTGTTGCTCCATACGCCGTCGCATTCTATCGCTACATCGTTGCCGCAGTTCTGCTGCTACCTGTTCTCTTCATACATCGTAAATCATGGCGCGAGATTTGCTGGGGGCTTGCTGTCGGCGTAGTGATGGGGCTTGGGTGGATTGGATATGTGACCGCGCTAGAGACATTGCCCGCTTCGACAGTAGGTGTGCTCTATATGACCTATCCGGTTTTCACGTTGATTATCGCCTGGGTCTTGTTCGCCGATTCACCAACGAGGCGTGCCTTGGTTGCCTCGGGGCTTATCACGCTGGCTGCAATCATAGCGGCCGGCACATCCGCGTCTGTGCCCCTAGAGCACATCCCAACACTCTTGATTTCGCTTGCGGCTCCTTTTGGTTTTGGCTTCGGTATATGTGTCTTGGTCCATAGGCTGTCCCGCATCGCGCCTCTTGCCCGCATTGCGTCAGTATCCCTGGGATCTGTTCTTGGACTCTTACCTCTGATGATGAGTGCCGATCTGGCAAAGCTTCTCCCCGAAGGGCAATCTGACTGGGTTTTGATAGTCGGGATAGGCTTAGTTACAGCGCTTATCCCACAGTTCATATACACTATATGTTCACCGTTGATCGGCGCTTCTCAAACTGCAGTCGTCGGGAGCATAGAACTGCCCACGATGTTTGCAGTTGGTTTTTTTGCTTTTGGCGAAGCGATTACGGTGCCACAAGCCATGGCCTGCGTTTTAGTTCTGAGTGCTATTGCAATCACTAGAAGTCGAACGACACGCACGGTTACGGCTGTGATTTCCAAAGAACAAAAAAAGTAAGTTGGGTGCTTTGGTAGCACTGACCCATGTGCTTCGTGATTGCCAGGGCTACTTGGCTTTTACTGTTTAACGCTGAGAGAAGACTATGCTTACCGGTCAATTTGACACGGTGTGAGAGCCTAATCAATCAGAGTGCATGGGCTAATTGTTTCCTTTTGGAGGCATCACAAAATGCAAGGCGAAAATTGATCAGATGCCAAAACCTATACGTCGAAGGAAGCATCTAGCCATTCTCCTAGCCTGTTGGTCCGCAGGCTGTATTTCAGATTCAAAAGGTATCGCTTTTTGTGCACAAAAAAACAAAGAGCGCCCGAGGGCGCTCGTCGTTTTGAAGTTTATTGCGGGGAGTTAACCGCCCCAGCTGCGGACTTCACCGCAATCCATATGGACGAAATTCGAGCGGGAGTATTTGCCGACGCCACCCGCGCGGCAGGACATGGCCGCCTTGGCCATCTGCGAGACCGAACGCGATGACAGGCGCAGGTCGGCGGCCTGACCTTTCATATGCAGTGAGTTCTTGGCAACCCGACGCGAACGCGACCGCAGCATGGCGTTGGTCTGCGGCGATCGATATCCCGAAAGCAGCATGTACGGTTCGTTCACATCCAGAAGGTTGTGCGAGGCCGCCATGATATCAATGGTGCGCAGGTCCATGCCCTTGACCTGATCGGTCCGCCAGTCGCGCATGAAATGGTTGACCTCTTTCACGGCGTCCTTGATGTACTTGCCATCGACCCAATAGATCATGTCGATGCGTTCGCCGGTGCGACCGGAATACATGCGAATCCGCCGAATATCGCCGCCGCCGCGAAGGAATCCTGCTGCATTGGAATAGGTCGGTGCCGCCACAACTGCCGTAGCTGCAAATGCGCCCAGAAGGGCACGCCGGGTCAAGCCCGAGGTACTGCTCATCGTCATTTTAGTTTCGTCCCGTACTGTTCCTGCCTGCACACGATGTTACGCGCGCGTTCTTAATTTTTTTCCATCCCAGATGCGGGATTTATGACACAGTCGCGAAAAACAGCCAAGAAGTCTTTCAAAATCACCTTTTCAAGGGGGATTTTTCGGCAGTTTTTTGCGCAGTTGATGCGTTTATGTATAATTCAGAAGCATTTGGTGGCGCCATTCCGCCGGGCGATGCAAACACGCATCACGCTCCGATAGATGCGCCGCGTTGATACATTTGTGAATAGACAAGCTGCCCGGGACGCAATCATAGTTGATCGGCACGCTCGCGAGCGGCGTAAAATTAAGAATAATCAAGGCCATCCCATGTTCTCAGGTTTTCGGACGCGTACTGGTTTCTTTTTAACGGCATGTTTTCTGGTTTCGGCATCTGTCTCAAGCGCAGGAACCCGGCCGGCAACGGCTTATCAGATGGCGGTCGCTGAATTTGCCCCGCCGGGGTCCGGAATTGCGGAATTCTACCGGGAAAACGGGTTTGCGCCGGTTTGGGTAGGGGAAACGCCCGCGCACATGGTGCGGCGAGCACAGTTGATCCGGGCGTTGTCAGGCACCGAAATGCACGGTTTGCCGCAAGGCTCCTACAGCGTTCAAGCGCTTTTGGATCAAATGCAGAGCGCACGCACGACGCGTGATCTCGGCGCTGTCGAGATCCGGTTAAGTCGTGCTTTTGTGGAATATGCCCGGAACCTCCAATCCGGCGCGTTGCGGCCATCTGAAATTGACGACGGTCTAGTTCGAAAAGTCGAACGCACCTCGGCCAAGGATCATCTTCAAGGGCTGATCGCTGCGGAAAACGGAAGCTATTTCGATCAGCTTGCTCCGCAATCAACGCAATACCGGGCGTTGATGAAGCAGAAACTGGTTCTGCAAACCCTTGTCAACCAAGGTGGCTGGGGGCCGACTGTTCCGGTGTCCAAGCTGGAATATGGTGATACGGGACCAGATGTAATCAAGCTGCGTAACCGATTGGTTTCCATGGGTTATCTGCGACCGACGGCCAACCCGGATTTTGATGATGCCTTGTTGGGTGCGATTCAGGCGTTTCAGACAGACCACGGCCTTGCAGCCGATGGGGTCGCCGGGCCGGGCACAATCACCGAACTCAACCGCAGTGCCTCGGATCGGCTCAAGGCCGTATATGTTGCGCTTGAGCGCGAGCGCTGGTTGCCGCGCGAACGGGGCGCACGGCACATTCTGGTCAATCAGACCGATTTTTCTGCCAAAATCATAGATGACGGTTTGATCACCTTCGAAACCCGCGCCGTGATCGGCAAGAACACGCATGACCGCCGCAGCCCCGAATTCTCGGACGAGATGGAGCATATGGTCATCAACCCCAGCTGGTATGTTCCGCGCTCGATCATCACCAAGGAATACCTGCCCAAGCTGAAGTCCAACCCGCACGCGGTTGGTCATATCCAGATCACCGATCGCCGCGGTCGTCAGGTCAATCGCGGTGCCGTGGATTTCACCCAGTTCAACGCGCGCAACTTTCCGTTTGCGATGCGTCAGGCGCCCGGTACCAGCAACGCCTTGGGGTTAGTGAAGTTCATGTTCCCCAACAAGTACAACATTTATCTACATGATACGCCTCAGAAAAGTCTGTTCGCGCGTGAGGTGCGGGCGTTTTCGCACGGCTGTATACGCCTGGCGCAACCGTTTGAGTTCGCCTATGCGCTGTTGGCCAAACAAGAAGAAAACCCAAAGGCGTTTTTCCACCGGGTCCTGAACACGGGCAAAGAAACAACGGTGCAACTGGATCAGCACGTTCCGGTCCATATCATCTACCGAACAGCCTTTATTGGACCCAAGGGCAAGGTTCAGTATCGTCGGGATGTCTATGAGCGGGATCAGAAAATCTGGGAGGCTCTACAGAAGGCAGGGGTAGCCCTGCCGGACGTTCAGGGGTAATCAGCGGGGCAGGTCCTTAAACCGGGAAGCCCGATATGCACTACACCATCCAGCAAATCGCCGACGCCCTTGCGGCAGAAAGCCAAGGCGACACCAGCCTGATTATCGAACGCGTCGCTGAGCCGGCGGATGCCGGATCGTTTGATCTGGCGATGGCGATGTCTCCGAAATATGCCGAGGCGCTGAGCGGTGGGTCTGCAAGGGCCGCCGTCTTGTGGGAAGGTGCCGATTGGCAGGCGTTGGGTCTGCAAGCGGCAATTTTCGTACCCCGGCCGCGTATGGCGATGGCGGGGGTAACCGCGATGCTGGATCGCGGGCAGGGGGTTGAGCCGGGGATTCACCCCTCGGCCGTGATCGACCCGGCGGCTGAAATCGGTGAAGGCGCTTCGATCGGGCCGCTGACCGTCATCGGCGCGCGTGTGCGGATCGGCAAGGGCGCGGTGATTGGCCCGCATTGCGTGATCGGGATGGATGCCGTTATGGGCGATCAAGCGATGCTGCGCGAGATGGTCAGCATCGGTGCGCGGGCGCAAATCGGTGACCGCTTCATTGCCCAACCCGGTGCGCGGATCGGTGGCGACGGGTTCAGTTTCGTCACTCCCGAAGTGTCCGGCGCCGAAAACGCGCGCAAGACGATGGGCGATCAGGGGGAAGCGCGGGCGCAAAGTTGGCTGCGTATACATTCTCTGGGCGCGGTTGAGATCGGCGACGATGTCGAGGTTGGTGCCAATTGCACGGTTGATAACGGTACGATCCGCAATACGCGCATCGGTAATGGCTCCAAACTGGATAACCTCGTGCATGTCGGTCACAATACCCGTGTTGGGCAGGATTGCCTGCTATGCGGTCAAACCGGCGTGTCCGGGTCGGTC
Source organism: Ruegeria sp. BF6 (assembly GCF_056538665.1). NCBI lineage: Bacteria > Pseudomonadati > Pseudomonadota > Alphaproteobacteria > Rhodobacterales > Roseobacteraceae > Ruegeria > Ruegeria sp. BF6. Next base: position 477,750 of record NZ_JBQFTN010000001.1, read on the forward strand.
GAGATCGGAAATAACGTGGTGCTGGGCGGCCAAACCGGAGTGGTCGACAACATCTTTATCGGCGACGGTGTGATCGCGGGGGGCGGCACCAAGATTCTGTCCAATGTTCCTGCGGGCCGCGTGATCATGGGCTATCCGGGCGTCAAGATGGAGACCCATACAGATATCTACAAGGCGCAGCGTCGTCTGCCCCGAATTGCACGTGACGTCGAGGCGTTGAAAAAGGCTGTTTTCAAACAGCCTCCGAGTGATTAAATCATCCTCAACGGGATAATCAGAGGACCGACATGAGCATCACCGACCGCGTCATCGCAATCATTGCTGAGCAGGCCGTGCTGGAGCCTTCGGACGTCACTCCCGAAAGCACGCTTGAGGATCTGGGAATCGACAGTTTGGGTCTGGTTGAAAGCATTTTTGCCATCGAGGAAGAATTCGACATCTCGGTGCCGTTCAACGCCAACGAACCCGAGGCCAGCGATTTCGATATCTCGAATGTCGCCGCCATCATTGCCGGTATCGAAAAGCTTGTGTCGGAAAAGGTCTGACCTGAGCCAATGAAACGCGTTGTTATTACCGGGGCCGGCACGATCAACTCGCTGGGCCATTCGGTCGCCGATACGCTGGAAGCCATGCGCGAAGGGCGTTGCGGTATCTCAGATCTTGAATTCCGCGATGTCGAGCGGCTCTCTATCAAAATTGGCGGTCAGGTCCGTGGGTTCGAGGCCGAAGGGCGCTTCAACCGCCAACAGATGAGCCTTTACGACCGGTTTACCCAGTTCACCCTGACGGCCGCGAAAGAAGCGATCGATCAATCCGGGATCGAGTTTCATGGTGATCTTGCCGCCCGGTCCGGTGTCGTTCTGGGCACCGCTGGCGGTGGCGTTTCGACCTGGGACGATAACTACCGTTCGGTTTACGAAGACGGCAAGAACCGGGTTCACCCATTCGTTGTGCCCAAGCTAATGAACAACGCTGCGGCCAGCCACGTGTCGATGGAGCACAACCTCAAAGGCCCGAGCTTTACCGTCTCGACTGCCTGCGCGTCGTCCAACCATGCGATGGCGCTGGCGTTCCAGATGGTACGTAGCGGGGCGGCGCCTACGATGATCACCGGCGGGTCGGAATCGATGCTGTGTTTTGGTGGCGTGAAGGCCTGGGAAGGGCTGCGCGTCATGTCCCGCGACGCCTGCCGCCCCTTCAGCGCCAACCGTAACGGTATGGTTCAGGGTGAAGGTGCTGGTATCTTCGTTTTCGAAGAATATGAACACGCGCGCGCCCGTGGCGCCGATATACTGTGCGAGGTTGTGGGATTTGCCATGACCTCGGACGCATCGGACATTGTGATGCCCAGCAAACAAGGCGCGGCACGGGCCATGGCGGGTGCCTTGGCGGATGCGCGTCTGAATGCGGATCAGGTCAGTTATATCAATGCGCACGGAACCGGCACGGCTGCGAATGACAAAACCGAATGCGCGGCTGTTGCGGATGTGTTCGGTCCGCACGCGGATGATCTGATGATCTCATCCACGAAGTCCATGCACGGACACCTGATCGGTGGAACCGGCGCTGTTGAACTGCTGGCCTGTATCATGGCACTGCGCGATGGTGTTATCGCTCCGACCATCGGCTACGAAGAACCCGACCCGGAATGTGCGCTGGACGTGGTGCCCAACGACGCCCGTGAATCAAAGGTCGAGGTGGCGCTAAGCAACGCGTTTGCCTTCGGCGGGCTAAACGCGGTGCTTGCGCTGAAACGGGTTTGAAGTTTCAACTAACGAATGCAAAAAAAACGCTGCCTGTTGGGACTGGCAGCGTTTTTGGGTTTCATGGGATCAGTTCTGGTTGACGTTCAACCCGTCGAAACCTGCTGTAAATCCTGTCAGAGACATTTCCATATTGATCACCTGGTCGGGAAACCGGGCCGGAACCAGAGAAAATACGGCTTTTGACCCAGACTTCATCGCATCGATCTCTGCTTGACTGAGGCCAAGCTGCGCTACGCATCCAACGCGGACGCAATGGTGATAGTTGTAAAGCTTTCGCGGTGCGCCGTCGATTGAAAGAGCAAGCTGCGCTTGCAGTAGTGTTTCCAGCGGAACGATTACATTGGCCCAGGCGACAGCAGCGCCACCGGCCGGTAGCTTGCCAATGCTAACCTCAGCCAGCGGTTCACCTTCTTGACCGTTCAGGATCTGGACCATTGCGCAGGGGTCTTCACCAGCTTCTGCTTTGATACAGGACACTTCCCAGTCGCCGGTCTTTTCCTTGACGAATTGTTCACCGGTTCTTGGGCCGGAAGTGCCAAGATCCAGTCCGCTATCCGCCTGAGCGGATGGGGTTTCCTGCGCCTGCGTATCCTGTGTTGCTTCCTGTGCGTATGCGGCTCCGCACCAAAGCGCAGCCACCAGAATGTTAACGGGTAGAAGTTTCTTGATCATGAATGCCTCGGCAGATTGATTGATCTTTTTTGTGGGTCTTACCACCGTTCGAACACGGTGTCAGGCACTAAGCTGCGCAAACGGCCGGATGTGATCAGTTTTCTGCCGTTTTTGGGTGTTCCCGACCAATGAAAAAGGGAGCCGGTGGAGCGGCTCCCTTCAAATATGTTCTCCCCGTCGGACTGGCCGACTTAGTTATGCGCAGACGTTACGAAAGGCGGGCGCAGCGGTCAACTGCAAACCTAAAAAATTAATGGCAGATCCAGCTTTCTGTTAAAAAAACCGCGCCCGAAGGCGCGGTCAGTCGACAGGGAGGAAGTTTGCCGCCTTGTTCCGTTCGCAACAAAGGCGGCGAATTGACTATCGCAGTCAAAGGTTAACTTTGTATGCTGGGGGCAGATCGGTGGAAATTAAGGCCTTACATACATGGAAAATAACATCTTTCTGGGTGGCGCGGGTGACGACTATAGCCAACCCCAATCCCTGACGTTGAAATATGCCAATCGGCACGGGTTGATTGCCGGTGCGACGGGGACCGGCAAAACCGTAACGCTTCAAATTTTGGCTGAAGGCTTTTCGGCCGCAGGCGTTCCTGTGTTTCTGTCAGATGTCAAAGGGGATTTGTCCGGTCTGGCCAAGGCGGGGAGCGACACCCATAAGCTGCATCAAGCGTTTCAGGACCGCGCAAAGCGCATCGGGTTTCAGAATTATGCCTATGCCGCGTGCCCGGTGACGTTCTGGGACCTGTTCGGGCGGCAAGGCCATCCGGTGCGCACAACCGTGACCGAGATGGGTCCGTTGCTGCTGTCGCGCCTCATGGACCTGAGCGAGGCGCAGGAGGGCATCCTGAACATCGCTTTCCGGGTGGCGGACGAAGAAGGAACGCCGCTGCTGGACCTTAAGGACTTGCAGGCCCTGCTGGTCTGGATCGGCGAGAATCGGGCGCAGTTATCCCTGCGTTATGGCAATGTCTCGACTGCTTCGATCGGGGCGATCCAGCGGCGCTTGCTGGTGCTGGAAAATCAGGGTGGGACCAATCTGTTTGGCGAACCCGCGCTGGAGCTGGCCGATCTGATGCGCACGGATGCGAACGGGCACGGGATGGTGAACATTCTGGCCTCGGACAAGCTGATGGGGGCTCCGCGTCTTTATGCGACCTTCCTGTTGTGGCTGCTTAGCGAGCTGTTCGAGGAACTGCCCGAGGTGGGCGACCCGGACAAACCCAAGCTGGTCTTCTTCTTTGATGAGGCACATCTGCTGTTCGAAGACGCGCCGAAGGTTTTGGTCGACAAGGTTGAACAGGTCGCGCGGCTGATCCGGTCCAAGGGGGTCGGGGTCTACTTCATTTCGCAAAACCCGGCGGACATCCCCGAGGACATTCTGGGGCAGCTCGGCAACCGGGTTCAGCACGCCCTGCGCGCGTTCACCGCCCGGGATCGCAAGAATCTTCGTCTGGCCGCCGAAACCTATCGCGAAAACCCTGCTTTCGACACCGAAGCCGCAATACGTGAGGTCGGCGTGGGTGAGGCGGTGACCTCGATGCTGCAGAAAAAGGGGGTGCCGGGGATTGTTGAACGCACACTGATCCGCCCGCCCGGTTCGCAACTTGGGCCCATCACCGAGGCCGAACGTCAGGCGGTTCTGGAAGCCTCTCCTATGCAGGCGAAATACGGCACGCTGAATGATCGCAGGTCAGCGTTTGAAATCCTTCAGGGCCGTGCGGATGAAGCGGCTCAGGCCGCCGCCAAAGCGGAGGAGCAGGAAGAGACGCAGACAGTGGCTGAACGTGAATTTGCGACGGCCCGTCGGTATTCCGGTGGTCGCGTCGGGCGGTCTTCTTCCCGGTTAACGCGGAAGAAGGATACCTTTGCCACCGCCATGAGCGAGGCCGTCATCAAAGAACTCAAAGGCACTACCGGCCGCCGCATAGTTCGCGGTATTCTGGGCGGGTTGTTTCGGGGCCGATAGGTGTGGCGCCGCGCGGCCTGTCTGCCGTCCGACGTTGATCCTGTTACTTAAGGCGGCGCTGGCCTTCTTGTCTGCAATAGGCGTCAGCCTCGGGCACCGACATTTTTGTGGCCGGGAAATCAATGGCGCGATCCCAGGTCACTCGGTCATGCCGGTACAATTGGCAGGTCACCACTCCCTTTGGCGTCTGGACCTTGACCGGTGTGGTCTCCAGATCTTCGGGTGACGGGATACATGCGGCCAGACTGGCAACCATCGGTAGCATGAGGATCTTGGGGATGAAGGAGTTTTTCATGTGTCGTCTTCTTACTCTCGAGAGGTGGCCAGTAGTTTCAGCCTTGATTGACTAATTAAGCGTGAAGGCGATCTGGCGCAGGTCCGGAACGCGCCCACCGGTAACTTGGTCTATTCAGGTTCGGTTCATGAATCAAGAAACCGCGCCGGTTATGCGGCGCGGTTTTCAAAATTCCCCCTGATACGATCTATTTCTCGGGGATCAGCCCCCTTGGGCTGAATCTGAGAACAATCAGCAAGATCAGGCCCATGGTCAGCAGGCGCATATGCGCGGCGCTTTCGATCAGATGCGCCTTGAGCGCACTGCCATCGGGCAACCCTGATGTGATCAGGCTCATCAGCCAAAAGCCGATGGGTTCGACCTGTACCCACAGGAACCAAATGACAAACGCCCCCAGCACCGCGCCGAAATTATTGCCCGACCCGCCAACGATCACCATCACCCAGACAAGGAAGGTGAATCGCAGCGGCTGATAGGCGCTGGGGGTCAGCTGACCGTCCAGAGTGGTCATCATCGCTCCGGCAATGCCGCAGATGGCCGAGCCCAGAACGAAAATCTGCAAATGGCGGCGGGTGACGTCCTTACCCATCGCCTCGGCCGCGACCTCATTGTCGCGGATCGCGCGCATCATGCGGCCCCATGGGCTGTTCAGTGCCTTTTGTGCCATCCACAACAGAACAAGCAGAACGATCAGGAACAGCAGCGAATAGCCCAGCTTGACCGACAGGGTCGAGGCCGTGACCGGGTCCAACCCCAGCCAATCGGCGCGTGCTACAAAGCCGGGATCGTTCTGCAGATCGACCTCATAGCCGACCACAGGGGCAGGGCGCGGAATGCCGTAGACATTCTTGACGCCACGCGCCAACCAGTCCTCGTTTTTCATGATAGCGATGATGATCTCGGCGATACCAAGCGTTGCAATCGCCAGATAATCAGACCGCAGACCCAGCGCCGTTTTACCGATCAGCCATGCGGCACCCGCAGCCAGCAGGCCACCTGCGGGCCATGCCAGCAACACAGGCAGATTCAGTCCGCCAAGGTTGCCCGCGACCGCCGGCTCAATCGCCTCAACAGCCGCGGTGTTGGGATCGAGAACGGCTCGGTACACAAAAAATCCCACGACCAGAATGGCGATGATCGACAGGGTTCGCACTCGGCCTTTCGGCATCTTCTGCGCCACCAGTACGGTGGCCACAACGGTTGCGGCCCCCAGCAGCATAGCCAGAACAATGCCGTACCCGCCCGCGGACCACGCTCCGGGTGTGGTCGGGGTCGAGACCAGCACAACCGCAAGCCCTCCCAGCGCAACAAAACCCATGACGCCGACGTTGAACAGCCCGGCAAAGCCCCATTGCAGGTTCACACCCAGCGCCATGATGGCCGAGATCAGCCCCATATTCAGGATCAGGATCGCCGCGTTCCAACCTTGTAAGAACCCGGTGCTCAAGACGAGGATCGCAACTGCGGCGAACAAAGACGAGTTCTTAAGGCTTTCATTTTGAGTGCGTAAGGCGTGCCAATAGACCCAACCACAAGCAACTTCGCCGACCCCGGCAATGAGGCCAACAGGGCCAAGTACCAAGCCTGCAAGCAGTGGAATTGCAATAGTTGCAATAACTCCGAAGATCATACCGCTTTCCCCTTAAACAGGCCCGTAGGTTTGAACAGAAGCACGATCAGCAGGATGACGAAGCTGACGGCGAATTTGTAATCGGTGGAAAGGAACTGCACCAATCCTGACGGCTCCAGGCTTTCGGGTGCCAGATAGGTCAGCACTTTCTTCCAGGCATAGGTGATCGTCACCTCGGAAAATGCGATGATAAACCCGCCCGCGATGGCACCCAGCGGACTGCCAAGACCGCCCACGATGGCCGAGGCAAAGATAGGTAGCAGCAGTTGGAAATAGACGAAAGGTTTGAAGCTTTTGTCCAGCCCGTAAAGCACCCCGGCGGTGGTCGCCAGTGCCGCGACAATAATCCAGGTGATCATCACCACGCGTTCGGGGTTGATGCCAGACAGCAGCGCCAAGTCCTCATTGTCGGAATAGGCGCGCATCGATTTGCCGGTGCGTGTCTTGTTGAGGAACCAGAACAACAGCGCCACTGCGACAACCGCCACGATGACGGTAATGCCCTGAGAGGTCTTGATCGCCAGCCCTTCACGCAACCCGGTCATCGCCTTGAAATCCCTCGCAGAGACTATGAACCGCGCCCCGTCCGAAAACCTCTGATCATCCGGCCCGATGATGAAACGCACAAGGCCGTTCATGATGAACATCACGCCCATCGACACGATGACCAGAATAACCGGCTTGGCCTTTTGCTCGCGATAGAACCGATAGACCAGCCGGTCGGTGATCAGCACAAGTACGATACACCCGAGAATGGCAAAGGGCAGGGCCAGCAGAGCGGTTGGCAGCGGCCCGAAACTGACCCCGGCGGCTTGCATGCCCCATGTGACAAGCACGGCAATCATCGCACCAAATGCCATCGTGTCGCCATGGGCAAAGTTTGAAAACCGCAAGATGCCGTAGATCAGAGTGACCCCCAACGCCCCCAGTGCCAGCTGGCTGCCATACGCGATCGCCGGCACCAACACAAAATTCGCAAGCGCGACTAACGCGTTCAGTATGTCCATCTCACCTTCTCATTCCGTCGGGTGCGGCCTTATGGCATATCAGTGAGGAAAGACACAATAATTCAGCTGTGTTGAGTTGCCGAATTCCAAAGATAAAACGGCAAAAGTGCAACCTTTTGCGCCTCGGAATGGGATGCACCGGATCACTGGAAATCTACCCGGCGCAAAGAAAGTTGAAACCTGCAATTTGAAAGCCAGTGAACGCGATCTCAGGTTGCGATCTTGCAGGTCCCGCGGTCGTTTCGTTGCTGGCCACCAGACGCCCGAACCTCAAGGTGGCCGGTGTCAGATTTCACTGTGTATCCGACGCTTCCACCGGCCAAAACGTGAAGAAATTCCAGCGCTCCAAGACTTGGGTACACGAGAACTTCGTGCTCTTGACCTTCAGCGATTAGCAGCCCTTTGGATTGCCCTTCGATTTTCTTCAACGTCACTTGGCTGGCTGAACCCAATGGTGCGCAACCGCTGGACTTGCAGCTTTCGGTGATCTGGCACTCGTATACAACTTCACCTTCGACCGGGTTTTGCGATACGGCCTGCGCGGTCGCAGGCAGAGCAAGAACGGCGAGCGCTGCCAGATATTTCATAGTATGTCTCCTGAATGGGGTCTGTGCCCGAATGGGTTGAGAATCAATTGATTGATTCCCGTTGTTCGCACGCTGTGAGTACGTGCGGATCGTGGCGAAAATTTAGCCGTCGAGAGAGGTTTCAGGAGGTCGAATAAGGGCTTTTAGGGCATTGTAATTGAACAATTTAAGTTATTCAGATTTTGACGCTCACCAAACGCAATCACAGTTTGGCCTCAATCCTGAAGAACGGTCGACGTTAGATGATTGCGGGAACAAGCACGAAGTTGGAGAGCGTTACAAGGGCGTTGGGGAAGTTCATTATTTGATGACCATACAATTGCCAAAGTGGGTTGTTGTAAGGAAAGTTCTGACATTCTGAGTTGTCAGCGATGCTGGCCCGCCATTAAGCGAGACAACAAACGATGATCGCCACTCAGAGACTTCGCCGGAAGCTCCAATACCCCAGAAATGGTCCTTATTCCCTCCACCTTCGAGATCGTAAAGACTTCCGTCCAAGAAAAGCAACGCGGTTGAGGCAACAATTTCGCTTGATGAAACCTCGTTAAGCCGTTGGTCTAGTGCGGTCGCGTAGACTACAAACTCACCTTCAATGCTTACCGCTTCGCAGAAATCGTCTAGGCATTTGGTTGGCATTTCGCAATGGAGTTCGATTGCGCCCGCTTTCAACAGTTTTGGGCGCAGTTTCTCGGAGTAGAAGTCTTTCAGCCCGCCTTCCGCACTCGAAACGCACGGAGACAATACAAGTGATATCAGGAAAATAGCCACTTTTCGCATCCTCACCCCCCCAAGAAACTCTTCCGAACCTCTGGATCAGCCAACAGTTCCTTGCCCGTGCCGGAATACGCATTCCGCCCCTGAACCAGCACATAACCCTTGTCCGCGATCTCCAGCGCTTGGCGGGCGTTTTGTTCGACCATCAGGATCGGCAGCCCGGTGCGCGAAACTTCGATGATCCGGTCGAACAGCTCATCCATCACGATGGGCGAGACACCGGCGGTCGGTTCATCCAGCATCAGCACCTTGGGCTGAGTCATCAGGGCGCGGCCGACGGCGACCTGTTGGCGTTGACCGCCAGACAGCTCTCCGGCTGGCTGATTGCGCTTGTCACGCAGTATGGGGAAGAGGTCATAGACCTGCTCCATCGTCCCGGAAAAATCATCGCGGCGGATGAAGGCCCCCATTTCGAGGTTTTCCTCGACCGTCATGGACGTAAAGATGTTTGAGGTCTGCGGCACGAAACCCATGCCCTTGATCACGCGATCTTGTGGCGAGAGTTTGGTGATATCCTCTCCATCCAGCCGCACGGAACCGGCGCGGACGTCCAGCATTCCGAACACGGCCTTCATTGCGGTGGATTTACCGGCGCCGTTGGGGCCGACGATGACCGCGATCTCGCCCTTGTCCACGGCGATGGTGCAGTCGTGCAGGATGTCAGGCCCTTTGCCATAGCCGCCGGTCATAGTGTCGCCGATCAGAAAAGGGCCGCCTTCGACCTTGTGTGTTGCACCACTTGTTCGATGGGCAGGCGTCATGGTGCCGACACCACGGGTATTGGTGATTGAGGCGTCTTTGTTGCCTTTGTCATCCTGATAGGGATTGTCGCTCATGCCAGCGGTCATGTTTGGGCCTCCAGCTTGTCTTTGTTCTTTAGCCCGGTGCCCAGATAGGCCTCGATCACGTGCTCATTGGCCTTGATCTCGTCCAAAGTTCCCTCGGCCAGAACCTTGCCCTCGGCCATGCAGATGACCGGGTCACAGATCTTGCCGATGAAATCCATGTCATGTTCGATGACCACGAAGGTATAGCCGCGTTCCTTGTTCAGGCGTAGGATCGTGTCGGCAATGGTCATCAGCAGGGTACGATTCACGCCCGCGCCGACCTCGTCCAGAAACACGATCTTGGCGTCGACCATCATGGTGCGGCCCAGTTCCAGCAGCTTCTTCTGCCCGCCCGACACCTGACCCGCCTTGTGGTCGGCCAGGTGTTCGATGGTCAGGAACTCAAGAACCTCGTCAGCCTTGGCGCGCAGGGCGCGTTCCTCGTCGGCGATGCGCTTGCGGCCAAACCATGTGTTCCAAAGCGATTCACCCGATTGCGCACCCGGCACCATCATCAGGTTCTCGCGGCAGGTCATCGAGGAAAACTCATGCGCGATCTGGAACGTGCGCAGCAGGCCCTTGTGAAACAGCTCATGCGGGGGCAGGCCGGTGATGTCCTCTCCGTCCATGATGACTTTCCCGCTGGTCGGAAGCAGAACGCCCGCAATCACGTTGAACAGGGTAGTCTTTCCTGCTCCGTTCGGTCCGATCAGGCCAGTAATCGAGCCCTTTTCGATCTCAAGCGATGCTCCGTCTACGGCGTGGAAACCGCTAAAATGCTTGTGCACGTCCTCAACGACGATCATGGTTTTCCCTTGTCTTATCCCCGAAAACAGAGGTGCAGACTTTTGTCACTGAAAAAGCCCGGACACAAGGCCCGGGCTATTCTGTTTTTTCTTGTCAGATGATGGATTAACGGTAGTTGACCGTCTTCATCTCACCGTCGATAACTTCGATCTCACGATACGCACCGGCGCTTTCACCGGGGCCGATCAGTTCAACGCCTGACGCACCGACATAGTCGATCTCCTGACCGGCAGCGAGCAGTTCCAGACCTTTGGCCAGTTCACCCGGATAGATTTTCTCACCCGGTTCGTTGGCGACATCCATGATCTTGCTGCCGTAATCCGCGGGATTGCTGGAACCTGCAGCCTGCATGGCCAGCAGGAACAGGGCTGCGGCGTCATAGGATTCAGGAACAAAGATCGATGAGCCGTCAAAACCTTCGCCCTCGGCCATTGCAAAGAACGAATCCGCGGCTTCGCTTTTCGAGCCCGGCGCCTGACCATAGGATCCATTCAGATCCGGGCCGACGTTTTCAGGCAGCGAGTCACCGATCATCCCGCCCGGCAGGCCAAACGTGTCGAACGCGCCGCTGTCCAGCGAGGATTGGATGATCCCCAGACCGCCCTGGTCCAGGTAACCGGCCACAACCAGTATGTCGCCGCCTGCCGACGCCAGCGCGCCAACTTCGGCCGAGTAGTCGGCCTTGCCGTCTTCGTGCGCAGCCACGATGGTCACTTCTCCGCCCAGCGCCTCGAACGAGGATTTGATCGCCTCGGACAGACCCTTGCCGTAATCGTTGTTGGTGTAGGTCAGAGCGATCGAGTTTACACCACGCTCTTTCAGGATGTCTGCCATGATTTCACCTTCGCGCGCGTCCGACGGCGAGGTACGGAAGAACAGATCATTGTCCTCCATCACCGACAGGCCGGGCGAGGTAGCCGACGGCGAGATCATCACCATGCCGTTCGGCAAAGCGACGTTTTGCAGGATCGCGCCGGTCACGCCCGAGCAGTCACCGCCGACCAGACCATTGATGCCTTCGGCAACCAGACGTTCGGCGTTGGCAGTGGCCAGTGCGTTGTCGGCGCAGCCTGTGTCGGCGCGCACCGGGGTTACGGTCGATCCGTCCAGCAGTTTGCCCGATTCCGAAACTTCTTTCATTGCCAACTCGGCGCCTGACGCCATTGCAGGCGACAGCGATTCAATCGGGCCGGTGAAACCGAACATAATGCCCAGTTTGACGTCTTCGGCCATGGCGGTGCCGGCCAGCAGAGCGGTTGCTGCAGTTGCAGTAAGCAGCTTTTTCATGAGGTTACTCCCTGAAGTGGTCTTCATTCTGAGCACGACCCTAGGCAAGCTGTTCGGAAAAGAAAAGTCCTAACGAAAAAGTGTCTTTGCGGCTGGGAACCCTATTTGATCTGATGGGTGAAAGGGCGCTGCTGGCGCAGGAAACGACGGAGGACCAGGATGATCCGGACAACCGCAATCTTGATGCTGGCGTGGACCAGCTTCGCATGGGCCGACAGGCTGCAAACTTCACAAGGCGCTGTCGAAGTTACTGAAATGGTGGGCGGTTTGGACACGCCATGGGCAGTTGGGCTTTTGCCGGATGGCGGGTTTCTGGTGACCGAACGGGACGGAGAACTGTTACACGTCAAGGACGGCAATATTCAGCGCGTTTCCGGTGTGCCCAAAGTACTGGCCAAAGGGCAGGGTGGGTTACTGGACGTGACCGTCGCCCGTGATTTCAATCAAACCCGAGAGATTTTCCTGACGTTTTCGAAGCCACAACGAGGCGGTGCCGGAACCGCTCTTGCGGTGGCCCGTTTGTCAGATGCAGGCGACCAACTGACCAACCTGCGCGTGATCTTCGAGGCTGTACCGGGAGGATCGTCCGGTCGGCACTATGGCTCGCGCGTAGTCGAGGCCGAGGACGGAACCCTGTTTGTCACGATCGGTGACCGGGGTGAGCGGCCCAAGGCGCAGGATAGGTCCAACTTCAATGGTACCGTCATCCGCGTGAACCGCGACGGATCGGTGCCTGCAGACAACCCCTTTGTTCAGGAAGATGGTGCGCGGCCTGAGGTCTGGTCCTTTGGCCACCGCAATCCGCAGGGGGCCGGTCTTGACTCACGTGGGCAGCTATGGGTTTCCGAACATGGGGCAAGGGGCGGGGATGAGGTCAATCTGGTCCGGCCCGGCCTCAATTATGGCTGGCCGGTGATCTCGTACGGTGTGCACTATTCCGGTGAAAAAATCGGAGAGGGCACTGAGAAACCGGGCATGGAGCAGCCCGCGCATTATTGGGACCCTTCCATCGCGCCCTCGGGGCTGCTGGTTTATTCGGGCAAACTCTGGCCGGAGTGGAAGGGAGACATCTTTGTCGGTTCGCTGAAATTCGACTATATCGCGCGGCTGGCGGGTTCACCGCTGCGCGAGGTCGAGCAGATCAAGGGCTCGGAGACCGAACGTGTACGGGATATCGTAGAAGCTTCGGATGGGGCGATCTGGTTTGTTTCTGTCGGGCAGGGGGCGGTTTACAGGATGACACCTTAGTTCTAAGGAGCGTAGAAGGCATCAATTCTAAGGTGTAAAATGTTCCGAATTTTCCTTTCAGCGTTTCTGAGCGTATGCGCGGCTCCGGTGATTGCGGGCGACCTGTTCGCTTCTTACGAAGATTATGCGTCGTTTGTTGACGCAAAGATGAAAAACCGAGATTTTTCCGAATTTGTTAACCGGTTAGGCAGCGAGGCCCAGATCGTACCCCAAGAGGTAAGAACTGTTAACAATCAACTCCGTGAAGTGATTCCGTATTATTTGACAAATGCTGATGTCGTTAAGCGCGTAGAACTTGAAAACGGATATTGGCAAGAAATGCGCGCTTACTGGAATGGCAAAGGCAGCAACATATACGTTTACGCTTTTTTACACGAGAGAGAAGACGGCCTGGCTGTTCTTCATTTTGCAATTAACACTAATTCCGAAGTCATATTCGGCATGTTCTAAAAATCTAAACAGACAAGCGATCACCCTGCGCGCCACGCTCGCGATAGGGCGTCGTGTTGTAATGCGCCCGGTAGCATTTCGAGAAATGCGACGGGCTGGCGAATCCGCAGGCCAGCGCCACGTTGATCACACTCATGTCGGTCTGCATCAGCAGGTTGCGGGCCTTGTGCAGGCGCAATTCCATGTAATAGCGCTTGGGCGAGCGGCTTAGGTAGCGACGGAACAGGCGCTCAAGTTGCCGGGTCGACATGCCGACATCCTTCGCCAGAATCGAAGGCGAAATCGGCTCTTCGATGTTTTTTTCCATCATCAGGATGACTTGGCTCAGCTTTGGGTGACGCACCCCAATGCGCGTCGGAGTCGACAGGCGCTGGGTGTCCTGATCGGTGCGGATCGAGGAGTAAATCATCTGATCCGCCACGGCATTGGCAAGATCTTCGCTATAATCGTCGGCGATTATCTTCAACATCAGGTCAATGGACGAGGTGCCACCCGCTGTGGTCATCCGGTTCGCATCGAGGATAAAGACAGACTTGGTCAGTTCGACCTCGTCAAACTCCTCAACAAAACTGTCGGCGTTTTCCCAGTGGATCGTGGCGCGCTTGCCGTCCAGAAGCCCGGCCTTGGCCAGCGTGTAAGCTGCAGTGCACAGGCCACCTATGCGCAGGCCCCGGCGTGCCTCGCGTCGCACCCAGTTCAACACCCTTTTGGTGGTCGCCGCCTGAACGTCAACGCCGCCGCAGATCAACACGACATCATCGCGCTGTAGTTCGATCAGGTCCGCGTCTAACTCGAATGTCGTACCAGCCGAACAATTGATCGTTTCGCCACCTTCGCCCATCAGGGTCCATGTATACAGCGTCTTGTCCGCCATACGGTTGGCAATCCGCAAGCTGTCCAACGCCGAAGCGAATGACAGCAGCGAGAATTTGTCCAGCAGGACAAATACGAAATTGCGGGGGTTAGCCGCAGTGTCTTCCACCGTGACAACTTGGCGTTGCTCTTGCATGGCGAGGTGTCCTTGATTCGGCGCTTTATGACGTTACGTCCGGCGACAGATTTGGCAGCCACCATGATCAAAGCTTGTTTCCCGCGTCAAGAGGCCCAAATCGGATATGGTCAGTCTTCAATGCATTTTGTATAGAGACGACCTGACTACTTCAGCGGAGATCAAAGCTATGACCGAATGGCAAAAAACGAACTGGCGCAATAAGCCCCGGGTTCAGATGCCAGACTATACCGACGAGGCCGCTTTGGCCAAGGTCGAGGCCCAGCTTTCACAGTATCCCCCGCTGGTCTTTGCTGGCGAAGCACGGCGCCTCAAGCAACATCTGGGTGCCGCCGGTCGCGGCGAGGCTTTCCTGTTGCAGGGCGGGGATTGTGCTGAAAGCTTTGAACAGTTCAGTGCGGACGCTATCCGTGACACCTTCAAGGTGATGCTGCAGATGGCAATGGTGTTGACCTACGGCGCCAAGGTGCCGGTGGTAAAAGTTGGTCGTATGGCGGGGCAGTTTGCAAAGCCGCGCAGTGCGCCGACTGAGGTTGTTGGAGGTGTGGAACTGCCCAGCTATCGCGGTGACATCATCAACGAACTGGCCTTTACGCCCGAGGCGCGCATTCCGAATCCCGGCAAAATGCTTCAGGCCTACACACAGGCCGCCGCAACGCTGAATCTGCTGCGCGCGTTCTCGACCGGTGGTTTCGCGGATATGAGCATGGTGCATTCTTGGACGTTGGGTTTCACCGACGAACAGGATGTCAGCAAATATTCGGAAATCGCTGACCGTATTCAGGACACGATCGATTTCATGAACGCTGCCGGGATCACGGCGGACACCACGCATGAATTTTCAACCGTTGAGTTCTATACCAGCCACGAAAGCCTGCTGTTGGAATATGAAGAGGCGTTGACCCGTCTTGATTCGACGTCGGGCAACTGGCTGGCTGGTTCTGGTCACATGATCTGGATCGGCGACCGCACACGTCAGCCGGACGGTGCACATGTTGAGTTCTGCCGCGGCGTGCTGAACCCGATTGGTTTGAAATGTGGTCCGACGACCACAGCCGAAGACCTCAAGGTTCTGATGTCCAAACTGAACCCTGAGAACGAAGAAGGTCGCCTGACCCTGATTGCGCGCTTTGGTGCGGGCAAAGCGGGTGAGCACCTGCCGCGTCTGATTCAGGCCGTCAAGGAAGAAGGCGCCAAGGTGACCTGGGTCTGTGACCCGATGCATGGCAACACGATCAAGTCGGCGACCGGCTATAAAACCCGTCCGTTCGATTCCGTGCTGCGCGAGGTGCGCGACTTCTTTGGCGTGCACCAGGCCGAGGGCACCATCCCCGGCGGCGTGCATTTCGAGATGACCGGTCTGGACGTCACCGAATGCACCGGCGGCGTGCGGGCTGTGACCGAAGAGGACCTCTCGGACCGTTACCACACCGCTTGCGATCCGCGTCTGAACGCGTCGCAATCGCTAGAACTGGCCTTCCTTGTCGCCGAGGAGCTGACCAATCTGCGCCGCAATGGCAACAAACGCGCGGCCAGCTAAGGTTCGGGCCTTATGAAACAAGAAAGGCGGGCCATTCGGTCCGCCTTTTTCGTTGGGATCAGTCGTCGCGGGACGAAACCAATCGCAGATGTGACCCGGGGCGTTTGAACGCATCCTGATTTTCGGCGAATCCGGCAAGTTCGCGTTCCACCTGTCGCAGCGGCGCCTGCACGTCGGATACCGCCCGAACGCGGGTGTCCGGAGTGGTGAACCGGCGCGGCGTTGCGCCGATTGTGCCGTCGCTGACCAACACACCCAGCACGCGGCTGACATCACCGAGATCGCTTTTCAGCGGCAACAGGATCATTCGGGCCTGCAATTGAGTCCGCCCCAGCCTGCCAGCGGACACAAGACCAAGCTCGGCAATCGCGGGCCGGGCGAAGACCTGTTCCAGAACGTCAGAGATCTGGTCGCGGGCGTTGGGTTCGAAAAACGCAGTTAGGGGCATGCCGCGGACTTCCATGCCCGCCAGTTTGTTCAGATGGCTACCGGCCAGACGAAACCGGGCAAGCCCAGGCGCGATGCGTTCAAGAATGAACGTGTATTCCAGAACGTTCTCAAGACCACGCGGATCGATCTGCGAACGCCGGGGCACGCCGTCACCTGTCAGCAACGCGGTCCAATACGCTTCGACCTGTCGGATGGGCGAGAGGCTGCGCCCGCTGTCAAAACGATCCATTGCGACGATCTTTCCAAAACTTGACCCGGAGCCGTTTCCGAAAAAGGTTTTCACTTTCATCACCCTAGCGTCGATTGACCGTCATTTTCCTAAAATGCCAGATACCGGGACTATTTTTGCCGACCAGCCTCCAGCTCAGGTCAGGTCAGATTGACACGGGTTAAGTCAATTTTGGAGGAATTCTTTAACGAATGGTTAACTTCTGGAGAACGGCTTACAGTGAGCAAACTCTTGCTCTGTGCCTGCCGATGGCTTTAGGTGCGGCAAGCAAGCAAAAAAGAGCAGCGACGGAAAGGGCAGGCATGATCAGATCAATGACCGGTTTCGCCTCGGGCAAGGGGGCTTTTGGCCCCCATAGCTGGACGTGGGAACTGCGCAGTGTGAACGGCAAGGGGCTGGATATGCGCCTGCGCGTACCCGATTGGCTGATCGGGCTCGAATCCGCCCTGCGCGCGCAAATCTCGCAAGCGTTGAGCCGGGGCAACGTCACCCTGTCGCTGAAGCTAAGCCGCGAAGAAACTGCGCCCGATCTTGCCCTGAACGAAACGGCCATGGCCGCCGCGTTGACCGCACTGGCCCGCACGCAGGAGATGGCAGCCGCCGGCGGTGTCACGCTGGCGCCGTCGACGGCAGCTGACCTGATCGGCATCAAGGGCATGTTGGAGGCAGGCAGTGAGATCGATGACCCCGCGCCGCTGGTCGAGCACCTGACCAAGGAATTTTCCGCGCTTTTGGCTGCCTTTGTCGACATGCGCCAGACGGAGGGCAAGGCGCTGGCCGACATAGTTGACGGGCAGTTGTCGCAGGTTTCTCACCTGACCGAGCAGGCGGCGGAACTCGCCGAGCAGCGCAAGGACAAAACAGCCGAGGCGCTGCGGGAAAACCTGGCGCGCGTGTTGGCTAATGCGCAGGGCGCCGACCCGGACCGGGTGGCGCAGGAATTGGCGCTGCTTGCAGTGAAATCGGATATCACCGAGGAGATCGACCGCCTGAAAGCGCACGTCCTGGCCGCGCGGAACTTGTTATCACAGGACGCAGCCGTCGGGCGCAAGCTGGATTTCCTGATGCAGGAGTTCAACCGCGAGGCCAACACTTTGTGTTCGAAAGCGCAAAGCGCCGATTTGACCTCGGTAGGGCTTGAGTTGAAGGCGATAATAGACCAGATGCGCGAACAAGTGCAGAATGTTGAATGACTATGGGAACGAGTGAAATGGCAGATCGCCGCGGCCTACTTATCATCCTGTCTTCGCCTTCGGGCGCAGGAAAATCCACGCTGGCTCGTCGGCTGATGGCCTGGGACGAAGGTCTGGAGTTTTCGGTCTCGGCCACAACGCGTGCGCCTCGTCCAGGCGAGGAGCACGGGCGCGAGTACTACTTCCTGTCCGAGGATGAGTTCAAACAGCAGGTTGCCGATGGGCAGATGCTGGAACACGCGCACGTTTTCGGTAACTTCTATGGTTCTCCTGCCGGTCCAGTTCGGGAATCGATCAATTCCGGCCGGGATGTACTGTTTGACGTCGACTGGCAGGGCGAGGTGCAAATCCGAAACTCGGATCTGGGTAAGCACGCGCTGTCGATCTTTATCCTGCCGCCCTCGATCCCCGAGCTGCGCCGCCGGCTGGAAACGCGCGGGCAGGACAGCGAGGACGTAATCGCCAAGCGGATGCTGAAAAGCTGGGACGAGATCAGCCACTGGGGCTATTACGACTATGTTCTGGTTAATGACGATCTGGATGCGACCGAAGAAAAGCTGAAAACTATCGTCAGCGCCGAACGGATGCGCCGCATTCAGCAACCGAAACTGCAAAACCACGTGCGCACCCTGCAAAATGAGTTCGAGGGGTTGTCATGACCATCTACGCTTTGGGTGAACACACACCGCAAATCCACGAGGACACCTGGGTTGCACCCGACGCCAACCTGATCGGCAAGGTCGTGCTGGAGCAGGGTGCCTCGGTCTGGTTCGGCTGTACCATCCGCGCCGACCACGAAGAAATTCGCGTCGGCGCAGGCAGCAATGTGCAGGAAGACTGCATCATGCATATCGACGCCGGGTTCCCGCTGACCATCGGCAAGAACTGCACTATTGGGCACAAGGTGATGTTGCATGGCTGTACGATCGGGGAAAACACTCTGATCGGGATGGGGGCCATTGTTCTGAACGGGGCCAGGATTGGAAAGAACTGCCTGATTGGGGCAGGGGCCTTAATCACCGAGGGCAAGGAAATCCCCGACAATTCGCTTGTAATGGGTACGCCCGGCAAGGTCGTGCGACAACTGGATGAGGCAGCGGCGCAGAAAATCACCCTCAGTGCACTGCATTATCAGCAGAACATGCGCCGGTTCCGTGATGAGATGAAGCCCGTGTCCTGAAACGCCCGGAAAGATCGAGGATATGTCTCACGACCTGCTCGCCGAATTTGTCGCAGCCATTCCGATGCCTGCCTTGATGGTCGACCAGACCGAGCGAATTATTGCCGCGAATGCCGATGCTAAGACCCTGCTAACACAGAATATCGTCGGTCGGCATTTCGCGACGATCCTGCGGCAACCTCAGGTTATTGACGCGATAGAGCAGGGCCTGCGCACCAAAGGTCCCACTAAGACGCGCCACTTGTCCAATGATGGCGCGCAGGACACCACCTTCGAGGTCGAATGCCGCTATATGACCGGTGTTGGCGCGGTGTCCGGCGGGGCTTTGCTGGCAATTTTTCAGGATGTCACGCATGTCGATCAGGCCAGCCAGATGCGCCGGGATTTTGTCGCCAATGTCAGCCATGAGTTGCGCACACCTCTGACCGCTTTGATGGGATTCATCGAAACGCTGCGTGGTCCGGCCCATGACGATGCCGCAGCCCGCGATCGTTTCCTGCAGATCATGGCCGATGAGGCCAACCGGATGAACCGGCTGGTTGGGGATTTGCTGTCCCTGAATCGCGTCGAAAGCGAAGAGAGAGTACGACCGAAAGAGCAGCTTGAACTGACGGGCCTGTTGCAATCCACGCTGAACTCGCTGCGTCCACTGGCCGAGGATGCGGACGTGCAGTTGACGCTGATGGCGCCAGACGAACCCGTCTCTCTTATAGGGGACAACGACCAACTGCGTCAGGTGTTCACAAACCTGATCGAAAACGGCATCAAATACGGTGGCAGCGGCGGGAGTGTGGAAATACGCGTGCTTCCATCCGAGCGCGATTCCGCCATGCGGGGCCCCGCGGTCCGGGTTCAGGTGATCGACAAGGGGCCGGGCATTGATGCGGTTCATCTGCCGCGTCTGACCGAAAGATTCTATCGCGCCGACAGTCACAGATCGCGGCAACTGGGAGGGACGGGGCTGGGCCTTGCCATCGTGAAACACATTATCAACCGCCATCGCGGGCGGCTTAGGGTGGAAAGCGAACTGGGCAAAGGGGCGACGTTCACCGTAATTCTTCCACGGTGACTTCGAAGTTTCAAAGCCGTCAGAGCGGCTTCGTTTACCTATGTGAAAGATGCATGTCTGCATTGCGTCGGTTCGGTAAGAAATTCTGTGGACTGTCATATAGCTGTTACAAACCTGTCACAAAAGGCTTACGCGCAGACCTTAGAGGTGCCTGCAAGATCATCATGGGGGTGATCACAAACTACTTTCTCAAGGAGACTGAGATGTCCTTTGTAAAACTGTCGGCTTCGGCTCTTGCTATCGCTGCTGTCTCGGCCACTGCCGCCGCTGCTCGTGATCAGGTTCAGGTTGCCGGTTCCTCGACCGTCCTACCCTACGCCTCGATCGTTGCAGAAGCCTTCGGTGAGAACTTTGACTTCCCGACGCCGGTTGTTGAATCGGGTGGTTCCTCGGCAGGCCTGAAGCGTTTCTGTGAAGGGGTTGGTGAAAACACCATCGACGTTGCCAACGCATCGCGCCAGATCCGTGAAAAAGAGATTAAAGCCTGTGCCGACAACGGCGTCACCGATATCATCGAAGTTCAGATCGGTTATGACGGCATCGTTTTTGCATCAGACATCAACGGCAACTCGTTCGAGTTCACGCCGGAAGACTGGTACAAAGCCCTGTCCGCGCAGATCGTTGTTGACGGCCAGCTGGTCGACAACCCGAACAAAACCTGGGCCGACGTGAACCCGGACTTCCCGGCGCAGCCGATCGCGGCGTTCATCCCGGGGACCAAGCACGGCACTCGCGAAGTGTTCGAAGACAAGGTGATACTGGCCGGCTGTGAGCATCTGGGTGACTTCGATGTCTACAAGGCTGCCAACGGCGACGACAAGAAAGCGGCTGAGAAAGCCTGTATCGCTCTGCGTACTGACGGCGTTTCGGTCGACATCGACGGCGATTACACAGAGACTCTGGCCCGCATCGACAGCAACAAGGACGGCATCGGCGTCTTCGGTCTGGCGTTCTACGAAAACAACACCGACAAGCTGCAGGTTGCGACCATGTCCGGCGTTGTACCCTCGACCGAGTCGATCGCGACCGGCGAATACCCGGTTTCGCGCCCGCTGTTCTTCTACGTCAAGAAAGCCCATATCGGCGTGATCCCCGGCCTGAAAGAATATGCTGAGTTCTTCGTCGCTGACGAGATCGCAGGTCCTGACGGCCCGCTGGCCGAATACGGTCTGGTCTCCGATCCGGAATTGGCAAAGGTTCAGGACGCTGTTGCCAACGAAGCCGTTCTGGGCGGCGGTTCCTAATCACCCATCCGAATGTGACCGGGGCGTTTTATGCGCGCCCCGGTTCTTTTTGACTCCATCTCTGCCATCCCCACGGAGTTATCATGGCGTTATCCTGGCTTTTGCTTATCCTGCTTGCGCTGGCAGTGATCGGATATTTCACGGGTCGGTCCCGTGCCCTGGCAAGCGCGGGAGGTGATGCCCGCGAATTGCACTCTCTACCGTCCTACTATGGCTATAACGTCGCCATGACGGCCTTGGTTCCGGCGTTGGGCGTACTGATTGTCTGGCTTCTGGTGCAGCCGATGATCGTGAACAGTACCGTATCCGGTCTCATTCCCGATCAGGCGGTTCCCGAAGGATCGGATCGCGGCCTGATCATGAGCGAAGTACGCCGCGTTTCTAATGGCTTGAACGGCGCCGTGGCCACCGGAGCATTGACCGAGACCCAGGCACAGGATGCGAACGCGGATATTGACGCGCTGACGTCGGCTCTGAAGGACGCGGGTCAGGTTCTGACGCAGGATATCACCCAACCCATTCTGGTTGCGGCTCAGAAATACCGCAGCATGACCGGGACCGGGTCGGTTGCGATGCAGGTAGTCGTATTGGCGTTGGCCCTGTTGGGCGCAGCTTTTGCCTATGTGCGGACGCACAAGGAGTTCCGCGCGCGAAACGTGGTCGAGCAGGGCGTTCTGGCGCTTTTGCTGCTGGCAGCGTCAATCGCCATCCTGACCACAGTCGGCATCGTGCTGTCGATGCTGTTCGAGACGATGAACTTCTTCCAGCTGCACTCGTGGAAGGACTTCTTCTTCGGCAGCACCTGGGCTCCGAACTTTCGCGGAGGCAGCGAGCTTTCAATCCTGCCTCTGCTTTGGGGGACACTGTATATTTCGCTGATCGCACTGCTTGTGGCCGTGCCGATTGGCCTGTTCGCTGCGATTTATCTGTCTGAGTATGCGACAGGCGCGACCCGATCCATTGCCAAGCCATTGCTGGAAATTCTCGCAGGTATTCCGACCATTGTTTATGGTCTGTTCGCGCTGCTGACCGTGGGTCCGGCGCTGGTATCGATGTTTGGTGAGGGCGGTATGCTGGGCGTTGGCTGGATGGCCAGTTCCAATGCGGTTCTGACGGCCGGTCTGGTCATGGGAATCATGCTGATCCCGTTTGTATCGTCGCTATCGGACGACATCATCAACGCTGTGCCGCAGTCGATGCGCGATGGCTCGCTTGGGTTGGGCGCAACCAAATCCGAAACGGTGCGACAGGTGGTTCTGCCTGCCGCGCTGCCGGGCATCGTGGGGGCGATCCTGCTGGCAGCAAGCCGCGCCATCGGTGAAACCATGATCGTGGTGATGGCCGCTGGTGCAATCGCCAAATTCTCGGGTAACCCGTTCGAGGCGATGACCACCATCACCACCCGGATCGTCAGTCAGCTGACCGGCGACACCGATTTCGCCAGCCCTGAAACGCTGGTGGCCTTTGCCCTGGGTCTGACCCTGTTCATCATTACGCTGGGGCTGAACATCTTTGCCCTCTACATCGTACGCAAATACCGGGAGCAGTACGAATGACAGATATTTCCCAAAACCCTGGCGCTGCTCCTGCTGCGAAGCCGAAGGGCGGGTCGCTGTTCGAAAAGGACTTGCGCACCAAACGCCGCAACGCAGCCGAAGGCAGGTTCAAACTGTACGGCATCGCCGCTATCGGTATCGGTCTGCTGATGCTGGTCGTTCTGGTGACCAACATCGTCACCGCCGGTACAGGTGCGTTCCAACAGAGCTTTCTTGAACTGAACGTCGAACTGAAAGAAGAAAAGCTGGACAAGAAGGGCAACCGTAATATCGAAGACATCAAGAAGGTCTCGACCTTCGGTTATGCGCCACTCATTGCCTCGGCTTTGGAAAGCGAAGTCCAGGAGTTGGGCATTCAGACCGACCTGAAACCCAAGGCGATGGGCAAGATCCTGTCCAAAGCCGCTCAGGCCGAGTTGCGGAACTATGTGATCGCCAACCCCGACGAGATCGGCAAAACGGTCAGCTTCCGCTTTTTGGTCAACAGCCGTGTAGATGGCTACATGAAGGGTCGCGTCACCCGCGAGTCGATTGCCAATGACAAGAGCATCTCAGTCGAGCAGCTGGATTTCGTGGATCAATTGCGAGACGCCGGTGTCCTGTACAAGGCCTTCAACCCGGACTTCATTTTTGGCGCGGATGCCTCTGACCAACGGCCCGAGGCAGCTGGGATCGGTGTCTCGATGCTGGGCTCGCTTTTCATGATGTTCGTAGTACTGGCGCTGGCTCTACCCATTGGCGTTGCGGCCTCGATCTATCTTGAGGAATTCGCGCCGCAAAACCGCCTTACAGATATTATCGAAGTCAACATCTCAAACCTGGCTGCTGTTCCGTCGATCGTGTTCGGTATCCTGGGTCTGGCCGTGTTCATCAACTATATGCACTTGCCGACCTCGGCGCCGCTGGTGGGTGGTCTGGTGCTCACGCTGATGACCTTGCCGACGATCATCATTTCGACCCGAGCGTCGCTGAAGGCGGTACCGCCGTCGATCCGTGACGCGGCACTTGGGGTAGGGGCCTCGAAAATGCAGGCGGTGTTTCACCACGTTCTGCCACTGGCCGCGCCCGGTATCCTGACCGGCACTATCATCGGTCTGGCGCAGGCGCTGGGGGAAACAGCGCCGCTGCTATTGATCGGCATGGTAGGCTTTATTGCCTCGAACCCGCCGGATGGCGTTGTTGCGGGTTTCCTGTCTCCGAACTCGGCCATGCCGGCGCAGATTTACGAATGGTCCAAACGCGCCGATCCGGCTTTCTACGAACGCGCATGGGGGGGCATCATCATCCTGTTGATCTTCCTCGTGACAATGAACACCATCGCGGTCATCCTGCGCCGCCGCTTTGAACGCCGCTGGTAAAGGGGCTTAATATGAACGACATGACACGAGTGGAGAGAACCGTGGACTCCAAAGCTATCAAGATCGCCGCGAACAAGGTTCAGGTCTATTACGGTGACACCCACGCCATCAAAGACGTTGATGTTCAGATCGAAGACAAGACTGTTACAGCATTCATCGGCCCGTCAGGTTGCGGCAAGTCCACCTTTCTGCGCTGCCTGAACCGGATGAACGACACGATCGATATCTGCCGTGTTGAAGGTGACATCCTGCTGGACGGCGAAGATATATATGACAAGCGCGTCGATCCGGTGCAACTGCGCGCCAAGGTGGGCATGGTGTTCCAGAAACCGAACCCTTTCCCAAAGTCGATCTATGACAACGTGGCCTACGGCCCACGCATCCACGGCCTTGCCAAAAACAAGGCGGAACTTGATGACATCGTTGAGAAATCCCTGCGTCGCGGCGCGATCTGGGATGAGGTCAAAGACCGTCTGGATGCACCCGGCACCGGCCTGTCTGGTGGTCAGCAACAACGCCTGTGCATCGCCCGTGCAGTTGCGACTGAACCCGAAGTTCTGTTGATGGACGAACCATGCTCGGCGCTGGACCCGATTGCGACCGCTCAGGTCGAAGAGCTGATCGACGAACTGCGCTCGCGCTATTCGGTGGTGATCGTGACACACTCGATGCAGCAGGCCGCGCGGGTGAGCCAGAAGACGGCATTCTTCCACCTTGGGAATCTCGTCGAATTTGGCGAGACGGGTCAGATCTTCACCAACCCCGAAGACCCCCGCACCGAAAGCTACATCACCGGCCGGATCGGCTGACAACAGGTACTGAATCATGAGCGAACAACATATAGCATCCGCTTTCGACCGCGATCTCGAAGCCATTCAGGCCCATATCATGAAGATGGGCGGGCTGGTCGAAGCCGCCATCATGAGCGCCGCACGTTCACTGGAATCCCGCGACGAGGAACTGGCACAGCAGGTCCGTCAGGGTGACAAGGCCATCGACGCGCTGGAAGAGCTGATCGACGAAGAAACCGCTCGTCTGATCGCATTGCGCGCACCGACCGCCAGTGATCTGCGCCTGGTTTTGTCTGTCCTGAAAGTGTCCGGCAACCTCGAACGGATCGGCGATTACGCCAAGAACATCGCCAAGCGGACTACGGTTTTGGTCAATGCGGGCGAAATCAACGGCAGCGCCGCCGCCCTGCGTCGCATGGCGCGTGAGGTTGAACGGATGCTACGCGATGCGCTGGACGCCTACATTCAACGCGATGCCGAATTGGCGACTGATGTCATCAACCGCGACGAAGAAGTGGATCAGATGTACAATGGCCTGTTCCGCGAATTCCTGACCTTCATGGCTGAGGACCCGCGCAACATCTCGTCCTGTATGCACCTGCATTTCATTGCCAAAAACATCGAACGCATGGGTGACCACGTGACCGCAATTGCCGAACAGGTTGTCTATCTCGTGACCGGGGAACGCCCGACCGAGGCGCGCCCGAAAGCTGATGTAACTTCGCATACCCCTCAGGAGATCTGACAAATGTCTGCGGATCAGCCCACCGTTCTGGTCGTTGAAGATGAACCGGCGCAGCGTGAAGTGCTGGCCTATAACCTCGAAGCCGAAGGTTTTCGCGTGTCCAAGGCCGCCAGCGGCGACGAAGCCATGCTGTTGGTCGACGAGGAGCACCCGGACATCATCGTGCTGGACTGGATGATGCCCAACCTCAGCGGGATCGAGGTTTGCCGCCGCCTGAAATCCCGCCCAGAAACGCGGTCGATCCCGATCATCATGCTGTCGGCCCGCACCGAAGAGGTCGACAAGGTGCGTGGTCTGGAAACCGGTGCAGATGACTATGTGATCAAGCCGTATTCGGTGGTTGAACTGATGGCGCGGGTGCGTACTCAGCTGCGCCGCGTGCGCCCGGCAACTGTTGGTCTGCGGCTGGAATTTGACGACATCGTTTTGGATTCCGAAACGCACAAGGTCAGCCGTAACAGCAAACCTTTGAAACTGGGTCCGACCGAGTTCCGCCTGCTGAGCACTTTCATGGAAAAGCCGGGCCGTGTCTGGAGCCGTGAGCAATTGCTGGATCGGGTCTGGGGCCGTGATATCTATGTAGATACGCGCACGGTTGACGTTCATATCGGACGTCTGCGCAAAGCACTGACTCAACATGGCGGCGAAGACCCGGTGCGTACGGTGCGCGGCGCAGGATATGCACTGGGGTAGAAACCGGGGCAGGGGTATGAGTTTTGCTCATGGTCGGATGCGAAACTCTTACTGTCTTTTGACGAGGGGCCGGGTTAGGTTGCGTCGAAGCTGACTGAGCGGAGAAGCACTATGAACGCCCCAGACACCAAGCCCGCATTGCGTGCCAAAGATGCGCCCGACATGGGCAAGTTCGCGTGGGATGATCCGTTTCGTCTGTCCGATCAACTGAACGAAGACGAACGGATGATTGCGGCCAGCGCGCAGGCTTACGCGCAGGAAAAGCTGCAGCCACGGGTGACTGAGGCGTTTCAAAACGAGGAAACCGACCCCGAGATATTCCGCGAGATGGGCGAAATGGGCCTGTTGGGCACCACGATTCCTGAGGAATACGGTGGCCTTGGGGCAGGGTACGTCTCCTACGGTCTGGTTGCGCGCGAGGTCGAGCGTGTGGATTCCGGATACCGCTCGATGATGTCGGTGCAAAGCTCTCTGGTGATGTACCCGATCTATGCCTATGGCAGTGAAGAACAGCGCCGGAAATATCTGCCGAAACTGGCCAGTGGTGAATGGATCGGCTGTTTCGGTCTGACCGAGGCTAATGCAGGCTCGGACCCGGCCGGCATGAAGACTAAGGCCGAGAAGATTGACGGTGGCTATCGTCTAACCGGCAGCAAGATGTGGATTTCCAACGCGCCGATTGCGGATGTGTTTGTTGTCTGGGCCAAGTCCGATGCTCATGACGGCAAGATCCGCGGTTTTGTTCTTGATAAGGGGCTAAAAGGTCTGAGTGCCCCGAAAATTCAGAACAAACTGAGCCTGCGCGCCTCGATCACCGGCGAAATCGTCCTGGATCGTGTTGAGGTCGATGAAAGCGCGTTGCTGCCGAATGTTCAGGGCCTCAAGGGACCGTTCGGCTGTCTGAACCGCGCGCGTTACGGTATCAGTTGGGGTGTCATGGGGGCTGCCGAAAGCTGTTGGCACGCCGCACGGCAATACGGCTTGGATCGGAAGCAGTTCAATCGACCATTGGCACAGACACAGCTGTTTCAACGCAAGCTGGCGGACATGCAGACAGAAATCGCCTTGGCGCTGCAAGCGAGCTTGCGGGTCGGTCGCCTGATGGATCAGGCCGAAGCCGCGCCCGAGATGATCTCGATCGTCAAACGCAACAACTGCGGCAAGGCGCTGGATATTGCGCGGATGGCGCGCGATATGCACGGGGGCAACGGCATCTCGTTGGAGTTCCACGTCATTCGACACATGGTCAATCTTGAGACCGTGAACACCTATGAAGGCACGCATGACGTTCACGCGCTGATCTTGGGGCGGGCGCAGACTGGGCTACAGGCATTCTATTGAGGATATCGTGTAATTGGTATTATGGTTAAAAACCATAATGCCCAAATACCTGATTGCACAACAAGTCTAACAAGTTACGGTGTGAACCCGAACCAACGTTTGGGGTTGTGATATGGAACTGAGCGGAAAAACTGTGATTGTCACCGGAGCCGCTCAGGGTATCGGCAAAGGACTGGCTGAACGTTTTGCCCGCGACGGTGCCGTTGTCGTTTGTTCTGATATCGACGCCGATGGCGTTCAGCGTGTGGCTGAGGAAATTGGCGGCCACGCATTGGTTTGCGATGTTTCGCAAGAAGCTGACATCAGGATGATGATCGAGACTGTTGAGGATACCATTGGCCCGATTGATTTGTTCTGTGCCAATGCTGGCATTCTGACGCTTGGTGGCCCGGAAGTTCCTGACGATGATTGGGACCGGACCTGGAAGATCAATGTCATGTCCCACGTCTGGACCGCGCGGCACCTCGTGCCGCGTATGATTGCGCGTGGCAAAGGTTACATCATGATCACGGCTTCCGCTGCGGGATTACTGAACCAGCCCGGCGCAGCGCCATACTGTGTGACGAAGCATGCAGCGGTCGGGTTTGCCGAGTGGTTGTCCTTGACCTACGGGCACAAAGGTTTGCGCGTGTCGGTCCTGTGTCCGCAGGCCGTACGGTCCGAGATGACGCGTGGACACGAGGTTTCGGTCGCGTCGATTGATGGCATGTTGGAACCTGAAGACGTGGCGCAAGCCTGCGTCGAGGCCATCAGGTCCGAGCAGTTTCTGGTGCTGCCACATCCTCAGGTTTTGGACTACATCCGCCACAAAACCGGAGATTATGACCGTTGGCTTGGCGGGATGCGTAAGCTAAATCAGCAATTTACCGAAGACAGCTAAGGCTACTTGCGCGCTTTCCGCATAAGACCTTCCTGTGCGACCGACGCGACCAGGGTGCCGTCCTGTGCGAAAATCGAGCCGCGGTTGAAGTTGCGTCCCTGCCCGCTCCAGGGCGATTCCATCGCATAAAGATGCCAGTTTTCAAAGTGAACCGGCTCGTGGAACCACAACGCATGATCCAGGCTGGCAAAATTGACCTCACTACTGAACAAACTCAGCCCATGCGGCCGCAATCCTGATGTCATCAGGTACATGTCTGACGCGTAAGCCAAAAGAAGATGCTGGGTTACCGGATCGGCGCCAGCGGCAGCGCCCATGCGGAACCAGATCTGATTGTGATCGTCTGATTTTTCGGGACTGAAGGGATTCAGATGGTTCACTTCACGCACCTGGATTGGCCGTTCACGCAACAGCTCTCCGCGCAGTTTTTCAGGAACCAGATCCACGTAACGTTGCCGCAATTCTGATCGTTCTAGGTAGTTCTCCGGGGCCTCGGTCTGCGGCATGTCATGTTGGTGGTTCCACCCTTCGTCCTGAACATGAAAAGAGGCCGACATGTTTAGGATTTGCTTGCCGTGTTGGATCGCGACCACGCGCCGTGTTGTCATGGAGCCCCCATCCCGTGCTCTATCAACTTGATATATAACGGGAATGGATGGGTCGCCGGCGCGAATGAAATAGGCGTGCAGAGAATGGCACAACCGATCTTCTACGGTTTGATAAGCGGCCGCCAGAGCTTGGGCAATAACCTGACCACCGAAAATGCGGGTTGGAGTCTCGCCGCCTGATCCCGTGCCGCGAAACAGGTCGACCTCAAGCCTTTCGATGTTCAAAAGGTCCAGAAGGATGCGTTCTGCTTCGGTCATACTGGGGTCTCCGGTTGGTCGTCTCGGGCTTGGGTATCAGCGCCGGAATGATCATTCAATCATTGCCCCAAGGACAACCGCTTTCAACTCAGCCCGCGACGGGTATGAACTGGACGGCGACAGCTGCGTGAAGAAGACCGTTGTCAAATCATTCACCCGATCAATCCAGAAAAAGGTCGAGGCCATGCCGCCCCAGCTGAAATCGCCAACAGAGCCCGGCACCCGGGTTCGACCTGGGTTCAGCACCACCGAGCCACCCAGCCCGAACCCGGTGCCTTCCATGGGTTGTTCAGCAAAGCTCTGCGGTCCCATCGAGGCAATATCGCCCGGTAAGTGGTTGCGCAGCATATAGTCCACGGTTTTTGGGCCCAGCAGGTATTGTCCGTTACCCAGCCCTCGGTTCCGCAACATCTCGGCAAACAGGGAATAGTCGTCGATTGTCCCGACAAGACCACCACCGCCTGAGAATGTAGTGGTGTGTTCAAATGGCGATTCTCCGGCCTGATCAACAAGCCGCAGGGTTTCGCTGCCGGCTTCGGCAGAGTTCAGCGCCATCGCGTCCCCGGCCAATGGCGTGTAGAGCGAGGCAAATCGATCCCCTGCCCCAGGTGGCACCCGGAATCCGGTTTCCTGCATCCCCAGCGGTTCGAAAATTTCCTGCGCGAAGAACTGATCCAGCGACTGACCCGTGACCACCTCGATCACGCGGCCCAGAACATCTATGCCGACGGAGTATTCCCAGCGAGCGCCGGGTTGAAATGCCAGCGGAAGGTTCGCCAGATCGACCACACGGTCAGCAAGAAGGCCCTGATTTGGTTTAAACATCAGGTCCTGCTCATCCATCGCCCTGGGCAGAACTCCGGGATTGAACGGATAGCTGAGACCGCTCGTATGGGTCAGCAACTGATGCAGCGTCGGTGTCGGAGCATCCTCGGTCTGGTCCAATCGTTCCGCCCCTGGGATCAGAGCCTGCATGTTTCGAAATTCCGGAAGGAAATCCGATAGTTGTGCGTCAAGGTGAAATAACCCGCGCTCGGCCAACATCATAAGTGCTACCGTGGTCACCGGCTTAGTCATCGAGTAGATGCGTGCGATCGTATCGCGCTGAAACGGTAGATCGTTTTCGACGTTTCTTTGACCGCAGGCGTGGAAAAACAACTCGGTCCCTTCGTGTTTTACCAGTAAGGAACTGCCCGCATATTTCCGCTCATCGACGTAGCGTTGCATCCAGTCGGTGATACGGTTCAGGCGATTGAGGTCGAACGCAGCCATCTTTGATTTGCCCTCTGCA
Organism: Ruegeria sp. BF6; assembly: GCF_056538665.1. Lineage (NCBI taxonomy): Bacteria > Pseudomonadati > Pseudomonadota > Alphaproteobacteria > Rhodobacterales > Roseobacteraceae > Ruegeria > Ruegeria sp. BF6. The sequence continues at coordinate 508,503 of NZ_JBQFTN010000001.1, forward strand.
TTATAGTCCAGATCTTGCGATGTTAAGCGCTGAATTGACAGGAAATTCGACCGTAGCGGTACGCCCGGCCCATCGGCTGATACACTGAGTGGGTAGCGGATTCGCTGGTTACGAGTTGGAGACATTTCGCCACCCAACCTTCCCGGAGGATAAATATGACGCAACGTATTGAATTATTGTATGATTTCTGTAGTCCGAATGCCTTTCTCGCCTATAAGGTCCTGCCCGCACTTGCTGCCAAGCATCGCGCCAAGGTCACGCTTATTCCAGTTCTGCTGGCTACGGTTTTCAAGGCTACTAACAACCAGAGTCCCTTTCAGGCGTTCTCGGAAAACCGCCAGAAAACGGCATACCTGACCCATGACCTGCACAGGTTTGCGCGGACCCGTGGCCTGAGTTTTCACATGAGCCCGCACTTTCCGGTCAATACCAGATTCGCCATGCGCGGGGCCGTGTATGCGTCTGGTAAATCCTGGGAAACCAAGTACATAGATGCAATATTTGATGCCATCTGGGTGCATGGCCAAAAGGTCGATGAGGTTGGTGTTCTTACCGAAATCATGCAGGAGAATAAGTTGCCGGTACGTAAGCTCCGCGAAGCGATGACCAGCGTCGAAGTCAAGCAGCAGCTCAAGGATCAGACCAAGGCCGCCGTAAAACGTGGCGTGTTCGGTGTTCCCAGCATGTTCGTGGGTGCCGAGATGTTCTTTGGCAAGAACAGTCTGGGAAATCTGGAACTGGAGCTTTCAAAGGAATCCTAGGCTTTTAGCGCGGCCAGACCATGTTGCGCGAATATCGGGACATAGGAACCAAGAACCAAGGCGCGCTTCGGGTCCGAGGCGTTGCCATCCTGCGCACGTTTGAAGACACCCTGCAGAATTCCCGCCATGCGGAAGAAGTTGAAGGCCAGATAAAATCCGAAATTGTCGATGCCGGAAAGGCCGCGACGCTGGCAATACTGATCGATGAAAGCCTGATCTGTCGGCAGACCCACGCTGTCCCGATCTATGCCCGCCAGACCGCGACCTTCAGTACCGGGCGGCATTCTCCATTGCATGATCACGGCAGCCAGATCCGCATAAGGGTGTCCGATGGTCGAAAGCTCCCAATCCAGTACACCGATGCACCGGGTTCCGTGTTTCTCGAACATCAGATTGTCGATGCGATAGTCGCCATGCACGAGCGTCCTTTGCCCGTCATCCTCTGGCACTGCATGCTCTAGCGCGCCAATCAGCGCGTTCATCTCGGGGATTTCCGAAGTTTCAGAGGCGCGGTACTGTTTGGTCCATCGTGCAATCTGACGTTCAAAATAGTTCCCGGGCGGGCCATAATCCGAAAGCCCGGCAGCCTCGATATCGACCATATGCAGCGCGGCCAGAACCCGGTTCATTTCATCCAGAACGGCGGTGCGTATCTCGTTGCTTTCGCCTTTCATGGTGGGTTCCAGAAAGATGCGTCCGTCAAGGTGCTCCATGACATAAAAGTCCGAGCCGATCACGCTGTCGTCCTGACACAACAGATGCATCCGCGGGACCGGTACAGCACTGTCGGCCAAAGCTGTCTGTACTCGATATTCGCGGTCCACCGCATGTGCGGACTTCAGCAGCACTCCCTGGGGTTTTCGACGCAAAACATACGCTTTTTCAGGGGTTTGCAGCAGAAAGGTCGGGTTGGACTGGCCGACCGAGAACTTGGTTGCCTCCAGCGGGCCTCGATACCCCGTAAGATGGGTGCTGAGATAGGTGTCAACGGCTGCGATGTCCAATTGCGTGCTGCTCATCCTGCGCCTCCGTGTCTCTGCTTATAAAGCTTCGGCAAAGATGTTCCCGGCCGTCACCACATTGATGCCGCCCGACACCGGAATAACCGCGCCGGTCACATAACTGCCGCCGCGACCGCACAGAAACAACATGCAGCCGGCGATATCGTCTTCGCGACCAACCCGGCCCAAGGGAACGGATTTACCAACTTTTTCCCGTGTTTCTTTGTCGCCTGTGGCAAAGGCAGTCATGCGCGAGACAAAAGGCCCAGGCGCCAGCGCGTTGACCGTGATGTGGTAAGGTGAAAACTCCTTGGCCATGATCTTCGTCAGGTGCAGAACAGCCGCTTTCGACGCCGAATAGCTGTAGGCGCCGTCACCCATGGGAACCTCCCCCATGACCGAGCCGACATTGATAACCCGAGCCGGATCGTCAGCCGAGCCAGAATTCATCAACACTGGCAACAGTTTTTGGGTCAGGTCAAACAGGCCCGCGACATTGACCGACATGACTTTGTCCCACGCTTCGTGAGGGAATTGACCCATCGGCGCACCCCAACTGACGCCTGCATTGTTCATCAGGATATCAAGCCGATCCGTGCGATCCCTGACCTCGGATGCAAGTGCTTCGACACCTTCTTTGGTCGCGACATCGCCCCCGAATCCAACGGCCTGACCCGAGGCGTCCAACGCATTCAGTTCCGCCGCGACGGCTTCGCAGGCCTCGGTCTTGCGCGACGCGATCAGAACTCGCGCCCCGGCCAACACCAGCGCTTCGGCAGCCATGCGACCGATCCCGGTCGCCCCACCGGTGACAAGCGCAGTCTTGCCATGCAATGAGAAAAGCGTTTCGGGGGTCATTGTCTGCTCCTGTTTATTTGTGGCGGGCGCATACCCTTTTCGGGAATTGGTGCGTCGTCGAAACCGGTGGTTTCTTGACAAGACCAATTGCTGCACCAAAGCTCGTACTAACCGAATAACAAGGATAACGGGTCTGATATGCAAGCTTTACTCAGCGTCGCGCCGGGTGGACCGGAAACACTGGAACTGACCACCCTACCCGATCCTACTCCGGGACGCGGTGAATTACTGATTGGAATCAGGGCGGCGGGCGTCAATTTTCCGGACACACTGATCATACAGGACCTATATCAGATCAGGCCGCCGCGCCCCTTTGCTCCGGGCGGTGAAATTGCGGGGGAAGTACTGGCCATCGGTGAAGGTGTAAGCGGCTTCGAAGTCGGTGACCGCGTTCTGGCACTGACCGGGCATGGTGGGTTCGCTACGCATCTGAACGTCCCGTCAGCTACCGCAATCAAGTTCCCCGACACCATACCGTTTGAAGACGCGGCCTGTTTTATTTTCACCTACGGCACCTCTTATCACGCCCTGAAGGATCGGGCCGATCTGCAGCCCGACGAGACGCTGTTAGTGCTTGGCGCCGCGGGTGGTGTCGGGTCCGCTGCGGTCGAGTTGGGCAAGGCTATGGGCGCGCGGGTAATTGCGGCCGTATCCTCGCGGGACAAGGCGGATTTCTGCCGGAGCCTAGGGGCGGACGAAACAGTTCTGTACGCGCATGACATGGACAAGGACTCTCAGAAGAAATTCACTACAGAAATCAAGGACCTGTCCGCGCCATTGGGGGTGAATGTTGTCTATGACGCAGTTGGTGGAGACTATGCCGAACCCGCGTTGCGCAGCATGGCCTGGAATGGGCGCTATCTGGTGGTTGGCTTCCCGGCTGGCATCCCCAAAATCCCGCTGAACCTTCCGCTCCTCAAGGGGTGTCAGATTATGGGCGTGTTTTGGGGTGCTTCGGTGATGCGCGATCCCGTTGGGCATTCGGAAAACGTGAGGGATTTGTTCAGGTTATACGGCGAAGCGAAGATAAAACCAAAGATCCATGCGCGATACCCGCTGGACCGTGCGTCCGAGGCCTTGGCGCATATGACAAGCCGTTCCGCTCTGGGTAAGACCGTGGTGACAATGCCGGTTCACGCCGAAGGTGAGTGACGTAGCTTCCCCAACTCGCCCTATGCGCGCGCTGGCCGGTGGACATTGACACCAGTTAGCGTCTATGAATTTCCAATGGGAACAGTGAAATAATGCACAAAGCTCTGATTTTGAACGGTCCGAACCTGAACCTCCTGGGTACAAGACAGCCCGAGGTCTACGGCGGCACCACTTTGGAAATGGTTGAGGACTTGTGCCTGAGCCATGGGTCTTCCATCGGGGTTCAAGTGTCGTGCTTTCAGTCCAACCACGAAGGTGCGTTGATCGATGCCATCCATGAAGCCAAAGGGGATCAGGACGGGATCGTTCTGAACGCCGGGGCTTATACGCACACCTCGATTGCACTGATGGACGCCATTGCGTCGGTCGAGCTTCCGGTGATCGAGGTGCACCTGTCCAACATCCACGCGCGCGAGACATTCCGGCACGTGTCCTATATCTCAAAGGTGGCTGTCGGCCAGATTTGTGGCTTTGGTGCGCGGGGATATGTTCTGGCTCTGGATGCATTGGCCGCACATCTGAAAAGCGGGTCATCTGAATGAAGCTGAGTGAATACCTGCACTTTCTCAGCTACACCAAAACTCTGGAAGAGCTTTGGGATGCCCATTGTCGCCAGATGGCGAGTTTCGGATTTGATCGCCTGATCTATGGTCACACTCAGTACCGTACTGAAACCTCACTTGGTGACCCCGAAGATTTCGTGATCCTGACCAATCACGAAAAAGCTTACCTGGATGGGTTTCTGCGGGACGGGATGTACTTCCACGCTCCGATGCTGAAATGGGCGCTGCACAATGAAGGCGCGGCCAGTTGGAGTATCGCGCAGGAGATGGTGGCGAACGGAAAGCTGACTGCAAAAGAACTAGACGTGCTCGAGTTCAACCGATCGCAGGGCGTGACCTTCGGGTACACGGTCAGCTTCACCTCGGTCTCGATGCGGTCTAAAGGGGCGATTTCCCTGTCGGCCGGGGACGCGGCCAGTCAGGCCGAAGTGGACGCGACGTGGGCTGAACACGGTGACGACATCCTGCTGATGAACAACGTTGCGCATCTGAAAATCCTCACCCTGCCCTACAACGCCCCCAACCGGGCCCTGACCAAACGCCAGCGCGAAGCGTTGCAATGGGTCGGAGACGGCAAAACCACGCAGGACATTGCGCTGCTGATGGGGCTGACATCGGCAACGGTTGAAAAGCACCTGCGCCTCGCACGTGAGGCCCTTTCTGTCGAGACCACGGCGCAGGCCGTTCTGAAGGCGTCTTTGCAGAATCAGATGTTCGTAATGGAGGCCTAGCGCCCCGGAATCTGACGCTAAATTGCGTCAATTTACCCTAGGTAAGGAAAACATGACTTTCCATTCCAGAGGCGGGGTTGCAAAGTGAGATAGTTCCGTGAGTGGTGGCTTTAGCCAGGGAACATTTGGTTGGATCTTTGCAATTCCAGAGCTCTCCAGCCGCTCTGACAATAAGGCGCCAATTTGTCCGCGTCTAATTGCCGGAATTTTGGGGGGCCTCGACCATCCCCATCATGCGGGGCCCCTCAATCCAATCTACAAATGCCAAGACGCTTCGGCGTCTTTTTTTGTTTCGACACATAAAAAAACCGGCTACGTCTTGCGCAACCGGTTCCGACATTTTCATGTCCGGACCTCTTGCGAGGTCCGGAGGTATTGCTTAGCCCTGAGCGGCCTTGGCAACTTCGGCTGCAAAGTCTTCTTTTTCGACCACGATGCCTTCGCCAACTTCTAGGCGGATGAAGCCGGTGATGGTTGCGCCTGCTTCTTTGGCCGCTGCTTCCACGGTCAGGTCAGGATTCACAACGAACTGCTGGTTCAACAGGGTCGATTCAGCCACGAATTTCTTCATGCGGCCCTCGATCATCTTTTCGATCACCTGCTCCGGTTTGCCGGATTCGCGGGCGATGTCCATCTGAACCTGCTTTTCTTTCTCGACAACGGCCGGATCCATGTCCGCTTCGGACAGAGCCGCCGGGTTAACAGCCGCGATGTGCATCGCAACCTGCTTGCCGATCGCTTCGTCACCACCGGTCAGAGCAACCAGAACACCAATTTTGCCCATACCGTTGGTGGCCGCATTGTGGACGTAGGACACAACCGTGTCGCCCGACAGTTTGGCCATGCGGCGAACCGACATATTCTCGCCGATGGTGGCGATCTTGTCGGTCAGGGTGTCGGCAACGTTCTTGCCGCCCAGATCGGCAGCCAGCAGCGCTTCGACATTGTCGACGCCTTCTGCAGCGTAGGCGATCTTGCCGACCATTTCCTGGAAATCGGCGTTTTTCGCAACAAAGTCGGTTTCCGAGTTCACTTCGACAGCAACACCATTGCCACCGTTGACGTGAACTGCAACCAGACCTTCGGCTGCGGTACGGCCCGATTTCTTGGCCGCTTTGGCAAGGCCTTTGGTGCGCAGCCAGTCAACGGCTTCGTCCATGTTGCCGCCGGTTTCGGTCAGCGCTTTTTTCGCGTCCATCATGCCTGCGCCGGTCTGATCGCGCAGTTCTTTAACCATTGCTGCTGTGATTGCCATCTTTAGGCTCTCCTCAATTCAAACGGAATTGGGGCAGGTCTACCCTGCCCCATATGTCATTTACGTGACGGGCAGCTTACGCTTCGGCTTTGGCTTCCGGCGCGGCTTCTTCTGCGACGGGCTCTTCCGCAACGACTTCTTCGACCGGTGCTTCTTCGAACGCACCCAGGTCAACGCCTGCTGCACCCATCTGTGCGGTCATACCGTCCAGAGCGGCACGCGCGGCCAGGTCGCAGTAAAGCGAAATTGCGCGCGCTGCGTCGTCGTTGCCGGGGATGATGTAGTCTACGCCATCGGGCGAGCAGTTGGTGTCGACAACAGCCACAACCGGGATACCCAGTTTGTTGGCTTCGGCGATGGCCAGTGCTTCTTTCTTGACGTCGATGACGAATAGCAGATCCGGAACGCCGCCCATTTCGCGGATACCACCCAGCGATGCCTGCAGTTTGCCCTGGTCACGTTCCATGCCCAGACGCTCTTTCTTGGTCAGGCCTTCGGCACCCGATTCCATGGCTTCGTCGATCTGGTTCAGACGGTTGATCGACTGGGAAACGGTTTTCCAGTTGGTCAAGGTGCCGCCCAGCCAGCGGTGGTTCATGTAGTACTGAGCCGACTTTTCAGCAGCTTCAGCGATCGGGCCAGCGGCCTGACGCTTGGTACCAACGAACAGAACGCGGCCACCTTTAGCGACGGTATCACGAACAGCCTGCAGCGCCTGGTCCAGCATCGGAACGGTCTGGGTCAGGTCCATGATGTGGATTCCATTGCGCGAGCCGTAGATGAACGGGCCCATGCGGGGATTCCAACGCTGTGTCTGGTGACCAAAGTGAACGCCAGCTTCCAGCAGCTGACGCATGGTGAACTCGGGAAGAGCCATGCTTTTCTTTCCTTTTCCGGTTTACGCCTCGGCGGGGGTGAAAGAAGCGGATGCTCCAACCGGCGGGCCAGATAGGGATGTCTCCCCTACAAAGCCCAAACCCCGCCTGCGGGTTTGAATGGCGCGCGTATACGGCAGGTTTTGAGGCAGTGCAAGCGAAGTTTCAAATTCTCCAGGATTTTGGAGAATTTTACCCGATGTGCTACATTGAAACTCATCCCCGACGAGCAAAGGCTTTTGGGGGCATTATTATTACGAGTAAATCAATTGCCTGAATTTCATACCGTTACATTTTTTCGGAGAACAATAGATGGGTCGCCGAATTACGAGAAAGAAAGCGAACGACGAAAACCAAACAGGATCAGTTTGGCGTTCACGAATGGCCAGCCTTGCCGGTTTCCTTAAGGACGCAGGGATCATTCTTGCTGTTGTTGCAACCCCAGCTATTTTCATTCTGGCGTTAACGTGGACAGGGGTTGTCCGGCCGTGGCTGGCTTCCGAGCTATTCGAGGAACTTCGGGATAAAGACGAAGAAAAAGCCTACGATGAGCTGACCACAGAATTTGTTCTAATGACGCTGTCCAACTTTGATGACGACGTGGTTCAAAAGTGGATGAATCACTCTGGCCCAATTATCGAGCGCCTGGATCGATCTCCGACTTCAGAAGACATGACTATTCTTTTTTCTTCTCCCGAGTTCCGGCAGCAATTTCTAAGAGAAATTTTGATGGCGTTGCTAAACAGACAAGAAGAAAAAGTGAATGAGGTACTGAATGAACATGCCAATAAAGACTTAGTTGAAAGCTGGTTACAAAGCCAAGTTTCCGATCTGTCGCAAACAGTCGTGCAGCAAGTAGATGATGTTCACGTCAGAAGGATGTACTTCAAATATGGAGAAAACGAGCAAGAGAACCCGGATGCAAACACTGTAGATCGATTTTATGCCAGCAGAAATCAGATTTACTCGCTGGAAGTCGATGTTAACGCCTTTGATCACTTTGACGAGGTGGTTGAACAACACAATCGGGCGCTGTTTTTGAAATTGGGCAGCGAGCGTCCCAGAATAATTCGCAATGGCGCTTTATCAGCAAGGGATATTACATGCGAGGTTCGCAAAATTCTGACATCTCCGTCGGGTTTTGTCCGATTGGAGGCCGGTGTTGCCGAGCAAGACGGAGTAACGCGCGCACCCATTCCCAAAGGCGGATTTGACATCACAGTAATTGTCGCGGCGAAAAAAGGGCGGAAGATATGCAGCTAATATTGGCCGTTTTTGTACTGCTTTTCTTTTTTTCGAGCGCTGTTAGTGCTGAAACAGGAAAGTGGACAGAGACGAATGAAGATAGCGCATTTTGGACAAAAGAAGGTGCTCGTTTTATTCCGAAGGATAATGCCAAAAGGCAGTTTCAGTATTCCGCGTTGAGGTTTGATCGATCCCGTTACTCCTATGAGTTATTGGATCTTGAGAGGTTACTCGACACTGCATTCCCGGAAAAAACTAAAGATGGCTTTGTATTTGACAAGAGCACGGGCCAATACAGGGCGATTCAAGCCAGCGTACTGCAAGCTTGGGAAGCTTTTCAGGAGGACAAGTCCGTCGTAGCGCTGGTACCAATGGGTTTCGCCAGAACTGCGGGTGAACCACGCATCGTTGGTTACCGGAAAATAGACGGTAAGCTGTTCAGGGGACTGTTCAGCGCCAGCAATTTAGACACTATTCTTTGCTTGGATGACGTCGGCGACCCCCGTAAGAATAGATATCCTTTTCAAGTGCCTCTGATAGTGGGCATTAATTTTCCAAACCAAAAATTCACTTTCAACTACTTGGGAGACTTGGCGCCAATTAATTTGTCCGGGAAAGAAACGAAAAGTAGCGCCGAACAGATTGATTACTATAAGTCACGCCTGGACGCATGCCCCGATGCCGTACAGGTTGGACCGAGGATTCTACAGCCTCGTGATTACGAACCAGCAGAAAACGCTCCTGGTAGATTGGCCTATAGCATAAACAGTGTCGCCAGCGACAAAAGCACGAGCCGGATCGTGATGCTATACGACTGGAATGGATGGGTAAATTTTGTCAGAACAAGTGGAAACTCAACGCTTTACGATATCGGCACCTTACTCAGTTCTGACGCGTTCTACGACAAGGAGCCGGGAGACCCCAGAAAATGTAAGTGGGGCCCTCTACCACCTTCTCTGAGCTGCGAGTTATGGGCGGTAACGGTGGCAGCCTTTGATAATGCAGCGGTTGCAATCCGCAAAGGGGACGAAGTGGAGTTCTGGGGTGATCCAAATCGTTTCACCCCGGGTGTTTTGGTGATCCGAAAACGACCGGAAACAAATACGATCTCCTCGCAAGTCGAAGAAGATCAAATTGAGAACCAGTAGCCTGATTCAGTGTTTTTCTCAGAGCTGGATATCGCCCTCAAACTCGGGCTCGAACAGCAGCATGAGAATTCCGTATCGCCCGTTCGCAATGCGCGGCCAGCGCCTTGCGGTTCGCAAAGTCGCTGACCTTGGCCGGTGTGTGATAGATCAGTTCCACGGAACCCTGTCTGCGCGCGCCAAGTGTTTTGAGTAGATGCGGCCCGAACTCCATGTCGCCCCACCAGCCATAGAACCTGTCCGGCTGACCGTCGGGTGCATGAAAGATCACCGAGACCGGTTGGACATACATAAAGTCACGCAGTTCCTCCACGAAGAACGCAGCAAAGAGTGTTGTTTTAAAAGGTAAAACGCGCAGTCCGTCCGTCGACGTCCCTTCGGGAAAAAACAGTAATTTGTGACCGGCTTTCAGGCGGGTCTCGAACACTTTCGTCTGTTCTTTGGCTTTCTTGCGGTCCCGCTCGATGAACACAGTGCCGGTTGCGCGGGCCAACCATCCGATGCCAGGCCATTTCGCAACTTCGGCCTTGGACACAAAGTACACACGCTTTCGCGCGTTCAATGCAAAAATGTCCAGCCAAGACGTATGGTTCGCAACAACCGCCCCTCGCTGCCACATCAGTTCTCCCGAGGTTCGAAAGCCCATCCCCAGGATACGAAACGCATTGCGGCACACAAACTGACTGATGAATGGTGTAATCGGACGGCGCACGCCAAAAAACGGAAGTTCGATCAGACGAATGGTCAAAAGGATGATCAGACCGCCGAACACCAGAAGGGCGAGGGGCACACCCCTCAGGATGACCAAAATCCAACCCACCAGACCCAGATCGATTGGGTCCGGCGCATCCTCACTGTTCCACAGCGCGTCGTTCACCGGGCTACGCTCCGCCATAAATGCGTTTCTGCCGCTCGTTCATCCGGGCGATGTCGAGGATCAGGCAAATGTCAGTCGTGTTGAAGGCGTGGTCGATGAAGGCCCCCTCGCCCACGAAACCACCCAGCCGCAGATAGGCTTTGATCAACGCCGGAACCTGCACCATCGCAGCGCGACGATCGAGGTTGTCCGGTGCCACAAGGTCCATAGATTGAAACGCGTCTGGTTGTGCCCTCACCCGCAGGTCCGGCGGCGCCAGATGGTTGTGATGCAGCATCGACAAAGGCTGCGCCAGATCCTGAACGTTCGTGCCGTGAAAGCTGGCAACACCGAACAGAACCTCGATCTCTCGTTCGGAGACATAAGCCGCCAACCCGTTCCACAGGTGATACATGGCCGTGCCGCCGCGATAATCGGGATGCAGGCAGGATCGACCCAGTTCCAACAACTTGCGGCCGCTTTGTTTCAGAACGGTCAGATCATATTCGTCCTCGGAATAGAACTGCCCCAGTTCTGCTGCACGTTCGCCCGGTAACAGCCTGTAAACGCCAACAGTTTCCCCGGTCAGGTCATCAATCGCCAGCATGTGGTCGAAATACGGATCGAACTTGTCGCGCTCCAACCCGGTCTCGTGATCGACCATCTCTCCGCCACCACCCAATTCGCGAACGAACACGTCATAACGCAGCCGTTGGGCAGCGTGCAGCTCGTCCTCGGATTCGGCGAGTTTGACGGTAAAGGAAGGGCCTGCATCCGGCATCGGTGTTTCCGTTCTTGTTTTTGCGCTGATACCGCAGTTTCCGGGGGGATGGCAACAAGAGCGGATTTGCCGGGATGTTAACCATTCCTAAACCAGTTTCACGGATCAAAGACCGGCACTAGGGCGATGCGTGTTCCGTCAATCACCACTTTCCCCTGCTCGCGAAAGTTGACGGTGATCTTGCCCCGGATGTTGGACTGAACCTGTCCAACGCCCCAGTCGGGGAAATCGGGGTGGCGGACATACATGCCCGGTGCAAGAATGGCATTGAGGTCTGACATGTCTGGGCTCCGGTCCGGCGGCAGATGCAGCAGGAGGTACGCATGAGCGACACCACAGTCAACCTGGCCGAGTTGATCGGTGCTCGGATCTGTCACGATCTGATCAGCCCCATCGGCGCGATCACCAACGGTCTGGAGCTGCTTGAGATGGTTGGGGGCACTCAGGGCCCCGAGATGGAGCTGATTTCGGGCAGTGTCGGCAGTGCCGGGGCGCGGATACGGTTTTTCCGCGTCGCATTCGGCTCGGCCAGCGACCAGCCCTTGGGGCGGACCGAGGTGTCGGACCTGCTGAAGGATGTCGAACGCGCGGGCCGAGTGCGGGTCAACTGGCACCTGACCGAAGCTGTGCCACGCAATCAGGTGAAACTGGCGTTTCTGGCACTGATGTGCTGCGAAAGCGCGATGCCTTTCGGTGGTGAGGTCACGATCGCGAATACCGGGGATAGCTGGACGGTTATCGGATCGGCCGACAAACTGAATCTGGACAATGATCTGTGGAAGAACCTGCCTCTGGGTCGGTTTGCCAATAAAGTCACTCCTGCGCAGGTGCAGTTTGCCCTGTTGCCCGAGACCGCCGCGTCGATGGGGCGGCGGGTTGCGGCTGAAACCACTTCAACCCGCATTGTGATCCGGTTCTAGGACCGGGTCGTTCCGTTCCCACGTACAAGATACTTGAAGCTGGTCAACTGCGCGGCACCCACGGGGCCGCGTGCGTGCATCTTCCCGGTGGCGATACCAATCTCGGCACCCATGCCAAACTCGCCCCCATCGGCAAACTGGGTCGAGGCGTTGTGCATTAGGATTGCGCTGTCGAGCCGCTCAAAGAACCGCGCGACAGCGTCCGTATCTTCGGTCATGATACAATCGGTGTGGTTCGAGCCATACTGACGGATATGCTCGATGGCCGCGTCGATATCCGCGACCGTTTTGGCGGCGATGATACTGTCGAGGAATTCCTTGCCCCAGTCGTCATCCGTGGCGGCGACCGTGCTTTCCGTGGCCAGCGCCCCCTCGGCGTGAACCTCGACGCCTGCAGCCAGCAGAGCCGCAACCACGTCCCGACCCAGCGTTTCGGCCACGTCCTGATGGATCAGCAGGCATTCAGCGGCACCGCAGATTCCGGTCCGGCGGGTCTTGGCGTTCAGCACCACATCCAGCGTTTTCTGCGGGTCGGCATCCTTGTCGATATAGATATGCACGATGCCTTCAAGATGTGCAAAGACCGGCACGCGGGCTTCGCGCTGCACCAGACCGACCAGACCTTTACCCCCGCGCGGTACGATGACGTCCACATAGTCTGTCAGGGTCAGGAGTTCCTGAACCGCTGCTCGGTCGCGCGTCGGCACCAGTTGGATGGCGTCCTCGGGCAGGTTTGCGGCCTTCAGGCCCTCGACCAGGCAAGCATGGATCGCGCCAGAGGAATGAAAGCTTTCCGAGCCGCCGCGCAGGATCACGGCATTGCCGGATTTCAGGCACAGTGCACCTGCATCCGCTGTCACGTTCGGACGGCTTTCGTAAATCACGCCGATCACGCCCAAAGGTGTGCGCACGCGTTGGATGTTCAGGCCCGAGGGCATGTCCCATTCGGTCAGCACCTCACCAACCGGGTCCGCCTGATCTGCCACGGTACGCAAACCGTCAACCATGCCCTGAATACGCGCCTCGTCCAGCATCAGGCGGTCCATCATCGCCGGGCTAAGGCCCTTTTCGTTGCCGAACTCCAGGTCTTTCTTGTTAGCCTCGATGATGTCGGCCCGGTTTGCCCAAACCGCATCCGCTGCGGCAATCAGCGCGGCGTGTTTACGTTCGGCGCTGGCACAGGCCAGATCGGCCGAGGCCGCCTTGGCGCGTTTTCCAAGATCGGCCATCAAGGTGGGAATGCTGTCGAAATCCTTCATCTCATGTGCCTTTCGATCGGTCTTTTGGTGTTCTAACATCGCGCGCCTACAGCGCCAAATCGTCCCGGTGGATCAAAACGGCCCGGCCCGGATAGCCCAAAGTTGCCTCGATTTCCGAGGACTTCCGGCCTTTGATCGCATCCGCCTCTTGCGCGGTATAGCGGCTGAGGCCTTGCGCCAGTCGGCGCGAGTTTGGGTCAAGGATGGCCACGGGATCACCGCGACCAAAATCTCCGGTCACTTCGACGATGCCAGCGGGCAACAGGCTTTTACCATTACCGAGTGCCCGGGCGGCGCCTGCATCCACCACGATCTCTCCCCGCGGTTTCATCGCCGAAATCCAGCGCTTGCGTGCTGCATGTGGGTCCAGCGTGGCCGTAAACCAGGTGCAGTTCGCGCCGTTCGCAAGGGTTTTCAACGGGTTCAAGGGCGATCCTTCGGTGATCGCCATGTCGCAGCCTGCCGCCGTGGCCATTTTGGCGGCCAGCAGCTTTGTCTTCATGCCGCCCTTGGAAAGGCCCGATCCGGCATCGCCTGCCATCTCTTCGATCTCAGGCGTGATGTCGACGATCACGTCAAAACGCGTGGCTGAGGCGTCTTCGTTCGGGTTGCCGGTATAGAACCCATCCACGTCCGAAAGCAGGATCAGCTGGTCCGCTCCAACGGTGACTGCGATCTGCGCAGCCAAACGGTCATTGTCGCCATAACGGATTTCATCTGTCGCAACTGTATCGTTTTCGTTGACAATGGGCACCACACCGAGGCTCAGCAATGTCTCGAGCGTCGCACGTGAGTTTAGATAGCGGCGCCGATCGGTGCTGTCTTCCAGCGTCACCAACACCTGTGCTGTGGTGATCGTGTGCGGGGTCAATGCTTCTTCATAGGCTCGCGCGAGCCGAATTTGACCCACGGCGGCGGCTGCCTGAGATTTCTCGAGCGCCAATGCCTCCATCGGCAGGTTCAACACCCCGCGCCCCAGGGCGATTGACCCGGATGAAACCAGAATGACATCCGTCCCCTGCCCCTTGAGCCACGCCACATCCTGCGCCAGCGAGTGCAGCCATTCCGACCGCAACAACCCCGTATTCCGATCCACCAGCAATGCGGACCCGATCTTGACCACCAAACGTTTGGCCGAGGTCAGGGTTGCCACGACTTCGCCTCCTCAGCGGGCTTCTGCCGCAGGCGGTTTTCGTCGATCTGAGCGCGCAGCGCCCGCAGCACCTCGGTTACGCCCAGATGTGCCACGCCAGACATGGTCATGACGGGGCCGCCAACGGCTTCTTCCAACTCGGCCTTGGCCAGATCGCGCTCTTCATCGTCCAGCGCATCGACCTTGTTCAGCACCGTGATGCGGGGCTTTTCAGCCAGTTCACCACCATAGGCTTCAAGCTCATGGATGATGGTTCGATAATCGTCGGCAACGGTCTCAGAAGTTCCATCAACCAGATGCAACAGAACGGCGCAGCGTTCTACGTGACCCAAAAACCGGTCGCCGATTCCGCGGCCTTCATGCGCGCCTTCGATCAGACCGGGGATATCAGCCACGACGAATTCCACATTATCGACGCCAACAACGCCCAGATTGGGGTGCAGCGTCGTAAACGGATAATCGGCGATCTTCGGGCGCGCGTTGGACGTTGCCGCCAGAAAGGTCGACTTGCCCGCGTTGGGCATACCCAACAGGCCCACATCCGCGATCAGTTTCAGCCGCAGCCAGATAGTGCGATCGATCCCCGCCTGCCCCGGGTTGGCGCGGCGCGGGGCCTGGTTGGTGGCCGATTTGAAATGCAGGTTACCGAAGCCGCCATTGCCGCCCTTGGCCAGCAAGACCCGCTGGCCGACCTCGGTCAGATCGCAGATTACCGTTTCCTCGTCTTCATCCAGAATTTCGGTGCCAACGGGTACGCGCAGGACGATATCGTCGCCATCCTTGCCTGTACGTTGCTGCCCCCGTCCGGGTTGGCCGTTCTTGGCAAAGAAATGCTGCTGGTAGCGGAAATCGATCAGAGTGTTCAGCCCGTCCACGACCTCGGCCCAGACGGACCCGCCTTTGCCGCCGTCGCCACCGTCGGGACCGCCGTATTCGATATACTTTTCGCGCCGGAAGCTGACGCAGCCGCCACCTCCGGCCCCAGACCGGATGTAGACCTTTGCAAGATCGAGAAATTTCATGACTGTCCCCTACTGCAAAGGCCCCATCGGCCACAAGTCAGAGTTTTTTACTGTATGTCCAGGTGGGCACGTTTGCATCACGCGCTACCGAGTAGTTTTCGGCATCGCCAAGGTACTGGAACCCGCAATGGGTCAGAACCCGGGCCGAGGCCGGATTGTCTTGAAAAACGCTGGCAAACATGGTGGCGTTCTCCAGCGGGTTTGCATTGACCAGCGCCTCGACGGCCATCGATGCGATACCGGTGTTCCAATACACCGGTGCGACCCAATAGCCGACCTCGGACTGGTTGCGATCCAGTCGTGTCAGCGTGATCAGACCGATCAGTTCAGGGCCCCCATCCTTGGTGGCATCCATGACCCAGACGTCCTCGTCGCGTTCCTCGGACATGGACCGGGTCACGAAGGCCTCGGTCGAGCCGGGCGGCAACGGATGCGCGATGCTGGTTGTCATGCGCGCCACACGCTCGTCGCCTGCGTAATATTCGATGAGACCCATATCCGACCGACGCAGGGGGCGCAGGTCGAACCGCTCGGTTTCTATGACCGGCTGGTTAATTATCGTCTCAAGTTTCATGAGTTCGTTCCTCCTCCGAACAACACGTAAATCGCGGACGCAACGGTGAAACCAATTAACGTCCACATCAGATATTTCCGGCCCATCCGATCTTCAACCGCAGGGGCGATCCTGCCCTGAATCAGGGACGGGATTATGCTTGCTGAGTTTGTCATTGGAGCCATTGTTCAAAATTGCGTTAAAACGAGAAAGGGGACCGGCATTTTCTGCCGGTCCCCCAGGAATGTTTCAAACCTTATGGGTTTCGGCTTACTCTGCGGCCTCCGCCACTGGCAGGACCGAAATAAAGGTGCGGTTCTTGAGGCCCTTGTGGAACTTCACGGCGCCATCAACAGTTGCAAAGATGGTGTGATCTTTGCCCATGCCCACGCCTTCGCCCGGCCAGAACTTGGTACCGCGCTGACGCACGATGATGTTGCCTGCGATGGCAGCCTGGCCGCCATACAGTTTCACGCCAAGGCGGCGACCAGCTGAGTCGCGACCGTTACGGGAGGAACCGCCAGCTTTTTTATGTGCCATTCTCTCTCTCCTTAGCCTTGAGCCAGCTCTTTGGCTTGCTCAACCCATTCGGGCTTCACTTTGATGGTGTCGATAGCAGCAATCTGCTCGTCCGACAAGGCAGCCAGAGCGGCAAAGCTCTCGATACCGGCCTCAACCAGCTTTTTGGCGGCGGCAGGGCCGACACCGTTCAGCTTGGTCAGATCGTCCGCGGCAGCAGCAGCGGCGGGTGCCTCTGCTTTGGCTTCAGCTTTCTTGGCAGGCTTTTTCGCCGCCGGAGCAGCTTCGCCAGCCGGTGCCGAACCGGTTGCAGCTTTGATGCCCGACTTGTCAGCGCCCGACGAAAGGATGTCGGTGATCTTGACCAGGGTCAGCTTCTGACGGTGGCCAACGGTACGCTTCGAGCTGTGCTTACGACGGCGCTTGACGAACTTGATGACCTTGTCACCTTTGACCTGTTCGATCACTTCGGCCTGTACACCTGCGCCTTCAACGAAAGGTGCGCCGACAACCGGAGCGTCACCGCCCAGCATCAGAACATCGTTGAATTGAACTTTTTCACCTGCGTCGGCAGCCAGCTTTTCAACGCGGAGCACATCGCCCGCCTGAACCTTGTACTGCTTGCCGCCAGTCTTTAGGACCGCAAACATGCGTCTTTCCTTTTCTAACCCGCGTTCTGTGGTCCCCGTTTGGGTGTTGCCGGCCTCAGCCACCTCGAACAGCGCGCCCTTTTCGGGCTGTGTGACGACCCTTGGGACACGCCCTATGGGTCAACAATAACGAGACCCGGCGCGGAAAACCGGCCGGGATGCGCGCTTATCCATAGATTGCAGGGGAAAGTCAACATCAAATACTGGTTTAAAGATCGGACCCTTGCAGCACCTGCGCGACGGCCTGGCCGAGTTGAAAATAGATATTGTCGAACATCTGGTCAAAGCTTTCGAACAGGGCATCATTGATCGCCCTGCCCGCCTCGGTTCGGGAAAACGCGATATTCTCGCGTATCTGGGCCTCGCTCAGCGGTTGATAGGCCAGCAGAAAGAAGGAATACAGCCAGGTCTGGGTCTCTTCACTCATGCTGTCCTTTTGCGTCAGTAGCTGGGCTAAAAGCTCGGCATCATCCACATCACCACCCAAGTCCATCCCGCGGAAAAAGTTGTAATCGGCGCTGATGGAGTTCTGAACGTTTTCTTCAATCAGGTTGTTGACCCGAATGTACTCATCAACCAGGCGGTAAAACACTGACTCTCGGTCACCGTTCGCATAAGTGTCCTGCGCCATTTCTTCGATGGTTTCATCAGCAAGTGCGATGCGGGCAGTAATTTCAAGCGACACGATGGCCTGGCCCAGATCGCTTTCATAAAACAGGATGGCGCGGTCCAGTTCTCTTTCGGTCAGGGTCTGATCGAAGACCTCCACAACCTGATTGCGCATCCTGTCAGCGTCGTAAATCCGGTCGACCTGTTTCTGAAAAACCTGCCCGCCATTGTTGTTCAGAAAGGTTTCCTGAAGGGTTTTGCCCATCATGCCACCTTCATCCCGCAGAATCTCGATGATCTCATCCAGTTGCAGGGCTTGCAGCAGGCGTTCGACCTTTTCTTCGGCCTGCAGCGGCACGGACCACAAAAACAGTGCAGCAGACACCAAAATCAGTCGCATTAAATATCCTGTGCCGGGTGCAGTTCGGCCATTCGTGAGGCCAGAGCTTCGAACTTCATGGCCATGATTTCGTATTGAACCGCGTTGAGTAGCTCATAGACCTCCTGCATGAGCGGCTGCTCCAACGCCTCAACATAGGTGATGACATCGGCGTCCGAGAAATCCTGATAGGTGTATGCGGCCCCTGCAAGCGCGGATAGTTGCAGCGCTTGCCGCATACTGGTTTCGTTCTGCTTCATCATTTGTCGCAGCTCATCCGCGCCCAGTTGCAGGTCGATCACTCCGGATGCGCTGGCAGCCAGCAGAAAGCGCAATTGGACTTCCTGCAATGCCCTCAACGCCGTGCCGCTGGAATCAATGGCAGCGTTCATGCGCTTAAGGCTCTCGACCCGCCTAGACCCGTCCTTGATCAGACCGGCCACGATTTCCTGCCCCTGCTGCAGTTTGGCGTCGTCGTCTTCGGCCATGTGAGACTCATTTTCTGCCACGACCAGCCGCTGTCCCAGTTCCGAGGCATAGAATTCGACCGCATGGTTCAGCGCGGCGTCACTCAGCGTCTGTTCCAGGATGGTAACGGCGGTTTCGTGCATGTCGTGGGTATCAAACACCTCTTCGGTCAGGCGTGCCCAGTCCGAGCCGAACCCTTCGGGATCGATTCCCAGCATCCGAGGGGCCGAGGCTGACGCAAGCGCTATGCTTTCCAGTGCCACGTCAAAGCCGGTGGTGGTCAGAAAGGCCTCTACCCGGTCGCGTTCGGCAGCAAAAGTTTGCGCAGATAGCGTGGCAAGCGTGAATAGCAACGGAAAAAAGGTCAATGCGAAGCGGCGAAGGTGATATGTCATACTCAGAAGCCTAGGTGTTTTATGCCATCTGGCAATGGAAAATCCCTTGTTGGTGAATTTCCGGAATTTTCTGCTTGCACCCCCGTGCGTTCCTCACTAAATCCCCCCCTCACAGACCCCCGCGGAGAGGTGCCGGAGTGGTCGAACGGGGCGGTCTCGAAAACCGTTGTGGGTGCAAGCCCACCCAGGGTTCGAATCCCTGTCTCTCCGCCACTAAGCTTCAGAACATCATAGTGTTTTTGTATGAGGCTTGGAGTTACTGAGGCTACCAACGTTCCTCAATGCTGAAAGCCGTTCCAATCACCACATAGGTTCAGCACCTGACGGACTATTATTTTCGTTTGTCTAAACTTGGCCCTCAAAAACCAGTTCGATGTTCTTTTGCGTGGCAACACTTTGGCAGCACAGTATGAAACCCTTGGCGATGTCATTGTCTTCAAGTGCAATGCGGCTCCGCATATGGACGGTTCCATCGGTCAGACGGGCCATGCAGGCGCCACAGACGCCAGACTGGCAACTGAATGGCGGGTTTAGTCCGCCTGATCGGGTGGCTTCTAGTATGGTTTGACCGGCAGCAACCGGAACGTCTTGCCAAGCACCGTTTAGTTTTATCCGGGCCGTTGCGGCGATCCCCGACACGCTTAGGTCGCTTTCGGTATCTCCACCGAAGCTCTCTATATGAATGCGACCATCGGGAACGTCCAGATTTTGTAACGCCCTCCGAATATCGGTGTTCATGCTACCGGGACCGCAGATCCAGTACTGGGCGTCTTGTGCAACCGGGGGCGCTTCGGCAATAGCGGCCTCAATGGCGTTTGCCTCCAACCGCCCCGTACGCCAAGGGGTGAACCAACTGAACATGGAAGGCCGGGACAGAACGTGGCGGAGGGTGAACCGCTGCGGGTATTGCGCTTGCAGTTGCTCCAGTTCCTCCCGGAAAATAATGCTGTTCGCGTCCGAGTTGCCAAGGACCATGTGCGCTGCAGAATGCGGCTCATCTGCCAAAACTGCCTTGATCATCGCGTAGAGCGGAGTAACTCCACTGCCGGCCCCAATAAAGTAATGGGTACGCCGTTTCAGGGCACCGGGCGACAGCGTGAACTTTCCGAAGGGGGGCATCACCTCTACTCTATCCCCTGCCTTAAGAGTGTCGCCGATGTGGTTCGAGACGACTCCCCCTTTGACGCGTTTGACAGTGATACGCAACGCGGCCCCCGGCAGGTTCGAGATAGTGTAGCTGCGCCTGTGCTCCTCTCCTTTGATCAGAAACCTGACCGTCAGGTGTTGCCCGGCCGTCCATTGGAACAAGCCCGTCAGAGAGGATGGAATGTCGAAGATGACAGTGGTGGCCGCGCCGCCGATCTCTTTGCGGATTTCGGATACCGTCAGTGAATAAAAGTCACGTTGCATGAAGGTTTCCAATCACCGGTAATCGTAGGTCGTGGTCAATGACCGGATCACGGCCCCGCCAAGATAGGATGCAAAAACGAACTCGTCCGTCTGACGCATTTTGCCCGAATAGCTCTGCCAGTCATAATCGACATGGGTCACGGCGGTGACATGGGACACGCCATCTTCGAGCCGCGATGAAATCTCGGGCGCCGATCGTGCGGTTTCCGTATACCCTTCCAATGCCTTTGCGGTCTCGGGGTCATCCAGATCGCTCTTCTCTGTGACCCTGTACGAAAAGACGTCATCCGGTTGCCGCATTCCGTATTTGAGGATGATTTGATGCGTGGCCTCGGGGTGCCAGTCGTCCCACGTGGCCAGCAGGCTTTGTTCGTCCTTTGCCTGCAGGATACGCGCGACAACTTCTTTGGGCGCGTCTGCTTGGGCGGTCAGAACCAGAGAGGACGCGAGTAAAACGCCAATCAGAGTGGCTTGAACAGGCTTCATGATCACTCTCCGCGGCTCTGGTTTTCCTGCATGAAACTCAGCACCGTTTTCTGGTGCTGAGTAACCGGGCCTTCGCCAATCCCGGCAGGACCGACCTCAAAGTAAGGGCTTTTCAGAGACTTCTGCTGCTGTTCGCAGGCGTAGATATCCTCAGCTGTGAAGTCACCGGAAGCCATAGGGTCGTCTGCACCGGTGGCATCGTCCTCTTGGTATTTCGCACCGCCAAAATCCTTCCAGAAGCCCAAGCTCTTCCACTGTTGCTTCTGAAAAGCCCAATCCGATACGTTGGCCAGCTTTGTGCGGTTCTCGACACGTGTCAGATCGGGAGCCAGCGGTGTGATGATGAACAGGTTCCAGCTTTCCTCACTTGCACCGATGCCAATACCCGGAAAAAGCATCGGAACCCAAGCACCGACATGAGGTTCGGGGATCGTGCGCGGCATCGGCAGGTTGGCTTCGTGTCCCTTCGCATAAGCGGCTGATGGGGGCTCCCAGAAATGATAGTGCGGCCCCTTCCACCCGTATTCGGCCTTGGCATGGTCATACATGTGCAGCGTATTCGAGTGCAGATGGCTCAGGTGGTAGACGTCGATGTAATTCTCGACGACAATTTTCCAGTTGGCCTTGATCTCGTAAGTATTTCGCCCTTCAGCAAATTCGACCAGTTCTTCCGGCTTGTGAGGCCCGAGATTCGGGTCAATTTCCCCGAACCATTCCGCCAAAGTCGGCGCATCCGGGTCGGGGTGAACGAACAACATGCCGCGCCAGACATCAACGCTGGCCGGTTTGAGGCCAAGGCAGGATTTATCGATACCGTTTGGAAACTCGGATGGCTCATCGGGAACCGAAATCAGGTTGCCTTCCAGATCGTAAGTCCAGTCGTGATACGGACATGTCAGCGCCTTTTGCGTTTTGCCAACCGCCCGGATCAACTGGGTGCCCCGGTGGCGGCAGATATTGTGAAAGGCGCGCAGGCGGTGGTCGCGTCCCATTACGATGAAAAGGTTGTTCAGGCCTGCCTGAACCGACAGGTAGTTCCCCGGCCCCTCAATATCCTCGACAAGACCGGCAAACCGCCAGGTTCGCGAGAAGATAAGGCTTTGTTCCCTCTCGAACCAATCCTGCGAGGTGTAGGCCTCGACCGGTAGGTGGTGGTACATTTTGGTCATCTCAGTCCCTCAGGTAAGCAGATAGGCGTATTGGGGAAACAGGCTTGCGGCGATCATCATCAACCCCGACAAAGCCCAAAGGCAAACAATGGCCCAGTAGAGAAACGGGTCGTCGTCCCGGTTAATCTCAAACATCAAAAAAGCCCGTCCGCTCATTAGTGACGGGACGACCCACCAAAGGAAAAGCAACCCCCATACCCAGTAGAGACCAAGCGCTGCGGCCACCAACAGGATGGGCAAGGCAATGTAGTTCGTGGTTCTCGCGAGACTCATTGCTTGGCCTCCAGAACCGAAGCCAGAAGCGTGGCGGCTTGTCTCAATTCAGAGCGCCATTCTTCAGGCGGATTCAGTGGGGTCAGAGCATCCATACTCACAAAGATCGCCGATACTCCCTGAGTGACCGCGCGAATGCGCGTGTCAGGCACCGTAGGGGCTGCCCGCGCAAGGATTGCTTCGACCAAATCAAAGAAATCCGTGAGGCTGTCCATCAGGCCGTGGCGAAGATCCGGCCGGTCAGGAACCACCGTTACCAACGCCTGATAGGCCAGCATCAATCGGGGATCGGTTCCAACCCCTTCTGAAAACAGAGCGTCCACAAGATCTGAAGGCGTTGCATTGTTTGGCAGTGCCTGACGTAGCCCTTCCAGCGAAGCGGCAAAGCCGGCGATGGTGTGGTCGGCCAGTGCGGTTATCATTTCATCCTTGTTTCCAAAGTAATGACGCAAAAGAGGACGCTTGACGCCAGCTTCCTCTGCAATCCGTTCCTGAGTCGCACCATCGAGCCCGAACCGCGCTACACATGTGAGGTAAGCGTCCAGAATCTCTTGTGATCTTTGGTCTTTCAGCGAAGGTCTTGGCATTTCGGCCTCATAAACTGTCACCATTGACAAATAACGATCAATGCTACTTTGTCAATGGTGACAATAAACTTCTTGAACCAGCTACTAAGGCGAAACCGTCCTAGGAACAGAAAAGTCCTGCTAAGCTAAGCCGAAACTATGCATTGGAGGTTTTCAAGCGAGGTTTACCTGCTACCAACCTCTGCATCGCGACGGGGTCGACAACCAGCGACTTCAACATCCGTTCGGACCACTGCAATGCGCCCGAAGTCAAAAGAAACGTCTCAGGTACGACGACCCGCTCTCCGATCCAGACGCCGCCGGACCGCTCATGTTCTTGCAGGGTCAGTTCCCCAATCTGTTCAGCATGTTGGCGTCCCAGACGGGCAACCGCTTCGCCGAGTTCCGAAGCCCGTTGGTTTTTTGTGTGTCATCGCAGAGGATGCACCTTTGCCCGGCTCATATCCGGTCCAGCAGCCGTATGAGCCACCGCCGCTCAAACTCTGGATTGTCCGTTACAGCAATTCCGGTGCTTTTTGCCTTGAACCATTGCGCAACCCTCTGGGGATCGTCGCCCTCTGCTTCAAGATAAGCGCGGCTTAATCCGTGGATTCGTACACTGGCGTCCGACCAGCCCGCCGCGTCCCAATCAGGATGGGGTTTGATGAGACGCGATCCGGTGATCACTTTGCCTTTGACTACGCGTGCAATGCCAATCTCAATTGGCTAACTGATCGCGCTTAGTGAACTGGCTTCGAAATCGAGGAAGTATGCGGGCTGAGTCAGGAATAGATTCTGAGTTTACTCGGTCAAAACAGGCTATCCATACTATGCGCAATACGCTCGTACGAAAGGCATCAAGCCAAAGCTGCTTGTTCGAGGCAGGAACACTCACTTCGAACGCCGTTCTGAGATCGGCTGACGTCCAAGAGCGCAAGAAGTTTGCGCGATCTTCGAGAAGAACGGCGCTTCCGATCACCAAAGTGGCAACGGAACCGATAGTACATTTCCAACAATCACAAGCAGCCCGTGCTCGGACAAAGTGTTGTGGCATGTTATTGCCATTGCGGTTCAACGGATAGGCATAGCATGGCTCAATCCACGGATTTGAAAAGAACTTCCGGGATTTCCCCTTTGCATCCGGTTAGATTTAACCCATCTCGGCGACACATTTTCCAAAGGAGAGACACATGTCGCGCACTATCCTATTAGCTGTAGCCATCGCCGCCATCGGCGCTGGCGCGTATTATTACTTTACTCAACCTGAACCCACACCAGCCGAGCAATTGCAATCGGCGGCACAAGACGCTGGCGACGCGGTCAGCGAGGCAGCCCAGGATGCAACCGATGCTGTCAGCGAGGCCGCAAGCTCGGTCGCGGATCAAGCAACCGAAGGCGCCTCCTCCATCGCGGAACAGGCCAATGATGCGGCCGAGCAGGCCGGTCAAGCGGCCACGGATCTGGCCAATCAGGCCGGTGAAGAAGTTGCTGCATTGGCGAACCAGGGTCAGGACCTGCTGAATTCGTGGGTCGAGAACGGCGCGCTGAGCCTTGAGAATTTCGACTATGACACGATGGTGGCTTCGATTCAGGAAAGCGAGCTGGCGCAGGACCTGAAAACCCAGGCCATCAAAATTCTGGACGACATCAAGGCTTCGCCAGAGACAATCGCGGTGAAGTTTCAGGAACTCCGCGACCTGCTGTCGGGACAGTGAAGCAGTCGGGTCGCCCGGTTCGGGCGGCCCACCTTGCGGGCGTGGCGCAGGTTCCATCCACGTCAGGGCGTCGGCCGATTGACGCGCAACGGCTCATTTGTTTGGCTGTCATCAAGTTGGAACAAACCCAAATCCATGCTTTTGACGACGCGGTTATGAGTAGCCGCCAGTGGCCGGGTTTCATCAACGATACGATCAGTTCAGAAACAAGGAACGACTATGACCACCCTGCCCTCGACTATGTTCGCAACTGTTCTTTTGCACGACGGCTATTCCGGCGAAGCCACCGGCCCTTATATCCGTGACGCTGCTGACTGGCTGGCCGAGGCCGAGCTGCCGGTTCCTGAACCCGGCCCCGGACAGGTTCTGGTCAAGCTGCGCGCGGCATCGGTGAACCCGTCCGATATCCACTTTATCAAAGGTGAATACGGGCAGCCTCGCCTCAAAGGGGCCGCCGCCGGGTTTGAGGGCTGCGGTGACGTGGTTGCAACCGGAAAAGGCGCAGAGGCGCTGCAGGGTCACCGCGTTTCATTTATCACCGCCAGTTCCGGCGCTTGGGCGGAATACGTTCTTGCTCCGGCAATGATGTGCATCCCTCTGCGCCCCGAGATTTCCGACGTAGATGGTGCGGCGCAGATCGTGAATCCTCTGACCGCCATGGCCATGGTTGACATCGCGCGGAGCGCCGGGGATGCATTTGTGATCTCGGCCGCCACCAGCCAGTTGGGCAAGCTGATGTGCGGTCTCGGGCGCGACCTCGGGCTGAAACCTATCGCGCTGGTCCGGCGCGGGGAAACTGTCGACACATTGAAAGATCTCGGAGCTGCTGAGGTTTTGGTGACCACCGATCCGGACGTTGCGCAGAACTTTGCCAAAGTCAGCCAGGCACTGAAACCCCGCGTGTTCCTGGATGCCGTGGCCGACCAATTATCCGAGCAGGTGTTCTGCGCCATGCCCAACCAGGCGCGCTGGGTCTGTTACGGTAAGCTCAGCGCCGAACTGCCGCAATTGACGCAGATGGGCCAGCTGATCTTTATGGGCAAGCAGATCGAAGGGTTCTGGCTTACCAATTGGGTCACCTCAACCCCACCGCAAGATCAGGCGCGTGTCGTGGCCGAGGTGCAGGCCCGGTTTGCTGATGGTCGCTGGAAAACCGATATATCCGAACGACTTGCGTTGAAGGATTTAATCCCAAATCTGGCCGAAGCGCTGAAAAAGAGTGACGGGAAGGTGATTATCACGCCATAGTAGAACAAAGCCCCGGGTGACGGAGGACCCCCGGGGCGTTCAATACGCCGGGCGCACCGGCGTGGGAGGGTGAAATTGGACAACGCGCAGCTGCTGATCAGCGGGCTGGCAAATGGCTGTGTCTATGGCCTGATCGCGCTTGGTTTCGTGTTGATCTACAAAGCAACCGAGGCGGTGAACTTCGCGCAGGGCGATTTTATGATGCTGGGCGCTTTTGTCACCATAGGGCTTACCAATACCGAATATATGGGACTGCCCTTCTGGCTGGCCCTTACGATCTCGCTGGGGATCATGGGGGCGCTGGGGTATCTTTTAGACCGGTTGATCATCCGCCGCCTGTTTGGGGAAAGCCAGACCGCAGTGGTGATCCTGACAATCGCTTTGGGCTTCGTGATCCGGTTTGCTGCGGGTCTGATTTGGGGACATGAGCCGCAAACTTTGCAGAACCCTCTGGCTGGAAAGGAATTCCGTTTCGGAGGCATTGTCCTGGGAATGGAGGATGTGGCGGTCATCATTGTCACCGTATTGCTGACTTGGGGGATGTACGTGTTCTTCAACCGAACCAAGCTGGGGCTGGCAATGCAGGGTGCGTCGCAGAACCAGTTAGCGGCCTACTACATGGGCATTCCTGTCAAACGCGTTCAGGGGTTCATCTGGGCCTTGGCCGGAGTGGTGGCCGGTATTGCGGGCGTGTTATTCGCCGCCAAGGGCGCGGTTGACCCGACAACCGGCCTTTTGGGGATCAAAGCCTTCGCTGCCGCTGTAATTGGCGGGTTAGGTAGCCTTCCGGGCGCGTTAGCCGGAGGGTTGATCGTCGGTGTCATCGAACCCTTTGCCAGCCGCTATATCGCTGCGGGCTACAGTCAGATCGCACCATACGCGCTGCTGCTGGCGGTACTGATTTTCCGCCCTAACGGGCTGTTCAGTCAGGTTCGGGTCAAGAAGGTCTAGGCCCATGCGGATCGTGTTCAAAACCGACTATATGCAGGATATCCGCCCCTGGAAGGATCGCTATCAGCTCATCCTCTACCTGATCCTGCTGGCACTCGTCGCCCTGGCGCCGAGGTGGCTGGATGATTTCTACCTCGGAGAACTGACGAACGTCCTGATCTGGGCCATCGCCGGGCTGGGTTTGATGGTTCTAACCGGCCATACCGGGCAGGTCAGCCTGGGCCATGCCGCCTTTCTGGCCTTTGGGTGTTATGCGAACGTCATCCTGATCGAAGCGGGTGTTCCATTTCTGGTCGCCTTCCCTCTGGCCGGTGTTCTGACGGGGATTGCCGGTGTGACGGTTGCTATCCCTGCCCTGCGACTGCACGGAATCTATCTGGCGATCTTCACCCTGGCGCTGTCGATCCTGATGGATGACGTGATCGTCCTGACGGAACCGCTCACCGGTGGCGTGGCGGGCAAGTATCTGGGCGGTGTCGAGATTTTCGGCTATCTGGTCGATCGCTGGGCCACACCCGATCAGTTTTTCTGGCTGGTTCTGGGCGTGGCCGTTCTGGTCACCCTCGGCTATATCAACCTGCTGCGCGCACCATTGGGGCGGGCCTTCATCGCGGTGCGTGACTCCGAGATTTCGGCGCAGGCGATGGGCATCGATATCGCGCGCACCAAGATGATCTCGTTTGCCCTTTCCTGCGCCGTCACGGGCTGGGCGGGTGCGCTGATGGGCATGTACGCGGGCGCGTTCAACAACGAAACTTTCAGCGTCCTGATTTCAATCCAGTTGCTGATGATGATTGTGATCGGCGGGCTGGGTTCGATCCACGGCGCATTTCTGGGCGCTATCGTGATCGGATTTCTGCCGCAGTTCCT
Organism: Ruegeria sp. BF6; assembly: GCF_056538665.1. Lineage (NCBI taxonomy): Bacteria > Pseudomonadati > Pseudomonadota > Alphaproteobacteria > Rhodobacterales > Roseobacteraceae > Ruegeria > Ruegeria sp. BF6. Next base: position 536,341 of record NZ_JBQFTN010000001.1, read on the forward strand.
GTCGATCTCGAAGGAATACGTGGGCGCACTGTTTGGCGGCAACACGGTCGCCATTCCGGGGCTGGAGTTCGGCATTTTCGGGATGATCCTGATTGCCTTCATCCTGTTCGAACCGATGGGCCTCTATGGTCGCTGGCTGAAAATTCGCACATGGTTCGAGCTGTTCCCCTTCTACCGAAAGGACATGTTCAAACGACAGAAATCCTACCTCAAGACGGAACGTCTGCGATGAGCCTGATGGAGTTCGAAAACGTCACCCTGAAGTTCGGGGGCTTGATTGCCGTCAACGACCTGTCCTTCTCGGTTGACCGAGGTGAGGTTTTTGCCATCGTCGGCCCGAACGGTGCGGGCAAATCCACCGTCTTCAACCTGATATCGCGGTTTTATGAGCCTTTTGTGGGGGCGATCCGTTTTGACGGCCACGACCTGTTGCAGGTCAAACCGTCGGGCGTGGCGGCCTATGGCGTGGCGCGCACATTCCAGAATATCGAGCTGTTCGAACACGCCACCGTCCTGCAGAACCTCTTGGTCGGGCGGCACCGGCATCGCCGTACCAACATGGTGTCAGAGGTGCTGTTCCTACCCTCCGCCCGAAGGCAAGAGGTCGAAAACCGAGAAAAGGTGGAAGAGATTATCGACTTCCTAGATCTGCAGGCTTATCGCGACAAGATGATCTCGGGCCTACCTTATGGCGTGCGCAAGGTGGTTGAGGTCGCCCGCGCACTGGCCACCGATCCCAAACTGCTGTTGCTGGACGAACCGGCCTCGGGGCTGTCGGTCGAAGAAACCACGGACATGCGTTGGTGGATCGACGACATTCGGCGGCAAATGGGCATCACGGTGCTGATGGTCGAACATGATATGGGACTGGTTTCGGGCGTGTCCGACAGGGTTCTGGCCATGGCCGATGGCGCGAAACTGGCGCTTGGCACGCCCGCAGAGGTGCAATCCCACCCTGCGGTGGTCGAGGCCTATCTGGGGAAAGCCTCATGAGCGATCCTGTCCTGACCATCCGAAATGTCGAGAGCTTTTACGGTCCCATCATGGCGATCCGGGGTGTGTCTCTGGACGTGCATCACGGGCAAATCGTCTCGATCCTTGGGGCCAATGGTGCTGGGAAGACGACCTTGATGAAAACCATCTCTGGTGTGATGGACCCCGAAAAGGGCAAAATCACGTTTGATGGCATCGAAATACAGGGGTCGGAGCCGCACAATGTCGTCGAAATGGGCATCGTCCACGTCCCCGAAGGACGTGAGGTCTTTCCCCTTCTGACCGTTGAAGAAAACCTCAACCTCGGCGCTTATACATTGGCCGACAAATCCCGGATCGATCACCACCAAGAGCTGGTTTTTACCTACTTCCCGATCCTGAAAGAACGCCGGAGGCAAGAGGCTGGCACTCTGTCGGGCGGCCAGCAACAGATGCTGGCCATTGGCCGTGGCCTGATGGCCAACCCTAAGATCATGCTGTTGGACGAGCCGTCACTGGGCCTGTCCCCGCTGCTGGTGCAGGAAATCTTTGGCATCCTGAAGCGTCTGAACGACGAGCAGAACATGACCATGATGCTGGTCGAGCAGAACGCAAAGGCCGCGCTGGAACTGGCTCAGCACGGATATGTGATGGAGGTCGGCCGAATCGTCATGGACGGCGCGGCGGATGTGTTGATGCAGTCCGAGGACATCCAGAACTTCTATCTGGGCGTACAGGAGGAAGGCGCGCGGGAAACCCGCCGCTGGAAACGCAGAAAGACGTGGAGGTGAGCGGTTGAATATCAGCACCCTGCCTCCTCAGGCCAATATCAACGGCGTCTGGTTCAACGCCACCGCCGGTCAGCGTCCGGTGCATGTGGATGAGTGCACCACCATCACTCAACTGTTTCAGAAACGCTGCACCGCGCTGGCTGACCGCACCGCGCATCGCGAAAAAGACCTTGGGATTTGGAAGTCCTATTCATGGACTGACTATTGGCAACACGCCAAATGGATTGGGCTAGCCCTGCGCAAACTAGGTTTGAAACGCGGCGAGGTCGTTTCGATCCTGTCCGAAGACCGCAAGGAATGGGCGTGGTTCGACATGGGCATTCAGGCCGTCGGTGGTATCGCCTCGGGCGTCTACACAACAGACTCGTGCCACCAGTTGGAATACCTGATCAATGACAGCGACAGCCGCTTCCTGATCGTCGAAAACGAAGAGCAGCTGGACAAGTTTCTTGAGATCGAATCCGAGGTGCCCGGTCTGCGCAAAGTTGTCATACTTGAGGATGAGGGCCTGCACGACCTGACCCATCCCCGCTGCATGATGATCGACGATCTTTATAAGCTGGGCCAACAGGCCGAGGCCGATGATCCAACGCGGTTCGAGGCGGAACTTGCGCTGGCATCCCCCCAGGACACGGCCCTGCTGATTTACACCTCGGGCACCACCGGCAAGCCCAAGGGCGCCATGCTGAGCCACGAGAACATTCTGGCCGCCATTGAAAGCGGTGCCCGCGCCCTGCCCGCCTTTGAAACCGACGAACAACTGTGTTTCCTGCCGCTCTGTCATATCCTGGAACGTGCGGTTTCGATCTATTTCCCTCTGGCCGCGAAATGCGTCGTCAATTTCGCCGAAAGCCCCGAGACCGTTTTTGCCAACCTGCAAGAGGTCTCCCCCACCACCTTCGTTGCCGTGCCACGCGTGTGGGAGAAGATCTATTCCTACGTCCAGATCATGGCGCAGGACGCGACGCCAACGGGCCTTGCCGCGTATCAGATGGCGCTGAAGGCCGGGGTTGCGCGGGCTCAGTATCTGTGCGCGGGCCAATCCGTTCCGGTAGGCGTTTCGGCGCGGTTCTGGTTGTGGGATCGTCTTGTGCTGCGAAACCTGCGGCGAATGCTGGGGCTGGACAAAATTCGGCGGGGCGGTACCGGTGCGGCGCCGATCTCACCCGATTTACTGAAATGGTACTGGGCCATCGGCGTACCGTTGATCGAAGGGTTCGGGATGACCGAAACCTCGGGGCTGGCGACGATAAACAGCGTCGAGACCAACAAGATCGGCACTGTCGGGCAGGCCATCGCCAGCAATGACATCCGTATCTCGGACGACGGGGAAATTCAGCTGAAAGGTCTGAACATCTTTCAGGGTTATTGGCGCAACAATGCTAAAACAGCCGAGACCTTCACCGCCGATGGCTGGCTGCGGACCGGTGATTTGGGGCATATCGACGATCAGGGATATGTCACCATCACCGGGCGGCTTAAAGACGTCATCATCACCGCGGGCGGCAAGAACATCACTCCGGCCGAGATCGAAAGCCGGTTGAAGTTCAGTCCCTATATCTCGGACGCTGTGATCATCGGGGACGCCCGGAAATACTTAACCGCCCTGATCATGATCGATCAGGAAAACGTCGAGAAATACGCGCAGGATCAGAAAATCCCGTTCTCAAATTTCGCCTCGCTCTGCGCGGCACCCGAGGTCAAAGATCAGATCGGGGTCGAAGTCTCGGCGGTCAACAAAGAGTTCGCGCGCGTTGAGCAGATCAAGGATTTCCGCCTGATCGACGTTTTATTGACCGCTGATGATGACGAACTGACCGCGACGATGAAGCTGAAACGCAGCTTCGTGGAACAGAAGCACGCGCATCTTATTGAAGACATGTATAAATAATGAAATTCACAGGGAGGAGTAATCATGATCAATGGGATCAAAGGCTTGGCAACCGCGACCGCTCTGGCGGTGTCCGCAACCGTGGCCAATGCCCAGACGCAGGGCGTCACGGATGATGAGATCGTCATCGGTTCGGTCAATGACCTGAGCGGTATTTTTGCCGCTGTTGGCGTTCCGGCAACCAAGGGCGCAAATGTGGTGTTTGATCGGGTCAACGCGGCCGGCGGCGTACACGGTCGCACCATCCGCTATGTGGTCGAGGACAACGGTTATCAGATGCCGCGCGCGATGCAGGGCTATAACAAGCTGCTGAACCGCGACAAGGTGTTCGCCATGCTGCAATCATTAGGCACCCCTATGAACCTTGCCGGATTCAAGCTGCTGGATCCCAAGGGCATTCCGAACGTCGCCCCCCTGACGGCTTCAAGCTTGATGTTGCAGGAACCGATGAAAAACAAGTTCATCTCGTTTTCCACCTATTTCGACCAAAGCCGTATTGGCGTGAAATATCTGGCCAATCAGTTCGGGTCGCAAAACGTCTGCACCATGTATCTGCCGACGGATTTCGGCGAAGAAATTCTGGAAGGCAGCAAAGCCGGTGCCGAAGAGGCCGGCATCGCCTTTGTCGCTGAGACCACGCACAAACCGGATGAGACCGACTTTGTCGGCTCGTTGAGCAAGCTCAAGGAAGAAGGCTGCGATATAGTCACGATAGCGCTGGGTGTGCGTCAGGCGATCACGGTTGTGGGTACGGCCAAAAAGATGGGCCTGACAGATATGAAGTTTCTTGGCACAGCTGCAAGTTTCCTGACTGTTGTGGCGCAGGTTCCGGGTGGTGTGACGGACGGGTTCTATGCGGCCGCCTCCTGGCAGGATTTATGGGCGCGTGCCGATGATCCCGCCCCGGCCGCGTTTATCGAGGAATACAAAGCCGCAACCGGCGAAGACCCCGTCGGGTTTTCCATGTTGGGCTACTCCTCCGCTGAAATGATGGTCAGGGCGCTGGAGGCCGCAGGCCCCGATCTGACTCATGAAAGCTTTATCGCGGCCATGGAAAGTCTGGACTATGACGACGATTTGGTTGGAAACCGCCTCACCTACGGTCCGGATGATCACCAGGGCGCGGACATTGTCTTTGTCAACGTGGTGGAAGACGGGGCCTGGAAGTTGGTTTACGAGGAATAAGTCCCAGCACTCAAAGTCTTTTCCAGGAAACTGAGCCCGTCGATCCCCGGCGGGATTGCCAGTGCTTTCAAGGCGCCTGTCCGAGCGTCGGCTCAGTTTACGCTGTCACAAAACTGTTATAATCAGGCAGCATAACAACCGCTGGAATAGAAAACATGTTGAAGCTGACCAATTGCGAAGTCATTGCGCAAGGGAACCGGCAGTTTGTTTACCAACATCCTGACGCGCCGGATACGCTTCTGAAGATACCTCAGCCTGACACAATGGATGGTCGGGCCAATCTTGTGACGGACACGTGGTTTGATCGAACATTTCGTCGATCAACGGTTTTCAAAGGGTTCCTGCGCGAGTTTCACGAGTCATTTGACCTGATGGTTCGCTATCAGAACCGAGATGATCCTATTCCGGTTTGCGAGGTTCGTGGCGTCGTTCAAACGGATATGGGCCTTGCGCTTATGTATGAACGGATTTCCGAGCCGGACGGGCAGTTGTCACCCAGCCTGAAAGAACTGGCAAATAGTGGGCGCCTCACACGTGAGCATCTGACCGCACTGCACAAACACTTTGACCAGTTGATCGAGCAACAAGTTCTGATCAGCAACAAGAACACCGGTAACATTGTGTACCAGACGTTTCCTGACGGATCGGCACGATGGGTTTGGATAGACAGTTTCGGCTGCAAGCAGATCATTCCAGTGCGCCGCTGGTTTGGGTTCTTGAACAGACGCAAGATCAATCAGATCAGGGAAAGGTTCATCAGTGTTGCCGAGACGGCGTTGAACAAAATGTCGGCTGAGAAAACCGAGGCATAGGAGCTTTATTATCATAGGTCGTCGTTTGACCCGACAAAGCAAAACGGCCGCAATTTCTTGCGACCGTTTGAAATTCGTATTCCGCAGCGATTAACGCTTCGAGAACTGGAACGAACGACGCGCTTTGCGCTTACCGTATTTCTTACGTTCCACAACACGGCTGTCGCGGGTTAGGAAGCCAGCGGCTTTCAGCGCGCCGCGCAAGGACGGATCATACAACTGCAGCGCTTTCGAGATGCCGTGCTTGACCGCACCGGCCTGACCGGTCAGGCCACCGCCTTTGACGGTTGCAACAACGTCGAACTCGCCTTCAACACCAGCAACCTGGAACGGCTGGCGCAGGATCAGCTGCAGAACGGGACGCGCGAAATACTTGTCCTGATCTTTGCCGTTCACAGTGACTTTGCCGGAACCCGGCTTGATCCAAACGCGGGCAACAGCGTCTTTACGCTTGCCGGTGGCATAGGAGCGACCCAGCTCGTCACGTACGGGTTCACGCACGATGACTTCTTCGGCCACGGCTTCAACGCCTGCAACGGCGCTCAGCTCTTCGAGAGTATTGATCTGATCAGCCATGGTCATTAGCTCCGGGTGTTTTTCTTGTTCATGGACTTGACGTCCAGAACTTCGGGCGCTTGCGCCTCATGGGGATGCTCGGCACCAGCGTAGACGCGCAGGTTGGTCATCTGCTGGCGTGCCAGACGGTTGCCTGGCAGCATGCGCTTGACCGCTTGGGTCACGACGCGCTCGGGGTGTGCACCCTCGAGGATCTGCTGCTTGGTGCGCGACTTGATGCCGCCCGGGTGGCCGGTGTGCCAGTAGAAGTTCTCTTCGCGCTTCTTGCCGGTCATCTGGATTTTGTCAGCGTTGATCACGATGACGTTGTCGCCCATGTCCATGTTCGGGGTGAACGACGCTTTGTGCTTGCCACGCAGACGCATGGCGACGATCGAAGCAAGACGGCCCAGAACAACGCCCTCGGCGTCGATCAGGATCCATTTCTTGTCGATGTCTGCAGGTGTTGCAGAAAAGGTTTTCATGGCAGGATAGTCCTGTTTGATGTGAAAGACCGCCCAAAGACAGAGCGGCCCGAATTCGATGGAGCGTATTTAGAGGGGAGTGTTGCGCAGGTCAACAACAGTAATGTCTTTTAAATCGTGTAATTTCAACGACTTAAAAAATAGGTATTATTTTACCCCAAGTATATGGGCCTTTACCCCTGCCCTGCCTTACCCGCTATAGTGATAGAGCAAACCGACTAAGGGAGCGCGGACAATATGGAGTGGCAAAAAACCATCGCTGATTACGGTGCATCCTGGCAAGAAACGGACCCGGATAAGCGCCTCATGCTTTTGGCGAAGTGCTTTGCTGAAAATGGTCGCTATGTCGACCCGACCGCAAATGTGAGTGGCCGCGCGAACCTGTGCGATCATATAGGTGAGGTTCTTCAAAGCTCAGGTGGACGCGTTGAATTAACGAGCAAACCCTCCAATCACCACGATGTTGTCCACTTCACGTGGCACATGATCGGTCCGGACGGTAGAATCTTTGTGTCAGGCCACGATTTTGTTCAGTTGGATGTCGACGGTAAAATCGCTTACTTGGCGGGTTTCTTTGGCGACCCTGCCCCATTGAATTGAAGGATCAAACGCTGATCTGTTCAGGCGGATTGTCCAGCAGTCGCCGCAACCGCTGCATCGCGTCCTCGAACCGTTCCAGTGACACATGTCCATTCATCGCAATGCGCACTGCGTTTGGCGCCCGCCCGTCCCGCAGGGCAAATTCATCAGCGGACCTGAGTTGTATCCCTTCCCTCTCAGCCGCGCGTGTGAACGAACCAGCGCGCCAGCCGGACGGAAGGTTGAGCCAGACAAAGGGCACATCGGGCGCCCAGTTGAGGTCAAACCCACCCAGCGCATTTACCGCCACACGGACATAGTCGCCCATCCGAACACGCACATCCCTGGCGATCTGAAGAGTCCGGGGATCGGACAGCAGTAACCGGGTGAGTTCAGCCAGCGGCTGCGCCAGACCGAAGTAACCGTATTCAGCCGAACGCCGCAGATCGACGCTTCTCTCTCGGGGCGCGATGGCAAATCCGACGCGCAGTGACGGTGTCAGGATTTTCGAGATCGAGGACACATGCCACCCCCGTTCAGGGGCCAGAGCCCGATAGCTGGGCTCACGCGCGTCACCCATGCGATAGCAGTCGTCCTCGATGATCTGCAGGTCAAAGCGCCGGGCGACCTCAACAACCTCTTTCCGGCGTTCAAGCGGCGTGTGTGAACCTGTCGGATTCTGTACTTCAGGCGAAACACAAACCGCTTGCGCCGCAGTTTGGCGCAACAAATTCTCCATTGCCTTGGGGTCGATCCCCCATTTGTCCATTTTCACACCAATCACGTCGGCGCGCATCAGTTCACCAGCGCGGCGGAATCCGGCGTAAGACAGGTCTTCGACCAACACCACGGGCTTAGGCCCACGCAGAATGGTTTGAAACACAAGGCAAAGACCATTTTGCCCGCCATGAGTCAGTACAATGTCGTCATGGGTCAGCGCACCCAACGGCAGATCCGACAGCCATTCGACGACTGCCTGCCGCATGGGCTGATATGCATCGCGGGTCGGATAGTTCAGAAACAAGCCCGGATCGGCTTGTGACACCTTCTGCAAACACTCCCGGATCAGAGACACCTGCCCCATATCCGCCAAACGCGGGCTGAAAAGGCTGACATTGGCGTTGTATTTGTCATCCCGCAGATGCAGTTGTCTGGCCCACACGTCATCCAAAATTGGGGATTTCGGTGGGGCAACAAATGTACCACGCCCGACCTCGGCTTGTAACAATCCCTCATCGGTCAGAATCGTATAAGCCCTTGCGACAGTGCCCGGCGTAATTTGTAGTCGATACGCCAGTTCCCGTACCGGAGGTAGCTTCGTGCCGACCTCGAGAAGCTTGTTATCAATGGCTTTTCGGATTGTGTCGGCAACCAGAGTGTACTTCGGACCCTTGGATTTCGGCAGCGCCTCTGGCCAAATTGTATCCATTACAATTCTTCCTTTGATTTTGACACAATCCTGAATGTATCAATCGCATATACCGAACATACATGCTTTGTGTCAATACAATTTGAAAGGATACCTACTATGACACGCGCAATGCACAACCCCGCCCTCATGCTGCTGAACGACAGTCCCCGGCTGCCGCTGATCGCCGCGCTGGCCGTGCGGTTTGCGGCGACAGTGACAAAGTGGGAACGCCAACGCCGCAGCCGTGTTAATTTGTCCAATCTGGATGACAGGCTTCTGAAAGATGTCGGCCTGACAAAATACCAGGCCCGCAATGAGTATACCCGCTACTTCTGGCAGGAGTGAAAATTCCCCAGTCCCTTGACGGGACCTCTTCCTGGCCGGGCTCTGCCCGGCCCTTTTTTACCCAAAAGCCGCAGCCGCAGACCCCTCGGGTGGAAGCGAGTAGGTCATGGTCGCCCGGGCCACTGGTTTGTCAGACCCATCCGAGAACATCAGAACATCTCCGACCGCCAGACTGCGCCCAAGTTTCAGCAAGCGGCAATGAGCTATCAAATCCTTACCGCCCTCGGGTTTGCGCAGAAAGTCTAATGAGCTGTTTGTAGTCACCGCCAGTGATTGTCGTCCCTTGCGGGCCAGAACCAACGCATAGACGCTAACATCGGCCAATCCGAACATGGACGGCCCGGACACGGTTCCACCGGGGCGCAGATGCCTGTCTTCGACAACCAGTCGCATGACAATCGAATCTTCTTCCAATTCTTCGACGACAAAATCCCGATGCACCTGCGGAAAGATCTGTTTCATGTAATCCATCAGATCTTTCCGGCCCATTACCAACGCCATGCTTCCCCTCCTCGACTTGCCGACCTAGAGTTGGCCCGACATCAGATCGGAGGGCAAGATGGCAATTCTGGAACGTGACGACACAGACGCGGTCGCGACCCTTAAAATGAACGCGCCCGAGCGCCTGAATGCCTTGAGTGATGAAATGCTGGCCGCGCTACAGGCCGAGTTTGACGCCTTGCGGGATGACAGGTCGATTCGCGCCGTGATCCTGTCTGGGGAAGGCAAAGCGTTTTGCGCGGGTCACGACCTGAAACAGATGACGGCCGGGCGTCAGTCCGAAGATGGTGGCAAGGCCTATTTCCAGGACCTGTTTGCCCGATGCGCGCAGATGATGCTGTCGATCCAGTCTCTGCCCCAACCTGTCATCGCGCAGGTCCATGGTATCGCGACTGCTGCGGGGTGCCAGTTGGTCGCTACTTGCGATCTGGCTGTTGCCGCTGAGGGCACTCGATTTGGCGTCAACGGAGTTAACATCGGACTGTTCTGCTCCACTCCAATGGTTGCGCTCAGCCGGAACATCCCACGCAAGCGCGCGTTCGAGATGCTGACGACCGGCGACTTCATCTCGGCCGAAAAAGCGGTTGAGCTGGGGCTGATCAATCGTGTGGTGCCTGAAATGTTGCTGGAACACGAAACGGCAACCCTTGCCGGTCAGCTTGCGGACAAGCTGGGATCAGCCGTGAAGATCGGCAAGCAGGCTTTCTACAAGCAGTTGGATATGTCGATTGAGGAGGCCTACGCCTATACCGGCGAGGTAATGGCACAGAATATGCTGCACCGGGATACCGAAGAAGGGATATCTGCATTTATCGAAAAAAGACCGCCAAATTGGCATCAATAAGGCGATTGTTGCCAACATTTTTAAAGACTGTCCTCATTTTTGCACTTTCCAAAAAGGCGACACTGTGGCAAAGCTGGGTCAGAGCATATGCTCTGGAGACACTTTTGGGTCGCCGTGGGCGGAAGGTCCCTCCAAGCTGGTTTCTCTCACCGGCGTCGACATTCCCGCAGCGGTGACCCCAAAATCCCCTTAATTCATAAACGATACGCCTCGTGTTGCGTTGAGCGGTGCTGTGCCCTATGTGGCAGCGCATGACACAGAATTTGCATATCGTGGGCGGCGGCATGGCCGGGTCCGAGGCCGCGTGGCAGGCGGCGGAAATGGGCGTGGACGTTGTGATCCACGAAATGCGGCCCAAAGTGGGCACGTTTGCGCACCAGACCGGCAACCTGGCCGAGATGGTGTGTTCGAACTCGTTCCGATCGGACGACGACGAACAGAATGCAGTAGGCCTGTTGCATTGGGAGATGCGCCAAGCCAACGGTTTGATCATGACGACGGCGGACGCGCACCGTCTGCCCGCTGGTGGCGCGTTGGCCGTGGACCGCGATCCTTTTGCTGAAGCGGTCACCGAGAAACTGCGCGCCCATCCCCGGGTTGAGGTCACGGGCGAAGAGGTGACGTCCCTGCCCGATGATGGCCATTGGATTTTTGCCACCGGCCCCCTGACCTCGGCCACGCTGGGTGAGGCTATTAGGATCGAGACCGGCGCCGAGTCGCTGGCTTTTTTTGATGCCATCGCTCCCATCGTTTATGCCGACAGTATCGATATGAGCAAAGCGTGGATGCAGTCACGCTATGACAAGGGCGAAACCGAAGAAGAACGCACTGCCTATCTGAATTGTCCCATGGACCGCGATCAGTATGAGGCGTTCATCGACGCCCTGCTGACCGCCGACAAGACCGAGTTTCACGACGGCGAAACTGCTGGGTATTTCGATGGCTGCCTGCCGATCGAAGTGATGTCGGAACGGGGGCGCGAAACCCTGCGCCATGGCCCGATGAAACCCGTTGGCCTGACCAACCCGCACCAGCCAAACGTGAAACCTCATGCAGTGGTACAGCTGCGCCGGGATAACGCCCTTGGCACGCTGTTCAATATCGTGGGCTTTCAGACCAAGATGAAATACGGCGCGCAGACCGAGGTGTTCCGCATGATCCCCGGCCTGGAAAACGCCAGCTTCGCGCGTCTGGGCGGTATTCACCGAAACACCTTTATCAACTCGCCCACCCTGCTGGATTCGCAGATGCGTCTGAAATCTAAGCCGAACATTCGTTTCGCGGGGCAAATCACCGGTGTTGAGGGGTATGTCGAAAGCGCCGCCATGGGGCTTCTGGCTGGTCGTCTCGCCGCGGCCGAAATTCTGGGCCATTCCTTGCCCGAAGTGCCGCAGGACAGCGCCATGGGTGCCCTGATCCACCACATCACCGGCGGTGCCGAAGCCAAGACCTTTCAACCCATGAACGTTAACTTCGGCCTGTTCCGCCCTGTGGACGGTCTGAAGGGAGGGCGCCGAGGCCGCAAGGATCGTTACAAGGCCTATACCGATCGGGCCAAGGCCGAATGGACAAGCTGGCTGAGGCATTGCTGACTGGACGCACCCCTGCCTGAAGTCCTAACATCGGTATATGAGCGACAATAAAATCAAAGAAAGCTACGGTTTAGATACTCCCGAGGCATCGCGGGCTCATTACCAGAAATGGGCTTCCTCCTATGATGCCGAAGTCGGTGCACACGGCTACGCGACCCCCGGACGCGTGGCCGAGGCGCTCTGGTCCAAGATGCCCGAACCTCAAACACCTGTATTGGACTATGGATGTGGCACCGGCCTGTCGGGTGAAGCCCTGCACGCCGCCGGTTTTCAGGTGATTGACGGGATAGACCCAACCCCCAAAATGCTGGAAGGAGCCGAGGCCAAGGGAATCTATCGCAAGCTTTCCTCTTTCGAGATCACGGACCCAAACCCATTGGAGGAAGGTGCCTACAAGGCGATTGCCGCCATTGGCGTCATCAGTGTTGGCACAGCACCGCCCGAGGTGTTTGATATGCTGATGCGCGCCCTGCCCAGAAATGGTCTGCTGGCTTTTTCCTTTAACGATCATACGCTTGCGGATAAGTCCTATACTGTTCGGCTGAATGACTGGCTGGATATGGGGGCCGCGCGACTTCTGTTCCGGGAATATGGTCCCCATCTGCCCGGCATGGACTTGAAATCTGACGTATATGTTGTTGAAAAAGCGTGATTTTTAAAACCCGATTTGCGCCATCTCCTACTGGCCCCCTGCATTTGGGCCATGCCTATTCGGCATTACTGGCTCATGATCTTGCAATGGCTGAGAACGGACAGTTCCTGCTGAGGATCGAGGATATCGACCGTTCGCGGTCGCGGCTCCATTGGGAAGATCAGATCTTTGACGACTTGCAATGGCTGGGCCTTCAGTGGCCTAAACCAGTAATGCGGCAATCTGATCGTATGGCCTCGTACGACAAGGTGTTGGACGGTCTGTGGGCGCGCGGGTTGCTCTACCCGTGCACTTGCAACCGCAAAGATATCGTAGCCGCCGCCAGCGCGCCGCAGGAAGGCGCGCCTTTGCATGGGCCGGACGGGATCATCTACCCTGGTACGTGCCGAGAAAAATGGAATAATACCGCAACGGACAGCCCGCGACCCAAGGATGTTCCGTTACGTCTACACATGGCTGCGGCTGGCAGGTTGCTTCAGAGTTCGGGGAATACAGGCGCAATAGTTGGATCATTTCAGGAAACCGGCATGGGGCCGGACGGCGAAACCGGGCCCATTGGTTTTACGCTGGAAGAACTGACAGAAACCATCGGCGATGTCGTATTGTCCCGGCGCGATATGGGCACGTCCTACCATCTGTCCGTGGTATTGGATGACGCCGCGCAGGGCATCACCGATGTCATACGCGGTCGGGACCTGTTTGAGGCGACACGTATTCATGTTGTATTGCAGGCCCTGCTTGGATTGCCGACACCGCGCTACCTCCATCACCGGTTGATCCGGGACGACGCAGGTAAGCGTCTGGCAAAACGTGATGATGCGCGGGCAATCTCGAAATACCGGGCCGAGGGCGCCTCACCAGCAGATATCCGGGCAATGGTCGGGCTGTAACCAGGTCACTTGATCGGTGACATCAACTCAACTTCGGCCCCTTCACGAACGGCAGTGTAGAAACACGAGCGGCGGTTGGTGTGGCACGCGGCACCGGTTTGACGCACCAGAACCAGCAAGCAATCGCGGTCACAATCAAAGCGGAAATCTACCAGCTGCTGCACATGGCCCGAAGTTTCACCTTTAATCCAGAACGACTGGCGGGACCGCGACCAATAGGTGACGCGCCCGGTTTCCAGCGTTTTCTCAACAGCTTGGGCGTTCATCCAGGCCATCATCAATACCTCGCCCGAGCCTTCATCCTGAGCGATGGCAGGGATCAGACCGGACTCGTCATATTTCAGTTTGGTCGGGTCAAATGTTACAGTAGAGGACATGAGAAAAACCTTTTGCATCCCGGTGGATGCTCACTATGTATGGGGAACAGACAACGAGGGAAAGCCATGTCCGGCGAGAACGATCTGATAAAGCTCTATTCCGGCCGCATTCTGGCGCTGGCCGCGGATATTCCGCATCTGGACCGTCTCGACAACCCTGATGCCACCGTGAAAAAGCGCTCGCCCCTTTGCGGGTCGACTGTGACCGTGGATGTGAAGATGCAGGACGGAAAGGTCTCAGATTACGGGCAGGATGTGAAAGCCTGCGCGCTGGGTCAGGCCTCGGCTGCAGTTGTCGGCGGTGCCATTATCGGCGCAACACGGGCGCAGGTGGAAACCGCGCGTGATCAATTGTCGGCCATGCTGAAAAAAGACGGGACGGCACCCGACGCCCCTTTTGACGGGCTCGAAGTTCTGATTCCTGCGCGTGATTATAAGAACCGTCATGCCTCGATCCTGCTTGCACTTGAGGCCACGGCCGAAGCCATGGAGCAGGCCGAACAGGCCAATTGCGCCTGAACGTGGCTTTCTGAGGCAAACCTGTCTAACCTCAGCCGAACTTTTGGGGAGTGTCTGGTTTGAACAATTTGCTTGAGCATTTCGTTACCCTGTGGGTTGTTATCGACCCCATCGGAACAATCCCCGTCTTCATCGCGGTCACGGCAACTCTGACCGCATCCGCCCGTCGCAAAACGGCACTTCTTGCTGCTCTGGTCAGCGCCGGGGTGCTGTTGTTCTTCCTTGTTTTCGGACAATTGCTTATCGAAGCACTGGATATCGGTCTGAATTCTTTTCAGGTTGCGGGCGGCATCATTCTCTTTCTTTTCGCGCTGACGATGATTTTTGGCGAAAGCAAACAGGTCGTGGAACAACACGAGGCCGAAGAAGAGCTCGAAAGGCCGTCGCAACGCCCCAATCCGGCTATATTTCCTCTGGCAGTTCCGTCCCTTGCCTCACCTGGGGCGATGTTGGCCATTGTCATCCTGACCGACAACAATCGGTACAGTGCCGCAGATCAGGGCATTACGGCCTTGGTGATGTTGTCTGTGGTGCTAATCGCCTTTGTTCTGATGCTGCTGGCGGACCCGATCATCCGCCTTATTCGATATTCGGGTGCTGCCATCATCAGCCGTGTCATGGGGATGATCCTGGCTTCGGTCGCGGTCAATTCCGTGCTGTCGGCGATGATTGAGATCATCAAAACGGGCGAACTATAAGAAAAAACCGCCGCACCTTCCGGGCGGAAAGGGCGGCGGTAGGTTGTGCGTGTCTCGCGTGGGGTCCGGATAGCCGCGCGGGGCCGAGGCAGGCCCCTCAAGGGAAATGGGACAGGCAGGTCACCCTTGACTGAAATGGGTATGACAGAGCGGTATGATCGGCACGAGATCGCAGGCAGAAAGGGTCAGAACGTTCCGGGAAGGTGAAGGGCAACCATCAGCATCACCACCAAAGATACGGCGCCCGCAGCATCTTGCAAAATCGTCGACTGCGAGCGGCTCAGGGCGGTCTTGATCTGGTTCAGCATGGTTTCACCTCCGGTCAAAGCTTTAATCCTTTGTTGACCTTTTGTTCTCATATTTCGTTGAGTCGGTAAAGAACTTTTTGAGAACATTTGCGAACTTACAAGAACAAAATTCCTAACCCACTGAAATCAAACGTATTGCCTGATCCTGTTTCATCAGCCACAAAAGAACGCGCGCCGCCTGGCCTCGGTCCGAGTTCAGTTGCGGGTCAGCTGAAAGCAGCGCACGGGCGTCCGTTTGGGCGACGGCCATCAATCCGGCCTGACGTTCAAGGTCCGCGATCCGGAATTTCGGCAGACCGGACTGCGCCGTGCCGATCAGATCACCCGCACCGCGCATTTGCAGGTCGGTTTCCGAGATTATAAACCCGTCTTCGGTTTCGCGCAGAACCTCAAGTCGTTTCCGCCCACCTTCGCTGAGCGGCGGTTGATACATCAGCAGACAGGTGGAATCCGCCTCGCCACGCCCTACTCGACCACGGAGCTGGTGCAGTTGCGCCAGCCCGAAAATCTCGGCCCGTTCGATCACCATGATTGAGGCATTGGGAACGTTGACCCCGACCTCGATCACGGTCGTGGCGACCAAGACCTTGGTTTGCCCCTCCTGAAACGCTTTCATTGCCGCATCTTTGTCGGCCGAGGGCATCTGGCCGTGCACAAGACCGACCGTTCCTTCGCCCAGAATCGCGCGCAAGCGTTTAAACCGTTCCTCAGCAGCCGTCAGATCTGACACCTCGGATTCATCGACCAGCGGACAGACCCAATAGCACTGGCGCCCTTCGGCAATGGCGCGGCGCAGATGGGACACGACCTCATCCATACGTTCGGTGCTGACAATGGCCGTTTTGATAGGCTTTCGCCCGGGCGGTTTTTCATCCAGCACCGAGACATCCATATCGCCGTATTGTGCCAGCGCCAGACTGCGCGGGATCGGCGTGGCCGTCATCACCAAGACATCCGCGCCCTTCCCTTTTTCCGACAACTCCATCCGCTGCCGGACACCAAACCGGTGCTGTTCATCAACGATGGCAAGGCGGAGCGCCCTGAATTCCACATCGCTTTGAAAGACGGCATGGGTGCCGACCAGAATGTGAATATCGCCGTTCTTCAATGCCGCCAGTTTGGCGCGTCTTTCAGCGCCCTTGTCGCGACCGGTGAGAATGTCCAGAACAACTCCGGCCTCCTCGGCCAAAGGCTTCAGGCCTTCCAGGTGCTGCCGGGCCAGAATCTCGGTCGGGGCCATCATGACACCCTGTCCGCCTGCTTCGACTGCAACAAGCAGCGCCATGAACGCCACCAGAGTTTTTCCCGCGCCCACGTCCCCCTGCAACAACCGGTTCATCCGCGCGTCCGCGCCCATGTCGGCAGCGATTTCATCAATCGCCCGTAATTGCGCACCGGTAGGCTTGTAAGGAAGGCTGGCCAGGACCTTCGCCTGCAACGTTCCTGTTCCGACGCTGACAATGCCCCGGACTTTCCGCTCACGTTGACGCGCCAGCGCCAGCGTCAGTTGGTGCGCAAAGAGTTCATCATAAGCCAGTCGCTCCCGTGCGGGCGCATGAGCCGCAACATCATCCGCCCCCTGTGGGTTATGCGCAGCCAAAATGGACACCGACCAGCCCGGCCAATCTTGTTTCGTTACAAGAGCCGGGTCTATCCATTCCTCCAATTCCGGCGCACGCGCCAAGGCGCTGCGCGTAGCTTTGTATGCCGTTTTTTGCGTGATCCCCTGTGTCAGATGATACACCGGTTCAAAGTCCGGAATGTCCTGAGCCTCTTCTGGTGGCAGCATGTGATCCGGGTGGACCATCTGCGCCATGCCATCGAACAGTTCCAGCTTGCCCGAAATCACACGCCGTGATCCCTCAGGCAAGACCCGCTTAAGATAGTCTCCGCGTGCATGGAAGAACACCAGCTGAAAATCGGCCTGACTGTCCTCGACATGCACCCGATACGCACCGCCCTTGTTGCGTGGCGGTCGGTGAACCCCAACCGTCACCTCAACCGTCAATGTCCTGGGCAGGTCGGCACCCTGAATGGTGTCGCGGCGTCTGCGGTCGATAACGGCGTAAGGCAGGCTGAACAAAACGTCCCGCGGCGACTCCGTACCCGCCTGCGTTAAAACCTGAGCCGTTTTCGGCCCTACACCGTCCAGCGTTTCCAAACCCGCGAACAGCGGGAATAACTGTTCAGGTCGACCGCTCATGAGGTTCCGATCAGCTGCAGCCAGCCATCCTCATCCAGCGTTTCAATCCCCAACTCAGCAGCCTTTTTCGCCTTGGACCCCGCCCCGGGTCCCGCCACCAGAATATCGGTTTTTTTGCTGACCGAGCCTGAAACCTTGGCCCCTAACGCCTCGGCGCGGGCCTTGGCTTCGGCACGGGTCATCTTTTCCAGCGTACCGGTGAATACAACAGTCTTGCCTGCGACCGGACTTCCGGTGGTGTCCGGGCGTTTGGCCTCCTGCACGTCCAGTTGTTCGACAAGCGCATCGATGCTGGCGCGTTCAGCCTCTTGCGCAAAGGCGGACACGAGAGCGCGTGCCATGACTTCACCAACACCGTCGACACTCAGCAAATCTTCCCATTCGGCCCCCTCGAAACTTGCTGCGGCGGTCACGGCGGTTTCAAAATCCGACCACGCGCCATAGTGGGTTGCGATCAGGTTCGATGCGGCCTCACCCATGTGCCGGATGCCCAAAGCAAACAGCAGCCGTCCAAACGGTATACTGCGCTTTTCATCAATCGCGCTCCACAGGTTGCTGGCGCTCTGCGCACCCCATCCCTTGCGATTGGCCAACTTGTTCAGGTTCGCAGCATCACGCGCCCGTAAGGTGAAAATATCGACCGGTGTTCTGACCGGCAAGTCAGGGTCGTCATAGAACATCTCGATTTGCTTTGCCCCCAAGCCTTCGATATCGAAAGCCTTGCGCGAAACAAAATGCTTCAGCTTTTCAACAGCCTGCGCTGGACAGATCACACCGCCGGTACAGCGCCGGACAGCATCGCCTTCCTCGCGCACAGCATCGCTGTTGCATTCGGGACAAGTCGTGGGAAAATCGAAAGGCTTAGCCCCTTCTGGGCGCTTTGAAATATCCACATCGGCCAGTTTCGGGATCACGTCACCGGCACGATAAACCTGCACCCAGTCACCGACGCGGATGTCCTTACCGTCACGGATCGTACCGCCCTTGGCATCGCGACCCGCGATATAATCCTCGTTGTGTAGCGTGGCGTTCGACACGACTACGCCGCCCACAGTCACCGGATGCAGCCGGGCAACCGGGCTGAGCGCACCGGTCCGGCCCACCTGAATGTCGATCGCTTCAAGCCGGGTCCAGGCCAACTCGGCGGGAAACTTATGCGCGATCGCCCAGCGAGGCGTCGTGGACCGAAACCCAAGACGTGCCTGCAGCGACAGATCGTTCACCTTGTAAACAACACCGTCGATGTCATAGCCGAGAGTAGACCGCTGAGCCTCAATATCCCGATAATGCGCCAACATCTGCCCGACGTCTTCACAAAGCCGGGTCAGCGGGTTGGTAGAAAACCCAAAAGCTCGCAACCTATCAATCGCACCCATCTGGGTGTCGGACAATGGCTCAGACAATTCGCCCCACGCATAGGCAAAGAACCGTAGCGGTCGCATGCGCGTAACCGCTGAATCCAATTGCCTCAGCGAACCCGCAGCTGCGTTTCGCGGGTTGGCAAAGGGCTTTTCACCAGCCTCTTCTTGCCGCGCGTTCAGCTTTTCGAAGTCTTCATGAGACATATAGACCTCACCACGCGCTTCAAGCACTTCTGGTGCATCAGCTATGGTTTGCGGAATGTCAGAAATCGTCCGGGCATTGGCGGTGACGTTTTCTCCGACCTCTCCATCCCCGCGGGTGGCGGCCTGAACCAGATGCCCGTTCTCATAGCGTAATGACAGTGACAAACCGTCAATCTTAGGCTCAGCAGTGAAGGGCAAAGGCTGTGTTACTGCCAGTCCCAGGTACTTTCGGATTGAGCGGTCAAAATCCTGAACGTCTTCGTCGTCAAACGCATTGCCCAGCGACATCATGCGCACGGCGTGGGTAACTTTGGAGAACCCGTCAGCCGGTCGCGCCCCCACCTGATCCGAAGGGCTGTCGGTCCGTTTCAGCTGCGGAAAACGCGTCTCGATCTCGGCGTTTCGGCGTTTGAGCGCATCGTATTCGGCATCGGAAATCTCTGGCGCGTCTTTGGCGTGATACAGTGTATTCGCCCGCGCAAGCTGTTCCGCAAGCTGCGCCAATTCCGCCCGCGCGGCGTCCTCAGTCAGATCAGATACCGGAATCAATTTGCTCATGGCCTCGCCCTGTCACGTATTCTTGGACCTCAGTGATAGGGCGAGGTCATGGTCAGGTCCAGACGTGCTGTTCAGTGAGTGAAGGAGGTCGCCCCGGACCACAGGCGACCGTGTTCAAATCAGGCGCCGACGACCATCCGAGTTTCGTCCAGGCCGTTGCTTTGCGGATCGCGCAAGACATACCCCCTGCCCCAAACGGTTTCGATATAGTTATCGCCACCGGTCGCGTTGCTGAGCTTTTTGCGCAGTTTGCAGATGAATACGTCGATAATCTTCAACTCGGGTTCATCCATGCCACCGTATAGGTGGTTGAGGAACATTTCTTTGGTCAGCGTGGTGCCCTTGCGCAGGCTCAACAGCTCGAGCATCTGGTATTCCTTGCCGGTTAGATGAACGGCCTTGCCCTCCACTTCAACCGTTTTGGCATCCAGGTTCACAGCCACTTGTCCCGTCTGGATAATGGACTGGGAATGCCCTTTCGATCGCCGAATGATTGCGTGAATACGGGCCACTAGTTCCTCGCGATGGAAAGGCTTGGTCATATAATCATCCGCGCCGAAACCGAAACCCTTGATTTTGCTTTCAGTATCATCCGCGCCCGACAGGATCAGGATTGGCGTTTCCACCCGCGCAATACGCAACTGGCGCAGCACTTCATGTCCGTTCATGTCCGGCAGGTTCAGATCCAGCAAGATCAGATCGTAATCATAGAGCTTTGCAAGATCGATGCCTTCCTCGCCGAGGTCTGTCGCATAGACGTTGAGGTTGGCGTGCGTCAGCATCAACTCGATGCTCTTGGACGTTGTCGGGTCATCCTCGACAAGAAGTATACGCATTTACTGCTCCAATTCGGGTCAATTTACCAATTTCAAATTGAGCCTGCTCAAAAATGGTTAATCTGACGTTACCGTTGAATCATTTATTCACTTTCGCCTATAGGTTGTCGATATTTTTTTAGCGCGGTGACTTTCAGAGCATCCGTACCGTGGTCCGCGACCGCAGAAACCCACGAGTTGAACTCCTCATCACTCAGCCCATATCGGTTCTTGGCGTCAGACAGGGTAATCAGCCCATAAACCACGCCCCGAACGACAATCGCCTTGCGCGAGGCCACCCATCGGGTCGTATCTTCTGGCGGCAGGTCGGCGCGCGATAAAACCGTTCCATCCGGCAAGGTTACGGACCTTGGTCCTTCTACTTTGTGCAAATACATCTTTCGGTCCTCTTCGTGCTGCGACAAAGCTGACACCAGCCTACTTAATGCAGAGTGAAACCGCCCCTTGAGAGTGTGTAGAATTTTCCTATATTCTGCCGGTCTTTCTTAACCCGCACTGGAATCGTCATGGCACTCGACACCGAGACACCGCTGAACTCGCTTGGCTTTGCCAAACCCCCGTCGGAAACTCGGGTGGTTGTTGCCATGTCGGGCGGCGTGGATAGTTCCGTTGTGGCGGCCCATCTGGCCGATCAGGGCTATGACGTGGTGGGCGTGACGCTGCAGCTCTATGATCACGGAGCAGCGCTGGCCAAAAAGGGTGCCTGCTGCGCGGGGATCGATATTCATGATGCGCGCCGCGTGGCCGAAGAACGTGGCTTTCCCCATTACGTCCTGGACTACGAGAACATCTTCAAGGACGCGGTGATTGACGAGTTTGCGGACAGCTATCTGGCCGGTGCAACACCAGTGCCGTGCATTCGTTGCAACGAACGGGTGAAGTTCAAGGACCTGCTGGAAACGGCCAAGGACCTTGAGGCCGACTGCATGGCAACCGGTCACTATATCCAGCGCAAGATGGGGCCGAATGGTCCGGAGTTGCACAGTGCCGAAGATGCAAACCGGGATCAGTCCTACTTCCTGTTTTCGACCACGCCCGAGCAGCTGGACTTCCTGCGCTTTCCGCTGGGCCATCTGCCCTCGAAAGACGCAACCCGCGAGATGGCGGCGCAATACGGGCTGGCCGTGGCCGACAAGCCCGATAGTCAGGACATCTGTTTCGTGCCCGATGGCAACTATGCCAGTGTGATCGAGAAACTGCGCCCTGGTGCTGCGGAACCCGGTGAGATCGTGCATGCCGATGGCCGTGTACTGGCACAACACAACGGCGTCATCCATTACACAATCGGTCAGCGGCGTGGTCTGGGGATCGGCGGCCTGAGCGAGCCGCTCTACGTGGTCAAGCTGGATGTTGACAAACAGCAGGTTGTTGTCGGTCCGAAAGAGATGCTGGCCACGCGCACCATTCCGGTGCGCGAGATCAACTGGTTGGGGGATGAGCCCTTCACCTCACGCAATGAATGGCATGTGTCGGTCAAGGTCCGCTCGACCCGTCCCCCGCGCGAGGCGATCATCCGCCCCCTGTCCGACACCACGGCCGAAGTCGAACTGCTAACGCCCGAAGAAGGTGTTTCACCGGGCCAAGCCTGCGTGTTCTATGCTTCGGAAGGTAGCCGCATCTTTGGCGGCGGCTGGATCTGGCGCGGCTATTAAACCGCGTCGGTCCACGAATTACTGAGGATGTAAAGCCCGGCGCAGATCATAACGTAAGGTACCAGTCGCTCCAGTCGTCGGGCCAGAGCGCCGCTCATGAACGGCGCTTTTGATCCAAACAGTGCGACCGTGGCCAGGCTGGCTGCAGCAAGCGCTGCGCCGATCACGCCAGCAGTCCGAAAGCTGGGGGCCGAGTCGGCCAGTAGAGGCGCCAGTACCGCGAATGTGTCCATAGACAGGCTGATGAACAGCAGCGTGACCATGATCACCGATGCCCCGGTTTCCAGATTGGGATTTGTCTCGGTTTCTTTCCCGCTTTTCCTCCGGAGCAATGCCATAATGCCGAGGCTCAGCGGGATCACCCCCAGATATCCCGCCCAGTGCGGTACTACATCCTCGACCCCCAAAGCCAGCAACAGCGCAGCACCGATCACAATCGCCTGCGCCATCAGGAACCCGAAGATCGACCGCTTTGCCCCTGAGACCAACGACAGCGCCAGCAGCGCCGCCAGATTATCCAGATTTGTCAGGATCTGTGCCATGAAGGCCGACAGCCCAAAAAGCGCAAAATCCAACATCACGCGTTCATCCGGGACAGAACCGCTTTGGCCGCCCGCAGTCCGGGCGCCTCGCCGCCGCGTCCGAGCCGCAACATCGTTGTCTCCATGGCCTCGTGCTGCGCATTCGGGTTTGCAGTCACCTGTGAAAGAGCGTCAGCGATCCTGCCCGGCTGGCAGTCATCCAGCAGGCATTCGGGAACTGTGCGGGTCTCCGACACCAGATTGACCAGTGTCACCGTGTCGAGGTTGACCATGCGCCTGGCGATCAGGGTCGTGAGCCAGTTGAGGTTATAAGCAATCACCATCGGCGTGGCCTGCGCCGCCAGTTCCAGCGAGACAGTGCCCGAAGCCGCCAACGCCAGTTCAGACGCTGCGAAAGCGGCCCGCTTCTGTGCGACAGCCTGATCAGAGGGCAGGTTGCGCGGATCTACAACCACCGGATCGCCCGGCCAGCTTTGCACGTGCTGTGCGACGGTATCGACCATATGCGCCACCGCGGGCACTACAACCCGCACGTCCGACCGGTTTTGCAGGTATTGCTGCAGCGCCTCGCCAAAGACCGGGGCCAGTCGATCAATTTCTCCCCCGCGCGAGCCCGGCAGCGCCAGAAGGATCGGCTCAGCGCCGAGATCATAGGCGGCGCGAAACTCTCGGATATCGCCTTCGGTCGCCACCGGTTCACTAGCAACCGGGTGGCCAACGAAATCACATTCCATGCCCGCGCGTTCCATATAGGGCGGTTCGAAGGGCAGCAGCGCCAGAACGTGATCGATCACCTTGGCCATCTTGTCGGCCCGACCCGGCCGCCACGCCCAGACACTGGGGGCCACGTAATGCACCGTCCGGATATCGCTCTGCGCCTTGACGATCTTGGCAACGCGCAGCGAGAAGTCAGGGCTGTCGATGGTGATCAGCACGTCCGGCTGCGTGTCCAGAACCGCCTGTGCAGTTTCGGCAATCCGGCGTTTGAGATGGAAGAACTTGGGCAGAACCTCGACCAGGCCCATCACCGAAAGCTCGGCCATCGGGAAACGGCTTTCCAAACCCTGCGCCTGCATCAAGGGGCCGCCAACGCCATCGAACTGAACTTCGGGAACGAGGGTTCGAAGCCCCTCGATCAATGAACTGCCCAATCGGTCGCCTGAAGGTTCACCGGCGACCACGAACACCCGCATCAGCTGGCCCGCTCTCGCACGTAAAGAAACAGGCCAAGGCGGTTACATTCGTCGAGGACGCGATCCTGCTGCAAAACGATGACGCCACCCTTTTCGATGACGATCCCGGTCAATCCCGCGGCCACTGCCGAGGAAACCGTACCCGGACCAATCGTCGGCAAATCGGCGCGGCGATCCTGATCCGGTTTCGGGGCTTTGAACAGAACCCCGCCCCCCGCATCCGGGCGTTGGGTCAAAGACTGCAACATCCAGTCTGTGCCAAAGATGCTTTCCACCGCCAATGCCTGCCCTTTGGACACGGCACAGGCCTGCCCGATATCCGCCGCACCCATGGCCCGGAGGATACCCGCAGCCCTGTCCGCATCGGCCAGATCATCCTCCGATGGTTGCGCCTCGGTCAGGCACCCAAGTTGCGGCAGCAATGCGGACGCGATCTCATGGGCCGCGCGAACGGTCAGCCCGGATTCCTCGAAAATGCCGATTACGGCACGCAAGGCTCCGTCATCCCCGGACATGAGCGCCTGTTGCAGCACCGGGACCAGGGGCATCGTCGCCGCGTCGATACGTGTTGGATCAATCACCGGACGCCGCACCGCGCCTGCCAGGCAAATCTCGGTCACGCCACGCGCTTTCAGATCGGCGATAAAACTGCCTAGCCGTTCCAGCGGAAATACGATGTCCGCGGTCAGGATGTCGGGCGTGAACCCCTCCATCGCACAGATCACCGGGCGGTCGGCCAGGTGTTTCAACACTTCGCCCGGCAGCGCGCCTGTTCCAGCAATCAGCGCCAACATCGGTCTACTTCCTCGGTGTCAGGAAAGAGCGATCAGACTCTCCGGTCACGAAATCCACGATCCGTTGCACGTATTCGCTTTCGTTGTCGGCACCCACCCGATGAGCGCGCTCCATGAACGTCCCCTCACCCGATGACAATTCGCGGAACGCAGCCCGCAGAGCCGCGATATCCTCGCGCGAAACACCGCGCCGTTTGAGACCCACCAGGTTCAGGCCGTCCAACTCACCCCGAGGGGCCTGAACCAGACCGTAGGGGATCACATCATTGGCAACCATGGTCAGCGCGCCGATGATCGCACCACGACCCACGCGCACCCATTGGTGCAGACCCGAGATGCCACCGACGATCACGTCATCTTCGATGACACAATGACCCGCCGCGCCGGCATGGTTGACCATGATCACCCGATTGCCGATCTGAACGTCATGCGCCACATGGACACCAGCCATTAGCAGACAATCGTCACCGATCCGGGTCACTCCACCGCCACCTTCAGTTCCGGTATTCACTGTCACATGCTCGCGGATACGGTTGCGCTTGCCGATCTCCAACCGCGTATCTTCACCGCCGAATTTCAGGTCTTGCGGAATCTCTCCGATCACCGAGAAATTGAAGATCACCGTTTCATCGCCAACCGAGGTATCGCCGGTTACGACAACATGCGACTTCAACTCAACCCGATCGCCCAGCTTGACCTGCGCGCCGATATAGCAGAACGGCCCGATGATGCAGTCTTCACCAATCTGAGCGCCGTCTTCGATAATTGCGCTTGGGTGGATACCGCTCATGTTGTTTTTTCCATGTCCCAATCGACATAGGCCGAGAATTCGGCCTCTGCTGCGATCTCGCCTTCAACGGTCGCTTTGCCGCTAAACTTGAATATCTTGCCGCCTTTTTTGCCGCGCACGGTTTCAACATGCATCTCAAGCACGTCACCCGGGATCACTTTGCGGCGGAACTTACACTTGTCGATATTCATGAAATAGATCAGCAGCTCGCTGTCGATTACATCCATACCCACGCCCAGCATCACGCCTGCGGTTTGCGCCATCGCCTCGACAATGGTCACGCCCGGCATGATCGGAGTGCCGGGGAAATGGCCCTGAAAATGCGGCTCGTTCATAGTGACATTCTTGATGCCAACGGCCGACTGATAGCCCGAGATATCAACCACCTTGTCGACCAGCAGAAACGGATAGCGATGCGGCAAGATCCGTTGGATCAGCTGAATGTCGGCGCTTTTGGTTTCCGTGCTCATAATGTCGTCGTCCCGTTCTGGATTTCTGTTTGCGGCGTGGTAGCAATACAGCGCCGCAAGGGCAAGCAAACCTATTCGCTGGCCTCGTTTTCGATAGTGCTGCCATCGCCTATCACCGTGTCGATCCGCGTAATGGCCGCATCGGTGATGTCAGTTCGGTCCGAGCTGAGAAAGACACTGGACCGTTCAATGATGATCGACGCGCCAGATTCTCGCAGCAGATCAATCAAAACCGGTTGCACCAACTCAAAGAACCTTTGCCGGGCCTCTTCGCTACGGCGTGCCAATGCGTCCAGCTTGGCGCGTTGCCCTTCCCGGTGAGACTGAACCTTTTCGTCAAATGCATCAGCCAACGGGCGGAATTCATCCGCGGTCATGGTCGCGCGCTGTTCGGTCAACAGCCTTTCTTCCCGGCTCAGCTCGGCCACGATCCGCTCGTTTTCTTCTCCCAGCAGGATACCTTCGGTCTCGATCTCGCGCAGGATTCGCTGCCCAAAGGCCGAGTCGGAAAACAACCGTTCGCTGGACAGAGTCACAACGCTGCTTTGCGGCACCCCCAGTTGCTGCGCCACGACCGGGGCTGCAAAGGCAATAGCTAGAAAAACACACAGGGCCCGAAAAGGGCCCTGCGGTTTCATGAACACATGTTTCAACATTGAGGATCAGAACCGGGCCTGAACAGTCAGGTCAAAGTTCTGCTCTTTGTCGAAGTCCTCTTTCTTCAACGCTTTCGAGAAGTTAAAGCGCAGCGGACCGAAGGGCGTTTCCCACAGAACCGACACACCGATCACGTGACGGATCGAGCCATCTTCGCCAACGATGTCCGCGCCTGCAGTGTTCACGTCATTCAGGTTGTAGAGGTTACCGAAGTCATAGAACACACCACCCCGTAGACCCAGTTCCTCGGGCAGACCCAGCGGGAAGTCTGATTCCAGACGCGCAACCCAGTAGTAGTTGCCCCCGATCGCATCATCCTGTCCGTTAGACAGATCGCGTGGACCGATACCTGCGGGCTCGAAGCCGCGGAAGATGCTGGGTCCCAGAACAAAGCGGTCGAGGGTCCGGCTAAAATCATCGCCGCGCCAGTGCAGTGCACCCACTTCGACGGATGCGCGCAAAACGACTTCCTCGTTCCAGACACGGGTCTGGGCGATGCCGCGGGCGGTGGTTTTGTAGAACTCATTGTCCCCACCCAGCCCGGCCGCATCGACACCGGCTTCGAACAGCACGCCTGCATTCGGGTTCAGGCCGCCGAGGCGGCTGTCATATACATAGGACAATCCCAAAGAACTGGTCGTGCGCTCACCCTGATCGATTTCCGAGGAAATGACTGCGCCGTTGACCTCATCATCCTGCTGAGTCATCTCGCTGTTTTCCCAGCCATAACGCAACCGAAGCGCGGACAACTCACCAATGGCGTAGCTCAGCTGAGGCCGGAAGAACAACGTTTCAGTGTCATAGCTGGCAAAGCTCGAGTTGGTCGTCGAAAGGCCTAGCCCCACATCGAAGCGCAGTTTGCGCCCTAATAGATAGGGTTCGGTGAAGTCCAGCGTGTATTGCTCCGAATCCTGTGCAGTCGACAGGGTCAGACCAACCGTTTGTCCACGTCCCAGAAAGTTGGTTTCTCGCAGTCCGATCGCGACCCCGAAACCATCGGAAACCGAGTAGCTACCACCCAGGCTCAGAGAGCCGGTCGGTTGCTCTTCTACGTCAACGTCCACAATCACCTGGCTGGGCGAAGACCCTTCACGCGGCTCCACATCTGCAACCGCAAAGAAACCCAGCGCGCGAATACGCTCGGCAGCTTGGCGGATTTCACGCGGGTTGAAGGGGTCGCCCTCAACCGTATCGAACTGACGACGGATCACACGGTCCAGCGTTGTGGTGTTGCCCTCGATGTCGATCCGTTCAACAAAAATGCGCGGTCCGCGGGTCAGTACGAACTGAACATCCAGCGTCAGATCCCGCGCGTTGCGGGTCACGCGGGGTTCGACCCGCAGGAAATCTACACCCTGTTTAATCCCCAGACGCTCCATCCGGGCGATCGAGTTTTCAACCAGAGACGGTGTATATGTCACACCCGGTTTGATCTTGAGCGCAGCCTGGTACGGAGCGGGGTCCACACCCGGGATCTCGCTGACCGTGCTGATTTGTCCAAACGAGAATTTCTGCCCTTCTGTGATGTTCATCACCAGGAAAAAGGCGTCCCGTTCACGGGTGAACTCAACATTCGCGCTGTTGATGCGGAAATCCACATAGCCGCGGGACAGGTAGAAATCCCGAATGACCTGTTTATCAAACTCGATCCGGTCGGCGATGAAAGTATCACCGCTGAGGAATGTCCGCAGAATGTTGGCCTGCTTGGTTTCCAGAACCCGGCGCAGACGACGATCGGAATAAGCGCGGTTGCCGACAAAACTGACGCGCTCAACTTCGATCGTGGTACCTTCGGCGACTTCGAAAACCAGATCGACCCGGTTGTCGCTGCGGCGGATGATGCGCGGAATGACCGTGGCGGATACACGCCCCTGCGACGAGTAGATCTCGGCGATCAGATCCGCATCGGTTTCCGCGACCTGAGGCGTGAAGACCCGCCGGGACTGCGAGGTGATCGCTTCTAGCAGCACTTCATCCTTGACGCGCTGGTTGCCCTCGATGCTGATCTGGTTGATCGTCGGATATTCCTCGACTTCTATCAGCAGCGTACTGCCGCGCGGGGTCAGTTCGACTGTCTCAAAAACACCACTGTCAAGCAAACGCTGATAGGCATCGTTCAGCTCGCCGGCAGTTACGGACTGCCCCGGTTCGATGCCTGTGCGCGCGATAATCGTCGATGTTTCGATGCGCCGGTTACCTTCGACATCGAATGAATTGATGACAAAGTTTTGCGCCCACGCAACCTGCGGAAACGGCACAAAACCTATCAATGCCAGAAGGAAAATATACGTTAGTGACCGCCACAAAATCTTGTTTTCCGGCTTCTGCCCCCCGCAGGATGTGCCCGCGCCTCGCCTATCAGTCATTTTTTTCACTACCCAATATTTTTGGACTTTAATGCTGAGTAGCGAGAATATTTATCCTTGTCAAAAGACCAAAAAACAAAGCGGCCGAAAGGGCCGCCTCAAGTGGTTTTCACGACTGGTGCTGAGAATCACATCGTTATCAGGTAAGCCCAGCCGCCCATCGCAACAGCGGTCGCGCCGAAAAACAGAAGCATGTCCCAGTTCAACACGAACAGGTATCCAACGCTTTCGGCTGATTTACGCAGAGCCTTTGACATCACAACCTCTGACACATTTACTTTTCGCAGCAGAACTTACGCCCGAAATGGGGCGGAATTGCGGCATCTTCATGCAACGCGCGCCACAATCAGCAGAACAAATCGTTCGTCACTGAAAAGACCATCAACCCAAGGATCAGTGACACGCCGACCCCCATCAGAACCCGTAGCACGGCGTCGCTGGGTGGTTTACCCGCCACGGCCTCATAGGCGTAGAAAATCAGATGGCCACCATCCAACGCTGGAATGGGGAACAGGTTCAGCAATCCTACGGCAGTCGAAAGAACCGCAATAAAGAATATGAAGTTCTGCGCACCCTGACTGGCCATTGCGCCCGAGGTTTCGGCAATACCGATGGGACCGGACATGTTACAAGTACTGATCGCCCCGGTGATCATGTGCCAGACGCCCGACAGCGATCCGTCGATGATGCGCCAAGTCTGCCGCACGCCACCGGACAGGGAGGCTACCAAGCCCGCTGGTTCGGTCGCCGGTTCCAGGGCCATCCCGCCAACAATCCCGATGCGCCAATGGGTCACAAATCCACCTTCGGGCTTTGGTTCATCGGTGCGGCGTGGGGCCAGCGCGAACTCAAGTTCGGCTCCGTCGCGCCAGACATCCAGCAGTAGAACCTTACCGTCCGATCCTTCCACATGCTCCTTGAGCTGTTCGAAGGCGAAAACCGGTTCTCCGTTGATCGCCGTGATCACATCGCCGGATTTAAGGTCGATATCCATAGCTGCGCTGCGCGGGGCAACCTGCTGGATCAGCGGCGGGAACAGCCAGGGGCCGGACACATCCATCGTTTGCCCGTCGCGGATCACTGTGTAATCCAGCTCGGGCTCAACCGGCAAAGCGTCGGTGAAATCGGACCAGGCCCCCTGCTGATCGAAATTAGGCACAGGAACGCCCGCGACGGCAACGATCTCATCCCCGTCCCGCAGCTGCTGTTCCGTACCCGGCAGAGAATACAGCTTGCCAACGGTCAAGGGTTCGCGGGTCACGCCCTGAGAAAAGAATATCAAGCCGAACACCAGAATGGACATCACAAAGTTGAACGCAGGACCCGCTGCAACCGTGGCCGCACGCGCCCACAATGGCGCGCCATGCATAGTGCGGCGCAACTCTTCGGGGCTTTGCTCGATGATTTCCATCATCGCCTGTTCGTCCTTGCCAGACGCGGCGTTGGCATCGCCCAGAAACTTGACATAACCGCCAAATGGCAGCGCGGCGATCTGCCATCGGGTGCCGCGTTTGTCGACGCAGCTCCACAGCACCGGACCAAACCCGATCGAGAACACCTCAGCATGGATGCCGGACCACCGCCCCACTATATAATGGCCGTATTCATGCACCGCGACGATGACGGACAGCGCAATCACAAAGGCGAAGATGGTATACAGCAGGTTGCCGAATTGAGGGATCAGAGAGATTAGGTCCAAGTTTTTATCCTGCAGACTGGATGGCGGCCTCGTCGGCCCACTTACGTGCCAAATGGTTCGTTTGCAGCACGTTATCAAGGTCTAATTGGGCATCAAGAAGGCCGTCTGACGCCTCAAACCTGTTCAGAACCGCCTCGACAATATCAGCCATTTCAAGAAAGCCTACACGACGCGCGATAAAGTGATCCAAGGCGCGCTCTTTGGCGGCGTTGAAAACGGCGCCGGACAGGCCGCCCCGCTGCATCACATTGCGGGCCAGACGCAAGGCCGGATAACGTGCCTCGTTCGGCTCCTGAAACCGCAATTGACCCAGTTTGGCAAGGTTAAGGCGTTCAACCGGCAGATCGCGTCGGTCCGGCCAGTGCAACGCGTACCCAATCGCGTGCCGCATATCAGGCGCGCCCATATGGGCCATGACAGCCCCGTCATTAAAACCGACCAGCGAGTGCACGATGGATTCAGGATGAACAAGCACTTCGATCTGATCCGGCGAGACGCCGAAGAACTCTTTGGTTTCAATCAGCTCCAGCGCTTTATTGAACATCGATGCACTGTCGATGGTGATCCGCTGACCCATGTTCCAGTTCGGATGGTTCGAGGCCTGTTCAACCGTAGCGCTGGCCAGATCGCTCAGCGGCCAATCGCGGAAGGCACCCCCGCTGGCGGTGATGATGATCCGCTCGACAGCGTCCATATCTTCGCCGACCAGAGCCTGGAACACCGCCGAATGTTCACTGTCTACCGGCAGTAGGCGCGCATTGTTATCCCGCGCTGTTTCCAGTACCAGCGCCCCGGCGCAAACCAGTGTTTCCTTGTTGGCAAGTGCCAGCGTCGCGCCCTGTTTCAGCGCCTCAAGCCCCGGCGGCAACCCAGCGGCTCCGACAATAGCGGACATAACCCAATCGGCTGGCCGCGCCGCAGCCTCGGTCAAGGCCGCCTGCCCCGCCGCGGCCTCGACACCGCTTCCGGACAGTGCGACACGCAAATCCTCAAGCCGATCTTCATGCGCGGTCACGGCCACGTCGGCCTTCAGGCGACGTGCATCTTCGGCCAGTTTTTCGATATTCGTCCCGCCGGTCAGCGCCACAACGTCATAGGCCGACGGATCCCGGTTGATCAGATCAATAGTGTTCTGCCCGATCGAGCCGGTTGCACCAAAAATCGAAACTTTGCGCATTACATGCCCCCGGGGGAATAGATCAGGCCCGCGATCAGAACAAACAGGGCCGCGCCCATCATGCCGTCGAACCGATCCAGAAAGCCGCCGTGGCCCGGGATCAGGTTTGAGCTGTCTTTAACCCCAAACTTCCGCTTGGTTGCACTTTCGACGATGTCCCCGGCCTGACTGGCCATCGAGGCAAGCACCGAGATCGCCACAAACATGATACCGAAGCCAGCATGGATCGCGAAAACTGTGCCAACAATAGCCGCCGCAGCCCATCCGCCAGCGGTCCCCGACCATGTCTTCTTGGGGCTGACCTTGGGCCAGAATTTCGGGCCACCTAATGTTTTGCCAACAAAATACCCGGCCACATCCGTTGCGACCACCACCGAGATTAGCCACACCATCCAGCCAAACCCCATGTTCTCGCGGATCGAGATGAAGCCTAGCCCAGCCGCTGCAATCCAGATCGCAAACAGCGCATAGGTCGTTTTGGATCGGCTGATCTGCCCGGCCCCAACCAGGGCCGGAGCAATCAAGATCGGCAATTTGTAAAGCGGCGGCAGATGATAGCTGAGCAGAACTGCAACACCGGTCAGAATACCAAGCTGCAAGGCCGCCCCGGTTTTGTCCGGATCGATCATCCGCACCAGTTCCCAAATCATAAGACCACAGGCTATCGCGATGAAGGTTTCGAACCATAGCCCGCCCAGCCAGACCTCGACCGAGCCTACAAGGACCAGCACAACAGCCGATAGAACCCGGGCGGTCAGGTCAGACCATTGGCCGTCACTCATGCCGGAACTGCCCCGAAACGACGTTCACGGGAACCGAAATTACGGCACAAGTGCTCTAACTCAGCCGCAGTGAAATCTGGCCACAGGGTGTCAATGAATTCATATTCGGAATAGGCCGACTGCCAGAGCAGAAAGTTTGAAATCCGCGCCTCTCCGCTGGTTCGGATGACCAGGTCCGGATCAGGAAGAACGTGCGTATCCAGATACTTGGGCAGCGTTTCCTCATCCACATTTTCTGGGAGGAGACGCCCTTCTGCCACGTCCCGTGCCAGACGTTTGGTGGCGCGCGCTACCTCATCCCGCCCGCCGTAATTCAGGGCGACAGTAAGATGAACCAGGTCGTTTTCTTTGGTTTCCTCTTCCAGCGTATCCATCAACTCGGTCAGCTTCTTATCGAGCCGCACCCGGTCCCCGATAAAGCGTACCCGAATCCCGTTTTTCTTCAGGGTTCGGGTTTCCTTGATGATATAGCGCCGAAAAAGGCTCATTAGCCCGGCGACCTCGGCCTGCGTGCGCTTCCAGTTCTCTGTCGAAAAGGCAAAAACTGTCAGGTATTTGATCCCAAGCCCCGGGCAGGCCTCGACCACTTCGCGTACACGTCGCGCCCCGGCGTGGTGGCCGAACAGCCTTGGCCGACCACGCGCCTGCGCCCAGCGACCGTTTCCGTCCATGATAATAGCGACATGGCGCGGCCCGTTCGCTGGCTCAGTATGTGGGGCGTTGAGCATATCCCGGTCTCAGACCTGCATGATCTCTGCCTGCTTGGTCTCAAGCGCGGCATCTACAGATTTGATCATCTCGTCAGTCAGATCCTGAACTTCAGTTTCCCAAAACTTCTGATCGTCCTCGGACATGCCGTCTGCCTTGGCCTTCTTGACCTGATCCATTCCGTCACGGCGAACGTTGCGGATCGAAACCCGCGCGTGCTCGGCGTATTGGCCGGCGACCTTACCCAATTCGCGGCGACGCTCTTCGTTCAGCTCCGGAATTGGCAGCATGATGATAGTTCCGTTCAGCTGAGGGTTGATTCCCAGTCCGCTTTCACGAATGGCCTTTTCGACTTTGCCGACCAAACCCTTGTCCCAGACATTGACCGTAACCATACGCGGCTCGGGCACGTTGACCGTTCCAACCTGATTGATCGGTGTCATCGAGCCATAAGCATCGACCATAACCGGTTCCAGCATAGAGGCTGACGCCCGACCAGTCCGAAGCGAGGCAAATTCGGTTCTGAGGTTGGACATGGCGCCTTCCATGCGCCGTTTCAGATCATCAGTATCCAGTTCGAAATCATCAGACATGCTGCTCACTCCCCCGTCTTCAGGTGCTGTTTGCATGGCTCATAAGCCATCGCAGTTGGGATGTATAGCAATGATGATGCGGAATTGCGCCAATGACCAGAGGTGTTTCCGGCATTTTCTGGGAGTTTCAATGACACCCGGACCGATCTGCGCTCAGGGCAACCGGTCCGGGTGCAAGCCCTGTCGATCAGGCGTTTACGTCGACAACGACGCGACCCTGAACCTGACCTTTCAGGATATCGGCTCCCAATTGCGGAAGATCACTTAGGGTT
Organism: Ruegeria sp. BF6; assembly: GCF_056538665.1. Taxonomy (NCBI): domain Bacteria; kingdom Pseudomonadati; phylum Pseudomonadota; class Alphaproteobacteria; order Rhodobacterales; family Roseobacteraceae; genus Ruegeria; species Ruegeria sp. BF6. Next base: position 570,605 of record NZ_JBQFTN010000001.1, read on the forward strand.
GCAGGGTGAACCATCGCTTCCAGCTTGTCCATGGGTAGGTCCGTTGCGATGCGCTGCCAGGCGCGTACGCGGTTTTCATAGGGCTGCATCACGCTGTCGATGCCCAATAGATTGACCCCGCGCAGCAGGAACGGAATCACCGTTGCAGGCAGAGCCGCACCTCCGGCCAGACCCACGGCCGCAACCGACGCGCCGTATTTCATTTGTCCCAGCACACGCGCCAGCATCTCGCCACCAACCGCATCGACGCAACCGGCCCAGGTTTCGCTTTCCAGCGGGCGTTTGGTGGTCTCGTTCAATTCCACACGTGGCACGATGGTGCTGGCCCCCAGAGACTTCAGGTAGTCACCCGTTTCAGGGCGCCCGGTGACGGCCGCAACCTCATAGCCCAGATTGGCCAGAATGGCAGTTGCCACCGAGCCCACGCCACCCGCTGCCCCAGTCACCAGAACCGGACCGTGGTTGGTTGTCATGCCGTGATCTTCCAGCGCCATGACCGCCAGCATCGCCGTAAAACCGGCCGTGCCCACGGCCATCGCCTGCCGCGCATCCAACCCTTCGGGCAAAGGAACCAGCCAATCGGCTCGGGCATTCGCCTTTTGCGAATAGCCACCCCAATGAGCCTCACCCACGCGCCAGCCGGTCAGAACCACCTTGTCACCGGGCTTATAGCGATCGTCCGAGGACGCCTCGACCGTGCCGGCATAATCTATCCCCGGCACGTGCGGGTAAGAGCGCACCAAGCCGCCACCCTTGGCGGACGTGCACAATCCATCCTTGTAATTCACCGTCGAGTACTCGACAGCCACCGTGACCTCACCCTTAGGCAGATCATCAAGCGAAAGCTGTTTCACCGACGGGCTGGCCAGTCCGCTTTCTTCATCCTTCTCCATGACCAATGCGTTGAACATCTTATTTCCTTTCGTTTTTTCATGGCCAGATCGCAATCTTCACCTGGCTAAAAATTCCCGAGGGCGTCGCACAGCGACGGGGCAGCGCCCCCTACCGCAATCAAATCCAGAACCGCTCCTGCACTGTTGCGCGGCGCATACCGTCAGGCGTTTCGACCTCAACAACTGTTCCGGCGTCCCAATGACTCAACCGCAGCATTCCAATCGACACGTTGATCGAAAAGTCCGGAGACCAAGCTGCCGAGGTCACCTGCCCCACCCGTTTTCCACCGGCAACTACCGGCCACGGACGGTCACAGGGCGGCACGACATCGCCTTCGATGGCAATCGGACGAATCTGCTGTACCGGGCCTTCCTTGGCCACACGCAGCAAGGCATCGCGCCCGATGCACCCAATAGCCGTATGCGTGTTGCAGAACTTGCCCAAACCGCACTCATGCGGTGTGTTATCGTCGGTCATGTCATTGCCATAAGACAACAACCCGCCCTCGATCCGCTCAATCAGGTTGGGACAGCCCGCACGCACCTGCAGGTCCTCGCCTGCAGCAAACAGAGCGTTCCACAGCGGCATCCCGATGTCGGAACCCTCGACGTAAATCTCAAACCCGCCCTGTTTGGAATACCCTGATCGCGCCACCGCCAGATCGCGGCCCTCAAATTCGAACATGTCGAACTTGAAGAACCGGATATCGCGCACCCGATCGCCAAAGACGCGTGACATCAGGTCATCCGCCTTCGGCCCCTGTACCGCTAGCGGCGACACGTCCGGCTCGTCCACCAGAACATCCAGTCTATACCCGTTGGCGATTCCTTTGACCCACAGCAAGAGGTCACTGTCGGCGATGGAAATCCACCAGCGATCATCGGACAGTTTCACCGCCACCGGATCGTTCAGCATCCCACCGGTTTCATCGACGATGGGTACGTAAAAGCATTGCCCCGGCAGCATCCCTCGCAGATCGCGCGGCGTCAGCATTTGCATTAGCCTGGCGGCATCCGGACCACGCAACTCGACCTGCCTTTCGCAAGACACATCCCAAACCTGTACATGGGACTTCAGGTGACGGTAATCCGCCTCGACGCTTTCAAAAACCGTCGGCAACAGCATTCGGTTATAAACCGTGTATCCCTTGACCCCGGCGGCCTCGACCCCGTCAGAGAACGGTGTCCGCCGCAACCGGCGTGACATGGAAATCTGCGGCATTCAGGCCTCCTTCGGCATAAAGACCAGATCACTGACAGGCGCGGCTGATCCGGTTTCGGTCAGCATCTGGTGCAACTGTCCACGATGGTGGGTCTGGTGGTTGAACATGTGGATCACACATTGCGCGTAAGGCAATGTAACATCAGCTTCTTTTGCGGCCGAGAACCAGGTGAAATCACCGGTCAATGGCGCATCTACCAACGATCCCGCCCATTCAGCGATACGGGCATCCACTGTTTCGCACAAAGGCAACCAATCAACCAGATCGGCACATAGCGAAACGCTTTCAGGTATACCGCCTCCCGGACCTGCTCCTTTGTCAAAACGGGACACCCAAATCCAATTGCCCCAAAGCAAATGGTTGGCCGTTCCCATGATCGAGCCGAAGAATGCACCGCGTTCCTTAGTCAGCTCTTCGGGCGCGAGTGATTGCAGAAACCCCGATAACTGCTTGTTTTGCCATCGGTTGTACCGCGCCATTTCCAGTGCATAGGCGCCTGTGATCATCATTTTGGACCGTGCCAGTCGATCGGGCAGATCTCCGCAGACTTGCCACCAAAATCCCAAACACGGCCATAGTCGCGCACCTTGGACTTGGTGCCGCGTGCCACGATGATGTCGGGACCCATCCAGTATTTCGAGTTCGATACCATCACCGGATGCTCAGGATCCTTACCAGCCAACATTTCAATCTCACCCTGAATCTTGCGGCCAATCACGATCCGACGCTTATTGCCGTCACGCTCGATCTGGACCGGAGCCCGCTCGGCCCCGATGATTTCACTCACCAGCATGGTGAATAGACCGGTTGTGCCACCTGCCTGGCCGCTGAAAATCTGCAGCAACCCGTTATAAGCCTTTCCGCTGGCGCGTTCGTCCACATAGGCCGCGACTTTCCACTGGCCCTCTCCCATGCGGCCCGGAATGTCGACAAGCAGACCCACGTTCAGGCCCGACAGATCCTCGCCCTCGTAATGGCCTTCGTCGATGATGACGCCCATCCAGGCGTGGCAATGCCCTTCAGTCGGAGGGTGCGCGCCCAGAGACACAACGCAGGGACAGAACACATCGCACGAGCAGTTCAGGATCAGTTCACCCTTGATGGCCCAGTCCGTCGGGCTCATTTCGCGCCGTTTGGGATTGGGCATACGGCTGTCAATGCGTTGGCTGATCGGCAGCCTGTCGGCCTCAGGTTTCCTGTTTTTAGCCATATACTTATCCTCCGTAAGCAAAGGGATAGACCAGCAGGGCAAGCCCCCCTGCGATCAGTGCAAACCCCATTGGCCGCGTCACCGCGTGCCCGATTTGAGGCAGTTTCTCCAAAACCATGAACAGTGTCGCGAGGCCCATCCAGAGCAAGCTCATGACACCACCAACAAACCCAAGCGCCATAAAGCCCCAGCAGCACCCAACGCAGAACGCGCCAAGCGCAAGCCCCATACGCAGACCGCCCGTAAACCCGGTTTTCCAGTGGCCCAGGAAATAGGTCATAGGAGCGTGACATACGCCGTGACAAACCTCTTTCGCGCGGGTGAACTGAAAAGCTCCGACCAAGATCATCAGCCCACCTGCAAACAAAGCGGACTTGGCGATGCCCAGCATATCGACGAAGCCGCCGAAAAGCAGACCCAGTTGAACACTGGTGATCAAAGCGGCAAAACCCACCCAGACGACGAAATACCCAGCCAGCACACCGATCCAACCTGCTCGGGTGCCATTGGCGCTGCAGATCAGGTCGTCGTAGCTGCGCAGGGTCGGCACCAATGTCGGCAGCATCATCGCAGCCATCATGATCGCCCACATCCAGAACAGCGGGCCGAATTCGGCCATGGGCATATACATGTCCATACGGGGATCCATGGCGGCCATAGCCTGACCCATAGGACCGGGCCTGCCGATCCAATCCAGATCCATGTCGCGGCTCATGGTGAACATTACCCACCAAGCCCAAAGGATCAGAATGTAGAATCCCAGCCACAATCCGCTGCGTAGAACTGCGCGACTCACGTTTTCCTCCCGACTCAGTCCTTGCATTTCAAATGTCAGACTTTTAAATGTCAGACAAATAAAATTTCGCCGGCGATCCCAGGAACATGAAAATCGTACCTCAAAAACCTTCAGATTTATCCGCGCAGATCGCTCAGGCCATACGCGACGCTATTATATCGGGCGAACTGATCGTGGACGAAAGGTTGCCATCCGAGGCTGAATTGTCCGATCAGTTCCAGGTTTCGCGCCCTACAGTGCGCGAGGCCCTCAAACGCCTTGCGGCGCAATCACTTATCCGAACCCAGCGCGGAGCCAGCGGTGGCGCTTTTGTGAACCGGATCAGCTTTGAGGACGCCTATTCGCAGCAAATCACAACTTCGACCTTGCTGCTGTCGATGAACGCGATCAGTTTCGACACTGCATGCGAGGCTCGCTTTGCGCTGGAACGTGCCTGCGCCCCGCTCTCTGCCCAACGCCGCACTGCCGATCAACTCGCCACCATGCGGACCGAGATTTTCCGTCAGTCACAACCCGGCCTGACGGATGAAGCGTTCTGTTCTTCGGATGTCGCCTTTCACCGTGCACTGGTCGATGCGGCCGGGAACCCGGTTCTGTCCTATCAACTGGCCGGTGCCGTTGAGGCGATGCAGCCGCTGATGAACATGATCACCTTTACGGCCCGATCCCGCCAAGAGATCATTGACCTGCACAATCGCATCGCCGACGCACTGGAAGCGCGCGATGCAGTAAAAGCAGACGCAGCGCTGATCGAGTTGGAAAACTACACGCGGAAACTGGCGCGGGATGTAGCACAGCAACACCGTAAGCCAGCATGACGGAGGTATAATGGTTACAACGCTGAACGTAATTGCTGCTCTTCTAACGATTGGCTTTGGTTTGTTCGGCTTCCTCGCCCCGGCATTTACCGCCGCATCGCTGGATCTGACACCAACCGACAGCAACATGGGGCTAAGCGAGATGCGCGCCTCGGTCGGTGGGCTGTTCGTTGTGACCGGTGCAGTCGTGCTGTGGCTGAACAATCCGATGGGTTATGCCATGCTTGGGGTTGTCTACGCAGGCGCAGCACTGGGTCGGTTCGTTTCAGTCATTCTGGACAACCCACCTGTGGTCAAGGCGGTGACATTCGGGGGAATCGAACTGGCCTTGGCGTTGTGGTTGATTCTGGCAAACTTTAACAGATCCGCCTAATCGTTTGTTTTCACGCTAACCATTCCCGAAATTTCCCGGTTTGCATCCGCGCGTGTGCTCACCTATATAGGATATGTCCTTCGGGACTATGGACATAAACGCGCTCGTAATAAGCGGATCGGACCCGGGGGCGGTACCCGGCGGCTCCACCATATACCTTCTGGAAGAATCCTTCGTTTGAGGAACTCTTTCAGAATCGGGGGGCCGAAACAGGATCGACGAACGTCTAAAGGGGTTAGCTTTGTCTCGGCTGTCTGCCACCGTTACCGGCGAAAACAGTACAATTGCAAACGACAATCGTGCTCCGGTTGCAGTTGCTGCGTAAGCAGTAACAAGACCGAAACTTAAGCCCTTGCGCCTAGCCGCGTAAGGCGGGGTTCGCAGGTACCTGGCAACAGAAACCTGCATTTCCCCCTTTTTGTCTGCGGTTTATCTGTGATCTTGTTCACGTTCAGGGTTTCTTCATCCTTTCGCTTCATTCTCAGCCAAACAGGAAAAGGAGAGCTGGGATGTCACACGCAGATATACTCAGAAACTGGTATGCCGAGGTTTGGGAAAACGGGAACACAGATGCCATCGACCAGTTCTTTGCCCCCGACACCATGGCCGAGGGGCTGATCCCAGAAATGCAGGTCGGCGCGGATGATTTTCGCGATCTGGTCATGGCCTTTCGGCATGTGCTGGGGGATATCAAGGTCGATCTTCCGAAGATTATCGAAGACGGTGATTGGGTCTCCGCGATCCTTCACGTCAGCACCACCCGCGCAGATAATGGGGCTCCGTTACAGGCAACCGGCAGTGTTATCGCCCGGATCAATGATGGCTGCATGGTCGAGGCTTATAACCAGTTTGACTTTATCTCTCTGTTCGAACAACTCGGCCAGTTTCCGCAAGACACCCTGCCTGTCTGCATGACCGGACAAAGGTTGGATTGGGCCTGACACCAGCAGCGCAATCTTGACCCCTAAGGCGCTTGGTCGTAAGCAATGGCCATGGGGTAAGATTGCGAACGCCCCGTGAGGCGCCAGCCCAAGTTTCGCATGTATCCGTTTGCATCAGGAGACATGCTATGCCCGCGCCCAGTTCAATCAGTCCAAAACAGTTGCTACGCCTGATCGGAACACCGCAGGCACCGGTCTTGATCGATATTTGCTTGGACCCGGATTTTGAGGCCGATCCCTACCTTATCCCCGGTGCCGTTCGCCATTCGGCCAAGGATATCGACGGCATTGCCCGCCGAATTGGCAATCGTAACGCCGTCATCATTTGCCAAAAGGGCAAGAAGCTTAGCCAAGGCGTCGTGTCCTGGCTGCGTAGCAAAGGATGTGAGGCCGAATTTCTGGAAGGCGGAATGTATGGTTGGCGCGACATGGCGAAGACCCCACGGATACCGGCCTCAGCTTTACCAACGACGGAAGATGGGCGATCTGTCTGGGTAACACGCTACCGGCCGAAAATCGACCGGATCGCGTGCCCGTGGCTGATCCGCCGCTTCGTGGACCGCAACGCGCAGTTCCTGTTCGTAGCCCCGTCCGAGGTCGAAGCAACCGCTCAAGCCTTCGATGCGACACCGTTCGATATCGAGGAAGCGTTCTGGTCCCATCGAAACGACCGCTGCACCTTTGACACCATGCTGGACGAGTTTCAGTTGCACACCCCTGCCCTCGACCGGCTGGCCACGGTGATCCGCGCTGCGGACACCAACCGTCATGATCTGGCGCCTGAGGCCGCCGGCTTGCTGGCGATATCGGTGGGCCTGTCGCGGCAATACCGGGACGACCATCAGAACCTAGAGGCGGGCCTGCACCTTTATGACGCCCTGTATCGTTGGGCAAGGGACGGTTTTGACGAACATCACGACTGGCCGACGGATCGCAGATCATGACGCCATCGATTGCGGAGCTCATCCGGGTGTTCAGCCGCATCGGCCTGCTTTCCTTCGGAGGCCCGGCAGCGCAGATTTCGCTTATGCACCAGGAACTGGTCGAAAGACGTCCCTGGCTGGACGAGCAGACCTATCTGCGAGCCTTGTCGCTGTGCATGTTGCTACCGGGTCCCGAGGCAATGCAGCTGGCAACCTATGCAGGCTGGCGTTTGCGCGGAGTAAACGGCGGTTTGGTCGCCGGGGCCTTGTTCGTGCTGCCCGGAGCCTGCGTCATCGCAATTCTGGTCGGTCTGTACGCCGCCTTCGGTGATTTGCCTTTGGTTCAGGCCGGGTTTCTGGGGGTGAAAGCCACGGTAATCGTGATCGTCCTGCAGGCGCTTCGGAACCTGTCGCGCAAGACGCTGACGGATACACAGCACCGCGCCATCGCAGGGCTTGCTTTCCTCGCCATCTTCGCGCTGAACCTGCCCTTTCCGCTGATCATTCTGGCCGCAGCGATTTGGGGATACGTAACTTTTGACGGTCAGGCACGGGCGGACGACCTTCCCCCTGCCCCCAAAGTCACCGGTACGTTCCAAACTGCCGCCTTCTGGCTGGCAATGTGGCTGGGCCCGCTGCTGGCACTGACCTTAACGGGGCAAAAACTTCTGAGCGATCTGGGCTGGTTCTTCGCCCGCCTCGCCGTTGTCACCTTTGGCGGAGCCTACGCCGTTCTTGCCTATATGACCCAGACCGTCGTGGACAAGTACCATTGGGTCAACACGGACCAGATGATCGACGCGCTGGGCCTGGCCGAGACCACTCCGGGACCGCTGATTCTGGTGACCCAGTTCGTCGCCATGCTGACCGGACAGATGAGCGGTGGTGCATCCCTGGCGATCGCAGCCGGAGCCGTTGCCCTATGGGCCACATTTGTTCCCTGTTTTCTATGGATTTTTCTTGCGGCCCCTTATCTGGACCAACTGGCCGCCCGTCCCAGATTGTCCGCCGCCCTGCACGGGATTACTGCGGCTGTTGTGGGCGTGATTCTCAACCTGTCCCTGTGGTTCAGTCTGAACGTTCTGTTTCATGAAATCCCCGAAGCATCATTGGGACCTGTGACACTGCCCTGGCCCGAGCTGACCACCCTCAACCCCGCCGCGCTGATCCTAACAATGCTCGCTGGGCTGTTGATTTTTAAGTTTAAATTTGGAATGGCAACCACATTGGTGATCATGGCCGCGATAGGAAACGGACTGCATTACGTTTAAACAATCCTCACACAGGCGGTCTTTCGTTTCCGATGAAATCCCCTATGCTGAGGGTAACCACTTTTGAGGATGACACATGTCGCAAGACATCGACTATGGGAACCTGATGCACACCGCCATGCGCGGGCTCATCAAGACCGTTCTGACCAGCGTTTCCGATAATGGCCTGCCCGGGGCGCATCATTTCTTCATCACGTTCGACACTCGCCAGGAGGACGTCAAACTGGCCGACTGGCTGCGTGAGCGGTACCCAGAGGAAATGACCATCGTTATGCAGCACTGGTTCGAGAACCTTGAGGTCGGCGAGAACGGATTTTCGATCACGCTGAATTTTGGCGATGCGCCGGAACCGCTGTATATCCCCTATGCGTCGATTAAAACCTTCGTCGACCCTTCGGTTGAATTCGGGTTGCGCTTTGAAAGCCCCGAGGATGAGGATGAAATCGAACCCGTCGTCGAAGAATCGATCGAGGTAGAAGAAGAAGCCGATCACCACGATGCCGAAGTGGTCTCGCTGGACAGTTTCCGCAAGTAACTACCTGGCGGGCGCTACTGCTTTTTCAGAAACGTTTCGACCGATCGCGATTTTACCCCATTCCGGAACCGCGAAAACGACAGGTCCAGACCGCCCTCTGCCAGAGTGCGGTCGAACTGCTGGAGCTCATAATTCCCCGTCTCGCCGATAAACAGCGAGAACACAGTCAGGGTGTCACCTTCGATCCGCCCCCAGACAAACGGTTCGCCCTGCATCGGGTCCAGCGGAACCTCATGCCCGAACACGTTGCGCTTCATCGCGGCGGAATACACGTCGGACCTGTCCGACTGCTTGAAATCTATTGAAAATTTCTGATCTTTTACCCGACCGTCCGCCTTATAGGTTGTGGTCGTCCAACTGACATTGAAGCCGTTTTTCAACTCTTCAATTGACACGCTCATGTCGCGGGGCGTTTCGCTTCCGTCTTCATCCACGACATTTGCAGACCCGACGTAACTGCCCACAAAGGGGGCAATATCCGCCGCGTGGGCTTTCAGTCCAGTTAAAGCGGACGAAATCAAGATGCCCAATAAAAAGGCCATGATTTTCAGGGGATAAGTTCGAACCAATGTGCCCACCTTAGCCTCCAACAAGATGATCCACCTATTGTAGCTGACCCGATAGCGTACACAATGCGTTTCCGACCGAATTTACCAATCCCTTCCGGCTATACCTCTGGCCCCCTTGAGTTTATGGTGCGCGCAACTGGCCGATTGCACGATGACACTGTTACGGGTAAACGGCATGCGACTGCATACACTACGGAGTGACCGATGTCTCAGACCCGCACCGAATCCGACAGCTTTGGCCCGTTGGAAGTCCCTGCCGACAAGTATTGGGGTGCCCAGACACAGCGTTCGATTATGAATTTCCCCATTGGCTGGGAAAAGCAGCCCGTTGCCATCGTGCGCGCGCTGGGCGTGATCAAGAAAGCCTGCGCAATAGAGAACAAGGCTATCGGCAAACTGGATGCGAGAATTGCGGATGCCGTCATTCAAGCCGCTGGTGAGGTGATCGAAGGCAAGTTTGACGACAACTTCCCTCTGGTCGTCTGGCAGACCGGTTCAGGCACCCAATCCAACATGAACTCGAACGAGGTCATCGCCAACCGCGCGATTGAAATCCTGGGTGGCGTGATCGGATCAAAAGACCCGGTGCACCCGAACGACCACTGCAACATGGGTCAATCCTCGAATGACACATTTCCTACGGCCATGCATATCGCCACCGCGATGAGCGTTCGTGAAGTGCTGCTACCGGGGCTTGAGAAATTCGCCACAGCGCTGGAAGCCAAAGCGAAAGAGTTCGCAGGCATCATCAAGATTGGTCGCACGCACACGCAGGACGCAACGCCACTGACGCTGGAGCAGGAATTCGGTGGTTACGCGCACCAGATCCGTCAGGGTATTGCCCGCGTTCACGCCTCGATGCCCGGAATTTACGAACTGGCTCAGGGCGGTACGGCCGTTGGCACCGGTCTGAACACCCACAACGGCTGGGATGAGGCCGTGGCCAAGAACATGGCAGACATCACCGGCCTGCCCTTCGTAACCGCACCGAACAAGTTCGAAGCTCTGGCAGCCCATGACGCCATGGTCTTCCTGTCGGGCGCGTTGGCAACCATCGCGGGTTCTTGCTACAAGATCGCGAACGACATCCGCCTGTTGGGTTCTGGTCCCCGCTCGGGTCTGGGTGAGCTGATCCTGCCGGAAAACGAACCCGGCTCGTCGATCATGCCCGGCAAGGTGAATCCAACGCAGGCCGAAGCGCTGACGCAAGTCGCTGCTCATGTGATGGGTAACGACGCGGCGATGAAGTTTGCCGGATCGCAGGGGCACTTCCAGTTGAACGTGTACAACCCGATGATGTCTTACAACCTGCTGCAGTCCATCCAGCTGCTGGGCGACGCCACCGACAGCTTTACCGAGCGGATGCTGCTGGGCATAAAGGCCAATGAGCCGCGCATCGACAAGCTGATGAAGGAATCGCTGATGCTGGTGACCGCTCTGGCACCGACCATCGGCTATGACAACGCCACCACTGTCGCCAAGACGGCGCACAAGAACGGCACGACCCTCAAGGAAGAGGCCATCGCGCTGGGCTTTGTCGATGAAGAGACCTTTGACGCCGTTGTCCGCCCCGAACATATGATCGGCCCGAAAGACAAATGAGCAAACCGGTCAATCTGAACCGGTATCGAAAAGAAAAAGCGCGGGCCAAAAAAAAGGCCCGTGCTGATCGGAACTCTGTCAAATTCGGCCGCAGCAAGGTCGAAAAGACCAAGGCCAAGTTCGAGCGGGAAAAACAGCGCCGCGAGTTGGATGATCGAGAGTTGGAAGAATGAGCGGTCGCCCGGTCAAACGATCATTAACTCTGAAAGGTCATCGAACCTCAGTGTCCCTTGAGGACGAATTCTGGCATGCCTTTCGCAACATCGCCAAGTCTAAAGGTATTGCAATTAACGCCTTGGCAGCTGAGATTGACGTTGAACGAGACCCTGAGGTGGGATTGGCTTCGGCCATACGGGTTTACATCCTCAATTGCTATCGTGACGCCTCATCTTCGTAGATTCGAATTGAGTTGACGCTCTAGGACACTTGTCCTAACATCACTTTAGGACAAGTGTCCTAGAGCGGGAGAGTGCCGTTAAATGCCAGATCGCAGTACCAGCGAGCAAATTGTTCAGGTCGCGGATGAACTGTTTTATCAAAACGGTTTCGCACAGACGTCATTTGCCGAAATCGCCAAGGCGGTCCGCATCTCTCGCGGAAATTTTTATTATCATTTCAAGACAAAGGATCAAATTCTCAAGGCTGTGATAGACCTGCGGTTAAGCAGGACAAAACAGATGCTGGACGATTGGAAGCAGGACTTCCCGGATCCGAAACAGCGCATCCGACAGTTTATCGGAATTATGATCATGAACCGCGCAAAGATAGTGCGTTATGGCTGTCCGGTCGGAACACTGTGTACCGAGTTGTCCAAGCTAGAACATGCTGCGCAAGACGACGCCAACCTGTTGTTCGACCTGTTTCGAGACTGGCTGGAACGACAGTTTTCTATGGCCGGCCTTTCGGAAGATGCGCCGGAACTGGCTATGCGTTTGTTGGCACAAACCCAGGGAATCTCGTCCCTCGCACAGGCTTATCAAGACGAAGCCTTCTTAGACCGTGAGGTTCGGCAGCTGAATATCTGGTTGAACGATCTACTACCTCAAATTGATGCAACCTGAATAGGGCTTCTCATGTATATAATATTATTGCGTTTTTCCGAGAACAAAAATCTTGCCCCTGAATATATGGATGGACACCGCGCCTGGCTGAAGCAGGGATTCGACACGGGTATGTTCCTGCTCGCAGGGAGTTTGAAACCTGGCATAGGTGGTGGCGTTTTGGCCGTTGGGAACAGTCAAGATGAGGTTTCCAATTTCGTCAATCAGGATCCTTTTGTTGTTGCCAATGTGGTGACGGCCGAAATTCTTGAGATGGAACCGGCCCGCGCAGACAACCGCCTGAACTTTCTTTTGAACTGAGGTTTCCATGTCCAAAATCGTTTCCGGTCCGGACGGGCAACCGCGCTGCGCGTGGTGTCAGGCAGCCCCCGAGTTCTTTCAATACCACGACACTGAATGGGGCTACCCGGTAGCAGATGACCGACGCCTGTTCGAAAAACTGTGTCTGGAGAGCTTTCAATCGGGCCTCAGTTGGCGCACGATCCTGGCAAAACGCGAAAACTTTCGCAAAGCGTTTAACCAATTCGATTTCTATGCTGTAGCTGCGTTTGGTGAAGCTGATTTTGAACGCCTGTTACAGGACGCGGGCATCATTCGACATCGCGGAAAAATCGAGGCTGTCATCAATAACGCGCGCCGCGCGCAAGAGCTTGTAGCGACGGAAGGATCGCTTGCCGCTTATTTCTGGCGATACGAGGCAGACAACCCGCCCGATCCACAAACCGCATCGACCTCGGCGGAATCAATCGCGATGTCGAAGGACTTGAAGAAACGCGGTTGGAAGTTTGTCGGGCCGACAACGGTATTTGCCTTCATGCAGGCCATGGGGTTGGTGAACGACCACGCCATTGGGTGTTCCATGCGTGAAAAAGCGGCGCAGATGCGCCGCGAATTCACCAAGCCGGAATAGCGCCTTTTAGATCGAGGCGCGGAAAATTTTGTCGATGTTGCCGCCCAGTGCCGCATTGAACTCGGCGTCTGATTGCTGTTTTGACAGGCCTTCGGTCAGCGCACGCGAGAAGGATGCAATCATCTTGCCGTTCTGGTTCAGCAGATCGCAGGCTTGCTCGGTCGAATAACCACCAGACAAGGCTACAACGCGGACAACGCGTGGGTGGTCCGCTACTTCGTCAAACAAGTTAGCTTTGGTGGGCAGCGTCAGCTTCAGCATGATGTCCTGCCCCTCGTCCAATTGATCGAGATTCTTCAGGATTTCGGTCTTCAGAATATCCTCGGCCTCGGCCTTGGTGGCCGAGTTGATGTTTACTTCGGGTTCGACGATCGGAACCATGCCCGCGGCAACAACCTCGCGCGCGACATCGAATTGCTGTGCAACCACAGCTGCGATGCCTTCCGCGTTGGCCTCATGGATCACCGACCGTTCTTTGGTGCCAAAAACGCCTTCCGCTTTGGCCAGCGTTTCCGCCAGCCCAGGGATAGGTTTCATCATCTGAACACCGTTGGCTTGATCTTCCAGACCTTTGTCGATTTTCAGGAACGGTACGATACCTTTTTGCGACCACAGGTAATCAGCAACTTTGCGGCCATCGATTTCCTCGCCCAGGGTGCGTTCAAACAGGATCGCACCGATCACTTTGTCCTTGGTAAAGTCGTCAGCCAGAATGATGCGAGCGCGCATTTTCTGGATTTCACCGAACATCTCTTCGTCTGAGTTATACTCAGTAGCCTCTACCCCATAAAGCGCCAGCGCTTTGGGTGTCGAGCCGCCACTTTGATCCAGGGCTGCAATGAAACCCGCGCCGTTGGACATCTGCTCGCGCTGTTCTGCTTTGGACATAAGACTTTCCCGTTCAATAATGATTCCGCGTTTTTCCATCGCATACAGCAAGGCGCAAGGCGATGGTAGTTTGTTAGCGCTCAACCACGCGCAACCATATCCCTTCCTTCGACCGCACCGTCAGATGTGCCTCCGGAATGGGAATGCGCCCTTCTACCACCTCGAACCGGAAGTGCCGTAGCAGCATCGACAATAACAGAGGCCCCTCGACCATGGCGAACCCGGCGCCGGTACAAACACGGGGCCCTGCAGAAAACGGAATGAATGCCTGCCGCTGACAGGTCTTGCCGTTTTCGGTGCTCCAACGGGTCGGATCGAACTCGTCAGGACGGTTCCAAAGGCGTTCCTGCCGGTGTAGGTGCCATGGACTTACGACAATCTGCGATCCACGGGCCACATCCCTACCCCGGAACTGTTCCGGACAGGTCGCTTCGCGCACCATCATCGGTACGGGTGGGTAAAGGCGCAGCGCTTCGCGAAACACATCCCGGCTAAGCCGCAGCTTGGACACGGTGCCAAAATCGGGATCATCCAAAACCTGCGCCTCAGCGCTCAGCTTTTCCTGCCAGTCGGGGTAAAGCGCCATCAGGTACATGGTCCAGGCCAACGCCGATGCGCTGGTTTCGTGCCCTGCCAGAAAAAAGATGGCAACCTGATCGACCATTTCTTGGGTGTCAAAGCACTGCCCGGTTTCGGGATCGGGCGTGGTCATGATCTTGGTGGCAAGATCGTCGGGTGCCTCCCCCTCGGCGATCAGCCTGGCTCGTTCTGCCGTCAGACCCGTGATCAACGCGCGAATAGCCTTGGCATTCCGCCGCGTATTCCGTGCGTGCAAGCGCGGCACCCAACGCGGCAAGGGAACAAACGCCGCCAGATTCAACAAGGGTTGCTGCCGCTGATAGGCCCGAAACTTCTCGAACACCTGCGCGGCCACCTCATGTTCGATCGGAACCGAGAACAAGGTTCGGAAAATCACATCCGCCGCAGCGTGGCTGGTGAGTTCCTCGCATTCGATCACCTGCCCCGCCTGCCCTCGCAACCGCGCAACGCACGCTTCGGCGGCCTGCAGCATGGCCGGAAAGGTATCCTTCAACCGACCACCCTCAAAGGCCGGGTCGATGATCCGTCGCTGCCGTTTCCACGTCTCTCCATTGGTCAGAAAGACCGAGTCACCCAGCAGCGGCCGCAACCCCTCGCTGATACGACCGGATTTGGGAAAATCATCGGGACGTTTCCTGAGAACCGTATCCACAAGCTCGGGCTGGTTGATCATGTAGGACCGGAAGAACGGCGTGCGAAATTCGGCCATCCACGCGCGATAGAGCCGCTGTGGCTGCGCCGACAGCAAATCCTTGCGGAACAGTTTCAGGTACCGCCATAGCGAAACCTTGTCCGGGCGGGGTGTTGGCTTTGGCGGCTTCATATACGTACCGACCTGTATTTCGAGACTGATTGTTCGATGCGCGATTTCGACGGAACGCGGCCATCAAACCTCTGTCCCAAAGTCAAAGGACCTGCAGTAATGCGGAAATAGTCGTACTCTTTGGGGCGATCGAACGCGCAAAGATACTGGAAATGCAGCCGGAAAAAGCGCCAGCGCAGCTCTTGCCAGCGTTCCGGCGACAAGGTTTGCGTAAAGGCGGCTGAAAGAACCAAAGGCCAACGTTTCTGGTCGGTTGCAACACCGCTGACACCCACCGGATCACAGAGGGCAAACGCGCAGCCGTCGCCCGGCGCAGACACGTCGACCCAGGTGATGCCTGGTTGTTCGGACAGGAATTGCAGATCAGTGCGCAGGTCTTCGGCTTCGGGCAGAAACGAAACCATGGGCACCACTTGCCCCAATGTGAGGAAGGACAATGCCGGCCCAGTATCAAACATCCCGCCTTCGCGGATCAGATCGGCCAGAACCATCACCCCAAGATGCGCGCCCGAGGAATGACCGACAACCAGAACCTCATCCACATCCGCCTCAAGTGCGTTCTGAATATGTGCGCCAAACCCGCCCAAGCGGGCCTTCAGTTCGGCTGGAACCGCCCCTTTCTGCGCTGCCGAATAGGCGTAGTCATGCATCAGGTAATAGGCAAACAGGCGGTTGTCGATTTTTCGGAACCATTGCAGCAAGGCATATGCCGCCGCAACTGCTGGCACCAAGGCCAGCCACCCCGCAATGGCCCATAGTAGTGCGGTCATTGCCCAGAGTACGAGAAACGCCAAAGCCAACTGCACAATCAGCATCCCAACGGGATAAAGCGCGGCGATCACCGGCCCCTTCCGCAGCCGCATAAGGCGCCACAATGTACCTGATCCGATATAAGTCCATGCTGTGCGCAAAAGCTGCACATAGGTCGCAGGGATCGAGTTTGACATGCTCTCGCGCACGATATCCGACCAGACCAGAACGTCGATATCCGCCTCGATGTCCGCGCCGTCCTGATGTGATCGGACATGCCAACCGTATGGTTCTTCACCGGACTTTGGAGAAATCGAAATCTCATAACCGGAAATCTCGGCCTGAGCCCGACTTTCCTTGCGGTACAGCTCACGATATCGGCGTGGGTGAATCGGATCATAGCCGGGGATGTAAAACACCCGACGCCTGCATACCCGAGGCTGATTTGTGTGACCGCTCATGCCCTTACCTTCTGCGGCGCAGGTTAGCGCAGCCTTACCGCCAAGGTAAGCCGGATCAGTACATCACCCGAAATTGGCCAGCGCCGGGAAGGTCTCCAGCAGCCACCAGCTGAATTCGGTGAACAGGCCGGTGATCAGCATAATGCCGACGAACAAAAGCAAACCACCCATGACCTTCTCGATCGTACCCATATGGGGCTTGATCCGGTTCATGACCGACATCGACCGGTTCAGGAACATGGCCGCCAGCAGGAACGGAATCCCCAGCCCTGCGGCATAAACACCCAGCAGCAGAGTTCCCCGCGCAACCGAGGCCTCTGACGCCGCCAGCGACAGGATTGCGCCGAGCTGAGGCCCAATGCACGGAGTCCAGCCAAATGCAAAGGCCAGACCCAGAATATAGGCACCAAAGACCGAGCCACCTGAGTCGCCCGCGTCGATCCGCGCCTCGCGATCCAGGAAGGGAATGCGGAACACGTTCAGGAAATGCAGGCCAAAGATGATCACGACTGCGCCGGACAACTTGGCAAACAGAACCTGATTCTGCAGCACAAACGCCCCAAAGGCCGAAGCCGTGAACCCAAGCAGCAGGAACACTGTCGACAGGCCCAGCACAAAGAACAACGCGGACAGGGTCGCCTTGCGCCGCGCCGCTGCCTCATCCTGCATCTCGTTGATCGTCACGCCGCTCATATACGCCAGATAGGGCGGCACGATGGGCAACACGCAGGGCGACAGAAAGCTGATCAGCCCACCCAGCATCGCGATGAACATGGCAGGCAGCAAGCCCGCGTCGATGATATCAATTCCGAACATGGATCAGCACATAGGGTATCAAACCGGCCACGTCACGGGGCCATTCGGTCACATCCCCGTGCATGGGCGCTGGACAGTCCGGCAAAGTGGAAATATCTGACCCTCATGTCAAATCCCACCGAAACGCTGGATGCGCTGGGTCTTCTGTGTCCCTTGCCCGTCCTGAAAGCCAGAAAACGCCTTAAATCCATGCCCTCAGGGGCTGTTTTGCGCATTTTGGCCGACGATCCGGCCGCCATCATCGACGTTCCGCATTTCTGCGCCGAAAGCGGGCACCAGTTGTTGTCGCAAGAGGACGTGGACGGGCATCAGGTGTATCTCATTCAAAAAGCCGGCTGAGGCAAAAGTTCAGGGGAGCCTCACGTTCCGAAACTTCGGCCCACCGATTAGATTGGAATCTTTTCCTGCAGGAATTCGACCTAGTTCTTTGCATCTCCCTTCCATTTTGACGCGAACTTGTCGTTTCAAACTTTCGCGTGTTTCGTCAGGAATACAAAGTCGGCTTGCGTGAAGATCTCTCCCTTCCGATCCCCAATTGGAATTTTGAAATCCACATCGTCGGTGTACGCCGATTGCCGTGCAGGGTTTTCAGCTTCCCCATAGACCTCATCCAGCAACGACATCTGGAAGTCCTCGCGCGCCATGCGTGCCTCCATAGCGCATTGGCGGGAAGCCAAAGAAGTCTGAGCGTTCTCAAGCTCATCCTCGAGTTTAATCCGCTCATGAAACAGTTTATTGAAGTGAGCGTAATCATCCTTGAGGCTCCGCTGGTTCTGCTTGACCTTTTGCGTTGTGTGACCCTGCAAATACGCCATTACACGCTCGCTCCATTACTAATTCGAAATCTCCTGCAACCCACAGAACAATAAAAAGAAAACGCGTCGACGTAAGCCAACGCGTTCTCGAAGATTATTGCGTGGGTAACCCCACTGACGGCTTTCTTACTGCCCCAAAGACCACCAGCCACGCCGTTTCGGTTTGGCCGGTTCGCCGGGCTGTTCGGGCTCTTCCGCGACAACTTCAAGCACGGGTTCGGGGGTCTCCTCGACCACTTCTTCCACTTCCACCGCGGTTTCGATCTCTACCGTTTCCACATTTTCAGAAACGGTTTCAGACACCTCTTCCGTTGCTGGTTCGCTTGTCTCCTGAGGTTCAGGTTCCGGGACTTCTTCCGCAGCCGGCTCCGCCGTGGCCGCAACCGGTTCGGGTTCTTCGCTCACCTGTTCCGCTTCGGGTTCAGTCACCGGCTCGCCTTCAGGCGCGACGGCTTCCTCTGCCGCCTCAACTTCGGCCTCTGCTGGGCTTTCTTCGACCACTTCCACAGGTTCCGCGTCCTTCTTCTTGCGGCGCGGAGCCCGGCGACGTTTGGGTTTTTCCGGCTTCTCTTCCTGAACGGCCTCTTCCGCCTCGGGTTCGGACGCGGATTCATCCGCCGCCTCAGCTGAGGCCTCTTCCTCAATCCCGGTGTCGGTCTCGGAGCCTTCTCCGCCAGCATTGCTCTTCTTGCGGCGACGACGGCGACGCTTGCGTTTGGGCTTGGATTCTTCCTCGGCCTGAACGGTTTCTTCGACGACAGCCTCTTCTTCGTCCGCGTCCACCAAATCCATCAGCGAGGCGTCCACCGAAACAACCGGCGCACTGGCCTCGGGCACAACACGGCTGGCGGTCTTGAACTTCTCCATCGAGAAATCGGGGCTGACGAGGTGCACATCACCTTCGACCCGGACCGAAAGTCCATAGCGCGCTTCGATCTGCGCGATATGCTCGCGCTTCTGGTTCATCAGGAAGTTGGCAATGCTGACCGGGCAGCGCACCAGAACTTCGCGCGAGCGGCGGCGGGTGCCCTCTTCTTCGATCTGTCGCAGGATCGACAGTGCCATATTGTCATCCGAACGGATCAGACCGGTACCATGACAGGCCGGGCAAGGCTGCGTGGTCGCTTCAAGCATACCTGGACGCAGGCGCTGACGGCTCATCTCCATCAAGCCAAAGCCGGAAATCCGGCCGACCTGAATTCGCGCGCGGTCGGTCTTGAGCTTATCCTTCAAACGCTTTTCGACGGCTGCGTTGTTCTTGCGCTCGTCCATATCGATGAAATCGATCACGATCAGACCGGCCAAGTCACGCAGACGCAATTGGCGGGCTACCTCTTCAGCGGCCTCAAGGTTGGTCTTGAGCGCGGTTTCCTCGATCGAGCCTTCTTTCGTCGCCCGACCCGAGTTCACGTCGATCGCCACCAGCGCCTCAGTGACGCCGATCACGATGTAGCCGCCGGATTTAAGCTGCACCGTCGGGTTGAACATACCGGTCAGGTAGCTCTCAACCTGATAGCGCGCGAACAGAGGCAGCGCGTCCTCATACCGTCTCACGTTCTTGGCGTGGGACGGCATGATCATCTTCATGAAGTCCTTGGCGATACGGTAACCGCCTTCGCCCTCGACCAGAACCTCGTCAATCTCGCGATTATACAGGTCGCGGATCGAGCGTTTGATCAGGTCGCCCTCTTCATAAATCTTGGCGGGCGCAATGGATTTCAGCGTCAGTTCGCGGATCTGCTCCCACATGCGCTGCAGGTATTCATAATCGCGCTTGATCTCGGATTTGGTGCGCTTGGCACCGGCTGTTCTAATGATCAGGCCTGCACCGCTTGGAACGTCGATTTCCGAGGCGATTTCCTTCAGCTTCTTACGATCCGGCGCATTGGTGATCTTGCGGCTGATCCCGCCCCCGCGTGCGGTGTTGGGCATCAGAACGCAGTAGCGACCAGCCAGCGACAGATAAGTGGTCAGCGCTGCACCTTTGTTGCCGCGCTCCTCCTTGACGACCTGCACCAGCAGAACCTGACGCACCTTGATGACTTCCTGAATCTTGTAGCGGCGCGGACGCGGCTTGCGCGGCGGGCGAATGTCCTCGATGTCATCCTCATCGGCCACCGACTCGATGCTGTCATCCTTGGCGGTCGCGTCCGGGCGAGACTCTACTTCCGCCTCGTCGTCGTCAGCCTCAGTTTTGCTTTCGTCCGCTGCGACTTCGTCAGCCGCTGCTTCCTCGGCAACGTCCACATCATCTGCGGCACTCTCGGCATCAGCGTCGGCAGATGCCCCAACCACTTCACCTTGAGACTCTTCGGCTTCCGCAGACGCTTCTTCCGACGTGCCAGTCACGTCTTCCTCAGCCTCGGCAGAGGGTTCTTCCGCAACCTCAACTTCCGCAGCAGGAGCTTCGGCTTCTTCCGACACCTCCGCTTCATCAACAGGCTCTTCAACCGGCGTCTCAGCGACATGGTCCATCGGAGAGGTGCCTTCGGGAACCGTCAGATCAGCGCCCTCTTCACCTTCATCCAGGTCGATTGTTTCCATGCCCGACGGTTCGGAGGAAACTTCAATTGTTTCGACCGGATCGTCGGATTTCACGTCCGCCGCCTTGGTGCGCGACCGCGAGCGGCGCTTCCTGGGCTTGCTCTCTTCGGCTTCATCCCGCGCCTTCATCGCCTCGGCATAGGCGCGCTCTTCTTCCATGAGCGCTTCGCGGTCGGCGACAGGGATCTGGTAGTAATCCGGGTGAATTTCCGAGAACGCGAGGAAACCGTGCCGGTTCCCGCCATAATCAACAAAAGCCGCCTGCAGCGACGGTTCGACCCGTGTTACTTTTGCAAGATAGATGTTGCCGGCAAGCTGGCGTTTGTTTTCGGATTCAAAGTCAAACTCCTCAACCTTGTTTCCGTCGACCACCACAACGCGAGTTTCCTCCGCGTGGGTGGCATCGATAAGCATTTTCTTAGCCATGTGTCCTTGGTGCACCGCGCCAAACGCGTTGTCCTGGCCCGTCCGGGAGGACAGGCGCTTTTGGGGTGGTGTCTTGTCAGGGCGATATCGGACGGCGCGCGGCAGGGTTTGGCGCTGTGGCCCCCTGCCCGTATATTCGTTCGTTGCGCGCGCGTCATCGCGGTTCTTCTCCGACAGGCGCGGTTTGCCGCGACCTGCCCATTTATTCCTTTTGCCCGAAAAAACGGGCTCAGGCGTTCATCTGCCCCAATCTGGGGCACAATCGGTCTGCTTTGCCTCGTGGGATTGTCACCATCCGCGGCAAAGCAGCGAAACTCAAAGATTCGGGGCTTAGGGGCACAAAAAGGCCCGGCCCGTTCGGACACAATAAAAGCAGTCCTGTGGAAAAGACAATGGGCAAACTGCATCAGAGGTCCTGAACACTGCTCAGGATATCTTTATCTGGTAAAATATTTTCCCGGGGGAGCGCCAGAAGGGCGGCGGGGGCAGAGCCCCCTGCCTGATCACAGATAATCCGAACGCTGCAGACCGTATTTAGCCATCTTTTCGTTCAGCGTTCGCCGCGGCAAACACAGTTCATCCATCACCGAGGCAATCGAGCCCTTGTGACGGCGCATCGTGTTATCAATCAGCATCCGCTCGAACGCTTCGACATATTCCTTGAGCGGTTTGCCCTCGGTCGTCATCACCGGCTGCATTTCCTCGTGATCCGACATCAGCAGCGACGCAATCGTGCCCGAGCCGCGGCGCGACTGTAGCACGGCGCGTTCTGCGATGTTGATCAACTGGCGTACATTGCCCGGCCACGGGGCCTGCAACAGTTGCGCAGCTTCCTGAGCACTGACCTGGGGCGCATCACATCCGTATTCCTCGGCAAACTGCTCGCTGAGACGGGTGAACAGCGTCAGAATATCCTCGCCCCGCTGGCGCAGGGGCGGCATGGTGATCCGCAGCGCGGCTAGGCGATAGAACAGGTCCGGGCGCAGTACGTCTTCGCTGGTCTTTCCGGCCTCTTGCAGGTTGGAAATCGCAACGATCCGCGTTTCCGCCGGCGTGCCCTGATCATTCATGACACTCAGCAAGCGGGCCTGCAGCGTGTCACTCAGCGCCTCGACATCCTCCAGAACCAGCGTCCCCCCGCGCGCCTCTTCAATGGCGGGCAACTGCGTATCCTCGGGCATCATCGGGCCAAAGAGGCGTTTCGACAGAACGTCTTCCTCAAGCGCCGCGCAGGACACCAGAACGAATTTCTTGCCTGCCCGGCTGCCAACCGCGTGCAGCGCGTGCGCGACCAGCGTTTTACCGGTGCCCGTTTCACCATCAATCAGGACATGACCGTCCGCTTGCCCCAGGTCCAGGATATCCTCGCGCAGACGCTCCATCACCGGGCTGGCGCCGATCAGCTTGTTCATGATCTGCGTGCCACCTGACAGCTCGCGCCGCAGTGCCCGGTTGTCCAATGTCAGACGGCGGGCATTGCTGGCGCGCTTGGCCAGTTCGGACATCCGATCCGGGTTAAAGGGTTTTTCAAGGAAATCGAACGCGCCCACGCGCATCGCCTCAACCGCCATGGGTACGTCACCGTGACCGGTGATCATGATGACCGGCAAAGTGCTGTCGGCCCCCATCAGCTTTTTCAGCAACTGAATGCCGTCCATACCGGGCATTTTGATGTCCGAGATGACAATGCCCGGATAGTCCGGCCCCAACACTTTCAGCGCATCCTCGGCGCTGGAAAAGGTCTCGGTGTCATATCCCGACAGTGCCAGCCACTGGCTGATCGACTGGCGCATGTCCTGTTCGTCATCCACAATGGCGATTTTCATGGCCTGTGCCATAGTAATTCCTTTGTTATTCAGCGGCCTCGAGGCCGTCGCTTCCCAGTATCGGCAGCTGCATCTCAAACACCGCGCCACCGTGCTGGCTGTTGCGGGCGGTCAACCGCCCCCCATGGTCGTTTACGATACCCGAAGATATGGCAAGTCCCAAACCGACCCCGTCTCCGGGCTGCTTAGTTGTATAAAACGGCTCGAACAGGTTCTCGATGTCCTCGATACCATAGCCGTTGTCACGGACTGTCAGCACCGCCATATCGCCTGCTGCCAGAATGATTTCCACATCCGGCTCTGATACAGATTTGGTGGCGTCAAGCGCATTGCGCAAGAGGTTCACCATCACCTGTTCAATCCGCATCCTGTCCCCCATCACAATGACAGGTTCCTCGGGCAAAATCTGTGTGATCTTCACATGCCGCTGACGCAGTTGCGGTTCCATCATCGACAGGGACGAGGCCAGCGCTTCGCCAAGATTTACGGGCGAAAACGCATCCGCTCCCTTACGCGCGTAGGATTTGAGTTGCCGGGTGATCGCGCCCATCCGCTCGATCAAACCGTCGATGCGGCCAAAGCTGGCCAATGCCTCTTCGGGTCGGTTTCGGCGCAGCAGCAAACGCGCGCCGGCCAGATAGGTTTTCATTGCAGCCAGCGGTTGATTCAACTCGTGACTGACGGCGGCTGACATCTCGCCCAACGCGGCTAGTTTCGAGCTTTGTGCCAGCGTCTGTTCGGCAACTTCCAGCGTCTTTTCAACCCTTTCGCGCTCAGCGATTTCCCGCTGCAGCCTTGCATTCAATGCGCGAAGCTCTGCCGACTCGCGCTGGAACAAGGCCATCCGTAGCGTTGCCCTTCGGCTGAGTGCGTAGAAGGCCAGCGCCAACAGAATCGCAAAGCCCATGATCTCAAGCGCGAGAACGCTGTTTACCTTTTCACGGATCGAAGCGTAGGTCGTGAAGGACGTCATCTGCCAGCCACGGAACGGTATGCGTGTTTCCATCCGCATCACAGCCTCGCCCTGCAGATAGGCATCGGGCGGTAGAGCAGTCCAATCCGCCGTGGCCCGGATCGCGCGTTGAATTGCACCTTCCGGAGGTTGCCGCAGCATGGCTGAGTTTTCGTCCAGCCCGCGCCACTGTGGTTCGGTCGACAGGATGATCGCCCCGGTGCTGTCGGTGACCATCACAGCATCGGAAATACCGGCCCACGCAAGCTCGAACTTGTGCAGATCGACCTCGACAACAATCACGCCAAGGTTATCGGCATTGGCATCGATCCGGCGCGAGTAGACAAAACTGTAGCCGCCGGATTCCTTCGGAATGACGGTAAAGATCGTGGCGTTAGAACGTACCGCATCAATAAAATAGGGCGAACTGCGGTGCGCTTCACCCAACCGGTTGCGATCGGTGGACGCGACCAGCCGCCCGTCCCCATCCAACAGCATCAGGGACGCTGCCCCGATCTCTTCGACAAATGAGATCAGGCGTTGTGTAGACAGCGAAAAGTCACCGGATTGCAGCGCCGAGATCAACGCCGGATCACGCGACAGCAGTTGCGGTACAATCGCGTTTCTGCGCAGTTCGCTCAGCAGGTTACCGGAATACAGCGCAAGGCGCACCTCGGCCCGGTTGCGAGTCGACTCGGTGAATCTGTCCGTCAGCAGACGGTTCGTGATCCAGATCGTCGCGAAGGCAGCGACCAACAAGGCGATCACAGCAAACCGCAGGCGCCACCCAAGGGGCGCGCCGCGGAATGGTTTTGTCAGGTTGGACCAGCCGGAACGAAGATCGGAGCTCATCCCGGAAAATTACGCGGGGTTCGGCACAACCTCAAGTCACGCAGGCGCGAGGACACCCGACAATGCGCGGAACAATGCCGTACCGTCGGTGCCACCATGCCCATCATCCGCTGCACGTTCCGGATGCGGCATCATACCGAGAACCCTGCGATTTTCGGACAGGATGCCGGCAATGTCCCCGACCGAGCCGTTCGGATTCTCGGAATAGGTGAATGCGATCCGGTCCTGATCCCGAAGCGCAGACAATGTCGCGTCATCGGCAAAATAGTTTCCGTCATGGTGCGCAATCGGAATTCCGATCACGTCACCCGCATTGTAGCCTTGAGTAAAGGCGCTGTCGCTGGTTTCCACCTTCAGGCCCACGGTCTTGCAGATGTATTTCAAGCCTGCGTTGCGCAACAGCGCGCCGGGCAGAATGCCGGTTTCGGTCAGAATCTGGAACCCGTTGCACACCCCCACGGCGTAACCGCCCCGATTGGTGTGATCGACCACGGCCTTACAGATCGGTGATTGCGCGGCGATTGCACCACAGCGCAGGTAGTCGCCATAAGAAAACCCGCCGGGCACGCCCACGATGTCGATGCCCTCGGGCAGCGCGGCATCCTTGTGCCAGACCATATCGACCTGAAATCCAGCCTGCTCAAAGGCCACTGCAAGGTCCCGGTCACAGTTCGAACCGGGGAAAACGATGACGGCTGCGCGCATTGCGGACCCTCCTAACAGACAAAATCGGTGACCACGGCAACACCCGGCGGCGTTGGAAGGTCAAAGGCGGCAAGTTCATCACTTACCTGGTTCAGAGATATTTTTCGCGTCACCAGCGGGCTGAGATTAACGCTTCCCCCTGAAATCAGTGACAACAGCGACGGATAGCGCCAGCTTGGCATCCCGCGTGTTCCATATACGGCCAACTGGCCTGAATACAGCACGTCCATCGGGAGGGACATGTCCGAGTGCTGCCCTGTTGGCATCCCGATCTGTACCATCCGACCCAGTTTGCGCAAGGATTTCACCGCCGCGACGGTGGTGGTTTCGACCCCCAGCGCCTCGATCGCCACATGTGCCCCGCCGCCGGTGATTTCTTTCACTGCTTCAGGTGCATTGCTGGTGGCCGCATTGACCACCGCGTCAGCACCAAGGCTTTGGGCATAGATCAGCTTGTCGTCGGCGATATCGACTACAACGACACGGGCCCCCAGCGCCTTGCCCAGCAACAGCGTGGACAGACCGACGCCACCGCCGCCAAAGATGGCCAGCCATTCGCCGCCCTGTATCTGCGCCCGACCGACCAATGCCTGCCATGCGGTTGTTACCCGGCAACCCAGGGCAGCCGCAATTTCGGGTGGCAGCGTGTCCGGCAAGGCCGTCAGGTTGGCGTCAGCATGCGCGACAGCGATGTACTCGGCAAAGGCGCCATCACAGGTGAAACCGGGCACGACCTGATCTGCACAGATCGTCTGATGACCTTGCGCACAATCGGGACAATGACCGCAGGCCAGAATGAACGGCGCGATCACCCGATCCCCGGCTTTCCACAGAGACACACGCGCCCCAACCGCGACAACCTCGCCGCAATACTCATGCCCGAGTGTCATCGGCAAGACCACATCCGGGTCAGACCCCGACCACGCGTGCCAATCCGACCGGCAAACGCCGCAGGCCAAAACCCGGACGACAACGCCGTCCTCGGCCGGTTCGGGGTCGGGAATGGTTGTCAGCTCCAGTGGCTGACGATAGGTGATCAGACGGGCGGCCCGCATCTAGTCAGACCAGTTCGATCTCGTAGCGCTCGATGACGGTATTGGCCAACAGCTTTTCGCACATCTCGGTGATGTCCGCCTCGGTCGCGCCTTCAGCCAGTTCCAGGTCGATCACCTTGCCCTGACGCACCCCTTCGACCTGATCAAAGCCCATGGCGCCCAAAGCGTGCCGCACGGCCTCGCCCTGCGGGTCGAGGACCCCGTTCTTCAGCATCACATGCACCCGTGCTTTCATTCCTGCAACTCCAGCTGAGGGCCGTGGTTCCGGGCCCGTTCCGTTGCGCGGGGGATAGCGTGCGAAGCGGCGTTCGACAACCCTTGTCCGCATACAGTTTGACGCAGGCGAGCCGATCAGCTTCCGCCGATCAGTCCCGGGTACCGCGCATCTATGGCGTTGAATGTGCCGGTCAGCACCATTTCAACGGCCACAGCGACAAGGATAATAGCCATGACGCGGGTAATCACATTGATCATGGTCGGCCCGAAAAACCGGGAAATCGGGTCCGCGAACAGCAATCCCAGCCCCACAATGGCGCAGGCAATCAACACTGCGGACCCCAAGGTGACAATCTCGGCCCCGTCGGACAGCGTGTGGGCAAAGACAATTGTGGTCGCGATAGTGCCCGGACCGATGGTCAGAGGTATCGCCAGCGGAACAACGGCGATATTGCTTTTCTTCTTGGCCCCCTCTTCCACCGCCTGCTGATCGCCCTGTGGCCGGTCAGAGGCATTCAGCATCGACATGCCGACCCCCAGAATGATCAATCCACCGGCGATACGGAACGATGGAATATCGATGCCAAAGATGGCCAGAACCTCTTCGCCCACCAGTACGGCGATCAGGGCGACAATCACAACAGTGCCCGTTACGATCAGCGCCACTCGTTTGCGTTCCGAGGCCGAGTAGCCCTCGGTCATGCTTAGGAATATCGGGATGCCGTAAAGCGGGTTGAAGATCGCCAGCAGCGCCGCGAGGAATTTGAGAAAAACAGCCTGATCAAACAATTCGGCCATATCGGGACCACCCTGGTTGCACCTGCCCGACAATGCGAAGGACCGGACGCGCTGTCAAACCACTAGAGCAAAAGAAAAAAGCGCCGTCGGTGCAGACAGCGCTTTCAGCATTTTTTGGACCGAAATACTGCTCAGTTGATAAGCGTCGGTTTCGTCACGTTGCTTTTGGGCAAAACACCCAGACGGCGCGCAACCTCGGAATAGGCATCGGTCAGGCTGCCCAAATCGCGGCGGAACACGTCCTTGTCTAGTTTCTGGCCGGTCTCGATATCCCACAGGCGGCAACTGTCGGGGCTGATCTCATCCGCGATGATCAGTCGTTGGTAGTCGCCGTCATAGACACGGCCGATCTCGATCTTGAAATCAACCAGACGGATGCCCACGGCCAGCATTATGCCGCTCATGAAGTCATTCACCCTCAACGCGAGGCTCAGGATGTCCTCCATGTCCTGCTGGCTGGCCCAGCCAAAAGCGGCGATGTGTTCTTCGGTAACCAGAGGATCACCCAGCGCATCGTCCTTGTAGCAGTATTCCACGATCGGACGCGGCAGTTGCGTGCCCTCTGCGATGCCCAGACGTTTCGACATCGAACCGGCAGCATAGTTGCGCACGATCACTTCCAGAGGCACGATTTCACAGCTGCGCACCAGTTGTTCGCGCATGTTCAGACGGCGGATAAAATGGGTCGGCACGCCGATCTGAGCCAGCCCGTTCATGAAGAATTCACTCAGGCGGTTGTTCAGTACGCCCTTGCCGTCGATCACGTCTTTTTTCTCGGCGTTGAACGCGGTGGCGTCATCCTTGAAATACTGTACAATAGTGCCCGGTTCGGGACCTTCGTACAGAATCTTGGCCTTACCTTCATAGATTTTCTTGCGACGCGCCATAAGCGACCTTTCCACTCAGAACAGAGGGAATGAGTCCCCTCACGTTGGCGTTCTCATAGTGCAAGCCCCCCTTTCCCGCAAGTTTACTGACCCGAGGGGCTTTGACGCAGCGCAAATACCTTGCGAACAGCCGCACGTATAGTCATATCATCAGGAAAGAAGTTGTTATCCAAGAGGTCCCCAACCAATGACCACGTTTGACGAACGCGAATACGCCTTTGAAGCAAAGTTTGCGCATGACGAGGAAATGCAGTTCAAGGCACAGGCCCGCTGCAACAAGCTGCTTGGCCTTTGGGCTGCAGAGAAACTCGGCAAATCCGGCCAAGAGGCTGAAGACTACGCAAAAACCGTCGTCACAGCCGATCTGGAAGAAGCCGGGCACGAAGACGTTGTGCGCAAAGTCTCGGGCGATCTGGGTTCGCTTTCCTCGGATGACGAAATCCGCGCCAAGATGGCCGAGCTTCTTCCCGAAGCCAAAGCCCAGGTTCTCAGCGAAACGGACTAAGGCTTGTTTGACCACCTCATGATCTTCATGAGATTTATGAATTTGATTTGACGTCCCGGTCATGAGACACGGGGCGTCTCTAATAATTGTCAGGCCGATTGCGCCTTTTTTTGGAATATCCCAATGACAAATGCACTGAGCAAGCTTCTCGAAATCAAAGATGCCATTCTGGCAGACGGCGCAACAGGTACGAACCTTTTCAACATGGGTCTGCAGTCCGGTGATGCGCCCGAGCTGTGGAACGTGGACGCCCCGGACAAGATTCGCGCGTTGTATCAGGGCTCGGTCGATGCGGGCAGCGATCTGTTCCTGACCAACACATTCGGTGGCACATCGGCACGCTTGAAACTGCATGATGCGCAGAACCGTGTGGCCGAATTGAACCGCATTGGCGCGGAACTCGGCCGCGAGGTCGCCGACAAAGCCGGACGTCCTGTCGTGGTGGCTGGCTCAGTCGGTCCGACCGGTGAGATCATGGAACCTGTCGGCAGCCTTTCCCACGCCGCAGCAGTCGAGATGTTCCACGAACAGGCAGAGGCACTCAAGGTTGGCGGTGCGGATGTCCTGTGGCTGGAAACCATCAGCGCCCCGGAGGAGTTCCGCGCGGCTGCCGAGGCCTTTGCCCTGGCCGACATGCCCTGGTGCGGCACCATGAGCTTTGATACCGCCGGGCGTACCATGATGGGCGTCACCTCGGCTGAACTGGCGCAGTTGGTCGAAACCCTGCCCAATCCACCGGTTGCTTTCGGAGCCAATTGCGGCACCGGCGCCTCGGACATTCTGCGCACGGTGCTGGGCTTTGCTGCACAAGGAACCGAGCGTCCCGTGATCTCGAAAGGCAATGCCGGTATCCCGAAATATGTCGATGGCCACATCCACTATGACGGCACGCCCGAACTGATGGGTGATTACGCGGCAATGGCCCGGGATGCCGGGGCCACGATCATAGGCGGTTGCTGCGGCACCATGCCCGACCATCTGCACAAAATGCGCGAAGCACTGGACACGCGCCCGCGCGGCTCGCGCCCGACACTGGATCAGATCACCGATGCCCTGGGGCCGTTCTCCTCTGCATCGGATGGCACTGGCGACGATGGCGCACCAGAGCGTCGTACACGCCGTCGCCGCCGTGCCTGAGCTTCAGCGCCCTTCGAATTTCGGGGGGCGTTTTTCCATGAAGGCCACGACGCCTTCGGCGAAATCGCGGCTGCGGCCACAATCACCCTGCAGATGCGCCTCGATCGCCAGTTGCTGCGGCAATGTTTTCTCATATGTCCCGCGGATCGCCTTTTTGATCGCTCCGAATCCGGCAGTGGGACCTTTGGCCAGATAAGCTGCGCGCTTGCGCCAATGGGCGTCGAACACGTCGTCGGGCACGGCTTCCCAGATCAGGCCCCAGTCATCCGCTTGCCGCGCGCTGATCTTGTCGGCAAACAAGGCGGCCCCCATGGACTTGGCAAACCCCATCTGACGCGGCATGAACCACGTACCACCTGCGTCGGGCAACAGGCCAATCCGGGCAAACGCCTGTAGGAAATAGGCGCTTTCGGTCGCAATCACCACATCCGCACTCAGCGCAAGGTTTGCCCCCGCCCCGGCGGCCGGGCCGTTGACGGCGGCAATGGTGGGAACCGGACTGTCATAGATCGTCTCCAGCATCGGCTCGTATTCATCGCGCAGCGTCCGTTCCAGATCGATCTTGCCTGTGCTGGACGCGTCGCCAAGATCCTGCCCCGAACAAAAGGCACCGCCGGATCCGGTCAGAACAATCGCCCGCGCGTGGCGGGCGGCGTATTTCATAGCGTGCGTGACCTCAGCCCGCATCTGCGCTGTCATCGCGTTCATCTTGTCAGGACGGTTCAGGGTCACAACCGCCAAATCGTCCGTGATGTCCAACAGGATCGTTTCGTATTCCATGAACCCCTCACCAAAATTCCGTTCTTTTCGAAACCCTGACTGAAATACAGGGGAAGGAAAAGCGGAACCCTGGGTCAGTCTTCAAGAATTTGGCGCAAACGCTCTTTTTCGGCTTCGGTCAGCTTGTCCTTATCACCGCTGATTTGAACCTGAGCCCGCTTGCGCAGAAAACTCCAGCCCATCGCGGCGGCAATCAGCAACATGACCGGACCGGCCAGCCACAGCATCAGGTTCGAGCCCGATGTGGTCGGTTTCAGCAACACATACTCGCCGTAACGATCCACGATGAAGGCTATTGCCTCTTCATCCGTGTCCCCCGCCACAAGACGTTCCCGCAGAAGTATCCTTAAATCGCGAGCCAGTTCGGCATTGCTTTCATCGATGCTTTCGTTGCGGCAAACCAGACAACGCAGCCCGGTGCTGAGGTCCCGCGCCCGTTGTTCCAGCGCCGGATCGTCCAGAACTTCGTCGGGCTGGACAGCAAACAGAGGCGACGCAATCAGCGTCAGGATCAGGATCAGACGTTTCATTCCGCAGGTACTCCGCCCGCTGGCGTCTTGCGCGCACCGGCTGCTACACGGAACCGGCGGTCCGACAGGCTGAGCAACCCGCCCAGGGACATCAGGATACAGCCGCCCCAGATCCAGTTCGCCAGCGGTTTGATATAGGTCCGCATGACCCAGCCGCCATCGGCCTGCTGATCACCTATAACCACATAGAGATCGCCGAGGAACCGATAGTCAATCGCCGCTTCGGTTGTAGGCATCCGAGCGACCGGATAGTCTCGTTTTTCAGGATGAAGCGTGCCCATAGGCCGCCCGTTCTTTTCAACCACAACATCAGCCATGGTCGAGAAATAGTTCGGCCCCTGTACACGCCGGACATCATTGAGCATCAGGGTGAACTGCCCGACCTCGAACGGCTGACCGGGTTGGGCAACGCGGATGTCTTCGACCTCCCACGCAGTCAGGCCAGCAATGGCGAAAATGGTCACACCCAGACCGGTATGCGCCACAGCCTTGCCCCAGTCTGCGCCCGGCAGACGGAACAGGCGCTTGAGGCTGCGTTGTCGCCCAGTGCGGCTCCACAAGTCAACGGCCGCTCCAAAGGTGATCCATGCGCCCAGGAACAGACCAACCGGCCCCAGCGCACTGCGCCCGGTCTGCGTCGCCCAGACCAGCAAGGCCAGAGCCAGTGCCAGCAGGAAGGCATAGCGCAGGGAAAAAGCCGTTTTGCCAAGTTTGCCGCGTTTCCACGGAAGCATCGCGCCCACCGGCAGAGCAATGCCCAATGCGACCATGAACGGCGTGAAGGCCGAATTGAAGAACGGCGCTCCAACCGAGAGTTTGCGATCGAACGCCATCTCGGCCACCATCGGCCACATTGTCCCGACAAACACGACGAAACAGCTGACGGCCAGCAGGATATTGTTCAGAATCAGCGCGCTTTCGCGGCTGACCATACCAAAGACGCCCTTGGCCTCCATCGCCTGCGCACGCGCGGCAAACAGGGTCAGAGACCCGCCGATGAAGATCACCAGAATGAACAGGATGAACACGCCACGTTCGGGGTCGTTGGCGAAAGCGTGGACCGAGGTCAACAGCCCCGATCGCACAATGAACGTACCGATCAGCGAGAAACCAAAGGCAATGATCGCAAGCAGGATGGTCCAGCTTTTCAGAGCCTCGCGCTTTTCCACCACAATGGCCGAGTGCAGCAGTGCAGCAGCCAGCAGCCACGGCATGAACGAGGCGTTCTCGACCGGGTCCCAAAACCAGAACCCGCCCCAACCAAGCTCGTAATATGCCCACCAGGATCCCAACGCGATGCCGATGGTCAGAAAAACCCACGCGGCCAGAGTCCAAGGGCGCACCCAGCGTCCCCATGCGGCGTCGACGCGTCCCTCGATAAGGGCGGCGACGGCAAAGCTGAAGGCCATGCTCAGGCCCACGTAGCCCAGGTACAGGAACGGTGGATGAAAGGCCAAACCGGGGTCCTGCAACAGTGGGTTCAGATCGCGCCCGTCAAATGGCGCCACGATCAGCCTGTCGAACGGGTTCGACGTGAACAGGATGAAGGCAAAGAACGCCACAGCAATCGCGGACTGAACCGCCAGAACCCGCGCTTTCAGTGTGGGTGGCAGGCCGCCCCCGAAGAACGCGGCCATGGCGCCGAACAACGACACGATCAGAACCCACAACAGCATCGAGCCTTCGTGGTTCCCCCATGTGCCACTGATCTTGTACAGCATCGGTTTAGCTGAATGGCTGTTTTCAACTACCACCCGCAGCGAGAAATCCGAGGTCACAAACGCCCAGACCAGTGCCCAGAACGAGAACCCAACCAGCAGGAACTGCAGGATGGCCGCAGGTTCGGCAAAGGACATCCATCCGGGCCACCGTTTGGCGGCACCAATCAGCGGAACCACTGACTGCACGATGGCAACCAGAAAAGCGAGGATCAGGGCAAAGTGGCCAAGTTCTGTAATCATGGCCCCGGATATAATCCCGTTACCGGGCAAGCACCAATCACTTTCGCCCCTTTGGGGCGAGCATAGTGTCGCGGGTCAGGCTGTGCGTTTGCGCCGCCAGTCCTCCAACGCCGGGTTGTCGCCGGGATGGCTGGCACTTTCGGCCAGTGCAACGTCGGTCCCAGGGTCGGCAGCCCCGATTCCATCACTGCGCAGGGCTTTCAACGCTTGAAGGTTTTCCAGCACCTGGGGCGCGCGCTGCATCGTGGCCGTAATCTCTCGTTGCATATCCTGAACCTTGGTCTGATGACGCGCACCGAAATAGAACGACACGATTACACCAAGCAGCCACCACAACGGCTCGGGCACTAAGGCGATCCCCTGCATCCGCGCCGCGAACCACAACGGATCGACCATGGCGGCAACGAACAAACCCAACGTCCCCAGCGCCATCGCCGGGCGCGGCAACCGGTTGAGCCCGTCCATGACCCGATCAAATGCGCCTTTGCGAGGCACCTGAAACTCCTGACCGAACTGAACCATCGCCTGTTGCTGTAACGTCAGACTGCGCGCAGCCCCGTTCTCGGCATTTTCCCGAAATATTTCAGCAGTTTCGCGCACGACGTTGCGACCGCCTCCGAACAGAAACGTCAAGACGTTCGAGATCAGCCCCATCCCGCAACTCTCCTTTGAAAATCTGCATCGCTTAAGTGATATGCCGGAGAGACAAATTCCTCGGCCCGGCGAATCCACCCGCCTTTGCCACCCGCCCGGCTCCGGGCGTATTTGCGGGATGCGGGCCTGTTGTCGGCAAGCCGAAAGTAAAAGTTACGCCGCGCGACACCATAGGAATCCCGCAAAGCCACCGGATCAGGGTCCGCCGCGTTCTCGCAGGCCCGCGCAGTTTTTGGCCCAACGATTCCGTCAACGGTGACCCCGAACCCCATTTCACGTAGCAGACGTTGAAGAATCTTGACGGCCTGCCCACCGGCGTTGACGTACATGTCAAACACCGAAGGGTGCAAAATCGTCGGGAGCAGGCTCAGCCGGGGCAGCTCAAAGTAATGCTGCACAAAAATATCGACAGCCTGTGATTTGCTGAGCATACGTACATCGGCACCGTTGATCACCCCATCGCCCGAAAGGTCCAGCCCAAGGCGGCGCATGGTGTGAATGGTCACACCGTACTTGGTCGCTCCGCCGGGATCGTCTGGATCGTCCACAAACCCGCCTTCGCGGGCCACAATCTCAGTTGCAATCTGTCGCACCGTCTGCATCGCACCCTCCGCATTTGGTCCGACACACAGTTTCCCAACCCGGTTAAATTCCTCCAACGAAACAGGGCGCTGCCCGCCGGTTGCGCGCAACGCCCTGCATTATTAATTCCAAATCAATTCCCGCCGCAGGCCCGCAGGGCAGCTGAGTTCAGCTTTCGTCTGCTTCCTGGTAAACGCCTTGCTCTTTCAGAGCATCCACGACCTCTTTCGGCATGTAGGTTTCATCGTGTTTGGCAAGAATTTCAGTGGCTTCAAAAACACCATTTACGTATGAACCCGTGCCCACCATACCCTGATTTTCGGCAAACAAATCAGGCAGAACACCGGTGAATGCCACCGGCACACTTTCGCCACCATCGGTCACGACAAAATGCACCGTCTCGCCCTGCCCTCGTATGATCGAGCCTTCCTCGACAAGACCGCCGATGCGGAAAACCTCAGTCGGTTTCGGCGGCTCGGCGATCACCTGACTGGGTGAGCGGAAGAAGTTTATACCGTCCTGCAACGCATATCCAATCAACCCCGTGGCCACGAAAAGAGCCACGACGGCCAGCAGAATAACTTGTACACGACGGCGTTTCTTGAGCGTTTTCATTTCGTCCTCACGGGAACAGCGGGGCCATCATCAGGCCCGCGGTTTCATCCTCACCTAACATCAGGTTAGCGTTCTGCAAGGCTTGGCCACTGCTACCTTTTGTCAGGTTATCCAACGCGCCGATCACGATGGCGCGCCGTTCAATCCGGTCGCCAACCACACCGATATGGCAGAAATTCGAACCCCGCACATGGTGGGTCGAAGGCGTCTCGCCAAACGGCAACATCCGGATAAATGGTTCATTTTCATAGGCCTTACCCAGCGCTTCGTACACACTGGCCGGATCGCCCTTGACGTAAGTGGTCGCCAGAATACCCCGGTTGGCCGGGATCAGGTGCGGCGTGAACTGCACGTGCACGGTGCGACCAGCCAGAGCCGAAAACTCCTGATCAAACTCGCCCAGATGTCGGTGAGTACCACCCACGGCATAGGCATTGTAACCCTCGCTAAGCTCAGCGTGCAGCAGATTTTCTTTCAGCGATCTCCCTGCCCCCGATACGGCGCATTTCAGGTCCAGCACGATATCGTCCAGATCGATCACGCCCGCCATTATCAGCGGCCTCAGCACATACTGCCCCGTGGCCGCATTGCAGCCCGTGCCCGCAACGAGCCGCGCGTTGCGGATATCATTCCGGTAGAACTCGGTCAGGCCATAAACTGCCTCTTCCTGCTGCTCCAGGGCGACGTGCGGATTGCCGTACCACTTCTCGTATTCATCCGCGTCCCGCAAACGGAAATCCGCAGAGAGATCGATGATTTTCAGGTCTTTCGGCAGGTCGCGAATGACCTCTTGGCTGGTCTTGTGGGGCAGCGCGCAGAAGCACAGATCGATTTGCGAGAAATCAATCTCAGCGATTTTGCAAAGGTCTGGCAAATCCATGTGGCGCAGATGCGGGAAAACCTGCGCCATCGACATCCCGGCCTTCCGCTCGGCAGCCAAAGCCGTGATTTCCATGTTCGGGTGCTCGGCGATCAACCGCACCAGTTCGGCGCCGGTATAGCCGGAGGCACCCAGAATTGCGATTTTATGGGTCATGTCAGACCTCTTGTTCCATAGTGTCACATATCACGACGGCCGATGTGACGGCCTTCGAATAAAGGAGAATGCGTTAAGCCGTCCTTGACCTAAGTCAGGCGGCCTCGAACGTGATTTGTCGTCGGAGGAACTGCGTAGCACGGTCGCTGACCGTGCCGGGCTTTCCTGTGGTCAGAAACCCACCTTTGCCCTCACCCTGCATCTTCGGGTGCCGCTGCAAGTAATCCGCAAGGCTTTCAGCCACCAAAGCCCCCTGGCTGAACACTTGCACATCCGAACCCAAGGCAGCCTGAAAAGTTTCGGCCATCAGCGGATAGTGAGTACAGCCCAAAATCGCGGCCTGCGGTTCCGGCATTTTCCGTTTTAGCGCATCCACATGGCTGCGCACCAGCGCCTCGGCCAGAATCATGTCGCCGTCTTCGATTGCGTCGACCACACCGCCACAAGCCTGCGCCTCGACATCCACACCAATTGCGCGAAACGCCAGTTCCCGCTGGAAGGCCCGGCTGGACACCGTCGCTGGCGTTGCAAACAGCGCAACGTGTTTGACAGCGACCTCACGCGGAGGGCTGTTGTCGCCCCATTGACGCTCGGTCAGGGCTTCGATCAGAGGTACGAAGACACCCAGAACGCGCTTGCCATCTGGCACGCCTTCTTCCTGCATCCGGCGCAAAGCAGCCGCACTGGCAGTGTTACAGGCCAGAATCACCAGATCACAGCCGCGGTTCCAAAGATCGTAAACGGCACGCCGTGTCAGGTCATAGATATTCTCGGCATCGCGCACACCATAGGGCGCATGTCCGCTGTCCGCGAAATACAGGAAATCCACGTCCGGCAGACGTTTCTGCGCGGCGTCCAGAACGGTCAGACCGCCCAATCCAGAATCAAAGATACCTACTGCCATTTGCCCCTTTAGGCGCGATGCCGTTCCTCAAATTCATAGCCGTAGTCATAAGACTTCAGCGGCGTTGGGGACAGCTCATACGTGGCTTTGCGCAAGAAATCCATCATCTTGCGCGTATCCTTCGCCAGAGGGTCCAGAACGTCGCGCGAGATGGGGTCTCCGATCACCACTTTGACCGGCGTATCGACGCGTTTCTTGAACTCTTTGATCAGCAAACCCATGCGCAGGGTATTGTGCAAATGACTAGCAATCTGGAAAAGCCGCGAGGTGTGTCCATCAAAGAAAACCGGCACCACTGTGGCGCTCGACTTGGCCACCATTCGCGCCGTGAAACCGCGCCAGCCCGGGTCCATCGGATGTGAGAACGGCTTGACGCCTGTGCTGACCGTTCCTCCGGGAAAAACTCCAATCGCCCCGCCCTCGCTCAGATAGTTCAGCGCGGTCTTGCGGGTTTCCAGATTCAGTTTCATAGCCTCTTTCGATTCATCAAACGAGATCGGCAGAATGATGCGATTCAGATCCTCAGCCTTGCGGAAAACATGGTTGGCCAGAATACGGAAATCACCCCGGGTTTGAGACAGGATGTGGCCCATCATCATCCCGTCGAGAATGCCATAAGGGTGATTGGCAATCAGGATCAGTGGACCGTCTTTGGGAACATTCGACAACGCCCCGCCGACCACATCCAGAGACAGCCCGTAGCGTTCCACCATCACCGACCAGAAATCGCGCCCGTTAGCCACCTCTTTCTCATACCCATCCGCGCGCTTGATCAGGCGCATACGACCGGTGGTGTTCTCCATCAGTTTGATCACCATCTGCCCGCCTTTGGTTTCGGCGGAATAAGCGTAGGAAATGTCACGAGCGACATGACGGCGCGAGGGCATTCGAATCTCCGAGTTTACTGCCTGCAAGATAGGTTTAAGCAACAATTTTGCCTAGGTTCCGTGACAAGACAGTGACGATTTACTCCGCCGCCGCGCGCAGTTCGGGCCCTCCGTTGCGGATCGAGGATAGCAGTTCTTCGCGCCGATTGGCCGCTTTGGCCTCGTTTGCACGCAAAACCGGCCCGAACCCACGAATGTCCAACGGCAATTGCGCAAGGGCGATAATCGCATCCCGCGTTTGAGGTGTAACAAGAGGGATTATCTCTTTGATATCCAGCTCATATTGCTTGATCAGCTTCCGTTCCATCCGCCGTTCGGCATTGTAACCGAAAATGTCCAGCGGTGTCCCGCGCAGGACTTTCAGTTTGGCGAGAACTTTCATAGGCTTCAGCAACCATTCCCCATACGCATGTTTCTTTGGCCGACCGTCCGATCCGGTGCCACCCAGAATGGGCGGGGCCAAATGGAAGGTCATTTTGAAAACCCCATCAAACTCTGCCGCCGCCTTATCCCGACTGTCCAGCATCAGGCGGGCAACCTCGTATTCATCCTTATAGGACAACAGCTTGTGATATCCTTTCGCCACGGCCTTGCGGATGCCTTCATCGTCAAACGCATTAACCAATTTGAGATACCGTTTAGCCAGACGACCACTTTGGTAAGCGGTCAGGTGTTGCACACGAAAACCAATAATCGCGTCCAGAGTCTTCGGCAATTCAGCCGTATTAGGCTCTAGAATCCCTGTAACCTCTTGCGGATGCAAGACGGCCCAACGCCCAATTTCGAAAGCGCGTTTGTTGCGCTCAACCGCCGTGCCGTTCAATTCAATGGCCGACACGATGGCCTGATGGCTGACAGGCAGAAGACCGCGTTGCCATGCCGCGCCGAAGATCATCATGTTGGAATAGATCGAGTCTCCCATCACTGCGCGCGCCAGATCGGTAGCATCAAACAGCGAGACATCCTCTTTCAACCGCGCCTGCAATGACAATTTGAGTCTGTCGCCCGGAATTCTGAACTCAGTATCACGGGTGAAATCACCGGTGACGGTTTCATGGCTGTTGACGACAGCCCCGGTTTGGCCGGCCCGTGTCAGGCCCAACGTCTTGGCCCCGGCGGACACCACCAGATCGCCACCGATCAAGGCATGTGCCTCGCCTGTGGCGACGCGAATGGCACTGATATCTTCGGGGCGGTTGGCCAAGCGGCAGTTGATATGCACAGCGCCTCCCTTCTGGGCCAAACCTGCCATCTCCATCATCCCGGCGCCTTTGCCGTCGATCTGTGCCGCTTGCGCCAGTACGGCACCCAAGGTCACGACGCCGGTGCCCCCAACTCCGGTGATGACCACGTTATGAGTTCCCTTGATCTCTGGCAGCACGGGATCGGGCAAATCCGGCAGGTCGATTTCGGTGATTGCCTCCTTTCGGATTTGCGCGCCTTCCAACGTTACAAACGACGGGCAAAACCCGATGATACAAGAGAAGTCCTTGTTGCAGCTGGATTGGTCGACGGCCCGCTTGCGGCCCAACTCGGTCTCGACGGGCACAATCGAGACGCAGTTCGACTGCACACCGCAATCACCGCATCCTTCGCAGATATCAGTGTTGATAAAGACCCGTTTGTCCGGATCCGGGAACGCACCTTTTTTGCGACGACGCCGTTTTTCGGCGGCGCAGGTCTGGACGTAGACGATGACCGAAACGCCCACAATCTCGCGAAAACGTTCCTGCACTTGAATCAGTTCGGCTCGTTCAAAGGTTTCAACTCCGGCGGGCAGAGCCTTGAAATTTAAATCTTCTTTTTCATCGTAAACCACCGCGACATGCTGAACGCCCATGGCTTTGACTTCGGCCACGATCCGTTCTGCCGTCAGACCGCCTTCGTTCTCCTGCCCGCCGGTCATAGCGACGGCGTCGTTGAACAGGATCTTGAAGGTGATATTCGTGCCCGCCGACAAAGCCGCCCGGACCGCCTGCACACCCGAGTGGTTATATGTCCCGTCGCCGAGGTTCTGGAACACATGTTTGGTGGTTGAGAATGGCGCCTCACCGATCCAGTTTGCACCCTCACCGCCCATCTGCGTGAAGCCGGTGGTTTCGCGGTCCATCCACTGCACCATGTAGTGACAACCGATGCCCGCATAAGCACGGCTGCCATTGGGCAACCGGGTCGAACTGTTATGCGGGCAGCCCGAACAGAAATACGGCAGTCGCGTTGCGATTTCCTCGGCATTGTCCGCCCGGCGAGCATCGGACAGGCTGGCCAGGCCGGCGCGAACACCGTCGGTATCCCGGCCCTCTTCGATCAGAATCTCACCCAGTTTCTCGGCGATCATGATCGGGTCCAGCGCGCCACGCGTCGGGAACAGTTCCTCGCGGTGCAGCGTCCCGGCCCCGCCTTTGTACCAACCGTACACACGGCGACCGCGGCGATCGTCAAAGATGGCTTCTTTGACCTGCACCTCGATCAGTTTGCGTTTTTCTTCAACGATAACAATAAGGTCAAGCCCTTGTGCCCAGTCATGGAATCCGGCCATGTCCAGCGGGAAGGTTTGTCCGACCTTGTATGTGGTGATGCCCAGACGTTCGGCCTCGGCCTCGTCGATGTTCAAAAGAGACATCGCATGGGTCAGGTCCAGCCAGTTTTTCCCTGCCGCGACAAAGCCGACTTTGGCCCCGGGTTTGCCCCAGACCCGACGGTCCATCGTGTTAACGTGCGAGAACGTCTCGGCAGCGAAGCGTTTATAGT
Source organism: Ruegeria sp. BF6 (assembly GCF_056538665.1). NCBI lineage: Bacteria > Pseudomonadati > Pseudomonadota > Alphaproteobacteria > Rhodobacterales > Roseobacteraceae > Ruegeria > Ruegeria sp. BF6. The sequence goes on from NZ_JBQFTN010000001.1 coordinate 611,486, forward strand.
CGATCATCCGCCCTTCCTGCAGGTGCGGTGTGTCGCCCAGGCGGATGTTCAACCCGCCGTCGGGCACGTCGAACTCAGGCACGACCAACTTCATTCGATCGGCGCTTCCGTCAACGACCGATGTTACTTCGATCGTGTCCTTCATCGTCTTCAGACCGACCCAAAGCCCCGAGAACCGGCTGAGCGCAATCCCGTAGACACCGCAATCCAGAACCTCCTGTACACCCGCAGGGCTGACAATTGGCATGTACATGTCGACCAGCGACCATTCGGACTGGTGCAGTACGGTTGAGCTTTCGCCGGTGTGATCATCTCCCATGGCCACTAGCACGCCGCCATGCTTGGCCGTACCCGCCATGTTGGCGTGGCGCATCGCATCGCCGGACCGGTCTACCCCAGGCCCTTTGCCGTACCATAGGCCGAATACGCCATCGAACCGTCCGTCCCCGCGCAACCCCGCTTGCTGGCTACCCCATAGGGCGGTGGCAGCCAGATCCTCGTTCAATCCGTACTGAAACGTGACGTCGCTTTCGGCCAGTTGCTTTTGCGCTCTCGTCATCTGCTGGTCCACGGCACCCAGCGGCGACCCGCGATAACCGGTCACCAGACCCGCCGTGTTCAACCCCACCCGCGTGTCCCGCGCCTTTTGGATCAGCATCAGACGCACAAGCGCTTGCGTCCCGTTCAAAAGGACCGGGTTCTTTTCCAGATCGAACCGGTCACTCAACGATATTTGTGGCTGACTCATCAGACGCCTCCCCTCGTCAGATCAGTGTGCTACTTTTTCACCCATTTTAGGTCATAATATCTGACCTGCATAGGTTTTATCCTCTGAATCCTAAGGATTTCAGCGTTTGAATGTGGAAGTTGTTACCTATTTCATATAGGCGTTCCGAGGAATAACGAAAGTTGCGGCGATGGATTGGGACAAGCTTAGAATATTTCACGCGGTGGCGGATGCAGGCAGCCTGACTCATGCGGGTGACAAGCTGAATCTGTCACAATCGGCCGTCAGCCGACAGATCAGAGCACTGGAAGAGTCGCTCGATTCGACTCTGTTTCACCGACACGCACGCGGTCTGATCCTGACCGAACAGGGTGAGTTGCTGTTCGATGCAACTTCGGCCATGTCAAAACGACTGGACGCCGCTGCCGCCCGTATCCGCGACAGCGAAGAAGAAGTCTTTGGCGTGCTGCGGGTCACCACCACTTTTGGCTTCGGTACGCTCTGGCTGGCCCCTCGCCTGCCGAAACTGTACGAACAGTATCCCGACCTCAACATAGACCTGATGCTGGAAGAGCGTGTGCTGGACCTGCCCATGCGCGAAGCCGACGTCGCTATTCGCATGAAAGAACCCAGCCAGGCCGATCTGGTCCGCAAGCGGCTGATGACCGTGCAGATGATGCTGTACGCGACCCAGGAATACATCGAAACGCATGGCGGGATGCTGGAGTCACTGGACGAAATCAAGGACCATCGACTGATTTGTCAGACGCCCTCGGCCCCACAGGTCGGTGCAAGCGCCTCGATGGTACGGCACTTGATGACGTATAACCCCGGTTCGCTGCTGACCGTGAACAACTATTTCGGTGTTCTGCAGGGCGTGCTTCATAATCTGGGCATCGGCGTGCTGCCGGATTACGTGACGCAGGATTTTCCGCATCTTGTTCCGATCCTGTCAGATATCGAAACCGCAGACGTTCCCGTCTATCTCGCCTACCCCGAAGAATTGCGCCATTCCAAACGCGTCGAAGCCTTCCGTGACTTTGTTCAGGATGAGATCATCGCCCAACGCAAGCAGTTGAAGCAGATGGGAAAACTCTAGCTATGCGCACGCAGCATAGCGGGCATGACAAGTAATCAGTCTGAAAAATCTTGATCGTTCACAAACTGATCCCTAAATGAGCACTCGAAGGCGGTGATGCTGAAACGCTCATCATCTTCATACCTCCCTGTTGGACTACGGCCGAGCTTAGTGCTCGGCCTTTTTTTTGGCTTAAGGCCACGTGTGCCAGTCCGATTGCCAAAACTTCTGTGATTTCCGGGCACTTAGACCTATGATCACGAAAAAAATCACGAAGACTTGTGTTCGAGGACAGATTCGATGTTTCAGCCCTTTCGCCTATTGCTGGTGATAATCTCCGTTGTTTGCCTGACCGGGCCTGTATTGGCGCAGAGCAACGGCTCGACCGGTTCCACAGCCCCTGTCAGCATTCCTGAAGACCTGACACCTGAACAGGTCGACGATCTGGTCGCGCGTATGTCCGACGATCAAGTTCGCGCCATTTTGTTGGAGCGTCTGGATGCGGTCGCGGAAAAACACGCCGCTGAGGCAGCGGATCGTGAAGACCCGATAACTGAAATCAACGAGATTTGGGCCGAAATGGTGGCGTCGTGGACGCATGTTGCGGTCACCATACCGAACCTTTTCACAGCGCAGGTTCAAGCGGTCGAGACCTTTGTCGGCACCTTTGGGACCACCGGCGCACTATCTCTTTTGGGCTTGATCTTAAGCGTCCTAGTCGTCGGGTTCGTTGCGGAAAAGCTGTTCGGCTTCCTTACCCGCAATTGGCTTCGCGGGGTTGAAGCGGCCGATGAAAACGACCTGTGGGGGGCAGTCAGATACCTGTTCCGCCGTTTCTGCCGCGAAATCGCAGGACTGGTCGTGTTTTACGTCGTTATCCGAGCGCTGGGACGCGGCCTTCTGACGCCCGAACAAATCATCTACGCCGCGCCCTTTGTTTTCTACCTGATCTGGATTCCCCGATTGGGAGCTGCCGCCTCGCGGTTCATTCTGGCTCCGAACAAACCGCACTATCGGCTGGTGAATATTGATGATCATTGGGCGAAATACCTGCACCGTAATCTGATTGGCCTTCTGTTCCTGATCGGTTTCACGCTGTTCATTCTTCATTTCAACGAACTGAACGGCATTACCGGCCGTGAAACACGTATCGGATTCTGGCTGAACGCTGCGACCCACATCTATATTGGCGTAATAGCCTGGAAAGCCCGTGAGGGGCTTTCGCAAATGATGTTGGGCACAGACCCCGATCACACCAAGTTCGACGAAGAAGTTGCTCATTATTACCCCTATTTCGCCATCGGCGTGTCGGCGGTGATCTGGTTGCTTGTCGAATTCCTTGTCGCACAGCGCAACCCGGTTTACCTGCATATGCTGGTTCAGGGCGCTCACTACACCACCATGTTCTGGCTGCTGATCGCGCCAGCGCTGGACACGTTGATCCGCGGTTTGGTGCGCCATCTTCAACCTCCGATGCAGGGCGAAGGCCCTGTTGCTGAGCGGGCGTATAAATCCAGCAAACGCAGTTATATCCGCATTGGCCGGGTTTTGGCTGGCATTCTGGTCATCCTGATGATTGCCAGGGCATGGGATCTGGACCTGCAGGAAATCGCAGGTGGAGGCGCCGAATCCGGTAGCAAGCTGATCCAGTTCTTCATCATCATCGCTGTCGGCTACATCCTGAACGAGGTCGTCTCGCTCTGGATCAACCGGCGTCTGGCGAAAGAACAAACTGCAGCCGAGCAAAGCCCCGACGAAGAGGCTGGTGAAGGCGGTGGTTCAGGCGGTTCGCGTCTGGCGACGGTTCTGCCGCTGCTGAGAGTGACCGCGCAGGCTGCCATCGCGGTGATTTTTGTCCTGCTTGCCCTTGGGGCATTGGGAATCAATATCACCCCGCTTCTGGCCGGTGCTGGTGTGTTGGGTCTGGCCATCGGCTTTGGCGCCCAGAAACTGGTGGCTGACATCGTCGGCGGCGTTTTCTTTCTGGTGGATGATGCTTTCCGGGTTGGCGAATATGTGGATGTCGGAGGCACCACCGGAACGGTCGAGAAAATCTCGATCCGCTCGATGCAACTGCGTCACCACCGCGGTCCGGTTCACACCATCCCTTACGGTGAAATCCAGAAGTTGACCAATTACAGCCGCGACTGGGTCATCATGAAACTGAAGTTCACCGTGCCATTCGACACCGACCCCAACAAGGTGAAGAAGATCTTCAAGAAGATCGGTGCTGAGATGATGGAAGACGAAACCCACAAGGACGGGTTCCTGCAGCCCTTCAAGTCGCAAGGCGTGTTTGACTTTGACGATGTTGGCATGATCATCCGTGGCAAGTTCATGGCCAAGCCGGGCAAGCAGTTCACCCTGCGCAAGGAAATCTTCAATCGCGTGAAGGCCGCGTTCAAGGAAAACGGCATCGACTTTGCCCGCCGCGAGGTGCGCGTAGCGATCCCTGGACTGGACGACGCCGATCACCTCACTGAGGAACAAAAAACCGCCATCGGGGCTGCTGCCGGTGAAGCCGCCAACCAGCAAGCCGAACAGCAGGGTCAAAAAACCGGTTCCGCTCACGGCGCGCCGGAGTAGAATGAAGATACCTGAAAGACCATAATGGCCGCCCTGCTCAACGCACCGGGCGGCCGTTTTTTTTTACCTTTGGTCCGCGTCAAACTATGCCTTGCGGGTCTTAACCCTTTCCACGGGCGCGCCCTTGCCCTAAAAGGCGCGCAATCTCGGCCCACTTGGACACAGGACAGAAGATGCAAGAGCCCGCAATCACACCCGATCTGATCGCCGCACACGGGCTCAAGCCCGACGAATACGACATGATCCTCGAGATCATCGGGCGTGAGCCGACCTTCACCGAACTGGGCATCTTTTCGGCCATGTGGAACGAGCATTGTTCCTATAAGTCGTCCAAGAAATGGCTGCGTACCCTGCCCACCTCGGGCCCTCAGGTGATCTGCGGACCGGGTGAGAACGCGGGTGTTGTCGACATTGGCGACGGTCAGGCGGTGGTCTTCAAAATGGAGAGCCACAACCACCCGTCCTACATCGAACCCTATCAGGGTGCGGCGACGGGTGTCGGCGGCATCCTGCGCGACGTCTTCACCATGGGCGCGCGTCCCATTGCGTCTATGAATGCTCTGTCCTTCGGCGAGCCCGGCCATCACAAGACCCGCCAACTGGTAAACGGTGTGGTCGAAGGTATCGGCGGCTATGGCAACTGTTTCGGCGTGCCCTGCGTAGGTGGTGAGGTGAGATTCCACCCGGCCTATAACGGTAACTGTCTGGTGAACGCGTTTGCTGCAGGATTGGCCGACAGCGATAAGATTTTCTACTCGGCAGCTTCGGGCGTCGGTATGCCTGTCGTCTATCTGGGTGCCAAGACCGGTCGTGACGGCGTGGGCGGCGCAACCATGGCTTCGGCTGAGTTCGACGACACAATCGAAGAAAAGCGTCCCACAGTTCAGGTCGGCGACCCATTCACTGAAAAGCGCCTGATGGAAGCCACGCTGGAATTGATGCGGACCGGGGCCGTAATCTCAATCCAGGACATGGGCGCAGCGGGTCTGACCTGTTCCGCGGTGGAAATGGGTGACAAAGGCGGTCTGGGCGTGCGTCTGGACTTAGAGAACGTCCCCCAGCGCGAAGAAAACATGACCGCTTATGAGATGATGTTGTCGGAATCTCAAGAACGCATGTTGATGGTTCTAAAGCCCGAGCTTGAGGCCGAGGCCCGCGCTGTATTCGAAAAATGGGACCTGGACTTTGCCATCGTAGGCGAAACCATTGCCGAAGACCGCTTCCTGATTGTCCATAACGGAGAGGTCAAAGCCGATCTGGTTCTGTCCAAGCTCTCGTCGACCGCACCGGAATATGACCGCCCTTGGGTGGCAACGCCCGAGGCTGAAGAACTGCCTGAGGTACCCCAAATCGACCCAATTGACGGTCTGCGTACCCTGCTCGCATCGCCCAACTATGCGGGCAAGCAATGGGTCTACGAACAATATGACACGATGGTCATGGCTGACACCGCCCGCACGCCGGGTCTGGGTGCGGGCATGGTTCGCGTGCACGGCACCGACAAGGCGCTGGCATTCACCAGTGACGTCACCCCGCGCTATGTGCGCGCCAACCCAGTCGAAGGCGGCAAGCAGGCGGTCGCCGAAGCCTATCGCAACCTGACCGCCGTGGGTGCGAAACCACTGGCAACCACCGACAACCTGAACTTCGGCAACCCCGAAAAGCCCGAAATCATGGGCCAGTTCGTCGGCGCCATTCAGGGTATCGGCGAGGCGGTTGCCGCGCTGGACATGCCCATCGTGTCAGGCAACGTGTCGCTGTATAATGAAACCGACGGTCAGGCGATCCTACCCACCCCGACCATCGGTGCGGTTGGTCTGCTGAATCACACCGACGAAATCATCGGCAATGAAGTCCGTGAAGGCCACGTCGCGCTGGTCATCGGTGAAACCCATGGCCATCTGGGTCAGTCAGCCCTGCTGGCCGAAGTGTTCAACCGCGAAGACGGCGACGCGCCGCATGTCGATCTGGACGCGGAAAAGCGTAACGGCGAGTTCATCCGCGCCAATCGCAAGATGATCAAGGCCTGCACCGATCTGGGCGATGGCGGTCTGGCACTGGCAGCGTTCGAGTTGGCCGAGGCCGCCGGCGTGGGGGTTCACCTTGATGAGGCTTCTACTGCATTTCTGTTCGGAGAGGATCAGGCCCGTTACCTAGTGGCCTGCAACTTCGATCAGGCTGAGGCACTGATGATCGCAGCAGGTCAGGCTGGCGTTCCGCTGGTCTCTGTTGGCCGCTTTACCAGCGACAGCGTGCGTATTGGCAACTCCGAGGCTTCGCTCGAGGAACTGACCGCCACTTTCCGTAACAGCTTTGCCGAAGCCGTGGCCTGAACGCTGATCACCTACTGATCGCAAAACCTGCGTCCCGATAGACGCGGGTTTTGTCGTTTTCAGCCCCCTTTCACACCCTTGCACGCCCCGCCCTGGCGCTCTACATCTTGGGAAAGACCTTCAGGAGTTACCTACATGCCGATGAGCGCCCACGAAATCGAACACCTGCTGCGCGAAGCCTTTCCGGATGCGGAAATTCAAGTCGGCGGGCATGACGGCGTGCATATGTCTGCCATGGTCGTGGATGAGAGCTTTCGCGGCAAAAACCGGGTCCAGCAGCAACGTGCGGTCTATGCAGCGTTGAAAGGTAAGATGGACGGCCCGGATGGCGACCTGCACGCACTGGCACTGACGACGAAAGCGCCTGAATAGTGGACGAACCGATCGGATGGGTTCTGCTACGACTAACCTATCTGGTCTTCGACATAGTCTACTCGTTAGCGATCTTGTTTTGTGATCTACCAAAACTGCTAAAATACGGGCCCAGATATTGGCGTGTCACAAGGAAAATGAGACGGCGCGAGTACGAACGACGAAAAAAGGTGAGTGCCTAAAATGAGTGGCTGGATGTTCTGGATAGGTGTACCCGCAGCATTGGTAGTTGCCGCCGCGCTGATCGAAGCCTATGTGAAGCGGAACAGAAAACGTAACCTCGCCGACATGCGTCCCGATCCGGACAAAATCAGCAAGGTCGGCGGCATCGAAAGATACGGGCTGGATCCGCTGGCCCTGGCGCAAGCCGAACACCGACGGTTGGAGGAAGAAGGATGGACCTCTGACCCGTCAAAGAATGAAACGACCGCCCCGGATGCGGGTGAAGAGGACAAGCAAGATGAGCGACGTTAAGACCCAAATCGATGAAACCGTCAAAGCCAATGATGTTGTGCTGTACATGAAAGGCACCAAGGAAATGCCGCAGTGTGGGTTTTCGTCCCGCGTGGCCGGTGTGCTGAACTACATGGGTGTGGAATATACCGACGTGAACGTTCTGGCCGATGAAGATGTGCGTCAGGGCATCAAGGATTATTCCGACTGGCCGACCGTGCCGCAGCTATTCGTCAAAGGCGAATTCGTCGGTGGTTGCGACATCATCACCGAAATGACCCTGTCGGGCGAGTTGGATACGCTGTTTGACGACAACGGCGTCGGCTACAACAAAGAAGCCGCAGACAAAATCCGCGAGGCGAACGCCTGATCAGCGACTGCTGCAGTTTTGTAGAATGATTTGCTCACTGGCGGCATCCGAACCTGTCGCCAGAAAGCTCACCGTGGCGTCCCAGCCTTTGGAACGCAGGATGTAAGTCCCTACCTCTCCCGCAGACTCGTAACGGATACCGGACCCGCTTTGGGCCTGCCGCAGCGTGACCAGTTGATTGTCGACGATCATCGCCGCCGCACTGGACCCGTCTGGCGCATTGAAATAGGCGACCTCCAGCGGAACTCCGTTTTCACAGGTAAATGTCACCGGTAGAATGTCGATTTCAGCCACAGCCACTCCGGCGGGCAGTGTCATCATCGCAGCAAAAGTCAGAGTTCTGACGGCGTTCATTCCGAAGACCTTTCTTCGACCACCGAAGCCAGGGCTTCGGCCCGTGCGGCTAACTCCGCCAGAGTGTCTGTAACTGAGGGCGGCACCACTGCCACCTCAATCCGTTCGGGTTCTGGTTGCGGCATATTTCTGAGCGCTTGCAACTCTGCCTCGACCGCGGCCAGTTTAGCTTCGAGAGCATGAAATTTTTCATCCGTTCCAGCGGTCTTGTCCGCCAGCATAAGACCGGCCATCAGCAACATCCGCGATTCCGGCATTCGGCCGATCTGATCGGATAGGACCTGCGCCTCATCATCCAGCATCTTGGCTGCGGAATGCAGAAACGCCTCTTCGCCTTCCTGGCACGAGACTTCAAAGCCGCGCCCACCGATTTGAATGGTCACTTCGGGCATTATTCAACCTCTCCTTCCGCCAGTTTCGCCTGCGACAACAGCGGTTCAAGCCGAGCCAGAACCGCGTGTGCCTCGGCCGCATCCGTCGCCTGCGCGGCGCGCGTCGCCTCAAGCTCGGCCACCGTGGCGCGGTTGAGCAGATCGGCATCGGGCAAGCCGTCTTCGGCCGCGGCCCGCAATTCGTCGACCGATTGGCGCAATTGCTCATTCGCCTTACGCATCCGCTGCAGATCGTCATCCAGACGCGACATCGCCGCGCCGTGGCTGGCGCGTTCCGCGCGTAGCATGTCCAACTCGGCGCTCAACTCGGCCACCCGCTCGCTGTCGGCCAATTCTGACCGAAGACGCGCATTTTCGGCCTCAACCTCTTGCGCCGCGCTGACGGCGGCTGCCAATTGTGCATTTTCAGCCTTGAGCGCTGCAAGTTCATCCTGGTTTTCCAACGCTGCCTTAGCCGCCGCCAATTCAGCGCGGGCAGCCTCGACCGAGGCCAGCTTTGCAGTTGCTGCAGCCAACTGTTCCCGTAACGAGCCATTTTCAGGATCTTCTATCGGCGCCGTCCGCAGGCTTTCCATATCGGCGCGCATGGCATCGACTTCCTGCTCGTGGCGTTCCTTCAGCGATTTCAGACGTTCTTCCAACTGCGCATTTGCAACGCGTTCATCGTCCAGTGCCGCGCGCAGGGTGTCATCCGCACCGCCGCTGGCCGGTGCTACATCCCGCAGCGCCTCGACACCCGTTCCGATCCGATCCATTGCGGCAATGATACGGCGCTGTAGTTCTTCGATCTGGCTCATGCCCCTGCCACCTCTTAACCAAGGTTCCTTGTATTGCGCCTATGTCCGAATCAACACAAGCCGCGTCTTGCCCTAGTCTAACCCAACGAGACAGAAAATACCCACTGTTTGCTTTCAACAACTTGGGCCACTTTCTTGAACCACACCTCGGCCAGATTGCCCAGTTCTGCTTGCACTTTGGGGGGCGGATGGTATTGAGCGCCCATCTGCCTGTAATCCAAAGGAACAATGCCCGTGGACCTGACTGCGCTGCGCAATGCCAATCCTGAACACTGGGACAAAGCTGCGGCCATCCGCACCCTGACCCTTGACGCCGTCGCCGCCGCCAATTCCGGCCATTCCGGCATGCCGATGGGCATGGCCGACGTTGCGACCGTGCTGTTCGAAAAGCACCTGAAATTCGATGCCTCGGCCCCGAACTGGCCTGATCGCGACCGGTTCATCCTTTCGGCGGGTCACGGCTCGATGCTGATCTATTCGCTGCTCTATCTCACGGGTCATGCTGACGTCACGCTGGACGAGATCAAGAACTTCCGCCAACTGGGAGCGAAAACCGCCGGTCACCCGGAAAATTTCCTGGTCGATGGGATCGAAACCACAACCGGTCCGCTGGGTCAGGGCATCTCAAACGCTGTGGGCTTTGCCATGGCCGAAGAAATCCAGCGCGCGCATTACGGCAAGAAGGTCGTTGATCACTATACCTATGTGATTGCGGGCGACGGTTGCCTGATGGAGGGCGTCAGCCAAGAAGCAATCACGCTGGCCGGTCGTCACGAGTTGAGCAAGCTGATCGTCTTCTGGGATAACAACAACATCACCATTGACGGCACTGTCGATATGGCCGACCGCACTGATCAGGTGCGCCGTTTCGCGGCCTCGGGCTGGCATGTGATCGAAATCGACGGCCATGATCCCAAAGCCATCGACGCGGCCATTGTTCAGGCAAAAAAGTCGAACAAGCCGACCATGATCGCCTGTGAAAGCCACATCGCTCTGGGTCACGCGGCGCAGGATACGTCCAAAGGCCACGGCGCTTTGACGGATCAGGAACAGTTGAAGGCAGCAAAAGACGGCTACGGCTGGCCGCATGACGCGTTCGAAGTCCCGGCCAACGTGAAATCCGCGTGGGAAGCCATCGGCACCCGCGGTGTCGCTGAGCGCGCCGCGTGGGAAGAGCGTTTCGCGCAGTTGTCCGAGCGCAAGCAGGCCGAGTTCAACCGCGCCTACGCGTTCGAAGCGCCGAAGAAACTGGCCGGTGCCATTCGCGCGTTCAAGAAACAGATGTCGGAAGACCAGCCGAAACTGGCCACCCGCGCCTCGTCTGAAAAGGTTCTGAACGTCGTGAACCCGATCATGACCGAGACCGTCGGCGGCTCGGCTGACCTGACCGGGTCGAACAACACCAAATCGGCCGATATGGGCGTGTTCCTGCCGGAAAACCGCAAGGGCCGCTACATCCACTACGGTATTCGTGAACACGGCATGGCCGCCGCGATGAACGGCATGGCGCTGCATGGCGGCATCCGCCCCTATGGCGGTACGTTCATGGCCTTCACCGACTATGCCCGTCCGTCCATGCGTCTGGCAGCGCTGATGAAAATACCGTCGGTCTTCGTGATGACCCACGACTCGATCGGTCTGGGCGAAGACGGCCCGACGCACCAGCCGGTCGAGCATCTGGCCATCTCGCGCGCAACGCCGAACACCTATGTGTTCCGCCCTGCCGACACGGTTGAGACCGCCGAAGCCTGGGAGCTGGCGCTGACCTTCAAGGACAGCCCCTCGGTCCTGTCGCTGACCCGTCAGGGCGTGCCTACCGTACGGACCCAGCACAAAGCCAAGAACCTAGTTGCACAAGGCGCTTACGTTCTGGCCGAAGCCGAAGGCAAGCGTCAGGCCATCCTGATTGCGACCGGTTCGGAAGTTTCGCTGGCGATGGAAGCCAAGGCCATGCTCGAGGCCGAAGGCATTGGCACCCGCGTTGTCTCCATGCCCTGCATGGAACTGTTCGCCGAGCAGGACGAAGCCTACCGCAAGCGCGTTCTGCCCGCAGGTGCCGTGCGCGTCGGTATCGAGGCCGCAGTTCGCGCCGGTGGCTGGGACCGCTGGCTGCTGGGCGAGCGTGGCCGCGAAGCCAAGGCCGGTTTCATCGGCATGTCGGGCTTTGGCGCGTCTGCTCCGGCGGGTGAACTTTTCAAGCACTTCGGCATCACCGCAGATGCAACGGTTGCCAAAGTCAAGGAACTGCTGGGCCTGTAAGCCAATCACGAAGAATAGAGCAAAGGGCGGCTTTGGCCGCCCTTTTCATTTGGATCCAGTCTTAACCTTCAGTTTGAGCGCGTCATAGGCTTTCAGAGCGTAATCCAATCGCAACTCATACCGTCCTTGCACCACCACTTTCTTGGGTGGTTGCAAGCCGATACAAGACAACGCTTGGCGAAGATGTGTACCTGAAAGGGGAACGTAAGTTGCCGATTGCCCGGTCAAAGTGTTGTAAACTCGTCCGCCCGACCAATGACTACGCTTCTGTGCCTTGAGTGCGGTATCAATACGAAAATGTAAGAATCCGTAGAGTTCTTCTTCATCAAACGGCACTTCGTCGGCGGCAATGCTCAGTGCAGAGAGAAGCGAAGATGCACCGCTCCGAGAGGACCCGCGTGATCCAATTTCTCGGATGATAGGCCCATCTATTAAGGTTTCTAAGCGGAAATGCTGCATCTTAGTGGTCAGCTTTCCTGTTGAACAACGGCCCCATGACCTTGGTTGCAACCGGGATCAAAACAAACCCCCAGGCCAGACCAAACACGCCGTCCATCGCAGCTTTGGAAATCCATTCCACAGCGCCCACCCACTGTTCCGATACCGAATGCCCAATCGCATAGGCCCAGTCGTGGATGTGATGGCCGAGCCAGCCAAAGCCCAGAACTTCCATCCCGTGAATGACAATTGATCCGCCGACCCACAGCATTGCAGCAGTTCCGACAATCGACAGAGTTTTCATCACGCCCGGCATCGCTTTGACCAGACCGCGCCCCAATCCACGCCCAATAGGCGTCGGCGCGTTCTGCGCCAGGTACAGGCCTACGTCGTCCATCTTCACGATCAGCGCGACCGATCCATAAACCGCAATTGTCACACCAATCCCCACAACCGCCAGCGTCGCTGCCTGCATCCACAGATTCGGAGCTTCAATGGCCGCCAATGCAATGGTCATGATCTCAGCCGACAGGATAAAATCTGTTTTGATGGCCCCCCTGACCTTCTGTTCCTCCAGATGTCCGGGGTCGCGCACGTTCATGTCTTCGTCGATGGCATGGCTTCCATGGGGGAACAGGACATGGAAAATCTTCTCGGCCCCTTCGAAACACAAATACGACCCGCCCAACATAAGCAAAGGCGTGATCAGCCACGGCGCGAAATTGGCCAGCAACAGCGCCACCGGCAACAACAGCACGATCTTGTTGAATACTGAGCCCCGCGCAATGCGCCAGATGATCGGCAACTCACGCGCCGGTGCAAAGCCCTGAACGTATTTCGGAGTAACCGCCGCATCGTCAATGATCACTCCCGCCGTCTTGGCCCCGGCCTTGCCCGCCGCCGCAACGACGTCATCCACCGAGGACGCCGCAACCTTGGCGATCCCCGCCACATCATCCAAAAGGGCCAACAGACCGCTCATCGCGCATCCTTTCCTGTCTCCTGCCGCAAACGGACCCTACCCGATCCCTCAGCTAGCGCAAGCGTTAGCGCAATCTCGTGAGGTTTGCGCTAACACCTTAAAATTATGCCGCTTTTACTCTTTTGAGATTCAGAAATCGCCGCTATATGGCCTGCAACGCAAGCGCATTTGGAGACGTCACATGACCATAAAGGTCGGTATCAATGGTTTTGGCCGCATCGGCCGCTGCACCCTGTCGCACATCGCCGCGTCAGGCCGTAACGACATCGAAGTGATCAAGGTCAATGCGACCGGCCCGTTGGAAACAAGCGCGCATCTATTGAAGTATGACAGCATTCATGGCCGTTTTCCCCGCGACATCGCCATCAATGGCAACACCATGGATCTGGGACGCGGCCCGATGGAAATGTTCTCGACTTACGACATGAACGAGCTGGACTGGGAAGGTTGCGACGTCGTTCTGGAATGCACCGGTAAGTTCAATGACGGCACCAAGGCGAAAACGCACCTTGAACGTGGCGCTGGCAAAGTTCTACTGTCCGCTCCGGGCAAGAATGTCGACAAGACCATCGTGTTCGGAGTGAACCACAACACTTTGACTGCAAATGATAATATGGTCTCGAACGGATCCTGCACCACGAACTGCCTTGCTCCGCTTGCCAAGGTGCTGGACGAAGGTGTCGGAATCGAAAACGGTATCATGACCACGATCCACGCCTATACCGGCGACCAGCCTACTTTGGACCGTCGTCACAGCGACCTGTACCGCGCTCGCGCTGCAGCTATGTCGATGATCCCGACCTCGACTGGTGCCGCTAAGGCTCTGGGTGAGGTTCTGCCGAACCTGAAAGGTCGCCTAGACGGTTCCGCCATCCGCGTACCCACCCCGAACGTCTCGGCCGTGGACCTGACTTTCCGCGCCTCGCGCGACGTCACCGTTGAGGAAGTCAACGAAATTGCCCGCGAAGCCGCACAAGGCCCAATGCAGCGTGTTCTGGGCTATGAACCCGCTCCGCTGGTCTCGACCGATTTCAACCACACCGAGGAAAGCTCCATCTTCGCACCAGATCAGACTCGCGTTGTCGATGGCCGACTGGTTCGCGTTTTGGCTTGGTATGACAACGAATGGGGCTTCTCGGTCCGTATGGCTGACGTCGCTGTTGCGATGGGCCGCCTTAACTAAGACCGGTTTGAAATCTTGAACCTTTTTGCCCGCTCAGGTTATCTGGGCGGGCATTTTCGTTCGGGGCCGCAATGACCAACCAAATCGCTATCTGGCTCGGCCTCTTGATCCTCGGTGCGTTCATTATCGACTACGCATTCTTTGGCCCCGAGCATTTGATCTTCCTCGGAAAAAAGCTGTACGCCTTTCTGGACTGGGTCGCCATCTGGCGCTGACAGAGGTTTTTCTTGACATTTCCGTTTATCTGACGATGTTAGCGCTAACCATATTTAGCCGACATTCGGACGGAGCAGAAAATGACACTCAAGCTGGCAATCAACGGATTCGGACGGATCGGACGCGGCGTGCTGCGCGCGGTGATGGAGACGGGGCGCACAGACGTGGAAATCGTCGCGATCAACGACTTGGCTAAGCCGGAAATGAACGCACATCTGTTCGAATTTGACAGCGTGCATGGCCGCTATCCCAACACGGTCACATTGTCCGAAGCGGGCCTGGACGTTGGCGCCGGCCCCATCCGCCTAACCAGCGAGCGCGACCCCGAGGCGCTGAACTGGTCGGATGTCGACGTGGTTCTGGAATGCACTGGCGTGTTCCGCACGCGCGAGGCCGCCGAACGTCACCAAAAAAACGGCTCGAAAAAAGTTCTGATCTCGGCTCCCGCTCGCGGAGATGGAGCAGTCAAAACGGTCGTGTTCGGTGTGAACGAACACGAACTGACAGCCGAAGACACCGTGGTTTCGAACGCTTCCTGCACCACGAACTGCCTGTCCCCCGTTGCCGCCGCACTGGATGCAGGGCTGGGCATCGTGCACGGCAACATGACCACCGTTCACGCCTATACTGCAAGCCAACCGGTTCACGATACTGCGGGCAAGGACCCCTACTTGTCGCGGGCTGCAGCTTTGTCGATGATCCCGACCACAACAGGTGCCGCTGCAGCCGTGGGTCTGGTTCTGCCGCAACTGGCAGGAAAATTGACCGGTCAGGCGATCCGCGTCCCTACCCCCAACGTATCGGTTGTGGATCTGGTGGCCGAGGTTTCGCGCCCCACCACCGAAGACGAGGTCAACGCGCTGTTTGTTGAAGCCGCTGCCAAAATCCCCGGCGTTCTGGCCGCGGAAAACCGCCCGCTGGTATCAGTGGACTTCAACCACGATGCCCACAGTTCGACCGTATCCTTGGCAGAAACCAAAGTCACCGACGGCACGCTGGTGCGCGTGCTGGCGTGGTACGACAACGAATGGGGTTTCTCGAACCGGATGCTGGACACGGCCGCCGCGATGGGTGCCCTAGCCTAGCTTTTCTCGCAGCGCGTCATTGACCTGGGGCGTGACGAATTTCGACACGTCCCCGTTCAGCCGCGCAATCTCTTTCACCAGTTTCGAGGCAATCGCCTGATGCCGGGCTTCAGCCATCAGGAACACGGTTTCGATCGAGTTATCCAGCACACGGTTCATGCCAACCATCTGAAACTCATACTCGAAATCCGCCACGGCCCGCAGACCGCGCACGATGATCTGCGCACCGACATCACGGGCACAATCGATCAGCAGGTTTTCGAAGGGATGGGCAACAATCTCGGTCCCGGTCTGTTCGGACAGAAACGCGCACTCCGCCTCGATCATGGCAACGCGCTCTTCCAGAGCAAACATCGGCCCCTTGTCGCGGTTGATGGCGACTCCGATCACCAGCTTATCCACTAGTGCCGAGGCGCGGCGAATAATATCGATATGGCCCAAAGTGATCGGGTCAAAGGTTCCAGGATATAATCCCACCCGCATCACGCCCTCCTGCGCAATAAAATTTCTGCGCAAGCAAACATAAACTTGATGCAGGTGCAAGCTATCAGTTCGGTGGTCCGGGCCGTCAATGGCCCATAATCATGCCCTGCAACGCATCTTTTTCCATCGCCAATTCCGCCAGTTGTGCCTTGACCACGTCGCCAAGCGTCACAATTCCAACCAGCTTGCCGTCTTCAACCACGGGCATATGGCGAAAGCGGCCTTCGGTCATGCGGGCCATGATATCCTGAACTGTTGCCTGCCGCGTCGTCGTGATCAGGTCTTGCGTCATGTAGGCGCTGACCGGCTGGTTCAGACATCCGCTACCACTTGCGGCCAATTCGCGAACGATATCACGTTCGGACAGAATGCCCGATGCCGTTTGCCCACCGTCCTCCGACACGATAACGGTACCGATACGTTTTTCTGCTAGAATCTTCGAAGCTTCTGAGACTGTCGCCGAAGGTTCGACCGTCACCACGCCTTCTGTAGACTTAGATGTCAGAATGGCCTGTACGAGCATGAAGAACACCTCCGAAATAATAATCTTATTCCAAAGCGTTGCGCGATTGGGTCGACCTGTCAAGCATCAGCATCGGCTTCAAGCCGCGCAATTTCGTCACGGATGCCCTGTGTCAGAGCGTCGGCAAATCGGTTCAACCGTTCATTGCGCTGATCCCCCTGATGCCGGACAAGATAAAAACTTCGGGTTAAACTCACTTGATCCGTCAAGATTTTCTTTAGGTTTCGGTGAAACGGCAAAGTGAAGTCATGTGCCACGCACACCCCAGTGCCCAGCGTTACCTGACGCAACTGAACCGAGACGGAATTCGATGCAAGCGCGACACGGTCAATGCCGATATCATTGAGATAGTCCAATTCGCGGTCGAAGATCATGTCCGGGATATACCCAATCAACCGGTGCCCCATAAGATCGGCGACGGTGTAGATGGGATCGTGGCGGTCCAAGTAATCCTGCGTCGCCACCAAATGCAGCTTGTAATCGCTGACCCTTTTGACCAGCAGCTTTCCAGCGGTTGGCGCACTGACGGTCACGGCCATATCCGCCTCGCGCCGGGACAGGTTGATGATCCGTGGCAAGGCCAGAATCTGAATGTCCAGATCGGGATTGGCATCGCTGATTTTCGCACAGACCTGCGGCAACAGGTAATTCGCGCTACCGTCAGGCGCGCCGATCCGGATTTGACCACTGAGCGACTTGGTCGAGCCCACCACGGCACCCGCCGCCGCACGCATCGCTTCTTCGGCTTGCAGACCGTGATCCAGCAGACGTTCCCCCGTCGCTGTCAGCACATATCCCTGTTGGGACTTTGTGAACAATGTTGCGTCCAGAGTCGCCTCAAGCCGGGCAATACGCCGTCCGACCGTGGCCGGGTCTATCTTCAGGATGCGCCCGGCGGAAGACAGGCTTTCCTCGCGCGCGACTGCCAGAAAAACCCGCATGTCATCCCAGTTTGGGTTCATGTGTCACCTTTTGCATTTTTGCAAAGCTCTTTTGAGATATTGCCTCTGTTCACGAAATTTCTGCAAGCCTATTGTGCGCTCAAGTCTATCGGAGGAGCAATCGATGCAAGATCTGACCCACTTTCTGAATGGCGAGATGACCGCCGGAACCTCAGGTCGTTTCGACGACATTTTCAACCCGGCAACCGGCGAGGTTCAGTACCGCTGTCCGATGGCCAGTGTTGCAGAGACCACCGCCGCTATCGAGGCCGCCGCCGCCGCACAGCCTCAATGGGGCGCAACCAATCCGCAGAAGCGTGCGCGCGTGATGATGGCCATGGTTGGCTTGATGAACCGCGACATGGACAAGCTGGCTGAGGCGCTGAGCCGCGAGCACGGTAAAACTATCCCCGACGCCAAAGGCGATCTGCAGCGCGGTCTGGAAGTGATCGAATACTGCATAGGTGCACCCCAGATGCTGAAGGGTGAATTCACCGACAGCGCAGGCCCCGGCATCGACATGTATTCGATGCGTCAGCCTCTGGGTGTGGTCGGCTCGATCATGCCGTTCAACTTCCCGGCGATGATGCCACTGTGGCACGTCGGTCCGGCTCTGGCCTGCGGCAACGCCGTGGTTCTGAAACCGTCCGAGCGTGACCCCTCTGTTCCGCTGATGCTGGCCGAACTGTTCGTTGAAGCCGGTCTGCCCAAGGGCGTCTTCCAGGTTGTGAACGGCGACAAAGAGGCCGTGGACACCATCCTCGACAGCGAGATCATCCAGGGCGTCAGCTTTGTGGGTTCGACCCCAATCGCGCAGTACATCTACAGCCGCGCAACCGCCAATGGCAAACGCGCTCAGTGCTTCGGTGGTGCCAAAAACCACATGATCGTCATGCCCGACGCGGATTTGGATCAGGCGGCTGACGCTCTGGTCGGAGCAGGTTTTGGCGCGGCGGGTGAACGCTGCATGGCCGTTTCGGTCGCTGTGCCGGTTGGTGAAGAGACCGCTGACGCGCTGATCGACAAGCTAATCCCGCGCATCGAGAAACTGAAGGTTGGCCCCTACACCGCAGGTGACGACGTGGACATGGGTCCGGTTGTGACCGCCGCCGCGAAAGAGCGTATCCTCGGCCTGATCAACTCGGGTGTCGAGCAAGGCGCGAAGCTGGTTGTCGACAATCGCGACTTCAGCCTGCAGGGGTATGAGGACGGCTTCTTTGTCGGTCCGCACCTGTTCGACAACGTCACGCCCGACATGGACATCTACAAGCAGGAAATCTTCGGTCCGGTTCTGTCGACTGTCCGCGCTGGTTCGTACGAAGAGGCGATTGGCCTAGCCATGGATCATGAATATGGCAACGGCACCGCGATCTTTACCCGCGACGGTGACACCGCGCGCGACTTTGCCAGCCGGATCAACATCGGCATGGTCGGTATCAACGTTCCAATCCCGGTTCCGCTGGCCTACCACACCTTTGGCGGCTGGAAGAAATCGATGTTCGGCGACCTGAACCAGCACGGTCCGGACAGCTTCAAGTTCTACACCCGCACCAAAACCGTCACCGCACGCTGGCCCTCGGGCATCAAGGAGGGTGGCGAGTTCAACTTTAAGGCAATGGACTGATCCACTGCTGAACCGCGAAAACCCGAACCCGGCCTTTTACAGGTCGGGTTTTTTCGGCGAAGCACCGCCAAAACTCTCGATTTCACGATAAATTCAGAGCAAGCGCCCTAGAAAACGGGGGCAAGGGTCAATACTTTACGGCAAATTATTGCTCGAGCAGTTCCTGAACCGGAGGCCAATTTGTCAAATACCCGCATGAACCGCCGCACCGCATTGTTGGGCGCAGCGTCGCTTCTGGCGACGCCAGCTATCGTGCGTGCGCAAAGCAGCGACGCTTTCCCAACCGATGAAGATGCCATCAGCACGCAACTTCCGGTGCGACGCAACGTGTCTTCATTTTCTCAACAGAACTGGCAGGATCATTTCGACGAACTGGGAGTTGGCTGTCTGCTGGCCGATATCACCAGCCGCGCAGTGCACTATTGGGGCCCGGACGGGGCATATAAACTGTACCCGAGTTCAGTTCCGATGAGCGAGGAACTGACCAAGCGCGGGTACACCAAGATCGTGCGCAAAACTGAATTCCCAAGCTGGACTCCTACCGCATCTATGCGGGAGCGTGATCCTTCTTTGCCTGTTCGAATGGAAGGCGGCGATCCTGGCAACCCACTGGGCACCCGTGCCATGTATCTGGACTGGCCGGCTTATCTGGTGCACGGCACCCATGATACGCGCAAAATCGGTCGTCAAAGTTCGTCCGGCTGTATTGGTCTCTACAATCAGCATGTCGAGGAACTGTATCCTCTGGTCCAGATCGGAACTCAGGTCAGACTGGTTTGACGCACAAAGCCCCGGCCGTCAGACCGGGGCTTTTTTCTATTCTGGACGGTGTTATTCCGGCAGGATTACTGCGTCGATTACGTGAATCACACCGTTGCTGGCTTCGATATCGGCCTGCACCACTTCGGCGTCATTGACCTTAACACCGTTCCTTGCATTCACGCTCAGACGATCCCCCTGTACGGTCAGAACCTTGGCACGCTTTCCTGCGATGTCACCCGACATCACCTTGGCCGGCACCACGTGATAGGTCAGGATTTCGACCAGCTGATCCTTGTTTTCCGGCAGCAACAGCGTTTCCACCGTACCTTCGGGCAACGCGGCAAAGGCTTCGTCGGTCGGCGCAAATACGGTGAATGGACCATCGCCTTTCAGCGTGTCGACCAGACCCGCGGCCTGTACAGCTGCAACCAGCGTGTTGAACGATCCGGCCGAAACGGCGGTGTCCACGATATCAGCGGCCTGCGCTTTTACAGGCAGGGCAAGTGCAAGTGCGGCGGCGGCGCCCATGAATGTGCGGCGAAACATGGCTGTTCTCTCCTCTCCAGCTTGTTATGGAAAGGGGTACGGAGCCTCAGCCTGCCCGGATCACTTTTCCTTGATTTGCACCCAGATACTTTGCGCCCGTCCTTCTTTCAGAAATGGCAACGCCTCAACCGCATCAGGGCGGTCCCTTTGCAAGTAGTACCCGGGCCAAAGCATTGAAAACGCGCCGGATTGCAGCAAGGCGTGAAGCACGTACTGCTCACCCCAACCCGGGCAGTCGTAGAAGAAACGCTTAGGGTATTCATAGGGCAGAAAAACATCGTGGACATGGATCACCACGCCCGGTTTCAGCGACGGAATGATCCGGCAGAACAAATGCGCTACGTCGTTGCTCATCCGAACCACATGACTGGAATCGATGAACAGAACATCGCCCGCCTCAAGCTGATCGAACAGCGCCGGATCAACTTCCTCAAGCCGTTTCTGTTCGAAGTGGTCCACAACATGCGCGATTTCTGCCCGCGGGTATGGATCAATTGCGGTGATCCGCGTGTCCAGCCCACCGTCAATGATTGCCTGACGGGTTACGCGGGTCGAGTTGCCACAGCCGACCTCGATCACCTGCTTAGGCGCAAACCGTCGGATCATCAGGTACAGCGCGTCGGCATCAGGGCTGTCGTAGTAGCCGTTTCCGATCCGATAACCGGTCTGATTGCGTGCCGGGTCCTTCAGGGCGTTCAGCGCATCGGCATGTTGGCTGTATTCAGCAACCAGTTGGCCGATATCGAACCCTTCCATTCCCGGCGACAAAGCATAGGCCGGGCGGGTCAATCCCCCTGCCCGTTCGAACGCCTCAAGCCGGGCGCGCTCGTCGTTTTCAGCGGCCTTGTCGATCAGCTTCACGCCCAGTTCATCCAGGGCTTCGTTGATCTTGGGGAATTTTCTGGGTTTCACGGGCGGCTCCACTTTCGACTCGCTTGTTCATTACCGCCGCTTGACGGGCCTCTGCAAGAAGGGCTGCGTCAAACGCTTGGCAAAACAGGAATTTCCGTATTCACTGGTCGGAATAGTTAAACGAGGGCCGCCATGCAGCAAGAATACACGCTGGGCATCGAAGAGGAATATTTGCTGGTCGATCGCGACAGCCTTGAACTCGCCGAAGCCCCCGCCGCCTTGATGGAGGCCTGCCAGTCGGATTTCGAAGGACAGGTCAGCCCCGAATTTCTGCAATGCCAGATCGAGGTCGGCACCCGGCCCCACACAACGGTCAAGTCCGCCCGAGAGGATTTGAAACGCCTGCGCTCCTGTGTGGCCGAACGCGCCGCTGAATATAACCTCGCCCCAATTGCGGTGTCCTGCCACCCGTTCGCCGATTGGAAGAAACAGCACCACACCCGCAAGGATCGCTATGACGCGCTGCAGCACGCCTTGGGCGGCGTCGCGCGGCGCATGCTGATCTGCGGCATGCATGTTCACGTCGGGGTCGAGGACCCGGCCCTGCGCGCCGACCTGATGCCACAGCTTTCGTATTTCCTGCCGCACCTGCTGGCGCTTTCGACATCCTCGCCCTATTGGAACGGAGAGGATACGGGCCTGTCTTCCTATCGCCTGACCGTCTTTGACAATCTGCCACGCACCGGGCTACCTCCGGTTCTGGCCAGTTGGTCGGATTACGAACGCACCACAGGCATTCTGGTCGAACTGGGGGTGATCGAGGACACGACGAAGATTTGGTGGGACCTGCGCCCCTCACACCGGTTTCCGACGCTGGAAACCCGGATCATGGATGTGCAGCCGAGGCTGGAACACACGCTGTCGCTAGCCGCTCTGGTACAGGCCCTGACCCGCATGTTGTGTCGTCTGAAAGACCGGAACCTTCGCTGGCGGCATTACGACCAGTTTCTGATTGGCGAAAACCGCTGGCGCGCGCAGCGTTACGGTGTCGGCGAAGGGTTGATCGATTTTGGGGATCGTTCAATCAAACCGATGCCCGAGCTGATGGGCGAACTGATGGGCCTGCTGGCCGAAGATGCCGAGGCACTAGGCACCATGACAGAATTGGCCCGCCTGCAGCAGATCGCGCAAACGGGTACCTCTGCTACGCGACAACGCCGCGTCTATGCCGAGGCCGTGGCAAAGGGTGACGACCCCGGCAAGGCTGTTGTCCGACATCTGATCGAAGAATACCACCTAGACCTTTGATACCCCGGAATGCCTCATACCGGTGATTGCTGACCGTGCAAAATTTCTGTAAGAATTCAGAAATAAACACTCGTTCAATTCATTCGGCAACGTGGGAGGCAAGCCTTGGATTTTGCACTGACAGAAGAGCAGACCGCGATCTTCGATATGGCCTATGATTTCGGGCAGGACAACATCGCACCCAACGCCCGTCAGTGGGAGGCCGACGGGACCATCCCCAAGGAACTCTGGCCTCAGATCGGCGAGTTGGGGTTCGGCGGGCTCTATGTTTCGGAAGACAGCGGCGGGTCTGGCCTGACCCGTCTGGATGCAACGCTGGTGTTCGAGGCCCTTTCGATGGCCTGCCCCTCGGTCGCGGCGTTCCTGTCGATCCACAACATGTGCGCCAAGATGTTGGACAATTTCGCCAGCGACGATCTGAAATCCCGCATCATGCCCGACGTGCTGAGCCTGAATACCGTCCTCAGTTACTGCCTGACCGAACCCGGATCAGGCTCGGACGCCGCCGCGCTGAAAACGCGCGCAGACCGCACCAATGAAGGCTACACGCTGAACGGCACCAAGGCCTTTATCTCGGGCGGCGGCTATTCCGACGCCTATGTTTGCATGGTACGCACCGGGCAGGATGGCCCCAAGGGCATCTCGACTGTTTATGTCGAGGACGGCACACCCGGCCTCAGTTTTGGGGCACTTGAACAGAAGATGGGTTGGAAAAGCCAACCGACGGCGCAGGTACAATTTGATGATTGTCACGTCCCGTCGGGCAATCTTGTGGGCACCGAAGGGGATGGCTTTAAATATGCGATGATGGGGCTGGATGGCGGGCGATTGAATATTGCCTCCTGCTCGTTGGGGGCCGCGCAGGCCGGGCTGAACATGACCTTGCAATACATGTCGGAACGCAAGGCTTTTGGCCAATCCATCGACCAGTTCCAGGCGCTGCAGTTTCGGCTGGCCGATATGGAGATCGAATTGCAGGCCGCACGAACCTTCCTGCGGCAGGCCGCGTGGAAGCTGGATCAGGGCGCGCCGGATGCGACCAAGTTCTGCGCCATGGCCAAGAAATTCGTGACCGAGACCGGGTCAAAGGTTGTGGACCAGTGCCTGCAATTGCATGGTGGCTACGGTTATCTGGCGGATTATGGGATCGAGAAACTGGTCCGCGATCTCCGCGTGCATCAGATTCTGGAAGGCACGAATGAAATCATGCGGGTCATTGTCGCCCGACAAATGCTTGCCGAACGCTGAGGGGCCCATGCCTGACGTCGACATCCGTATAACTGGCCGCGCCGGGCGTATCACCCTGACACGCCCCAAAGCGTTAAACGCGCTGACCTATGACATGTGCATGGCGATCGACACGGCGCTGCGCAACTGGCGCGAAGACGACGCCGTGGATCTGGTGATTCTGGATGCCGAAGGCGAAAAGGCCTTTTGTGCTGGCGGGGACATTGCCGACCTTTATGCAACCGGTATCAAGGGCGACTATGCCTATGGTCGCACCTTCTGGCAGGACGAATACCGTCTGAACGCGCTGATCTTTGAATACCCCAAACCGGTCGTCAGTTTCCTGCACGGGTTCACCATGGGCGGCGGTGTTGGCATCGGTTGCCACGGCAGCCATCGCATTGTTGGTGAAAGCTCTCGGATTGCGCTGCCGGAGTGTTCCATAGGGTTGGTGCCGGATGTCGGCAGCACCCTGATGTTAGCGCTGGCCCCCGGTCGGCTGGGCGAGTATCTGGGTATTACCGGCCACCGCATGGGACCCGGTGATGCGATCTTTGCCGGTTTTGCCGATCACTACATACCGCTCGCCGAGTGGTCCGATCTGATCGAGATGCTTGAGGCGTCGGGTGACACTGAAATGCTGCAGAAGCATTCAGCGGTGCCACCTGAAAGCGAACTTGGGCGTCAGCAGGCCGAGATTGACTCGTGTTTTGCCGGAGAGAGCCTTGGGGACATCCTGAACACCCTGACCAATTCCAAACACGATATGGCGGCAGATGCGCGCAAACTCATGGACCGCAATTCACCGCTTTCGATGGCGTGTACGGTTGAGATGCTGCATCGCTTACGCACCCCCAGCCTGACCCAGCGCAAAGCGCTGGAGTTGGAATATCGCTATACCTTCCGCGCGATGGAACACGGGGATTTTCTGGAAGGCATTCGCGCCCAGATCATCGACAAAGACCGCACGCCGCACTGGCAGTTTGCCGATCAAACCGTGCCTGCGGTCGCGGTTTCAAAGATGCTGCAGCCTCTGGGTAAAGACATGCTGACTTTTGAGGAGACATAAGAAATGAAAATCGGGTTTATCGGGCTTGGCAACATGGGCAATCCAATGGCCGCCAACCTGGCCAAAGCTGGGCATGAGGTGACGGGCTTTGACATGGCTGATGTCGATGTTGCGGGTGTCACCATGGCCGGTTCTGGTGCAGATGCCGCCGCTGGTGCCGACATCGTTGTCACTATGCTTCCGAACGGTCAGATTCTGCGCGCGGTCGCGAATGAGATCATCCCCGCGATGCAGTCTGGATCAGTGTGGATTGACTGTTCAACCGTCGACGTCGACAGCGCCCGCGCCGTCGCGGATCAGGCGAAAGAGGCCGGTGTCCTAGCGGTCGACGCTCCGGTTTCGGGTGGAATCGGCGGCGCGGCGGCTGGCACGCTGACCTTCATGGCAGGCGGCAGCGACGACGCCTTTGCCAAGGCCGAGCCCCTGTTTGATATCATGGGCCAAAAGGCCGTGCATTGCGGCGAGTCCGGCGCCGGTCAGGCCGCGAAAATTTGCAACAACATGATCCTGGGCGTCACCATGATTGCCACCTGCGAAGCCTTTGCGCTGGCTGACAAACTTGGACTGGACAGGCAAAAGATGTTTGACGTGGTCAGCACATCTTCGGGCTATAGCTGGACGATGAACGCTTATTGCCCTGCCCCCGGCGTCGGACCGACCAGCCCGGCGGATAACGACTATCAACCCGGTTTTGCCGCCGAACTGATGCTGAAGGACCTGCGGCTCAGCCAACAGGCTGCCGAAAGCGCGGATGCCGACACGCCGATGGGACAGGTGGCAACCTCACTTTATGAGAAATTCGTCGAAGCCGAAGATGGGCTGGGAATGGACTTTTCGGCCATGCTGCCACGGTTCGAAAAACGCGGACGAGGCTAAGAGCGCGCCCCGTGGGCAGCTTCCTGCCCATGGGGTTGACCCAAAGCGCAGCGACGGCCATCTATCCTTGGCCACAGTTTTCACGCGAAAGGATGTAAGATGTCGCGCGTTTTGACCATTTCGACGGCGATCCTAGCGCTTGCGCTCAGCTCTGGCGTGGCCATGGCCGGGAATGGCAAAGGTAAGGCCGGTCACTGCCCGCCGGGTCTGGCAAAGAAAGCCGTGCCTTGCGTGCCGCCGGGACAGGTCAAAAACCTGTATCGCACGGGCGACTACATCAACAGCGACTATCGCTGGATCAATGATCCGTACCGCTATGGGCTGAATCGCGGCAGCTACATCCGCGCCGGTGACTATGTCTATCGCGTTGATCCTGACACGCGAAAGGTGCTGAACCTGATCGGAGCGGTGGCAGATATCCTCAACTGAGGATAGCCCCCTATTCCGCCGCTACCGCCCGACCATCCAACATTTGTTTCAGGTAGCGTCCGGTATGGCTGCGCTCGACCGCAGCCACGTCCTCGGGCGTTCCGGTTGCTACGATCTCACCCCCACCATCGCCACCTTCGGGGCCTATATCGATGATATGGTCGGAGGTTTTCACGACGTCCAGATTGTGTTCGATTACAATAACCGTATTTCCCTGATCGACCAATTCGTGAAGAACTTCCAATAGCTTACGCACATCTTCGAAATGCAGCCCGGTGGTCGGCTCGTCCAGAATATACAGCGTCCGCCCGGTCGAGCGTTTGGACAGTTCCTTGGACAGCTTGACTCGCTGCGCTTCACCACCGGACAGCGTGGTCGCCTGCTGGCCGACCTTGATGTAGCCAAGCCCAACCCGCGCCAAGGCATCCATCTTGTCACGGATCGATGGCACCGCCTTAAAGAACTCCTGCGCGTCTTCCACTGTCATATCAAGGACATCGGCGATGGACTTGCCCTTGAACTTGATCTCCAGCGTCTCGCGATTGTAACGCGCGCCTTTGCAGGTTTCGCAGGTCACATAGACGTCCGGCAGAAAGTGCATCTCGATCTTGATGACACCGTCACCCTGACAGGCCTCGCATCGGCCACCTTTGACGTTGAAGCTGAAGCGTCCCGGCTTGTAACCGCGCGCCTTGGCCTCGGGCAGACCGGCGAACCAGTCCCGGATCGGGGTAAAGGCCCCGGTGTAAGTCGCTGGATTCGAACGCGGAGTCCGTCCGATGGGTCGCTGGTCAATGTCGATGACCTTATCCAGATGCTCCAACCCTTTGATCGTTTCACAGGGCGCCGGGGTCTGCCGCGCTCCGTTCAGACGCATTGAGGCGGTCTTGAACAGCGTCTCAATTGTCAGCGTGGACTTACCTCCCCCGGACACACCGGTCACACAAACGAACTTGCCCAACGGGAAATCGGCGGTGACGTTTTTCAGGTTGTTCCCGGTCGCCTTGACCACCGAAACTTTCTTCTTGTTTCCCTTGCGCCGTTTCGACGGAATCGGGATCTCTCGGGTGCCGGCGAGATACTGACCGGTCATAGAGGCCGCGTCGGCCGCGATCTTATCGGGTGTGCCCTCGCTGACCACCTGTCCGCCATGCACACCTGCACCGGGGCCGATATCGAAGACGTAATCCGCTTCACGGATGGCTTCTTCGTCATGTTCCACGACAATCACGGTGTTGCCCTGATCGCGCAGATTCTTGAGCGTGCCCAGCAGCCGATCATTATCACGCTGATGCAGTCCAATCGAAGGCTCGTCCAGCACGTACAGAACCCCGGTCAGACCCGAGCCAATCTGGCTGGCCAAACGGATACGCTGGCTTTCACCTCCGGACAGGGTGCCACTTGAACGGGATAGCGTAAGGTATTCCAAACCAACGTTATTCAGGAATCCCAGCCGCTCACGAATTTCCTTCAAAATGGCACGGGCGATCTCGTTCTTCTGAATGCTCAGATGGTTCGGCGCGTCTTCGATCCAGGCCAGAGCCTCGCGGATCGACATCTGAACCACCTGCCCGACATGCAGGCCGGCGATCTTAACGGCCAGAGCTTCGGGCCGCAGGCGGTAACCATCGCAGGCCCCACATGGTCGATTGTTCTGGTACCGTTCGAATTCTTCCCGGATCCAGGCGCTGTCGGTCTCGCGATAGCGCCGCTCCATATTGGGAATCACGCCCTCAAAGCTGCGGGTGACCTGATAGACCCGCCCGCCCTCGTCGTAACGGAACTGGATCTCTTCATCACCCGACCCACGCAGGAACACTTGCTGCACCTTGGCTGGCAGATCTTTCCAGGGCGTATTCTTGTCAAACTCGTAATGGCGCGCGATGGCCTCGATGGTTTGCAGAAAATACGGAGACTTGCCTTTGCGCCACGGGGCCAAAGCCCCGTCATAGAGCTTCAGCGTCTGGTCCGGCACTACTAGCCGCTCGTCAAAGAACAGCTCGACACCCAGACCATCGCAGTCCGGACAAGCCCCGAAGGGCGCGTTGAACGAAAACAGACGGGGCTCGATCTCGGGGATGGTGAAACCACTGACCGGGCAGGCAAAATTCTCACTGAACGTGATCCGCTCCGATTTGCCCTCGCGCGGTGCGGTCTCCAGAACCGCGATGCCGTCTGCCAGATCCAGAGCCGTGCGCAGGCTGTCGGCCAGCCGCGTCTCCATTCCTTCGCGCACAACCAGACGGTCGACCACGACGTCGATATCGTGGCGGAATTTCTTGTCCAGCGTGGGTGGCTCATCAAGCTCATAGAACTCGCCATCCACTTTCACCCGCTGAAAGCCCTGTTTTCGCAGTTCGAGAAATTCTTTTTTGTATTCCCCCTTCCGGTCCCGCACGATGGGCGCCAGAAGGTAACCTCGCGTGCCCTCCTCCATCGTCATGATCCGGTCGACCATGTCCTGCACTTGCTGCGCCTCAATCGGCTGACCAGTGGCAGGGCTGTAGGGTGTCCCTACGCGGGCAAACAAAAGGCGCAGATAGTCATAGATCTCGGTGACCGTACCGACCGTTGAGCGCGGGTTCTTCGACGTGGTTTTCTGTTCGATCGAGATCGCCGGGGACAGGCCGCTGATGTGATCCACATCGGGCTTTTCCATCATATCAAGGAACTGGCGCGCATAGGCCGACAGGCTTTCGACATATCGGCGCTGGCCTTCGGCATAGATCGTATCGAACGCTAACGAGGACTTGCCCGAGCCCGACAGTCCGGTGATTACCACCAGTTGATCCCGTGGGATATCGACGTCGATGCCCTTGAGGTTATGCTCGCGCGCACCGCGCACCTCGATATTCTTCAGCTCAGCCATTTTGGCCCCCAAAACACAAGTGTCCTAGAAATAGGCGAGCGGCACTGAGTCTCCAACAAAAAAGTTAGAACAAAATGTGAACGACCAGAAAACTGCCGACATCTCCTGACATCGTAACCCAGATCCAATACGCGCCCCTTGCAAGGGGTGAGATTTATAGGCATCAGGAGGAAAATGGCGCGGTTGACGGGGCTCGAACCCGCGACCCCCGGCGTGACAGGCCGGTACTCTAACCAACTGAGCTACAACCGCGCATCTATTTTGTGGCCTTTACCCTGGACCAAGGATGGCAGCGATGGCGCGGTTGACGGGGCTCGAACCCGCGACCCCCGGCGTGACAGGCCGGTACTCTAACCAACTGAGCTACAACCGCCCGCTGCCCGTTCGTTGCTGAACGTTGGGGTGTATTATGGCCACGCCCCGACATCGTCAAGCGGCGTTTTGAAGTTTTTTTCCAGATCGTAAAAAATGTTCGCTTCAACAGGGACCCATCCCCTGCCAGGCTTCCCATTCATGCACTGGCCGCGTATCCGGATTTGCCCTGTCTGGCAGAGGGAATCACGTCCTCAAAACACCCTGACAAAACTTTACGGATTCGCCGCTGACCGATTCCGCAAAAGACACGCATAAGATGTAGGTTTTCGTAAAATTTGTACATAAAGATTAATAGAACCATTCCCGGTCGCAACGTCATCCCGAGCACCCAACCCGGTCGTCATTTTTAGGCCACATTGCGTGTGCAAGAGGCGACATAAAGTACCAAAACTTAATAAGTTTTGACTATCGGCTTGCACCCGCAAGTTTCGAAGTTGAATGGTTGAGCAGAAAAGAAATGCTCGTAATTCGGGATCGGTAGTACGCCTAACGCAATAAGAATTGAAACCACTCACCTGGTTAGTAGTTGCGTATAAGAAGAGAGAGAAATTATCGGAAATGCCACTGGTTAGAACAACTCACCCAGGCCCAAACCCAACAGGAAACCCCTATGTGGATGGTTTGATTTGGGGAACTTCTTGGGATTTAAGATACGGCCCTTGGTTCGAATATAGTTTCGACGACGGTACACTAGGGGAAGCGCCGGTAACTGGGCGTATGAAAGCCGCCATCCGGTCTGCGCTCGATATCATTGAAGATTTGATACCTATAAGATTCGATGAGAGAAAATTAGATGTCGGCAGCCAATTTAGCGCCGATGTTACATACGCGATGGTCACGCAAGAAACACTTGGCGGCCCAGGGTATGTTGGCGCTCATCAGGTACCTGGCGATAAACCTTTATTGCAAGACTACGGATACAATTCACTGTTTGGCTTGTTTGCCTACGACTCGGTTATTTACAGCGACCAAGGGCTGCAAGAGGGCGGCGCGGGTTTCTCAACAATCCTGCATGAAATTCTGCACGGACTTGGCTTGGCCCACCCGCACGACGGCGGCGGCACTTCGACGATCTTCGATGGCGTATCCGAACCGTTCGGCGATTTCGGAACGGATGGTCAAAACCAGGGCGTCTATACGATCATGTCCTACAATTCAGGACG
Source organism: Ruegeria sp. BF6 (assembly GCF_056538665.1). Taxonomy (NCBI): domain Bacteria; kingdom Pseudomonadati; phylum Pseudomonadota; class Alphaproteobacteria; order Rhodobacterales; family Roseobacteraceae; genus Ruegeria; species Ruegeria sp. BF6. The sequence goes on from NZ_JBQFTN010000001.1 coordinate 642,158, forward strand.
TGCATCTAAGGTCCCTGTGACAAGCTACACCTATGGTGACTCGGCAACCCCGATGGCGTTGGACATTGCGGCTCTCCAAGCCATTTACGGGACGGCTGAAAATGCAACTGGTAACGACATCTACCAAATCAAGGGCGTAAACGGCGCGGGGACGTTTTGGAAGGCCATTTGGGACACCGGTGGGAACGATGCGATCTCTGCCGTTGGCGTGTGGCGCGACGTGTATATCAACCTCAACGACGCCGATCTTGAGGGCCACAATGCAGGTGGAGAGATCTCGTCCGCCTCTGGCATTGCAGGCGGGTTCACCATCGCCAACACAGTTGTTATCGAAAACGCGTTTGGCGGGTATGGCAATGACTGGTTGGTTGGCAACGAACACAACAACTACCTGAACGGTGCCTATGGCAACGACACCCTTGCCGGGGGTGCTGGTAACGACAGGATTTTCGGCGGCGACGGCAATGACTGGATTACCGGCGGCAAAGGCAACGACACCCTGTCGGGTGACAATGGCAACGACACCTTTGTGAATAAAGACGGGGACGGCGACGACACGATCAACGGCGGTCAGGGCGATAACTGGTTGCGATATACAGGCACCAATGGTGTAACTGTGAACCTGTCCAACACCGGCGCGCAGAATACCGGCTATGGCACCGACACCATCCAGAACATCGGGCATGTTATAGGTACGGCGCAGGACGACGTCATCACCGGGGACGAACTGATCAACTATCTGGTGGGCAATGCTGGCAACGACCTTCTGGACGGCGGCATTAAAGACGACGTCCTGAGAGGCGGTGCCGGCAACGATACCGTGCTCGGCAGCCGAGGCTGGGATACGCTTTACGGCGGCAAAGGCACAGACACTCTGGTCGGCGGTGTCGGGCGGGACGACATGACCGGTGGCGCCGGCAATGACACTTTCGTCTTCAACTCGATCGACGAAGGCTCCGCCATTCGTCAGACCGCCGATCTGATCCGCGACTTTACGCGCGGACAGGACAAGATCGACCTGAGCACTATTGATGCCAGTACGGTTCTGGCCGGCAACGACAGTTTTGTCTTCAACGGGGAAACCCCGGCAACGAATTCCGATCAGGGCGAGGTTTATTTCGTACACAGTGACTACGAAGGCACCCTGTATGACAGAACCTTCGTCTATGTGGACACTGACGGTGACGAAGAACCCGAAATGATGATCAAACTTGTCGGTTTGCACGATCTGACCGCAAACGACTTCATCCTTTAAGGTCCTGCTTTCTTAGCAACAGGCAGCGGGAATCTGCTGCCTGTTTTTTTGTGCTTGCATTACAAAAATTGCGCGTCGGGCGCTCTTGCAAGCCGCCAGAACTCTCTGTATCACGCGTCCTCACGGGTGATTAGCTCAGTGGTAGAGCGCTTCGTTCACATCGAAGATGTCAGGAGTTCAAATCTCTTATCACCCACCATTCCCCTTTTTGGCTGCCTGCATTGGTTTTGCCCTTCCCTGACAAGTGCTTGCCAGAAATCGCCACAACTGCGTATCCTGTTTTGAACGGCCGCATCTTTATGCGGCGATGATGGATGGGGCACGGTCGTGGCCAGACTGAAACGGGATATCGGGCTGCTCGGCCTGACCTTCATCTCGGTCGGTGGCATCATTGGGTCCGGCTGGTTGTTTGGCCCCCTACTCGCGGTGCAACATGCCGGTCCGGCTGCCGTAATCTCGTGGGTCATCGGCGCCGCGGCCATGTTCGTTTTGGCGATCACATTTGCCGAGATCTCAGCCATGCTGCCAATCCCCGGAGGCATTGCGCGGGTGCCGCAGTTTTCGCATGGCAATATCGTCTCGATGGCGATGGGTTGGACGGCCTGGATTGGCTACAACACAACCGCCCCGATCGAGGTTGAGGCCATGCTGAAATACCTCGCCCCCTATGCTCCGTGGTTACACACGACCGAAACCGGAGACCTGACCGGAGCGGGCATCACCGTCGCCCTGTTCTTCATGTTGCTTTTCGTCGCGGTCAACGCGTTGGGCGTCAAGTTCTTTACTCAGGTAAACGCAACCCTGACATGGGCAAAAATTGCGATCCCGGTCATTTTGTCCGCCCTGCTAATCTACAACCGCTTCGACGCGCAGAATTTCACGCAGCCAGACGGATTCGCGCCCTACGGTTTGCAAGGCATCATGGCTGCGGTCTCGACAGGTGGGGTCATTTTCTCCTTTATCGGGTTTCGCCATGTGGTCGATATGGCCGGTGAGGTTCGAAACCCCAAATTCGCCATCCCCACAGCGCTGGTCCTGTCCATTGTGCTGTGCGCGGCCATTTACCTGGGCCTGCAAGTCGCCTTTGTCGGGGCACTGGATTCCAACATGCTTAAAAACGGTTGGGCCAACCTGAGTTTCGGCGGCCAAGGCCCGCTGGACGGCGTCATAATCTCGGTCGGTTTTGTTTGGTTCCTGAGCGTTCTGAACATCGGGTCAGTGATCGGGCCATTCGGAAACGGGTTGGTTGCAACGGGATCGAACGCCCGGATCGCCATGGCCCTCTCGAAAAACGGATTTCTGCCGAAACGGCTGATGGTTCTTTCCTCATTCGGTGTTCCGTTATGGGCGCTGGCGCTGAACTTCCTGATCGGAGTGCTGTTTTTGTTGACTGTGCCGTTCACCACCGTCATCGCGCTCAACGGTGCCGCAATCGTGCTGTCCTTTGCGGTTGGCCCGATTGCGGTCGTTTGCCTGCGCCATCTGATGCCGGATCACCCCCGGTCCATCCGCATCCCGGCGGTAAAACTGGTCGCGGTGTCAGCCTTCGCCATCGCAACCCTTGTCGTTTACTGGAGTGGCTGGGACACGGTCTGGCGACTGGGCATCGCGCTGGCCATCGGAATGATCCTGCTGTTGGTACGGTTTCACAACCGGCTGGACGAGATGGACGTGACCGAAGCACTGTGGCTGTTGCCGTACCTTATTGGAATCGGGTTGATTTCCTATCTCGGTCAATTCGGGGACGGCGCGCTGAAACAAATTCCGTTCGGATGGGACATTGCGCTATGCGTGTTGTTTTCCGCAGTGATTTTTGGCTTGGCGGTGCGCTCTGCCTTGCCTGCGGAAAAATTTCGGGAATACATCGCCGAGGAAGGGATTCTGGACCCGAAAAAACCCATCATCGGGTTGTAAAAAAGGCGGGGTCTCCCCCGCCTTTGATTTGTTTAATGTGCTGTTGCCGATCGCCCCGCATCTTCGGTCGCTTTGGCGGCAGCTGCCGCGGCCTCTTCCGCGGCCTCATCCCATTCAACCGGTTCCGGTTCGCGGATCAGCGCGTGTTTCAGCACTTCCGAGACATGCGTGACAGGGATGATCTTCAACCCTTCTTTCACATTGTCCGGAATCTCGGCCAGATCCTTTTCGTTTTCTTCCGGGATCAGGACGGTCTTGATGCCACCGCGAAGGGCCGCCAGCAGTTTTTCCTTCAAACCGCCGATCGGCATGGCGTTGCCGCGCAGCGAAACCTCACCGGTCATCGCGATATCCTTGCGTACCGGGATACCGGTCAGCACGGACACGATCGAGGTCACCATCGCCAGACCGGCGCTCGGGCCATCCTTGGGCGTTGCCCCATCCGGCACGTGGACGTGGATATCCAGCGTGTCGAACTTCGGTGGCTTCACCCCGATCTGAGGCGAAATCGACCGCACATAAGACGAGGCCGCATCGATGGATTCTTTCATCACATCGCCCAGCTTACCGGTGGTCTTCATCCGACCTTTACCGGGAAGTTTCAACGCCTCGATATGCAACAAATCACCGCCAACTGAGGTCCAGGCCAGGCCGGTGACAACACCAACCTGATCGTCCTGCTCGGCGAGACCGTAACGGAACTTGGGCACGCCCAGGAACTCATCCAAATTATCCGGCGTAACGGTAACCGAATCCGCCTCTTTCTTGATGATCTTGGTCAGCGATTTCCGAGCCACCTTGGCGATTTCACGCTCGAGGTTCCGCACACCCGCCTCGCGGGTGTAGGTACGGATCATCTTCTGCAGTGCCTCATCGGTCAGTTCAAATTCCTTGGCTTTCAGACCATGGTTTTTGACCTGCTTGCTGATCAGGTGCTGCTTGGCGATCTCGCTCTTTTCCTCTTCGGTGTAGCCGGCCAGCGGGATGATTTCCATCCGGTCCAACAGAGGCCCAGGCATGTTGTAGCTGTTCGACGTGGTCAGGAACATCACGTTTGACAGGTCGTATTCGACCTCAAGGTAGTGGTCCATGAACGTGTTGTTCTGTTCCGGGTCCAGCACCTCAAGCATGGCCGAAGCCGGGTCGCCACGGAAGTCCTGCCCCATCTTGTCGATTTCATCGAGCAGGATGAGCGGGTTCGTGGTTTTCGCCTTTTTCAACGCCTGAATGATCTTACCGGGCATCGAGCCGATATAGGTCCGACGGTGACCCCTGATCTCGGATTCGTCGCGCACACCACCCAGCGAGATGCGAATGAACTCGCGCCCCGTGGCTTTGGCAACCGACTTACCCAGCGAGGTCTTACCCACGCCCGGAGGGCCAACGAGGCACAAGATCGGGCCTTTCAGTTTTTTTGAACGCTGTTGAACCGCCAGATACTCGACGATTCGTTCCTTTACCTTTTCAAGGCCATAGTGATCAGCATCCAGAATCTCCTGCGCACGGCCCAGATCCTTTTTAACACGGGATTTGGTGCCCCACGGCAGCGAAAGAATCCAGTCCAGATAGTTTCGCACGACGGTCGCCTCGGCAGACATCGGACTCATGTTGCGCAGCTTTTTCAGCTCGCCCTCGACCTTTTCGCGCGCCTCTTTCGACAGCTTGGTCTCGGCGATCTTGGCTTCCAGTTCGGCAACTTCATTGCTGCCGTCCTCGCCATCGCCAAGTTCCTTCTGAATGGCCTTCATCTGCTCATTCAGATAGTATTCGCGCTGGGTTTTCTCCATCTGGGATTTGACGCGGGTCTTGATCTTTTTCTCGACCTGCAGAACCGACATTTCGCCCTGCATCAGGCCATAGACCTTCTCAAGCCGCTCGCTGACCGAGAGCGTCTCCAGCAGTTCCTGTTTTTGTTCGACCTCGATGCCCAGATGACCCGACACAAGATCGGCCAGCTTGGCCGGTTCGGCGGTTTCACCAACTGCAGTCAGGGCTTCTTCGGGGATGTTCTTACGCACTTTGGCATAGCGCTCAAACTCATCCGCGACGGTGCGCAGCAGCGCCTCAGTCGTGGTGACGTCGCCCGGAATTTCGGTCAGATATTCGGCGCGGGCTTCGAAGAAATCTTCGTTTTCGAGAAATTCAGTGATCTGCACGCGTGCCTGCCCTTCGACCAGCACCTTTACGGTGCCATCGGGCAGCTTCAGCAATTGCAGAACATTGGCCAGAACACCAGATCGGTAAATTCCTTCTTCGACCGGGTCGTCATCGCCCGGGTCAATCTGGCTGGACAGCAGAATCTGCTTGTCGTCCTGCATCACTTCTTCCAATGCGCGGACGGATTTTTCCCGACCCACGAACAACGGCACGATCATGTGTGGAAATACCACGATATCGCGCAGCGGAAGTACGGGGTATGAGGAATTCAGAGGCTCTTGCATGCTCAATCCTTATCGTTGGCAAGATGGCTCCGGTCCCTGAATAAGGCAACGCTTGGCCATCTCCTGTCTTGGACGATAAAGGTGGGGCCTCATCGCCCTTTTTCAACCTTACCGTCGTGTATCGCGGTTCAGAATGACCCGAGGTTTTCCGGACTGCAAGGTATCGCGCCGACATATCCACCGTTTTCGCACAATGGCGCTGTCGCGAAATGACTAAAGCGGCTCGATATCGCCATGTGCACGCTGCGCGTGGAACTCGGCCTGCCATGCCTCGAACTTGCCCGCGGCAATCGCGTCGCGCATACCCTGCATGATTTCCTGGAAGTAGTGCAGGTTGTGCCAGGTTAGCAGCATGCCCGAGATCATCTCGTTCGAACGGAACACATGGTGCAGATACGCGCGGGAGTAGTTCGAACAGGCCGGACAAGTGCAATGCTCGTCTAAAGGGCGCGGATCGTCAGCGTGGCGGGCGTTTTTGATGTTCACGACACCGTGGCGAGTAAACACCTGCCCTGTGCGGCCCGAGCGTGAGGGCAGAACGCAATCCATCATGTCGATGCCGCGCGCGACTGCACCGACGATGTCGTCGGGTTTGCCAACCCCCATCAGATACCGAGGTCTATCTGTCGGCAGGAAATCAGGGGCGTAATCGAGACAATCGAACATGGCCTGCTGCCCCTCGCCCACGGCCAGACCACCGACCGCATAGCCTTCAAAACCGATCTGCTTGAGCGCCGCGGCGCTTTCCTCGCGCAGATCCTGTTCCAGCCCGCCCTGCATGATGCCGAACAGTGCGTGGCCGGGGCGATCGCCGAACGCCTCACGCGAGCGATCAGCCCACCGCATCGACAAGCGCATCGACTCGGCAATGCGATCCCGGTCGGCAGGCAGGGCCGGGCATTCGTCAAAACACATGACAATGTCGGAGCCCAGAAGGCGCTGGATCTCCATCGACCTTTCCGGCGTCAGCTCGTGCTTTGAGCCGTCGACATGGGACTTAAACGTCACACCCTTTTCGGTCAGCTTTCGCAACCCGGCCAGCGACATGACCTGAAACCCGCCCGAGTCGGTCAGGATCGGGCGCTCCCAATTCATGAACTTGTGTAACCCGCCCAACCGGTCAATGCGTTCGGCCGTGGGACGCAACATCAGGTGATAGGTATTGCCCAGCAGGATATCCGCCCCTGTCGCACGCACGCTTTCGGGCATCATCGCCTTGACCGTCGCCGCAGTACCCACGGGCATGAAAGCGGGCGTTCGCACATCGCCGCGCGGCGTGTTGATAACACCGGTTCGGGCCTTGCCGTCAGTAGCTTTCAGATCAAAAGAAAAACGCTCGGTCATGGGGTTGCCTCGGGGTCGCTGAACCGGGTGGGATGTGCCCGATCCGCCCAGCCATTGCAACCCGTCAGGGCAGTGACGCGACGCGCTCGGTAAACAGATGGACGACCCCTGCCCCGTCCACATCCCGGCACACGCGGACCGCAGGGCGCGACGGATCGGGGCGCGTGGCGCCGATCTCTGGCCCTTCGGTTACCACGTTCAGACCGGTTTCGACCATTTCGAACATCGGTTCATGCGTGCAGGCGATCACCGCTGTTGAGTCGTGCAGGCCGCACCCTTCCAACCCGCCGACCTCTTTGTAGAACTTCAGATAGAACCGAGAGATATCCCGCAGAAACCCACCCATATCAGGCGACTGTCCGGCTAGCGCCTCGAAATCGGCGGTTTCATAGAGAGTTTTCAACGTCACATCCAACCCTACCAGCACGGTTTCCGGTGGCGTGGCAAAGACGATATCCGCGGCACGGGCGTCGTGATAGATGTTGGCCTCTGCATGAAGATTCACATTACCAGGGCAAAAGACCGCGCCGCCCATGATAACCAAGCGCCTTATATTGCGCGCAAACTCAGGGTCCAGTTGCATAGCCAGGGCGATATTGGTCAAAGGGCCAACCGCACAGACGACCAGTTCTCCCTTTTGCCTACGCGCTGTATCGACCAAAAACTCGGCCGCCGACATGCCGTGGTTTGCACCGATGTCAGGGATTTCAGTAATATCTCCAAAGCCTTCCGAGCCATGCACGTGATCGGACGGAGCGTGACGGCTTTGACCCAACGCGAATGCAGCACCCTCGGCCACTGGCGCGTCCAACCCCAGTTTATGCAGCAAAAAACGCGCGTTGCGGCTGGATTGATGTACATGCGTATTGCCGAAAACTGTGGTCAGCCCAATAAGGTCAATTTCGGGCGCGGCGGCGGCATAGGCAATCGCCATGGCATCGTCGATGCCGGGGTCTGTATCGATGATCAGTTTCATCCCTGCCCGATAACGCAAACACGGTGGGATGCAAAGCGGTCACAATCCGCATTTTCCACTGCTCATCTACGATTTCAGAGATTTGCATCCACGCCAGATCACCCCATACCAGAATTGAAAACGGGCGACTCAATCCCCATATGTATACTATAGTACACAATAAAAGAGGACAGATATGATAGGCATGAACGAAGAACAGATCATTGGATTGCTGACATCAAACATCATTTATGTGTTGGCGGCGGTGTTGATCGTCGTTGTCATTTTCAAGGGCATCAAGATCGTACCGCAATCCGAAAAATACGTGGTCGAGCGGTTCGGGCGTCTGCACTCGGTGCTTGGCCCGGGTATCAACTTTATCGTGCCTTTTCTTGACGTTGCCCGCCACAAGATATCCATTCTTGAACGCCAGCTGCCTAACGCAACGCAGGACGCGATTACCAAGGACAACGTTCTGGTACAGATTGACACCTCGGTGTTTTATCGCATTCTCGAACCGGAAAAGACGGTGTACCGTATTCGTGACGTTGACGGAGCGATTGCAACAACCGTTGCCGGTATCGTCCGGGCTGAAATTGGTAAGATGGATCTGGATGAAGTCCAGTCGAACCGCGCTCAGTTGATTGAACGCATCCAGGAAAGCGTAGAAACCGCCGTTGATGACTGGGGGATCGAAGTGACTCGTGCCGAGATTCTGGACGTGAACCTGGATCAGGCCACCCGCGACGCGATGCTGCAGCAGTTGAACGCCGAGCGCGCGCGTCGCGCACAGGTGACCGAAGCCGAGGGCCAGAAACGTGCGGTTGAGTTGAGCGCCGATGCGGAACTTTATGCGGCCGAACAGACCGCTAAGGCCCGCCGAATTCAGGCCGAAGCAGAAGCCTATGCTACCGGCGTGGTTGCCAAGGCCATTCAGGACAACGGTATCGAGGCCGCACAGTATCAGGTTGCCCTGAAACAGGTCGAGGCATTGAATGCATTGGGCAATGGCACCGGTTCTCAAACCATCGTTGTGCCCGCCAACGCGCTCGAGGCCTTTGGCGATGCCTTCAAGATGCTGAGAGGAGGTAAGTAATGGCCGATCCCTTCTGGCTGACCTGGTGGATCTGGCTGGCCGCGGCGCTAGCACTTGGAATCCTTGAGATCGTGTTGCCCGGATTTATCTTTCTGGGCTTTGCGATCGGGGCAGCCATCACCGGGTTGTTTCTTGTCATCCCCGGAATGACGCCCTCGCTGCCGGTTTTGCTGCTGATCTTTGCGGCATTATCCCTGATCGCATGGCTGGTTTTGCGGCGAGTTTATTCCCTGCCCCATGGTCAGGTGAAAACCTTCCGGCACGACATCAACGACTAAGACCTGCGGGCGCCCCTTAGGGGGCGTCATTGCGCCACTGGACGCTGCCACAGGCTTTCCCTATATAATTGCTCAGGAACTAGACCCGAGGCACGAATGACTCATCCGAGTGAACATCTGGAAGGCACACCACTGATTGCGCCTTCGTCCATTGAGCATCCCCTTTACGACGCAGTGGTAGAAGCCTGCCGTACGGTCTTTGATCCGGAAATCCCGGTGAATATCTACGATCTGGGTTTGATCTACACGATTGACATCACGCAGGAAAACGCGGTGAAAGTCATCATGACGCTGACCGCGCCCGGTTGTCCGGTCGCCGGCGAAATGCCCGGCTGGATCGTCGAAGCAATCGAACCCGTCGCGGGTGTCAAAGAGGTTGACGTCGAACTGACATGGGAACCACCCTGGGGCATGGAGATGATGTCGGACGAAGCGCGGCTGGAACTTGGCTTTATGTAAGCCAGGCAAAATAAACCTTTGTCGCAAAAGATTTATTTTTCTGTCACCGACTTGTCGAAATACCGTTACATGGTCCGCGAATAGTCCCGGCGTGCTGGTACATGCATCCCATAAAGTACACAGTACAGGCCGGGGGGAATTACACGTCCCCCGTAGTCCCCGGCCGGACGGCCTGAATAAGAGACCGCTCTTGCCCGAGAGCGGTCTTTTCTTATTTTAACCAAAAGGTTACTGAACACCGCACTTGGACTTGATCTCGGCGGCTCTTTCATCCAACGCTTTAACATAGTCGCCAGACAGCATGGACAATCTCTTGTTTTCGGTGCCGGTCGCCAATCCCAAAAGCGCGCCTGCAGGTGTAAGTGCGACCACGCTTTCGACCTGCTGATCCTGCGCGTGCTTCTTCTCTGCCGCAATCGCGCGCAAATCGCCTTCGGCAGTTGTGCAATTGACTGGATGTACTTTTTGCGCGGTTTCGGCCGACGCCATACCGGCGGTCACCACAAGAATTGACGCCAATGCCATGTTTTTGCAAAAAACTTTATTGTCAGCCATCTCATCTCACCTTGTCTGAAAACCCTTGGGCTCAGCTAAAGTCACCTGATTTCAAAAGGCAAGCATCATTCCTGGGATGGCAGAAAAGTTAGGTAAGCAGCGCTGCTATGTCTTGAGCCGTTGCCCTGTCAGCACTAAATTGAAGGCTACGTGCGACAACGGAGATCACAATGTTCGGCATTCCCGGCAAACAGGCCGTGACCATGACGCCCAAAGCGGCAGAGCAGATTGTCCGCCTGATGAAATCAGGTGGTCACGCCGGCCTGCGCATCGGCGTCAAGAAAGGCGGCTGTGCCGGCATGGAATACACCATGGACTATGTCGATCAAGCCGCTACGAATGACGAGGTCGTCGAACAGGACGGCGCGCGGATCATGATTGCTCCGATGGCGCAGATGTTCCTGTTCGGAACCGAGATCGACTATGAAGTCTCGTTGCTCGAGGCCGGTTTCAAATTCCGCAACCCAAACGTTGTCGACGCTTGCGGTTGCGGCGAGTCGATCAAGTTTGACGAAGGGCTGACGCCCCAATCCTAAGATGCCTGTAGGTGGACGTAGGTCTCATTGAACCGTCGGGTCAGATGCTCGCCGGCGCGAATGATCCGACCTGAGTTTGGTGGTGCCACGTTGGTGTCAAATGACGGGTTGAAAAACAGCGGCACGGACAGGCGCTCGTGCGGGCCACCAACCACACGGTGTAGAGTGGCCTTAACCCGCCCTGCGGTCCAGAACTCCAGCATTTCACCAAAATTGATGATAAAGGTCCCAGGCGCGGCCTCAACCTTTACCCAACTATGATCGGGCATTCGCACCTCAAGCCCCGAGGTCCCGTCAGTGGCCAGCAAAGTCAGGCAGCCGTAATCTGTATGCGCGCCGATGCCAAAGTCGCGATCTCCGGCCCAGTCCGGGCGCTGAGGATAGTAGTTGCCGCGCAGCAACGCCATCGGCGTATCAAACGCGGTATCAAAGCTGTTCTCTGCACGCCCCAGCGCCACCGCAATCGCGCGCAGAACCCGCATCGCAACCGCGCAGGCATCCGTGTAATAGGCCTGGATTGTTTCCTTGAACGCGGGCTGGTTATCCGGCCACAGATTCGGGGCATAGACGCCAAGCCCTGCATCGGCATAGGGACTGTTCACAGGCAACTCAAAGCCGCAATCGAACACCTCTTTTAAATCGGCGTTCGCCTCCGGGTCGACCTGCTCGGATCGCGACGCGCCCCAGCCCCGGTTGGACCCGGTCAGCGCCATATCGACCCGTTTCTTCTCGGCCTCGGGCAGATGAAAGAACCCACGATACGCGCCCAGAACCTGGCGCACGCGGTCAGCGTTCAGCCCGGTGTTCGAAACGGTCAGAAAACCTACTTCACCCATCGCGCGCAGCAGCTTGCCAAGTTCGACCGGATCGCGTTGGTCCAGTTTTGTCAGATCAAGGTTTTCGATCATACGCCCGTTCCTTTCTGCGCCCGGACACTGCCGTTTTGCGGTCTGCTCTGCAACCGGAATTGTCAGTCTGGACTGGCGGTGCTATCCGGTTCAAAGAACAACTATACTTCAGGGAGAATGGGACATGCGGCGTAAGCTGGCGGCTGGCAATTGGAAAATGAACGGAACCACGGCAGCCCTGAGCGAGTTGGAGGCTTTGGCCCGTGCATTCCCCTCTACGGCCATAGATGTGCTGATCTGCCCGCCTGCAACCTTGTTGCACCGCGCGGCCGAGACCGTGCGTGGAACGGGGATCACTGTCGGCGGGCAAGATTGCCATGCGGCGACTTCGGGCGCGCATACTGGCGATATCAGCGCAGACATGCTGGTGGACGCCGGTGCAAACGCGGTCATTCTGGGCCATTCCGAGCGCCGCGAGGATCACGACGAGCAGAACGAAGACGTTCGCGCCAAGGCCCGCGCTGCTATAGATGCCGGGCTGAAGGCGATAATCTGCGTCGGCGAAAGCCTGGAACAGCGCGAAGCCGCCAACACACTGGACATCATCGGCGGACAGATGTCGGGCTCGATCCCCGACCAGTCGACCGGCGAGAACCTGATCGTCGCTTATGAACCGATTTGGGCCATTGGAACCGGCAAAGTTCCCACGCTGAACGAAATCGGAGAGGTTCACGACTTTATCCGCACCCGTCTGGAACGGCGTTTCGGTGAAGGCGTCGGTCGCTCGGTGCGGCTACTTTACGGGGGTTCGGTCAAACCGTCCAACGCGACCGAAATCTTTGGTGTATCAAACGTGGACGGTGCACTGGTTGGCGGCGCTAGCCTGAAGGCTGCAGACTTCTCTGCAATTGTCGAGGCATTGGAGCAAGCCTGAGCGCTTCTCGTCTGATTTTATTCGGCGGGAAAAGAACTTGTTGAATTCGCTCGCCTCATCGTCAAACTCTCGCGCGAGGTAAATTACCCGGACCAGAATCAAACTCAATCTGTAGCAGTCGTGTGTCCCGGCACACCAACCAGACACCACACACTTTCGCCGATTTAAGGAACGTTATGAAAAGTAGTCAGCGTCACCCGAGCAAGATTTCGCTTCTTCAACAGCTTCGCGATGCCGAATTTCCCATCGAATGCGTGCTGGATGTTGGCATCCACTTTGGCACACATGAATTGATGGCCGCATTTCCAGAAAAGAAGCACTATCTGTTTGAGCCCATCGAAGAGCATTTCGAATCCATCGAAAAAGTCTACAGCGACGCAAACATAGATTACGAGCTCAACAAAGTCGCGGTTTCCAATTCTGACGGGACTGCGCAACTGACGGTCTCCACCGTCATGCAAGGACAAGACGTCACACATGCAAGGTTCGCGCACGGCGAAGCACCGACCGAAACGCTACGCACAGTGCCGACGCTGAAGCTTGATACCTTTGTCCTCGAACAGGCCCCGGCTGCCCCTTTCCTGTTGAAAATCGATGTCGACGGGGCCGAAGAAATGATTCTGGAAGGTGCGCAAGAAGCATTAGAGCACTGCTCGGTCCTGATCCTTGAATCTCCGCGAGAAAGAATATTCGAGCGAATGCAGCTGGCGATGGCCGCCGGTTTTGAGCTCTTGGAGATAATCGACCTGTGCTATTACAGCGGTTACCTCTTTCAAGTGGACCTTGTGTTCATCAACCCAAAATACGCGCCTGCCGACTATGTGGATGTCCTTAAAGGTGGATTTTCCATCGACAAATGGCACAACTACCAACCGACAACCAAAGAACCGTCCCCCCCGGAACGCATTGAGCCGTCTGAAACGACGCGAACAGACAGTGCCAAATCCAGGAAAAAACGAGGTTTTTCCCGCTTGTTCAGAAAACGCAAATAACACCCTTGTTGACTGAAGGTCCGGGTCTGTACTGATTTGGCTCAGACCCGCCTTCGGTATCATTGGCAGCCAATAGCCCGAACGGGCAGCAGGAATGTCTGATACAACCTGCCCGATCACGCGATCTTCATGACGATCAGGCCGGACACGATCAGGATCGCGGCACCGATACGCAATGGGGTCAGAGCCTCCCCCAGGAACATCGCGCCAACCAGAAACGCACCCACCGCGCCGATACCGGTCCAGATGACGTATGCCGTTCCAAGCGGCAACGTACGCATCGCAAGCGCCAGCAACCCGAAAGAGCCGATCATGGACACACCCATGATGGCAGTTGGCCACAACCGGGTGAAACCGGCCGATTGTTTCATGGCAACCGCCCACACAATTTCAAGCAGGCCAGCAAATAACAGGAAAATCCAAGACATCAGGACACCTCAATCCTGTTCGGGTCGTCCCGAATGATCACCCATTGTGGGGAGGTCGTCCTCTGACCCAGAGATAAGAACTCGCACACGGCGTTCAAGGGTCTAAGCGCTTTTGACTGAAAACAGTCACATACCTAAAATGTCCCGGGTACTAGCACCCCTGTGGCCGCCGCCGTGCGTTCGAAGCCGTTGGCAGGGTTCAGCACTAATTGCAGAAATATGACACCTGAACGAATTAAGCCGGGCCCTTGCACGGACCCGGCTCAATCTTGGTTTGTCGAAACCCGTTAGTTGGTCACGATTTCCGGCCCCATGAATGTGTTGGGCAGGAAGGTCGAAATCCACGGGATATACGTCACCATGATCAAGAAGACGAACAGCACGGCCAGGAACGGCAGCGCCGCCTTCACCACCTTCATCATCGGCATTCCCGCCACGCCCGACGTCACGAACAGGTTCAGTCCGACCGGAGGTGTGATCATCCCGATCTCCATGTTCACCACCATGATGATACCCAGATGGATCGGGTCGATACCCAACTCGATCGCAATCGGGAACACCAGGGGGGCCACGATCACCAGCAGGCCTGACGGTTCCATGAACTGGCCACCGATCAACAGGATCACGTTGACCACGATCAGGAAAGTCACAGGACCCAAACCCGCAGACAGCATCGCGTTGGCGATGTGCTGCGGTACCTGCTCGTCCGTCAGCACGTGCTTGAGGATCAGCGCGTTGGCGATCACGAACAGCAGCGTGACGGTCAGCTTGCCGGCTTCGAACAGCGTGTGTTTTGTGTCCGGGTGAATGAATGCAGTAATCAGCGCATAGGGTTTCTTAAGCAGCGGAACGTTTTCCGTTCCCTCTTCCGTACTAAGCGGTCCCATGTCCTTGTAGACAAAGCTTGCAATCAGGAAGGCATAGACCGCCGCAACCGCAGCAGCTTCAGTCGGTGTGAAGATACCACCGTAGATACCGCCCAGAATGATAACGATCAGGAACAGGCCCCAACCGGCTTCACGTGCCGAGGTTATGACCTCGCCCCAGCCCTTCCATTCGCCTTTTGGCAGGTTCTTGACCTTGGCCATGACATAGATGGTGATCATCAGCATCAGACCGGCCATCAGGCCCGGAATGACGCCCGCCAGGAACATGCGCCCGACCGAGACCTCAACGGCTGCCGCATAGACAACCATCACAATCGACGGCGGAATCAGAATGCCCAGCGTACCGGCGTTACAGATCACGCCAGCAGCGAATTCCTTGGAATAGCCAACCTGCCGCATACCGGCGATGACAATTGAACCGATGGCGACCACAGTCGCCGGGGACGACCCCGACAGTGCCGCGAACAGCATACAGGCAAACACGCCCGCAATCGCCAGACCACCGGGCAGATGCCCAACACAGGCAATCGAGAACCGGATGATCCGCCGCGCCACACCGCCCGTCGTCATGAAGGACGAGGCCAGAATGAAGAACGGGATCGCCAACAAGGTAAAGTGCCCTTCGAACGCTTCAAACAGCGTACCCGCGACAGATGCCAGCGAACTATCGGAATAGATCAGCAGGAACAGCGTCGAACTGAGGCCCAGAGCCACCGCAATCGGAACGCCGATCAGCAGCAGGCCAATGACCATCGAGAAAAGAAGTACTACGTCCATCAGTCATGCTCTCCTTGCTGAGCCCGGACCTCTTCGATCTCGTCCTCGACTTCGTGGCTGGCGACGATACGGTCGGTCTCACCGCGCCAGATCTGTACAGCGACCTGCGCGAAACGGATCACCAACAGCAGCATCGACAGCGGCAGAATGAAATAGGGAACAACCTTGGGCAGCTTCTCGTAGGACTCGCCGTAGTTGATCATTTCTTCCAGAAACCGCAGCGGGGCGACCATGGGGATGTCGTCAACTTCGTAGAAACTCTGGCTTCGTGCATCAAAATTAAACCCGGTCGGGAACCAGCGGCCCGAAGTGGGCGGCAGATCGGCAAACACGGCCCAATAGTCATACGCACCTTTGAGCATCAGCAGCGAAAACACCAGACAGCAGCCAACAGCTATCAGCGCCAAAATCCGGCGCGGTGCCGGGGCCAGCATGTTTAGTATGGCATCGACGCCCAGATGCGCGTGTTTCTTCACCGCATAAGACGCGCCCAGCAAAACCAGCCAGCCAAAGGTAAACACTGTCAGCTCAAGCGCCCACAGAATGTTGGAGTTAAAAACGAACCGCGCGATTACGTTGGCAAATGTCACGGCCGTCATGAGGCCTAGCAGCAACGCAATCAGGGTTTCTTCGATATGGTCGGTCAGCCCGCCTTGGCCGGGTTTCGCACCAGACATCTCATTGTCCCCGCAATTTATGTGATGAGAGTGATTTCAGGCGGGCCTTCGGGGGGCCCGCCCCACCTTCGCTCCGGTGACCATCCGGTCTTCGGACGCGCGGCTTTTTTCAGGATCAGAACCCGGCGTTGATCGCCTGAGCAGCGTCGATCTTGTCCTGACCAACGTCGTCGGCAAACTTGTCCCAAACCGGTTTCATCGCATCGACCCAAGCCTGACGCTGTTCAGGATCCAGTTCGCGAATGATACCGCCAGCATCTGTGATCGAGGCTTTGGCGGCTTCGTTCACAGAAAAGGCTTCCTTGTTCCGGGTCTCAGTGACCTCGGCCAGAATTGTCAGGAACTGTTCGCGCACTTCGGGGTCAAGGCTGTCCAGCCAGTCAACCGAGGTCACGACCAGATAGTCGATGATACCGTGATTGGTCTCGGTAATGCCGTCCTGCACCTCGAAGAACTTCTTGCCGTAGATGTTCGACCAGGTGTTTTCCTGCCCGTCTACAACGCCCTGTTGTAGTGCGCCATAAACTTCCGAGAATGCCATTTTCTGCGGGCTGCCGCCGATGGCTTCCATTTGCGCCACCAGAACATCCGAAGACTGTACGCGGAACTTCAAACCCTCTGCATCGGCAGGATCAACCAACGGTTTATTGGCCGACATCTGCTTCATGCCATTGTGCCAGAAAGCCAGCCCCTGAAGGCCGCGACGCTGCATGCTGTCTTTCATCGCCTGTCCTTCAGCCGAGGCCTGGAACGCATCCACGGCATCGATGTTCTTGAACATGAACGGAAGGTCAAACAGACGGAACTGTTTCGTGAACTTCTCAAACTTGGACAGCGACGGAGCGGCCAGTTGGACATCGCCCTGCAGCATTGCTTCCAACACCTTGTCGTCGTTGTAGAGCGTCGAGTTCGGATAGACCTCTACGCACAAGACACCGTTCATCTCTTCGTTGACACGCGCTTCCAGCAGCGATGCCGCGATACCTTTGGGGTGCTTGTCACTGTTTGTTACGTGCGCAAACTTTGCGACGATCTCACCGTCATCACAGGCGGCCATACCGGCGGTCGCAGTTACGGTGAGCGCGACTGCGGTTGCAGCCGTTGTCAGGAATTTCATCTGTTTTTCCTCCCAGACTTCCTCAATTTTCCAAAGGGCGCCGAAACAGCGCCTCGTGCCGGGAAGTGAACCGAATCAGTGGATGCGGCTCAACGATTTATTACAACTCTCGCTGTGTTCTGTTTTTTCCTTTTGTAACAATCGCATAAAAGCCGTCTCGCATCGTCACGTTTTCGGCACCATGACTCGGTGTGCGAATTTTCGCACATGCAAGAAGCTCGCTGTGCGGATTTCCGCACGCCTCCCGAATCGAGTCACAGAATCACGCGCCTGCTACATTGCGTCAGCTGCAGCCCACGCCTGTGGCCTTCCTTTTCGGACACTACTAACCGCATGAAAATGCGATCAAAGTGGCTGAAGCCCTTCGATCATCTGCGGTAGTCTTCAGGTCGAATCTGATACCGGGCCAGCTTGTCATAGAAAGTTTTGCGCGGAAGCTTCAGCGCCTTGGCGGCGTCCGAGGCCTTACCGTTATACCGCCCCAGTGCAGCAATCAGCAAAGACCGTTCCACCCGTGCCATCTGCTCGCTCAACCCAAGATCGGCGGACTGCGCAACCTCTTCCGGCATCCCAAGTACAAACCGCATGGCCGCGGACATCAGCGACCGGGCGTTCCCGGGCCAATCGCTGGTCATCAACAACGCCAGATGCTCGGACGAAATCTCGGGTTCCGCGATGCCTGCCTGTTCGGCTGCCTGCTCTACATAGTGTCGAAAGATCACCGGAATGTCTTCGGGTCGCTCAGCCAAAGACGGGATACGCACCCGCATCACGTCCAACCGATAGAAAAAGTCCGCATGAAACCGCCCCTCTGCCGACAAGGCGGCCAGATCAGCCGTTGTGCCGGCCAGTATCCGCGCGCCAATACCTTGCTCGACCGCCTCCAGCGCGGCGTATTGAGTGGCTTCGGGCATCGCAGAGATCTCGTCCAGAAACAGCGACCCTCCGGCCGCATCCTCACAGACCTGAACTAACGCATCGGGGGTCAGACCGGACGACGGCCTTTTTACAAAAGGGCCTTGTCCCTGCGGCGACATCAGATGCACAACTTCTGCCACTTTGGAAATCCCGCTGCCTGCAGGGCCGGTGACCAGAACCTCGGCCCCGGTCGGGGCTACGGCCCGCACCCGCTCTCTCAATGCTTCGGCCTGAGCGGACAATCCGAACAACAGGCGCGCGGCGGGGTCGCCGCGTTCCAACTCGTGTTTCAGCGTGCGCTGTTCCAATACCAGCTTACGCGCATCAAAAGCCCTGTTCAAAACCTCCAACAGGTCGGCTGCGGCACATGGCTTTTCGAGAAAATCGAAAGCACCCTGCCCCATTGCCCGAACCGCCATGGGAATATCCCCTTCTCCGGTCAACAGGATGACGGGCAGTTCAGGGTCAATTTCGCGGGCGTAGGTCAAAAGGTGAAAGCCATCCCGCCCGGGCATACGGATGTCCGACACGATGACACCGGGGAAATCGGCACGGATTTGATCTTTGGCGGCAACGAACGATCCCGCTGTGACCGGCGCGTAGTCGGCCAGTTCCAGCGTCTGCGCCAGTGCCTCACGCACAGCGGCGTCATCGTCAACCAATAAAACCTTGCGGGTCATGCCACCTCATCTTCACGGTAGTATTCAAGTTCAACGGTAAACATTGCACCGGTCGGCGCGTTGGAACCGCGAATATTCCCCCCGAAACTCTGGACCAGACCGTAGGAGATCGAAAGACCAAGCCCCATCCCCTCGGACGATCCTACCGCCTTGGTCGAATAGAAGGGTTCGAACAGTTTCTCGGTGTTTTCGATGCCCGGACCGATATCGCGCACCGTAACGGTCAGCCTTTCACCAGCCTCGATCGCAATGCGGATTAGGCGCTTATCCTGCTGGCTCATTGCGTCTGCAGCGTTATTGATCAGGTTCACAAAGACCTGAACCAGCCGCACCTCGCCTCCCCACGCAAAAACCGGTTTTTTTGGCGGATGCCAGTCCAAGGTCACTCCTTCAGCGCGCAGCCGCGCCTCGGTCAACTCCACAGCCGTTTCGATCACCTGCACCAGATCGACCTTGCCCATCGGCTCACTTTCGTTGCGGGCAAAGGCGCGCAGGTTCTTGATGATCCGTGCCATCCGAGCGGCCATGTCGGAAATGCGAGTCAGGTTTTCAGCGGCCTTTTCTTCACGCCCTCGGGACAGGAACGCCGCCCCGTT
This sequence comes from Ruegeria sp. BF6, assembly GCF_056538665.1. Taxonomy (NCBI): domain Bacteria; kingdom Pseudomonadati; phylum Pseudomonadota; class Alphaproteobacteria; order Rhodobacterales; family Roseobacteraceae; genus Ruegeria; species Ruegeria sp. BF6. The sequence goes on from NZ_JBQFTN010000001.1 coordinate 661,845, forward strand.
GTCGGCAAACTGCCGGATCGCCATCAAGGGCTGATTCAACTCATGACTGATGCCCGCGGACATCTGCCCCAAAGCACTCAGCTTGCCAGCTTGAATAAGCTCCTCCTGCGCATGCTTCAGTGCTGTTTCCGCTTCCTGCCGTTCATGAACCTCGCGGCGCAGGGCCGTGTTTGCGGCGGTCAGGGCGCGGGTACGCTGCGCGACTCGACTTTCCAGAACCGCGTTGGCTTCGGCCAATGTACGCCTGCGCTCGGTTGCGAGAAACAGCAACGCTCCGAACGCCAGACAGATCGCAGCGACGGTTGCGGCCTGCAATCCAGCAAGACGCCGGGCGGGCGCAACATCCACCAACACCTCAGCCGTCATGTCGATCACCGGCAGATCAAGCATCAGGTGCAACGCGCGGCTTGGCAGGTAGCGACCCCAGTTGAGCTTCCACAGTTCATGTGGCCCGACCCGGGTCGAGGAAAAATCGACCTTACCGCCCTCTGGCGGTGTCAGCCCCTGTTGCCCATCGGCACGGTGCCAGAACAACAGGTCAGACCTGTTCGAGATAAAGACCACACCGTCCCCATCAATAAAGAATACGGCCTCGGTGCTGCCACGCCAAGTCTGTTCCACATCCTGTACATCGGCTACTACCATCAGCGCGCCTTCGACCCGGCCTGAGGTATCAAACGCCGGGGCCGCATAGGAGTAGATCCGGTCGCCGCTGATTGGCATCAAACCATGCGCGCTGCCCAACGCCCCCTGCAATGCACGCTCAAAAGCGGGGTGCCCGGTCATGTTGTCCTGTTCGACGGGCTGCGCCGAAACCAGAACCTCTCCGGTTCGGTCCAGATACATCATGTTCACAGCCGCAGTCTTGTCCGCCACATCCAACAGTATCTCCCGGGCCGTGCTTTGCTGTTCCAGGGTTTCAAGCTTTCGAAGGGCTGGGTGCTTTGCCATCAGCACAGCCAGTTCCTGATAAACTTGCATCTGCGTGCTCAGCCGGTCAGCGGCCAGTTCAAGATCGGCCTCGGCCTTTTCGCTCAGCTGAGACAGCGCCTGCCTATAGCCATAGGACCAGACCCCGGCGGACAACAGCCCGACAGCACACAGAAATCCCAGGATCACCCAAACCCGTTGCATAGTATAGGGTCTTGCATTCAGCGCGCCGCATGGCAAGTCTGCACCGCATGAAGACGGTACTCCAATCCCCGGTAGATCCGGGTTTCTTGCAAAACCCCTACCCCTTTTATGACAAGGCTCGCGCGTATGGGGACCTTGTTTATTGGGAGGATTACCAAAAAGTCGCGGCTGTCTCACACCGGGCTGTGCAGGCTCTGCTGAAGGATCGCCGTTTCGGCCGCGAGGTCCCTGCCGAGTTGCAGCGCCCCGGCCCCGCCCATCTGGCGCCGTGGCTGAATGTCGAGGCGCATTCGTTGCTGGAAGCCGAACCGCCCCGCCACACACGCCTGCGGGCGCTGGTCATGCGGGCCTTTACATCACGCGCTATCTCTGCGCTTGAGCCGTCCATTCGCGATCTCAGTCACGACCTGATCGACCGCTTTCCGGATACCCCCTTTGACCTGCTGGGTGCCTTCTGTACGCAGGTTCCCGTGATCACAATCTGCCGCCTGTTGGGCGTGCCCGAGGAGATGTCCCCCGATCTGTTACGTTGGTCTCATGCCATGGTGGCGATGTATCAGGCCAGCCGCACGCGAGAAACCGAGGACTTCGCCGCAACCGCCGCACAGGATTTCACCGCTTTCCTATGCGACTACGTTGAAAAACGCCGCGCTGACCCTCAGGACGACCTGATCACCCGCCTGATTTCCGCTGAAGAGGATGGCGAGAAACTCTCACGCGACGAGCTTGTCGCCACCTGCATTCTGCTGCTGAACGCTGGGCATGAAGCCACTGTTCATTCGCTGGGCAACGGCGTGAAGACGGTTCTGCAATTGGGCCTCGACCCTCGGTCCTGGGAACTGCACGGTCTGGTCGAGGAAATCCTGCGCTTCGACCCTCCGCTGCATATGTTTACCCGCTATGCCTATAAGGAGGTCGAGCTATTCGGCCACAGATTCAAACGCGGCGATGAGGTTGCGCTGTTGCTAGGGGCGGCCAACCGAGACCCTTCGGTCTGGGCCGAACCGAACCGCTTTGATCCAACGCGCCCGATCGTGACCAATACCAGTTTCGGCGGCGGGCTGCATTTCTGTGTCGGTGCCCCGCTGGCACGGCTGGAAATGCGGATTGCCCTGAGGGCGCTGTTCGAACGCTACCCGAACCTGCGCCTTACAGCGGAACCGGAATACTCGAACACTTACCACTTCCACGGCCTGACCCGGTTGATGGTACAGGTCTGACTTGTTTCAGCTTTCGATCAGCGCATTCAGTGGCAGCATGGTGGTGGACTTTATCTCTTCCATCGATAGCAGTGCGGTCACGTTGTGCACACGCACTTCGGAAATCAGGGTCTGGTAGAATTCGTCATAGGCCCGCGCATTCTTGACCCGGACCTTGAGGATATAATCAATGTCCCCGGCCAGCCGGTGCGCCTCCTGCACTTCCGGTCGATCCCGCAGGGCTTTGAGGAACTTGCGTTGCCACTCTGCTTCATGTTCCGAGGTGCGGATCAGTACAAAGAAGGTTGCCTCGAAACCCAGCGCCTCGGCGTCCAGCAAAACGGTCTGCTGACCGATGACTCCGGCTCCTTTCAGCTTGCGGATTCGATTCCAGACCGGGGTCTTGGAACTGCCGACGCGGGCGGCTATTTCGTCCAGCGATTGGCTGGCATCGCGCTGTAGCTCGACCAGAATTTTCCGATCCGTGTCATCAATCCGCACCGACATTCCAATTTTTCCTTCGTTTCGAAACTCGCGTCCCAGATCAAAGCACTGACGGAACGTTTGTTCTTATTTGAGCGCCCATATGGCGTAATACCGGGAATATTTCCTATATTGCTGGTCAAGTCAAACCAAGCGGAACGTAACATGCAAGCTACGCATTCATATGATGGCACAGGTCACGTCGACTTCGTCGGCGCGGGTCCGGGCGATCCGGAATTGCTGACGCTCAAGGCGCTGAATGCCTTAGAGCGTGCTGATGTTGTTCTGCATGACCGTCTGATCAGCGCCGAGGTTCTGGAACTAGCCGGCAGAACAGCTGAATTGGTTGACGTGGGAAAAGCTGGGTTCGGCCCCTCGTGGAAACAGGAAGACATTGACGCACTGCTGGTCGACTACGCCGTGAAGGGCCACCACGTCGTGCGCCTGAAATCCGGTGACCCCACTGTGTTTGGCCGTCTGGATGAAGAGATCGAAGCGGTCGAGGCTGCTGGCATCTCTTGGCAGATTGTTCCCGGCATCACCGCGGCATCGGCTGCGGTTGCAGGAATTGGTCAAAGCCTGACCCGCCGCGGCCGCAATTCCTCGGTGCGGTTCCTGACCGGCCACGACATGAAAGGCTTTGCCGATCACGACTGGACCGCGCTGGCACGCGCCGGTTCCGTGGCGGCGATCTATATGGGCAAGAAATCCGCCCGTTTCATTCAGGGCCGCCTGATCATGCACGGCGCCGATCGCGAAACGCCGGTGACGCTGGTGGAAAACGCCTCACGCCCTGATCAACGCATTCTGGCCACGACGCTGGACCAGTTGCCCACCGATTTGAACGCCGCCGAAATGGACGGCCCCACCCTGACCTTTTATGGCCTCGCCCCGCGCCAAGCGGCCAAGGCCCTGACCGAATTCAAGAAGGAGCACGCCTGATGGCCCGCGCTTTTACCCCCAAAGTGGTCACCGCCAACGATCTGTTGGAAGGCGACGTTATCTATCTGACCGAAGACGACCGCTGGTCGCGTGAACTCTCCGAGGCTGAGCTGATCACGGATGAGGCCCACGCACAGGTCCGTCTGCTGGATGCCACCCGTCAGGCCAGCAAGATCGTCGGTGCCTATCTGGCCGATGCCACCGCAGGTGAAAACGGCCCCGAACCCACCCATTTCCGCGAGGATTTCCGCCGCACCGGACCCTCGAACTATGCCCATGGCAAGCAGGAAACAGCAACGCAGCCCCGGGCCTGACCCTCGGCCCTCTCTCTCCCCTTCAAGGCCCCAAGGTTCGGGGCTGCAACCAAGGACAGCTAATCATGTATCGCTACTCCGAGTTCGACACAGCATTTTTGGCAGAACGTAACGCGCAGTTCCGCGCGCAGGTCGAGCGTCGCATCGACGGCTCGCTCACCGAAGACGAATTCAAACCCCTGCGCCTTATGAATGGCCTGTATCTGCAGCTGCATGCGTACATGCTGCGGGTCGCCATTCCCTACGGCACGCTGAACAGCGCGCAAATGCGTCAGTTGGCACTGCTGGCTGAAAAATGGGACAAGGGCTATGGCCACTTCACCACCCGTCAGAACATCCAGTACAACTGGCCGAAGCTGAAAGATGTGCCGGATATGCTGGACGCGCTGGCCGAGGTTGGCATGCACGCCATCCAGACCTCGGGCAACACCATCCGCAACGTGACCGCCGACCATTTCGCAGGTGCCGCCGCGGATGAGGTCGCCGACCCGCGCCCCTATGCCGAACTGCTGCGCCAGTGGTCCACCGACCACCCGGAATTCCAGTTCATGCCGCGCAAGTTCAAGATCGCCATCACCGGCTCGGAAAACGACCGCGCGGTGATCAAGGCGCATGACATCGGCCTGCAACTGATCGAGCGTGACGGCGTTCTGGGTGCCCGCGTCATCGTCGGTGGCGGTCTGGGCCGCACGCCAATGATCGGCAAGGAACTGTCCGAATTCGTCGCCTTTGACGACCTGCTGGCGTATCTGGAGGCCACCGTTTCCGTGTGGAACCAGATCGGCCGCCGCGACAACAAGTACAAGGCGCGCATCAAGATCACCGTGCATGAGCATGGTATCGACGCGATCCGCGCCAAAGTGAATGAGCGGTTCCTTAAGGTTCGCCCGCAATTCAAGGGCGCCGACATGAACCTGTTGGAAGAGATCAAGGGCCATTTCGCCCCGCCCACCTTCCGTGAAGGTTCGGTTGCTTCGTTCGAAAGCGCCTACACCAACGATCCGGTCTTCCGTTCGTGGGTCGATACCAACATCGCGCCGCACAAGAACGCGGACCACGCGATTGTCACGATCTCGATCAAGAAACACGGCCAAACGCCGGGTGATGCGACCGCCGAACAGATGCGCGTGATGGCCGATCTGGCCGAAGAGTTCGCCTATGACGAGTTGCGCATCAGCCATGAGCAGAACGTGATCCTGCCGCATGTCCACAAGTCGGACCTACCCGCGATCCACGCGAAGCTGAAAGAGTACGAACTGGCGACTGCCAATATCGGCCTGATCAGCGACATCATCGCCTGCCCCGGCATGGACTACTGCGCGCTGGCGACGGCCCGCTCGATCCCGGTGGCGCAGGAAATTGCGACCCGCTTCGAAGACCTGAAGCTGGAGCATGATATCGGTCACCTGAAGATCAAGATATCGGGCTGCATCAACGCATGTGGTCACCACCACGTGGGTCATATCGGCATTCTGGGTCTGGATCGCGCTGGCGTCGAAAACTATCAAATCACTCTGGGTGGCGACGGCACCGAGACGGCTGCCATCGGCGATCGCACCGGTCCGGGCTTTGCCTATGACGAGATCGTACCCGCCGTGGAACGCATCGTCGACACGTACCTGGAGCAACGCGTAAGCAGCGAGGAAACTTTCCTGCAGACCTATCGTCGGGTAGGCATGGCGCCGTTCAAAGCGGCGCTCTACCCCGAGGCGCAGGCCAATGCCGCTTGACCTGATCCAGACGGAACTGGGCAAAGACCGAAGCGAACTGACCGAAAAGGTCGAGGCGCTTAACGCCCAGTTCCGCCACCACAGCGCCCATGACGTCATGCATGGCGCATTGGAGGAGATCGAAGAGCTTGCTCTGGTCTCCAGCTTTGGTGCGGAATCGGTTGTGTTGCTGCACATGGCGGCGGTGGTCAACAAGATGACCCCGGTGCTGTTTGTGGACACGCAGATGCTGTTCACCGAAACGCTGGAATACCAGCAGGAGGTAAGCGAACGTCTGGGCCTTAAAAATGTTCACATCATCCGCGCCGATGATGAAGACTTGCAGCGCGACGACCCCTATGGCGCGCTGCGTCTGCGGGACATGGATGCGTGCTGCAACCTGCGTAAGACCTTCCCGCTACAGCGGGCACTGGCAGGGTATGACGGCTGGATCACAGGGCGTAAACGGTTCCAGTCCGGCACCCGCGCCACGCTCGACTTCTTTGAAGTTGAGGACGGCACAGGCCGGATCAAGGTCAACCCGCTGGCCCATTGGGCGCCCGAGGACGTGCGCGCCTATATGGACGAAAACAACTTGCCCCGGCACCCGCTGGTGGCCAAAGGATACCCTTCGATCGGTTGTGCGCCCTGCACCTCGCCGGTCAAAGAGGGCGAAGACCCCCGCGCCGGACGCTGGCGCGATCAGAACAAAGAAGAATGCGGTATCCATTTTGTCGATGGCAAGATGGTGCGCGCCGGAGAGAAAACATGAACGTAATCGTATCGGATACGGGGTTTGCCCCCGATGACTGGACCGACGGCTTTGTCACGCTGGAAGACGCGGCCAATGATGTGGTCGCGCTGGATGTGGCCTCGGACATTGACCCGGATGAGCTGATTGACCGTCTGGGCAATGCCCAGATGGTGCGCGTTGACTTTCCGTCCTCAGCCGATGGTCGTGGCTTTACAATCGCACGTGTACTGCGCCTGAAAGGTTATACCGGCCGCTTGCGCGCCAAAGGACACGTCCTGGCTGATCAATACGCCATGGCGCGCCGCAGCGGATTTGACGAAGTCGAGATCGACGATGCTCTGGCCGCCCGTCAACCCGAAGATCAGTGGCTGGCCCGCGCAAACTGGAAAGACCACAGCTATCAGGCTCGCCTGCGCGGCTAAGACCGCCAACAGCCAGCTTAAATTAAGGAAAGGGGCAATCTGCCCCTTTTCCTGATGTGGATCAAAGCTTAAACGGAGATGTCGGTTTAGCAGACCGGCAGTGAAACGATGACAGAGATGAAGCCCGTGACCGAAGCAACCGCCGTAAAGGCCCCCGTTCTGCCGGACGCCCAGACCGTAACGGACGTCAAACACTGGACCGACAGCCTGTTTTCCTTCAAGGTTTCGCGCCCAGCCTCGCTGCGGTTCCGCTCGGGCGAGTTCGTGATGATCGGTCTGCTTGGCGACAACGGCAAACCCTTGCTGCGCGCTTATTCGATTGCCTCGCCGTCCTGGGACGAAGAACTGGAGTTCTACTCGATCAAGGTGCAGGACGGCCCGCTGACCTCGAAACTGCAGCACATCAAGCCGGGCGATCAGATCATCCTGCGCCCCAAGCCCGTTGGCACGCTGGTCCACGACGCCTTGCTGCCCGGCAAGCGTCTGTGGTTCTTCGCCACCGGCACCGGCTTTGCGCCCTTCGCCTCACTGCTGCGCGAGCCGCAGACCTATGAAGACTATGACGAGGTCATCATCACTCACACCTGCCGCGAGGTGGCGGAACTGGAATATGGCCGCCAGTTGATAGATAGCATCCGCCAGGATGAAATGTTGGCTGAACTGATGGGCGAAGGCTTTGCGGACAAGATCCGCTATTACCCGACCACCACACGGGAAGGCAGCCCCAAGATGGGCCGCATCACAAACCTGCTGAAAGACGGCACCGTATTTGCCGATTTGGGTATAGAGGGCGGCATCAAGCCGGAAACCGACCGCGCCATGGTTTGCGGTTCGCTGGCCTTCAACCTGGACATCAAAGCCATTCTGGAAGAGTTCGGTCTGCGCGAAGGCGCCAATTCCGAGCCCAAGGAATTCGTGATCGAAAAGGCCTTTGTCGGCTGATACATTCGCGCGGGCCCCTGGAATGGCCGCGGCCCGCGCATAAACCTGCTGTTAAACCTGATTAATTGAGCCCTTTCGGCAAGGTTGGAGCTTGAATCAAGACGCGCAGCAGTCTAAATTCCGGGCTCGAATTTCTGCAATTATCAAAGGAATGAACCCATAGCCCGCAGACCTCACAACGCGCCGCCGCAGAGAGACACCGGCCCGCGCGTCAATGAAAAGATCCGTGCCCCCGAAATTCGCCTGATCGGCGCCGAAGGTGAAAACGTCGGGGTGGTTCATCCCGCCAAAGCCATGCAACTTGCGGCCGATGCCGGCCTTGACCTTGTCGAGATTTCGCCCAACGCGAACCCGCCGGTCTGCAAGATCATGGACTTCGGCAAGTTCAAGTACGAACAGCAGAAACGCGAAAGTGAAGCCCGCAAAAAGCAAAAAGTCATCGAGGTGAAAGAGGTCAAGTTCCGGCCCAACACCGACACCCATGACTATGACGTCAAGATGAAGAATGTCTTCAAGTTCCTGGAAAAGGGCGACAAGGTCAAAGTGACTCTGCGCTTTCGCGGTCGCGAGATGGCGCACCAGAATCTGGGCCGTGAGCTGCTGGAACGTGTGGCCGAAGACATAAAGGATCTGGGCAAAGTCGAGAACATGCCCAAGATGGAAGGCCGTCAGATGATCATGATGATCGGGCCTCTGCCGCAGAAATAAGGTCTTGATCGACCGAAAATTCAAAACCCCCTCATCCGAGTGACGCATTCCGTGGGGTGGGACACGCCTACAACAAACCCTGTCGCGCAAGTCGCGGCAGGGTTTTAATTTTGAAGAGGAAATTGATGTACCGCTGACAGGACCACAACGCGAAATTCCTGAGAGAACTTTCTCGGGCACCGAAAGCTGTTAATCTACGCGAAAAAATTTGTTCGAACCAAGTATTTTCTCGCGCACATCGTTTCACCTGATCCAAACGGACCCAAAGGCGACGAAAAACGATCGCACCATCTCACTGCCCGTGTCGAAAACCTCATGTTGATGTGCGGTATACACCGCCGCATCATCGACGACAAAATGACATGGCGCGATTACCCTGAAAACTGCTTCTAAAAATGAAGCGAGAGCATGAAGAATGGGTTGATACAGTGCTTTCGGCCGGACTTGACAGCAGGTCCCACATTTTACAGTTCTCGGCGCCGATTGGTCCAAACGAAACAGCTGTGCCTTTCGAAGATTGCGTGGATGCAATCATTCCAAACCGGGAACCAGCTGAAAGGCGGCTGGCCGAGATCGAGGTCCGAGGTATGCACTTCAATGACAGTGACCCGACATACTGGTCCGTTCAGCCTGAAGTCCTGCGAGAAGGGTTTTCAAAGTTGATCCAAGGCCGCTTCGAAAGTGGTGAGGTTCGCCATCTGTCGGTGTTTGGCCTGCCTCCGGTCCCCCACCTGATGGACTCGGGGCGCCTCATCTCAGACATTTCGGAAGCCGACTTTAACGAGCGCCACCCTGAACCAGCGCAATGGGCATGGCCTGAGGATGGCCGAAAGTCGAATTCTCCTGTTCGAAGGGAACTCAGGGGGCCAAATGTGTGGCCTTGCAACTCTCAATCACCTCGCACATTTCTGACGATCGGATCGCCGCTAAAGCTGGTGGCGACGTTTCCATCTGGGAGATATGCAGCAATATGCAACGGTAAGGAGTTATCCGGCACAAAGGCGACTTGGGCCGTTTTGGAACGATAGTCCGCTCAACCCTTGACGAAATCAAGAATGAGCATGGCATGGATGTCAGGTAATGGTGTTTCCAGCAATCCCTGTTTCCTGCGCGGTTGAATTTGGCCGCACCTGGCAACCTAAAGCCCACCCCGACATGGAAATCTACGATCAAACCAAAGAGGATGGGTTCGTTCGAAGGCTTCTTCTGGCTGGCGTATAAGTCCGAAATACCGATTTTTAGACGTTAAAACCGCATCTTACGATGTCTCTTGGAGTCATTCAATCGCAAGTCGCCTGGACCTCCTGAAAACGGATCCTTAGGCAGACTTACTACCATTTTGAGAAGGTCCGATCGGATAGCAAAAATCCCAAAGGAGGAGCCTCGAAACACTTAATGCGCGAAGGTGTTCGATGTACTGAACTAAATATGGCCGCGTCCGGTGTGGAGGCGGCCATATCTTAAGCATCTTCGCTTACTGTAAAGCTTGCGATTTTGTGTTCCATCCTATGGAATGCATCATCATCCGAAGGGGCTTTTCCTTTTCGTCCGTCAGATCACCGCTGATATTGCCTTGCTAAGCTTTCCGACCAACTCGTCGATCTGTGCCTCTTCAATGATGAACGGCGGTGCCAGCAGGATGTGATCGCCCAACCGCCCATCCCGTGTGCCGGACATCGGGTAGCAGATCAGACCTTCGGCCAGCGCAGCCTTCTTGATCTTTCCTGCCACGCCGAGCGCTGGGTCGAACGGTGTTTTACTGTCGCGATCCGCGACCAGCTCAATGCCTCGGAACAAGCCACGGCCCCGAATATCTCCGACGTTGGAATGTTGTCCCAACGCGGCCTCAAGCGCCGATTGCAGTTTCTCACCCATGACACCTGCCCTCGCGGGCAAATCACGGCCAGTCAGTTCGCGGATAACGGCCAATGCCGCCGCGGTGGCGACCGGGTGGCCAATGTAAGTGTGGCCGTGCTGAAAGAACCCGGACCCGTCGCGGATCGCATCGTAAACCCTGCCGGTGCACATCATCGCCCCGATCGGCTGATACCCAGCCCCCAACCCTTTAGCGATGCACAGGATATCCGGAGCGACTCGGTCATGATCGCAGGCAAACAGATGCCCTGTACGACCCATTCCACACATCACCTCATCCAGAATCAGCAGCACGCCGTACTGGTCGCAGATCTCGCGGATGCGCTTAAAATACCCTTCAACCGCAGGCACTGCGCCCAAGGTCGCTCCGACAACCGGTTCAGCCATGAAGGCCATCACGGTCTCGGAACCCAGCCGCAGGATTTCAGCCTCCAGCTCGTTGGCGACACGCTGACCGTAGTCATGGCTACTCTCGCCTTCTGGCTTCTCGGCATATTCATAGCAAGGCGCGATATGGGTCATGTCGATCAACATCGGCGCAAACTGCGCCCGCCGCCATTCGTTCCCTCCAGCCGACAGGGCGCCCAGAGTATTGCCGTGGTAACTCTGCCTCCGGGCAATCACGTGCCGCCGCTCGGGCTGACCAATCTCCAGGTAATACTGTCGCGCAAGTTTGATTGCCGCCTCTGTCGCCTCGGACCCCCCCGAGACGAAATACACACGATCGAGATCGCCCGGAGCCTGCTCGACCAGCAAATCCGCCAGCGCTTCAGCCGGTTCCGACGTCATGAACCCCGTATGTGCAAAGGCGATTTTCTCTACCTGCTCCTGTACCGCCCGGATTACCGCCGGATTGGAATGGCCAAGGCAGGACACGGCGGCGTCACCACAATCCAGGTAACGGCGGCCTTGCGCATCGATCAGATAGCATCCGTCCCCCCATGCGGCGACCGGCAGGTCTGATTTCGTGTGACGCGGGAATACGTGGCTCATTCGACTGTCCCTTCCAACATGGCAACAAGCGCCGTCACCGACGCGGCATTGTCTTTCCAGAATTTTCCGTTTTGATCGGTCAGGCTGTTTTCAAAGCCAACCCGAACGTCTCCGCCCCGCCGGGCAGCATACGCCAGACAAGCATGTTCCTGCGCACCAAAGGCGCAAACCATCCAAGGCGATGGGGCTTGGGGAAACTGATCCAAATCCTGAGGTGAGGATTGTTGACCTGAAGTGTATCGCCCCAGAACCAAAATACGATCCACCTGACTATCCCGTACAATTCCGGTATTTTGCCACTGTGTCAGCAAGGCCGCGTCATCCGCGTCGTACAGGATATGCTGCACCCGCGTTCCCTGTTCGGCGCACAGCCCATACACTTGTGGTGCCAATTCGGGCGCCCGCGAGATTTCCCGGACAGACACCGAAGCCCAATCCGGCTGCACCTTTTCAAGACAGGCGAACTGGGCGGAAACGTCGAACACGCCCGCAGCCTCGGTCGTGATCTGAATATCCATCTTCGGAACGACCCGACGCAGTTCGGCCATCGTTTCAAGGTATTGACCCGCGTCCAGCGAGTGCCGCCCCAGCTTGTCCCGAACATGCAGATGCAGCCCATGCGCCCCAACCTTGAAACAGGCACGCGCCGTGTCCGCGATCTGATCAATTGAGACCGGCAATTCCAAGTGATCTGAAGCCCCCCGCCGTGCACCATTTGGAGCGACCAGCACATAAGGGCGTCGGGAGGATTCTTTATCTATTCGCGTGTCTGACATGCTCATACCTTGGATGACACCTGCCATGTAATCTAACCTCGGTCGTTTTTTACTTGCTAAACACAAAACATATGTTTTTTCTTTTCCGATGGAAAACACACCCAACCAGATCACTGACCGCCTGCGTCAGGATATCGAACGGATGCCTTCGGCCCTACAAGCCGCCGCCAAGTACATCATCGATCACCCCGGAGATTTCGGTCTGGACCCGATCCGTACAACGGCCACCCGGATCGGCGTCAGTTCGAATGTTCTGGTCCGGCTTGCGCAGCGCATGGGATTTGACGGTTTCGAAGCCTTCCGCACCCCGTTCCGCAACGCCTTGGTCACGGACCGGGAAGGCGAACTGGGTCAGGATTGGCTGAACACACTACAATCCGAGGGCGCCTTCAGTAACATCCAGTCCAAACTGGCCCAGAATGAGCAAAACGTGGTCACCCGGTCCTTGCGTCTGATGAAGCCCGACATGACACGCAAGGCCATCCGGCACATTACGACATCCCGCAGGTGTTTCGTCACCGCGACACGCGCAAGCTACGCGCTGGCGTACTACTTCTCTTATACCGGCCGCATGGCGCACCCGGGCATCCAACTGGTGCCGCGTCATATCGGGTCTGCCGCCGATGATCTACTGGATGCCGATCAAAAGGACTGCCTGGTCGCCATCACCGTCCACCCCTATTCCGCGGACACCATTCAATCGATGCGGTTCGCGAAACACAGAGGGTTGCGCCTGATCCTGATCTCGGACAGCGACGTGATTGCGCCCGGGGTCGAGCCCGACGTCGCCTTTACCGTCAGCACCCGCGCCCTGTACCCGTTTTCCTGTTTCACCGGAGCGATGGCCGTTCTGGAGTGCCTGCTGGGCCACCTCTTCGATGCCGGAGGCGACGCGGCCCGACAGCGGATCGAAGCCTATCAAAAGGCGCGTGAGGACACCGGAGCCTATTGGCAACCCGCCAAACCGCCAAGACTGCGCCGAACGTAAAAAGCCCCGGCCTTTAACCGGGGCTATTCTCAGTTACTGAGTCTCATAAACAGGCTTCGACGGCCCGTTTGGTCATGACTCCGACAAGATGCGCACGGTATTCCTTGCTGCCATGCAGATCCGCGATCATGTTGGCCGGGTTGATGCGCAAATCCATCAGCGCATCCGCACGGAATTCTTTGTTCAGCGCTTCTTCCGCCTCGGACCAACGGAACACGCCATCTTCGCCTGCACCGGTGACGGCAACACGCACGCCATCGGCAAACTTCGCCACGTAGGCACCCACAAGGGCAAACCGTGAAGCCGGTTGCAGGAACTTCTGGTAACTCGCCGCCTCCGGCACCGGGAAGCGGACCGAGGTGACGATCTCACCCTCGTCCAGCGCGGTGGAGAACAAACCCTCAAAGAAGTCGTCCGCCTCGATCTGCCGTGCATTGGTGACGACGGTCGCGCCTGAACCCAACACAGCAGCCGGATAACAGGCCGCCGGATCGTTATTGGCTATCGACCCGCCAATGGTGCCCCGGTTGCGCACCGCGGGATCACCGATCTGACCAGCCAGCGCCGCAAGGGCCGGATAGCTGCTGGCCGCATCGGCGGCGACTGTTGCATGGGTCGTCGCCCCGCCAACGGCCACCGATCCGTCATCCTCGACACAAACCCCTTTCATCTCGGCAATCCCACTCAGCGATACCAACGACGACGGGGACGCCAGCCGCTGCTTCAGCGTCGGGATCAGGGTTTGTCCACCCCCTAGCGCTTGCGCGTCCTCGGACCCCAAAGCGGCAACCGCGTCCGCAATGGTCGAGGGTTTCTCAAACTCGAAATTGTACATTTCGTCTTCCTTTCCGAAAGGCACTCTGCTGCCCTTCATCTTTTTGGAAATACTCCGGGTAGCGCGAGGGGCCGGCCCCTCGCACCCCAACCAGTCAGCTGTTCATCGCCGCCCAGACGCGCGACGGGCTTACCGGCATGTCGATGTGATCGACGGCCTTGCCACCCGAGTTCAGCGCATCCAGCACCGCATTGACCACCGCTGGCGGCGAACCAATCGCACCGGCCTCGCCACAACCCTTCACGCCCAACGGGTTATGGGTACAAGGCGTTTGGCTGGAGTGATCCACACCATAGAACGGCACGTCATCCGCACGCGGCATGGCGTAATCCATGTAGGATGCACTCAGCAGCTGGCCGTTCTCGTCATAGGCACAGTTTTCAAGCAGCGCCTGCCCGATGCCCTGACCGATGCCGCCATGCACCTGACCATCCACGATCATCGGGTTCACGATGTTTCCGAAGTCATCCGCGGCGGTGAAGGCCTCGATGGTGACCTGACCGGTCTCGGGGTCAACCTCGACCTCACAGGCATAGGCTCCGGCCGGGAAGGTGAAGTTGGCCGGGTCGTAAAACGCGGTTTCCTCCAGTCCGGGCTCGACCTCCAGCGGATAGTTGTGCGGCACATAAGCCGTTAGGGTCACATCGCCCCAGGCCACCGACTTGTCGGTGCCCGCGACGCTGAACTGACCGTCCTTCAGCTCGATATCGGCCTCAGACGCCTCCAACAAGTGGGCCGCAATCCGTTTGGCTTTCTCGATCACCTTCTCGGTCGCCTTGACCATCGCCGAGCCGCATACCGCCAGCGAACGCGAACCATAGGTGCCCATACCAAATGGGATCTTCGAAGTGTCGCCATGCACGATTTCGACCATCGACTCGTCGATGCCGATCATGTCGGCCACGACCTGCGGGAAGGCCGTCTCGTGCCCCTGCCCGTGGCTGTGCGCACCAACCATGACGCTGATCGAACCGGTGGCGTTTACACGCACAGTCGCTGCATCATAGAGACCCGCCCGAGCCCCCAACATGCCAACGATGTTCGAAGGCGCGATACCGCAAGCCTCGATGTAGCAGTTGACGCCCAGACCACGCAGCTTGCCATTGGCCTCGCTTTTCGCCCGACGCGCGGCAAAGCCTGCCAGATCGGCGGCGGCCTCAAGCTTGTCCATCGTCCCATTGTAGTCCCCAGTGTCATAGGTCAGCGCCACCGGCGTGTCATAGGGGAATTGGGTGACAAAGTTCTGACGGCGCAAGGCAATCGGGTCGACGCCTAGTTCGCGCGCGGCCTTGTCCACGACGCGTTCCAACTGGAAGGTCGCCTCGGGCCTGCCCGCGCCGCGATAGGCGTCCACCGGTACTGTGTTGGTGAACATCGCCTTCACGTTCACCTGAATGACCGGCGTCTTGTAGTTGCCTGCCATCAGCGTGCCGTGCAGCCAAGTCGGAACCGAACTGGAGAAGGTCGAAAGATACGCGCCCAGGTTGGCATAAGTATTGGTGCGCAAACCGATAAAGTTATTGTCCGCATCCAGCGCAAGTTCGATCTTGCTGACATGGTCACGGCCATGGGCGTCCGACATGAACGCCTCGGACCGGCTGGAGGTCCACTTAACCGGACGGTTGCATGCCTTGGCGGCGAAGGTGCAGAACGCCTCTTCCGCATAATGGAAAATCTTGGTGCCAAAGCCGCCGCCCACATCCGGGGCCACCACGCGCACCTTGTGTTCCGGAAGGCCCAGAACAAAGGCACACATCAACAGGCGGATCACATGCGGGTTCTGCGATGTTGTAAACAGCGTGTATTCATCTGTGCCGCGCTTGTATTCGCCCACCGCCACGCGCGGTTCCATCGGGTTTGCGACCAGGCGGTTGTTCACCAAATCCAGAGTGGTGACATGGGCTGCATTGGCAAAGACCTCATTCACCTTGGCGTCGTCGGTCTCACCCAATTGCCAGTCATAACAGATGTTGTTCTTCAGATCGTCATGGACCAGCGTTGCGCCATCCTGCGCGGCGGCCTTCATGTCGATCACTGCGGGCAGTTCCTCGATATCAACATCGATCGCTTCGGCCGCGTCGCGGGCCTGTTCCAGACTGTCGGCCACAACTGCGGCGATGGGATCGCCCACATGGCGCACTTTACCCTGCGCCAGAATGGGGTGCGGCGGCTCTTGCATCGGCGCGCCGTGCTTGTCGGTCACTTCCCAGCCGCAGGGCATCCCACCCACGCCTTCGAAATCCTTGCCGGTGAAGACCTTGACCACACCGGGTATACCCTCGGCTGCCGAAGTATCTACGGATTTGATCCGGCCATGCGCGATGTCGGACCGCAGGAAATGCACATAGGCCTGGCCATGTACGTTGATGTCGTCGGTGTAATTGCCCGCTCCGGTCAGAAAGCGTACGTCCTCGCGCCGCTTGGAACTGGCTCCGATGCCACTGTCTTTGGGCATTGCTTGTTCTCCTCCCTAATACTCGAATGGCGGAAGCGTTTGTCACTTTCCACCAATTCTGACCGTGCTTTTCCGTACCGACCACCCGATAAAGAGAGCAAAGGCCAAAACAATCAGCTTTCCTAAGAGCATCCATGGTTGCAGGTGATGTGGAACTGGATCGTTCCACTCCACAACCAAGGTCCACCCTCGCAGCAGCAGAACACAAGCAACTACCAGAGCGAAGAAAGGAAAGATGATCTTTAATCGCTTCATGTTATTCGGCAGCGATGCTGCTGACGTCCTGGCCGGATGCAGCCATGATCGACTTGACGATGTTGTGGTAGCCGGTGCAGCGACACAGGTTGCCTTCCAGATATTTGCGGATCTCGGCCTCGGTCGGACGTGGGTTGTCTTTCAGCAGGGCCGCAGCACTCATCACCATGCCCGGCGTGCAGAAACCGCATTGCAGACCGTGGTGATCCTGAAACGCCTGTTGGATGACGTTCAACGAGCCATCGGCGTTCGCCTGCCCCTCGATCGTGCCGACCTCGGCCCCGTCCGCCTCAAGCGCCAGCATATTGCAGGACTTCACCGCCTCACCGTTCACGTGCACCACACACGCGCCACATTGTGCGGTGTCGCAGCCCACATGTGTTCCGGTCAGCGACAGGTGATCACGCAGAAAGCTGGACAGCAATGTCCGGCCCTCGACATCACCGCTCACGGATTTCCCGTTCACGGTCATTGAGACCTGTGTCATATGTTCCTCCCAAAATGAAACTCTCCCTAGGCCGAGTTAAACACGGGAGTTTTTGTTTGAGAACAAAAATATTTAGCGATTGTTTTGGTCGGTCACTCGGCCAAACGCTAACACCTATATCGTTGAACCGGAAAGGCAAATAACCGCTGTGCTACACCTTGCGCCCGGCCCTTGGCTGCGGGCGCGTCGGGATTTCCTTCAGCAGCCCGCCGACCCCCATCGCCGCAATGTCCGCGCCGGTCGTTTCGATACCGCAGGCCACGCGGGACAGGACCCAATCCGCCCCGTTCAACGCAGGAGACCGCGCGCAACCCGGCAGTCCGATCACCGGGCGTTCGTCCAGAGACCCCAGAAACAGCAGGTTCCCCGGATCGACCGGCATTCCGAAACGGTCCACCTGCCCGCCTGCAGCGCGCACCGCCTCAGGGGCCACATCCGACACATCCGAGGTGGCCGAGCCGGTCAGGATCATCAACACATCCCCCCGCGTTTCCCTGATTGCCGACGCAAGCGCTTCGGTCTGGTGCGGTACAACCCGCACATCGGCCAGTTCCAATCCGAGGGCCTCCACCCGCCCCTGAATCGCCGCGATGCCTTTCTCGTTCGGCGGCCCGCCGGGAATGTCGGTCACAACCAGCCCGGCGTTTCGGTAGACGGGCGTGGCAAGGCGGATCGCCCCCTTTGCCAATCGTGACACTTCAAGAACGTCCCCCCCCGGAACGGCGTAGGAAATCACCTTGATCGTCGCAACCATGCCGCCGACAGTCATCTGCTGGAGTTGCGGCACGGTGGCCACGGTGATCATCGGGTTGACCTGATTGAACGCCTCAAGTGCGGCAACATCCAGCACGGCAACACCCGGTCCCTCCGCCAACAGGTTCACGCGGCCGGTGAACGGTTTCGTCACCCGCAACGTGGCCGACTTGGGGTCTGGCACCAGAGCGTCGGCCAGCATCCCGGCCGCTTTGTCTTCATGACAATCTCCCGGCTCCAGCCGGGCAACTGTGA
Source organism: Ruegeria sp. BF6 (assembly GCF_056538665.1). Taxonomy (NCBI): domain Bacteria; kingdom Pseudomonadati; phylum Pseudomonadota; class Alphaproteobacteria; order Rhodobacterales; family Roseobacteraceae; genus Ruegeria; species Ruegeria sp. BF6. The sequence continues at coordinate 680,124 of NZ_JBQFTN010000001.1, forward strand.
TCGAACTGTACCCGGCTGCGACCAATGCCTCCTGATGCTCGGCCGTCAGCAAGAGGCCCTTACGCAGTTTGGTCTTTCCGGCCTTTACGGAATGCGCCAGTATCGCTCCGTCGGCCTGATCAACGGGAACGGGACCGAACTTCACGCCTTACCCCGCAAAACGGCTGTCATTTGCGCCAGAATGGACACTGCAATTTCCGAAGGGTCCGCAGCGCCGATGTCCAGACCAACCGGCCCGTGGATGCGCGCAATCTGTTCATCAGTGAACCCGGCCTCTTTCATCCGCACCACCCGTTTGGCATGGGTTCGTGTCGAACCCAATGCGCCGATATAGAAAACTCCGGCCCGCAGAGCAGATTGCAAAGCCGGGTCATCCAGCTTGGGGTCATGGGTCAACAGTACCACCGCCGTCCGTGCGTCCATCCCCAGCTTGGCAGCGGCTTCGTCTGGCCAATCGGTCAGGATCGTCTCACCAGGAAAACGCGCACTGGATGCAAAAGCATCGCGCGGGTCAATGATGGCCGGATCGTAACCGGCGATCCGCGCCATTGGCACCAAAGCTTGTGCGATATGAACTGCGCCAACGATGATAAGCCGCAGAGGCGGGTTGTGCACCGCGACAAAGGTCTGACCGTCCTCTTCAAACCCGGATCGATCCATGCGCAGACGGTCTGCATAAGCATTGCGTCGCAGGGCGCGTTGACCTGTTTCAATATTCACCTCATAGGCCACAGCCTCCCGACGGGCGCGGGCCTCAACCAGTTCCCGCAGCATCGGTTCGAGCAGCACCTTGCCCACCGGCTCGACCAGAACGCGGATGGTGCCACCACAGGCGAGCCCCACGGCAAAGGCGTCCTCGTCGCTGACGCCGAATTCCAACAGCCGTGCTTCACCTTCGTCGATCGCCTCCAGCGCTTCGACCACGACCGCGCCTTCGACACAACCGCCCGAGACCGACCCTTCGATGCGGCCGTCGCCACCGATGACCAGTTGAGCGCCCACTCGCCGAGGCGCGCTGCCCCAGGTCTCGACCACCGTGGCTATTGCGACAGGTTTTCCGTCGCGGTACCAGCGCAAGGCCGTTTCGGGGCTGTTGTCGAATCTGTCCATTGCACCCTCCCGGAGTGTTCAAACCCAACATAGGCAGGTTTGGCGGGATGAAAAGGAACCCATGCGCCGAGGGTCGCTCCACCGGCCCCAAATACCGGGTCTTCGGCACGAAGAAGCCCGAATTCCCACAGTTTAGGCAAAGGATTGATTGTCATCGGCCCTGATTCTAGCCTACACGCGCAACTGGTGCATTCCGGTATGCGCATATATATTTTTCACAAGGGAGACAGAGAGTTGAAACGCATTTTTACACTCGGAATGGCAATTGGACTATTGGCATCGACCGCAGTCAGCGCGGATACCTTCCTGCGCTACGGTGAGGTCGAAGGATGGAAAGTTTTTATCGATCAGGACAAAAAGTCCTGTCTTATCGAAGCAGTTGATGACTCGGAAAACGTGGTTCAGATGGGGCTGACCGAGGACCGCAGCGTCGGCTATGTGGGCGTGTTCACCAAGGCCAAAACAGACATCAAACGCGGCGAGAAAGAAGCCGTGGCGATCCTCCTGGGGGACAACATCTACCTGGGCGAAGCTACCGGCATGAAGGGCAACATTACCAAAGGGTATTCCGGCGGCTATGTTCTGTCCGACGACCCTCAATTCGCCGAGGATATCGCCAAGCAAAAGGTTATGGTCGTGTTCCCCGAAAAGGAATTTGCCTTCACTGTTGATCTGACCGGCACCTACAAGGCCATGGAAATGGCGCGCAAGTGCAACGAAGAACAGGTGGGTGGCTAATCACCCCGAAAGCGCGGTCATCAGCCGCGCTTTCTCTCCCACGTCGTCGGGTTGTGAGATGACAGCGGCAAGATCCTCCAAAGACGTAATTGAATGACCCGCGCGGAAACTGTCGACATGCGGCAGCATCGCAGCAACGCCCTGCGCCTTGGGCGCGAACCCATCCCAACGTAACAACGGGTTGAGCCAGATCAGACGGCGCGCCGAGAGGTGCAAACGCTCCATCTCTTTTCCCAAAGCGTCGGGATCGCCCCGGTCCAGCCCGTCCGAGATCAGCAGCACCACCGCCCCCTGCCCCATGACCCGGCGCGACCAGTCGCGGTTGAACGCGTGAAGGCATTCTCCGATCCGGGTGCCGCCCTCCCAATCTTGCGCTTCGGCCCCGGCAGCCGCCAGCGCGGCATCCACGTCGCGCTGCTGCAAGTGACGGGTTATATTGGTTAGGCGTGTGCCGAAGGTGAACGCATGAACCTTTGCCCAACCGGCGCCCTTGGCGTTCGAAACCGAATGCAGGAAATGCAGGATGATCCGGCTGTACTGGCTCATAGACCCCGAGATATCGCAAAGCACCACGAGATTGGGCCAACGCGATTTAGGCTTCAGGCGCGCGATATCGCGCAGCTCTCCGCCCTGACGCATCGCAGCGCGCAGGGTCCGAGCACGGTCGATGCGATGACCCAGATGGCTGGCCTGCCCGCGCCGCGAGTCGATGGGTTTCACCGGCAACGTCAACCGCGCCAGCATACGTTTGGCCTGTACGATCTCGGCGGTGCTCATCTGCTCAAAATCCAGACTGCGCAATCTTTCCTCGGAGGACGCGGTTTGCGAGGCGTCAATCTCAAGCTCGGTCTCATCTTCCTGCTCGACCGCCTCGGGCAGATCGCGTTCGACCCCGTCCAGCAACGCCTCGGCCGCGCGTTTTTCGGCAGGATCGGCCATGCGTTCCTCTTGCACTCCACGGATGGCGGGCAGCATCATGGACATCATGTGCTCCATGTAGCGCGGGTCGCGCCAGTACATGCGAAAGACCTGTGCAAACACCGTCCGATGTTCGGGGCGGCTGACAAAACAGGCGTGGAGCGTCCAGTAGAAATCCCGCTTCTCCGTGAACCCGGCGGTCTGCACGGCCCGAATGGCATCAACCACCCGCCCCGTTCCAATCGGCAACCCAGCCTTGCGCAAGGCCCGCGCGAAATGAGTGATATTATGCGCCAGCTTGGGGTTGTCGGGAATATCGAGGGGGAATTGTTCGACCATCAAATCGGCTCAAGTGACGCTTTTGCCTGATCCAAAATCCGCTTCGCTTCGGATCCCTGAAGTTTCTGTATGTCGTCCTGGTATTTCAGGATCGCGCCCAGCGTGTCGCCGATCACTTCGGGGCTGAGGTTGATCACGTCCAGCGCAAGCAAACATTTGGCCCAGTCGATGGTCTCGGCCACGCCGGGTTTCTTGAACAGATCCTCTGTGCGCAGGCGCTGAACGAAGGCCACAACCTCGCGGCTAAGCTCCGCGGCTGCCTCGGGGGCGCGGGCGTGGAGGATTTCGATCTCGCGATCGAAATCGGGGTAGTCGACCCAATGATAGAGGCAACGGCGTTTCAGCGCGTCGTGCACCTCGCGCGTGCGGTTCGAGGTGACGATGACGATCGGTGGTTCCGGGGCTGTAATGGTGCCCAGTTCGGGAATAGTCACCTGAAAGTCGCTGAGCGCCTCCAGCAGGAATGCCTCGAAGGGTTCGTCGGTACGGTCCAGTTCGTCGATCAACAGCACGGGCGCGCCGTTTTCATCCGGGCGCATGGCCTGAAGCAACGGGCGCTCAATTAGGTACTCGTCCGAGAACAGCTCGGACTGCAGCGAGCCACGATCCGCGCCACCTGACGCTTCGGCTGTACGGATTGCCACCATCTGCGCCGGGAAGTTCCATTCATACACAGCCGAGGATGCGTCCAGGCCCTCGTAGCATTGGAGTCGGATCAGGCGGCGGTTCAACCCTGCGGCCAGCGCTTTGGCGATCTCGGTTTTGCCGACACCCGCCTCACCCTCCAAAAACAGAGGGCGGCCAAGTTTCAGCGACAGAAAGACTACGGTGGCCAGTGCCCGCCCGCAGACATAACCCTGCGCGCCCAGCAATTTTCGAACGGCATCAATGGTGTCTGGCTGTGTCATCTGCAATTCTCCCTCGGCACAACAGGTCACGGCAGCGCGTGCACGTCAAGGCCATGGCCTTTCCGGGACTTACGGCGATCCGGAGCGTTGACAAGGTCTTTTCCGGCGGCGGCCTGTGTGATAGCGGAGGCGCCATGACCGAAAGCATCACGATCCGCCGCCCCGACGACTGGCATCTGCACTTGCGCGATGGCGCAATGTTGCAGGCCGTCCTGCCCGAAACAGCGCGCCACTTTGCCCGTGCGATCATCATGCCCAACCTTGTTCCGCCCGTGGTACGAGGTGATCAGGCCGCCGCCTATCGCGACCGCATCATGGCCGCGCTGCCCGAGGGCATGACGTTCGAGCCATTGATGACGCTGTACCTGACCGAGGATACGGATGCCGATGATGTAGCCGCGGCCCATGCCAGCGGTCTGGTCAAGGCGGTCAAGCTGTACCCTGCGGGGGCGACAACCAACTCGGCCTCGGGCGTTCAGGATTTCGACAAAGTACGTTCGGTGTTGGAAAAGATGGCCGAGATCGGTCTGCCCATGTGTGTACACGGCGAGGTCACTGATCCCGATATCGACATCTTCGACCGCGAGGCCGTGTTTATCGACCGCGTTCTGGACCCGATCCGCAAAGCGACACCGGGTCTGCGCGTGGTGATGGAGCATATCACCACTTCCAACGGCGTGGACTACGTGAAGGCCAACGACACGGATCTGGGCGCGACTATCACTGCGCACCATCTGATCATCAACCGCAACCACATTCTGGTTGGCGGCATCAAACCGCACTATTACTGCCTGCCCGTCGCCAAGCGCGAAGAGCACCGGTTGGCGCTGCTGGCCGCTGCTACATCAGGCGACGCGCGGTATTTTCTGGGCACCGACAGTGCACCGCACACGGATGACAACAAGGAAATGGCGTGTGGCTGTGCCGGGTGCTTCACGGCGACAAACACCATGTCTCTGGTGGCTGAGATGTTTGATCGTGAAAATGCGATGGACAAGCTGGAAGGTTTCGTTTCGCTGAACGGACCTGCCTTCTACCGTCTGCCAGTGAACGAGGACACCATCACGCTGACCAAGGGCGAGCCCGAGGTTTATCCCGACAAGATCCAAACCGGAGATGGTCCGGTAACCGTCTTTGACCCCGGCTTCCCGCTGCACTGGCGCGTGGTTTAACCCGCCAGCCTGTTTGCCAGATCGTGGGCGCGGCCGCCGGTGCGCAACATCGACCAGATTGCGTCCGACTCTTCGCTGCCGATCAGTTTGCTGGCCTTGCCGCGCACGCGGTCTTCGCGGTTCGACAAGCTCATCGGCGCCATCAGGTCATGCGTCGCCTCAAGTCGGGCACCGTCACGGCGCAACAGTGTCAGGTGTGCCTGCGTTTCCGACAGGGAGTCATCCGCTACGACTGACACCCGGTCCCGCAGGGATATCACGCGCGGATCTGCGCAAACCTTGTCTGTGTAACTGCCTGGCATCGCAGTGTCATATCCAAGCGCCTGCATGGCGATCACCGTCCTATACGAGAACTTGGCCCCAAGACCAGTGATCGGAGACATCTGATTGCACACGCTCATCCAACGCGGGTGTGTCTTGATCTTGATCTCGGCCACCTCGGGTTCTGCGATGTCCAGATCACGCGCGGCCTCAAGCGCCGCATGCAGGCCATGGCAGCAGGCGTGGAACTTGTGGCTGACGGTTTCGAACAACCATTCCTCGCCCAGCCCAGCCAAAGCGGTCGGCGCATCACCTTCACCACTGTGTGTCGCACCAAACCCGTACGGCCCCTCCAACGCATCCGCGTTGGGTTCAAAGCCCCTTGCGACCAGCAAGGCAGCTTCCACTCCGGCCGAGGCCGCGAGACCCGCGTTATACGGTTTGCCCATCGTGCCGAATTGGGTCTTGAGCCCTGCCGCACGAGTCGCCGTCAGACCCAACACTTTGCGCATCCGCCCGGCCTCAAAGCCCAGAATGCGGCCCGCTGCAACGGCTGCACCAAACGCTCCCGCCGTCGCAGTTTGGTGAAACCCCGCCTGATAGTGGTCGCGCCCCAGCCAGAGGCCCATGCGGATCGAAACCTCCATCCCCACAAGCGCAGCCTCGAGAAAATCAACTAGAATACGGTCGTCCCATTCACTCAGCGCCAAAGCGGCGGGCAATACAGCAACCGAGGGGTGCCCGATATGGGCGAAATGGGTGTCGTCATAGTCCAGTGCGTGCGAGACGGTGCCATTGACCAAAGCCGCACCGCGCATCGGAGCCGCGCCACCGCCAAACAGATGCGCCTGCGCCGTGCCGTCTTCGCTCAGCACCAGATCACGCACGGCTTTTGATACCGGCTCGTCGACCCCGGCGCGTCCCACGGCGATCCAATCCAGAACGGACAGAGAGGTGACGACTCGCGTCTGCAATGTCGTCTCGATAGGCCCAGCTGCAAACGCAGCCAGAGAAGTGGAAAAACCGCTCATGGGCGCAGTTTAGCGTGCGCCGTTTGCGGGTAAAGGCCTAGCCGTACAAATCGGCAGCACGGGTTTCGAATGCCTGTACGATCCGGTGCATGGCTTCGTTGAACACCACGCCTATAATGCCTTGCAAGATGGCGTTCTTGAATTCGAAATCTACGTGAAAGGACACGTTGCAGCCCCCCTCCGGCGAGTCCTCGAACTGCCAATCTGATTTCATGTATTTGAACGGGCCGTCCAGATATTCCGTGTCGATCTTCATCTGATCCGGGAACAGCGTCACCCGGCTACCGAAACGTTCGCGGAACACCTTGAAGGAAATGACCAGATCTGCCTCCATCACCTGCGCCTCACCTGCCGCATAAGTCCGGCGGATACGGGCGGCGGCACACCAGGGCAGAAACTCGGGGTATTTCGCCACATCCGCAATCAGGTCGTACATCTGCTGAGCCGAATACGGCAGGAGGCGGGTTTCCGAATGAGTAGGCATGGCGTCCGGTATTAACAGGTGACAATGGCGCGTGATTTCGTATGTTGCGCGCCAAAGATCAAGGGGGCAGCGATGAGCGACCGCGCATATGTGATAGATGAGATGATCTCGGCCAAGGCCATTGCCGCCCGGATCGAGGAACTTTGCCGTGAAATCAGCACCGAATTCGCCGACACCGACAAGCTGGTCGTGGTTGGCCTGTTGCGTGGTAGTTTCGTCTTCATCGCTGACCTCGTACGTGAACTGGACCTGCCGATCGAAGTGGATTTCCTTGAGGCGTCCTCCTATGGAGATTCAATGGAGAGCAGCCGTGAAGTACGTATTCTCAAAGACTTACGCGGAGCAATTGAAGGGCGCGACGTTCTCGTGGTCGAGGATATAGTCGATACCGGCCACACGCTGAACCACGTGACCAAGCTGATGCTCAGCCGTAAACCCGCGCGGCTGAGATCCATCGCTCTGCTGGACAAACCCAGCCGCCGCGAGGTTGATTTCCGGTCTGACTGGATCGGGTTCGAAATTCCGGACGAGTTTGTCGTGGGCTATGGAATCGACTACGCGCAGCGCAATCGCAACCTGCCTTTCATCGGTAAGGTACGGTTTACCGAGGGCTAAGCGGGCCCAACACCTGCTGAATCGCTGCCAGGAAAATCCCGGTTCCGACCGGGATCAGGGCATCCGGGAAATCGTAATCCGGGTTGTGCAATTGCGGGTGATCCACCCCTGAGCCAAGCCAGAACATCGCGGACTTGGCGCCCTTGCCGAACTGCCCGAAATCTTCCGAGAATTTCTGCGGACTGGACGTCAACGCGCAGGGCACGCCTGTTTCGAAACAAGACCGGCTGAGGATATCGACAGCCTCGGGCGCGTTCACGCAAGCTTTGAATACATCCTCATAGCTGATCTCAAAATCCAGCCCCTGATCCAATGCAGCCCGCGCTGCCAATGCCTCAGCCGCGTTCATCAGGTCCTGCATCCGCGCGTCCGCGACGGTGCGCAGGGTCACCCATAGTTCGGCCTGTCCAGGGGCAACGCCGAAGGTCGGCTCTCCCAGTTTTGCATGTGTCACCGTCGTCAGGGCAAAGTCGGCGTCCAAAGAACCACCCTTTCCCAACCCCGCCAATTGCGGCATCAGGGACGCCAGCGCCCCAGCCGGAGATATACCATCCTGTGGCGCTGCCGCGTGTGACGTCTTGCCGGTCAGAACAATCTTCATCCCGCGCGAGGCACAATTGGCAGGTCCTTCACACAGCAAAACTTCACCCTGCGCCAATCCCGGCAAGTTGTGCAGGGAAAACACAAAGTCAGGCGCGATTCCCGCAAATTTTGGGTCAGCCCGAAATGCGATGGCACCTTGCCCGGTTTCCTCGGCCGGTTGGAAAACCAGAACCACACGGCCCGTTTCCGGGCGGGTGTGCACCAGATATTCGGCAACACCCAAAACCATCGCCATGTGGCCATCATGCCCGCACAGATGTCCTTTTCCCGGAATACGCGAGGCATAGGCCGCGTCAGAAATCTCCTGAATCGGCAGTCCATCCAACTCGCACCGAATAGCGACGGTTGGCCCGGCCTGACGGCCGTCGAAGACGCCCGCCACACCATGCCCGCCGATACCCGTCAGTACCTGATCGGCACCACGGGCGCGCAGCTCATCTGCGATCCGAGCAGCGGTTTGTTCCTCCTGCCCCGAAACCTCAGGATATTGATGCAATTCTTGGCGCAGCCGGGTCAGCCGGGCGATTGCTTCGGGTGTCACCCTTGCTCCAGCTTTTTCTGTCGGGCATCGCGCAAACGGGCAAAGTCGTCGCCTGCGTGATAGGAGGACCGGGTCAGAGGCGTTGCGGACACCATCAGGAATCCCTTGCCAAAGGCCGCCTTCTCGTAAGACGCGAACTCTTCGGGCGTGACAAACCGATCAACGCCGTGGTGTTTTGGTGTCGGTTGCAGATATTGGCCAATGGTCAGGAAATCGATATCGGCGGCGCGCATGTCGTCCATGACCTGCCTGACCTGCTGTTCGTCTTCCCCGAGGCCGACCATGATGCCGGACTTGGTAAAGATCGACGGGTCCATTTCCTTGACCCGTTGCAACAGGCGCAGCGAGTGGAAATAGCGCGCACCGGGGCGCACTTCGGGATACAGGCCGGGGACGGTTTCAAGGTTGTGGTTGAACACGTCCGGCTTGGCCTCGACCACAACTTCCAGCACCGAAGGATCGCATTTCAGGAAATCCGGCGTCAGAATTTCAATTGTCGTCTTGGGGGAACGGTGCCGCACGGCGCGAATAGTTTGCGCGAAATGCTCCGCCCCGCCGTCCGCAAGGTCATCCCGGTCCACCGAGGTGATAACCACGTGGTTCAACCCCAGTTTCTGCACCGCATGCGCGACGCGCCCGGGTTCGAATGCATCCAGATCGTCTGGGCGACCAGTCGCAATGTTGCAGAAGGTACAGCCACGAGTACAGATCTCGCCCATGATCATCATGGTGGCGTGACCCTGGCTCCAACATTCACCGACATTCGGGCACCCGGCTTCTTCGCAGACGGTCACGAGGTTGTTCTCGCGCATGATCTTGTGGGTATCGGCATACCCTTTCCCACCCGGGGCCTTCACCCGAATCCATTTCGGCTTTTTCGGCTGCGCATTGTCTTGGCGATGCGCCTTTTCGGGATGACGTTGTTCGGGGATCTTCAGATCACGCACGGTCGGCTTTCCTGACTTTGGGTCACTTTGCTTCGACATAATATAAACTGCAGCGCTTAGCTACGCCACCCGTGCATAGCTGCCATAACAGCGCACTATGCATTTGCAGAAAAACCTAACAAATCTCGACAAACACCCATTGAAAACAGCGCATTTTGCGGCATCCATCAGAATTCGCACTTGCGGCAATAATGGCGTTGAAGCCAAATTAGAACTGTTTTAAATCATCGGCAGTTCACACATGAATCACAGGAACTTAAGCATGAAATCCGGTACCAGACTGCCTGACGTAACCTTTCACACCCGCGTCCGTGACGAGTCCGTCGAAGGCCCCAACCCGTTCCGTTGGGAAGATAAGACCACCGCAGATTACTTTGCCGGCAAACGGGTGATCCTGTTCTCGCTGCCCGGTGCGTTCACCCCCACGTGTTCGACCTACCAGTTGCCCGGTTTTGAAAACGGTTATGCCGAATTCAAAGAAAAAGGAATCGACGAGATTTACTGCATGTCCGTAAATGACAGCTTTGTCATGAACAAATGGGCGCAGGATCAGGGCCTGGATAAAGTCAAGGTCATCCCGGATGGTTCGGGCGAGTTCACCCGCAAGATGGGTATGCTGGTCGACAAGGACAACCTTGGTTTTGGTATGCGCTCGTGGCGCTATGCCGCGATCGTCAACAACGGTGTGGTCGAGGCATGGTTCGAAGAGCCCGGCTTGATGGACAACTGCCCCGAAGACCCCTATGGCGTTTCGTCGCCGGAAAACCTGAAAAAGCACCTGGACGAAGCCAAGGAACCGGCTCTGGCCTAAGCCTTTTTGCGATCCAAAACAAAAAAAGGCCCGCCATCGGCGGGTCTTTTCGTTTTTAGGCTCGGGTGGCAGTCACGATGCCTTCGCCGACCCGTCGGATGACCTCGGCAAGACCGTCGAACCAGCCTTCTCCCCCAGTTGAAGCACGCCGCACCAAACCAACCGTGCGCGCCGGTTGAGGCGTACTGAAACGCATCAGCTTCAGCCCGGGTACAGCTTCGGATTCCGACCGCGCCGCAAGCTCGGGCATCAGGGTCAGGCCAAAGCCTTCGGCCACCAGTCGCGACAAGGTGGCCAGCGACGACGCGCCCATATTGATGAGACCACTACTGCGGTCCTGACCGCAGACGTCAAGCGCCTGATCCGTCAGGCAGTGGCCATCGTCCAGCAACATCAATTGCGCGGTTTTCAGATCCAGTGGGCGAAGGGCCTCGGGGTTCGTTGCCATGCCCTGCAGGCGCGCTGTGCTGCCGGCCAGAAGGAACCGGTCCTGAAACAGGGGTAGTTCGAACAGCTCATTTCCACCAACCGGCAGGGCTACAACACCGGCGTCGATTTCTCCGGCGCGCAGCATGGCCAGCAGACGCTCGGTTCTAGCTTCGCGTACCTGCACGCGCAACGAAACGTCTGAGGCGCGCAGTCCTGCCAGAACGCCAGGCAGCAAATAAGGCGCGATTGTCGGAATGATGCCAATCGCCAGCGATCTGTGCCCGCCGGACCGGTCCCTGGCGAATTGGTCCAGCCTGTCGGCGGCGCCCAGAACCTTGCGTGCATGATCCAGCACATCGCGCCCCAGCGGCGTCAGCAGTATGTCGCGGGCCTGACGTTCGAAAAGCGGGCCGCCCAAACTCTCCTCCAGCGCCTTGATCTGCACCGACAAGGCGGGTTGCGACACATGGCATGTCTGCGCCGCCCGACCGAAATTGCGCTGTTCGGCAACGGCGCTGAAGTATTGCAACTGTCTGAGGGTGAAATGCATAATCTGTGACTATCACTTGGCGTCGCGAGTGCAATCAAAACATATCACCCGATCATACGATTGCGCTCTGACTGGCATTCGTAATGCCGCTTGAGTCGTTGCAGCGCGATCCGCAGAACGATCTTACCCGACCGCGCCGACCAGCCCATACGTTTTTCGGCCAGTTCCAACCCTTCAAGGTAGCAGCAACAACGCAACGCCACATCGCTTAACCCCGGCCCGAGATCCGACAAGGCGTGCTCAACGCGATCCCGCGCATCGGACGAGCCACGCCCACCATGGGTCTCACTTTTGAAACTGCCGCGTCCACCAGCAGTCAGAAAGTGGTCCCAGTTCTGCGCAACCTGGGGACCGATTTGCGCCAGTTCAAAATCCTCACGCAGACGTTCGCCTGCAGCAACCAACGATTCATCCAGGAACGGCTTGCCATCCCGGTCTCGCCTACGCGCCAGCGCAATCAGGGGGCTTTCCGCAGCGCTGTAGCGAATGCGCCTTGGTCGGTCGGGTTTCCCAGCCGCGCCCTGCCCCTGCACCATTTGAGCCTTGAAGTGTGCCTGCGCCTCGGCCATTCCAAACTCACTGCGCTCGCGCGCCTTGTTCTCAACCTCGGCGACCAGACGGCTCAGTGCGGTCCGGCCTGCTGACGATATTCGATACCGCGAAATCCGAGCCGGATTATCGCAAGAAATCCAATCATTAAGAGCAAGCGCCTGTGCGATCCTGCATTCCACCACGGCCGTTCTGGTGGCCCCAGCGTCGCCGGTGTCGCGAACCACAACGGCCTTGTCCATTTCCTCGGCCACTGCCAAGACCGACCCCGTTTCACACAAGCGGCGCAGAATCCGTAGGGCCTCGCGATTGAACTCCTCATCTTTTGCGGCGGCCGTTTCTTCTTTAGCGACAGGCAGAATCCCATGCACGGCCCTAGTCTTACGGCCACCGGGATCGGAGAAATGTGTTTCCGCCAGCGATTGCAGCGCAGCATCCACCAAAGGGTCGTCCCGGCGCATTTCGATCCGTCTTATTTGCCTGAGAATGGTCGAAGCATGGCACCCGGCGGATCGCGCGATATCGCGGATCGACTGGCCGGTCTCTGTGTGGGCAAGATATCTTTGCACCCCTTCAGGTACCCAAGCCGGAATGGTGAAAGCCATGTTATTTTGCATAGTTCCTTGCCCTCGTCGACACAACAATCTGTTCTCAATCGCCCCCGATGAGTTTGTTAACCAATTCTAACTAGAGTTGCTTTCGTTACTCGTTCGTTAACCCGCAGGGACAAGAACCAGATTTGATTCAAAATCATAAACACTCATGAAGTCAGAGTTCGGAGCGAACCTAATCAAGGCAACACCCGCTTAAGTTGTGTGACAAAAGGGGCAACTTCCACTTGAACGAGGAACTCCCGAGATGCAGGACCTGATGACTATGATTACCACCCTCCGCCGCCCCCGCCTGCTGGCACGGGCCGCAAAATTCGGGGCGCAGAACTATAATCGGGAACGACATCTGCAACGTATTCTGGGATACGGCTCACTGCCCGGAACGGGTGCAGCACTGGTTCGACTGATGGAAATGGAACGAGAGGTCAACGCGCAGCGGTCAGAGGAAGACGCGACCTATTCGCTGGTGCGCCATCTTGACCTGCTGATTGCGTTGCTGGGCGAAGCGCAGCTGTATCAAGCCAGCCGCGCCTCGCAATATCAGTGATCAGGTGAAGGCATCCGGCATGGATGCTTTCTTTTCCGCCACGTATTCGTTCAGCGCGGCGTTGATTTCCGGGTCGAGTTGAGGCTGCTGGTAGTTGGCCAGCAGATGCTCGACCCGCGCGGCGGCCAGTGTCCGTGTGTCACGCCCGCCTTCGTCTTCCCAGGTCTCGAAAGGCTTGTAGTCCAGCACTTCGCTTTTCCAGAATGCCTCTTTGAAATTGGCCTGCGTATGGGCGCAACCCAGATAGTGGCCACCGGGACCGACTTCACGGATCGCCTCCATCGCCTGCGCGTTTTCGTCATAGGTAATGCCTTTGGCCAGACCGTGCAGAACACCCAACTGATCGGCATCCATGACGAACTTCTCAAAGTCGGCAACCAGACCGCCTTCCAGCCAGCCGCACGAATGCAGCATGAAATTCACACCAGACATCAGACCCATGTTCAGCGAGTTTGCTGTTTCATATGCCGCCTGCGCATCCGGCAGCTTCGAGCCACAGAAAGATCCGGCAGAGCGGAACGGCAGGTTCAGACGTCGCGCCAGCTGACCCGCGCCATAGGTGACCATCGAAGCCTCAGGAGTACCGAAAGTCGGCGCACCCGAGTTCATGTCGATCGACGACACGAAGGCACCAAAGATCGCAGGTGCGCCGGGGCGCACGATCTGGCTGTACGCCACACCGGCCAGAACTTCGGCCAGAACCTGCGTCAGCGTACCTGCAACCGAAACCGGCGCCATCGCGCCGCCGACAATGAACGGAGAGATGATGCAGGCCTGATTGTTCTTCGCATACACCTCAAGCGAGCCCATCATCACGTCGTCGAAAGTCATCGGCGAGTTGATGTTGGTCAGCGAGGTCATGACGGTGTTTTCCTGCACGAACTCTTTGCCGAACAGGATTTCGCACATCTCGACCGAATCCTGCGCGCGGCTTGGATCGGTGACCGAGCCCATGAACGGCTTGTCCGAAAGGGTCATGTGCGCCATCAGCATGTCCAGGTGACGCTTGTTCACAGGAATGTCTGTCGGTTCGCACACGGTCCCGCCCGAATGGTGCAGCCACTTGGACATATAGGCCAGTTTCACGAACTTGTTGAAATCGTCCATGGTCGCATAGCGACGGCCGCCATGGATATCGCGCACGAAGGGAGGACCGTAGACCGGTGCCAGAACCAGATTGCGACCCCCGATGACGACCGATTTCTCGGGGTTGCGGGCGTGCTGGGTGAACTCGCTGGGTGCCGTTTTGATCAGTTCACGCGCCAACCCGCGTGGGATGCGTACGCGCTCACCATCAACATCAGCGCCAGCGTCTTTCCAACGCTGCAACGCAGCCGGGTTGTCAACAAAGTTGACGCCAACCTCGGCCAGAATGGTTTCCGCATTTGCCTCGATAATCTCCAACGCTTCTTCGTTGAGAACCTCGAAATTCGGAATATTCCGTTCGATGTACTTCGCCGTTTCGATTCGAACCGCGGTGCGCTCGGCCCGGCGGGCGGCTCCGCCACCGCCTCTAGCTCTGCGTCGGGTGTTTGCCTCTGCCATGAGATAATCCCGTTAGTCATGTTCACGTTGCAAATCGTGTTACCGGAACCGCCGATCACACCAGACGTGGATTGCGGCGCAATAGGGGTAAAAGCGACATGATCGCCACTTCGAAATTGCTTTGACCCGTTTTTCCTAATGTTGATGATAGGAGCATGGAATCGGAAACGCAAAAAGCACCTTCCACTTTAATTGAAAGAAAATACCTTGATGCGGCGGAAATCGGCGCCGTAGCGCACCTGTACCGAGGTGAGGTTTATCGCAGCACGATCTGGCGCACCCGATTGGACACAACGACGAACTGGGCGGTTGTCACACTGGGTGTTGCGTTGTCGATTTCATTTTCTTCGCCCGAGGCCTCACCCCTGCCCCTGGTGCTTGTGGGCGTTCTGATCATCTTGTTCCTTATGCTTGAGGCGCGGCGCTACCGATACTTCAACGTATGGCGCGCACGGGCCAGATGGCTGGAGACCCATTTCTATGCACCGCTGCTTTATGATGGTGATCTTCATATGGAGGAGAACTGGCAAAAAGTCTTGGCGCAGGACTATCTGCACCCGCGCTACCATGTCACCCAGATGATCGCGATCGGGCGCCGAATCCGCAGGAACTATCTTTGGATTCTGCTGATCCAGAGCCTGGCATTCTGCGTGAAAATCTCGGTCCATCCGACCCCGGCCGAGAGTTTCGCGGAGGCCATCGAACGGGCCGATGTAGGTCCAATTCCTGGTGAGGCGCTTATCCTTACGGGCGCATTTTACATTCTTTGCTGGTCAATCATCGCGATCTGGAGCTACCGGGCAGATGTCAGCCGCGCCTCTCACCGTGGCAGTGAAAAGTCGGAATCAATGGGTTAGACACAGGCTCAGAGTGTTTTTTCCATCGCGACGGAATTGCCGCTCATTTCCGTTTCTACCCAACCCAGATGCGCATAAATCGCGCGTGTTCCCCCCATCAGCCGATGGGTGCGCAAAACCATGCGCGAACATCCTGCCTCGCGCGCTTCAACCTCGGCGGTTGCCAGCAGCTTCCCGGCGATCCCCTGTCCTTGCACCTGTGGTGAAACGGCCAAGTTAAAAATCTTCATCTCGTCGCCCAGCTGGTCAAAAATGATCACCCCGGCCAACCCGGACTCTGTAAGAGCTATCACCACCCGATGTTCCGTGATTTCCTCTGCGATCCCGGCCGTCACATCCGGAAGATCAGCAATTGTTTTGCGCGCTTCAGCATAGGCCGCTGCGATGCACTCGGTGATCGCCCCAGCGTCATCCTGTGTCGCGTTCACGAAACGAATGGCGGTCATTGATCCGATCTCCCTCTGTATCTGGCTGGAAACGCCTTCATAACGCTTGCACATAACCGCCGCGCGACCTAAGAGCCAGTCATGAGCCAGACATCCCATGACCGCCTTCTGATCATCGACTTCGGCAGCCAGGTGACGCAGCTGATCGCACGCCGCCTGCGCGAGTTGAATGTCTATTGTGAAATCCACCCCTACCAGAATGTCACCATGGACTTTGTGCGCGATATGGCGCCAAAGGCCGTGATCTTCTCGGGCGGGCCGGACAGCGTGACGCGCGAGGGCTCCCCCCGCGCCCCACAAGAGATTTTTGACTATGGCGTACCGATCCTCGGCATCTGCTATGGCCAGCAAGTGATGATGCACCAGCTGGGCGGCAAGGTCGAAAGCGGCCACGGCACCGCCGAGTTCGGGCGCGCCTTTGTCACACCGAAAGGCCAGCTGGATATTCTGGATGGCTGGTTCGACGGTGGAGACGAACAAGTCTGGATGAGCCATGGAGACCACGTCAGTGAAATCGCTCCGGGGTTCGAAGTCTTCGGAACCTCTCCCAACGCACCCTTCGCGATCACCGCCGACGCCAACCGTCACTTCTATGCCGTTCAGTTCCACCCCGAAGTGCATCACACCCCCAAGGGCGCGAAACTGTATGAGAATTTCGTCAAACTGGCCGGGTTCAGCAGCGACTGGACCATGGGCGCCTATCGCGATGAAATGATCCGCAAAATCCGCGAACAGGTCGGCGATAAGAAGGTTATCTGCGGCCTGTCCGGCGGCGTCGACAGCTCGGTCGCGGCAATCCTGATCCACGAGGCGATTGGCGATCAGCTGACCTGTGTGTTCGTCGACCACGGCCTGCTGCGCAAAAACGAAGCCGAAGAAGTCGTCGGCATGTTCCGCGACAACTACAACATTCAGCTGATTCACGCGGACGAAAGCGATCTGTTTCTGGGCGAGTTGGACGGCCAGTCCGACCCCGAGACCAAGCGCAAGATCATTGGCAAGCTGTTCATCGACGTGTTCCAGAAACATGCTGATACCATCGAAGGCGCCGAGTTCCTCGCGCAAGGTACGCTGTATCCTGACGTGATCGAATCGGTATCGTTCTCGGGCGGTCCGTCGGTCACCATCAAATCGCACCACAATGTCGGCGGCCTGCCCGAAAAGATGGGCCTAAAACTGGTCGAGCCTCTGCGCGAACTGTTCAAGGATGAGGTCCGCGCGCTGGGTCGTGAGTTGGGTCTGCCCCAGAGCTTCATCGGTCGCCATCCCTTTCCCGGGCCGGGCTTGGCGATCCGTTGCCCCGGCGAGATCACCCGCGAGAAACTGGAAATCCTACGCGAGGCCGACGCGGTTTACATCGACCAGATTCGTAAGCACGGGCTATATGACGAGATCTGGCAGGCCTTTGTCGCCATCCTGCCGGTCCGCACCGTAGGCGTGATGGGAGACGGGCGGACCTACGACTATGCCTGCGCCATGCGTGCGGTAACCTCGGTCGATGGCATGACTGCCGACTACTACCCGTTCACCCACGAATTCCTTGGCGAAACCGCCACGCGGATCATCAATGAGGTAAAGGGCATCAACCGATGCACTTATGACATCACCTCGAAACCTCCGGGAACAATCGAGTGGGAATAAAAAACGCCGGGCACTGTCCCGGCTTTTTTGTTTAAGTTCAGCCGGAAACCCGCAATTCCCTCAGGCAGATTAATGGACAGCAGTAAACCGCAGATCGGCAAGGCCGCGCTTTGGATGACCGGGGCAATAGCCTCGTTCTCGTCGATGGCTGTTGCCGGGCGAGAGTTGAGCGTCACGCATGATACTTTTGAGATCATGTTCTACCGCAGCCTTGTTGGCATCTGCGTCGTCGCGCTGGTCTTGTCGTTCACTGGCAAATGGCACCAGATTTCGACATTCAAGCTGGGTTTGCACGGTATCCGGAACCTAATGCACTTCACCGGCCAGAACCTGTGGTTCTATGCAGTCTCGGTCATCCCTCTGGCGCAGGTTTTTGCGTTGGAGTTTACCCAACCCATCTGGGTTATCTTGCTGTCCCCTCTGCTGTTGAAAGAAAAGCTGACACCGGTCCGGGTGTTGTCGGCCCTGATCGGCTTTGCCGGTATCCTGATTGTTGCCCGCCCCGGTGCCGTACCACTGAGCGCGGGCGTTCTGGCGGCCGCCCTGTCGGCGGTTTTCTTTGCGTTAACTACCATCTCCACCAAAACCCTGACGCGGATTGCCAGTATCGGCTGCATCATGTTCTGGTTGACCGTCATGCAGGCTGTTCTGGGCCTGATCGCGGCGGGGATAGACGGCCAGGTTTCGCTGCCCACACTCGCCACGGCGCCTTTTCTTTTGCTGGTGGGGCTGGCAGGCCTGTTGGCGCACTATTGCATCACCAACGCACTGGCCATTGCCCCAGCAACCGTGGTGGTGCCATTCGACTTTGCCCGCCTGCCGACAATCGCGGTGGTCGGCATGATTCTGTATCACGAGCCACTGGATCACTGGACCCTGCTGGGGGCCGCCGTGATCTTTTCGGGCATCTTTATTAACGTCCAAGCCGAGAATCGTAACAGTTTAGCAACAGATTCACGCCACAATCACCAGTAATAACGCACCGTCACCAGTTGACGGATTAATAGGCCTTAAGAAAGTATCGAGCACCATAAGTCAGGTTGATCGCAACCACTCAATAACCCGTGCCTGACCTACAGGAGACCTTAAGGGAGGAACTAATGAAAAAAGCGCTACTACAGGCGTGCGCAGTCTGTGTCGGGGCGACAGGAGCCTATGCAGGTGGCCTTGATCGCAGCGGCCAAGGCGTCAACATCTTGTTCGAGGAAGGGTCCGTCGTACAGTTCCGTCTCGGCTACACCAACCCTGACGTTAGCGGTGAGCAGTTCGGCGTCGACTCCGGCAATATCGCCAACGACTTCTTCACACCGCATCTGGCCTACAAACGTGCGTTCACCGATCGTCTGGATTTCGCACTCGTCTACGATGAACCCTTTGGCGCAGACGTACGGTACCCGACAAACTACCCTCTTTCGCAAAACCCTACGGCACCTGCTGGTGGTCGCTCCGACGTCCTGCGTGCCAAGGCGGATGTTGACGCGATCACGGCACTGCTCCGCTATAAGATCGATGGGGGATTCAGCGCCATCGGCGGTGTCCGCGCCCAACGCGCGAAGGCTAATGTCGCAGTCCCGGTGGTTGCCGGCTACGAATTTGAAACCGACGCCGAGATTGACTTTGGTTACGTCGTAGGTGTCGCTTGGGAGCGCCCCGACATCGCGGCACGTGTGGCTTTAACCTACAACTCAAAAATCACGCACAATTTCGACTCGACGGAATCGATCAACCGCGTCCCCCCCATCCCGGCGGCGCTTGTGACGGTGGACGATGAAACCGAGGTTGAGACGCCTCAGTCGGTGAACCTGGATTTCCAAACCGGTGTCGCACCCAAGACCTTGCTGTTTGGTTCGATCCGCTGGGTTGACTGGCCGCAGACCGTCCTAGCCCCGGATGTTTACGTCGGCGCAGCAAACCAAAACCTGGTCGATTATGCAGACGACACGTTCACTTACACGCTGGGTCTGGGATACCAGTTCTCCGAGGAGTTCTCAGGCGCGATCACAGCAGGATATGAAACGTCATCGGACACACCGGTTACGAACCTCGGCCCGACCGACGGCTTCTGGAGTGTGGGCCTTGGTGGCACCTACAGCTTTGAAAACGCACAGATATCCGGCGGCGTTCGCTATACCGATATCGGTGACGCGACCACCACAACCGGCGGTGAATTCTCGGGCAACTCGGCTTGGAGCGTTGGCTTTCAGATCACATACGCTCTGAACTAATTTCAAGCCTAATCTAAAAAACCCCGCTGTTTCGGCGGGGTTTTTCTTTGCACAGGTTTCGGGTCGAAAGGGTGCCCAGACAGTGCGAAAAAATGGCATGGCGGCACAAAATAATCTTTCACCGAAAGCATAGGGCGAGTTTCTTGTGTTGGGCCTGATCTGGGGCGCATCGTTCCTGTCAATCCAGTTCGCGCTGGACACGATCCCAGTGACGACCTCAGTGCTTCATCGGGTTTTATGGGCAATGCTGGCGCTTTGGATTGAGGTCTGTTTCCGGTGGCTGACCATTCCACACAGCCCTCACGTTTGGCTGGCGTTCCTGATCATGGGATTGCTGAACAACGCTATTCCGTTTTCGCTGATGACCTCGGGGCAGCTTTACATCGAGACTGGCCTGACCTCGATCCTGAATGCAATGACGGCCATTTTCGGTGTCATAGTCGCGGTGTTGTTTTTCAAGGATGAACGCCTCAGCCGCACGCGCTATCGGAGTTGGGCTTGGACTTCTTGGGGTTACATTTGCAATCGGGATACGGAACTTTGCCAGTTTCGACCCGCAGAGTATGGCCAAACTGGCGGTCAATACAGGCACGATGTCCTACGCTCTGGCCGGCGCTTGGGCGCGAGCCACTTTGACTAAACTACCCCGTAGTTGAGACAGCCGGGATTCTAACCGGATCGACCCTGCTGATCCTGCCCATTACACTGCTGGTCGATGGCGTGCCAAGTATGGACTTGCCCCTGATCACATGGGCGGCGATTGGCTGTTACGCTTTGATTGCCACGGCCGGAGCCTACCTGCTGTACTATCGGGTTCCGGCTATGGCCGGTGCAGGCAATCTGTTGCTGGTCACGCTGGTCATCCCCCCGGTCGCCATCGTACTGGGCGCGGTTTTGCGGGATGAGGCCTTACCGCCGCAGGCTTATCTGGGTTTCGCCATCCTTGCGCTGGGGCTATTGATCCTCAACCTTGCAGGCGCACGCGATTGACGCCGCCCGCCGCCCGTTTTAGCTAGGTCGGAAAAAAGGGACAGCGGACAATGATCTACGGCTCGGCAAACGACTGGCGCGGCGCGGCGCGGAAAAAGGTGCTGTTTTTTGGCATGTCGGGTCTGGGAAAGACTTATGTGTCCAACGTCCTGCGCGATTCCGGCGACTGGTTTCATTACTCGATCGATTATCGCATAGGCACCCGTTACATGGGCGAATACATCGCGGATAACGCCAAGGCCGAGGCGATGAAGATTCCTTTTCTGCGCCAGCTTCTGCTTTCGGATTCGATCTTTATTGGATCAAATATATCCTTCGAAAACCTGACCCCCGTAGCCGCGTATCTGGGCAAGCCCGGAAACCCAGAGCTGGGTGGCCTGGATCTGCCCGAATACAAACGCAGGCAGGAACAATTCCGACAGGCTGAAATTCACGCGCTTTTGGACACCGAGTATTTCATCGACCGGGCGCAGCGCCTGTACAGATATCCACATTTCATTTGTGACACGGGCGGGTCAATCTGCGAATGGGTGGATCCGACAAACCCAACGGATCACGTTCTATCCGAATTGTCCCGCCAGACCCTGATGATCTGGATTCAAGGGGACGAGGACCACACGGCCGAACTGATCCGCCGTTTCGACAAGGCGCCCAAGCCGATGTCCTATCAGGCAGAATTCCTGACCCGTGTTTGGGACGATTACCTGACCCAACACAACTGCCGGTCCGAGGACGTGGACCCTGACGCGTTCATCCGCTGGACCTATGCGCAAGCACTGGCGCATCGCCAGCCGCGTTATCAGGCGATGGCCGAGAACTGGGGCGTCACGGTCACTGCGGACGACATGCACAAGGTCCGTGATGCCGCTGATTTCGATGAGTTGATCGAACGCACACTTGAGACCCGCGCGAACGACGCTTAGTTTCCACTTTTACACTGAAACTCCAAAGGCTTGAATCTGATGCCGATTAAGATCCCCTCCGACCTTCCTGCTTTTGATGTCCTCACCAAAGAGGGCGTCTCGGTCATGGCCGAGGATCAGGCGATGCATCAGGATATTCGCCCTCTGCGGATCGGGTTGTTGAACCTGATGCCCAAGAAGATTCAGACCGAGAACCAGTTCGCGCGCCTGATCGGGGCGACTCCGCTGCAGATTGACCTGTCTTTGATCCGCATGACCGAACATCGCACCAAGAACACCGCCGCTGAGCATATGGCCGAGTTCTACCGCCCATTTCAGGAGGTCAAGAACGAGAAGTTTGATGGCCTGATCATCACCGGCGCGCCGATTGAGCATCTGGATTTCACCGACGTCACCTATTGGGACGAAATGCGCGAGGTTTTCGAATGGACACAGACAAACGTGCATTCGACCTTTGGCGTCTGCTGGGGCGGGATGGCGATGATCAATCATTTCCACGGCGTGCAGAAACATATGTTGGACGCAAAGGCTTTCGGCTGTTTCCGTCATTCGAACCTCAACCCGGCCTCGCCTTTCTTGCGCGGATTTTCAGATGACTGCGTGATCCCGGTCAGCCGCTGGACTGAGATGAAGCAAAACGAGATTGATGCCGCGAACGGCTTGGTGACCTTGCTGGGCAGTGATGATGTGGGGCCGTGCCTGGTCGAAGATCGGGCGCATCGGGCTATCTATATTTTCAACCATTTCGAGTACGACAGCGACACTCTGAAACAGGAGTATGACCGCGACGTTGCCAATGGCACCCCGATCAACGTGCCGATGAACTACTATCCGGACGACGATCCGACCCAAACGCCGCAAAACAGATGGCGCAGCCACGCGCATCTGCTTTATGGCAACTGGATCAGTGAGATTTACGGCACCACCCCCTACGACATCAGCCGGATCGGTGTCGATCAAACCGATCTGAGGGCCTGACCCCATGTTACGCGTCGGCGTCATAGTTCTGACCCTGATGGTCATGCTATGGGCCGTCGCAATCTGGCGCTCAGCCCGGAACGAGGCGCGCGCCGAGGCCGCCTTCCCCCCCGAAGGCCAGATTGTCGACGTCGATGGTGTGCCCGTCCATGCCGTTGTGATGGGCGAAGGGCCGGACGTGGTGCTGATTCACGGGTCCAGTGGCAACACGCGCGACATGACCTTTGCGCTGGCCCCGATACTGGCAGAAAACTACCGAGTGATCGTATTTGATCGCCCCGGATTAGGCTATAGTGCCGGTTTCAACCCAGACGGGGAAACCATCGAAGAACAGGCGGAAATCCTGCAAAAGGCCGCTGCCCTGCTTGGTGCAGAAAAACCCATCGTCGCAGGCCAAAGCTATGGTGGATCAGTGTCGCTCGCCTGGGCGGTGACACGGCCCGACAACATTTCGGCAATGGTTTTAATTGCGCCCGCCGCGATCCCGTGGGAGACGCCTCTGGACGGTTTCAACCAACTGGCATCCACCTCGGTCGGCAGCGCAGTAACTCTGCCTTTGATCACCGCTTTTGTACCCAGTTGGTACGTCGAAAAAGCGCTGGACGGCGTGTTCGCACCCCAGACGGCCCCTGCGGGCTATGCCGATCACTTCGGCCCAGGTCTGACCCTGCGCCGCAATTCGATGCACACCAACGCCAAGCAGCGCGCCAATCTGTTGGATGAGGTCACCGCCCTGCGACCCCGATACGGCGAGATCGACGTCCCGACCGAGATTGTTCACGGCACCGCCGATGACACCGTTGGCCTCGAATGGCATTCACATCGTTTGATCGACGAAATCCCTGGGGCAGAACTGATCGAGCTGCCGGGCATCGGGCACATGCCGCAGGTCGTGGCCGCCCCCGAGGTTGCCGCCGCCATCGACCGCGCCGCACAACGTGCGGGTTTGCGTTAAGCCCACGGCTAATCCATAGTAGGATATGGCTTTTATGGCGAGGTAACACATGGCCCGTTCCGAAAAAGGTTCCATCGAAAAGTACTTCAAAAAGGATGCCCCGAAAGAGGTGCGTTCAGCCATTGAAAGGTCTGAAAAGGACGACATTCTGAACCCGACCTACCCTTACGACGAACGCATGAAGCGTAAGGAATACGAAAAAGAAATGGAAAAACTGCAGATTGAGTTAGTCAAAATGCAGTCCTGGGTAAAAGAGACTGATAGACGTGTAGCCCTCATTTTCGAGGGCCGGGATGCGGCTGGCAAAGGCGGCACAATCAAGCGGTTCCGCGAAAACCTGAACCCGCGCGGCGCGCGCAACGTCGCGCTCAGCAAACCATCTGATACAGAGCGCAGCCAGTGGTACTTCCAGCGGTACATTCAGCATCTTCCATCAGCCGGTGAGATCGTGTTCTTCGACCGAAGCTGGTATAACCGCGGCGTCGTTGAAAACGTGTTTGGTTTCTGTACGGCAGAAGAGCGCGAACGGTTTTTTCGGCAGGTTCTGCCGCTGGAAACCGGGCTGGTCAATGACGGGATCACCTTGTTCAAGTTCTGGCTGAATGTCGGCCGTGCCGAGCAACTGAACCGGTTCCTATCTCGTGAAACGGACCCGCTGAAACAGTGGAAACTCAGCCCAATCGACGTAGCGGGCCTGAACAAATGGGACGAATACAGCGAGTCGATTTCGGAAACCCTGACCCGCAGCCATTCCGAGCATTGCCCGTGGACCATCGTTCGGTCCGACGACAAGAAACGCGCGCGGCTGGCGGCCATTCGCACTGTGCTGCATGCGTTGGACTATGATGAAAAGGACGAGGACGCAATTGGGCTGAATGATCCCAAAATCTGCGGCGGGCCGGAAATCTGGGATGCATGACCAAGAGTGGACGAAGGCCACAACGCGGATTATGTCATGTATTCCGAAAGCTTAAACAGCAAAGGCACCTGAAACGGGGATGACGAAACGCGGGTATCACCACGGGAACCTGAAACAGGCTCTGATCGAGGCTGCACTGTCTTTGATCGAGGAAAAAGGCCCAACTGGCTTTACCTTGTCCGAGGCTGCCAAAACCGCAGGGGTCACACCGGCTGCGGTCTATCGGCATTTCCACGGGCGCGAAGACCTGATCGCCGAGGCCGCCCGGCAGGGGTATGAGATGTTCGCGGACCTGATGCAGTACGCTTATGACAAAGGCCAGCCCTCGGCCCTGGCCGCGTTCGAGGCGACAGGCCGCGCCTACCTGGCCTTTGCACGCAAGCACCCGGGTCATTACATCGCCATGTTCGAAAGCGGCATTTCCATCAACCGCACGCCCGAACTGTCGCTGGCGGCGAACCGGGCAAAAGCGGTACTGGAAAAAGCAGCCTCGGATCTATCGCAGCACATTCCGCCCGAAAAACGCCCACCCGCGTCGATGTTCAGCGCCCATATCTGGGCCATGAGCCACGGCGTTGTCGAACTGTTCGCGCGCAACACTGGCGCTAGTTCCCCCTTCCCGCCCGAGGACTTGCTGGAATCTGGGATCGGTATCTATCTGCGTGGTCTGGGGCTTGTCCCGCAGGACGATTAATGGTCAGAAACGCGACAACGGCTGCGGCACGCTAAGGCCAGAGGTCACATTGATCAGATCCATTTCACCCATGCCCTTGATGTCCACACGCCCAATGTCCGAGACCTGAAACTCGTCGATCAGGGCGTATTTCATCTCTTCCGGAGCAACGATATTCATCGGGTTTGCAAAGACTTGCAGGCGCGCGGCAATGTTAACCGCCGGACCGAACACGTCATAGACGTATTTCTGTATTCCCACGACCGAGCCAACAGCAGCCCCCATTCCCAAACCGATCCGGGCCTGCCATTTATGCGGGTGGCTTTCGTTGCGCCGCTCGAGATACCGCAGGAACCGTACTGCACAATGCGCTACTGCAGTTGCATGGTCCGGCGTCGCATCGGGCATACCCGACACTGCAAGATAGGCGTCGCCAATGGTCTTGATCCGCTCGCACCCAAACTGTTCAACGATGCGGTCGAAGGCAGTGAAAATATCGTTCAGCTCGCTCAGTGTCACGGTCGGGTCGGTCTTGGCCGCAAAATCCGTGAAGCCTACGAAATCCAGCATCACCACCGACACCTGATCGTATAGCTGAGGCGTGACAACGCCGAAGGTCTTGAACTCTTCGTACACCGCGCGTGGCATCAGGTTCAGCAACAGACGTTCAACCCGCTCTTTTTCCCGCTCCAATTCACGCGTGTTGCGCTCGACCATGGTCGAGTAGCTGTCGATCATGCTTTCAAGCTCGCGGATGCGGGTGATGTTTTGACATTCGATGACCAAAACCTGTTCAGACAGGCCATTTGCCAGCGACACAGTCGTCGCGAAAATCAGCGTTCTGCGCTTTGGTTTGATCTGCAGTTCAACAGAATAGCGCAGACCGGATTGCTTTACGTCCTCCAATTCACGAACTTCAAGCGATGGAAGCACATCCAGCAGCGTCTGCCCTTCCTCTGGCTTGCCGAACCACTCCGCGAACGGCCCGTTGTGAAATACGAAACTGAGATCTGAGGCGCGAACGACCGCAACACCAACTCCGATCGCCCGAAGCAGCTGCTCATTGATGGCCAGAATACTCATGCGGCGTCACGCGCGACAATGATTGAACGTTTGGATTCAATGGCATTCAGGGCGATTTTGATATGGCTGTCTTCCATCCCGTGCATGGCCAGCGCTTCGCCAAACAGCTCAGCCATTTCGTCAAAATCCGCATGTGAGATATTGAGGTGCCGGTGAACCGCTTCGATCCGATCATCACTGAAAGATGCAGGCCCGCCCACCAAGGAAGACACGAATTTGGTTTGGTGGTCGATCAGACGTGGCATGTCTATATCTTCAAAATGGCCGCCAATTTGATCGGATTCCAAGGCCATTTCATAAAATGTCATCACGATCCGACTAATGGTTTTGAACCCGCCGTATTTTTCGTAAATAGTCTGCCCCACACCAAACACCCGAACGTTAACCACAAAAACACTGGAAGATTATATCAAATCGACAGTTTTGTTAACGCTTATGCGTTGCATGGCAGATATCAGGGGATTCAGAGCCTGATTATAAGTCACACGCTCAGGTCGTCAGCGCACGGAATGAACCCGACGAACCCGCCATCATCCAACAAACGGCGCTGACCGCCAGTGCGCCAGTACAATTTGCGCCCCGCCGCCTGCAGTTCGCGCCGAACGCGGAACCAAAATGGCCCCTTGTCCAAACCGCTGTTGGTTTTCTGGTCCTGCGACCGCTCACTGAGCTTGACGGTTTCGGCGGTCTGTTCCTGTTGTTTCGACCAGATCACCTGAACTCCTATCGCCGGAAAGCACTGATACATGCGCCAATCCGAACGCGGGATCGAGATGAAGTCGTCCAAGTGATCGGAATACTGCTCCGACCACGACAACAGCTTTCTACAGGCCGCCTGCGTCACGATATAGGCGGCCGCGCTAGGGGCCATTTCCAGCATTGGTCTGACCGGGACGTCTGCAATCCTCTGCAATACTCCGAACCGCATGGACCGCGGCGAGTAATCCAGCTTGATGAGGTCAAACCCGTTTCCACCATCCAACAGTGCAGCTATGACCGCCCCAGCCTGCGCGGACATTTCAACGTCATCCTCAAAGACAGCCACCGCCTTCAGTCCTTGATCCACAGCGGCTTGCCACACGGCGCGGTGGCTTTCGAAACAGGCAATTTCGCTTTGCTTCAGTCCCCAGCGACTGCCGGTTCCGGGGACATAGCCATTGTCCTCAAGTGCGCCGGGTTTCTGCGCGTCCAATGCGCTGAACCGTTGGGCACCGACCAAACCTGTGTGGGCGAACTGAGCTTCCATGAAGCTGGCCCGTTCCGGCACCCGGTCGAGGTTAATAAAACAGACACCCGTATCCGATGGCAGTTCGAATTGTCCCACGGCATATCCTTTCCGATAGTGTCGCCAGATACACACCTCAGAACCGGACAATCAACCCCACCATGGGCACTGAAAAAAGGAAGGGCTGGTGACCCTTCCTTGCAATGCGATCAGGCACTGATCGTGTTGTGTTCCGGGCCATACGGGAAACCGGTGATATTCTCGGCGCCGGTTTCCCCGACAACCAGAATGTCATGCTCGCGATAACCGCCTGCGCCTTTCTGGCCTTCGGGAATCCACAGCATCGGCTCGATTGAGACGACCATGCCCGGCTCCAGCACCGTGTCGATATCCTCGCGAAGCTCCAGCCCGGCTTCGCGGCCGTAGTAGTGGCTGAGGATCCCGAACGAATGGCCGTAACCAAAAGAACGGTACTGCAGCAGCCCTTCATCCGCAAAGAAGCGGTTGATCTCGGCCGTAATACCCGAGCAGGTCGCGCCGGGTTTGATCAGGCTCAGGCCCAGTTCATGCGCGGCGACGTTGGCCTTCCAGATACGCAGGCTTTCCGCATCTGGTTCTCCGAGGAACAGGGTGCGCTCCAAAGCGGTGTAATAGCCTGAGATCATGGGAAAAGTGTTCAGTGAAAGGATATCGCCTTTTTGCAGCGCACGTTTGGTAACCGGGTTATGCGCGCCATCGGTGTTCAGGCCGGACTGGAACCAGACCCAGGTATCACGGTATTCCGCATCCGGATAGGCACGCGCGATTTCGGCCTCCATCGCGTCGCGTCCGGCCATGGCAATCTCGATCTCGGTCGCGCCTTCATGAATAGCGGCGTGAATGGCTGCGCCGCCAACATCCGCAGTGCGCGCGCCGCCCTTGATCAACTCGATCTCTTCCGCAGATTTCACCATCCGAGCAGCCATCGTGTCCGGAGCAATATCCACCAGATCCGGCCCGCCCAACATGTCCAGCGCCGTATCCCGCATGGCCAGCGTCATGTGATCACCTTCGATGCCGATCCGACGGGCCGAGCCAATCAGACTAGCCACCGCGCGCCAGTAGTTGTTCCGCTTCCAGTCGGTATAGATCACGTTTTCCTCGACCGAGCGCCGCCACGGCTGGCCCGCATCGATATTCGCCGATACCGTGGTGCAGCTGTCCTGCGTTACAACGCAGCCATACGGACGGCCGAACGCGCAATACAGAAAGCCCGAGTAGTAAGCAATGTTGTGCATCGACGTCAGCAGCACTGCCGGGATATCACGCGCCGCCATCGTCGCGCGCAGACTGGCCAAACGCCGGGCGTATTCCGCTTTGCTGAAGGGCAACGGAGCCTTGTCGCCATTGTGGCTGGTGAAGAACTCGGGGCGATTTTGCAATTCAGTCATTTGGTCTCTCCTCAATGCCGGACAGGCACCGCCCGGCCACAAGCCCCGGCGTTCAGGACAAGCGGCCTCGGGAACCGAGAGCCATGCACCCCGCCCTACGTCACGACGCCATCGTGACCGGGGTGCATGGTGAAATCGCTAAATCAGCTTTCGAGTCGCGTCAAGCCGGGCTGAGGCCCCGCAGGCGTTCGGAGCGCCGCCGCAGCAGTTCAACCGTGGTCAGCAGCGCAATCGAGATCACCACAAGGATCGTCGCCACCGCCAGAATGGTCGGGCTGATCTGTTCCCGCAGGCCAGTGAACATCTGCCACGGCAGCGTTTTTTGACTGGCCGAACCAACAAACAGCACCACCACAACCTCGTCGAACGAGGTGATGAAAGCGAACAACCCGCCGGAGATCACACCCGGCAGGATCAGCGGCATCTGGATCTTGAAGAAGGTCCGCACCGGCCCTGCCCCCATATTCGCGGCTGCCCGCGTCAATGACTGATCGAAACCGACCAAAGTAGCCGTCACCGTGATGATCACGAAAGGAATGCCCAGAACCGCGTGGGCAAGGATGACCTTCACATAGCCTACGAAGTTTTTGTCCATGCCCAGCGTGCCCTCAAGGAAGCGCCCGATGTCGCTGTAGAAGAAGAACATCCCTGTCGCCGAGATGATCAGCGGCACGATCATCGGTGAGATCAGGATGCCCATGATGGCCCGGCGCCCCGGTACGTGGCTCTGACTGAGGCCGATGGCCGCCAATGTCCCTAGAGACACCGAAATGATCGTCGCAATCGGCGCGATGATCAGCGAGTTTTTGAAGCTGCGCTGCCACTCATTGTTGGTGAAGAAATCGCGGTAGTGCTTCAGTGAGTACCCCTCGGGATCCAGCCGCAGCATCTCGGGAGTGAAGGTGAAGAAATCCTGTGCGTTGAATGACAGCGGCAGAACCACAAGGATCGGCGTGATCAGGAAGACAAAGATGGCGCCGCAAATCACGCGAAACAGGTAATGCTCGAACACCTGCCGACCTGTCAGATAGGGCAACAGCTTTTGCCGATAGCGGCCCTCGTACAGCCAGAAGATGAAGAAGGCAAAGAACCAGCCGACCAGCAGCCCGGCGATCAAACCGGTGATCCCGGCAAAGAAGAACCCGATGGCGGCAAGCCCCAATACAGTGATCCAGCGCGCAACCCGTTCATTGTCGAGCACGGTGATATAGACCCAGGCCAGCGCCGCCATCAGCGCGGCGCCGATCAGGATGCCCAGGAGGACATTGCCCTGCCCGGCGCCGACGAACATGCCGACAAAACCTCCGGCAATGGCGACAGCCGGCAGAACGACCGACAACGGTTTGCGGGATATGGGTGTAAGTGCTGCCATGATCTTTATCCCAACTTCACGTTATCAATGCCCACGATCTTGTCGTAGCACCAGTAGAGCAACAGAACGACCGCCAGCAGGATCGTCCCCAGCGCCGCAGCCAGACCCCAGTTCAGCGAGGACGAGATGTGATAGGCAATCCGGTTCGAGATGAAGACACCTTTGGTGCCGCCCACGATCTCGGGCGTGATGTAGTAGCCGATGGCCAGAATGAATACGAGGATCGACCCCGCTCCGATTCCCGGAATGGACTGCGGGAAGTAGATCCGCCAGAAGGTTGTCCAGTTGGTCGCGCCCATCGACTTGGCCGCGCGGGTGTAGGATGGCGGGATCGTCTGCATCACCGAATACATCGGCAGGATCATGAACGGCAGCAGAATGTGGGTCATCGCGATGATCGTGCCAAATTGGTTGTTGATGATCACAAGTCGCGCATCATCAGCGACCAGACCCAGCCAGACCAGCGTTTCGTTGATCACGCCCTGCTGCTGCAACATGACTTTCCACGCAGAGGTTCGCACCAGCAGCGAGGTCCAGAAGGGAAGCAACACGAGGATCATCAACATGTTGGACACCCGCATCGGAAGGGTCGCCAGCAGGTACGAGACCGGGTATGCCAACAGAATGCAGGACCCGGTAATAATCAGCGACATGAACAACGTGCGCCCGAACAGCTTGATAAGGATTTGTTTGTCCTCGGGCTGCGATTGGGCGCCTTCGGGCGTGCGACGCATATCGATTGCGTTCAGGAAATAGCCATTGGTGATTGGCACCGCATGGGTCTTGATCGTGCGCCAGGTTTCCACATCACCCCAACCGTCGTGAATCTCAATCAGCTTTTCCTTGAAAGGCGCATCAGCTTCAGGGTCCAGACGTTTGATATTACGTCCTGATTTACGGAACATCGAAGACATGCCTGTCTGTTCATAGTTCAGACGCGTGCCGAGTCTGGTATGCGTTTTCTCCTCAACAGCTGCGACCATGTCCTTGGTAAAGGCGGCGTAAAGGGCTTCGTCGGGCAGCTCTCCGCTTTCAGCATCCCAGTTCTTCAGCTCAACCACAGTCAGCGGGAGCGTTTCAGCGACGATGCCGTTTTCAACCGACCGAAACAACATCGACACGATCGGGATCACAAACGAGAGTAACACAAACAACAGCAGGGGCGCGACAAGGGCCAGCGCCCGAAGTTTGCGGCGGCGAAGGGATCGCGCCAGTGATTTCTTAAGTGGCGTGCCATCGGCGGCCAGCATCGGACCGGATTGAGTAGCGTCAGTCATCTGCGTCCCTTGGTCTTTGGTGGGTCGGGGCCATTGGCGGCCCCGACCTTGCGTTTAAAGACAGGCTTATTGTGCCAGCCATGCCTGGAATTTTGCGTCGATATCGTCGCGGTAGTCAGCCCAGAACTCGTAGTTGTACAGGAACGTGTTCTTGGCATTCTCCGGATCGGTCGGCATGTGCGGTGCCATGTCGATACCCAGTTCGGCGTGCTGGCCAACCAAAGGTGCCGACGAGGCACGGGCCGGACCATACGAGATGTACTTGGCCTGATCCGCCAGACGCTGCGTGTCGGTCGCGAACATGATGTAGTCCAGCGCACGCTGCTGACGCTCTTCGCTCAGACCTGCCGGGATGATCCAGCCGTCCAGATCAAACACCTGCGCGTCCCACAACATGGCGACGGGCTGCTTTTGCTCTTCGATCACGCTGAACAGGCGGCCATTATAAGTCGACCCCATGATAACCTCACCGTCGGCCAGCAGCTGCGGCGTGTCGGCACCAGCAGACCACCAGACAACACTGTCTTTGATAGTGCCCAGCTTGGCCAGCGCCTGATCCTGCCCTTCCGGGGTCGCAAGAACATCGTAGACGTCGTCCTTGGCTACGCCATCACACAGCAGCGCCCATTCCATGTTGTTGATTGGACGTTTTTCAAGCGAACGCTTGCCGGGATAGGTTTCCAGATCAAATACAGCGCAGATATCGGTGGGTGGGGTGTCGCCAACCAGATCAGTGCGATAGCCGAATGCAGTCGAATAAACGATCTGCGGGATGAAGCAGTCACTGACCAGCAGGTCGCCGAAATCTTCTGAGGCCGGTGTTCCATCCGGCGCCGGGGCCAGTTGGGTGTCGAAATCGATCTCAAGCGCCAGACCTTCGTCGCACAGGCGGATCGCGTCCGAGGCCACAACGTCAACCACATCCCAGGTGATGTTGCCCGCTTCGTTCATCGCGCGCAGTTTGGCGACCGCTTCATTCGAGCTGTCGTCATTCAAAATGGTAATACCGGTCTTTTCCGAATAGGGTTCGTGATAGGCTTTGAGCTGCGATTTGGAGTATGCGCCGCCCCACGAAACGATCGTCATCTCTTCGGCCATCGCGCCACCGGCAACTGCGGCAACTACACTCGCCAAAAGAGTGGTTTTGGTAACTTTCATTGTTAACTCCCTGTTTTACCCGTTAATTTTAACTTTGAAGACCGGATCACGGGGCAACCCGATCAACTGATGTCCCGCGCACCCGGGCGGATCACACGGGGATTTTCTGTATCAGGCGTCAAGCGCGCGGCAGTCCTGGGCCAGCCAGCCGATCTCGACCTCTTGACCTGGACGCAACTTGACCGCATCCGGCGCGTTCCGGGTCTTGATGATGAAATCATCGTTTCCGGCCACGGACAGGCGGAAGCGGAACACGTCGCCCATATAGATGAACTCTTTTACCGTAGCCTTCAGCGTATGCGCATCGGCGTGCAGACGGTCCTTGTTGAACTCAACGCGTTCGGGGCGGATCGAAACTTTAGTTCGTTCGCCCGCCTTGTGGACGTTCACGGGTTTGGCATCAATCTCGGAACCGTCATCGAGAGCCACCACACATGAATCGCCGTCAATCGACTTAACAACACCTTCCAATGTGTTGTTTTCACCAATGAATTGCGCGACGAAACTGTTTTCGGGCTCTTCATACAGAAGGTCCGGCGGCGCCAATTGCTGAATGCGGCCGTCGTCGAATACCGCAACCCTGTCCGACATAGTCAACGCCTCGGTCTGATCGTGGGTCACGTAAACGGTAGTGATCCCCAGTTCGTGCGCCAGACGAGTGATTTCGAACTGCATATGTTCGCGCAGTTGTTTGTCCAGCGCGCCTAGCGGTTCGTCCATCAGAACCAGTTCGGGTTCGAACACTAGCGCCCGCGCCAGCGCGATCCGCTGTTGCTGACCCCCGGACAATTGCGCTGGACGACGGCTACCAAAGGCCCCCATCTGCACCATATCCAGCGCCCGCTTTACCTTTTCCTCGCGCTGATCCTTGCCCATATTCCGTACTTCCAGCGGAAAGGACAGGTTCTCGGCCACGGTCATGTGCGGGAAAAGGGCGTAGTTCTGGAACACCATTCCAATACCACGCTTATGCGGAGGGATGTTATTGATTGGACGTCCATCCAACATGATCTCACCATGAGTGGCGGTTTCGAACCCGGCCAACATCATCAGGCAGGTTGTCTTACCGGACCCCGATGGGCCCAGCATTGTCAGAAACTCACCTTTTGGCATTGAGAGGTTTAGATCTTTTACAACGAGTATTTCGCCATCATAAGACTTTTGGACACGCTGAAACTCGACGAACGCTGCGTCATTGGACATATACCGACTTGGCTCCCTGTGTGGTCTGTTGTTTGCCCGGTTTATCCGGATCTCAAAGACCTGTTGCCCTCATTAAAGGACATGCGAGACGCGGCACGCAACCAAAATGTGACAAAGGTCAGACATTTTCGATTGTGCCTGCATTACCATTAAGCGGAATTCAGTTCCCGCATGTGCCATGCAAGGCTTTGATTGCTGGACAAAACCGGCTTTTTCAAACGGCTTTCGATTTCTGGAATTGCATCAAAAGTTCTTAAATTCGTACAGCTTATGAAAACAGCTTCAACCGCTGGATCGGCCCCAAGTCTCAGCGCTGCATCAACCACTGAACGCTGTGAAATGCGTACAACTTTTGATTCTTCCGCCTCTCCGAACGAGCCGAAAACATCCATTGATACCCCATTTTCAGCAAAAGCCTGCCGCAGCGGTTCGTTCACTTCTTCGATATAAGGCGACAGTTACGCAAACTTAGAGACCCCAAAATGCGCCGCACAGGCGGACGCTGCGCGCAGAGGGTTCGTGACCTCCGCCACGTTGCAGGATTTCCGGATCATCCGTTCAATCCGGTCGGATCCGATAACCGAACTGGCCGACGTACATCCGTACCCAACCACCTTGTAGAGGTGGATCTTGGGCAGAAGGTCCGCTGCGGCAGGCAGGGTATTCTCCATTTCCGCCAGCGTATCTTTCGTCACCTCTGCCCTGCTGGGAATACCCGAGACATAGGTCGGTGCGCGCCGGTTCGGCGAAATAGGCGTAAAACTCGGGCTCGATCGTCTCGTCGGTTTGCAACACGATCAGCCCCATCGGCGTGGCGTCGGGATCGTCTTTGTCCAACGTGTTGGGTAAAAAGCTCATATCTCGGGCAACTCCGGACCGATTCTGGGGCTGATGAAGCGCGGCGCCCCTTCGGTGATGACTATATTCTCCTCGTGAACGAGGATTTTGCCGCCAACCGCTATGCCGGGTTCCAGCGTCAGAATCATTCCCTGCTCCAGTACAGTATGATCGGTAGGGATCAGAGACGGCCATTCCGTCAACGACATCCCCAGCCCATGCCCCCGTCGCCCTGCGCCAGTCTCGCCCGAGGTGCGAGACAGAACCTTGTTCATGACGTGAAACAGCTCTGCCGCCTTTGCGCCGGGGCGCGCAGCATCAAATGCGGCGTCCGAGGCCTCTATCAGCGTCGCATAGGCATCGTGAACCTGCTGGCTGGCTGCTCCGACCGACCAGTTGCGGTCGAGTCGCAGAAATATGCGTCCCAAACCAGCCCGGTATCCAGCATCAGAACATTACCGGGGCTCAGTGCGGTGGCACGGGCCGGCGAGATCACGTCGGTATATCCACCCTACTCTGCTCCGCCAGCAAGGTACGGCACCAAATCCGCGCCCTCGTCCAGACACAACACTGAAACCGGCGAAAGACCTCATCCAACGCGACGCCGTCTCTGGCAATCTCGGGCATGCACCGAAAGGCCCGCCCGGCAATGGCGCAGGCGGTTTCGATCTTGGTAATCTAAGCCGGGGATTTGACCATCCAAAAGTTGCGGTGAATACCCTCGTCACCGCTTACACGGCGCGCACCCAGCACGTATGGTAACCGGCTCAGATCAGCCAAAGGCATACGGATATGCGTCTCGTGCCCATCCGGCAGGCCGATCACCGCATCCTCCGGACAAACCTCGCGCAGAGTATCAGTCAGCAGACTTACACCGTCGTCGTCCAGATCGGGCGCGCTCCAGGTACGGATGTCATCCACCCAAGTCTGCGCCATCAGTGCAGCCCCGATCAACGGGATGACGGCTATCGGCTTGCCCGAAACGGGAAGTATCAGGAACCAAGGGCGTGTCGGGCTTTCCCAGAAACGGGTCAGGTAGCCGGTGAAATAACGAACTTCGGGCTCGGTCGTCCGCAACAACGCCGAAAGAACCGCCTGCTCCATCCGACGCTGCGCGCGCTCTGTTCGCGCGAGCGGAGTTCGGACGACTCAAAGCCCCTCATTCGGCGATCTCGGACAGGAAGCACAAGACACGGGCATCGGGTCCGGTGCCCAGAGCCTCGCGCACTTGATCATTCATGACGGCGGCTACACCCGCCCCGCCTGACGCGGTGGTGGCTATACCGGCCGAGGCCATGGCCGGAAGATGTTCGGTCACTTGCTGATCGGACAAAGTCAGAAACCTGTCTGCATCGCGAGCCAACCCGTTCAGAGCAATCAACGACGGCTCCTTACAGTCGAGCCGTCCCATCACGCTGTCGGGGCCGTCGGCGAAAACGCAGGCACCGGCCTTGATACTGGCTTGTAACGCCGGGGCCGCTTCGGGTTCGACCACGATGATCTGCGGCGCATCCCCCCAGACGGTTCGCGCGTAGGCCGCAACCGCTCCGGCCATCCCACCAACACCGGCCTGCAGTATGATATGGGTCGGCACCTGAGGGCATTGTCGAACGGCCTCGGCCGCCATCTGCAAGTACCCCTCCATCAGAGTATGCGGCAGGTCGAAATACCCCTCCCACGAACTGTCGGAGAGCAGTATCCAGTTGTTGTCCTGCGCCGCTTTGCTGGCGGCGTTCATGCTGGCGGCGTAATCTGTGCCTTCCCGCACAACCTTCGCACCTTGTTCGCGCAGGCGATCTGCAAAACTCTCGGGCACGGTATCGGCGATATAGACCACTGCGTCAGCTCCGAACCTGCGCGCGCCCGAGGCCACGCTGAGCCCGTGATTGCCTGCGCTGGCCGTGACATAGGTACGACCCGACAGCGTTGTGGCGTCGGGCGTCTCAGCAATCTCTGCCGCATGGCGCGCGATGACATAGGCGGCCCCCAATGCCTTGAACGACCCCAGCCCCATCCGTCCACGTTCATCTTTCACCCACAGGTTTGCCACATCCGCCAACCCGTGCACATCGGTTAAAGGGGTTTCGTCAGCCGACAGGCAACGCGCGATCAATTCCGAAGCGCGCGCCACATTCGTGGACGGAAATGGTACGCCCTCGATCAGTTTCTGACCGGCGCGATACGGGTTGGATGTGATTTTCAACTGAGCGTCTTCTCTGTGTTGCCCATTGACGTGATCGGATTCGTCTAGTTCTGTCAACAAAACTCAGTCACCGAAGGAAGCAGCCCATGGCCCATGCCGATCCGGCCTTCAGCCAGGCCGAATACGACCGTCGGCTGTCAAAGACGCGCGCGGCCATGGCAAAGGCAGGGCTGGATGCGCTGTTTGTCGAGGACCCGTCGAACATGGCGTGGCTGACGGGGTATGAGGGCTGGTCCTTTTACGTACACCAGGGCGTGCTGGTCCTGCATGACCAAGACCCGATTTGGTGGGGCCGCAATCAGGATGCCAACGGCGCGCGGCGGACGGTCTGGATGTCAGATGAACGGATATACGGTTATGCGGACCACTACGTGCAATCGACCGTCCGACACCCGATGCAGGACCTCGCAGCGCTGATCCGAGCCTGCGGCCTGGGCTTGGGGCGGATCGGCGTTGAACTGGACAACTACTATTACTCGGCCAAAGCACATCTAACCTTGCTGGCGGAACTTCCACAGGCTGAGTTGGTCGATGCGAATGCGCTGGTAAATTGGCAAAGAGCTGTGAAATCCGGTGAAGAGATCGCTCTGATGCGCAAGGCTGCCCGCATCTCGGAACACGTAATCGACGGGGTGCTGGAGCGGGTCGAACCAGGACTACGCAAGAATGAGTTGGTCGCGCAGATTTACCATGATGCCATCTCGGGAGTTGGGAACGACTGGGGGGATTATGCTGCTATCGTACCTCTGTTGCCTTCGGGTCCGGATGCCGCAGCCCCGCATCTGACATGGGATGGCGCACCCTTCAAACCCGGAGAGTGCACATTTTTCGAACTGTCCGGCTGTTACCGTCGCTATCACACACCGTTCTGCCGGTCAGTTTTTCTGGGCCAGCCGCCAGACCATTTGTTGCGGGCCGAGGCGGCGTTGGTCGAAGGTCTTGAGGCCGGTTTGGACGCTGCCCGCGCAGGCAACCAAGCGCGCGACATAGCCCTGGCACTTGCCGCACCACTAGAACGTGCCGGGATCGAACGAGGTGCACGCTGCGGCTATCCGGTGGGGCTCAGCTATCCGCCGGACTGGGGAGAGCGCACTATTTCCCTGCGCCCCGAGGATGAGACCGTTCTGGAACCTGGTATGGCCTTTCACTTCATGCCCGGCCTTTGGATGGACGATTGGGGCCTTGAGATTACAGAGACGATCCTGATCACCGAAACCGGACCTGCCGAATGTTTCTGCGATCGGCCCCGAAAATTATTCGTGAAACCATGACCCTGGACAGAACCACCGAAATTCTCGCCGACCTGATTGCCTTTGAATCGGTGTCCGCCGATAGCAACCTTGAGATCATTCGATATCTAACTGATCGGCTTGAAGCGCTCGGCGCTAGGTGCATCGAAACGCGGGATGCCACCGGTACCAAGGCCAACGTCTTCGCCACGCTGGGACCCGACATGCAAGGCGGCATTCTGCTGTCCGGCCATACGGATGTGGTTCCCGTGACCGATCAGGACTGGACCAAAGACCCGTTCCAGATGACTGAACGGGACGGTCGGCTGTATGGTCGCGGCACCTGCGACATGAAGGGGTTCATTGCTGCCGCGTTGGCCTTTGCCGAGACACTGGATCCCGGCAGGCTAACCCAACCGCTACACTTCGCATTCACCTATGATGAGGAGACCGGCTGTTTGGGCGCTCAAAACCTCGTCAATGACCTCTCTGAACGCGGCATTGTTCCAGACATTGCAATCATCGGCGAACCCACCGAGATGCGGGTGATCGAGGGGCACAAGGGGTGCTTCGAATACACCACCAGCTTTGTCGGCCTCGAAGGGCACAGCTCGGCCCCCGATGACGGTGTCAACGCTGCCGAATACGCGGCGCGCTATATCGGCAAGCTGCTGGAATTACGCCACATCCTGAAATCCCGCGCGCCAAAGGGCAGCCCGTTCGAGCCACCATGGACCACGGTCAACGTCGGTCGCATCTCGGGCGGCGTCGCCCATAACGTCATCGCCAGCAAGGCCGAAGTTGCGTGGGAAATGCGCCCGGTTCAATCCAGCGATGCAGAACTGGTGCGCAATACCCTGTCCGACTATGTGCAGCACACTCTCCTGCCGGAAATGCAGGCGGTTCACCCGAACGCCGGCATCACGCAAGAGGCTGTGGCCGAGGTCGAAGGGTTGGAACCCATGGACGTCAACGCAGCCCGAGACCTTGTTGCTGAATTGACCGGCGCCAATGGCATAGGTGTCGTTGCCTTCGCTACCGAGGCCGGGTTGTTCCAGCAACT
Organism: Ruegeria sp. BF6; assembly: GCF_056538665.1. Classification (NCBI taxonomy): domain Bacteria; kingdom Pseudomonadati; phylum Pseudomonadota; class Alphaproteobacteria; order Rhodobacterales; family Roseobacteraceae; genus Ruegeria; species Ruegeria sp. BF6. Next base: position 719,520 of record NZ_JBQFTN010000001.1, read on the forward strand.
GGGTGTGCACGCAATTGTCTGCGGGCCGGGTTCGATCACACAGGCACACAAGGCCGATGAGTATGTCGAGATCGAACAGCTCGATCTGTGCTGCCGGATGTTGAACCGTTTGGGGCGTCGCCTAACGTCTTAACCCGTTCCATGTGTCCGGTCATAGACGGATCGCGGCGGCTGAACATTCGACGCGCGGGCAACTTCCCCCGGATCATAGACCTCCATCACCAATGGGTAACAGGCGGCGACGTCCGACGAATGCTCGGACGAACAATCGCCGCCAGGACAGGCCGAGAGCCCGACGATCAGGTCGATCTCGGCGTAGAATTCAAGATAGTCCCCCGGACGCACCGGACTGGCCTTCATAAAGTATTGACCGGTATCGCGGGTAAAGCCGGTGCACATGAAGACATTGAGCACATCATGCACCAGCATCTCGGCCTCGTGCAGTGGCAGGTCACAATGACTGGCCAGCGCGCGTGTCAGGTTCGAATGGCAGCAATAGTGGTAGTCGTCGCCGGACAGCAACCGCCCGGTATAGGGATCGCAGCGCGTACCGATCACGTCATGGACCGAGCCACCAAAGGCATCAAACCCGTACCAGTCCAACGTGTCGTCAACTATGGTCGCCATGGGGCGCATGTTGGGAAAGCTTGACCACATGCGGTCTCCGGTCGACAAGTGCGTGCCATGCAGCGCCCGGGTTTTGCCGGAATAGAACCGCTCGGTCAGGTCGTGTTTGTTCCACATGTTCAGATCGCCGACCTGTGGACCATCGACCGACAATACCCGAACAAACGCCCCGGCGGGCACGTCGATGCAGGTGGCGTCCCGAGGGGTGGCGGTGGCTTCGGCAGTCTTGGATGCGCCCTTTCGCAGTTTGGCCAGTGTCGCCAAATCCGGCTGATCCAACGTTTCTGGCGGGTAGCAGATGACCGGAGGAATGGCTTTGCGCTCATCCGCGTCCACAGGTGCCTTGAAGTTCGGTTCTTCCAGTTTCATTAGCGCCCTCCCCTGCGTTTACACAGGCTTAGCGCATTATAAACGGGTTCGCCATCGGCTCTTGCGCGGTGCTGATCCAGGTGGTTTTGGTCCGGGTATAGTCGAGGATCGCCTCGACCCCGGCCTCTCGTCCATAACCCGACTGATTGAACCCACCAAAAGGCGCAATCGGAGAGATCGCGCGGTAGGTATTCACCCAGCAAATCCCCGCCCTGATCCGTTTCGACACCCGATGCGCCCTCGCCAGATTCTGCGTGAAGACGCCAGAACCCAACCCGTAAGGTGTACTGTTTGCCAACGCGATGGCCTCTTCCTCAGTGTCGAACGGCAGCAAAGACATGACCGGCCCGAACATCTCAACCTTAAGCGTTTCGTTCTCGGGTGAAGCGCATTGAACCAGTGTTGGTGTCATGTAATTCCCCGGACGATCCGCAGGCGCACCACCAAAGCGGATCACCGCGCCCTGACCCTGCACTGTGGCCAATGTGGCCTCGATCTTGCGCACCTGTGCAGCGGTACAGAGCGGACCGACATGCGTATCGGGTTGCAGCGGATCGCCCAGCCGAATGGCGCTGGCTTTCTGTTCGATCCGTTCAATCAACGGCTCCAGAATGGATCGATGCACCAACCCGCGCGTTCCCGCCACGCAGCTTTGACCGGACGCACCAAAGTTTCCGGCAATCAACCCGTTCGCCGCGCCATCCAGATCGGCGTCATCAAACACAAGAATCGGCGACTTGCCACCCAGTTCCAGCGAAGTGACCGCAAAGTTTTCAGCCGAGTTGCGCACCACATGCCGTGCGGTCTCTGGCCCACCGGTAAAGGCGATCCGGTCGATACCTGGATGGCGGGTCAGTGGAATCGCGCAATTCTCGGCGTCGCCGGTGATGACCGAGACGACACCGGGTGGGAACCCGGCCTGTTCGACCAACCGGGCAAACTCCAACATCGGCGCTGGCGCGATTTCCGAGGCTTTCAGAACCACCGAACACCCCGCCGCCAAGGCCGGGCCCAGCTTGGTGGCCGTCAGGAACATCTGTGCATTCCACGGAACGATGGCCGCAACAACGCCGATCGGTTCGCGCGTGGTGAAGACGTGCATGTCGGGCTTGTCGATGGGCAGAACTGTACCCTCCACCTTGTCCGCCAGCCCGGCAAAATATCTGTAGTAGTCAGACACATAGCCCGTCTGCGCCGAGGTTTCTGCCAGCAGCTTGCCGCTGTCGGTGGTCTCCAACTCTCCCAATCGTGCAGCGTTTTCCGCCACCAGATCGGCCAGACGATAGAGCAGCTTTCCCCGCGCGGTTTGAGTCATGTCGCGCCACGCCGGATCATCCAGAACCCGTCTGGCAGCAGCGACAGCGCGATTTACGTCGGCGGCCGAGGCGCAGGCAAATGTTGCCCACCCCTGTCCGGTCGCCGGGTTTTCGGATGTCATGACCTGAGCATCTGACCCCTCGGTCCATTCGCCATCAATGAACAGCTGAAAATGCGGAAGGTTTCCCATAGTGATCCTCACTGAAAGGCTGGCATGACATCGTCGATGAACCGCGCCAGAGAGGCGCGTTTGCGGTCGTTGGTCATGCCACTGTCAACCCAGAACGAAAACTCATCATAGCCCAGATCCTCGTAACGTTTGATCCGGTCAATCACCTGCTGCGCAGTCCCGACAGTCAGGTCTCGGCCCAGTTTCTCGGTAGTGTACATCGGATTTGCGTCCATTTCCTCGGGCGAGATCGGTTCGATCAGTCCTTGCTGAATGGGTCGCTTATTCAGGAACCACGCGCCGAAATAGTTATAGTAGCGCCGTAAATCCTCGACGCCCTGCGCAACATCTGCATCATCGTTGCCGACATAGGTATGATGCAAAAGCATGATCTTGGGGCGCGGCCCGGAATAGCTGTCGCAGGCATCATTGAAACGGCCTATCAACGTTTCGATCTCTTCCATCCCCTGCCACAACGGGGTGACCTGAATGTTAAAGCCGTTGTGAACGCCGAACTCGTGACTGTTGGGGTCACGCGCCGCGATCCAGATCGGTGGGCCACCGGCCTGCAGCGGTTTAGGGGCCGACGTCGTCGCAGGAAACGAATAATACTCGCCTTCATGCGCGCAATCCCCTTGCCAGATCTTCGGCAACAGAGGCGTGGACTCGCGCATTTTTTGCCCGGCCTCCCATGCGTCCATGCCCGGCGCCAGCCGCTCGTATTCAAACGAATACGCCCCGCGTGCCACCCCCAACTCAATGCGACCTTTGGTGATCTGGTCCGCTGCCGCAGCCTCCCCGGCCAGTTTGATCGGGTGCCAGAACGGCGCGATCACTGTGCCGGTACCCAGCCGCACATTTTTGGTATGATGCGCAAGATCGACCAGAGGCAGGAACGGGTTGGGCGCAATGGTAAACTCCATTCCGTGATGTTCACCGGTCCAGATCGCACGCATACCCCCTTCATCGGCCATCTTCGCCAAACCCACGAATTCGTCGTAGAGCACATCATGAGGCTGGTCGGGCGTCAGACGCTCCATATGGGCAAACAGGGAAAACTCCATCATCCGGCTCCTTTAGCGAAAACTGTGAATGTCACCCCGTTCGGCGTCGCCAAGATACAAGGCGAAATCGCCGGTCTGGGCTTCACGCGCGAAGCGGGTCATCATGTGGTGAATGCCGGGGGTGGCATAGGTCAGGTTGGGAAGGTCTTTGACCGCAATCCAGCGGGTGTTTTCGGATAGCGCGGCCGGATCGGCCGATGCCAGAAAGAACGTGTAGTGCAGCTTGGTGTCCACATCATTGAAGGCGGAATAGACCTGATCGATCCGAGCCTGAATGCCCCGTTCGGCTAACCCTTGCGCCAGCCTGTTCCGCTGGCCACCGGGTTCGGCCCCTTCGACCTGAACGGGGCGGAAACGCCCGTCATGATGCTCCAACAGAACCTTGTCATCTGCCGTTATGATTGCGCCGCAAAGCGTCGGCACTTTCGAGTCGATCTCACGCTCCAGCCCAAGGCTGAAATAGGAACCGCTTACATAGCCAAGGCCGTCACCGGCAGCGTGCGAGAACTCGCACACTTGACCCATCAGAATGGTATGATCTCCTGCGGGGATGGCTTGGTGCGTTTCACAGCAGAACTGCGCCAGCGCCCCGTCGATCAGAGGCAGGTCGTGCGCACCGCTGCGGTGGGCAACTTTGGCGAACCGATCTCCCTTGTACCCAGCAAAGGTGTTCGAGACGTCCTGCTGACCCTCGGCAAGAATGTTGACGGCAAAATATCGACAGCCTGTAAAGACCTCGTAGCTGGACAGGAACTTCCCCGGACAGACCAGTAACAACGGCGGATCGAGAGACACGGAGGAAAAGGAATTCGCCGTGAAGCCGACCGGGGTGCCGGCTGTGTCGCGTGTTGTCACCACCGTCACACCGGTCATGAAGCTGCCAAAGGCATCGCGCAGGGCGCGAGGATCAAGCATCGTCATGGCAAGCACTCCTGCAGAAAGCGCAACAGGATATCGTTGACCGCATCCGCATGGGTCATCGGGATCATATGCGCGGCGTTCGGGATGATCTCTGCCCGTCCCTTGGGCGCCAACCCGGACATGTCGCGCGACATCCGAGGGGTCGAATTCGGTTCATCCGCGCCGGTCAGAAACAAGGCCGGGCAAGCAAGTGTAGCCAATTGCGCCTTGGTCGGCCCATCACTTTCAGCGAACACCGTGTACGCCGCTTTGTAACCGCGCGGATCAACCTCTTGCAGCCAGCGCGCGCAGGCGTCGCGCTCAGCCGATGCGTCCTTGCCAAACCACCGTTGCAAAGTTGCCGTTGGATCATTTGGTTGTTGCTCATCCAGGGAATGCGCCCGCGACAGGACGGCCTGCCGAGCTGTTTCCGATCGCTGAAAAATAGCGTTCAGGGCGGCAATACCTTTGAGATTCGGATTGCCCGAGGCTGCAATCTGGGTCGCAATCAGTGCTCCCATCGAATGCCCGATTATTACGGCAGGTTCCTGTATCAACGCAGCAACCGGCGCGGTATAGCTGTCCAACCCACTGACCGCCGCGAACGGGGTTTCGCCATGCCCGGGCATATCCGGACACAGCACGCGATACCCGGCAGAGACCAGCGGTCCGATCTGTCCGCCCCATGCCTCGGCCCGCAAACCGACGCCGTGCAGCAGAACCACCAGCGGCCCCGTGCCCACTTCTATCGCGGCCAGACCGTTGAACTCAGACCGAAGCCGGGTTGTCCACGTCATGACCCAGATCCTTCAAATCCTGATAGCGATCCCCGATCCGATGGTGAGGGCGCCCCGAGGTCGCGCCACCCAGCACTATCACGACCTCATCCGCGCGCGGGGCGTCTGGAATGGCGAATTGCAGAGTCAGGTAGTGAGACCGGCGACCGGCGTCATTCTTGTCCATCAACGGCACCATGATCGGTGCATTTGCCGGACCCCTTGTATTGGTGAAGGACAGGTAGGATTTTGCCGCCACCGCCTGCCGGAAGTGATTGCCAAAATGCAGCGTGTGGATCAGGCCCGAGGCGTGCTCGACCTCACCATCCAGCCCCACAACTGCGGCCTTGCCATAGGCTTCGATGGCATCACCGCTTCCTGCCAAGGTAATCATCCGGCGGGTCAGCTCTTCGCCCAGGATCGGGGCAAAGCTCAAAATCTCGGGCCGCAAATCTTCGACATAGCGGCCCGCCCAGGGGTTCGACACAACGGCGGCCACTGCGAACATGCGCCACGGGCGCTCGGCCTTGCGAAACCCTTCGACCAGAACCTCTTCGTCATAGGTCACGATTTTCCGAATACTTGGCTTCACGAGCGCCCCCTTTTCTGTCGTTGGCAAACTATCCACGCCCGAGGGCCGCTTTGACAAACGAAAGAACTTTGGTCTTAGGTATTAGTGACTCTAATATGTAGGTTACCAATGTCGAAATCCCTGCCCCCTCTGACATGGTTCAGATCGTTCGAAGCCGCGGCCCGACGCCTGAGTTCGACCGCCGCCGCCGAGGAGATCGGGCTTACGCAATCCGCCGTCAGCCAGCAGATCAGATCGCTGGAAACGCGGCTGGGGGTGGTGCTTTTCCACCGCCACGCGCGTGGGTTGTCCCTGACCGACGAAGGTCGCAAGCTGTTGCCACAGGTCGAAGCCGCGCTTGAGATGTTGCATTCCGCCGCCTCGCCTTATCTGGCCGAGGAACGGGCGCGGCATATTACCGTTGCGGCCTCGGTCAGTGTGCTAGAATGGGTGATATCCCCAGCCCTTCCGCGATTTCAGCAACAGAACCCCGATACCTCTGTGCGGTTCGTCAGTACGATCTGGCCTGATGAATTTGCCGCATCGCGCGCGGATGTCGAGATCCGGTTCGGCTCGGAAAAGCAGGTTGGCCGGGATGCAACGGCATTGTGGCCCAACCACCTGATTGCGGTGAAAGCACCGAAGCTTTTGGGCGGCTTTCAAGACTTGCCACTTATCGGAACTGTCGGCACTTCGGACAATTGGGGGTCTTGGGCCGAAGCGACCGGCCTGCAAGTTGGTGCCCCTGTGTTAAATGTCGATTCCTATGGGCTTGCGTTGCAACTGGCCACGACCGGCAATGGTGTTGCTCTGGTCAACGCCCTGATCGCCGACCACGCTCTGCAATCCGGTCAGGTGGTACTTGCATCCGAAGCCTCCGCCCCGGCCAGTGAAGGGTACTTTCTGGCGGTTCAGCGCCGCTCGCCCGAGGTTGATGCCTTTGCGCAGTGGTTTACCAAAATTCAGCGGCAAGAGACACGCAACCAAGTCTGATTCAACCACGTTAATGTCGCATCTGAGGATATCCAAGCGCCGCAGAATAGTGAATTCTGACGAAAAAGGTCCGATTCATGCGATATTCCGGCTTTCGAGTTATTAAAGAGGCGCTTACCGGCCACAAAGGGTGGAAACCGGTCTGGCGCGAGCCCGAACCCAAGGCGCATTACGACATCATCGTCATAGGTGGCGGTGGTCATGGGCTGGCGACGGCGCACTACCTGTCCAAGGTCTATGGTCATCGTAACGTGGCTGTTGTCGAAAAAGGTTGGATCGGCGGCGGCAATGTGGGGCGAAACACGACGATTGTGCGTTCGAACTATATGCTGGACGGGAATGAACCGTTCTACGAGTTCTCGATGAAGCTGTGGGAAGGTCTCGAACAGGACCTGAACTACAACGCAATGATGAGCCAGCGCGGGATCCTCAACCTGTTCCACACCGACGGACAGCGCGATGCCTATACAAGGCGCGGCAACGCGATGATCCTGAATGGGGCAGATGCCGAGTTGCTGGATGCCGACCAGGTGCGAAAGGAGCATCCCTACCTGAATTTCGACGATGCCCGCTTTCCGATCAAGGGCGGCCTGGTTCAGCGTCGCGCAGGTACTGCCCGCCACGATGCGGTGGCCTGGGGTTTTGCGCGGTCGGCTGACCTGCACGGCGTCGACATCATCCAAAATTGCGAGGTCACCGGTCTGCGGATCGAGAACGGAAAATGTCTGGGGGTCGAGACCACCAAGGGCTTCATCGGCGCGAACAAAGTGGGTTGCGCGGTTGCCGGCAGTTCCAGCCGCGTGATGGGAATGGCCGGGATGCGCCTGCCCATCGAAAGCCACGTCCTGCAGGCCTTTGTTTCCGAGGGCCTGAAACCGATCCTGCCCAGCGTCATCACCTTTGGAGCTGGGCATTTCTATGTCAGTCAGTCCGACAAGGGCGGGCTGGTTTTTGGCGGCGATCTTGACGGCTATAATACCTACGCCCAACGCGGCAACCTGCCCGTGGTCGAGGATGTTTGTGAAGGCGGCATGGCCCTGATGCCAATGATCGGTCGCGCCCGTCTGTTGCGGATGTGGGGTGGTGTGATGGACATGTCTATGGACGGCTCGCCAGTTATAGACCGCACCCCGGTCGAAGGGCTCTTTTTCAACGGTGGATGGTGCTACGGCGGGTTCAAGGCGACCCCGGCCTCGGGCCATTGTTTCGCGCATCTTCTGGCCAAAGACGAGCCTCACCCGGTCGCCACCGCTTATCGCCTCGACCGGTTCCAGACGGGCCGAATGATCGACGAAAAAGGCGTGGGCAACCAGCCCAACCTGCATTGAGGGGGACCATTCAATGATTATCAACCATCCCCTTCTGGGCCCACGCGATGCATCGGAGTTCACCTATCTGGGTGATGCCTCGCTGATCGACCGCCCCGACTGGCAGGCCGAGAATGCAGCTGAGGCGTTTTATGAATACGGCTATTTGCGCGACAACCCGGCTGGTGAGCACCAAGAGTTGTGGTATCACGAGGCCGGAGACCGATCCTGGCTGGTCGTCACGCGCAATACGCTGACACATGAGATCTCAAAGGTGGAACTGGCCCGTGACGTGGCCCGCGCACGGGGGCGATCCAAATGACCCAAAAAAACCGGCTTAATGGCGGCCAGATCGACCGCAACACCTCTCTCTCCTTCCGGTTCGACGGGCGCAGCTATACCGCGCATCCCGGCGATACTCTGGCCTCGGCCCTTCTGGCGAACGACATGCGCTTGATCGGACGCTCATTCAAATATCACCGCCCGCGCGGGTTGCTGACCGCCGGGTCCGAGGAACCCAACGGCATGGTCGAACTGCGCACCGGTGCGCGGAAGGAACCCAACACCCGTGCCACAACGATTGAGATGTTCGACGGGCTTGAGGCGAAGTCGCAGAACCGTTGGCCCAGCCTGAAATTCGACGCGCTGGCCGTGAACGATATGTTCTCGAATTTTCTGTCTGCTGGATTCTACTACAAAACTTTTATGTGGCCCGCCGCATTCTGGGAAAAGCTGTACGAGCCGATGATCCGTCGTGCCGCCGGCTTGGGATCATTGTCGCAAGAGGACGACCCGGACGAATATGACAAAGGGTTCCGTCATTGCGATCTGCTGATCATCGGTGCCGGACCTGCCGGCTTGATGGCTGCTCTGACCGCTGGGCGTGCCGGAGCTGACGTCATTCTGGCAGATGAGGATTTCGCCCTTGGTGGCCGTCTGAACAGCGAAACCTTTGCGCTGGGAGATCACAGCGCTTCGGATTGGGCGGCTCAAGCGGTTGCAGAGCTATCGTCTTTGCCCAACGTCCGGCTGATGCCGCGCACCACCGTGATCGGCGCGTTTGATCACGGCATTTATGGCGCAGTGGAACGGACCGGGGATCACCTGTCCACCCTGCCCGCAGGCAAACCCCGTCAGATTCTGTGGCGCATCTATACGCAAAAGGCGCTGCTTTGTGCCGGGGCGACCGAGCGTCCGATTGCGTTCGAAAACAACGACCGCCCCGGTATCATGATGGCCAGCGCCTTGCGGACCTATGCCAACCGTTTCGCGGTTACGGCGTCGCAGCGCGTTGCGATTTTCACTAACAATGATGACGGCCACCGCACCGCATCGGATTTGCACGCCAAGGGCGTCAAGGTTGCTGCTGTGGTGGACGTGCGCGAGGATGCACCCTCCAGCTATGATTACGAAGTCCTTAAAGGCGCAAAAGTCGTCAACACCAGGGGTCGCCTCGGACTGAGCTTCGTCGACGTTGCGATGCCGGACGGATCGACCCGCATGCTGGATTGCGGCGCGCTGGGCGTGTCCGGGGGATGGAACCCGAATGTTCACTTGACCTGCCATCAACGTGGGCGCCCGGTCTGGAACGAACTCTTGGCCGCCTTTGTCCCCAGCGCCGAACTGCCTGTCGGCATGTCGGTCGCAGGCGCGGCGAACGGGATCATGTCGACCCACGGCGCCTTGCTGTCCGGCGCGGAAGGCGCAGCCAAAGCTCTCGACCTGACAGGTGCCCTGCCCGCCCTACCCGAGGTCGAGGACACCCCGGTCGCGCAGGCGCCCTTCTGGTACGTCCAGGGATGCAAGCGCGCCTGGGTGGATCAGCAGAACGACGTGACGGTCAAGGATGTGAAGCTGAGCTACCAAGAGGGATTCCGTTCAGTCGAGCACCTTAAACGCTATACCACGCTGGGCATGGCCACCGATCAGGGCAAGACCTCGAATATCACCGGGCTTGCGATCATGGCCGAAGTGGCCGGAAAGTCGATCCCCGAAGTTGGGACAACTATCTTCCGCCCGCCTTACACACCGGTCCCGATTGGCACCTTTGCGGGCCGGATGAAGGGAAAGGAATTCCATCCGACCCGCCTGACACCCTCGCATTATTGGGCCAAGGAGCGCGGTGCGGTGTTTGTAGAGGCCGGCAACTGGCTGCGCGCACAGTGGTTCCCCCTGCCCGGTGAGGCGCACTGGCGGCAATCGGTGGATCGCGAAGTGCGCCAGACCCGCGCCTCGGTCGGGGTGTGCGACTGCACAACGCTGGGCAAGATCGACGTGCAGGGCACCGATGCAGCCGAGTTCCTGAACCGCATCTACGCCAACGGTTTCGCCAAACTGACCGTGGGCAAGGCCCGCTATGGCCTGATGCTGCGCGAAGATGGCATGGTTATGGATGACGGCACCGCGGCGCGGCTGGCCGAGGATCACTTCGTTGTTACAACGACCACCGCAAACGCCGTCAGTGTCTATCGTCACATGGAATTTGTGCGCCAATGCCTGTGTCCGGACATGGACGTCCAGCTGATCTCGACCACCGAAGCCTGGGCCCAATACGCGGTGGCCGGACCCAACGCGCGCAAGCTGTTGCAAAAGATCGTGGACCCGGAGTTTGACATCTCGAACGAGGCCTTCCCCTTCATGGCTTGCGGCAACATCACCGTGTGCGGCGGGCTTCGGGCGCGGCTGTTCCGGATCTCGTTCTCGGGCGAGTTGGCCTATGAAATCGCGGTGCCCTCACGTTATGGCGATGCGCTGATGCGACGTTTGATGGCCGAGGGCGAAGAGTTCGACGTTATCCCCTATGGCACCGAAGCGCTGGGTGTGATGCGGGTTGAAAAAGGCCACGCCGCCGGGAACGAGCTGAACGGCACTACCACGGCATTGAACCTTGGCTTAGGTAAAATGGTGTCCAAAAAGAAGGACAGCATCGGCTCGGTCCTGTCGGAACGTGAAGCTCTGGTCGAACCGGATGGCCTGCGGCTTGTGGGGATCAAACCATTACAGTCAGAGGATAAGGTCACTGCGGGCGGACACTTGATGAATGCCGATGGCCCGGTCGATGCGGCGCATGATCAGGGTTATGTTACCTCGGCTGTCTACTCGCCCATCCTGAACAGCAATATTGGGCTGGGTCTGGTCAAAAACGGTTCGGAACGGCTGGGCGAGAAAATGCGTCTGGTCTCTCCCCTGACCAATCTGACGGTTGAGGTCGAGATTGTCTCGGCCCATTTCGTTGACCCTGAAGGAGAGCGTCTGCGTGCATGATCTTATTGCGATAACCGCCCTGGGCGGAGCTGAGCCGCGTGTGGACACCGTAGGGGGTGTCACATGCACCGAAGTTCCCGAGGTGGCGCTGGCGTCGGTCGCCGCGCGCATGGGACAGGAACCCAACGCCGCCCAGGCGCTTGCCAAGCTGGTTGACGCGCCAACGCCGGATATTGGCCGCTGGGCCGGAACGACGGTCAAAGCGTTTTGGGCCGGATCGGACCAATGGATGATAGAGGCCCCGTTTGACAGCCACGAAGAGCTTGCAGATCAGGTTAAGGCGACCGTCGGGAATACGGCTTCGGTCACGGAACAGACGGACGCGTGGACACGGTTTGATCTGAGCGGCGACGGCATTCCAACGGTGCTGGAACTGTTGTGCCAACTCGACCTGCGCAAGTTTGATGAGGGCAGCGCCGCGCGCTGTTCGATCCATCATGTGGGCTGCTTCGTACTGTGCCGGTCGCCCGAAATGGTCAGCATATACGGTCCGCGATCCTCGGCCGGATCGCTGCACCACGCCATCGTAACAGCAATGCGCGCGGCGCTATAAAGTTACTGTCAAACCGAGGGAAGTGGCGCGTTGTCCTCGACCCGAAACCGGTTTATGCGGCGCCTGTCCTCGCTGGGGCTCAGCCCGAATGCCGCGCGGTAATGAGTTACCAGCGGCGAGACCGAGCTGTATCCAACAGCCTCGGCGATCTCGGGGATCGGGTCCTTGGTATAAACCACCATCTGCCGGGCCGCTTTCATACGCATGGCGCGGTAATAGTGGGTTGGACTTTGCCCCGTCGCCTGCTTAAAGGCGCGCTCGATCTGACGGGGTGTCACACCCGCCTGCCGCGCCACGTCTGCAATCGAAATCGGCTGACTCATATGAGCAGCAAAAAGCGCAACACTGCGCGACACAAGCGGCGGCAAACTGTCACCCGTACCAGGCGCATTTGCGCTGGGAACCTGCTGCCGGACCCCCGCCCCGCGCATCATCGGATGTTGGAACCAACAGGCGACCTCATGGGCGACATCTCCGCCCAGCCGGTCCTGAATCAGATGCAGCGCCAGATCAAAACCCGCTGCGGCACCGGACACGGTGCAACGGCTGGCGGTCCTGACAATCACTTCGCTTCGAGCATCCATGTCAGGGAATTCGGCCTCGAACGCGGCTTCATAACACCAATGGACTGATACAGGATGACCCTGCATGACCCCGGATCGCACCAAGGGGAAAACGCCTGCGCTGATGCCACCAAGAACCGTCCCGTGTCGGCCAAGGCTGCGCAACATGCCATTTCCGGACGTCGAGTTGTCGAAAACCGAGGTCGGACTGCTGAGCAGGAACAGAATGTCGATGTCCTTGTATTCCGCCAGCGATCGTTCGGCCTCAAAGCCGACGCCGGCGCTGGATAGAACCTTTTGACCGTGTTCCGAGATCAGCGACCAGCAAAACGCTTCTTGCCCGGCGATTTCGTTGGCCGCCCGCAACGGTTCGATCACCGAGGTGAGGCAGGCCATGGGAAAGCCGTCAAAAAGTAGAAAGCCTATCTCGATTCTTTTTTCCATGCGCATAGGGCTGTCCTAGCAGGAAACGCACGGTAGCCCTATGCGAAGTTTACGCCCAGCGGATCAGCCCGATAACGGCCGAGGTCGCGTAGAACCCCTGAAGCAGCAGAAAGGTCCAACGCCGGTCGATCACGGCCCAAGCGGCAAACAGGCCAGCGGACAAAAGCAACAGTGCAAAGCCCAGCAGTTCCGCCCCAGTATTCGACGCGATCAGCAGTGCGTAGGCCATCGCCAGAACCGACCCGGTAACTTCAAACACGGTCGTCAGACTGCGGCGAGGGGTTTCGATCTTGGTCATGACTCACCCCTTTCGCTTAAGGAAGTCGACCAGCAGGGCCGATATCTTTTCTGGCTGGTCTTCCATCGCAAAGTGTCCGCAATTTTCCAGAATAATCAGTTCAGAGCCCGGAATGGCGTCATGTAGCTTGTACGCCCAGTCGACCACCTGCCACGCATCATTCACCCCCCAGATCAGCTGAACCGGCAAGGCGCCGAGTTTTGCATAATCGATGCTGTTGGTGTGTTTGGGTTCATAGTGGCGAACCTGATGCTGGAACAGGCTACCCTGCCCGATGGGTCCGCTGATAAAGTCCAGATACGTCTCTAACGCCGTATCGACCAGGCGCTGTTTGTTTACAACGGCCGAGGAAAGCCACTCGCGAAAATACGCCCGGTGCTGGGTATCGTCTGCATCGATCAGGTGTTGCAGGCCCGCTTGCATCTGCTCTTTGGTCCGTTTCGAGGGCCAGCTGTCAAAGCTGACGACATCGATCATGGTCAGCGACCGTATCCGGTCAGGCGACTGAACGGCAAATCGAGGAGCAACCGCGCCACCGATATCGTGCGAGATCACGTGCAGGTCATCCAGCCCCCACAGATCCAGCAGCCCCTCGAGGATCGGAACTTGTGCGGTAACCGAAGTATCAACTGACGGATCCCAGGGGCGTTCGGACAAACCAAAGCCCAACAGGTCGTAGACATGAACCTTGTAGCCAGCGGCAACCAGTTCAGACAGCACGTTTCGCCAGATATAGGACGAGGATGGCGTACCGTGGATCAGCACGACGGGTTCGCCCGCGCCATAGGTTCCATGCGAGATGCGGGTGTTGTTGATCAAAGCGTGGTCGGTGACGAGGTGTGACATGGTTGGTCTCCGGTAATTAGTCTTTCACCGTGAATAGACCGCCGTTAGTATGTGACTCAAATGAATGATTGTCATTTTTCAATTAGAATATGTCATGGCTAATAACATGAATGAACGTCTGGAAATCGATGCCCTTCGCGCACTGCTCGCCATCTCGGCCCACGGCGGCGTAACGCGGGCGGCGGAACATCTGGCACTGTCGCAATCGGCGGTCAGCCACAAGATACGGAGGCTGGAACACGCGTTGGACTGCGATCTTCTGGCCCGCCGCGCCGGTGGCCCGCTGTTCACCGACGCCGGTCAGCGGCTGTGCGAATACGCCCGCCGGATCACCGAACTGCATGACGAAGCCCTGGCAGCCCTGGGCAGGAAGCCCTTGTCCGGCACCATCCGCCTGGGCATGACCGAGGACACCACCACCAGCGGTATCGCCCGCATCCTGGGCCGTTTCACACGGCTGTACCCCGAAGTGCACGTTCGCACGCGAACCAGTCAAAGCCTAAACGTGCAGGCCTGGCTCAAGGCCGGTGAACTGGATGTGGCGGTCATGCAGATCTTTCGTCAGGACGTAATGCCCGACGACTTGATCCTGTTCGAAGATAACCTGCATTGGGTCAAATCGCCGGAGTTTCGTGTCGACCTAACCGCCTCTGTTCCGTTCCTGTCCTTTGACAGTCAGTGCTTTTATCGGCATTGGGGCATGGGTCACGGACCGCATAGGTTCGACAATGTTCTGGAATGCCCCAGCGCAGCCGGCATCCAGTCGGCGGTGCGCTCGGGGCTGGGCGTGGCTCTGCTGAACGGCCTGCACGTCACCCCGGATATGGAGATCATTGACGGCCTGTTCCCCACCCCGCCCAGGATTGCCTATGTCGCGCGGACGCACCTGAAAAGGCGAAACCCTGCGGCGACGGCACTGATCGAAGAAATCCGAAAAGAGGTTGAAAGCGCCATACCTTTGCGCATCGCAGGCTGAGCCCGGCGTTTTGTCATGGGACGTCCAGCCTGAACCCCTTGGTCATGCGCTCCCGGCGGCGTTGGATCGATTTGCGGAAAGCCCAATTGCTGAACAGGGCCAGCGGGAACATCACCCTTTCACCCAGACCGTCGATGATGACCAGTTTTCCACCACGCTCTTGCGCACGCACGATGTTTTCAAACCCCATATCGCCAACGACGATCTGGCCCCGTTCAAGATCGTCCAGCAACTCCATGAACTCTTGGTGCAACCGTTGACGCCCCGCCCGGTCTTTATTGAACTTCACCAGTTCAGATTGCAGAGTCGGCGCAAGTCCCCCGTCCGGTCCGGTCAGCTTTTCCACCGCGATAGCTGGCCCCAATGAAGTCGGAGCATAGCCCGCGAACCGCGCCAGACGTTCGATTTCAGGACACCCCCGGTTCAGCGCGGCGAGGTATTCATTCGCCTCGCGGTTCCATTGCCTGAGATTACCGTAGCGCCATTCCGAATAGCGCGGCAACGGGTGCTTGCGTTCCGGCTCATCAACGCGAACCTTCAACAACGCTCCCTCGATCTCAGGGTGCTGGAAAATCTTGTAATTGCGGCTTTCCCGTAAGGGAGTTAGGCCACTCAGGTCAATCATATTTACCGGGTCCTGTTAACCAAAAACGCACGCCTGTCAGGGCGATGGTTCTGAAATCAGCCCTCTACATAAATCGTTCTTAAATCCGTTACAATTGGCCTTTTACCGGCCCGACAAACGGGACGCTGATCGAACAGTTTCAGGAAACGGCGTCGGGCGCGGGCAACAGAATGAACACATCTTGTCCCTCGGGTTGGACGATCGGGACGTCTTCCGAACCTTTCGCGTCGAAAGGTGGCTCAACATCCATGCAACCCTTTGGCTTTTCGTCACAGAGGACCACCGTGGCCCCCGTCAGATAGGCCAGCCTGAGCCGCAACCCTCGGGTTTGCTGAATTGCCGCCTTCCGCGCACCGTGAATAGCCATGTAGTCGCCATAGACATATATGGTTTCAGTACCTTCCGGTACAGCGTTGGCCATTTCCTTGGTGGTGTACTGCCACGGCGGCAAAGCAAAGTACGAGGTCTTCGCAATCGCCAGCATGTTGAACAACAGCACGCACAGGATCGCGATGCGGGCAAGACTCAACCACCTGCCGCCGGACTTCGACAGATGAACAGCAACCGAGACAATACAGAACCCAAACAAAATCCACACCCAGCCCAGCGTTCGCAGCGGCACCTGAACGCCTGACATCAGGGCTTTGCCTACAAGCGGTGCCAGCCCCGCCAGAACGGCGGCAAGAACAGCAACGGCAACAAACCGGTTCCAAATGAACAAGGCCAGCCAAGCGGCCAGGAACATAAGCGGAATGACGACACCGTGCTTCGCGACGCCCCCACCCATCTGTTGGAGAGCTTTGTAGAGGTAATCCTTCTGTTTTTCGATGTTCGCCAGCAGATCGGCAAAGGAATGCACTTCGGTCGGTTCGCGCCATTGGGCGACCGGAATGCCGAAAACCCCGTGATAGATGTAGTTCAGCGAGTACACCGCCAAAACACCCAGGGCGAGGCTGACAACGAACACTCCCAGCGTGATCGCCATGCTTTTATAGGTTTTGGGCGCCTTGCGGGACAACAGAACCAGGGTAAGCAACAGAAACGGATAGGTCGTATAGGCCATAAAGGACAACGGCACTGCCACAACCAATAGAGCAAGCACCGTGCGATGCGGAAGAAAGACGACCGCCACCGCAAAAAGCGCGACCACCCAAACACCCGGCAACAGCGTATTGAACCAGAACGACATCAGATAGGCAGGGATCGAAAGAGCCACGAAAATGGCAAGAAACCCCTTGTACCAGCCATCAACTTCACGATCCAAAAGGCTCAGCGCTGTTGCGGCAGAAAAAAGCGACCATCCTGTCAGATAGAGGATAAAATGGACCGGTGATGGCAGGAAAACCGGGCGGAATTGCCACCAGTAGTTCAACCACCGCCCCTCATCCAACGTCTTCAACAACGCTGCCTTGCGCGTGCCAAGCAGCGCAGGAAAGTCATCATGCCGAACGAAAGGATCCTCGATCAACGGCAGATACACCAGGACCAGCAAAGAAAAGCACAGCACGAACAGACGTGCGAACTCATTCTCCAGGGGGCGGGTGTTCATTCCTTGCCCCCGTAGGAGCGTGCAATGATCGACGCCCGAGCCTGTGCGATCGCCGTGACTGTCGTGCGCGGTAGACGGCGTACGACCATCTTCCGCAGGTTCCAGCCAAATGAGCCCACTTCCTTGAGCGCTCCGTCGGCTTTGGTCTTCAGCACCTCGGACGGCAGCTTTGCTGCACCGGATTCGTTGGCGTAGAGCACCGAATTATAACGATACCAGGGCTCGATGCTGGTGTCGCCGAACAGCACCGGGCGCAGGCAGTCATAGGCCGTGTACCCACGGTCGGCGAACAGGTTCTGCCAGAATGAAAGCGGTTGCTCATTGATATGGAACTCGCCCCCCTGTCCCGGCACCGCTGCCGAAAACAACACCAGATCAGCATGAGTCGTCAGGCTTTGGACCAGACTGACCGAGGCCTCATTCGGCAGGTGCTCTCCAACTTCCAGCGACTGGGCCAGATCGAACCGCCGCCCAAGATCAATCGGCCGAACAAGGTCTTTACCGAAAAAAGAACCTGTGGGGATGGCCAGCCTTTCGCGGTCCACGTAGTCACCATCGACACCTGCGATATCGGTGCAGCCAGCCGCCGACCATTCCGACAGCCAGACCCCTCGACCGCATCCGAAATCGATAACGCTTTCCGGTTTGATCCACGCCTGAAGACAGCGGATAAGGCTGTTAGCGGAACGCCGCGCGCCCTGATCGATATAGTCAAAGAACTCGTTGGAATAGATATGCGACATGACTGATCTCTAGATTGAATTTCGCTCGCGATAGACCCAAAGGCGAAGGATCACAAAGTTGAGGATCGGCAGGACCACGACAACCGAGGCGGCCGAGACGGTCTCGGGCAACCCCATACGTGGCCCGATGATCCCGGTAATTGCCGAAGACACGACCAGCCCGACCCCGATCATGCAAAGGAAGCGCCCGAACTGTGCCGGGATCGCCAAAGGCTTGCCAAAGGTCCAGGCGGTCTGGCCGACATACTGGATCAGGATGGCAGATCCAAAGGCAATCAGGTTGGCGATCCAGGGTGAACCCAACAGGTGAAGCAACCCCAGATAAACCACCATGTAATAGGCAGCCACCCCGGTCCCGACGACCGCAAAACGAAATATGCGGCGGCGTTCGGTCATTGTTGTCTGGCTATGTGTTCTACGACGGGCTCGACCGCATCCCCGGCTTGCTCGTCGACAAAGAACAGCGGCCGGCCCTTGGCCTCGACATAAAGACGGCCCAGGTATTCCCCCATGATGCCAAGAGTCAGCAACTGAATGCCCGAGAAAAAGCTGATGATCAGAACGGTCGAGGCCCAACCGGCGACCGTATTGTACAGAATGAGTGATCCGAACACGTAGACGGCCATAAGGGCGGCAACAATGAGGGTCAGAAAGGCCATTCGCGTCGCGATCTGAAGCGGCTTGATCGAGAAGCTTGCCAACGCGTCAAAGGCGAACCGGATCATCTTGGAGAGCGGGTATTTGGTTTCGCCGGCCACACGCGGATCGCGGATATATTCGATGCCGATCTGCCGGAACCCGGCCCAGGCGAACATCCCACGGATGAAACGCGCGCGTTCAGGCATTTGCAGCACCGCGTCCAACGCCCGACGGGTGACCAGACGAAAATCGCCGGTATCGTTGGGAATCGGCACATCGGACAGCCTGTTCAGTACACGATAAAACCCGTGGGCTGTCACCTTCTTGAACCAGCTTTCACCCTTCCGTTCACTGCGGCGCCCGTAAACAACGTCATAGCCGCGATCCATCATCGCCATCATGTCCGACAACAACTCGGGCGGGTCCTGCAAATCGGCGTCGAGCATGAATATCCGCTCGCCCCTGGCTGCCATCAGACCCGCTGTCAGGGCTACCTGATGGCCGCGATTCATCGACAGTTTCAGACCACGGATCGCGGCGTGGTCCTTGCACTGCGCGCAGATCGCGTTCCACGTATCATCGGTCGATCCGTCATCGACCAGCACGATCTCGGAGTCGCCCTGCCAACCTTCGGTTGCAGCGATCAACCGTTCGACCAGCATGGGTATCGAGGCCTCCTCGTTCATGCAGGGGACGACAACGGACAATAACATTGAACCTCCGACCGAGTTTTTCGTCCGAATTCGCGCGATCAGATCGCATTTTTTTCGGAACTGGCTGCTCGTATTTTTTGTTTCACTTTTAGTTGCGGCTCTTGATATCCTAACAATCCGCTTTCGCTAATTGGTTGGCGCGAGATTTCGGGGGGTCGTTACCGTCGCGACACATAAACCCGGCCCGAAAACCTGCGATGAAGGTGACCGCACTTTATTCTGCCACAGTTTTGCACCGGGGATATGGCAGCAATAGGCCTTTCTTGCGTCATTGATCGGGTGTTCGCACATCGTGATGCCTGATTAATCCAAGGTGTGTCAGACCTGCGCACGCAGCCATGCACGTACGGCGGCAACGATCCGTAGATTTCTGGGGGCACGCGGGATAACGACGTGATACCCCTCCTGCACCTCGGTCGAAAACGAGACGGGCTGGCACAGTCGCTTTGCCCGGAGATCACCCTCAACAAATTCACGGTTGGCCAACGCCACACCCTGCCCGGCAATCGCGGCATCGATGGCCAGAGAGGTCTGGCTGAACACCATGGTTTTCAAACCGGCTGGCGGCACTTCGCCCAGTGCGGCCTCCAGAAACAGGGGCCACTGGCCATGCGTATCTTCCAGCAGGATATGGTCGAGCAAATCTGCGGGTGACCGGATTGGACTGCCTCCCGAAGCCAGATCGGGATGGCACACTGTAATCAGGTCGGCGGCAAACAAAGGCTCAGAGATCAGCCCCGGCCCAAACGGAGGCTTCCCTTGCCGCACCGCGATATCCACCCCATCCGTTTGAAAGTTTGCCAGCGCGTTTGACGCGTCCAGACGGAGCCGGATGTCCGGATGATCCTGCGAAAACGCTCCCAGTCTTGGCACCAGCCAGCGTGTAGCAAAAGATGGTGTCGTACTGATTGTAGCAACGGCGCTCTGCGGCGACAGATTGGCTGTTGCCTCGGTCATCACGTCAAAGGCCCGGCGGATCGGAGCAAGGTATTTCCGACCTTCATCCGTCAGGGATAAACCCCTGGGCTTTCGGTCGAAGAGTTTGATATTCAACAGTTCCTCTAACGACCGAACATGTTGAGCAACAGCACCCTGCGTGACGCCAAGCTCCTCGGCAGCACGGCTGAAATTCAGATGGCGCCCAGAGGCCTCAAAAGCCTTGAGCGCATTCAAGGGCGGTAATTTGCGCACTACCCGAACATCCTATTCAATAGATTTTCTACAGGATTAAGGCAGAATTACTGATTGGTCAAACGTCGCGCCTCACACCATGTTGGTTCCTGAGCATTTGCATTAATCGAACGGAGGTGAAACATGTCTGAGAGGAAAGTCGCGATCATCATGGGCGGCGGTAGCGGCATGGGGGCGGAAAGCGCGCAGCGACTGGCGGCCGAAGAGTTCAACGTCGCGATCCTGTCGTCCTCAGGAAAAGGAGAAGCCCTGGCTGCCAATCTTGGTGGCATTGGCGTAACCGGCACCAACCGGTCCAGCGCAGATATGCAAATACTGGTGGATGCGGTCCTGGACAAATGGGGCCGCGTGGATGTGTTGGTAAACTCGGCCGGGCACGGTCCCCGCGCGCCGGTTCTGGAAATCAGCGACGAAGATTGGCACGAGGGGATGGAGGTCTATTTCCTGAACGCCGTACGCGCCACGCGGATCGTTGCGCCCATCATGATTGGTCAGAAATCCGGCGCGATCATCAACATCTCTACCTTCGCCGCGTTCGAGCCGGACCCGGTCTTCCCAACCTCGGGCGTGATGCGCGCGGGACTTGCAGCCTATACCAAGCTGTTTGCCGACAAATACGCCCCCGACAACGTGCGGATGAACAATGTGCTTCCGGGTTTCATCGACAGTCTGCCCGAAAACCCGGAATGGAAGGCCCGCATCCCGATGGAGCGCTATGGCAAGGCCTATGACGAGATCGCCGCCACCGTCGCCTTTCTTGCCTCGGAGGGTGGCGGATACATCACCGGCCAAAACATCCGCGTCGACGGAGGCATCACACGATCAGTCTGACGTCGGCCACGCTAGCGCAATGAAATGGGTGGGATGGCAGTACAGTCAGACAAATTACAACCAGTCTCAGGGGAAACGATCAGCCGTTCTTTCTTTTAACCTCAACAGGTCAGATATTTCTCGACGTTTTTCTCCGAACTCGCTGGCAAATGCCCAAAAGGGTAACTCAGCCGGCAAAGCGCTTCTGGAACCGCGACCATAGTGTCGATTTCACCGGGTCGAGATCAACCTTTCCACCTGCCCTCTCATACAATTCACGGTCAGCACAGTGCCTTTCGACCAGTTTGGCATGTGTAGCCCTCGAAAGGTCTTGTTTTGTCTTAAGGCGCTGGTCACCCACTAAGTCTGATGTCCGATTCCTAATCTCCGTTTCCACGGGAGGACATCCAAATTCCTTTTCAAGAACGCTCGAGACTCCGTGGATTGAGTTTTCAATCGGAAACACCGTGAATCTCTTCAACATATTGTCAATGCTCACCCACGGGTCATCCATTAGATATCTTGACTGGAAGTTTTCCGGCACGTCCAACGCAAATTCATCCAGAGACTGTGTGACTTCATATGAAGTGCCCTTCAGGTGCGGGTTTAACAACTGATAGTTGTAGTTACTGACAATTCTTGCAACGGGCTCTCTGACGCTTGCAGCCATCAGGACTTTCCCACCGTAAAATAGCTTTCTGGCGGTACGATTTCTAAGGAACACACCAATAGGAAGGTGTCCGACAATCGCTTTGTACCTTCTTAGCTCTTGGGGTTCTAAATCCGCAAAATCTAACGGCGAAACATCAGCACCGAATGCAGGATCCCATACCTTTAGGCAATTCTCCCAACCAAAGGCCTGCTGGATCAAATTGCATATCGTTTGACCTCCAGTCTTTTGGATGTGGCAAAAGAACAAAACTCGGTCTTCCAAAGTAGCCTCCTCGACTGTGGCCACGCGTGTTACGTTGCAAAGGCTCAACAGTCAATCATCGCTCGCAACCAAGTCTAAGCTATTTCCGAACATCCACTTTGCGTGCAAATCCAGTCAGCACTTTCACATTATTTCTCGGGAGCGCCCCAAGCCCACTCACTCAGGTGAGATGGAAGTCAAAAGACCGGGTTTACCGTTCGTAGTACAGATGTCTGCAATGTAGTCAGCCAACCGAAAGCAACTGTTATGGCGAGATAGAATCGACCACAATAATGGCAGGGACCTCAGCTGGGGTTTGTGGCGGAGAGACAGGGATTCGAACCCTGGAGACGGTTTCCCGCCTACACACTTTCCAGGCGTGCGCCTTCGACCACTCGGCCACCTCTCCGTGGGCGCGATATTTGGACCATCGCCGGGGGATTTGCAAGGGGCGATTAAAGCGAAAATTCAACCTTCCGCACATCCGCCACACACGCGGTTAAACCTCGTCGCCGTCCCCGTCGCTCAGATCGGCCTCGGTCATCTCGACGGGTGCTGAGGATGGCGGATTTGAAGACGGTTTCGCCGTGTCGCTCTCTGGTTTCTGCTGCAGTACCGATGGTTTACCCTCCAAGGCCTCAGGGTTGCGCAGCCAGACATCGCGCTGCGCGAACGGGATCTCGATCCCTTCCTCGACAAAGCGGCGATTGATCTCGTGGTTCATGTCGGACTTCACCGACAGCACCCAGTTCACGTCACGCAGAATGGCGCGAATCTCGAAGTCCAGTGAATCTGCACCGAAGCCCTGAAACACCACGCTGGGAGCCGGATGCGCCAGCACCATCGGGTGCGAATTCGCTACCTCCCCTAGGATTTTCTCTACCATGCGGGTGTCGGTACCATAGGCCACTCCCACCGGCACGATGACCCGCCCAATGGTGTTGCCGCGGGTGTAGTTCGTGACTACGCCGCTGATCAGGTCCGAGTTCGGGACGATCACGTCGGTCCGGTCAAACGTCTCAATCCGCGTAGAGCGCACCGAGATGTCGCGCACATAGCCCATCATCCCGTTCACATCGATCCAGTCCCCTTTCGAGATCGGACGTTCGACCAACAAGATAATGCCCGAGACGAAATTTGATACGATGGTCTGCAGGCCGAAACCGATACCAACCGACAGCGCACCGGCGACGATGGCCAGCGACGACAGGTCGAACCCGGCCACCATGATGGCGACCAGCGCCGCAAGGAATATCCCGACATAACCGGTGCCCGCCGCAATTGCGTTCTGCCCGCCCGGATCGATGCTGGTTTTCGGCAGCAGCGAATTGCGAAGGCCGCTTTGCAGCAACCGTGTCAAGCCAAAGCCGATGGCGAACACCACCAGGAAGGTAAAGAAGTTGCTGGGTGAAATCGTGACGCCACCGATGTCAAACCCTAGCAGCAGTCGAGACCAGACTTCGAGCAGGTCGGTTCGCCGCGCGCCCCAGTACAGCGCCAGAATCGGCAGGGTCAGGATGGCGATGGCAAAGCCGGCCAACACTGAAAACAGCGAGTCCCGCGCGGACTCACCCTGCCCGCTCAGCCAACCATAAACCGAGGTCAGGAATCGGTGGAAGATCGCCAGCGCCGCAAAAAGCACCAGCGTTTTCACCGCCGGGAAGACAATCGCCTCGGCCGCATTGGTATAGCCGACGAGCGCCAGAATCGGGCTTGCCATCCCCAGCAGGAATAGAGCGCGGCGCAGAAACTCGATGATCTGAGTAAGACCGGCACCGCGTGGCGTTTCACTAGCTTCGGCGTCGTCCTCCGCCGGCCTGCTGGTTCGGATACGGCGGATACGCAGCAGGATCATAGCGGTGCCAAAAACCACCGGAAAGCTGATGACTGCCCGAGTTGCGTCTGAAATGTTCTCGATCTGATCGAACAACAGCCCGAATTCATATGCGATCAAAAAGATCGCCAGAATATCAAGATACACCCGCAGCTCGGTGACATTCTTGCGGGACAGGCGATTGAAGTTCTGCGCCGCCTGCGCCAGATACAGCTGACGTCCGATCCAGTCATAGTAAAAGATAAGGGCGGCCCAATATGGCACGTTCTGGATCAGCAATGTGCCGCGCAGCCCCAGAAGACCGGTCATGATGATCGCCTGAACCAGCAGCCAAACACCCAGCCATGGCAGCAGTATGCGCAGCAGCGAAACCAGAAACGACCAGACGCCGATACCGCGCCCGCCAAGGCTGCGCATGTATTCACCCGCGGCCTCGGACCAGTAGCGCCCGTAATACAGCAACACAGCCGCAGCGAGGGTCAGGAACAGGATACCCAGACCGCGATCCCGCAGACGGTCCTGTACGATATTGGCCTTCAGGTTTTGTACCGACTCACCAATCAGGCCGCGTACGGATTCGACAATGTCGGTCCAGGCCGGACCCCAATAAACCGGGTTGATCGGAGATGGTCCGCGTTCTAGCAGCTCTTTTTTCTGCCTGTCGCGCAACAACCGGTCGATCTCGCTGATCAGACCGTTGGCGCGGCTGAAGGCCTCTTCCGAGATGATCCGCGGAACCTGCAGGCTGGTCAGTTGATCCTCAAGGTGGGCCCGCAATTTGGCGATTTCTTCGGGCTCGGTCGCGTCGCCTTCGGGCGCGGGTCCAAGCGCCTTGATCTGGGCATCCAGCGTCTGGATGCGATCCGTATTGGCACTGCGCGCCTGGTTAAAACGTTCACGATAGTTGTGGATTTCGGACCGCAGGTTCTCCAGCGCCGCGTTCGACGTTCTGTCGGCTTCGATCTCGGTCTCGGCACGGTCCGCCGTTGCCAGCCAATTCTGGTAGAACTCGCTTTGCTGATCGGTCAGCTCGGCTGCCACTGGGCCGCCCAGCATGGCAAAGCAAACCAGAAAAAGCGCTAGAAACAGGCGGACCTGCCGCAGCATCATACGTCCTCGAACACGCCGGGGATGCTGCGTGGGGCTTCGGTCATCCAGTCCGGCACCGGCAGCTCTTTTTCACGCAGGAATTCAGGGTTGAACAGTTTCGACTGGTAGCGCGTGCCATAGTCACACAGGATCGTCACGATGGTATGACCCGGCCCCAGATCCTTGGCCAGACGCACGGCACCGGCCATGTTGATTGCAGTCGAGCCACCCATGACCAGACCTTCTTCGCGCAGCAGGTCAAAGATGTAAGGCAACGCCTCGTTGTCAGTCATCTGATAGGCATAGTCGGGCTTGAACCCTTCGAGGTTCCTGGTGATCCGCACCTGTCCGATACCTTCAGCGATCGAGCTGCCCTCCATCGCGATCTCACCGGTGGTGTAGTAGGAATAGAGCCCCGCCCCCATCGGATCGACCAAAGCGATCTTCACGCCTTTGGGCTGCAGCGCGTCGGCCACACCGGCCAGCGTACCGCCCGAGCCGACCGCGCTGACAAAGCCATCCACTTTGCCGTCTGTCTGTTCCCAAATCTCCGGACCGGTGGTTTCGACATGGGCCTGACGATTGGCAACGTTGTCGAACTGGTTTGCCCAGATCGCACCATTGGGTTCTGTCTGCGCCAGTTCCTCGGCCAGGCGACGCGAGTAATGCACAAAGTTATTCGGGTTTCGGTACGGAGCGGCCGGAACCTGCACCAGCTGGGCGCCCGCCAGTCGCAGCATGTCTTTCTTTTCTTCCGACTGGGTTTCCGGGATCACGATCACCGTCTTGAACCCCATCGACGCGCCGACCAGCGCCAGACCGATTCCGGTGTTACCCGCTGTACCTTCGACAATTGTTCCGCCGGGTTTCAGCTCACCCCGCGCGACAGCGTCACGGATGATGTAAAGCGCCGCGCGATCCTTGACCGACTGACCCGGGTTCATGAACTCGGCCTTGCCGAGTATTTCGCACCCGGTCTCTTCACTGATGCGCTTCAGCCGGATCAGCGGTGTTTTCCCGACTGCGTCGGCAAGGTCTCGTGCAATGCGCATGGCGCCCTCATATCATTACGTATCAACGAAGATTTACAGATGCCGTGCGACAACCACAAGCGGCGATCCTCACCCCCGCAGACGGTCACGATGCCGGGCCAACCAGTTGGCCAGCGACAGCAGAGGTAAATCCTTGAATTCGTTGCTGTCTACCTTCTGCATAAAGGTGTCATAGGGCAGGATTTGCGTGCGAATATCCTCGCCTTCGGATTCCAGCCCGCCGTTGTCGATGGTCCGGGTCAGATCACCCAGTCCAACATAGAGGTAGATATACTCGGTCGACGACCCGCTTGAGGAATAGGCCCCACCTGCGTATTCCAACGCGTCCAGTGTGACCTGCGCCTCTTCCTGCGCTTCACGGTATGCAGCCTGTTCCGGGGACTCTCCGGGGTCGATCATGCCAGCAACCGGTTCCCACATCCACGGCTCGGGGTCGTCGATCAGAAAAACCGGCGCTCGGAATTGCTCGACCAGCAGAACAGTATCACGGACCGGGTCATAGGGCAGCACGACCACGGCGGCCCCTTGCATCAGTCCGCTTCGGTGCAGAACCGGCCCCATGGTCCCGTCATGCTGACGGTGCTGAACCTCCAGTTCTTCGATGCCGAAATAGTTTACATAGGCGCGCTTGTGGCTTTGCACGATAACGTCCATGGCCGTGTCGCGCGGATCACCTGTCCGACGCTTACGCGCAGCCAGTCTGGCCCATGCGCGGGTACGAATAGGCGCGAAATTGCGAGCAATCGTTGCCGCATCGACCCTGCCGTAATAGGCAAGCTCTTCCTGTGCGGCCAGCAGAGTCACTTCGGACCATTCATCGACCCAACCCTGAAGTGACCACGGCCCCTCCGGGGTCCAGAGACCCGGCTCGGGAAAGAACACGCTGGTACCAGCCTTTGATCCGTCCGCAAGCAGGACATTTTGCGGACTGAGATCATAGTCAAACCCGCCTTCGTAGTAGGCCAGCCTGTTCAGGTCCTCTTGGGTAAATCCCTGCACGAGCAGACCTTCGGCCTCGCTGCCTTTCTGCGGCAAGATCATCGGAAAAGCCTGCCCAGCAACGGCGTAAACTGCGTGATCTGGCAGGCTGGCCTGCGACACCGTCAATTGCGACAAAGGGCGGCCAATCACAAGCTCAAGCAGCGGCCGATGCCTGAGCGTGCCATAAAAAAACATATCGGACACTGGATTGAAACTCGCGCTGAAATCCGGAGGATTATCGCCAGCGGCGGCTGGCTTCTTCGGTTGCAAGACCGGCGATAAGTGCTCCGATCAGCAAAGTCCACAGAATTTCCGGCGCCAGCAGAAACTGGCTGTATTCGATCCCGTTTTTGAAAATACCGATCAGGGCATCGAACGGCCCATCATACCGATGGCGCATGGCCAGGCGGAACATCTCATTGCAGCCCTGTACAAATAGACCCCAGAATACTAGTGCGGCAATGCCCGTCAGCCCGTTATTGACCGCACCGGTCCAGCCCCTGCCAACGCGCTTTCCCATGATCATCCAGCCACACACCAACCCAATGATCATGTTGACTGTCGTGAACGCGCCATAATCCTTACCCTCTTCGCCGTTGTCGATGATCATGCCTGAAACGATAAAGGCCACCACCAACAGGCAAATTGCAGCAACGAGACGCGGAGCACTAGGCATTCGGTATTTCCGTTTGTTAACTGGGTTTTGCTATAGTGATCTGTGTCACATCGCAGTTACCAGTGTCAAAGGCTGCGCCGCATGCGGTCAAATAATAATTCCACATGCGGCGGAAACGCTCATCAAACCCCATTTCGGCAATTTCGTCCCATTTTTCGTTAAACGTATCGTACCAACGGCGCAGCGTCAGATCATAGCTTTTGCCAAATTCCCGAGATTTCACCACGTTCAACCCCGCCTCCGAGACCTGCTCTTTCAGGATTGAAGGTGTCGGAAGCATTCCACCCGGAAAGATATATTTCTGAATAAAATCAACGCCATTCTTGTAAATGTCCCAACGGTGATCTGCAACGGTGATGATCTGTAACGTCGCATGTGCACCGGGTTTCAGACGCTCGCGCACGGTTTCGAAATAAACCGGCCAGTATTTTCGTCCGACGGCTTCGAACATCTCGATCGAGGCGATCCCGTCATATTGGCCCTGCTCATCGCGGTAATCCTGCAACTTGAGTTCAACAAGGTCGGAAAGTCCCGCTTTTTCAATGCGCTGTCGCGCAAAGTTCAACTGTTCCTGGCTGATCGTCAAACCTGTGACCCGAAGGCCACGTTCTTTCGCGGCATATTCGGCGAAACCACCCCAGCCGCAGCCGATCTCAAGGATGTGATCGCCGGGCTTTGCGCCCATTTCATCGACGAGGCTGGCGTATTTCGCAGTTTGCGCCTTTTCCAGACTTTCCTGCCCTGTCTCGAACAACGCGCTGGAATAGGTCATCGTCTCATCCAGCCACAAACCGTAGAAGTCATTCCCCAAGTCGTAATGATAAGAGATGTTCTTCTTGGCCTGTCGACGATGGTTCCGATGCAGCCAGAAACGCAGCCGTTCGTAAGCCTGCACCAGGAACTTACCGGTGAAATCGTCATATACAGTCTCGGTGCCCAGATGCACCAGATCCATGAAGGATCGCAGATCCGGGGTGCTCCAGTCGCCTTCCAAGTAGGCGTCGGAAAAGCCCAGTTCTCCTTCGCGGATCAGTCGAGCGAAAACGTCCGGGTCGTGGATATCAACCCGAGCGACCGGCCCGGGTTTGGACCCTTCGGACCGAAAAATTCGGCCGTCGGGCAACGCAATATCCATCCGACCGGACTCCATCCGGTTCAGCATCTTGAAAACTTGACCAAAGTACCTGGGCAGGTCTTTCTGCCCTTCCGTTGTCGTTAGGATCATCCGCTCTCCCCTGTGCGGCCTTGGTTCAAAGCTAGGTCGAGTTTGTGTTTATGGCAAGTTTTCAGTTCCTTACCCGGTTTTTCGGCCATCATAGGCCGCCAAAGCCCGCGCCCGGCCAACGGCAAGATCGACTATCGGCTCCGGGTATTCAGATGTGGGATCAAGCGCCCATGAGCGTGGCACCGCTTTAAAGTACGACAGTGCACTAGCCGAGGGCGTAGCCTGCCCTTCGGCAATCCACCGTTTCAAATAGGCTCCGTCAGGGTCGAATTTTTCCTGTTGAGTCTGCGGGTTAAATATCCGGAAGAACGGCGCGGCATCAGGCCCCGAGCCTGCAACCCACTGCCACCCCATCGCATTTGACGCTGGGTCCCAATCGATCAGACACTCAGCAAACCAGTCCATGCCGATTTTCCAGTGCGTCATCAAATGCTTGGTCAGATAGCTGGCCACGATCATGCGGGCCCGGTTATGCATGCGACCGGTCACATACATCTGCCGCAAGCCGGCATCCACCGCCGGAACGCCGGTGCGACCCCGTTGCCACGCGACGACTTCGGGGCGGCCTGCATCCGTATTCCACGGGAAAGCGTCCCATTCCTGTTTCCAGTTTTTGGTCAGCAAGTGCGGTGCGTGGAACATCAGATGATAGGCAAACTCGCGCCAGACCAGTTGGCGCAGGAAGGCCTCGGTGCCCTGCGCACCCGTCATTGCCGCACGCTGGACCGCATGCCAGACGCTGCGCGGACCGATCTCGCCCAAGGACAGATATTCGGACAAATCCGATGTGCCATCCAAATCCAGACGATCCCGATCTGCTGAATAGCCTGAGATTCGGTCCAAAAACCCGTGCAGAGCCTCAAAAGCCGCATTTTCACCAGGCCGCACATATGCGGCAACAATTTCTGCCCCGCGATTCATTTCCCGACCCAATTTCCATGCGGCCAGATCATCGGACCATGGCCATTTCCGAGGCGCCGGGATCGCCAAAGGCGCAGCCTCGGGAGCGGCAACGTCCCGCCTCTGAACGGCCCGCCACATCGGAGTGAAAACCCGGAAGGGCTGACCGGTCTTGGTGGCCACGGTCCACGGCTCGAACAACAAATGGCCCGCAAAGGACGTGGCCTCGATACCCGGCCCATTCAGAGCCGATTTGATACGGGTGTCGCGGGCAATTGCGTCCGGATCATAGGTCCGGGACCAGTAAACAGCGGTCGCCCCAGTTTCCTCGATCAGGTTCAGCAATTCAATCAAAGCGTCCCCGCGCCGCAGGATCAGGCGACTGCCAGCCTTTCCAAGGGACTGGGCCAAGACCTCGAGCCCAAGCCCAAGACGCCATTTTGGTGCCGCGCCCAATGCCTCGACAAGGTCGTCCAGAATAAAGACCGGAATGACAGGACGCCCAGTTCGAACCGCAGCACTTAGCGCGGGATGGTCCGACAGGCGCAAGTCCCGCCGGAACCACATGATGATCGGAGATTGAGTGTTTTTCATATCTGCCCGGTTGTTTTCTTCGCATTACGAAGCCGAACGGAAACCGGATCACAAAACAGCGTCAAGTGCGTTCAATAACTGATCAATTTCCTGTTGAGAGGTATAGTGCGTAAAGCTGACCCTCAGCACACCTTGAGTCGCATCCACTCCCATCGCCTGCAGCGGGCGCACGGCGTAGAAATCACCGCCACCCGCCATGACCCCGTGATTTGCGAGATCGGCCGCGACGGCTTCGGCGTTCCGGTTCAGGGCCAGTGCAACGGTTGGCGCGCGGCGTGTTGCGTCCGATGTCCCTATCAGTCGAACAGTATTGCGATCCTTGACCGCGTCCAGAACCGGTTGCAGCAAGGCCACTTCCTGACTGCGCATCAGGTCATGCACGAACGCTCCGCGTTGGGTTGCACCCCCGACGGGTCCATTGTGGTGATCACACAGCAGATCGACATAGTCCGCCATACCCGCGCTGGCCGCGATCTGCGCGTGATCGGGTCCTGCCGGTGTGAACCGCTTGTAAAGCACATCGCCGTTGAAAAAATGCGCCTGATTGGGCAGCAATTCCCCAAGAGATCGTCGGATCACCATGCAGCCCTGATGCGGGCCATAAGTTTTGTAGGCCGAGAACAGGTAGATATCCGGCCCCAGGTCACCGACATTCGGAAACCCATGCGGCGCGTAGGACACGCCGTCCACGCAGACAAACGCCCCCGCCGCGTGGGCAATGGCAGTGATGTCCGTGACCGGGTTGATCTCTCCAATCACGTTTGAGCAATGCGGGAAACAAACCAGCCGGACTTTTTCATCCAATAGGTTTTCAAGGTCCTGCGGGTTCAGCGATCCGGTTTCCGGGTCAATCTGCCATTCGCGGATTTCGATCCCGTCCTCGGCGAGACGCCGCCATGGTCCGGAATTGGCCTCGTGATCCTGATTGGTCACCACGATGGCTTCACCGGGTTGCATCCACTGCCTAAACGCCTGCGCAAGCACATAGGTGTTTTGCGTTGTAGAAGGCCCAAAGCTTAACTCATCAGCATCCA
The DNA here is from genome assembly GCF_056538665.1 of Ruegeria sp. BF6. Lineage (NCBI taxonomy): Bacteria > Pseudomonadati > Pseudomonadota > Alphaproteobacteria > Rhodobacterales > Roseobacteraceae > Ruegeria > Ruegeria sp. BF6. The sequence continues at coordinate 751,125 of NZ_JBQFTN010000001.1, forward strand.
CACCCAAAACCGCAGCCATGCGGGTGCGGGCATCATCCATCTCTTCTCCGGCCAAACGACTGGCGTCATAGGGGCCATAGGGCTGCACCTTGCGCTGTGTGTAATAGCGCGTAAGCCTGTCCAGTACAGGCTTGCAGGTGTACGACCCGCCCGCATTTTCAAAGAACGCCTGTCCTTGCAGACTGGGCTCGGAAAAAGCCGGGAACTGAGCCCGAACGAAATTGATATCCAGAGTGCTCATGGCACACCTCTCCTCATTCATGCAGCTTGTTCCGATACGATGCCCGCGCATGATTTCGGACAACTCGGAAATCACGGCAGGTCTTCCAGCCCAACCACAGCCCCGGTTGAAACCAAAGACATGGGCAGTCTTTCCGGGCAGAACGGGCTACCCTAAGGACGCGGATACTTAGACAAGGACGAGGATATCGGTCAACCCGGCCCGAAAGAAAAAAGCCCCGACGCATGGCCGGGGCTTTTCGTGATAAGGCTTAACTCAGCGGCGGCGCTTTTCGTTCGCCAGACCGATGAAGATCGATACGCACATAAGCACCAGCACGATCGCAAACGGAAAGCCGGTTGCAATCGCGGCGGCCTGCAAGGCGCCAAGCCCGCCGCCCAGCAACAGCACGACAGCAATCGCGCCCTCAAGGATGCACCAGAACACGCGCTGCGCCGTCGGGGCATCGGTTTTGCCGCCTGCTGTGATCGTATCGATAACCAGCGAACCCGAGTCCGAGCTGGTGACAAAGAACACGACAACCAGGATGATGCCGACAAACGAAAGCAGGCCGGTCATCGGGAAGGCTTCGAACATCTTGAACATCTTCAGCTCAAGCGCTGCGTCCGACAGGCCCTGCGCTGAACCGGACATCACCTGATCCAGCGCCGCGCCACCGAATACGCTCATCCACAGCGCGCCGACTACTGTTGGGATCAGGATCACGCAGGTCACGAATTCGCGAACGGTCCGGCCACGCGAAATGCGGGCGATGAACATGCCAACAAAAGGCGACCAGGAAATCCACCACGCCCAATAGAAGGTGGTCCAGCCCTGCATGAAGTTGGTGTCTTCGCGACCGACCCAGTTAGACAGAGCGGGCAACGCAATGAAGTACTCGATCATGCTGTCGAAAAAGCCGGTCAGAATTGCGACGGTCGGGCCGACGATCAGCACCAGCAACAGCAGAGCCGCGGCCAGGATCATGTTGGCCTCGGACAGACGCTTGACCCCCTTGTCGAGGCCGGCAACAACCGAGATCAGAGCAAATACCGTGATCAGCCCGATCAACAGCACTTTCATGCCATCGGTAATCGGAACGTCGAACAGATAGTTCAGACCGGCCAGCGCCTGCGTCGCACCCAGACCCAGCGAGGTCGCCAGACCGAAGATGGTGGCAAATACCGCCAGAACGTCAATGATGTGCCCCAGCGGACCCCAGGTCGCCTCGCCAAACAGCGGGTAGAACACCGAACGCATGGTCAGCGGCAGACCCCGGTTAAAGCTGAAAAAGGCCAGCGCCAGCGCCACGACGGCATAAACGGCCCAGGGGTGCATACCCCAATGGAATATGGTCGCAGCCATCGCCAGCTTTTTCGAGGCTTCCGGGTCTTCCAGCCCTGCCCCCAACGGCGCCCAGTCGGTGCGCAACCCTTCTTCACCGACGGCAACACCGCCAATCGATGACCCATAGTGCGAGATCGGCTCGGCCACGCCCCAGAAAACCAAGCCGATGCCCATGCCCGCAGCAAACAGCATCGAGAACCAACCGGCATAGCTGTAGTCCGGTTTGGCATCGTCGCCACCCAGGCGGATCGAGCCAAAAGGCGTGACGATCAGCAGCAGCGAAAACGCCACAAAGATGTTGGCCGCGATCATGAACACCCAGTCGAACTGGCTGGTCAGTGCCGGACGAAGCCACCCAAAGAATTCGCTCGCCTGCTCGCGGAACACGAGCGAGAAAAACACGAATGCAATGATGGTAAGCCCTGAAACGGCAAAAACAGGATTGTGAACGTCCAGTCCCATGATTTGGACGTTATCCTGACCGGCTTCATAGTCGGTCTCCGAGTTTTCGGACATAGTTCCTCTTCCTTCCTTCTTCGATGCTCAGGACATTCAATATCCCTTGCCGAAGAGGGTTGGCTGAGAAGACCACATATATCGAGAAAACGACAAAGCTCGCAAAAAACGTTTTGCGGATTGTGTCTGTTGCGAGCCTGCAGAATCGTCATCACCGCACAGAAATGGCCGGGATGAAAACCCGGCCCGCACATTCAATTTGTTCGAACTAGCCCTGAACTTTGGTGTAGGTGCCTTCACCCGCCAGAATGCCCCGGAAGCCGCCGGGCTCATCCAGACCAAAGACAATCAGCGGGAGGTTGTTGTCCCGCGCCAACGCGATGGCCGAGGCATCCATTACGCGCAGCCGCTTGGCCAACACGTCATCGTAAGTGACCGTGTCATACCGCACCGCGTCCGCGTGTTCTTTGGGGTCTTTGTCATAAACGCCGTCCACACCGTTCTTACCCATAAAGATCGCCTCACACGCCATCTCGTTGGCCCGCAAAGTAGCAGCCGTATCGGTGGTGAAATACGGGTTGCCGGTCCCGGCGGCAAAGATACAAACGCGCTTCTTTTCAAGGTGCCGTACGGCCCGTCGGCGGATGTAGGGCTCGCAGACCTCATCCATACGAATGGCCGAGATGACGCGGGTGAACACGCCGATCTCTTCCAATGCCGACTGCATACCCAGCGCGTTCATTACAGTTGCCAGCATTCCCATATAGTCAGCGGTTGTGCGCTCCATCCCCTGTGCCGAGCCGCTGAGACCGCGGAAGATGTTGCCACCTCCGATCACCATACAGATCTCAACGCCCAGATCGTGCACCGACTTGACCTCTTGCGCGATACGCTGAACCGTGGGCGGGTGCAGGCCAAACCCCTGATCCCCCATCAGTGCCTCGCCCGAGATTTTCAGCATCACGCGGCTGTACTTTGTTTTGGGGGTCTCGGTGGTTTCGAGTGTTTCGGTCAGGCTCATGTTGCGCTCCGGGCTGGCACGGGGTTAATTTCCGGCGCAAAATGAAGCAAAAACTCCGCAGGTTCAATGCGGATGGTGAGGATTGGGGCGTACCCGGATGGCCAACAACGAAAGTTCGCAGATTTGGGACCGCCTGCCCCCGATAAATGAGGATCAGCCCGTGCTGATCGCGGGGCCGACAGCCTCGGGAAAATCGGCGCTGGCCTTGCAGATCGCAGAGACCTTCGGCGGTGTAATCCTGAATGCGGATGCCAGCCAGGTCTATGATTGCTGGCGGGTGGTTTCGGCGCGACCATCAGCCGAAGAAGAAGCCCGCGCGTCGCATCTGTTGTATGGTCATATCGCCTATAACCAGGACTATTCCACCGGCCACTGGCTGCGCGAGGTAACACCGCTGCTGTCCTGTGAACGGCGACCAATTATCGTCGGCGGCACCGGCCTGTATTTCTCGGCCTTGACCGAAGGAATGGCCGATATCCCCGCCACACCGCCCGAGGTTCGAGCTGACGCTGACGCAATGGACCTGCCGTCGCTGATCGCTGGTGTGGACGCGAGGACGCTGGACCGGATCGACACTCAAAACCGCGCCCGTGTTCAACGCGCGTGGGAAGTATTGCATGCCACCGGGCGCAGCTTAAGCGACTGGCAGGCCGACACTCCGCCTCCGGTTCTAGACCTGTCTGGCACGATTCCAATCGTTTTTGACGTGGACAAGGAATGGCTGCTGGACCGCATCACCCGGCGTTTCGATCAGATGCTGGACTCCGGCGCGCTGCAAGAGGTCGAGGCGATGCGCGACCTCTATGATCCGTCCCTGCCCGCCTTCAAGGCCATCGGTGTGCCCGAACTGATGGCTTATCTGGACGGTAAGATGAGCTTGGACGCCGCCCGAGAACGCGCGACAATTGCCACCCGTCAGTTCGCCAAACGCCAGCGCACCTGGTTCCGCGCGCGGATGAGGAATTGGAATCGGGTAGATTTCTCAAAATGATACACCAGTCTCCTGATCGGTTTTTCTGAGCGATTCTCCGAAAAGGACGAATCCGCCGGTTCACCACTGTATACATCGCGATTACACCTTAACCCGGGCATTGCGGACCTTATAACAATCCCCGACCATGTCGCTTTTGTACCATTAATGACGATTTCGAACATTGACCTCATACAAATTCTGGGGCCGAATGGACCTATGGGGACATGCAGAACTCAAAAAAACCGTGAACCTGCTGCCGGAAGCTGACCGGTTCGAGCGGTTCCAATCTTCATACAAAACAAAATATGTCATCAGGGAGAGACATTGATGAAAAACCAAACCATCACCGGAGCCCCGATTCACTGGGCCGCAGAAATGCACGCTCAGGAGTATCGTGACGGCAAACTGAACCGGCGAGAATTTCTGGCGCGCGCCACCGCGCTGGGTGTTGCCGTGCCAGCGGCCTACGGTATGATCGGCCTGCAATCACCTGCTGCGGCGCAGGAGCCGCAACGAGGCGGTACCATTCGCTATCAGATGGAAGTTCGCGCGCTGAAAGATCCGCGGACTTATGACTGGACACAAATCGCTACCTTCACCGCGGGATGGCTCGAGTATCTGGTTGAGTACAACAACGACGGCTCGTTCAAACCTATGCTTCTGGAAAGCTGGGAAGCCAATGACGACGCCACCGAATACACCCTAAACGTTCGTCAGGGCGTGAAATGGAACAATGGTGACGATTTCACCGCCGAAGATGTTGCGCGTAATATCACCGGATGGTGCGATTCCTCGGTCGAGGGCAACTCGATGGCTTCACGGATGGCGTCTCTGATCGACGAGAGCACCCAGCAAGCCGCAGACGGTGCTATTACTGTTGTCGACAGCCACACGGTCAAGCTGAAGTGTAACGCCCCGGACATCACAATCATCCCCGGCATGGCCGACTATCCCGGCGCCATCGTGCACAGCAGCCATGATCCCAACACAATGTTGGACAACCCGATCGGCACCGGCTTCATGCTGCCTGAAAGCCACGAAGTTGGCGTGAAAGGTGTTCTGGTTCGCAATGAAGACTTTGACTGGTGGGGATATGAAGCCGGTAAAGGCGGCTATATCGACAGGATTGAGTTCATCGATTACGGCACCGACCCTGCCGCTTTCCTTGCTGCCTATGAGGCCGAAGAAATCGACATGAACTGGGAGTCGGTCGGTGAATTCGTCGATATCTTTGACGGCATCGGCCTTGTTCGCTCGGAAATCCCGTCGGGCTTCACCATCGTCATCCGTCCCAACCAGCTGGCCGAAGATGCAGACGGAAACAAAATCTACGGCGACAAACGCGTACGTCAGGCCCTTGCGATGGCTGTCGACAACGCGGTCTGTCTGGAGCTTGGCATGTCCGGCTACGGTATTGTTGCCGAAAACAGCCACGTTGGTCCGATGCATCCTGAATACAACTCGGAAGTGCCTCGTATTCCATATGACCCAGCCGCAGCCAAAGCGTTGATGGACGAAGCCGGTATGGGTGATTTCGAGCACGAGGTTCAGTCCATCGATGACGATTGGCGCCGGAACACTACTGCGGCAGTTGTTGCCCAGCTCAATGACGCGGGCATCAAGGCCAAACACACGGTTCTGCCGGGGTCGACCTTCTGGAATGACTGGACAAAATACCCGTACTCTTCGACAAACTGGAACCACCGCCCGCTTGGCACGCAAATCCTTGCGCTGGCCTACAAGTCAGGCGTTGCATGGAACGAGTCCGGTTTCTCGAACGAAGAGTTCGATACATTGCTGGCCGAAGCAAACTCCATTTCCGATGTGGACCGACGCCGCGAAGTAATGGGCAAGCTGCAGGCGATCATGATCGACGAAGGTGTGGTCATCCAGCCCTATTGGCGGACCGCGATGCGCCATCACCGCGACAACATGGTCGGTGTCGAAAAGCACATCGCAGACCTGCCCCAGCTCTATAAATTTGGCTTGTTGAGCTAAGCCCAAACTTATCAGGCCGCGCCTCGAAGGCGCGGCCTTTTCGTCCTAAACGCGGCGACACAAAAAAACAGCAATGCGTGGAACCAGATGACCTTCGCGCTAGCCTACCAACAGGGGCCAACATGGGACTTTTCATTCTAAAGCGTGTAGGCATCATGCTCATTACAGCATTGTGCCTGACATTCTTGGTCTTTTTCCTAACCAACCTTTATCCCAACCTCGAAAAGCTCGCGAAAACGCAGGGCAATTTCCGGATGTCGGATGAACAGGTTGCCAGCTTTCTGGAAAAAAACGGATATCTTCAGCCGATGCCGGTCAAATACGGCGAATGGCTGGGCGTTCTGCCCTCCTATCGGCATACAAATGAGGACGGCTCTGTTCAGGGCAGATGTATCTTACCGGGTGAATCTGCAGAAGATGCCCCGAAATTCTGCGGCATTCTGCAAGGGTACTGGGGCTATTCCACTGTCTTCAAAGAGGAAGTTTCTACCGTTGTCGGAACCCGTCTTGGCCTGACTGGCAGGTTGATGTTCTGGGTGATGTTGCTGATGGTCCCTTCAGCGCTGATCCTTGGCGTTCTTGCTGGTATGAAAGAAGGATCCGCCACCGACCGGACCCTTTCGACCTTTGCGATCACCACCACGGCGACACCGGAATACGTGTCGGGTGTGATTTTCATCGCCATTTTCACCTCGTCCGCTGTGGGCCTGAAATGGTTCAAGGGCACCGCAACGCAGGCGATGGAGAACCCGACCTTTGAGAACTTCTTCTTACCGGTTCTAACGATTGCGCTATACGGGATGGGCTACATCGCCCGGATGACCCGCGCGTCGATGACCGAGGTGATGACGGCACAGTACATACGGACTGCACGCCTCAAAGGTGTGTCATTCTCGAACATCGTCATGAAACACGCGCTGCGCAATGCGCTGATCGCGCCGTTTACCGTCATCATGCTGCAATTCCCGTGGCTGCTGAACGGTGTCGTGATCGTTGAGACCCTGTTCAACTACAAGGGCTTCGGCTGGGCACTTGTTCAGGCGGCAGGCAACAACGACATTCAGCTGCTGCTGGCGATTTCGGTCGTGTCGGTCTTTGTGGTGCTGGTGACGCAGCTGATATCGGATATCGGCTATGTCTACCTCAACCCGCGCATTCGCATTTCGTAAGGAAGGATAGAACATGGAACCACTTACCTGGACCGGCTCTATCGCCCTCCTGAACCCGTTGCTGATGATCGCGTTGGTGGCACTTCTGGTGTCGATCGTCGTCTGGATTGTAGGCAGCATCGTGCTGCCGGAAACGCCGGTCAGCGTGAATGTCGACGGAACGATCAGTTCTGGCTCGGGCCTGCGCGGCCTGACCCAAAAAGCACTGCAATACAGCTTTGCAGCCTGTGTAGCGTTGGCGTTGGCCTATATCGTGCTGGGTATCTTAATGGGCACCAGCGCGGGCATCATCGGCGCGATCTCGCAGCAGTTCCTGCCTGTCTGGCTGTCGCTCATCATCCTGTTCGCCATGTCGATTGCCTTTAAGCGCAAGCTGGGTCTCTACGGCAAACTTTTTGACAGCCCCATTGGCATGATCGGCTTCGGCCTTGTGATGTTCTGGGTCTTTACAGGCATCTTCGGCGCCATGGACCTGATCATCACCCACAATCCTCTGGACCAAGTATCGGGCATGAAGAACAAAGTCCCCGGAACACCCTTGCCGTCCACAGAGGAGGGTGCGTACGCCTGGTACCTGCTGGGCGGCGACAATTTAGCACGCGATGTATTCAGCCGCATGGTCAAAGGCGCATGGATCGTGGTGCAGATCGCACCCTTGGCGACCATGTTTGCCTTCATGGTCGGGATCACTCTGGGCCTGCCCGCCGGGTTCTATGGCGGCCGTCTGGACACGCTCCTTTCATTCCTTGCCAATCTGATCCTCGCCTTCCCGGTGATCCTGTTGTTCTACCTGCTGGTCACCCCGGAGATCGTGGCAACCGGAGTGCCGAACTATATGGCGGCAGTCCTGTTCGTATTCCCAATCCTGTTCCTAGGCGTTCTGCTGAACTCACGGTTCTATACAAGGCCGAACTTCCGCACCCCGTTGCTGATCGGAGTGTTGGGCATCGCGCTTTGGCTGTACCTGTCGTTGATCACGACCGGTGGCTACATCATCAATACCGACAGCTATCGCATCTGGGGACTGCCAACGTATCTGGACCTGTTCGATATTCCCGGCGGCATCCTCGTTGTGTTCGTTTCGGTTGTCTTCGTGAACTCGCCCACCGTGTTCCGTATCGTTCGGGGATTGGCCTTGGACATCAAAACGCGGGACTACGTGGCGGCGGCCCAAACGCGTGGTGAAGGTCCATGGTACATCATGCTGTGGGAAATCCTGCCCAATGCACGTGGTCCGCTAATCGTCGATTTTTGCCTGAGGATTGGCTACACCACCATTCTCCTGGGGACATTGGGCTTCTTCGGGCTGGGCCTGCCCCCGGAAAGCCCGGACTGGGGCTCGACGATCAACGAGGGGCGTAAACTCTTGTCAATCTACCTGCACCCCGCCCTTCCGCCTGCGCTTGCCTTGTTGTCACTGGTTCTTGGTCTGAACCTGCTGGCCGACGGTTTGCGCGAGGAAAGTCTTAAGGACTGATGTGATCGAGGCCGGGGGGGCAGCCCCCCGGTTCCCCGAGATTTTTAGCCAGATGATGGGACGTCCCTGACTCTCGCGAGGAGAAACACAGATGAACAAACTGGCGGAATATGACGGGCCAATTCTTGAGATCGACAAGCTGTCGATTTCCTTCTTTACCCGCCTGCGGGAAATCCCTGCGGTGATGGATTTCTCGGTCAGTGTGCAACCCGGCGAAGCCGTGGGATTGGTTGGAGAATCCGGTTGCGGCAAGTCCACCGTTGCGTTGGGCGTCATGCAGGACCTTGGCAAGAACGGACGGATCGTTGGTGGCTCGATCAAGTTCAAGGGGCGCGATCTGTCCAAGATGACAACCGAGGAACTGCGCGACATTCGCGGCAATGAAATCGCGATGATCTACCAGGAACCGATGGCCTCGCTGAACCCGGCGATGAAAATCGGCAAGCAACTGATGGAAGTGCCCATGATCCACGAGGGCGTGAGCACTGAAGAAGCCTACAACCGCGCCCTCGAAGTCGTAACTGACGTGCGCCTGCCCGACCCCGAGCGGATGTTAAACTCTTTCCCGCACCAGTTGTCGGGTGGTCAGCAACAACGGATCGTCATCGCCATGGCTCTGATGTCGAAACCGGCGCTGTTGATCCTGGACGAACCAACCACAGCCCTTGACGTGACCGTCGAGGCTGCCGTGGTCGAGTTGGTCAAGGATCTGGGTAAGAAGTACGGCACCTCGATGCTGTTCATTTCACACAATCTCGGACTGGTTCTGGAAACCTGCGACCGACTTTGTGTGATGTATTCAGGTGAGGCGGTCGAGCGCGGCTCGATCCACGACGTATTCGACGAGATGCAGCACCCCTATACGCAGGCGCTGTTCCGCTCGATCCCGTTGCCGGGGGCAGACAAGAACGCGCGGCCTCTGGTGGCAATCCCCGGGAACTTTCCACTGCCTCACGAACGCCCGCCGGGATGTAATTTTGGCCCGCGCTGCGACTATTTCGAGGAAGGCCGCTGCGACGCGCAGAGCATTCTGATGGAGCCAGTGCCCGGCAATGATCGCCACCACACGCGCTGCTTGAAGTTCCAGGAGATCGACTGGAACGCGCCGATCACTTTGGGCGAACAGAAGGATAAAGGTGAAATTGGCCGCGTTGTCCTAAAGATGGACAACCTTAAGAAATACTATGAGGTCGCCGCCAACGCCCTATTCGGCGGTGGTGAGAAGAAGGTCGTTAAAGCCAACGAGACGCTCAGTTTTGAGGCCCACGAATCCGAAACGCTTGCCATTGTGGGCGAATCCGGATGCGGTAAATCCACCTTTGCCAAGGTCTTGATGGGTTTGGAAACGGCAACAGACGGCCAAATCCTGCTGGACAACCGCAACATCGAAGATGTCCCGATCGAGGAACGCGACGCCAAAACCGTTGGCGAAGTTCAGATGGTCTTCCAGAATCCGTTTGACACGTTGAATCCATCAATGACCGTCGGCCGTCAGATCATACGCGCGCTGGAAATCTTTGGCGTGGGCAAATCCGAGGCCGAGCGCAAGAAGCGAATGCTGGAATTGCTGGACTTGGTGAAACTGCCCCGTGCCTTTGCCGAGCGCATGCCCAGACAATTGTCGGGCGGGCAAAAGCAGCGTGTCGGGATCGCCCGCGCCTTTGCAGGGGACGCCAGGATTGTGGTCGCAGACGAACCGGTGTCGGCCCTCGATGTGTCGGTGCAGGCCGCTGTGACAGATCTGCTTATGGAAATACAGCGCGAGCACAAAACCACGCTGCTGTTCATCAGCCACGACCTTTCTATCGTGCGCTATCTAAGCGACCGGGTGATGGTGATGTATCTGGGCCATGTGGTCGAGTTAGGGACCACCGATCAGGTCTTTGCGCCGCCCTATCACCCCTATACCGAAGCGTTGCTGAGCGCTGTTCCCATAGCGGACACGTCAATCGAAAAGCAGCATATCGTTCTGGAAGGGGATATCCCGTCGGCGATGAACCCGCCTCCGGGCTGCCCTTTCCAAACCCGGTGCCGGTGGAAGTCGGAAGTGGCGGGCGGGTTGTGTGAGCGCGACGTGCCTCCGGTAAAAAATCTGGCCGACGGGCATCAGGTCAAATGCCATCTGTCCGAAGAAATTCTGGCCCGCATGGAACCGGTGATCAAGATCGCGGCCGAATAAGCCAGTCAACCGCAGTTCAGGGGCGCCGGAAATGCACCGACGCCCTTGTCATCTTTCTAATACGTAGCTTTCTTATTCGTAGCGCAAATAGCGCTCGGATCTCTGCCGGTATGCAATAGATGGTCACAGTTTTATAGTGAGCACTTTATGCCGGTCGTCACCAACGGTCGCGCGCGAGCTGTATTGGGCCCGCACATGCCCGGCGCGTTCTGCACCAGCACGACGGCCCCGTTCTTTCCATTCTAAATCGTGCAGGAGTTGGGTCGCCTGCCCTGGAGTATCAGTGATTACAGCTCCTTGGCTGTCTTTCTGACGGTCACGCTCAACCGCAGCTTTGCAGCACGGTTGGGCAGCGGTCAGTGATTTGCGCCGCTGATCCATGCATCCATCCCAGTGTATGTGATCGCGTTGATGTCGGTTCTGATCTTGCCGTCTTCCAGAATGCAGATCTCGGTCGGGGTGCTGGGGCTCAATCTCAGAAAAAGTTCGTTATCGAAGATGTACGGCTTTGGCCGCATCACCGCCGAGCGCTACTGGATCGATTTATCATCACTCAACGCGTGGCTAAGGGCGATGACTTCGCAGGGGTAGATGGCAGGTCGTGCGCAGGATTTTTTTCACCGGGCAATGGGGTGCGGACTGAGGTGGCAAAGAAACCGCAAAAGCCCGGTTCCGGTGCCGACCGGGTGTCGCGGTTGGCTGTGACGGCTTGCCAACGGCGCATGTTCTGTGCAGCGGCGCCCTGACCCTGCTTTACGTGCGCAAGGCCGGTCTGCCCGATTTCGCGCGCTGGCAGTTCTGCTGATTACGGCCAAACTCCGCAAGCGCCGCGAAGTCGGTGCGACGTGACAAAAAGGATCGCTTAACCGCCCCAGATCACTTTCACATAGTCCTGGGTTTCTTTGTACGGGGGAACGCCGCCGTGTTTTTCAACGGCCTGCGGCCCGGCATTATAGGCCGCCAGTGCCAGACGCCAGGATTTGAACTTACGGTACTGCCAGGACAGATACCGCGCCCCACCCTCCAGGTTCTGCTTCGGGTCATGCGGGTTCACCCCCAAAAGCTGCGCAGTGCCGGGCATCAACTGAGCCAGCCCCAAGGCGCCCTTGTGGGATCTCGCGTGCGGGTTCCACCCGCTTTCCTGCTGCACCAGACGCAAGAACAGCTCTTCCGGGACATTGTGCTTGCGCGCGGCCTGCCGGGCCAGAGTCATATACTGCCCCCGGTACTTACCCGTGTAGCGTTTGTTGAAACTGGCACTGGACTTTGCCCTCTTGGGTTTCAACCGCTCGGAGTCGCGATACTGGGTTGCGGCACGCGAATCTAAAATCTTGGATTGTTTTAGGAAAATGTCCTTCCGGTTTTTCGTCGACAACGTCTGCGCAGTCACCGGGACCGAGACCAGAGCAAAGCACGTAACCAAAAAACAACTAACCAGAAATCGCATTTACGCCAATCTCGCTCGTTCAGGAACTCTATGGAGTATAGATATTTCAGTTAATAATGAAAGCTTGGTAAACCGAGCCCCGGTATATTCTTGCTGAGTGTTACCTACATGAACCGTGTTTCAACCACGACGCAGGCCGTATAGGGTCGCTGGGAAACTCTGCGCCAGATTCGGGCGCGCAAACGTCAATTCAAAACGGGGAAGTACATGGCGGGTTCAGTCAACAAGGTCATTCTGGTCGGAAATCTTGGCCGCGATCCCGAGGTCCGGACATTCCAGAACGGTGGCAAGGTTTGTAACCTGCGCATCGCAACGTCCGAGACCTGGAAAGACCGCAACACCGGTGAACGCCGCGAGCGCACCGAATGGCACTCGGTCGCGATCTTCAACGAAGGCCTTGTCCGCGTGGCCGAACAGTACCTGCGTAAAGGGTCCAAAGTTTACCTTGAAGGTCAGTTGCAGACCCGCAAATGGCAGGATCAATCGGGTCAGGATCGGTACTCGACCGAGGTGGTCTTGCAGGGGTTCGGCTCGACTCTGGTGATGCTGGACGCCCGCGGTGAAGGTGGCGGCGGCGGTTTTAGCGGCCAGTCGGGCAGCTACGGCGGTGGTCAGGCCGGTGGCGGCTATGGCGACCCCTATGGTGGTCAATCCAGCGCCCCTGCCCCGGCATCCGGCGGTATCGACGACGACGAGATCCCGTTCTAAGTCAAACGGAGGCAAAATATGACATGGTCCTTCTCACTCGGCCGGATACTGGGGTCGGAACTGAGGGTCCATGTCACCTTCTTCCTGCTGCTGGCCTGGGTCGGTTTCGCCGCCTATTCCAGCGGAGGGCTACCGGCCGCCATCGAAAACCTGATCTTTGTGCTGGCGTTGTTTGCCTGCGTCGTCGCGCATGAGTTTGGCCACGCACTGATGGCGAGACGCTATGGGATCAAGACCCCTGACATCACTCTGCTGCCCATCGGTGGGTTGGCCCGGCTGGAGCGGATGCCGGAGAAGCCAATGCAAGAGGTCTGGGTCGCCCTTGCGGGACCTGCCGTGAATATCGTGATCTGGGTGGTACTGGTCGTGCTAGGGGCCGGGATGCCGCTTGAGACGATGGCCCAGATTGACTCGACTGGCCCCGGGTTGTTGAACCGGCTGGCCTATGTGAACCTGCTGCTGGCGGCATTCAACATGATACCGGCCTTTCCAATGGATGGGGGGCGCGTATTCCGTGCCCTGCTGTGTCTGAGGATGGACCGGGTCAAGGCCACCAGAGTCGCCGCCCTTGCCGGACAGATCGTCGCTGTCGCGTTCGGTTTCTGGGGGCTGAGCGTGGGCAACCCGATACTGGTTCTGATCGCGGTTTTTGTCTTCATCGCAGCCAATTCCGAAAGCCACGATGTTGCTATGCGCTCGATCGCGCGGCGGGTATTAGCCCGGGATGCGATGATCACCGAGTTTCACGCCCTGTCCCCGACCGACACGCTGGCCACCGCAGCGCAGGCCGTCATTCACACCACGCAGCATGAATTTCCGGTACTGGACTCAGCGGGCGCTTTACTGGGTTTCGTTACGCGCAACGGTTTGTTCTCGGCGCTGGCGGGGGAAACTCCGCGCTCGGACCCGGCGACCTCGATCATGGTGACGGAAATCCCACAGGTGCAACTGATCAGCGGACTCGAGATGGTTCTGGACGGGCTGCACAAAGGTGCCCCGGCCATCGCGGTCTGTACGCAGGCCGGGAACATGGTCGGTTACATCACCCGCGAAAACATCGGAGAGCTGATGGTGATCCGCGGCCGTTGATCAGACCGTCGCCAAGGCGTCTTCCAGTACTGAAATCACTGCCTCACTCGGGACGTCCGAGGTGACAAAAGCCTCACCGATTCCGCGCGCCAGGATGAACCGCAGTTGGCCGTCGATAACCTTCTTGTCCTGCGCCATCAACTCAACCAGCGCCTCGGCACTTGGCAACTCGCCCGGAATGTCGGCGAGATCGGTTTTCATCCCCATTGCCCGCAGATGGGCACGGACGCGGCTTGGGTCTTCCTGCGAGCACAGCCCCAGACGCGATGACAACTCGAACGCCAGCGCGCAGCCGATGGCCACGCCTTCCCCGTGCAGCAGACGGTCGGAATATCCGGTCGCGGCCTCAAGCGCATGACAGAATGTATGGCCTAGGTTCAGCAGCGCGCGATCGCCTTGTTCGGTTTCATCACGCGCGACAATATCCGCCTTCATCTGAACCGAGCGCGTCACGGCCCGCACCCGGGCGGCCATATCACCGCTCGAAACCTCCGTTCCATTACCCTCAAGCCACTCGAAAAACGCGGCATCGCCCAGCAAACCGTATTTCACAACCTCGCCGTAACCCGACAGGAAATCGCGCTGGGTCATTGTTCCCAGAACCGAGGTATCGGCCAACACCAGCGATGGCTGATGGAACGCGCCGATCAGGTTTTTGCCCTGCGGCGCGTTGATCCCGGTCTTGCCACCCACCGAACTGTCGACCTGTGCCAGCAGCGAGGTCGGGATCTGCACGAACCGCACTCCGCGCCGCAGCACTGCAGCAGCAAAGCCGACCAAATCGCCGATAACTCCGCCACCCAAGGCAACAACCACATCCCGGCGCTCGACCTTCTCCGCCAGCAACCACTCTACGGTACGTTCAAAATGCGGCCAGCTTTTGGTTGCCTCTCCCGGAGGTAAGGCCAGGGACGTCATTTCGATGCCGGTGGCAGCCAAACCCTCCCGCAGGGCGTCCAAATGCAGCGCGCCCACGTTCTCATCGGTGACAACGGCCACTTTGGGGCGGGGCAGCAATGGCGCAATCTGTGCCCCGGCCTGCGCCAGCAGGTCCGGGCCAATTTCCACGTCATACGAGCGTTCGCCCAGCTCTACATGTACGGTTTGGTGCATTTACTTCCGTTCCAAAACATCGGGGCGTGTTGCCAACGAATCCAACACCCGGTTCACCATATTCTCGATCGAGGTTTCGCCGTCCGATTCAGCGATCAGGTCGGCCTGCCCATAAACCGGTACACGGTCCTCGTACAAGGCGCGCAAGGTCGCATACGGGTCGGCGGTGCGCAGCAAGGGGCGCGTGTCCTTGTGCTTGACCCGGTTCCACAGGACCTCAAGATCGGCGCGCAACCAGACGGACACACCGCGCTCGGTGATCATCGTACGGTTCTGCTCGGTCAGAAAGGCGCCGCCACCAGTGGACAGAATGCCTTTTTCTTCATCCAGCAGACGCCCGATAACCTGGCTTTCTTTGGCGCGAAAAAACGGCTCTCCGTCGCGAGCGAAAATCTCGGGGATGGTCATGTTGGCCGCCGATTCGATCTCGGCATCACTGTCGAGGAAGGGAACGCCCAGCCGCGCGGCCAACGCACGGCCCACAGCCGTCTTTCCTGCCCCCATCATGCCGACAAGAACCACTGTTTTGTGCAGTTCAAAGCCTGTATCCGGGCCCACGCTCGAAGAGTTATGCTTAATTTCGCTCATTTCACCGTGAATGACGTGATCTTAGGAAAAATGCTAGCTATAACTATGACAAAAGAGAAAATTGGGGCAGCGTTGAGCAATGGGCCGTCTGATCAAGTTCCTGTTATATCTGATTTGCCTGGGTTTCATCGGGCTGGTGGCATACGCCTATCTGGGCCCGTTCTTCGGCGCCGACTTTTCGGCACCGCAAGACGAGATTCGAGAGCCGGTAATCCTGAATGTCGAATAAGGCCGCACTGGTTGCGTTGTTTATGGCCGGATCGGCGCAGGCGCAGCAGGAACCTCTTTCTGTCATTGATTGGCTGAGCGACCCGCCGGAAAACCTGCCGGGGACCGTGTTGCTGGAACCGCCTGTGACGGAGACCGGCGTTCAGCCGGACGTCGAGGTCACGCCGCTTGAGGCGCTGTCGCCGCCGCTTGGGCTGGTGTCGTCCTCCGTGACCGGGCTGCCCGTGGACCTGTGGCAGAACAGCGATCCCGCCCGTCTGGCGCAGCTGATCGCCCGTGTGCCCGTCAAGTATAACCCGGCGATGCAGCGCCTGCTGTTTACCCTGCTGCTGACCGAGGCCCGCGCACCTGCGGGTCCGAACGCGAAGGAACCTTTGCTGCTGGCACGACTCGACCGGCTGATGCAACTGGGTGCGGCCGATCCGGTGCAATCGCTGGTGCAATTGGCCGGCCCCACCGACAGCCGCGAGCGATTTCAACGCTGGTTCGACGCGACGCTGCTGACCGGAGATGAGGATCGAAGCTGTACTGCGCTGATCGCCCAGCCGCATCTGTCCCAGGACTATGCGGCGCAAATCTTCTGCAAGGCTCGCCGGGGCGATTGGGAATCCGCCGCTCTGACGCTTGAGGCCGCCCACGCGCTGCAGATTTTGCCGCCCGAAGATCTGGACGTGCTGGACCGGTTCCTCAGCCCCGAACTCTACGAAGACGCCGAGTATCTGCCGCAGCCTGACGACCCCGACCCGCTGAGTTTTCGCTTGTTCGAAGCAATTGGTGAGCGTTTGCCCTCCACCCCGCTGCCGCGCGCCTTTGCAAATGCCGATCTACGCGATGTGGCCGGTTGGAAGGCACAGATCGAGGCCGCCGAGCGGCTTACGCGGATCGGGGCGCTGACACCCAACCAATTGCTCGGCTTATATACTGAGCGATCCCCTGCCGCGTCCGGCGCGGTCTGGGATCGGGTCGCGGCAGTGCAAAAGTTTGAGAGCGCGCTGCAAACTGGCAAACCGGGCGCGGTTGCCAAGGCGCTGCCCAAAGTCTGGGAACAGATGCGCAGCGTTGGGCTGGAAGTTCCGTTTGCCGAACTGTTCGCAGGCCGTTTGTCGCAGATGACTCTGCCCGATACGGCCGCCGAAAACCTGCGGTGGCGGATTTTGTTGTTGTCCGAACTGTATGAAACCGCCGCGCTGTCGCCACCGGATCAGTCGGTGAAGACGCAGTTCCTAACCGCACTGGCGCAGGGCGATCCGGGGCGGGCTAAGTCACCATCACCAATGGCCGATGCAGTAGCCGAAGGCTTTGCCTGGGCTGCCCCAGTTCCGTCAGACATTGATGCGATGCTGGCGAACGGTCAGCTGGGCGAGGCCATTCTGGAAACGATGGAATTGTTCGCCCACGGTGCGCGCGGCAACCTTGTCGATCTGACCGCCGCCGTGGCAACCCTGCGCCGTGTGGGTCTTGAGGACACCGCCCGCCGTGCGGCGCTGAACCTTCTGATCCTGCAGGACACCTGACTATGGTAGCCCCGGCAACTTCGGATCTGTGGATATCCACTTTCCTGCAGGCCCAAGCCGCTGAGATGGGGGCGGCCAACAATACCCTGCTCGCCTATGGTCGCGACCTTAAGGATTTTGCCGCCTGGCTGGAGCGCCGCAAAACCGGGTTTGCCGAGGCCGAGCGTGATCGGATCGAGGCCTATCTGATCGACTGTGATGCGCTGGGGCTGGCAAAATCCACCCGCGCGCGGCGGCTGTCGGCGATCAAGCAAATCTATCGTTTCGCTTTCGAGGAAGGTTGGCGCGAAACCAACCCCGCAATTCAGATCAAAGGTCCCGGACGACAAAAACGCCTGCCCAAAACGCTGGACGTGCCAGAGGTCGACTGGCTGTTGCAGGCCGCCCGCCAGACCGGACGCACCAAAGGAGACCGGGTGCGCAACACCTGCCTGATGGAGGTGCTTTATGCCACCGGAATGCGGGTGACCGAGTTGGTCTCGCTGCCTGTCTCATCTGCGCGGGGCGATCCACGGATGCTGCTGGTTCTGGGCAAAGGCGGCAAGGAACGGATGGTGCCGCTCTCCCCCCCGGCCCGGGAAGCGCTGGCTTCGTGGCTTATGGTTCGGGATGAAACCGAGGATCAACTGGTCGCCGAAGGCGGTCAGCGGTCCAAGTTCCTGTTCCCTTCGCGCGGGAAATCCGGGCATCTCACCCGCCACATGTTCTTTCTGCTAGTCAAGGAATTGGCGGTTCAGGGCGGGGTTTCGCCAGAAAAGGTCACGCCGCATACGCTGCGCCATGCTTTCGCTACGCATCTGCTGGCCAACGGGGCCGACCTGCGGTCAATCCAAACGCTGCTTGGCCATGCCGACGTGGCGACCACCGAAATCTATACGCACGTTCTGGATGAACGTTTGGCCGAACTGGTGCTGGAGCATCACCCGCTGGCCAAAGAGCCCGAAGACAAAGGCTAACCCCTTGATCCGCAGGGGCCGCGACCCCATAACGGATGCAGCAACACCAATAACCAAGGACCGATGGAACCCTCTTCTTCTCTGATCGACGGCGCATTCTGGTTTACCACTGGCGCCATTCTGCTTTTGCTTGTCTTGTCAGGCTTTTTCTCGGGTTCCGAAACGGCATTGACCGCCTCGTCGCGCGGCAAGTTGCGGGCGCAGGCCGACAAGGGCTCGCACGGGGCGCAAAAGGCGCTGGATATCACCGATGACAACGAACGGTTGATCGGCTCGGTCTTGCTGGGCAACAACCTCGTAAACATCCTCGCAGCTTCGCTGGCGACTGCGCTATTCACGCGCTTGTTCGGCGAAAGCGGCGTGGCGTTGGCGACACTGGTAATGACCCTTCTGGTTCTGATCTTTGCCGAGGTTCTGCCCAAGACCTACGCCATCACCAACGCAGAAAAAGCAGCCGCCGCTGTCGCGCCGATCATCAGCGTTGTGGTGACGGTTTTCTCACCCGTGGTCGCTGCGGTGCGTCTGTTGGTGCGCGGCGTTCTGCGCCTGTTCGGCGTGCAGATCGATCCCGACAGCAACATCCTTGCCGTGCGCGAGGAAATCGCCGGCGCGCTACATCTTGGCCACTCGGAAGGCGTGGTCGAAAAGGAAGACCGCGACCGTATTCTGGGCGCGCTTGATCTGGGCGACCGCACGGTCGAAGAAATCATGCTGCACCGCTCGAATATCGAGATGATCGATGCCGACGACGCGCCCGAGGCCATTCTGCAGCAATGTCTGAAAAGCCCACACACTCGCCTGCCCGTGTTCCGGGATGAGCCGGAAAACATCGTGGGCGTGGTGCACGCAAAGGACCTGTTCCGCGCCATGTATGCACATGCGGGTGCCAGCGAAGAAGAAAGCGACCGGCTGAAATCATTCGACATCTCGAAGGTAGCGAATGCCCCTTACTTTGTGCCCGAAACCACCACGCTGGACGACCAGATGCGCGAGTTTCTTCGCATGCACAGCCACTTTGCGCTGGTGGTGGACGAATACGGCTCATTGCGCGGCCTGATCACACTGGAGGACATCCTCGAAGAGATCGTTGGTGAAATCGCCGACGAGTTCGATATCGAAGAAGACGTCCCCGTCACCCGCACCGAGGACGGACAGTATCTGGTCGAAGGCGCGATGACCATCCGCGATGCCAACCGGGCGATGGACTGGTCGTTACCCGATGAAGAGGCCAACACGATTGCCGGGTTGGTCATCCACGAGGCGCAAATGATCCCGGTGACCGGACAGGTGTTCTCGTTCCACGGATTCCGTTTCGAGGTCACCGCGCGAGAGGGCAATCGGATCACCGAATTGAAAATTCGCCCCCTGTAACCTTCGGTCAGCGACAGGCAGTGTCGCGAACGAAGCAGTCAGCCTTGCCTTGCGCTTGCAGTCTTTGACCAAAATGAACGGGAGGCCGACACATGAAGACCACAACTCAGGTAGCAGTCATCGGGGGCGGCGTTGTCGGGTGTTCGGTGCTCTATCACCTGACCAAGCTGGGCTGGTCGGATGTCATGCTGCTGGAGCGGTCGGAACTGACCAGCGGTTCAACGTGGCATGCGGCCGGTGGGTTCCATACCCTGAACGGCGACACCAACATGGCCGCGCTGCAGGGTTATACGATCCGCCTGTATAAAGAGTTGGAAGAGATCACTGGCATGTCCTGCGGGTTGCATCATGTCGGTGGCGTGACGCTGGCCGACAATCAGGACCGGTTTGACATGCTGCTGGCGGAACGCGCCAAGCACCGGTTCATGGGGTTGGAGACCGAGATCGTCGGCCCGGAGGAGATCAAGAACATCGCCCCGATCACCAACACCGACGGCATCATCGGCGCGCTCTACGATCCGTTGGACGGTCACCTTGATCCCTCGGGCACCACCCATGCTTATGCCAAGGCGGCCCGGATGGGCGGCGCGACCATCCAAACCCATTGCATGGTGCGCGAAACAACCCAGCGCCCCGATGGCACCTGGGACGTGGTCACCGACAAGGGCACCGTTCACGCTGAACACGTGGTCAACGCAGGCGGCCTCTGGGCGCGAGAGGTGGGTGCCATGGCGGGCGTCTATTTCCCGCTGCACCCGATGGAGCATCAGTATCTGGTCACGGACTCGATCCCCCAGATCGAGGCGATCATCGACGCCGGGGGCGAACACCCGCATGTGATGGACCCCGCCGGAGAAAGCTATCTGCGGCAGGAAGGGCGCGGCCTGTGCATCGGGTTTTACGAACAGCCCTGCAAACCCTGGGCCGTGGACGGAACCCCGTGGGAGTTCGGGCATGAACTGCTGCCCGACGACTACGACAAGATCACCGACAGTATCGAATTCGCATACAAACGCTTTCCCGTTCTGGCCGAGGCTGGCGTGAAATCGGTGATCCACGGGCCGTTCACCTTTGCTCCCGACGGAAACCCTCTGGTCGGGCCGGTGCCGGGGATGCGCAACTATTGGTCGGCCTGCGGCGTGATGGCCGGGTTCAGTCAGGGTGGCGGTGTTGGCCTGACACTGGCGCAATGGATGATCGAGGGTGAACCCGAACGCGACGTCTTTGCCATGGATGTGTCCCGGTTCGGCGACTGGATAAGCCCGGGCTACACCCGACCGAAGGTGATCGAGAACTATCAGAAACGATTCAGCGTCGCCTACCCCAACGAGGAGCTACCTGCCGCGCGTCCCAACCGCACAACCCCGATGTACGACATTTTCAGCGATCTGGGCGCGGTCTGGGGTCAGCAATATGGGCTTGAGGTGCCGAACTACTTCGCACAGGACGGCGAACCCGGATACGAGACACCGTCATTCCGTCGTTCGGATGCGTTCGGCGCAACAGGCCGCGAGGTGCGCGGCGTCCGCAACGGCGTTGGTATCAACGAGGTCCACAATTTCGGCAAGTACCGTATCACCGGCCCCGCAGCCCGCGCCTGGCTGGATCGGCTCATGGCCGGGCGCATCCCGCAGCCCGGGCGAGTGTCTCTGACACCTATGCTATCCCCCAAGGGGAGGCTGATCGGAGATTTCACCGTCTCCTGCCTGAGTGAGACCGAGTTCCGACTGACCGCTTCATACGGTGCACAAGCCTTTCACATGCGCTGGTTCCTGCAACATCAGCAAGATGGTGTGACCATCGAGAACGTCAGTGACCGCCTGAACGGATTTCAGATCGCCGGACCAAAGGCTTCTGACGTGCTGGCCGCATCTACCCGCGACGATACCTCGGACCTGCGGTTCCTTGACGTGCGGCGTATGACGGTTGGCATGACCGACTGCATCGTGCAACGCGTCAGCTATACCGGCGATCTGGGATATGAGATTTACTGCGATCCTATGGCGCAAAGGCAGCTCTGGTGGACGCTGTGGCAAGCCGGACAGCCGCACGGCATGGTGCCCTTTGGCATGCGCGCGATGATGAGCCTGCGTCTGGACAAATTCTTTGGCTCGTGGATGCGGGAATTCTCGCCCGATTACTTCGCCTCCGAAACGGGGCTGGATCGGTTTATTGCGTTTTCTAAAACCGCCGATTTCATCGGCCGGGTCGCTGCCGAACAGGAACGGACCCAACCAACAGCACGCAAACTGGTGGCTTTCGTGGTCGAAGCGGACGACGCCGATGTAAACGCGTATGAGCCGATCTGGCTGGACGGCAAAGTCGTGGGATTCTGCACATCGGGCGGGTATTCGCACTATGCCGAAAAGTCAATTGCGCTCGGGTTCCTGCCTGCAGATCGGGCAACGGACGGTTTGGAGGTTGAAATCGAAATCCTTGGCCAATTGCGTAAAGCCAAGGTGATCTCTGAACCTCTGTTCGATGCGGACGGGGCGCGTATGCGGGGATGACACCGCACGGATACGGCGGCATGGTGGCGGCATGACGGATATACCCATCCTCTTGCTGGCCGCCGGGCAATCCAGCCGCATGGGCGGCAAGGACAAGCTGTTGCAAATCGTGGATGGCCAACCTTTGCTGCGTCGCTCGGCACAGATCGCTCGACGCGCGGCCCCAGTGATCGTTGCACTGCCCCAGGCCCCGCATCCACGGCATGACGTGCTGGACGGGCTGGACCTGCACAGGATCGGTATCGCGGATGCCCGCGAAGGCATGAATGCCAGTCTGCGCGGAGCCCTCGCGCATGTATCAGCCAATGCGCGCGCTGCGATGGTTTTGCTGGCGGACTTGCCCGACATCACAACCGAGGATCTGGCGGCCGTTCTCGGTTCGGTTCAGTCCCACCCGAATAAACTGATCTGGCGTGGCGCGACAACTGGCGGCAAACCGGGACACCCGGTCGTGTTCGATTGCAGCCTGTTTGATCATCTCAACCGTCTGACGGGCGACGAAGGCGCGCAGTCCGTCATCCGCGCCAATGCCGACAAAGTGCATCTGCACACCCTACCCGGTCAAAACGCCCTGCTGGATCTGGACACTCCAGAAGATTGGGCAGAGTGGCGCGCAAAACGCAGCACCTGAAAGTAACACGGCCCGGTCGATATCGACCGGGCCGGTACCCAAAACAGGACTACCACTTTTCATCAATCCCGGAAACGCGGCCAACAATGCCTAATGACATCCTGGCTATTCCGCCGCCGAACCTAAACAAGACCCCCTCGTTAACATGCCGCTCAGCGTTTCCAGTGACTGTGACAAGCCTGAGGCACCCCCTAGTGCCACTGGCTCCCCCTCGCTTGGGCCCTTTCATCGTCACCGATCCGATGCGATCAAACAACGTAAAATTGGAGAGAACAGTTAATTTTGCACCCTTCAGGATGGTTTTTGCGCAACATTTCCCAGACAAAAATCAACTTAAAGATGATTATATGATTTGATTGACGTCACATCATATCTGATTAAGTGCAAACCTATTGGGAAATAATACGCATTTGCTATAAATTGTTTTAGAAAATCCGGTTCAAGTTTGAACTTTGCCACAACCCAGAGGGGAGGGTCAAATATCGAAAAAAATCTGCCGCTGCTTTGTTAACAAAAATGATTCAATTCAACTCTTTTCGCACCCAAGCGCCCAAACCGGCAACAATCCACCGATTCGTGCTCGTTGATTCGCACAAATCCTCCGATTTCTGCCTTTGATCTGGCGGCATAGAACCGTCCGTTTGTGGCAAAATTAAGATTTCTTAACATTTCGCTCAGGAAACACACAGACTGAGCGCGCATCTCCTGTTCCAACGCGCGGTCGCAACCGCGTGATGTAAACAGGAGAAAAAAATGAGCATCCGCAAATCCTCTCTTCTTTTGCCCGGGACAGCCAGTTGGATTGGCGCCAGCGCGCTGAGCGCCGCATTGCTGACAACCACCGCCCTGCCCTCGATGGCCGATGAAGCGCTTGCCGATCTGGTCGAAAACGTTTCGCCGTCGGTTGTCACTATCATCGCGGAACAAGGCGCAACGCCCGTTCCGGCGCAGGGGCAAGAGTTTGACTTTGACCAGCACCCATTTGGGGAATTCTTCAAACGCTTTGGCGCACCCGACGGCTTCAACGCCCCGCAGCGCGGGCCGGCGCAGGGGCTAGGGTCTGGATTTGTCCTGGATGAGGCTGGGTACATCGTCACCAATCACCATGTCGTCGACAATGCCGAATCCGTAACGGTACGCATGGCCGATGACCGTTCCTATGAAGCCGAAGTCATCGGCACTGACCCGCTGACCGATATCGCCGTTCTGAAGATCGACGCGGACGGGGCGCTGCAAGCCGTGCAACTGGGCGATAGCGACGTCATCCGTGTGGGAGAGGACGTTGTGGCCATCGGCAACCCGTTCGGGTTGCATTCGACGGTCACGACCGGGATCGTGTCGGCCAAAGGTCGCAATATCTCGGCTGGGCCTTACGCGGAATTCATTCAGACTGATGCGGCCATCAACAAAGGCAACTCGGGCGGTCCACTGTTCAATATGGAAGGCGAAGTGGTTGGCGTGAACTCGGCCATCTACTCCCCCACCGGTGGGTCCGTGGGCCTGGGCTTTGCAGTGACGTCGAACATCGTGGAACACATCGCCGCCGACCTGCGCGATGACGGTCAGGTCAGCCGCGGTTGGCTGGGTGTATCGATCCAGAATGTCAGCCCCGAGATCGCCGCAGCTATGGGCATCGATGCCTCGCACGGCGCACTTGTCGCAGACGTTGTTGATGGCAGCCCGGCGGATGGCGTGCTGGAACAGGGGGATGTCATCCTGACCTTCAATGACGAGGCCGTCGGTTCCAGTAGCGATCTGCCGATCCTTGTCGGCACCACCAAGGTGGGCACTGACAGCGTTCTGACCGTTCTGCGCGATGGCACTGAACAGCAGATCGAGCTGACCATCGGTCGGCATCAAAGCGCCTCGGCCGAGTTCGACAAGTCGGTGGACGAAGCTGTCTCGGGCACCGCATTGGGCGTCACCGTGGCTCCGCTGACCGACACGAACCGTGCCGAGATGGGTGTGAGCGAAAATGTCGACGGCGTGATCGTCACCGACCTCAAGCCCGACAGCCCCGCGGCCAAGGCTGGTCTGCAGCGCGGCGATGTGATCGTGAAGCTGGGAGGTCAGGAAACTGCAACTCCGGACGCGCTGAAAGCCGCGCTGGACAGCGAAAAGACCGATCCCGCGCTTGTGCTGATCAATCGCGGCGGAAACCAGATCTTCGTGGCGGTGGAAATCGCCTGATCTGACACCAGCGCGCGCCACGTGATGGGGAAATCTGGCGGGCGCCTCCCTGGCGGGTTTGAATTGTCCGCAAACCGCCGGGACTGCCGGGTGCGCATCTCCGCACCCGGCAGATTACTTAGCAAAACCATGTGCTTTGCCCGAGATTTGTGCTTAACTCCCGAAAGAAAGGAACTCGCATCATGAGCCGCCGCCTGCTGATCGTCGAGGATGACGAAGACACCCGGGAGTTCATCGCCAAGGGATTTGGCGAGGAAGGTTATGTTGTCGAGGCAGCCGAAGACGGCCGCGAGGGTCTGTACCATGCCACCGACGGCGGATTTGACGCTGTGGTTCTGGACCGAATGCTGCCGGGGCTGGACGGGCTGTCCCTGATCAAATCGATGCGCGCGGCGGGTGTGAATACACCAGTTCTGATGCTGACCGCGATGAGCGCGGTGGACGAACGCGTCAAAGGGTTGCGTGCCGGGGCCGATGACTATCTGGTCAAACCGTTTTCGTTTCAAGAGCTGCACGCCCGGATCGAGGCCCTGTTGCGCCGCCCGCAAGAGGCTGAGGAAAGCCCCACCCTAACCTGCCGCGACCTCGAGATGGATTTGTTAACCCGCAAGGTCACCCGCAACGGGCGCGAGATCACGCTGACGCCGCGCGAGTTTCAGATCCTCGAATTCTTCCTGCGCCGAAAGAACCGCGTTGTGTCACGCACCATGCTGCTGGAAGGTGTTTGGGATTACCATTTCGACCCGAATACCAACGTGGTCGACGTCCATATCTCTAAGCTACGCCGACAGCTGGACGAAGGCGGTGAGGCGCCGATGATCGAAACGGTCCGGGGCGCGGGTTACATGATGTCTGATGGATAACCTTAGGCTTTCCTTCAACAATTCACGCACACGACTCGTCCTCGCCAGCATGGTTCTCAGCACCTTGCTGACGGCCACTGTACTGGCATTGGTCTATGTCACCGCCAACCGCAGTATCGAGGTCGAGACCCGCTCGGTCGTGTCGGCAGAACTGACCGGTTTGGCGGACGAATATGAACGCCGCGGTCTGATCGGGCTGCTGACCGCGATCGAGCGGCGCATTCCTACCGCCTCGGAACGGGATGCTTTGTATCTGCTGACGGATCGGTTCGGTTCCAAACTGGCGGGCAACCTCAAACAATGGCCCGAAGGAATCACTGCGGGCAGCGGCTGGGTCGATCTTGAACTCCGCCGCGCTGACAATGACCAACTGGTGCCCATCTCGGCCGCCTCGATCCGCCTGCCCGGCGGCGAACGCCTGCTGGTCGGGCGCGACGCTTTGGCCCGGCAGCAATTTGATCGGGTACTGCTGCGGTCGGTTGGCATTGCACTGGCGATTGCGCTGGCGCTGAGCGTGCTGACCGGCTGGCTGTTCACCCGCCTGGTCTTTTCCCGCTTGTCCGATATCGCCAGCACCGCCGAGAACATCGTCTCGGGTGATCTGTCCCGCCGAATGCCACTACGTGGGACCGGTGATGAGTTCGATCAGGTGGCCGGTACGCTCAACACCATGCTGGACCGGATCGAGGAACTGGTCAGCAACCTGCGCACCACGTCGAATTCTATCGCACATGATCTGCGCTCGCCCCTATCACGGCTGAAACAACGGGTTGAGGCGCTGTCAGACCCGGGTAAAACGGATCAGGAGCGTGAGATAGATGTTGCACGGGCCAGCACCGAAATCGACCATGTGTTACACGTGCTAGGGCAATTGACCGAAATCTCACGCGCCGAGGCCGGTGTTGGTCGGGAACAGTTCGAACCGGTGGACCTGCAGCAATTGGTGGCGGATGTGGCCGAGTTATACGACCCTGTCGCCGACGACCAGAGTATCCGGCTAGAGGTCACGGGCAGCGCGGGTTCCATTCCAGGGCACCGGCCCCTGTTGTCCCAGGCCCTGTCGAACCTGCTGGAAAACGCGCTGCGTTATGCCCCGCAGAACACGACAGTCACGATCAACCTGTCCGAAGACGGCCCCTATACCAGCCTCAGCGTCCGCGACCGGGGGCCCGGCGTACCCCAAGAAGACCTGCCACGTCTGCAAATGCCATTTGTCACGCTCGACCCGGCCCGGACCGAGCGTAATGCCGGGTTGGGGCTGGCCCTGGTTGCCGCAATATCCCGAATGCATGGAGGCGCATTCGAGGCGCATAATTGCGATCCGGGACTTGAGGTGGTGATCAAGCTGGCTCGCAATCGTTAGGCAGGAACCCCTTTAGTAGCCATCGTCTTGTTTTTATATCGTTTATCCGCCGTCACGTCGGCGCCGAACCATTCGGGTGGAGTATAGGCTTCGGCCTCGGCTTGGGTCTGAAACTCAACTTCGACCAAACGCAACGGCGCCAGATCACCCAGAAACACGTCCAGTTCAAACACCCGACCATCTGGCAATTGCCCTGTGTGGCGCTCCTTTTCCACCCGGCGCCCGTCTGTCTCGGGCCAAAAGGTATCAAATTGCTCGGCCGAGATTTCAGCCTCACGCTCGACCCGCACCAAAGCGCCACCGCCTTTCAGCGTCAGAAAGTACCTATCGTTTTTCTGACGCAGACGGAGTTCAGTGGAGTCGTCAGGGGCCGTCAGATAGCCCTGACGCACAACGGCCTTTTCCGCGCCACTCAAGTCAGGCAGGTCCGCGACCAGAAACTTGCGTTCAATCTCGGTACTCATTTGGTTGAAATCACTCCGTTTTCCAGTTCACCAAACAGCGCTTGATAAGCAGCACTTGCGGCGCTGCGCCCGGCATAGATGCTGACCGGGGCGCGGTTCTGACCCATACGCTCGATATCCGCGGCAAAGGGAATCTCGGATTGCAGGAACCGCTTTTTGTACGCCTTGCGCATCTTCTCCATTGTTTCCAGATGCAGGGTTTTGCGCCGCTGCACCATTGAGAAAAACGCCTTGAGCTTTTTCTTGGGTAACTTGTGATCGTTGAAGAAACTCACCAATTGCTCGAGCGTTCGTTCAGATAGTGTCGTCGGGATGACGGGCACAAGAATCTGGTCGGCGGCCTTGAAGATGTTCTCGGACAGGGTCGAGAAGTTCGGCGGGCAATCCAGAATGATCACGTCATAATCTCTGCCCGCGGTGGCCAAGGCCTTTTTCAGCCGCGACCGCTTGTTCCGCATGCGCGAGAGGAACACATCGAAATCGCGAAACGTCAGGTTGGCGGGCAATACGTCCAGCCCATCAAAATCACTGGCCCTAATCGACTTGGTGAACCGTTCAACATCTTCGAAGAACCGTGCGTCCGTCAGCTTTTTCGACGGCTTCACCCGGAAATAGAACCCCGATGCCCCCTGAGGATCGAGATCGCATAGCAGCACGGTGTACCCCGCTTGCGCATAGGCATAGGCCAGGTTCACCGAGGTCGCGGTTTTTCCCACTCCGCCCTTGTTGCTGTAGCAGGCAATGATCTTCACTCCTCAATCCTCCTTGTGGTGAAACAGAGTTCGGAACAGTTTCTGGATGTCCGGGCTGTCGAAATGCTGGAAATTTGCGATCACACGGTCGCGTTCTGCCTTTTGGCGTTGGTCGAGAACGGCGATCAACCCACCGACGGACATGGCGAGCTGGGCGTTTACCCGACCTTGCGCGTTGCTTTGGGTCGTCACGAATTCCAGCAGCGCCTCTTGCTGGACCGAGTAGTCGTTGAACAGGCCAAGGTTATCCTGCAGCTTTTTCAATGGCTTGATAAGCGTTTTAAAATCACTTTTGTCGAACAGAGGACCAAAGAACTCCATCAGGTAGCGCAGTTTCTTGCAGTCGATCCGCAGGTCATGCACGACCTTATCCGGCGTTTCCGGGGTGATGCCGCGGGCCAGCTTGCACACCTTGCGATACCGTTTCCAGATCAGCGCACAGGCATAGCCATAAGCCCCACGATCTGCATTTGGACCGGGTTCCAACCCTTTCACATCAGCAAGCAACGCCGCCAATTCATCCATCTTTTTGCTGTATGCCGCGCTGCGAAAGCGCTGCGACAGCGCGGTCAGAGCGCGGGTCCGCTCCTTCGCGAACTGCGCGAACATGGCCTCGGCGCCTTGATGAAGGTTGGGCGGTATCAGATTGAAGTAAATTTCTTTTTCCAGAAGATAGACATCCAGATCCCGCACTCGCCCGGTCGGGGCCATCAGATCCGAGAATTCGCGTTTCAGCGCGTCGGCCTGTTCCGGTGAGAACACGCCTTTGAACAGGCTCAACACTGACCGGACCCTGCGCAGCGAGACGCGGTAGTCGTGCAGGAACTCGGTGTCGATATCGGCGATCACACCCGCCTCGTTCTGGCGCGCGACGGCCAGATAGGTCCGAATGATATCCGCTGCCACTTCGATGGAAGGCTCCTGCGTGCCTAATGGGACATCGGGCTTGGCGTCATAGGGGGTGGAGTCGGGAAACAAGTTTGAGAACACCGTGTCAAATCCAGATACCGCCATAGTCTTCAACGCCGCGCACACAGCGTGAAAGGCGCGGTCATAGCCGCGCATCGGCTGTACGTTCAGAATGGTCGCCCGCCCCTTATCCGTGGACAACGTCACGACGCTGCCCCGGACCTGCGTCTTTTGCAGGTCATCCAGCACCGCAAAACTGCCGGATTCGATCAGGCCCGAGCCTATGCTCATCAACGCGCGCAGTTTGGGGAACCCCTTCACCGCCGCTTTTACAGGGCCGTCCGGCAGGTCCTGAACGAACTTCTCCTTACCGCTGCAGGCCTGAGCCAGAACATCGCCGTCGGCTTGAAGCAATTGTAATGCGCCGTCGACCTCGATCAGCAACCGCCCTTCTGCCCGCAGCGATTGATCATGACAGTCCAAAAGGTCGAACGGGCGTGCGGCTGCAGGTGTTTCGAATTCGGGCGACAGACCTTTGAGCGCGTCGGAAAACCCCGCCAGATCGAATTTGCCCGGAACGATGAAAAACCCGCTTTTCTGCCCCATCACGAACGACCCTTTTTCGACGTATCAAGATAGTCATTCACCAGTGTCTAGATGATCTTCTGAACGCTGGTCCCCTCTTCGATTGCCCGGATCTTGAGGGCTTTCAAAGTCTTGCCATCCAACCTCAGCGAGGTGTTCTTTTTGCTTTTGTCGGATTTTCCCCCGGGTTCCTTGTTCTTCGACATGGGCAACCTTATGACAGCATGACGTCATGAAATCGCACGCCATCCCATCTGGCAAGTCCGATGTTGCTCTAACCCGGCGTCAGGTCGACATCACTGCACCACAGGGCTAGAAGTTGGGCATGTCCGATCCCGTCTCTTCGATCCGCAACCTTGGCCCCGCTTTCGAACAGGCGTGTGCCCGTGCCGGAATCCACTCGGCGCAGCAACTGCGTGAGTTGGGCCCCGATGAGGCATATGCCCGCTTGGTGCGCGCCGGAACCCGGCCGCATTTCATCGGCTATTATGTTCTGGTGATGGGGTTGCAAGGACGCCCATGGAACGATTGCAAGGGTGAGGAGAAAAAGGCCCTGCGTCAGAGGTTTGATGCGATCAAGACCAGTGTCAGCGCCACACCCGAAACCAAGATGATTTCGGATCTGGATGCGGTCGGCGTGCGGGTGTCAGTGGACGACCTCAAGCCGGTATGAAAAAGGCCGCACCCGTTGCCGGGAGCGGCCTGAAATTCAGATCTTACAGCAGATTAGCCGACCAGTTCGATGCCCGAGAAGAAGTAGGCGATCTCAACAGCTGCGGTTTCCGGAGCATCCGAGCCGTGGACCGAGTTTTCGCCAACCGATTCAGCGAACTCGGCGCGGATGGTGCCGGGGGCTGCGTCTGCGGGGTTGGTTGCGCCCATGACTTCGCGGTTCTTTGCAATGGCGCCTTCGCCTTCCAGAACCTGAACAACAACCGGAGCCGACGACATGAATTCGCACAGTTCGTCATAGAACGGACGCTCAGCGTGTACTTCGTAGAATTTGCCGGCTTGTTCTTTGGTCATGTGGATGCGCTTTTGCGCGACGATGCGCAGGCCCGCTTCTTCGAACTTGGCGTTGATTTTGCCAGTCAGGTTGCGGCGGGTTGCATCGGGTTTGATGATCGAGAATGTGCGTTCCAGTGCCATGTCGGCCTCTCCTTAACATAAGGCGCGGGATCGCGCCGAAATCCATCGCGCGCCGCCTAGCATGGTCTGTCTCATATGAAAAGCACTATGATGCGCTACGGCTCAGATCGTTTCGGGCAGTGGGTCATGGCGGTCAACCCAACGCACATACAGCACCGCCAACAGCCCGGCGAAACTGCACGCCCACATCATGCCCAGAACCAGGAACGGACCGTTTTCGGGGCTAACCCAAACACCGGTGAGCGAGGTCAGAACGGCCCCAAGTGCCACGATCATTGCGCCGGACAGGCCAGCGGCGCTGCCCGCCAGTTTGGGGCGGACTGACATCGCCCCGGCGGATGCATTGGCATTGGTCAGACCATTGCCAAAGCCGACGAAGATTGCCGAACCGAAAAACACCCAGACCGAACCCAGTTCGGCAAGGAACAGAAACAGACCACCCAGCGGTCCCGTCGATGCAATAATGCGCCCGATCAGAATCATGGTGGTTAGCCGGGTACGCACCGCGATCCGTCCGGTGATAAAGTTCCCCACCATAAAACCTCCGGTGATAATCCCAATGCCAAGCCCCAGCATCGCCGGGCTGAGATCAAACCAAGCTGCTGCCACCAAGGGCGCTCCGGTGATGAAGCTATAGAACCCGCCGATCGAAAAGGCCGCGCACAGGGCATAGCCCCAGAACCGGCGCGCGCGGAACAGGTGCGGGTACTCCCTCAGTTGCGCGGCGAAGGTCGAGGACCGGTTGTCGTTGGTCTCGCCCATATCGACCCAAAGCAATAGCAGCATTCCTGCCCCCAGCACGGAATACAGAACAAAGCCAGCGCGCCAGCCAAACACACTGTCGAGCGCACCGCCCAGCATCGGCCCCAGCATCGGGGCCAGTGCCATCGCCATGGCCACATAGCCCAGTTTGCTGGCGGCCTCGTTTGGCGAGTACATGTCGCGGATAGCGGCGCTGGACAGAACAGGCCCGGCTACCACGGCGGCCTGCATCAGGCGGAAACTCAGAAAAACCCAGATCGCGTCGGCCAGCACGCAGCCGACCGACGCGGCGACGAAGACCACCATACAGATCAGCAGAACAGGTCTGCGGCCAAACCGGTCGGACAACGGTCCCATGATCAGTTGCAGCACGGCAGACACCGCTAGGTATCCCGCCACGGACAAGTTCACCAGCGCGTAATCGACCTGAAAGTCTTCCCCCATCCGCGCCAGCGACGGCAGGAACATGTTAAGCGACAGTACTGACAACGCAGTCGCAAAAACCAGTGTTACCAGAGATGGCGGTGATTGTGCCGCGCGCATGAAGAAATCCGGCTAGAAATGCAAATCACGGCAGAGCTATCACAAGGTCCGCGTCGTGCCCATGCCAATCACTTGGCGCAAAGCCTGTAGGTGTGGGCCTCTCGGACAAGGTTAAACGCGCAATGCGCCAAAGAGATAGCGCGTAAGAATGACGCGGTTGAAAGAAATCGATTTTATTGCCTGACTTTTTCTGTCAGTTATTTTGCTGTGCGGACAGAAAGTGTTAACAAAAAGGCCACTCTGATGACACCGAAAATTGCGGCTATCGCCTGCATCCTTGCCTCAACCGCCGTAGCCGATCCGGCGCCCGTGCCGATGAACTACGAACTATTCGAAACAGCGGTTGCTCACACCGATCTGGAAACCTGCCCGTTAAACCTGTCTCAGTCGGGTGTGTTTTGCCGTGCCACGTTGCACCACGACGAAGTTCACGTCTTTGCATTCAGCGAAGAAGGTGACCAGGCTTTGGTTGGTTTTGCCTCGTACCCCTTTGAAGACGTGGCCGCAGAACTAAACTGACAGGCCATCGGCGATTCACCCCATTGACAAGCGTCAGGCCGTGCCGCAGTGCTCGGCCTATGCTACGGATCGAAGACATCACCTATGCGGTCGAGGGCCGCCCCCTGTTTGACGGCGCCAGCGCCACCATTCCCGACGGCCACAAGGTTGGTCTGGTGGGGCGGAACGGCACCGGCAAGACCACTCTGTTCCGCCTGATCCGGGGCGAGTTGGCGCTGGAATCGGGCAATATCGTTTTACCGAAACGGGCGCGGATCGGGGGCGTGGCACAAGAGGCACCCTCGTCCAACGTGTCGCTGATCAACACGGTGCTGGCGGCTGATACCGAACGCAGCTCTTTGATGGCCGAGGCCGACAGCGCCGAAGATCCCGCGCGGATTGCAGAGATTCAGACCCGTTTGGCGGATATCGACGCTTGGTCGGCTGAAGCCCGCGCGGCCTCGATTCTCAAAGGGTTGGGATTTGATGATGAGGACCAGTTGCGCCCCTGCTCCGATTTCTCAGGCGGTTGGCGGATGCGTGTCGCGCTGGCTGCGGTACTGTTCTCTCAGCCCGACCTGCTGTTGCTGGACGAGCCGACCAACTATCTGGACCTCGAAGGTGCGCTATGGCTGGAGAGTTATCTGGCCAAGTACCCGCATACGGTCATCATCATCTCTCACGACCGTGGACTGCTGAACCGTGCGGTAGGGTCGATCCTGCATCTGGAAGACCGCAAGCTGACCTACTACGCGGTGCCTTATGACAAGTTCGCCGAGCGTCGCGCCGAACGTCTGGCCCAGGCAGAATCGGAAAACGCCAAGGCCAAGGCCCGCATAGCCCATCTGCAGAGCTTTGTTGACCGTTTTCGTTACAAGGCATCCAAGGCGGTGCAGGCCCAGTCGCGACTGAAAATGATCGAACGCATCCAACTGGTTTCGACCCCGCAAGAGGCCGCCCTACGCGCGTTTTCTTTCCCCGAACCCGAGGAGCTTTCGCCGCCGATCATCCAGATCGAGGGCGGAGTGACCGGCTATGGTGAGACTGAAGTTCTGCGCCGACTGAACCTGCGCATCGACCAGGACGACCGCATCGCGCTGCTGGGGAAAAACGGTCAGGGCAAGTCAACGCTTTCCAAGCTGCTGTCCGACCGCCTGCCCCTCATGGCGGGCAAGATGACCCGCAGCAACAGGCTGCGTATCGGATATTTTGCACAGCATCAGGTCGATGAGTTGCATGTGGACGAAACACCACTGGACCATCTACGTCGGCTGCGCCCGGATGAGGCTCCGGGCAAATGGCGGTCGCGCCTTGCTGGGTTCGGGTTGAATGCTGATCAGGCGGAAACTCTGGTCGGGCGGTTGTCCGGGGGCCAGAAGGCGCGGCTGTCGCTGCTGATCGCGACCATCGATGCGCCACATATGCTGATCCTCGACGAACCGACCAACCATCTGGACATTGAAAGCCGCGAAGCGCTGGTCGAGGCGTTGACCGCCTATTCCGGCGCGGTGGTCCTGGTCAGCCACGACATGCACCTGCTGTCGCTGGTAGCAGATCGACTGTGGCTGGTCTCCGACGGCACGGTCAAACCCTTCTACGGTGACCTCGAAGCCTATCGCGCCATGCTGCTGGCCCGCGACAAACCGGTCAAAGAAAACCCTCGGGTGGAGAAACCTAAACGCGCTTCGCGCGAGACTGTTTTAGCCCTGCGCGCCGACCTGCGTAAGTGCGAGGACCGGATCGAAAAGCTATCGGACATGCACGAAAAACTCTCGGCCAAGCTGGCAGACCCTGCCCTGTACGAAGACGACAAGATCAACGATCTGGAAACCTGGAACCGTAAGTTCGCCGAGGTAGTCGAAGCGATGCAAAAGGCGGAGTCGCTTTGGGTCGCCGCCGCCGAACGCCTTGAAACCGCCGAGAATGCCGCATGATGGATCTGGCCTTTTTCATTACTGCATTTACCACCTTGTTCGTGGTGATCGACCCCTTTGGCACCACCCCGATTTTCGTGGCGCTGACGCAGGGTATGGATTCGCGCGCGCGGCGCAAGGTGGCGTTGCGCACCTGTGCCGTGGCTTCGGGAATCCTGATCGCTTTTGCGGCCTTTGGCGAGGCAGTGTTGGGCTTTGTCGGCATCTCGATGGAGGCATTCAAAGTCGCCGGCGGAGCGCTGCTGTTTCTGACCGCGCTCGACATGCTGTTCGAACGCCGCACCAAACGCCGCGAAGACCGTGTCGAAGAGGAAGAAGAACACCCCGACCCATCTGTGTTCCCTCTGGCCATTCCGCTTGTCGCCGGCCCGGGATCGATTGCGACCATCATTCTTCTGGCCGGTCAACATCCGGGCATTCTGGGCATCTTTGAAGCTATTCTGGTGATGCTTGCAGTGATGGCCGTGGTTCTGACGTTCTTCCTGTCCGGTGGCCTGATTGCACGTATTCTGGGCAAAACCGGCCTGAACGTGTTGACCCGGTTGCTGGGCATGCTACTGGCGGCGCTGTCGGTTCAGTTCATATTGGATGGCCTGAAGGCCTTTGGTTTTGCGTCTTAAATCCCCATATACCTAAGAGTGAATTCAGTTAGGGTAACGGTATGGATGGCGACAGCATTGGGCGTTTGGTGTATCTGGTCGTGCTTGGCGCGGCGGTGGTGTTTTGGTTTGTCTCGCAGAACCGCCAGTCGCTGAACAAAACCATGCAGCAGGCTATGGCTTGGGTGTTCATCTTCGTCGGTGCAATCGCCGTTGTCGGCTTGTGGGAGGACATCCGCTCGACCGTTGCCCCTGCCCCGCAGATGACCGTCACCGGCGAAACCATCGAAGTTCCGCGTGCCTATGACGGACATTATTATCTGCCTGTTGTCGTGAACGGAGAGCCAATCAACTTCCTTGTCGATACCGGTGCAAGCCAGATTGTGTTCAGCGAAAAGGACGCCCGGCGTATCGGCGTTGACCCCGACCAGCTGAATTACCTTGGTCGCGCTTCGACTGCGAACGGAGAGGTGCGCACCGCGCCCATCCGGCTGGACAGTCTTGAACTTGGCCCGATCACCGATCATGGCGTTGCGGCCTGGGTCAATGAAGGCGATTTGCGTCAGTCTCTGCTTGGCATGGACTACCTACATCGGTTCTCGAACATCCAATTCACGGATGGCCGCATGATTCTGTCCCGGTAACGGGTTCATGGCAGCATTCCCAGATTGAGAACAAAATGAGAACATGCTAGGCTGGCGGCATGTCTACAAATCTTCTTGGCCGCAAGCCCGCGCGTGAAGCGCCGGGGCTGGCCCTACACTCGCAGATCACCCTGCAACTGGGCCGCGTGCACGAGGCCTGCGGCCCCGCCCGGCGCAGCTTTGCCATGTGGTTAGCGGGCCAAGCACAAGGGCCGGTGCTGTGGATTTCCCCCGCGTGGGAGCCCGGCCAACTGAACCCCGATGGGATGATGCCCTTTGCCGATCCTGCCCGGTTTATCTTCGTCCGTCCCACCCGTGCCGAGGATCTGCTGTGGTGCATGGAAGAGGCGCTGCGCAGCGGAGCGATCCCGCTCATCATCGGCGACCTGCCCGGCGCGCCGGGGCTGACGCCGGTGCGGCGAATGCATCTGGCCGCCGAACAGGGTGGCGCGATGGGGCGGGCTCCACTGGGCCTGCTACTGACACCCGGCGATGGCGGCGCGCAAGGGGTCGAGACTCGCTGGCACATGGCGGCGAACCATCAGGGAGAGGCCCGCCGCTGGACCCTGACCCGCCGCCGCGCCCGCGCCCTGCCCCCGGTTAGCTGGCAGGCCACCCAGACCAAACCGCGCGCCGGGCTGAACCTGACCCGGATCGAAACGCAAGATGTATTGGGGTGACACCTCACCGGGATCACAAAACATGTGACTGGCCAAAGCCCGACCCCGGCCCTAGCGTTTCCGTATGAGCCATCCGATCCATGACAGCCGCTACTCCTGGCTTCGCCTTCTGATCACGCTCGCCATAGCAATGGTGGCAAATGTGGGCATGTGGGCGGTGATCGTGGTGATGCCCGCCGTCGAGGCGCAGTTCGGGGCCGGACGGGCCGAGGCTTCTTTGCCCTACGTTCTGGCCATGATCGGCTTTGCGTTGGGGAACATGTGGCTGGGCCAAATGGTCGACCGGCTGGGCGTGACCAAGGCGCTGATCGGAGCCGCAATTCTAAGCGCAATAAGCTACCTGCTGGCGACATGGGCACCGAACATCCTGCTGCTGTCGGTGGCGCATCTGCTGCTGGGGCTGGGCACGTCCATTGGGTTCGGGCCGCTGATCGCCGATATCTCGCACTGGTTCATGCGGCGGCGCGGGATCGCCGTCGCGCTGGTGGCCAGCGGGAATTACCTGTCCGGGGCGATCTGGCCCACCCTCCTGTCGGGCATTCTGGCCCGCGACGGCTGGCAGCAAGTCTATCTGACGCTGGCAGTCATAACTTTGGCGATCGTCATCCCCCTGTCCCTTCTTCTACGCCGTCAGGTCCCGGTCGAGGCGCACAGCACCGCCGCCGCCAACGCGCAGATCAAAGCCCGCAGCGTTGGAATATCGCCACGCGCCCTGCAATACATTCTGGGTCTGGCGGGGATCGGATGCTGCGTGGCCATGTCGATGCCGCAGGTTCACATCGTCTCGTACTGCGTCGGTCTGGGATACGGTCCGGCCGTCGGGGCCGAGATGCTGTCGCTGATGCTGTTGGGCGGCGTGGTCAGCCGCGTGATCTCGGGACTGGTGGCCGACAAGTTGGGCGGGGTGATGACCCTGCTGATCGGCTCGGTTCTGCAATGCATCGCCCTGTTCCTGTTCCTGCCTTATGACGGGATGGTATCGCTTTACGTCAT
Source organism: Ruegeria sp. BF6 (assembly GCF_056538665.1). Lineage (NCBI taxonomy): Bacteria > Pseudomonadati > Pseudomonadota > Alphaproteobacteria > Rhodobacterales > Roseobacteraceae > Ruegeria > Ruegeria sp. BF6. The sequence continues at coordinate 789,048 of NZ_JBQFTN010000001.1, forward strand.
CAGCCTGCTGTTCGGGCTGGCGCAGGGCGGTATCGTGCCCAGCTATGCACTGGTGGTCCGCGAGTATATGCCTCCGCAAGAGGCTGGCGCCCGCGTCGGGTTCGTCATGATGATGACGATCATGGGCATGGCTTTGGGTGGCTGGATGTCCGGTTGGATTTACGACGTGACCGGCAATTACCAACTGGCCTTCATCAACGGCATTTTGTGGAACGGCTTGAACATTGCCATCCTGCTGGTGCTGCTGAACCGTTCACGCCCGCGCAGGCAGGAGGCCTTGGCATGACCCACCTGACCCGGCGCACACTTCTGGCCGGGTTGGCCATTCTGCCTCTGACCCGCCCGGCCCATGCGGACCTCAGCACCTACGTGCTGGTGCCCAAGGGCACATCCGTGGACTTTACCTTTGACCTGTCGGGCCTTGCCCAATCCGGCACCATGCCGATCCACTCGGCCGATATCCGGATCGACCTGAGCAACCTGACCAACAGTCGCGTCAGTGTCACCCTGAACGCCGCCGAAGCCCGCACCAAACTGCCATTCGCCAGGAACGCGATGCTGGGTGCAAGCGTATTGGACGTCGCACGGTTCCCAACCATTCACTTCGTATCGACCCGGGTACAGCTGGGTGACGGCGGGCGGATCTCCCGCGGGGCGAAAATCACCGGCAACCTGACCCTACGAGGCGTCACGAAACCGATCGCCTTGCAAGCCGACCTCTTTCGCCCGCCAGGCAGCACCTCTGACAATCTCGACATGCTGTCCATCCGCCTGACCGGCGCGCTGAACCGCCACGATTTCGGCGCGTCCGGATACCCCGATCTGGTGCAGGACACCGTCGGGCTGAACATCCGGGCCGAAATCAAAAAGGCAGGATAGACAAAAAACGACGCCTGCGCGTCGATAAGGCGCGCGCATTACTGGCGTATTGGGTAAAGGTGAGCCCATCATGCGCACGATCATTTCCTTTGCCGCCCTTTTTCTTTCTGTCATTCTGCTGCAGCTCTCCACCGGCGGCGTCGGACCGCTGGACGCCATCTCGGGCATTACACTGGATTTCACGACCGAGCAGATCGGTCTGTTGGGATCATCGCATTTCCTTGGCTTTTTTATTGGCTGCTGGTGGGCTCCACGGCTTATGGGGAACGTCGGCCACTCGCGGGCCTTTGCCGTCTGTACAGCCTTGGGGGCGATGGGGCTGATCGGGCATACTCTGACTGACAACCCTTATTTATGGGCCCTATTGCGGATCGCCTCGGGCACCTGCGTAGCAGGCAGCTACACCGTGATTGAGGCCTGGCTGAACGCCAAAGTCACCAACGAAACCCGTGGGCGCGCCATGGGGACGTATCGGTTCGTCGACATGGGGGCATCGCTGGGTGCGCAGTTGATCATTGCCGTGCTGCCGCCCGCTTCGTACGTGTCCTATAATCTGTTGGCGATCCTGTGTTGCGCTTCGCTATTGCCGCTGACATTGACCCGTGCCAGCCAGCCGATCACACCTGACGCCCCCCGCCTGAGACCGAAACTGGCCTGGCGCAGTTCCCCCCTGGCGGTGGCGGGAGTGATCGTGGCGGCGCTTAGTTCGGCCTCGTTCCGTATGGTCGGCCCCGTTTACGGGCAAGAGGTAGGGCTGGTCGTGGATCAGATTGCGTTTTTCCTCGCCTCATTTGTTTTGGGAGGGGCTCTGGCCCAATACCCGTTGGGATGGCTTGCCGATAAATATGACCGGCGCTGGGTGCTGATCTGGCTATCCGGTGCTGCCGTGCTCAGTTGTGGTGTTACGATGGCCGCAAGCGGCACCGGTACGCTGGGTGTTATGCTGGCCGCTGGAATCTTTGGCCTAACGACCTTTCCGATCTTCTCGGTTTCCTCTGCACACGCAAATGACTTTGCTACCACGGAGGAACGGGTGGAACTGTCAGCCGCGCTGATGTTCTGGTACGCGCTGGGGGCAATTGCCTCACCTTACATCTCATCCACGCTGATCCAGCAATTTGGTCCCGGTGCCCTGTTCGCCTTTGTGGCCACCGGACACTTGGTTCTGATCGTATTCGGCGTGGCGCGGATGCGCTCTCGTCCGACACCGGAAGAGCGAACCAACTATGTCTATGCCCCGCGCACCTCGTTCACCATCGGGCGTTTGCTGAAACGGTCGCGCGAGGAATAGAGCCCCGAACGCTACTCCGGCGGCGGCACGGACGGGATCATTTCATCGAGAAGCGAGCCTGCTTCATAGCCCAGTAGATCAACCTCCATGCGCCCCGGATCCCCGAATGCCCAAGCGCCCACAAGACGTTGCATCTTCTCATAGCCGACGTAATCGGCCATCGCCTTGTTGCCATGCGCATTTTCGGCAAACATAACCTGACCCGTCAGAACTTTCTGCGGCATCACGCGCTCCAGATAGAGTTCGACAACATTGATCCCCGTTACATTGGACCCGCCGTGATGAACCACATACATTTTATCCCAGTCTTCTTTGCTGATTGCCGCACGCGCCTCAGTCACGGCCTTGTGCAACGAGGCAAGCTCAGCTCGCGCCGCCTCGCGCATGTTGGCCGCCCAGATGGGACGCATGTCGTTGATCACTCTTGAGACGTCTTGTCGTGTAAGGGTTCCGCGCTGGACCGCCATATTCGTAAAGCTACGCGCGGCCTCAAGCATCTGACGTTGCCGGGCAATCTCCTCTTTTGGCAGGTCGAGCTTCTCTATCCACGGCGTCAGCGTATCGATTTCCTGCGCGATGGCCGCAAAATCCTTTTTCCATCTTGCGCCATCGGCATATTCCGTGGGCCACGGGGTCACAGCACCGATAATCCCCAGAAGAACGTGTGATGTAGATTTGAAAATCAGGTAGTTTGGCGCGTCCCTGGGAAACGACACCTGCCCATGCTCGGACAGGACCGTAACATCCCGTGCGATCACCATGACCGGGCGTGTCTGCGACGTCAGCGTATCCTGACCACGGCGGAAAATCGACAGCATCGCCTTGTCAAAGCTGTCAATCGCATCCATGGCTTCGCCTTGGTCTGCCTGAACGCTCGGCGCCAGGAAATTGATCAGACAGAGAATTGCGGTCACCTGTATCAGGCGATGAACCAAGAATAGTTTCATTTTATCCCCCGTGAACGAATTGCGCGCCCATTATACATGGTCAGGGGCCATCACGCGAAAGCCACGCGCACATGCGCATACACTTCTTTTCAGGCGCTTATCGGTGAAACCGGGCTTTTGCTGGCGGGTCACATAAGGTAGACGGGCGCGCAGATAGATACTTGGAAGCGCAAAATGGCTCGGATTCTCATCACTTCGGCGATCCCTTACATCAACGGGATCAAGCACCTCGGCAACCTGATCGGCTCGCAATTGCCTGCCGACCTGTACGCGCGCTACCAGCGTGGCCGGGGGAATGAGGTCATGTTCCTGTGCGCGACCGACGAACATGGTACGCCGGCGGAACTGGCTGCTGCCAAGGCGGGCAAACCAGTGGCCGAATACTGCGCCGACATGTATGCAGTTCAGGCGGATATCGCCAACCGTTTCGGCCTCAGTTTCGATCACTTTGGCCGTTCGTCCAGTGATCAGAACAAGCGCCTGACACAGCATTTCGCGGGTAAGCTGGATGATGCCGGATTGATCCGCGAAGTCAGTGAAAAACAGGTCTACTCCAACGCTGATGGCCGTTTCCTGCCCGACCGTTACATTGAAGGCACCTGCCCCAACTGCGGCTATGAGCGCGCACGCGGGGATCAGTGCGAGAATTGCACCAAGCAGCTGGACCCAACCGATCTGATCGAGCCGCGCTCGGCCATTTCCGGTTCAACCGATCTGGAGGTGCGAGAGACCAAACACCTGTACCTGCGGCAATCCGCGATGAAGGATCAACTGGATAAGTGGATCGATGGCAAGGCTGACTGGCCGATCCTGACCACCTCGATTGCTAAGAAGTGGCTGCATGATGGCGACGGCCTGCAGGATCGCGGCATTACCCGCGATCTGGACTGGGGTGTTCCGGTCAAGAAAGGTGATCAGGAATGGCCGGGCATGGAAGGCAAGGTCTTCTACGTCTGGTTCGACGCGCCGATCGAATACATCGCCTGTGCCAAGGAATGGGCGGATGCCAATGGCAAGTCCGATGCCGAGTGGGAGCGCTGGTGGCGTACCGACAAAGGCGCCGACGACGTGCGATATGTGCAGTTCATGGGTAAGGACAACGTGCCATTCCATACACTGTCCTTCCCGGCCACAATTCTGGGATCGGGCGAGCCGTGGAAGATGGTCGACCACCTGAAATCCTTCAACTATCTGAACTACGATGGCGGTCAGTTCTCGACCAGCCAAGGCCGTGGCGTGTTTATGGATCAGGCGCTGGAGATTCTGCCCGCCGACTATTGGCGCTGGTGGCTGCTGAGCCATGCGCCGGAAAGCAGTGACAGCGAATTCACCTGGGAAAACTTCCAGCAGTCGGTGAACAAGGATCTGGCTGATGTGCTGGGCAACTTTGTCAGCCGGATCACCAAGTTCTGCCGTTCGAAATTCTCAGAAGCCGTGCCCGAAGGCGGAAGCTATGGCGAGCGTGAACAGGCACTGATCGAGGAACTCACCCGTCGCGTCCGCGCCTATGAAGGGCATATGGAGGCAATGGAGGTTCGCAAGTCCGCGCAGGAACTGCGGGCGATCTGGGTGGCAGGTAACGAATACCTGCAAGCCGCCGCTCCGTGGTCGACATTCAAGGAAGACCCGGAACAGGCCGCAGCTCAGGTGCGCTTGGGTCTGAACCTGATCCGTCTCTATGCCGTTCTAAGCGCCCCCTTCATCCCCGAAACCTCGGCCAAAATGCTGAGCGCGATGAACACGCTGGACACAAACTGGCCCGATGATGTCGCGGCCGCGCTCAGCGCCCTGCCCGCTGGGCACGCCTTTACCGTGCCCGACGTTCTGTTCGCCAAAATTACCGACGAACAGCGCGAAGACTGGCAGACCCGATTTGCCGGCACACGCGACTGATCGAACACTTGATATTGAACGTGGAACGGGGGCATACACGGCCCCCATTTTCGTAATCCTGACGTGAATTTTGAAACGCGCGGTTAAGAAAGCCGGTCTAAGTTGACCGGATGGCGCGAAAAATTCCGCGAACCGGGACAATTTAATCGTATTCAAGAAGCTTGAGATATACACGCAAAACCGCCATCCTGACCAAGAACTCAATCGACTCGTCGGGGTGCTCAGCCTGCCTCGGCGCAAAAACCGTAGTTTTAACGAGGCGCCTGCCATGTCCCTTGCATTGAAGAATTCCCAATCCCGCTTCTGCGGGCCATTCATTGCGGCTTTGGTCTGCATGGGCATGGCACATGCGGCCGTGGCACAGGATCAAGGCGACGCACCACCGCCCAAAGTGTCCATTGCTGCGGCCTATACGCAGGAAATCACCGATGAAGCCGTGTTCATCGGGCGGGCTGAAGCCTTGGACAGAGCGGACATCGTGGCACGTGTCAGCGGCTTTCTGGAAAGTCAGGACGTGGAAGACGGGGCGCTGGTAAAACAAGGCGACGTTCTGTTCACCATCGAACCCGACCTCTACGAAGCGACACTGGAAGCCCGCAATGCCGATCTGGACCGGGCCGAAGCCAACCTGGAACTCGCCAAGGTCGAACTGGCCCGTAAGGAAGAACTCTACCTACGCGATGCCACGCCGGAATCCGAACGGGACATCGCCCGCGCCAACGAACTGGTCGCCGAGGCCGAGGTCAAATCCGCCAAGGCCGCCATCCAACAGGCCGAGCTGGACCTGAGCTATACCAAGATCCATGCCCCGTTCTCTGGCCGCATCGGTCGGGTTGCGATTAGTGTCGGTGACGTTGTCGGACCGACCAATCCTCCGCTGGTCAATATCGTCAGCGAAGCCCCAATCTATGTTAATTTTTCCCTGAATGAGAAACAATTTACGACCGTTCTTGAAACCGTAGGCGAAAACGCCTCGTCGCTGGCTGAAAGCCAGAAAAGCCCCGTTGTTCGCGTGACTTTGCCGAACGGGACCGAGTTGGACGAGACAGGAAAGATCGTTTTCGTCGACAACCGGATCGATCCCCTGACCGGCGCAATCACGATGCGCGCCGAGTTTGACAATGACAGCCGACTGATCGTCGACGGAGCCTTTTTGAACGTGCACATAGAGGCGCTTGAACCCACTCTCGAGGTTCTGATCCCTCAGGCCGCGCTGCAACGTGACCAGAGAGGCGATTTTGTGCTGGTCGTAAATGACAAGCAGATGGTCGAACAACGCTATATCACCACCGGAGATGGTGTCGACTCGGCGATCATCGTAAAAGAAGGATTGCGCGAAGGAGAAAGCGTGATCGTTGAGGGCCTGCAAAGGGTTCGTCCGGGCGTGGCCGTGGATGCGGTCGTGGCCTCTGAGCAGCCGGGAGAGTAACAGATGTTCTCTGCCCTGTTCATTAGCCGGCCCAAGCTGGCGCTTGTTATTTCGCTGGTCCTGACCATCATGGGCGGGATAGGCTATCTGGTTTTGCCGGTCGCCCAGTTCCCGGACATCACGCCGCCAGTGGTCAGTGTGACCACCACCTATACCGGCGCTAACGCCGAAACCGTGGAAAACACCGTCGCTGCGCCTATTGAGGCTCAGGTGAACGGTGTGGACGACATGATCTATATGACGTCCACCTCGTCCGATAACGGTTCCTACTCGCTGAACATCACATTCGAAGTCGGAACCGACCCCGATATCGCCTCGGTCAATGTGCAGAACCGCGTGGCGCAGGCGATGTCCTCGTTGCCGGCCGAGGTGACGTCCTCGGGTGTGGTCACGCAGAAAGCATCGACAAATATGCTGTTGCTGGTAACTCTTACCTCACCCAATGGCACCTATGACAGTGTGTTTCTGTCGAACTATGCCTCGATCAACCTGAAGGACGCTCTGGCGAGGGTTCAGGGTGTGGGTCGCGCGGACGTTTTGACCAATCTGGAATACGCAATGCGGATCTGGATGGACCCTGATCAGATGGCGGCCTTGTCCATCACACCTGGGGATGTGATCAACGCCATCCGCGAGCAGAACGTCGAAGTTTCAGCCGGTTCGATCGGTGCGCCTCCGGTGCCCGAGGGGCAAACGTTTCAATACACGATCAAAACCAAAGGCCGCCTGACTTCGGCCGATGAGTTCGGTGAGATTGTCATTCGGACCGGTGATGCCGGTTCAATTGTGCGGGTCAAGGATATCGCACGGGTAGAACTGGGCGCGGAGTACTATGCGGCCTCCGGTTTCTTTGACAGTGTTCCGGCAACCGTCATCGGCATCTATCAGGCCCCCGGCGCCAACGCGCTGGCAGTATCTGATCGGGTCGAGGCCGAACTGGAGCGGTTGTCGCGCAGCTTTCCCACGGATGTGGAATTCGCCGTGCCGTTTAACACAACTGACTTTGTAGAACAGTCGCTGAACGACGTGGTCACAACGCTGATCATGACCTTCACGCTGGTGATCACGGTTGTTTTCATCTTTCTGGGTAGTTGGCGGGCCACGATCATTCCCGCTGTCGCAATCCCGGTTTCTCTGATCGGTACATTCGCCTTCTTGCTGCTTTTCGGCATGTCGCTGAACACGATCTCATTGTTCGCGTTGGTTCTGGCCATCGGGATCGTGGTGGATGACGCCATTGTTGTGGTTGAAAACGTAGAACGGATCATTGCCGACGAGGGGCTGCCCCCTGCCGAGGCAACCCGAAAGGCCATGGGTCAGATCACCGGCCCGGTCATCGCGACCACGCTGGTTCTGCTGGCCGTGTTCGTACCAGTGACCTTTATGCCGGGTATCTCTGGGCGGCTTTATTCGCAGTTCGCTGTGACGATCTCGACCGCTGTTGTGATCTCGTCAATCAACGCGCTGACCCTGTCACCGGCCTTGTGCGGGCTGGTTCTACGTGCTCGCTCGGGTCCGCCAAAGGGGCTGTTGGCGGTGTTTGAGAATTTCATTGGCACCATTCGTGGCGGCTATGTGGCCATCGTGCGCAAGCTGCTGATCCTTCCGGTCATTGGCCTTGGTGTGATTGCCGCGCTGGCTATGGGTACCGGGACAATCATGTCAAATACGTCCAGCGGGTTCCTGCCGCTTGAGGACAACGGCTATCTGTTTGTCGACATTCAACTGCCCGATGCGGCGACGCTGGAACGTACCGAGATTGTCTCCGCCCGGGTCGATGATCAGATTCAGCAGATCCCCGGCGTGGCCAGCACCGTTCTGATCAACGGGTTCTCGATCCTGAATGGCACCACGACTAACGGCGCTGCGATCTTTGTGAACCTGGATAACTGGGATGAGCGTCAGGAAGACGGCCTGAGCGCGGAGGCGATCCTGCAAAAGGTACTGGCCATCGCCTATGGTGAGTCCGCGGCCTCGATCGTGGCCTTCAACCCGCCGCCCATTCAAGGCTTGGGCATGTCTGCAGGTGTCGAGATGGAGGTCCAGCAGACCGGGGGCGGAACGCCTCAGGATCTGGCCTCGGCCGTGGGATCGTTCGTCTATGCGGCGAACCAGCGGCCCGAGATCGGACAGGCCTACACCACTTTCCGAGCAAACGTGCCGCAGCTTTTCGTCGATCTGGACCGTGAGAAGGCCAAGACGCTGCAAGTATCCGTGGCCGAAGTGTTCCAGACCATGCAGGCGCAGTTGGGGTCCTACTACGTGAACGACTTCAACCTGTTCGGCCGTGTCTATCGCGTGATGATCCAGGCCGACGGCAGCTATCGCGACAACGTCGAGGACATTTCAAACCTCTATGTCCGCTCGCAACAGGGTGAGATGGTTCCGCTTGGAACGCTGGTCGATGTTGAAAACGTGCTGGGTCCGGTGCTTCTGAAACGCCACAATCTGTTCCGCTCGGCGACTGTGACGGCAGTTCCTGCGCCGGGGCTTTCGACGGGCGATGCGATCAATGTCATGACCGAGGAATCAGCGACCGCCCTACCCCCAGGCTATGCGTTCGAATGGACAGGGACTGCGCAGCAACAGCTGGCTTCGGGCAGTCTCGTGATCGTCATTCTGGGTCTGGCTATCCTGTTCGGCTATCTGTTCCTTGTCGGGCAATATGAAAGCTGGACGATGCCGGTTTCAATCCTGCTATCGGTGATTGTCGCCCTGTTCGGGGCCGTGGCTGCCGTGGCCATCGTGGGTAGTGACATCAACCTCTATACGCAGATCGGGATGATCATGCTTGTTGGTCTGGCCTCGAAAAACGGCATTCTGATCGTTGAGTTTGCGATGGAGCAGCGGGCCAACGGTCTTTCGATCAAGGACGCCGCCGCCGAGGCCGCATTCCAGCGATTCCGCGCGGTGATGATGACCGCGCTGTCCTTCCTGTTGGGTGTTGTGCCGCTGCTGGCAGCGAGCGGCGCAGGTGCGGCCAGCCAGAAAGCCATCGGCGTCGCCGTGTTTGGCGGCATGCTGGCGGCCACGCTGGTCGGTGTGATTCTGGTTCCGGTTCTGTATGCCCTGATGCAAAGCCTCAGGGAATGGATCAAGGGAACAAAGAATGATCCGGGACCTTCCGAGGAAGCAGCGTAACTCAACAAAAAGCCCCACCAGACAGGTGGGGCATTTTCTTAGGCAGCAGCTTGCGCGCAGTGCTGCGACATCCAATCATCGATCCGGGCAATCTGATCGGCAGTCAGCCGCAAGCCCAATTTGTTTCGGCGCCAGACGACATCATCAGCCTTGCGCGCATATTCCTGGTCCATCAGCCATACCAGTTCCCTCGCGGTCAGAGTGGCACCAAAGTCCTCTCCCAAATCGCCCGCAGATTTGGCATCGCCTAAAACAGCGCGGGCCTCGGTACCATAGGCCCGTACAAGACGTTCAGCCCAGGCGCGATCCAGAAAGTTGAAATCAGCCTCAAGTCCAGCCACCAGATCCTGCACTCCATCGACAGCGAAGTCCCCACCGGGCAAAGCAACCCCTGCCGTCCAGGGTCCAGGTAGGTCTGCAAAATGCTCAGCAACTTTCTCTAGCGCGCTCTCCGCCAAGCGCCGATAGGTGGTGATCTTGCCACCGAAGACGTTCAGCACCGGTGCTCCGCCCTGCGCGTCGACCTTCAAGGTATAATCCCGCGTCGCAGCCGTCGCACTGCTGGCCCCATCATCGTACAGGGGCCGCACGCCGGAATAGGTCCAGACGATATCATCGCGGGTCACCGGGCTTTTGAAATACTTCGTTGCGAAGGCGCACAGGTAATCCTGCTCGGCTGCAGTACAGATCGGAGGCTCGGACGGATTCGGATGATCCTGATCCGTGGTGCCAATCAGGGTGAAGTCGCGCTCATACGGGATGGCAAAGATGATGCGACCATCTTCGCCTTGGAAGAAATAGCATTTATCGTGGTCGAACAGCCTGCGGGTCACGATATGACTACCGCGCACCAGCCGAACGCCTTCACGCGAATTCACGCGGATTTTCGTCTGGATGATGTCCCCGACCCACGGACCGCCCGCGTTGATCAGCATTTTGGCCCGAACAACACATGTCTCGTCGCTGTCACGATCCCGTACCGTCACCTCCCACAGGTCGCCTACACGTTCCGCCGACAGAACCTCGGTACGGATCATGATCTTTGCCCCGCGCGCCTCGGCATCGCGGGCATTAAGAACAACCAGCCGGGAATCCTCGATCCAGCAATCCGAATACTCATAGGCCGTCTCGAACTTGTCATGCAACGGCCGCCCTTCGGGTGCGATTTTAAGGTCCAGCGCATCCGTGCCGGGCAGAATTTTACGCCCGCCCAGATGATCATACAAGAACAGGCCGAGGCGGATCAGCCACGCCGGGCGCCGCCCTTTCATCCACGGCATCACCATGCTCAGCAGGCGCGAGGTCGGGGTTTCCGAGTCAAACCGCATATCCTCGTGATACGGCAGCACAAACCGCATCGGCCAACTGATATGTGGCATCGCTCGCAGCAGGGTTTCGCGCTCGATCAACGCCTCACGCACAAGGCGGAACTCAAAGTATTCCAGATACCGCAACCCGCCGTGAAACAGCTTGGTCGAGGCCGAAGACGTCGCCGAGGCGAGATCGTTCATCTCGGCCAATGTCACCGACAGCCCCCGCCCCGCAGCATCGCGGGCAATACCGCACCCGTTGATACCGCCGCCGATGATAAAGAGATCGGAGATCTGATCCTGTGTCTGTTTCATATCCGGATGATTCCCCATTGGTGGAAAACGCGCGTTCATTAACCTTACGCACCCTCGTTTCGTCAACGTTTGTTTTCGTTTATGTTCGTTTTGTCACATATTCACGCGGATAACCTTTTCCCATCCCTCAATGAGTTGAAAATTTCTAAAAACAGAACAAAAACGAAAACACCGTATTCGGAGCCAGCCGTGTCCTTATCCTTTCGCCAATCAGATATCCTGAACATCGCCAGACAGGACGGCCGCGTGATGGTTGAAGATTTGGCCACGCGGTTCGAAGTCACGGTTCAAACCATCCGCCGTGACCTGTCCGAACTGGCCGACATGGGCAAACTCGACCGGGTACATGGCGGCGCGGTCCTGCGCTCGGGTGTGTCGAATATCGGCTATGAGGATCGCCGCGCTCTGAACGCCGACACCAAGGCGCGCATCGCTCAGACATGTGCGCAGGATATCCCAAACGGTGCGTCTGTGTTCCTGAACATCGGCACCTCGACCGAGGCCGTTGCCCGGCAACTGCTGAACCACAAAGACCTGATGGTGGTGACCAACAACATGAACGTCGCAAACATCTTGGTGGACAACCCAGATTGTCAGATAGTTGTGGCCGGTGGCGTGCTGAGACGATCCGACGGTGGATTGATCGGCAACCTGACGATATCGACCATTGAACAGTTCAAGTTTGACTATGCGATCATCGGCTGCTCCGCGCTGGACATTCACGGAGACCTTCTGGACTTCGATTTTCAGGAAGTGCGGGTCAGCCAGACCATCATCATGCAGGCGCGCAGGATCTGTCTTGTGGCCGACCAGTCCAAGTTCCAGCGCGCCGCGCCGGCGCGGATTGCCTCGCTGTCCGATGTTGATGTGCTCTACACCGACCACGCCCTGCCCGATGAGCTGACCTGGAAATGCAAGGAGTGGAAAACCCACGTCAAACTCTGCGATTAACGTTAAGTAACTCTCATTAAAAGTGAATCCTGAACGCAGGTTCTTGCCAGACCGGCTATCACCTGACACACTCGCCCCATACAGCAATCGTCGCACGGGAGGGGAGAACCGGGCCATGATAGCGCTTTTATTTGCGTTACTTACAACCACGATGGGGCTGAATTATTTCAATCGCACCACAGCCGCCAATGTGCTGTTCTTTTTCACGCTGGCGTTGAGTGTGTATTGGTTTAAGTTCCACGCCACCAGCCAACTGACGATCCAGTTGTAGGAGGGCTGAGATGACACCGGAACTCTCACGCAGCCTGAACGCGCTTGGCATGTTGGCGGTATCTATGGTGCTGTTGCTGGCCTATATCTATCAGTTGAAACTATACGAACTGCCCTGCCCATTATGTCTGTTGCAGAGGGTTGGCTTCGTCGCTGTGGGCGTGGGACTGGGGTTGAACCTGCTCTACGGTGCCCGCCCCCGGCACTACGCAATAATACTGCTCGCGGCATTGTTCGGCGGCAGTGTTTCCGTGCGCCAGATCCTGCTGCATATCGTGCCGGGAACCGGGCATTACGGCTCGCCCGTGCTGGGGCTGCATTATTACACTTGGGCCGCGATCTGTTTTTTTCTGATCCTGCTGGGCACGGCACTCATGCTGTTCTTTGACCGCCAGTTCAACAACGAGCCACAGCCCCGTTTCGGCGGCAGCACGCTGGCGAAAACCGCGTTTTTCATCATGTTCGGTTTGGCCGCGCTGAATGCGGTCTCGACCTTGGTGGAATGCGGGCCGGGTATCTGCGCCGATCCTCCCACCAGCTATAAATTGATTGACGAAATGGGTGGCAACGGCTGAGGATGAGGTAACCTTCCCAAAAGGAGGCACGAGCATGGGTTTACTGGGACAGCCGCTTGGCTTTTACGACTATCTGACCTTCGTGGCACTGATATTGCTGCTGGCAGCGGTGATGGCATTGTTTCTGTTCATCATGGGGCTGCCGGGGCGGATCGCGATCAAACGCAACCATCCACACGCCGAAGCAGTCAAGATCATGGGTTGGATGGGGTTTCTGGCGGTTGTTCCTTGGGTTCATGCCTTCATGTGGGCATTCCACGATGGCGTTACCGTTGACATTCGCCGTACGCCTGATGACGAAAAGGATGCCATTCGCAAGGAAATCAAACGGTTGGGCGGTACGGTTAACGAAGAATACCGCGACCCGCTGGACCCCGACGACACACAGAAGAGCTAAAGCCAAAGGAATTCACAGACTATGTTCGTCGCCCTCGGCATTACGCTGTTCTACATCATTTTCGTCTGGTTCATTTTTTTCAAAGTTCAATGGCTGAAGTTCAACATCACCTGGGGGATTGTCACCTTTTGGATTGGTGCACACCTGTTGCTGGTGTTTCTGGTGGCGCTACGGTTCTTTCAGCCGTTCTCGATCGACAGCCACGTTGTCCGTTCGACCATTCAGATCGTGCCGCGGTTGACCGAACCGACCATTCTGACCGAGGTGCTGGTCGAACCGAACACCGAGGTCAAGAAGGGCGATCCCCTCTACCGCTTTGACGACACCGTGTTCGCGCTAGAGGTCGAGGAGGCTACCGCGCAACTGGTCGCAGCCGAGCAGAACGCCAAGATCTTGGAACAGGATGTCATTGTCGCGGGTGAAAACGTAGAACGCGCAAACGCGCAACTGGCCTATGCGCTGACGCAACAAGCGCGCTATGAAAACCTCGTGCCTGCGGGCGGTGCACGTCAGGATGAGCTGGATCGTTGGAATGAACAGGTCACCGAGGATCAGGCGCAGATCAAAGAGGCCGAAGCCAATCTGGAAAAAGCGCAATTGGCGCTGGATTCTCAGATTGACGGAGTGAACACCGGCATCCTTCAGGCGCAGGCTCAGTTGGAAAAAGCCCAGTACTTCCTTGATAACACAACGATTTACGCACCCGAAGACGGTATGATCGTATCACAACAAGCCCGTCCGGGTCTGGTTGTGGGTGATATCCGTTTGGGTGCAATCGCCAGTTTTGTCACCAAGGACAACCCCTATATCCTGGCCACCTACCGCCAGCAGAACCTGAAATTCGTCGAAGTCGGTCAGCCGGTTGAAGTGGCATTGGACCTTTATCCCGGCGAGATTCTCACCGGCAGGGTCGAGGCGATCTGGTGGGCAACCCGTCAGGGTCAGTATCTGCCCTCGGGCCGCCTGCCCGGCTTTGAACTACCAAAACTGCCGGGGCGCATCGCGGTGCAGATCTCGGTCGATATCCCGGACGGTCACACCTTCCCCGCAGGCGGACATGCGGCGGTGGCAATCTATACCGGTCAGGGAAAAAGCTTCGAGTTTCTGCGGCGCATCAACATCCGCCTTTACTCTTTCGCCAACTTCATCAGACCTTTGGATATCTGAGGACGCATGACATGACCCGGGCCAAGCTTCACCGCACACTGATCGGCACTGCCCTATGCGCGACCCTGCTGGTCGGCTGCGCACCTGTCGGCCCGGATTTCGTGCGTCCGAATTCTCCGGTCGTGAAAGAATGGATTGAGGTCAACAGCCCCAGCGCCGGTCCTAGCGGCCTGACCTCGCGCAGCGCGCCGGTGGTGAAATGGTGGGAGACGTTCAACGATCCCACCCTGAACAAACTGATCGCCGAGGCTTATGCGCAGAACCTCGATCTGCAGGTCGCAGGAGCCCGCGTTCTGCAAGCCCGCGCGCAATTGGGGATCGCGTTCGGAGAGCTGTACCCGCAATCGCAGGCCATCGGAGGATCGATTGAGCGGCGGCAGATCAGCGATAACCTCGGACCGATTTCCGATATCCAACGGATCATTCCCTTGGATACCGAGTTTTCTACCTCGCAAGTTGGTTTCGATGCACAATGGGAACTGGACGTCTGGGGCCAACAACGCCGCGGTGTTCAGGCCGCGCGCTCAAATCTGGCGTTGCAGGTGGCAAACTATGACGACGCACTGGTTACGCTGACCGGCGACGTCGCGGCGCTGTACGTAAATATCCGCGCCTTGCAAGAGTCCCTAGCCGTCGCACGTGAAAACATCAAATTGCAACAAGAATCCGCTGACCTGACCGAATTGCGTTTCAACAACGGCGTAACAACCGAGTTGGACGTGCAGGAGTCCACGGCCCTGCTGAACAACACTAAGGCTCTGGTGCCCGAGATTGAGAGCGACATACAGCAAGCCAAGAATGCGCTAGCCGTTTTGCTGGGCACCACTCCGTCGCGGATGACCAGCCTGCTGGGCAATTCCGGGCGCATCCCCTCGGCCCGCTCCAACGTCGCCGTTGGTGTTCCGGCCGAGCTGTTGCGCCGCCGCCCGGACGTGCGCGCAGCCGAACTGGCGGCGGCAACGCAGTCGGCCCAGGTCGGAATTGCAATGGCCGATCTCTACCCCCAATTCATTCTTTCGGGGTCCATCGGCCTGCAAGCCTCGGGCGGGCGGGATCTGTTTTCTTCGGCCAGCACCACCAGTCTGGCCAATGCAGGTGTGGTCTGGAACGTGCTGAACTATGGCCGGATCAAGAACAACGTCCGCGCTCAGGACGCGGCCTATCAGGCCTTGATCGCGAATTACCAGAACACCGTTCTGACTGCCTATTCCGAGGTTGAAAGCGCGATGGTTGCCTATGCCCAGTCGCGCAAGCAGGTTGGATTCTATGAGAACAGCGTGGCGGCATCGCGCAAAGCGGCCGAGATTGCTGTGGACCAATACCGCGACGGCATTGCTGATTATTCCCGCATCCTGAACACGCAAACTGCGCTGCTGCGGTCGCAGGCCAATCTGATCGAGTCGCGACAGCAGGTGTCCAGCAATCTGGTGGCGGTGTACAAGGGTCTGGGCGGTGGCTGGCAGATCCGTCAAAATCGGGAGTTCCTGCCCGAGACCGTTCTGGCCGAAATGGCCTATCGCACAGATTGGGGCGATCTGCTGCAGGAAACCCCGACCCGCGCCAGCCTGAACTGACCCCTACTTCGTCAGCCCGCGCAGCCCGCCGGATATCAGGATATTGACCTCGTAAAGAATGCGCGGCGCAGCCAAACCGCCCGGGCTGGCCAAGTAGTTCGGGCTCCATACCGGGTCGAATTTCTGTTTGAACGACCGCAGCCCTTCAAAGTGATAGAACTGCTCACCATGCTCATAGACGAACCCGCCGACGCGGTTCCAGAATGACGCCAGCTGCCGGTTCTCAATCCCCGAAAACGGCGCCGCCCCCAGCGAGAACCAGTGGAACCCCTGCTCCGCCCCCCAGGACATCATCTCGGCAAACAAAGCGTCCATGATGAAATTCGAGCCGTCCGGCTCATACCGCATCAGGTCCAACGACAATTCGGATTTGTGCCCGCCCTGAAACAGGTTGGCGAAGGCAACGATCTGGCCTGTGTCGCCCTTTCGCAGCACGGCATGATCAAAATAGGACAGGTATTTCTCGTCGAACCCGCCAAGGGCAAACCCCTTCTCTTCGCC
Source organism: Ruegeria sp. BF6 (assembly GCF_056538665.1). Taxonomy (NCBI): domain Bacteria; kingdom Pseudomonadati; phylum Pseudomonadota; class Alphaproteobacteria; order Rhodobacterales; family Roseobacteraceae; genus Ruegeria; species Ruegeria sp. BF6. The sequence goes on from NZ_JBQFTN010000001.1 coordinate 805,688, forward strand.
CGCCTTTTGCTGAAGCCAGTCATCGGAAACTTTGCGCAGCTCGGGCAGGACCGGTGCCAATTCCTCTTTCGGAATGACCTCAAAAACATAACCTTCGCGTTCCGCACGATGCTTGGCCTGTCTGAACCGCTTGCGGGATTTACCGTCCAATGAGAAGTCTTTCAGCGGCACCCGGGCGACCTCACCGATTTTCAGGATCGACAGACCAAGGTCCAGAAAGGTCGGCAGATACTTGGTCGAAACACTATAGAACGCACACAGCTTGCCCTCACGATCCGCCAATTCCCGCAGTTGCCAGATCAGTTGCTGGCCGGCTTTTTCATCCCCAACCGGCTCTCCCTTGGTGATCAGCGCGTTGCCGGTATCGGCATAGGCCAGAAACGCGCTTTCATCCGGTGCGATCAGGAATTGTTTGTCTCCGGTCAACGAAATCTGTGCCTCGGTATCTTCGCTTTCCAGTGCAAGTCGTTCAACGGCTGGCGGAATTTCGATGCGCTTCAACTGGGGAATTTCCCGCCCGAACAACGAATTCACCGCCACCACCCCAAGAATGACCGCCACCACAAGACTGGACCGAAGAAAGCGCGAGGCGTCGCCGTTCCATGCAAACTCCCACCACAGCGCGTTCTGGTATTCGACGTGGGAATAGGCGAACAGACCGATCCAGAAAATGACAGCCAGCAATGCGATGACACTGACCAACCACGGGATGTTCAGGCGAAAGATCGAGGCGCCACTGACGCGGTAAAACGCCCCGCGGAAGGTCGCCAATACCGCGATCGAGGCCAACATGCCGATCGCCTCATGCGTATCCAGCCCTTTGGTCAGTGAGGCCACAAACCCAGCCACCATCAGCAACATCGCCACGATCCACGCGCGATAGAGCTTGCGGAACAGCCCGCGCGAGACAAGGATCAGCAGAACGCCAACCGCACTGCCAGCCAAATGGGAAGCTTCGACAAAGGACAAAGGCAGGAAGTCCCGCAAGACGCCAAGGTTCTGCGTACTGGACGGCAAAGCGCCCGAAACCAGCAGGATGATTCCCGCCACCGCAGTTACACCCGCGGCCACCATCGGAACAATCGGTCGGATTGCACGATAGACCCAAGTTGCCGCTCCGCTGATGTGGTGGCGATGCGTCAACGCCGAGGCGACAGCGATTGACAGGCTGGCAATGGCAAAGGGCAGGAAGGTGTAGACCAACCGGTAAAGCAGCAAGGCCGCGATCACGTCAGACCGTCCCGAAGCCCCCAGCCCGGCGATCAGCGTTGCCTCAAACGCGCCGATTCCACCCGGTGCGTGGCTGACGATGCCAACGGCAATCGCCCCGATATAGATCGTGAAGAAATAAGGATAGCCGACCCCAATATCATCGGGCATCAGCGTATAAAGCACCATCGAGGCACCAAACAGGTCTCCGATCGCGGCCAATGTCAGCAAACCGGCCAGCTTGCCACCGGGCAAATTGAACCCAAGCCCGCCATACGCCAGCCTGCGCCCCCCCTTTGCGAGCCAGAGGAACAGGACAACGACCGCCGTCAGCAGGCACAGACCAATCACGGTTTCAATCGTGTCACTGATTGGCAGAACGTTGGAAATCCCGTCGGGGTGCAAGGTCAGAAGGATACCCAGCAACAAAACCAACCCTGACCAGAACGCGATCCACGAGGTGGCTATGACTCCGGCAACACGGCTCAGGTCCAGCCCAAGCGAGGCATAGATGCGATACCGGATGGCCGTCCCGGTAATGTAGGAAAACCCAAGACAGTTGGATACGGCATAACCGCTGGCCCCCGCCATGCCTGCAACTGGTAAGGGCACCTCTCCGTCCGCCACACTCTGCACGGCGAGCACGTCATACATGGACAGAGACAGAAAGCTGAAACATGTCCAGCAGAAGGCAACGAACAGCAGCTTCCACGAGGTGTTCGCCACATCCGTTTGCACGTCCCCCCATTTCACATGATGAGACAACTCGTGCAGCACCACCAGCGCGATCAGGGTGACCAGGATCGGCACCGCAATCCTGACCAGAGGTTTCTCGAGAAACCCGGTAACCCGCTCAGCCCAGCGTACGGCCCAGAGTTCTTTGCCTGTCTCCTGCGTGGTCATGGTTTTTCCCTGCTCTGAGGTGCTGCAATGATCCCGCGGGCGGATCGGCCGCGCGAGGGAACTCTTGCACATTTTCCTTGAACCTCAAAGCACTATGGGCGGATCAGACGCGACCCTTGCGCGTGGACAGCAACAGATTGGTCTCGGACTTGGTGATCCCTTCCATCCTCCGGATCTGAAACAGAACCTCATCCAGTTCGGCTAGAGTTTCGGTTCCGATTTCGGCGATCAGGTCCCAACTGCCATTGGTCGTATGCACGGCGCGGACCTGACGCAGGGCGGCGATGCGGGCCATCGTCCGTTCGGTTCCGCGTCCTTCGATCTCCAGCATCATCAACCCTCGCACCGGGCTTTCCGCCACGTCCTGCCGGGTCAGGACGGTAAAGCCCACGATCTCACCGGATTGCTTCAGGCGTTGCAGGCGGCTGCGGACAGTCGTGCGGGTTACGCCAAGCGTTTCGGCCAACTCGGACAGCGATGCCCGCGCGTCTCGGTGCAAAGCATTCAGCAGTCTGCTATCCAAATCGTCCATGATAGTTTCTCATTTTGTATATCTAAGTTTCATTTTGAACAATTTGCCCTCTTCTCGCAACCCGGCCCGCAGCCCTAAATAGTCATATGGATAGTAAACACGTAATATTGGTCGGCGTTCCGATGGACGCTGGCAAGCGGCGACAGGGCTGCCGGATGGGGCCTGATGCCTATCGCGTGGCGGGTCTGGATCAGGCCCTGGCGGATCTGGGACACCGGGTGACCGATCTGGGTGACATCATCCCGGACAAAACGGCAACCCCCAAGCACACACATCTGTTCGCCCTGCCCGAAGTGATCGGCTGGACCAGCGCCTTAAGCCGAACGGCGAAGGACATGGCACCGAAAGGCCTGCCAATCTTTATGGGCGGTGATCACGCCCTATCGATGGGTACCGTCTCAGGAATGGCAGTCCATGCTGAAAAACTCGGACGACCGCTCTTCGTACTCTGGTTGGATGCTCATAGCGATTTTCATACGCCCGACAGCACAGACAGCGGCAACCTGCATGGCACACCCGTGGCGTACTTCACAGGCCAGCCCGGTTTCGACGCCTTCCCGCCTGTAACAGCCCCGGTGCCAACCAACCGCGTTGGCATGATCGGCCTGCGCTCCGTCGACCCGGCCGAACGTGCCCGGCTGGAGCAGGACCACGCCATGCTGGCCGATATGCGCAGCATTGACGAGCACGGGATAAAAGCGCCTCTAATAGCGTTCCTGGATCGGGTTCGGGCTGCCAAAGGCATCCTGCACGTGTCGCTGGATGTCGATTTCCTCGATCCTTCCATCGCCCCCGCCGTCGGCACCACCGTCCCTGGCGGCGCAACCGAGCGCGAGGCGCATCTGGTGATGGAACTGCTGCACGAAAGCGGCCTCGTCTGTTCGCTGGATCTGGTCGAGTTGAACCCGTTCCTCGACGAACGCGGGCGTACCGCAAAACTTATGGTCGATCTGGCCGCCTCACTGTTGGGGCGCCGCATCTTTGACCGCCCAACCCGGAGTTTCTAATGCAGTCCCTGCAAGCCCCTTCAGCCGTTGTGATGATCCGGCCCCATGCCTTTACCTCAAACCCCGAGACGCAGGGCGACAACGCGTTCCAGACACTCGCCACGCGCTCGTCCGAACCCTCGGCCGCGGCACGCGCGGAACATGACAAAGCGGTCGCTCAGTTGCGGGACGCTGGTGTGAGGGTTCACGTCTTCGACGATCTCGGCGATCTTGACACACCAGACAGCGTTTTCCCGAACAACTGGTTTTCGACCCATCCCGGTGGGCATGTGGCGATCTATCCGATGTACGTTCCGTCGCGCAGACGCGAACGCCGGGCAGACGTCATCGAAATGCTGAAACAGGAATACCGCGTTCAGGACGTGATCGACTATTCCGGGTTGGAACAGGACAAGCTGGCGCTGGAAGGTACTGGCGCCATGGTTCTGGATCACATCGGCCGCGTCGCCTATACGGTCAAATCCAATCGCGCCGATCCCGTGTTGCTGGAAAGGTTCTGCACCCATTTCAACTATGAACCCATCGTGTTCGAGGCAAAGGATGCAGAGGGGCGCGATGTCTATCACACCAATGTTCTGATGGGCATAGGCACCAACTACGCGCTGATCTGTCTGGATATGATCACAGACGCGGAACGGCGCGCGACGGTCCAGTCGCGACTTGAGGAAAGCGGTCGTACCGTGATTGATCTGAGCTACGAGCAGATCGCCGAGTTCGCCGGCAATGCCATTGAACTCAGCGGTCGCGACGGCCTGGTGCTTGCCCTGTCCAGTCGCGCGCTCGCCGCGCTCACCCCTGAACAAATCGCCACAATCGAGGCCAGCGCCACACCGCTGCCGCTCTCGGTTCCGACAATTGAAACTGCCGGTGGATCCGTGCGCTGCATGATTGCAGGCATCCACCTGTCCCGCCGATAGGAGACCCCGATGCAACCTTCTGACAAGGCGCTTGTGCCCTTCGTGTCCGTCGACAACATGATGCGTCTGGTGCATCACGTCGGGGTCGAGCGGATGATCACCCAGATCGCAGCCCAGATCGAATCCGATTTCAAACGCTGGGAGAGCTTTGACAAGACCCCGCGCATCCCGGCCCACTCGCCGCATGGCGTAATTGAGTTGATGCCCACCTCGGATGGCGAGGCTTACGGGTTCAAATACGTCAACGGCCATCCGAAGAACACCTCAGAGGGGCTGCAGACGGTGACCGCCTTTGGCCTGTTGGCGGATGTTTACACCGGCTATCCTACCCTGCTGACCGAGATGACCATGCTGACCGCACTGCGAACAGCGGCAACTTCGGCATTGGTCGGTAGTTATCTGGCACCAAAGTCCTCAACCGTCATGGCGATGATCGGCAACGGTGCCCAGTCGGAGTTCCAGTGTCTGGCCTTCAAGGCGATGTGCGGGATCACCACCGTGCGTTTGTATGACACCGACAGTAACGCAACCAGCAAATGTGCCGCTAACTTGCAGGGCAAGGGCCTGACCGTCGTACCCTGTACCACCCCTGAAGAGGCTATCGAGGGCGCGCATATCATCACGACCTGCACGGCTGACAAGAAATACGCCACGATCCTGACCGACAACATGGTCGGCCCCGGCGTCCACATTAACGCCATCGGCGGTGACTGCCCCGGCAAAACGGAACTGCATCGCGATATCCTTCTGCGCTCGGATATCTTTGTTGAATACCCCGAGCAAACGCGGATCGAAGGCGAAATTCAGGCGCTGGAGGACGATCACCCGGTGACAGAGATGTGGCAAGTCATGACCGGACAGGCCGAAGGGCGCCGCGATGATCGTCAGATCACCCTGTTCGACAGTGTTGGCTTTGCGATCGAGGATTTTTCGGCTCTGCGTTACATCAAATCTGCCATCGAAGGCACAGACTTCTTTGAGCCTTTGGACATGCTGGCCGACCCAGATGACCCGCGTGATCTATTTGGGATGCTCATGCGGGCAAGCTGAAGAACCCGCAAAAGCAGTACCTCGCCCCCGGTTAACCCCCGGGGGCTTTTTCTATCCGGCAAGAGATGGCAGGTAGAGAACAATGCTCGGGAATGCCACAAGCAGCGCGATGGTCACGCCGTCTGCGATGAAGAATGGCGTAACGCCTTTAAACACGTCCTGAACGCTCAGGTCCGGGCGCACACCCGCGACCACGAAGCAGTTCAGGCCGATTGGGGGCGTGATCAGGCAGAACTCGGCCATTTTGACCACCAGTATTCCGAACCAGATCGCGCACATCGGGCCGGACATGCCAAACGTGCTTTCAGCGGCGCTGACAGTTTCGCCCCCATTCAGGGCCATAACGGCCGGGTAGACCACCGGCAAAGTCAGCAACAGCATACCGATGGCGTCCATGAACATGCCCAGCACCGCATAGGCCAGAAGGATGCAGATCAGGATCAGCATCGGCGACATTTCCAATGAGGTAATCCAATCCGAAAACACCCCCGGCAAATCCGCAAATCCCAGAAAACGCACATAGATCAGCACACCCCAGATGATCGTGAATATCATGGCTGTCAACTTGGCGGTTTCCAGCAGCGCCGATTTCAACTCGGTCCACCGCATCCCGTGAAACAGGGCAAAGCAGAAGACAATGAAGGCTCCGATGGCGCCGCCTTCGGTCGGAGTGCCCCAGGCCTGTTCTCCGAAAGGGTTGTAAACAAAGCAGATGATGATCAGGATCACGGCCACGATCGGGAGGGCACCGGGCAAGGACGCAAAGCGTTGTTTCCACGTGAAGCCCGTGACAGGGGGGCCGACAGTTTTGAAGAACACAGCAATGCCGACGATCAAAAGCCCGTAGATCACGGCCGAGAACGCCCCTGGAATGAAACCGGCCAGCAACAGCTTGCCCACGTCCTGCTCAACGATGATGGCGTAGATCACCAGGATGGCCGAAGGCGGAATCAACGACGCCAGAGTGCCCCCGGCGGCAACGACTCCGGCGGCGAATTGCTTATTGTAACCGACCTTCAGCATCTCGGGGATGGCGATCCGGGCGAAGACGGCAGAGGTGGCGACCGACGCACCCGATACCGCGGCGAACCTGGCAGTCGCAAACACGGTCGAAACCGCCAGCCCACCCGGCACCCACGCCACCCAGCGCTTGGCCGCTTCGAACAGCGCGCGGGTGAGGCCCGCGTAATAGGCCAGATAACCGATCAGGATGAAGGTTGGGATCAGGCTGAGCGTATGGGCGGCAACTTTGGAATGCGGCACCTGCCCGGCCGTTTTGACCGCGACCGTCAGTGCCTTGCCAAAGCGATCGGGGTCGTATCCGAATTTTGCCCAAAAAATCCAGACCAGTCCGACCAACCCGGCAAGCCCGGCCGCAAAGGCCACACGCATTCCTGTGACAACCAATAGCAGCAGGCCACCAGTGACCCACAGACCAATGTCTATCGTGTCCATACGCTAGTCCTGCCCCTCGAATTGCTCAGCTTCAGCAGCGGCTTGCGCCGCCGCATCTTGGATCAGCGGTACTGCCACAGGATGCTCTAGACCCAATACAAAGGCGCGACCATATCCCCAAACCTGTAGCACCAACCGTGCACACAGGACTGAAAAGGCCACTGGCGCCAGTAGCTTGGCGGGCCAGAGAGGGATTCCGATGTCAATCGAACTGTCGCGGCTCCACATCGGAGCACCAAAGTCGAAAGAGCGGTCGAAATGGGACCAACTGCCCCAAACCAGCGCCAGCATCAGAACAAGGATGAGGATCACCGAGATCAGCTCGAACAGCCACAACGCCCGGCCATGCAGGCGCGAGATGACAATGTCCATCCGGATGTGGCCGCCTTCGCGCTGCACATAGGAAATGCCCAGAAAGGCGATTAAGGGCATGGCCTGCTCGATCCAGTCCACATACCCCGGCAACGGCGCGTTGATCGCATTACGCCCACTGACCGAGACCACCGCCAACACCATAAGTCCGAACACGGCGAGCCCGCTGATCAGCGCCAGAAACTGCTCTAACTTCAATAGATTGCGATCCAACCGACTAAGACGGCTACCGTCCTCAAGCACCGTGGCCTGTCCTGCCATTCCGGTGACCCCCTGTCTTTTGATTGGTGTCCGGGTGCCCGATCAGGCACCCGGATCGGGCAATCAGTTGCCGCCGCGTTGCTGCTTCAGCGTTGTCTGGACCAGATCATAGAGATCCTGTGCCGGAAGCCCCTGAGCGGACATGTCCGCGATCCATTGTTCGCGGATCGGATCGGCGGCCTTGGTGCGGAATTCTTCGATCACGGCGTCGTCGATTTCAACTTTCTGGACACCTTTTTCATCCAGAACGCTGTCCCATTTCTCAAGCAGCCCGCCATAATTCGCAAGGTAATGATCAATCGCCTCGCCGATCGAGCTGTTCAGCGCCTCTTTATGTTCGGCGGGCAGCGCCTCGTAGGCTTCGATGTTGACCACAACCGGGCAGTTGACGGTGCCGGGGTTCAGGTTCGCGGTCCACCAGTCAGCCTCGTTAATGGTGCCAAATGACAGGTGGGCGTGCTGGGCAAAGGCGACCGTGTCGACGACACCAGACTCCATTGCGTTGAAAGCTTCGGTTGCGGGCACTGAGGTCGGCACACCTCCGACCGCTTCGAACGCCTGGCCCAGACCACCCGTGGCGCGCACGCGCATCCCGTCGAAGTCGGCCAGTTCATCGCGCGGATCGCCGGTGCCGACCAGATTGTACTGCGGCATGGGCGAGGTCATGATGATGCGCGCGTTCCACTGCGCCATCTCATCCTTGACCGCCGGGTGATCATATACAGCATGGCTGACAGCTACCTCTTCTTCCAGAGTGTTCACACCCAGAAACGGCAGTTCCAGCACGGTGATGGCGCGGTTCTTGTCGCGATGATAACCGGCACAAAACTGGGCCATTTCGAAGGCGCCGATCTCGATCCCGTCCAAATTCTCCTTGGGCTTGGACAGACCGCCATAGCTGACATTGATGGTGAATTCACCACCGGTCTTTTCACTGACCAGTTCAGCAAGTTTTTCAACATGTTCGGTGAAGGCGCGCCGCTTGCCCCAGACAGACGCATTCCATTCGGTTGCTGCGGCCTCTGAAACGAATGCAACGCCCAAGGCGGCGACGGCAGCGCCGCTCAATATCTTTTTCATCATGATTTCTCCCTTTGATGCGCTTCTTGTGCAAGCGCTTGAGATTCAAGCTAGCGCCAACATCGAAATGTGCCAACCCCGGTCGGGCCGTCGCAGCGGTGCGCGCCAGCGCTAACAACCGAAAGGTGAATCGAATGCGCGGAAAAACCCGAAACCACCCCACCGTGACGCGGGCAAATTTCGTTACACATATTTAATTGTTTTTATTTTGTTTTTTGAGTTTGTATGCATTTTGTTTACTGATTTATCCAAGCGGGTAAAATTTTTTTACAAACAAATGCTGAGATTTCGGTAATTTATTTCATTGTTTTCAGTTCTCCGTATTATCCATGTCGGGGAGGAAGCGGATCGACAGTGCTCGTGCGTCGGGCAAGTATTGGTCCAGAATTTTCAGTCCAGAGGGAGGAGCCTCAGAATGACAACCGCTGCCCAGGCAGATGCCAACGTTTTTCCGCCGTCCGCCGAGACCGTTGCGCGCGCGCATGTCGATGCCGACAAGTACAACGAAATGTACAAGGCATCGATCGAAGATCCCGTTGCGTTCTGGGGTGAACAAGGCAAGCGGATCGACTGGATCAAGCCGTACACCCAGGTCAAGGATGTCAACTTTGACTTCGGTTCGGTTAACATCAACTGGTATGCAGACGGCACGCTGAACGTTTCTGCCAACTGTCTGGACCGTCACCTGAAAACACGCGGCGATCAGACCGCCATCATCTGGGAGCCGGACGATCCGTCTGAGGCGGCGCAGCACATCACCTATGCGGAACTTCACCGCCGCACTTGCCGCATGGCCAACATTCTGGAATCGATGGGCGTGCGCAAAGGCGATCGTGTCGTTATCTACCTGCCGATGATCCCTGAAGCGGCTTATGCGATGTTGGCCTGCGCCCGCATTGGCGCGATCCACTCGATCGTGTTCGCTGGCTTCTCTCCTGACGCTCTGGCCGCACGTGTTAACGGAAGCAATGCCAAAGTTATCATCACCGCCGACGAAGCGCCGCGTGGCGGTCGCAAAACACCGCTTAAGTCGAACGCCGATGCCGCGCTGCTGCACTGCAAGGACACGGTGAAATGTCTGGTCGTCAAACGGACCGGCGGCCAAACCACCTGGGTTTCCGGTCGCGACTACGACTATAACGAAATGGCGCTGGAAGCGGATGACTATTGCGCACCCGCCGAGATGAGCGCCGAAGATCCCCTGTTCATCCTCTATACTTCGGGTTCGACCGGTCAGCCGAAAGGCGTTGTGCACACCACCGGCGGCTATCTGGTTTATGCCGCACTGACTCACGAGATCACGTTCGACTACCACGAAGGTGACGTGTACTGGTGTACTGCGGATGTGGGCTGGGTCACCGGTCACAGCTATATCGTCTATGGCCCGCTGGCCAACGGCGCGACTTCGGTCATGTTCGAGGGCGTCCCGACCTACCCGGATGCGGGTCGTTTCTGGGAAGTCTGCGCCAAGCACAAGGTCAATCAGTTCTATACCGCTCCGACAGCCATCCGCGCCCTGATGGGCCAAGGCAACGAGTTCGTTGAAAAACACGACCTGAGCGACCTGCGTCTGCTGGGCACCGTGGGTGAACCGATCAACCCAGAAGCCTGGAACTGGTACAACGACGTTATCGGCAAAGGCAATTGCCCCATCGTCGACACTTGGTGGCAAACAGAAACCGGGGGACACCTGATGACCCCCCTGCCCGGCGCACACGCGATGAAACCCGGTGCCGCGATGAAGCCCTTCTTTGGCATTCAGCCTGTGGTTCTGGACCCGCAATCGGGCGTCGAGATCAACGGCAATGGCGTCGAGGGTGTTCTGTGCATCAAGGACAGCTGGCCTGGTCAGATGCGCACCGTCTGGGGCGATCATGAGCGGTTCGAGAAGACCTATTTCTCGGATTACAAAGGCTACTACTTCACCGGTGACGGCTGCCGCCGTGACGAAGATGGCGATTACTGGATCACCGGCCGCGTCGACGACGTGATCAATGTCTCGGGCCACCGCATGGGCACTGCCGAGGTCGAAAGCGCACTGGTGGCACACGCCGCCGTGGCCGAGGCCGCCGTGGTTGGATACCCCCATGAAATCAAAGGGCAAGGCATCTATTGCTATGTCACTCTGATGAATGACCGAGAGCCGTCGGATGAGCTGCTGAAAGAGCTGCGCACCTGGGTCCGGACCGAGATTGGTCCGATCGCTTCACCGGATGTCATTCAGTGGGCCCCGGGCCTGCCCAAGACCCGTTCGGGCAAGATCATGCGCCGTATCCTGCGCAAGATAGCCGAGAACGACTTCGGCTCGCTGGGTGACACCTCGACCTTGGCCGATCCGTCGGTGGTCGATGACCTGATCGAAAACCGCGCGCACAAGTGAGGATGTGATGGACGCTGCCGCTACCACTACCCCCGCCGTTCTGATCCTTCTCGGTCCTCCGGGTGCCGGAAAGGGTACGCAAGCGCGTATGCTGGAAGACCAGTTCGGGCTGGTTCAGCTCAGCACCGGTGATCTGTTGCGCGAAGCAGTTGCTGCCGGCACCGAGGCCGGTCTTGCCGCCAAGGCCGTCATGGAGGCCGGTGATCTGGTCAGCGATGAAATCGTCATCGCCATCCTGCGAGACCGCATGGCCCAACCGGATTGCACCAAGGGCGTCATTCTGGACGGCTTCCCCCGCACCACGGTTCAGGCCGAGGCGCTGGATGGCTTACTGGCATCCGCCGATCAAAAGATCAGTGCCGCGATCAGCCTTGAGGTTCAGGACGCCGAAATGGTGATCCGCATCTCGGGCCGCTACACCTGCGCCGGCTGCGGTGAAGGATATCACGATCAGTTCAAACAGCCTGCCGAAAAGGGCAAGTGCGACAAGTGTGGCCACACCGAATTCAAGCGCCGCGCTGACGACAACGCTGAAACCGTTGCGTCCCGCCTTGCTGCGTATCACACGCAGACTGCACCGCTGATCGAATACTATCAGGCTCAGGGTGTGCTGAAAGGCATCGACGCCATGGGTCAGATCGATGACATCGCGAACGACCTGCAAGGGCTCGTGCACGAGGTCATGAATTAAGGGGAGGAGATAAGCCCCCGGGCTTTGATCCTACAGAAGGATACTTCAAAGGAACCGCCTTGGCGGACCGGTGGAGTTTTGCCTGACACCAATCCGGTGTTCGGCACAATCGAGAAGCGGCCCGGCGCACTGGAGGAGTTGGGTGACGGGCCGCCCAACGAGGAAGCGAAGGAGGAACCCGCAATGGCGGATCATTCAACAAACTCCGCGCAGACTGCCGAAGCCGACAAGGGCTATTGGCAGGCCAACCTGCGCCTCATTTACATCAGCCTCGCGATCTGGGCGCTGGTGTCGTTTGGATTCGGCATTCTGCTGCGTCCGTTGCTGTCGGGCATCGCCGTCGGCGGAACCGATCTGGGCTTTTGGTTCGCTCAGCAAGGATCGATCCTGGTCTTTCTTGTGCTGATCTTCAACTACGCCTGGCGCATGAACAAGCTAGACGCCGAATACGGCGTGGACGAAGAATAAGGGAGAGCGGGGAAAATGGATCAGTTTACCATCAACCTGCTGTTTGTTGGCGCTTCATTCGCGCTATACATCGGCATCGCGATCTGGGCCCGTGCGGGTTCCACATCGGAATTCTACGCCGCCGGTCGCGGCGTTCACCCGGTCACCAACGGTATGGCGACAGCGGCGGACTGGATGTCCGCGGCCTCGTTCATCTCGATGGCGGGCCTGATTGCCTTTACCGGCTATGACAACTCGACCTTCCTGATGGGTTGGACCGGTGGCTACGTGCTGCTGGCTCTGCTGCTTGCGCCGTACCTGCGTAAGTTCGGCAAATACACCGTCTCGGAGTTCATCGGCGACCGCTTTTACAGCCAAACCGCACGCATCGTTGCCGTTATCTGTCTGATCGTCGCATCGGTGACCTACGTGATTGGTCAGATGACCGGCGTGGGCGTGGCTTTTGGCCGCTTCCTCGAGGTGTCGAACACATCCGGTCTGCTGATCGGTGCCTGTGTCGTGTTTGCCTACGCGGTTTTCGGCGGGATGAAGGGTGTGACCTACACCCAGGTTGCTCAGTACTGCGTACTGATCACGGCCTACACCATCCCGGCGATCTTCATCTCGCTGCAGTTGACCGGCACGCCGATCCCGGCCCTGGGTCTGTTTGGTGACACCGCCAGCGGTGAACCCCTGCTGACCAAACTGGACGCGATCGTGACCGAGCTGGGCTTTGCTGACTACACGGCGCACCATTCGAACACGCTGAACATGGTTCTGTTCACGCTGTCGCTGATGATCGGTACCGCCGGTCTGCCGCACGTGATCATGCGCTTCTTCACCGTACCACGCGTGGCTGACGCCCGTTGGTCGGCTGGCTGGACGCTGGTCTTCATCGCTCTGCTGTACCTGACCGCCCCTGCGGTTGGCGCAATGGCGCGTCTGAACATCACCGATATGATGTGGCCCAACGGTGGCATCGAAGGTGGCGCTGTCTCGGTCGAGGAAATCGACACCGATCCGCGCTATGACTGGATGAAAACCTGGCAGAAAACCGGTCTTCTGGATTGGGAAGACAAGAACGGCGACGGCAAGATCCAGTACTATAACGACAAGTCCGAAGCCATGCAGACCATCGCGGAAGAAAAAGGCTGGGTCGGCAACGAGCTGACCAAGTTCAACCGCGACATCCTGGTTCTGGCCAACCCCGAGATTGCCAACCTGCCGGGTTGGGTGATCGGTTTGGTCGCTGCCGGTGGTCTTGCGGCTGCCCTGTCAACCGCTGCGGGCCTGTTGCTGGCGATTTCGTCGGCTGTGTCGCATGACCTTGTCAAAGGCGCAATCAACCCACAGATCTCGGAAAAAGGCGAGCTGATGGCGGCTCGGATCGCAATGGCTGTGGCTATCGTTGTTGCCACCTATCTGGGTCTGAACCCACCGGGCTTTGCGGCTCAAACCGTGGCCTTGGCCTTCGGTCTTGCAGCAGCCTCGATCTTCCCGGCGCTGATGATGGGGATCTTCTCGACCCGCATCAACAACACCGGCGCGGTTGCTGGTATGCTGGCAGGTCTGACCGTTACGCTGATCTACATCTTCCTGCACAAAGGCTGGCTGTTCATTCCGGACACCAACTCGTTCACCGATGCTGACCCGCTGCTGGGTCCGATCAAGTCGACCTCGTTCGGCGCTATCGGTGCGATGATCAACTTTGCAGTCGCATATGTTGTCGCCGGAATGACCAAAGAGACTCCGCGGGAGATCGTCGAATTGGTCGAAAGCGTTCGCATTCCCCGTGGCGCGGGCGCAGCTCAGAACAAATGAGCATGATGCGGCATCTGGCTAACTTCCATGTGCCGCATTTTTCGATCTACTACTCCCGTCCGGCACACCACCGGGCGGGATTTTTCAACCAGACGCCCAGGATTTTTTGATGCCTCTCTCTCACGACCAGATCACCCGGTTTCTGAAATCCGTACATCCTTATGACGCCCTGCCCTCTGAAGCACTGGACGATCTGGCCAAACAGATCGAGGTGCGAGAGGTTGATGAAGGCTCTCCGGTGTACACGCTGGGACATACCTTGCCCGGTGTCTTCCTGATTTACGAAGGTCAGGTCGAAATCACAGATGAAAACGGCGCGGTCGTCTCTCATCTCGGGCTCAGAAACTCTTTTGGCGAGCGCGGCCTGTTGAAAGACGGCAAAGCGGCAACTCATGCGCACGCGGATACGCCGTCGGTAGTGTTTATTCTGCCTTCGGCAGTGGTACGTCAACTGATCGACAATCATGATTTCGTCGCCAAGTTTTTTAACCGGACGCGCGGCGAGCGTTCCGGCCCGCAAAGCCTGGCAACCAGTTCGATTGATGTCCTGATGGCGCGCAATCCGGCCACCTGCCCCGCGGCCATGCCGGTTCAGGAGGCGGCGCGGCTGATGCGTGACCGCCACATTTCATCCCTGTGCGTGACCGAGGGCGACTCGTTGCTGGGCATCGCCACGCTACGCGACATCTCGGGCAAATACGTGGCAGACGCCATGCCCGACACCACTCCGGTTTCGGCGATCATGACGGTTGATCCGATCACCTTGTCGCCCACCGATATCGGCTCGGATGTGTTGCATGTGATGATGGAGCGCGGAATCGGTCACATCCCGATCGCCGAGGGTGGCAAGCTGGTCGGCATCGTGACACAGACCGATCTGACGCACTATCAAGCCGTCAGCTCAGCTGAACTGGTTCGTCAGATCGCCCTTGCCAATTCGGCAGATGAAATGGCTCAGGTCACGGTCGAAATCCCGCAATTGCTGATGCAACTGGTTGCCGCGGGCAACCGCCACGAAATCGTCACCCGTCTGATCACCGACATCGCCGACACGGCAACGCGCCGACTGCTGGCATTGGCTGAAAAAAAGCTGGGGCCAGCGCCAGTGCCCTATCTGTGGCTGGCCTGCGGCTCGCAAGGAAGGCAGGAACAGACAGGCGTATCGGATCAGGACAATTGCCTGATGCTGGATGACAGCGTGACCGAAGCCGACATGCCCTATTTTGCGGAACTTGCGAAATTCGTCTCTGACGGGCTGGATACCTGCGGGTATTTCTATTGCCCCGGAGACATGATGGCGACCAACCCTCGCTGGTGTCAGCCGGTGCGCGTCTGGCGCGACTATTTCAAGGGCTGGATCGCGAAACCGAACCCCGAGGCGCAGATGCTGGCATCGGTCATGTTCGATCTGCGCCCAATCGGCGGCGCGTTCGAACTGTTTACCGATCTTCAGGCCGACACGCTGGCCGCAGCCAATTCGAATTCGATCTTCGTGGCGCACATGATCTCAAACTCGCTGAAACACACCCCGCCACTTGGCTTGCTGCGTGGTTTCGCCACCATCCGCTCGGGCGAGCATCGCAACACGTTGGACCTGAAGCACAACGGCGTGGTTCCAGTGGTCGATCTGGCCCGTGTCTACAGCCTGCAGGGCCAATTGACCGAGGCCAACACCCGTGCCCGCCTGAAGGCCGCCGAAGCCGCCGAAGTGCTAAGCCCCTCAGGCGCGCGGGACATTCTTGACGCTTATGACCTGATTGCGGAAGCGAGGCTGGAACATCAGGTAAGGCTGATCAAATCCGGTGAAAAGCCCGACAATTATCTCCCACCATCCGCCTTGTCGGATTTCGAGAGGAGCCATCTGCGCGACGCCTTCGTTGTCGTAAAAACGATGCAATCCGCGGTGGGTCATGGCAAGGGTATGCTGGGCTAGGCCAGAAAAAACAATACGGACGCAAGCGTCTGAAATTTGGAGTGACACATGTTTCTGGAACTGATCGGTACCATCTTTGCGGGCTTTGCCTTCGCAGGTGTGGTGATGGTAGTGAACAAATTGACGGGCGGCCGCCTGCCCCGCTGGGCGGCTCCGGTCGCTGCAGGCCTGGGCATGATTGGCATGACCATCGCCAGCGAGTACTCCTGGTATGACCGCACTGTTGAGACCCTGCCAGATGGCATGGAGATCGTGCAGGAAGTCGAAAGCCGGGCCTTCTATCGCCCGTGGACCTATGCGGTGCCCTTTGTTGATCGGTTCGCCGCTATTGACACGGTCTCGGTTCGCACCAACGAGCAGGTTCCGCAACAACGGCTGGTCGATATGTACTTCTTTGGCCGCTGGGCTCCGATTTCCAAACTGCCGGTGGCCGTCGATTGCGCCGCCAACAGCCGCGCCAGTCTGGCCGATGGTGTCGAATTCGGTGATGATGGCCATTTACAGAACGTCGATTGGCTGAGTGTCGGCGACGGTGACCCGATAATTGAGGCAACCTGCGGAGTGTAACATGCTGACCCGGTTGAGCCTGCGCATTCGCATTTTTCTGTTCTTCTGCCTGCTTGCCCTGGGCGGCGTGGTGGTCAGTTCTCTGGCACTGTGGATCAGTTACAAGCGCGCCGCGGACCCGGCCCTTGCGAACGCTTTCATCTTTGCCGAAATCCTCATCGCCTTCGGTATTGTCAGTTTAATCGTAGGTGTATGGCTGCTGTTTGACGACAACGTCGCCAAACCAATCGAGAGGTTGTCAGCCCAGCTGCGCGCCCGCGCCCATGCTGGGGTCAGTACAGATGTCGATATGCAGGCTGCGCGCTATCTGGGAGATCTGGCCCCTGCGGCAGCCGGGTTGGCGGATCAATTGTCGGGCAAGACAATGGATGTCGCCGAAGCTGTGGCTGCGGAAACCGCGCATTTGTCAGCCGAAAAACAACGGCTAACTGCGTTGCTGACCGAGATACCCGTGGCAATGGTGCTGGCCAGCCCCACTCATAAGATCGTTCTCTATGACGGTCAGGCCGCCGGGGTTCTGGCCCAGATCGCGCATCCCCGTCTGAACGCCTCGTTATTCGAATACCTGCAGCCAGTGCCTCTGCAGGAAGCCTATGAAAAACTGTCAAAAACCGGGCTTGAGGTCGAATGTACACTGACCAGCATTGACGGCGCGCAGACCTATGCCGCCCGGATGAAACCGCTGGGCGACGCGCCCGGTTATCTGCTGATCTTTGACGAAAGTGCCGCCAATATCGAGCCCGAAGCCGCGCGGCCGCTGGTCTATGATTTCGACCTGCTCAACAGCGCAGCCGGAGGACAATTCGAAACGCTCGCGCTTCAGGAGTTGTGCTTTGTCGTCTTTGACACCGAAACCACCGGGTTGCTGCCGCACAAGGACGAGATCGTCCAGATCGGCGCGGTGCGGGTGGTGAACGGCCGGATTGTCGCGGGTGAGAAGCTGGATATGCTGGTCAATCCCGGCATGCCCATCCCGCCAGCCTCGACCAAGGTTCACAAGGTCAGCGACCGCATGGTCGAAGGCGCGCCGGACATTGCCGAAGCCGGTCGCACCTTTCACCAGTTCGCGCGAGATGCGGTGATCGTGGCGCATAACGCACCCTTTGACATGGCGTTTCTGCGGCGTCACGCCAAACACATGGATGTCGAATGGGATCACCCCATTCTGGACACGGTTCTGTTGTCCGCCGTTCTGTTTGGCGCCAGCGACAAACACACGCTGGATGCCCTGTGCGACAGACTGGAGATCACCATCCCGCACGAGCTGCGCCACACGGCACTGGGGGATGCGGTCGCCACGGCGCAGGCGCTGGTCAAGATGCTGCCGATGCTGAATGCACGCGGCATGACCACCTTTGGCGCTGTCATCGAAGCCACCCGTCAGCATGGTCGTTTGCTGGAAGATCTGAATTAACCGCAAAATATTCAGATAGAATTCAGCTTTTCATGGACAATCACAGTTGGCCATGGCACCTGATGCCCGGCCACTGCACGAGCGCGTAATGACGGAAAAAACCTTCATCCCCACCCCGGATCAAAGCCCCGCGTTTCGCGAAGCATTGGGGTGTTTTGGAACCGGGGTCACCGTCGTTACGACGCATTCGGCAAATGGACCGCGCGCGATCACTGTCAACTCTTTTTCGTCTGTGTCGCTGGATCCGCCACTCGTGTTATGGTGTTTGGCCAAGGATTCGCACAGGTTCAGTTCCTTTAATGCCTGCCAACACTATTCCATTCACGTGATGGCCGAAGAACAGCAGGATCAGGCTTTGCGGTTCGCGCGCGACGGGTTGGATTTCTCACATGCCGTTTGGGAAACCGATCACAAGGGCCGTCCGCAACTGGCCAACTGTCTTGCCCGGTTCGACTGCCAGCTTCATGCCAAGCACGAGGCCGGTGATCACCTGATCCTGGTTGGTGAGGTCGAACAGGTGATGTACCGAACCGGCAAAGGCCTGATCTTCAAACGCGGTCAGTTCGGCGGGTTTGCGGACCTGCTTTAATCGTCCAACGAGCCGTGGACGGCCAGCGCCTCAAGCTGTGTTTCCTGCGGGGTGATGATGCGAAACGACTCATGTACGCCGCTGTCGGACAATTCGCGCGCTACGGTCAATAGAGTATTGGGGGCGTGTTCCTCGCATAGTTCAGCCATATGGACGATCTCGGTCTGCGCCACACCCAACGCAGCCTCGACCGAGGGCGCGCCGTAGAATTGCACGAAATGTTCGGCCAGGTTCCGCGCGATCTGATCCATTTCCGCCTGTTGGATCTGGGTGACGGCGACAAAAGTCACGCGCCCAAAAGTCTCAACGCCCAGCCAGCCGTTTGAAAAGGCCTGCCGTGCCTTGCCCTCCAGATCAGCCTGCCCCCAGTTTGAAAACTCGAACCCGCCCGAGATGCACCATTCTCCGGTCCGGGCCGGGGAATGGAAGACGTTTGTGTCGCTTTCATCGAAATGGATCGCGCGGGCCAGTTTCATCATCCGTTCTCCAACAGTTCGGTCAAAGGGCGCAGGCGGGTTTCGGCACCTTCGCGGATCAGCATCCCGAACCGCTCATCCGTTCCCAGAAAAACGCCGGTCTCGCAGGGTTCTCCGACACCGCGCAGCAACCCCATCCATTCGCCATGCAGAGGCGCATTACCGTCCTCCTGCCAGCGGTTGAGCCAAGTCAGCATGTGCCGCGACCAACTCTCGACCAGTTGTAATGGCGAAACCTCGGCGCAGCCTTCGTCATACAACGCCGTGATATCCGGCGTTTTGCCCGGTGCCACGCTGGTTTGCATCAGCGTCAATTCCCATCCTACGGCCAACCAGTCGGGTTCTTCGTCCGGGATCGTCGTGGACGCTGAAACACGAAACTCACCGCATTTCGCGCCGTTCACGTAGATCAACCCGTCCCAGCCAAGATGCACGGCGACCTCGGGCGGGGCCAGTGCGCCCAGTGCGTTCTGGAACCCCACGGCGCATAGCGGCAGCATCGCCATGGCATCCTGCAAGGGAACCTCGGGCGCGAAGACAATCGCCACACGCAGCCGGTCGGCCTGAATGTTGTACACGACCGATCCGGCATCACAGCCCAGCGCTGCCATGGCTTGCGCGCGTTCGAACGGGTCTTCCCCACCCTGCACCGGATGGCCCGACAGCAAGGGCGGGAAAACTGGCTCGCTCATGCGTTGCCCTTAGCGATCATGTCCCGAGCGATCTTGCGGAAGGCTTCGGCCTGCGGGCTGTCAGGCTTGCTGACGACGATGGGGGCACCTCCGTCGGCGGCAACCCGGATATTCAAGTGAAGCGGGATTTCGCCCAGCAGCGGTACGCCCAGCGCCTCGGCCTCGGACGCAACACCGCCATGACCGAACACGTGTTCCTCATGCCCGCAGTTGGAACAGATATGAGTCGACATGTTCTCGATCATCCCAACGATCGGCGTCTTCAGCTGGTTGAACATGTCGATCCCTTTGCGGGCGTCGATTAAGGCCACGTCCTGCGGGGTGGAAACAACAATGGCGCCGTCCACCTTGAACTTTTGGCTGAGCGTCAGTTGCACGTCACCGGTTCCGGGCGGCAGGTCAACGATCAGCACGTCCAGCGCTCCCCATTGCACCTGGTTCATCATCTGCTGCAGCGCGCCCATCAGCATCGGTCCGCGCCAGACAACCGCCTGTCCTTCATTGGTCATCAGCCCCATCGACATCATGGTGACGCCGTGATTGCGCAGCGGCAGGATGGTCTTGCCATCCGGGCTGGCCGGACGGCCTGAGACGCCCAGCATCCGGGGCTGCGACGGGCCGTAAACGTCGGCGTCCAACAGACCTACACGACGACCCTCAGCCGCCAAGGCACAGGCGAGGTTTGCCGAAATGGTGGATTTACCGACACCACCCTTGCCCGAAGCTACGGCAATGATCCGGTCCACGCCCGGAACGGCCTGCGGACCGGTTTGCGAAGGTTTGGGTTTGGGTTTCAGATCCGGCGGCGCCTTGTCGGAATGCGCGGTCATCATCGCCGAGACCTTGGCCACCCCGTCCACGATCTGCGCCGCCTTCTCGGCGGTGGCGCGCACCGGCTCCATCTGCTCGGCGTGTTTCGGGTCAATCTCCAGCACAAACCGAACCGTATCGCCCTCGACGTTCAACGCACGCACCACTCCCGCGCTGACGATATCCTGGCCGGACACAGGATCAGTGATCTTCTTCAGGTTCGCCAGAACCGCGTCACGAACACTCATACCGTTACCCCTTTGACTTGTCCCACCACGAGGTTGCGTTTCATTGCATGTGTCTCCGTCTTGTTCAGTTCAATTGACGCATTCGGGGCCGGACCGTTAGGCTGGGCCATGCGCTTTGTCCTCTTGTGCCTGAGCCTGACGCTCTCTGCCAGTCCCTCTTGGTCGCAGGAGGCATTGGGTCTGGCTGCTCCGGCCGAGGTAAAAGACTCTGGTCTGTTGCAACATATCCTTCCGCGCTTCTCTCTCAAGACCGGGATACGCGTTATTGCGGATGATGCGGGCGTTTTGGTGCTGGAAACCGCGCCACCGGGCGATCCGGTCTTTGCCCGCGACGGCGTGGTCTATCACCTGCGGATCGGAGACAACGCCAGACACGAACGGTTTCGCGACTGGCTGTTGTCCGATATCGGCAAGAACACAGTTGAGACCTTTACTCCGGAACAGGGCGCGCCTTTCTCTACCCGTTTCGAGTCCACGGCGACACAAGCCGACCCGGTAATCGATGGCGACACCGCCCTCGGTGAGGAACTGTCGATGACCCATTGCGGACGCTGCCACGTAATCGGGCCAAAGAACCGCATGAACGGGTTGGGCTCGACACCCTCTTTTGCCGTGCTGCGCGCGATGCCCGACTGGTCGGAACGGTTCGAGGCGTTCTTTGCGCTGAACCCACATCCTGCCTTCACCCAGATCGACGGACTGACCCCGCCTTTCGATCCCGCACGCCCCTCGCCCATTCATCCGGTCGAGATGACCGTGCAAGAGCTGGACGCCATCCTGGCTTTTGTATCAGTCATCAAGGCAGCCGATCTGGGCGCGCCACTACAACTTCAGTGATCCTTGCGTTTTGAGAAATAGTCCTCGGTCGTGATCACCTTGGGCTTTGGGTTTGACTGAAACGGGTTGTCCTGCTGCTGGAACTGCGCGTTCACACGGCAATTGTCGCACATCTGGATCATCCGGGCCTTGTCCGAGGTGGCAAACATCGGATGTGTGCCCGAGAGTTTCTCCATTATCCGCTCGACCGTGGATTTCACACCGAACAAAGCACCGCATTCGACACAGGCGAACGGCTCTTCTTCGTTCAGCACTTGCTGCGACAGCGCAGCGTCACTGAGATCGAGTTGCGGAACCAGATTAATCGCATCTTCGGGACAAATACTTCTGCACAATCCGCACTGCAGGCAAGCATCCTGCTGGAAGTTCAACTGCGGCTTGTCGGGGTTATCAACCAAAGCACCCGACGGGCAGAGCGAAACGCAACTAAGGCACAACGTGCAGGCATCCGTATTCACTGCCACGGCCCCGTAAGGCGCGTTTTCGGGCAACGGCAACGGAGTCTCCGCCTGCGGATTCAGCGCCTGCGCCGATAATCGCGCGATTTGTCGGCGGTTGCCCAAGGGCAGCACCGGATTGGCCGGAGGTGGCGGGACTTTCTGCGCGTATAGCAAATCCACCATCGCGTCCGGGTCGGCCTCATCTATCAGCTCCATCTTACCCGGCCCGGAAATCGCCTGCGCCAGTTCAAGTTCCCGGACCAGCGCGTCGCGTTCGGTGGCCGGAGCCAGCAGCACATCGACCCGGGCAAAGCCGTGCGCCAGTGCGGCCAACATCTCGGCATGGCCAAAGCCCGAGATCACGTTCAATTCCAACGGAATGACATCTGCAGGAAGGCCGCGACCGAACCGGGCGGCCAGCCGGATCATCTTGGCCCCGTGGGCGTCATGCACCAACAACCGGGGAGCGGTGCCCCCTGCACGCCGATAAGTGCGCGCAAGAATGTGCATCCGTGACAACAGGGCTGAAACCGGCGGGTCCTCGTAGGTGATCGCCGTTGACGGGCACACCGACGCGCATTCGCCGCACCCGGCGCAGATCATTGGATCTATAGTCACATGCTCACCAGCTGGAGTGATCGCACCTGTTGGGCAGATATCCAGACAGTTGGTGCAGGCCACCTGTTCGGCGCGGGAATGGGCGCAGAGCGTCTCTTCCATTCGCACATAAAGCGGTTTCTCGAACGTCCCGACCAGTTGCACCGCCTCGAATGCGAGGCGCTCGACAGCGACCATATCCTTGGGGTCGGCACGCAAGTACCCTTCACGCTTGGCAGGGGCTTGCACAAACGGTGTTCCCCCGGTCAGGTCGATCACGATGTCACAGGCCGATTTCGCTCCGTCCCGAGGTTCGGACCATGTAAACGCACCGCGCCCGCCGGGTTCGATCTGCTGCAGGGCGTCCAGCCGTAGCGAGAACCCTCCGAGCGCGCCGGTCAAAGACCGAATCTGCCCGCGCACCACGTCAAAGGCCCGCGAGATCGGCTGGGCGTCATCGGTGACCATCACCGTAACCGCCAGCGTGGTCGCAAGACGTTCGGCCAGATCAAAACACAACTCACCCGGTCCGATGATGATGCATGTACCCTCACTGAACACATCCACACTGGACGTGATCGGCTGCGGCAGCAACGCTTCCGCAGCCAGTGCGGCCATCTTGGGCGTGGCGTCCTCACCCTGCTCGGACCACCCGGCACGGTCGCGCAGATCGACAAAGCCCGGCGTTTCTATATTCAACTCTTCGGCAAGCGCGCTGAACACCTCCTGTTCCTGACCACAGGCAATCACGACTTCCCCGTCCTGCATCAGCGATGCTGCGGCTTCCAACTCAGCGGTGCACAGGGCCGTGTGAACCTTGGAACACTCTGCTTTGCAGGTGGACGCGATTTTCTCGGCGTTCAAGTTTTGTGTCCCTGCACAGTCGCATAACAGAAATTTTGTGCCCATAGCCACCCCTCCCGGACGTCTCCCCATCTCGGGATCAGATTAGGGTGTATGCAAAAAGTGGCAATCCCTGCAGACCAAACTACTTTCGGCATTAGGCCGGTGAAATGGCTCAGACTCATAAACAAACGGTGATCGCGTCCGTGGCCAAAAAGTTCAGGCTTGGCAGAAAGCTAACTTGTGTACCATAGTAGACGCAGTGGAAGGTAGGGGAGAGCCTTCCGGGGAGGACTAAGTGGCGAAGGCCGCAAGCCAGATTGAAATGCCAATCGGCGTCGTCGTGCGCAAAACACCCGGTGTCACCCGCTGGGCGAAGTGGAACTGGCGCGCCGTTGCAGTGTTGCCCGGTGCGGGGCCTGCCGATTGGCAGGAACTGCGCCGCGAAGGCGAGGCTGTGGAGTATCACGCCGCTACCCTCCCCCTGACCCTCTGGTTTGATGAAACCGAGGCCTACATGGTCAACCTCTCCGACGGTCAGCCCTCAATCTACTTGGTTCTGCGTGACGCGCTGGATGGTGAACGCCCGATGGATGCGGTGCTTGTCACTGCATCTCCATTCGAAGGGCAGGACTACGCAGATACCGGCGAAGAGATTGTCGAGAAGATTCCGATGACCGAAGGGCTAATCGCATGGGTCCGGGATTTCGCTCTGGAACATCACCGCGAAGAGATTTTCGTCAAACGTCGCCGTGACAAGAAACGCACCGATCTGGTCGAGGACGGCAAAGGAGATGCGCGTATCCGTCAGGACTCGGATGTCTACCGCGCCCCGCGGAGGATCGTGCAATGACGCAGGCCCGCGATTTCTGGTCCCGTCGCAAAGCGGCAGTGCAGGCCGAAGCCGAAGCCGAGGTCATCGCGGTTGAAGAACAGGTACTTGCTACCCAGCAAGCCGAGCTGGAGCAGAAATCCGATGCCGAGGTTCTGGCCGAGTTCAATTTGCCCGACCCGGACGAATTGCAGGCAGGCGATGATGTCTCAGGCTTCATGGCCAAGGCAGTTCCCGACCGTCTGCGCCGTCGCGCATTGCGGAGGCTGTGGCGACTGAACCCGGTGCTGGCCAATGTGGATGGGCTGGTTGATTATGGCGAGGATTTTACCGACGCGGCTTGCGTGATCGAAAACATCCCCACTGCCTATCAGGTCGGAAAGGGCATGTTGGCCCATATCGAGGCACTGGCGGCACAAGCCGAAGAGATCGAGCCAGAATGCCTCACTGAAGAACCGGAACCAGAGGTGGTCGAGGAGCCAACGCCTGAACCGGTCGTCATGGCAGAGCCTGAAGACCTTGAAGAAGTTGATCTGCCCCCCACCCCGCGCCGCATGAAATTTGAGTTCGAAGGATAGCCCCATGACCGCAGGCAACGCGCAACAAATGGATGTTTCGGCCGAAGATCGCCTGCGCGCGGATTTCTACAATTTTCTTGGGCTGCTGTTGGCGGTTCCGCCGGATCAGATGTTGCTGGATCAGGTGGCCAGTCTGACTGGAGATGGTACCGACTTGGGTCAGGCCATTCAGGCGATGGCGCGCGTGGCCAAGGTCACGAAGCCTGCCGCGGCCGAGCGGGAGTTCAACGCCTTGTTCATCGGGCTGGGGCGTGGTGAGTTACTGCCTTATGCTAGTTTTTACCTGACCGGGTTCCTAAACGAAAAACCACTAGCCCAACTGCGCAACGACATGGCTGCACGCGGAATTACGCGGGCACAGAACGTATTCGAACCCGAGGACAATATCGCATCGTTGATGGAGATGATGGCGGGCATGATCGTTGGCCGTTTCGGCACTCCTGCCTCTCTGGAGGAACAGAAAGCGTTCTGGAACAAGCATATCGGCCCCTGGGCCATGCATTTCTATTCGGATTTGGAAGCTGCCGATGCATCGGTTCTTTATGCTTCGGTCGGCACGGCCGGACGGGTATTCATGGAGATCGAGCGCGAGGCATTCCGAATGACGACAGCGTGAAGCGCTGTCATTCGCCAACGTCTTTAGGGGCGTTAAACTGCAATTGGGAAAGGAGGATCCCATGAGCAAGACCAAGGAAGAAGGCGCCACACGCCGCGACTTCCTCAAACTGGCCGGAACGGCAGCGCCCGCTGCCGTCGCCGCCGCCAGCCTGAGCGGTCAAGCCGAAGCAGCCGAGCTGCCCACGGATGAAACCCGCATGCAGGACACAGCGCATACCCGCGCTTACCTGGACAGCGCGCGCTTCTAAGCCGCCTCGACTGCGCCCGGTTCTCTGACCGGACGATGTCACCTACCCGACGGACGGTTGCGATTGGCCCTGATGTCGGCACTCACAGTACCAAGCCAGCCATGGCTTACATGGCGAGCAAGGGAGGAAACCAATGCTAAGGAAAAAGACCAACGGGGTTGCGAGACGCCCCCAGCGGACAAGTATCCTGTCCCAGGTCGGCGAAAAAACCGTCGATCGCCGCGCATTCCTGCGTGGCTCGGGCCTGACGATCGGCGGCCTCGCCGCGATCAGCGCCACGGGTGGAACCGTGACGCCTGCCAGCGCCCAGACAGCCGCAAACCAGGCCGTTGAGAATATCAAATCCGTATGCACCCACTGCTCGGTCGGCTGTACAGTCGTCGCCGAAGTGCAGAATGGCGTCTGGATCGGGCAAGAGCCCGGTTGGGACAGCCCGTTCAATTTGGGAGCACATTGCGCCAAGGGAGCCTCGGTCCGCGAGCACGCCCACGGCGAACGTCGCCTCAAGTATCCGATGAAAAAGGAAGGCGGCGAGTGGAAGCGCATCAGCTGGGAAGAGGCGATCAACGAGATCGGCGACGGCATGATGAGCATCCGCGAGGAATCCGGGCCGGACAGCGTGTACTGGCTGGGTTCTGCGAAACATAACAACGAACAGGCCTACCTGTTCCGAAAGTTCGCCGCCTATTGGGGCACGAACAACGTGGATCATCAGGCCCGTATTTGCCACTCAACCACCGTTGCGGGTGTTGCGAACACATGGGGCTACGGCGCCATGACCAATTCGTACAACGACATCCATAACTCGCGGGCCATCTTCATCATTGGCGGCAACCCGGCCGAGGCACACCCCGTCTCGCTGCTGCATGTTCTGCGCGCGAAAGAGCAGAATAACGCCCCGCTGATCGTCTGCGACCCGCGCTTTACGCGCACGGCGGCGCATGCGGATGAATATGTCCGTTTCCGTCCCGGCACCGACGTTGCTCTGGTCTGGGGTATTCTGTGGCATATCTTCGATAACGGTTGGGAGGACAAAGAGTTCATCCGAACCCGGGTCTGGGGCATGGACCAGATTCGTGAAGAAGTTGCCAAGTGGAACCCGGACGAGGTCGAGCGCGTCACCGGCACTCCCGGTTCGCAGTTGCGCCGCGTGGCCCGCACCATGGCCAACAACCGTCCTGGTACGGTGATCTGGTGTATGGGTGGTACGCAGCACACCAACGGCAACAACAACACCCGCGCCTACTGCGTGCTTCAACTTGCGCTTGGCAACATGGGCACCTCGGGTGGTGGCACCAACATCTTCCGCGGCCATGACAACGTGCAGGGCGCGACGGACCTTGGTGTTCTGTCCCACACCCTGCCCGGCTATTACGGTCTGTCCAAAGGGGCATGGGGTCATTGGGGTCGTGTCTGGGGTGAAGATTCCGAATGGCTGGCGGGTCAGTTCGCCACGATCAAGGACAAGGAAGGCAAGGACAAACCGCTACAGAACGAGCGCGGCATCCCGGTCTCGCGCTGGATCGACGGTG
This sequence comes from Ruegeria sp. BF6, assembly GCF_056538665.1. Taxonomy (NCBI): domain Bacteria; kingdom Pseudomonadati; phylum Pseudomonadota; class Alphaproteobacteria; order Rhodobacterales; family Roseobacteraceae; genus Ruegeria; species Ruegeria sp. BF6. The sequence goes on from NZ_JBQFTN010000001.1 coordinate 833,067, forward strand.
TTCTGGAAGATCCGGCCAACATGGATCAGGACAACAACGTCCGCGCCATGGTTCTGTGGGGTCACGCTCCGAACTCGCAAACACGGGGGCCGGAGATGAAGACGGCGATGGAGAAGCTGGACATGCTGGTCGTAATCGACCCGTATCCCACCGTTTCCGCCGTTTTGCATGACCGAACCGATGGCGTCTTTCTGTTGCCCGCCTGTACGCAGTTCGAAACCCGTGGCTCAGTCACAGCGTCGAACCGCTCGCTGCAATGGCGCGACAAGGTGGTTGATCCGCTGTTCGAAAGCTTGCCGGACGAAGTCATCATGGCCAAGTTCGCCAACAAGTTCGGCTGGGCGGATCGATTCTTCCGCAATATCGAGATGGAAGACCCGGAAACCCCGAATGTTGAAAGCATCACGCGTGAGTTCAACAAGGGCCTCTGGACCATCGGCTATACTGGTCAGTCGCCGGAACGTCTGAAAAGCCACATGGCCAACCAGCACACGTTCGACAGAACCACGCTGCAAGCCATTGGTGGACCAAACGACGGCGAGTATTATGGTCTGCCCTGGCCTTGCTGGGGAACGCCGGAAATGGGTCATACGGGGACACCGAATCTCTATGATATGTCCAAACCGGTGGCCGAAGGCGGCCTGACTTTCCGCGCCCGTTTTGGCGTGGAACGCGATGGCGACAACCTGCTGGCCGAAGGGGTCTATAGCGCTGGGTCGGAAATTCAGGATGGTTATCCCGAATTCACGATGCAGATGCTGATGGACCTTGGTTGGGATGGCGATCTAACGGCCGAGGAACGCGCGGCCATCGACGCTGTTGCAGGACCTGAAACCAACTGGAAAACAGACCTGTCCGGCGGCATCCAGCGGGTCGCGATCGAGCATGGCTGCGCGCCCTTCGGGAACGCCAAAGCCCGCGCGGTCGTCTGGACCTTCCCGGATCCGATCCCACTGCATCGCGAGCCGCTCTATACGAACCGGCGCGATCTGGTGGAGGACTATCCGACCTACGAGGACCGTCAGGCATACCGCCTACCCACCCTTTATGCTTCGATACAAAAGAACGATTTTTCAAAGGATTACCCAATAATCCTGACGTCAGGTCGTCTTGTCGAATATGAAGGCGGCGGTGATGAGACGCGGTCAAATCCGTGGCTGGCTGAGCTGCAGCAAGACATGTTCGTCGAGATCAATCCCCGCGACGCCAACAACCTTGGTATCCGTGACGGGCAACAGGTCTGGGTCGAAGGTCCCGAAGGCGGCAAGGTCAAGGTGATGGCGATGCTGACCAACAGGGTCGGTGCCGGAGTGGCTTTCATGCCGTTCCACTTTGGCGGCCATTTCCAGGGTCAGGACTTGCGGGAGAAATACCCCGCAGGTGCCGATCCCTACGTTCTGGGTGAAAGTTCAAACACCGCCCAGACCTATGGCTATGACTCGGTAACCCAGATGCAGGAGACCAAAGCGACTCTCTGCAAAATCTCGGCAGCGTAAGGAGGACGATAATGGCTAGAGCAAAGTTTCTCTGCGACGCTGAACGCTGCATCGAGTGCAACGCCTGCGTCACCGCGTGCAAGAACGAGCACGAGGTCCCATGGGGCATCAACCGCCGTAGGGTGGTGACGATCAATGACGGCAATCCGGGCGAACGCTCGATCTCGGTTGCCTGCATGCATTGCTCGGATGCGCCCTGTATGGCGGTGTGCCCGGTCGACTGCTTCTATCAGAACGAAGAAGGGGTCGTCCTGCACTCAAAGGACCTGTGCATCGGTTGCGGTTATTGCTTCTACGCGTGCCCGTTCGGTGCGCCACAATATCCGCAGGCGGGCAACTTCGGATCGCGCGGCAAGATGGACAAATGTACCTTCTGCGCTGGTGGTCCCGAGGAAACGCACTCGACCGCAGAGTTCGCCAAATACGGTCGCAACCGGATCGCCGAGGGCAAACTGCCCCTCTGCGCCGAAATGTGTTCCACCAAGGCCCTGCTCGCCGGAGACGGTGATGTGGTCTCGGCTATTTACCGCGAGCGAGTTGTTGCGCGCGGATTTGGCTCGGGCGCATGGGGTTGGGGCACGGCCTACGACCAAAAAGACGGTTAACTCCGTTCAAAAATGGCGGCTCCGCGGTGTCAGCCACGGGGTCGCCTAAGCCCGGTCACAACCTGTTGGCCGAGCATATGTAGGCGTGACGTGTCCGAGAGGAACCTTCTATGACTTCAGATGTTTATTGGTTGCTGAAACTCGACCTGCAGGCAAATCAGGATGTCACATTCGATGCGCTGATGGCTGAAATGGTAGAGGCAACACTGAAGGAAAGCGGCGCAAAATCCTATGAATGGCATCGCAGCGGATCGGCTGTTCACATCTTTGAACGTTACGCCAGTTCCGATGACGCGATGATCCATATGCAGAACTTCGGGGCAAATTTCGCCGATCGTTTTCTAGCAATTCTAACACCGACCCAGTTAGACGTTTACGGACCCGCAAAAGAAGACCTGCGCGCAGCGCTTACACCCGTTGGTGCGACTTTTCACAAGCAAGTCGGCGGCTTTGACCGGTAAACACGAACGACACAGGAGATTCGACAGATGCGCCTGATCCAAATGCTGCTGATCCCCCTTTTTCTTGCAAGTTTCGCCTGGGCTCAGGAAAATGTGGACATCCCTCAGGAATCTGACCGCAGCACGACCGGCGGCGCAACCACTTTGGAAGACATTCTGGCCCGCCAACGGGGTGAAAAGGTCGACAATAGCTACCGCTCGGATAACACCGGACAGGGGAATGCCGAGGGCCTTTTAGGGCAACTGGGTACACGCGGCGTGGCCTCTGACAGCGATGTTTACCGCGCCATACGTTATGGCTCGGCCGATACCACCGTTTCGTCCAAAGGACCCGCAGCGGGGGTTCTGATTCAGGATGGCGGTATGTGGTGGCTGAACTTCCGCACTGGGCCGCTGCGTGAATATGGAACCTATATTCTTGGCGGGATGATCGCCATCATCGCTTTGTTCTTCCTGATCCGCGGGAAAATTCGCATAGACGGAGAAAAGACCGGCCGCACAGTCACCCGTTTCAATGGCCTTGAACGCTTCGGACACTGGCTGTTCGCCGGATCTTTCCTGGTGCTTGGGGTAACTGGACTGCTGACCCTCTATGGCCGGGATTTCCTGATCCCGATCTTCGGGAAAGAAGGTTTCGCGACCATCGCACAAGGCTGCAAATGGCTGCACAACAATTTGGCCTGGTCCTTTATGCTGGGACTGATCATCGTCACCGTGAACTGGATCGCCCATAACATCCCCAACCGGACTGACCTGAAATGGCTGGCAGCCGGGGGAGGCTTGTTCACCAAGGGCAGCCACCCGCCTGCCAGGAAATTCAACGCGGGCCAAAAGGTTATCTTCTGGGCGTGCATCCTGCTGGGCGTTTCGATCAGCCTGTCGGGCCTGTCTCTGCTCTTCCCGTTCGAGCTGCCTATGTTTGCCAAGACTTTCGAGATCGCCAACTCCACCGGTATTCCTCAGATGCTGGGTCTGAACCTGCCAACGCAGATGTCACCACAAGAAGAGATGCAGTATGCACAGGTGTGGCACGTGATGGTCGCCTATGTATTCATCGCCATCATCATCGCCCATATCTACCTCGGCTCGGTCGGCATGGAAGGCGCGTTCGATGCGATGGGCTCGGGCGAGGTCGAAGAGCAATGGGCGCGCGAGCATCACTCGCTGTGGCTGGAAGAGGTGCAGGAAAAAGAGGCTGGCAAGGCTGCGGCCTCACCCGCCGAATAGATGCGCTGGCTGGCTCTGGCACTGGCGCTGGTTCCCCTGCCCGCCTTGGCCGAGTTTTTCACGCTCAAGGGCCACGGCGGGCCGATCATGGGGATCGCCGCTGCGCCCGACGGGCGGATCGCCACGGCCAGTTTCGACAATTCCGTTGGTCTTTGGTCGGACCGCACGCCCGAATGGCTGGAGGGGCACGAGGCCGCCGTCAACTCTGTCGCCTTCAACGGGCGCGCGATCTATTCTGCCGGAGATGACTTCACTCTGCGCCGCTGGCCGGGCGGAGAGATTGTCGGCCAGCACAAGGGCAAGATCGTGGGGCTTGCGGCCTCGAAAACACACGTGGCTACTGCCAGCTGGGACGGTACGATTGGTCTGTGGCCCGAGGATGGATCGGCCCCGAAAGTGCTTGAGGCGGACAGCGGCGTGAACGCCGTGACGTTCTCGCCGGATGGCGCGACGCTGTATTCGGCAGACATGGACGGAACGCTGAGGGCCTGGGATGTAGCCACCGGGCAGGAAATCCAGCGACTGGTCGAACATGGGTTTGGTATCAACGAACTGGTTCTGAACGACCAAGACAACTGGATCGCTTATGGCGCCGTGGATGGCGTCACGCGCATTCTGGACCTGATTACCGGAGACGTGCGCGACTTTACGCTCGACCGCCGCCCTATTCTGGCCCTGGCGCTGAACCCAGATCGCAGCCTGTTGGCTGTGGGCGATGGTCAGGGCTACATCATGGTGATCGACACCGCCGAATGGCGTATCGCGCAGGATTTCCGCGCCACCCTGCGCGGGCCAGTCTGGGCGCTGGCCTTTTCGCCCGACGGCCAGAACCTGCACGCAGGCGGTCTTGATGAGGCGATGTACAGTTGGCCCGTCACCGCGCTTGGCGACCAGACGCAGATGGCCGCCGCCGAACCCAGCTTTCTGAAAAACCCTGATGAGATGAGCAACGGAGAGCGACAGTTCGCCCGCAAATGCTCGATCTGCCACAGCCTGACGCCCGACGGGCAACGGCGCGCGGGTCCAACCCTGCATGGCATCTTTGGCCGCAAGGCTGGCACGCTGCCGGGATATTTCTACTCGGACACGCTGCAAGACTCTGATATCATTTGGAATGACGAAACGATAAACGCCCTTTTCCATCAGGGGCCAGACCACTACATACCGGGGTCAAAGATGCCGATGCAGCGGATCACGCAGGCCAGCGACCGGGACGACCTGATCACTTTTCTGCGCCGTGCGACAGCACCGGAAAACGGAACCGGAGGAGACCAATGAAAGCCTTTCTTGCCGCTGTGGCCGCAATGGTCGTAATCACCGTCGCCGCGCCCTTCACATTGCAACAGGTCGGGTTCAGCGCTGCTGACGCGGGCTCTGGTGCGGCGGTGCGGCTCGACTGAATGTCCGAATATCTGACGACCAAAGAACTGGCCGACCTGCTGCGCATTGGCGAGCGCAAGGCTTATGATCTGGCTTCCTCCGGAGAGGTGCCCTGCGTCCGCGCCATGGGCAAACTGTTGTTTCCCCGGGCCGAGGTCATCGCGTGGCTGAACGCCTCTCGATCCGGACCACAGGTGGCCGAACCGCCCCTGCCCCCTATTGTCGCCGGTAGCCACGATCCGCTGCTTGACTGGGCCTTGCGCGAAAGCGGTTCGGGACTGGCCACCTATTACGACGGTTCGTTCGATGGCCTGAATCGCCTGAAGGATCGCAGCGCACAAGCCGCCGCATTGCATATACACGAAGACGACGGGTTCAACACACAAGCCCTGCGTGACACGCTGGGTGAAGCCCCGGTTGTTCTGTACGAGATAGCACACAGACAGCGCGGGTTGCTGCTGGCCCCCGGTGTGACCGGTATCTCTGGCTTTGCAGACCTGAAGGGTCGCCGAGTGATCCTGCGTCAGGACAGTGCCGCAAGCCAACGGCTGTTCGACACACAACTCGAGATCCATGGCCTGTCGCGCGAGGATCTGGACGCCCTGCCCACGTGCGCCCGCACCGAAGAGGAATTGGCCATAGCCCTGCATGACAGCAAGGCCGAGGTCGGGTTCGGCCTGGGCGCATTGGCGGGTTTCTATGATCTGAATTTTACCCCAACCCATTCCGAACGCCTGGACCTTGCGATCTGGCGGCGGGCCTATTTCGAAGACCCGATGCTCAAACTGCTTGGGTTCGTGCAATCGGACCGCTTTACTACCCGCGCCACCGAATTCGGTGGGTATGATCTGTCCGGTCTGGGCACGGTCCACCACAATGGCGCAAGCGGTTAGCCTCGGTCACTTGGCGTTGGGAAAGAACAGCTGCTCACCATCAAACTGGTATGACTCTATTGCCGCCTGCCCGTCCGGGCCGATCAGCCAGTCGATGAACCTCTGCCCGGCGGCCGCCCGCACGCGCGGGTGCTTTTCTGGGTTCACAAGGATAATGCCATACTGATTGAACAAGCGCGGATCACCTTCTACCAGAACCTCAAGGTTGCCTTTATTCCCAAAGGACTGCCAAGTCGCACGATCTGTCAGGACATAGGCGTCCATCCCGCTGGCCACATTCAAGGTCGCGCCCATACCCGAGCCCGTCTCACGATACCACTCGCCCGAGGCCTTGGTCGGATCAGTTTCCGCTACTCCCCACAAGCGCATCTCGGCCTTGTGGGTTCCGCTATCATCACCACGTGACGCAAATGGCACCTCGGCCTCGGCCACGGCACTCAGAGCCGCTACGATATCTGTGCCACCTTTCACCTTGGCAGGGTCCGATGTTGGCCCGACGAGGACAAAATCGTTGTACATCACGTCAAACCGCTCAACGCCCCAACCATCAGCAACGAACTGCTCCTCGGCCTGTTTTGCGTGCACCAGCAACACATCACCATCGCCGTTGACCGCGTTTCGGATCGCCTGACCGGTGCCAACCGCAACGACACGTACGTCGATGCCTGTCTCGGCCTCAAACCCCGGCAGGATGTAATCCAACAGGCCCGAGTTCTGGGTCGATGTTGTCGATTGCACGACGATAAACGGTTCTTCGGCGCTGACTGACGTTGCGGTCAGGCCAATAGTTACCAATGCTGCCCGAACAATATTCCGGATCATTTCGATCTCCATATTTTTTTGATTAAGTCACCAGCCCACCAGCCAAATACCGGCGTGAGGCGTCGCTTTCAGGGGTATCAAGTATCTGTTTGGCTGCCCCATGTTCAACCACATGGCCACCCTGCATCATTACGATATCGGCGGCCAACCGCCGAGCCTGCCCGATGTCATGTGTGACCATAACGATGCGCACTCCGCAGGTCGAGGCGCGCAGGACCATCTGTTCGATCATCTGCGTCGCGTTTGGATCCAGCGCGCTGGTGGGTTCGTCCAGGAACAGCGTTTCAGGATCCAATGCAAGGGCGCGCAAGATGGCCAGCCGCTGTGCCTCGCCCCCGGAAAGGGACCGCGCTGATTGCCGGGCTTTACCGTCCAGCCCACCTTCGGCCAGCAGCTCTTCGATACGGGCTTTACGGTCGCTTCGGGGCAGACCTTGCCGCTTTAAAACAAAGTCCAGATTGGCCGCAACCGACCTGCGCAACAACACGGGTTGTTGAAAAACCATCGCCTGCCGCGCCTTGTGTTCGGCGTTCAGGGCCACCTCATCCTGTCTGACCTGCCCGCGGTCAGGCACGATCAGCCCGTGCAGGCAACGCAGCAGAAGACTTTTACCGGACCCGTTCGGCCCAAGGATCAGGGTCGGCCCCGGCCCATCAAGCGCCAGGTGCGGCACGTCCAGCAGTACCTTGCCTTTGCGGGTGATCCGCACTCCATCCACCGACAGGCAGCTAGCCATTTCCGAAACCAGATCACGCATGGCGCAAACCCTCCTGCTCGGCCCGCAGGCTAAGCGAGCTGACTATGGCGTTAACCGCTACGGCAATTCCAATCAGGATGGCGCCAAGCGCCAATGCCAGCGCCAGATTGCCCTTGGATGTCTCAAGAGCGATGGTGGTGGTCATCACCCGGGTCACATGGTTGATATTGCCGCCGACGATGATTACCGCCCCGACCTCGGCAATCGCGCGGCCAAACCCGGCAAGCAGTGCAGTCACCAGCGCCAACCGCGCATCCCACAGCAGCACCGGTACCGAGGCCAGCCGGGACACGCCCAGCGAACGCAGCTGTTCCGAGTACTCCTCGGCCAGCATCTCGACCACTTGCCGGGTCAGCGCCGCGATGATTGGCGTGACAAGAACCACCTGCGCTATGATCATCGCGGTCGGCGTGTAAAGCAGCTCAAGAACACCTAACGGCCCCGTGCGCGACAGCATCAGATAGACCAGCAAACCCACAACAACCGGCGGGAACCCCATCAAGGCGTTCATCAGCACTATCAGCGCTCGCCGCCCCGGAAAACGCGCGACTGCCAGCGCGGCCCCCACGGGCATACCAATCAGAGCCGAAATCAGGACCGCAAAGATTGAAACTTTCAAGGACAACAGCACAATCGCCCACAGCTCTGCATCCCCTTGGAGGATCAAAGACAAGGCTGAACTGAATTCTAATGCAAATCCCTGCATTTTATTCCTGTATTTCGACAAATCGTATGAATTGCACCTGATTTCAGGATAATACTAACCTGCCTACGCACCAAGTACAGACACGATTCCGACATCTGAAAAAGAAAACGCGGCCCCGATTGGGACCGCGCATGTTTCCGGATTGGGGCTGGATTAATTCAGAGCAGCATCCGTGATCTGATGCGTCCAGGCACCCTCGGGTTGCTTGGTGATCACCGGATCGGACCCGCCAGCCAGCAGAGTGCCCACGGTGCGTTCGAAATCCGCCGGGTCCAGCGCACCGTTCGAACCGGCGGTCAGCTTGGCGATCTCGCCCATCATGCGCTTCTGATGCTCTTCGGTCTGGGCACCGGTGGCATCATTCTCCAGCACGATATCGGCGGCCTCGTCCGGGTGTTCCTCGGCATATTTCCAGCCTTTCATCGAAGCGCGAACAAAGCGCTCCATCTTGTCAGCGAAAGCTGCGTCGCTGAGGTTTTCTTCCAAAACATACAGACCGTCTTCCAGCGTGGCGACGCCCTGATCTTCATATTTGAAGGTCACCAGTTCGTCCGGGCTGACGCCAGCGTCGATTACCTGCCAGTACTCGTTATAGGTCATGGTGCTGATACAATCGGCCTGACGCTGCAGCAGCGGGTCAACGTTGAAGCCCTGTTTTAGAACCTCGACACCGCTTTCGCTTTTGCCACCGGTGTCGATACCCAGCTGGCTCATCCAGCTCATGAAGGGAAATTCGTTGCCAAAGAACCAAACGCCCAGCGTGCGGTTCTTCAGATCCTCGGGTGAGGAGATCCCGGCGTCTTTCCAGCAGGTCAGCATCATGCCTGAGCTTTTGAACGGCTGCGCGATGTTGACCAGCGGCAGACCCTTTTCGCGCGCGGCCAGAGCGGCAGGCATCCACTCAACAGTCACGTCGGCGCCGCCACCCGCGATCACCTGCGTCGGGGCAATGTCGGGGCCACCCGGCAAAATGGTAACGTCCAGCCCCTCTTCTTCGTAGAACCCCTTGTCCTTAGCCACGTAATAGCCCGCAAACTGTGCCTGCGTGACCCATTTGAGCTGCAAGGTCACCTCATCCGCCGCAAGCGCCGCGCTGGCTGCCAGACTGAAAGCGGCGACCGCCCCGCTGAGTAGCTTGTTCATCTTCATATCTCCTAGTTGTTGTTGGTGCCCCGTTTTCGGGGTCTGTTGAAGTCTTGTTATCCGCGTTGTGACGGGTGCCAAAAGGTCACCGCCTTTTCGATCATTGCGACAACCCCATAGAACGCCGTCCCAGCCAATGCGGCCACGACGATCTCGGCCCAAACCATATCCAGCGAGAGTTGCCCGACACTGGTTGAGATCCGGAACCCCATACCCAGGGTTGGCGAACCAAAGAACTCGGCCACGATAGCGCCGATCAGGGCCAGAGTGGTAGAAATCTTTAGGCCATTGAAAATAAACGGCATCGCGGCTGGTAGACGGAGTTTCATAAAGCTCTGCCAATAGGTCGCCGCATAGGTCTCCATCAGGTCGCGTTGCATGGCCGTAGCCTCTCTCAACCCCGCCACGGTGTTCACCAGCATCGGGAAGAAAACCATCACCACGACCACGGCAGCCTTGGAGTGCCAGTCGAATCCGAACCACATCACCAGAATGGGCGCCGTGCCCACAATCGGCAGCGCCGCTACGAAGTTCCCGACCGGCAGCAACCCAAGGCGCAGGAAATCCCAGCGGTCTACGGCAATCGCCATCAAAAAAGCCGCTCCGCAGCCAATGATGTAGCCACTGAGCGCGCCTTTGATGATGGTCTGCACGAAGTCGGCCCAAAGGACTGGCAGACTGCCACCAAAGCGCACCGCGATCACCGAGGGGGCTGGCAAGATGACCAACGGCACTTCAAGCCCGCGCACCACCAGTTCCCAAATGCCGATCACGGTCAGACCGAATACCAGCGGTGCCACGAACCGCACCATCCGCGTATCGGCATAAGGACCGCTGGCCAGACGCCCATTCATCCACCAGCCGAACAGCCACAATAGGATTCCACAGAAAACAAGGATCATTGCGCCATCCCCATCCGCTTGAGAACCATCCGCTCAATTAATCCCAGCAATCCGACCAGACAGGCCGCCAAAATGGCTGCGGCAAACAAGGCCGACCAGATTTGCACCGTCTGACCGTAATAGCTGCCCGCCAGCAGGCGCGCTCCCAATCCAGCAACCGCACCCGTCGGCAACTCACCAACGATGGCCCCGACCAGAGAGGCCGCGATGCCAATCTTCAGCGAGGTGAACAGGTACGGCATCGACGCCGGCAAGCGCAGCTTCCAGAACCCTTGCGACCTACTGGCATTATAGGTGCGCAACAGGTCCAGCTGCATCGCATCCGGGCTGCGCAGGCCTTTGACCATGCCGACCACGACCGGGAAGAAACTCAGATAGGCCGAGATGATCGCTTTGGGGATGATCCCTTGAATGCCGACCGAATACAAAACCACGATGATCATCGGCGCCAAAGCGATGATTGGAATGGTCTGGCTGACAATGGCCCAAGGCATAACCGAAAGATCCATTACCCGGCTGTGCACGATCCCGACGGCCAACAGGATGCCCAACCCGGTACCAATCGCAAAGCCCAGCATCGTCGCGCTGAGTGTTACCCAAGAATGATAGATCAAAGACCTCTTCGAGGTGATCTTCTTCTCGACTGTTGTGTCCCACAACTCCTCAGCCACCTGATGCGGAGCGGGCAGACGAGGTCGGTCCTGCTCCCAAGTTTCGTCGATGGCGTAAGGGTTGTCGATGACCAGCTCAAACTCGCTCATGTCGCGCCGATCAACCGCCTTGGGTGGATCGACCTGCTCACCTGCTCGTTCGAATTCGTTCAGAACGCCCTTGATATTCATCGGCACGCTGGCGGCGTACCAGAACAGGATAATGACGGCCACAACGGTCAAGACGGCCCAGACAGCTCTGATCCCTGCGCTAGTCATCCGAATGCCCCGCCCGCAAGCCCTCGCGCACGCGATGGGCTACTTCGATAAACTCTGGAGTATCGCGGATATCCAAAGGACGCTCTTTCGGCAGAGGGCTGTCGATCACATCCGTAATCCGCCCCGGACGCGGGCTCATGACTACGATCTTGGTGCTGAGATACACCGCCTCGGGGATGGAGTGCGTTACGAAACCGATGGTCTTTTCAGTCCGTGCCCAAAGTGCCAGAAGCTGTTCATTCAGGTGGTCGCGCACGATTTCGTCCAGAGCGCCGAAAGGTTCGTCCATCAGCAGGATATCGGCATCAAAGGCCAACGCCCGGGCAATACTTGCGCGTTGCTGCATCCCGCCCGACAGCTGCCATGGAAACTTGCCGCCAAACCCTTCAAGGTCAACGAGTTCCAGGACCTTCTTTACCCGCTCTTCCTGCTCGGCCGCAGAATAGCCCATGATCTCAAGCGGTAATTTGACATTCTTGGAAATCGTGCGCCAAGGGTACAGGCCAGCCGCCTGAAAAACGTACCCATAAGCCCGGTTCCGCCGTGCCTCATCCGGGGTCATACCGTTGACGGTCAGGGCGCCGCCTGTCGGTGTCTCCAGCGCCGCGATACAGCGCAAAAAGGTGGTTTTGCCGCAGCCCGAGGGGCCGATAAAGCTGACGAACTCGCCCTTGTCGATTGTCAGATTCACGTCTTTCAACGCGTGAACCGGTCCGTCATTGGTTTGGAAAGTAAGATCCAGTTGCCTTGCCTCGATCACGGGCTGGGTAGTGCTTTCAGTATTCATTCCATTGCCTTGAAAAGGTTAGGCTTTGGACCGCTCAGACGACGGCCCGCGCACAATCAGACGCCCGTCGCCGGGATACCCGTCCGCTCGACCGGCCTCGGCGCGGTCAGCTCTTTCCAGGTGCTCAGCGCCTTGTTCACGTGACCGTTTGGCTCACGGGCCACAAAATCACCATGCCCTTCCTGAGTGCGGATTTCGCCGTCATGCACCGCCACCTGACCGCGTGTCAGGGTAAAGCGCGGCAGACCTTTGACCTCTTTACCCTCGAACACGTTGTAGTCGATCGAGGATTGCTGCGTGTCCGCACTGATCGTCTTGGTCTTTTCAGGGTCCCACACTACGATATCCGCATCAGCCCCAACAAGGATCGCACCTTTTTTCGGGTAGCAATTCATGATCTTGGCGATGTTGGTTGACGTTACTGCTACGAACTCGTTCATCGTCAGACGCCCGGTGTTCACCCCATGGGTCCACAGCATCGGCATCCGGTCTTCCAAACCGCCAGTGCCATTCGGAATCTTGGTGAAATCACCCACGCCATAGCGTTTTTGCTCAGTTGTAAAGGCGCAATGGTCGGTCGCCACAACACTCAGCGTGCCGGAATGCAGACCGTTCCACAGGCTATCCTGATGCTGCTTATTCCGGAACGGAGGACTCATGACCCGCCGCGCCGCGTGGTCCCAGTCCTGATGGAAATACTCGCTCTCATCCAATGTCAGGTGCTGGATCAGAGGTTCCCCCCACACGCGCTTACCCTGCATCTTGGCCCGGCGAATGGCCTCATGCGCCTCTTCGCAGGAGGTGTGCACCACATAGAGCGGCACACCCGCCATATCGGCGATCATGATGGCGCGGTTGGTAGCCTCACCTTCCACCTGCGGCGGACGCGAATAGGCGTGCGCTTCGGGGCCGGTGTTGCCTTCGGCCATCAGCTTGGCCTGCAACTCGGCTACGACGTCGCCATTTTCGGCGTGCACCATGGCGATACCACCCAACTCGGCTAGTCGCTTGAACGAGGCAAAAAGTTCGTCGTCATTCACCATCAACGCGCCTTTGTAGGCCATGAAGTGCTTGAAGGTGTTGATGCCGCGCGTCTCGATCACTGTCTTGATGTCGTCGAAGACCTGCTCACCCCACCAGGTCACTGCCATGTGGAAGGAGTAGTCACAATTCGCCCGCGTCGACTTATTATCCCAGCGCTTCAAGGCATCCAACAGGCCCTCACCGGGGTTCGGCAGCGCGAAGTCCACCACCATCGTAGTGCCCCCGGCCAATGCCGCGCGTGTGCCGCTTTCGAAATCATCGCTGGAATAGGTACCCATGAACGGCATTTCCAGATGGGTGTGCGGGTCGATCCCGCCGGGCATCACATAACACCCGGTCGCATCCAGTTCCTTGTCACCTTTCAGGTCCATTCCGATCTCGGTGATCACCCCACCTTCCACCAAAACATCCGCCTTGTAAGACAGATCGGCGGTCACGACGGTCCCGTTCTTGATAACAGTGCTCATCTTAATCTCCCTGTTGCGGTCTGTGCCGCTTGCTTTATCTGGCCATTAGCATCCCGGGGGAGTCGCCCAGTCGGCGACGGGGACGGTGACCCTATTCTACGATTTCCGCCGTCTCGACGACTGCATGAAACAGAACATCCGCGCCGGCCGCAGCCCAATCCTTGCTGATCTCCTCGGCCTCATTGTGGCTCAGCCCATCCACGCAGGGGCACATCACCATCGCAGTCGGTGCCACGCGGTTGATCCAGCACGCATCATGTCCCGCGCCCGAGATGATGTCCGTATGCGAATAGCCCAGCCGCTCGGCCGCATCGCGCACGGCTGCCACACAACCTGCATCGAATTCTACCGGATCGAAACCGCCGACCTTCTCGAACTCGATCTGCAGACCCATCTCATCGACGATGCTCTCAGCAGCGACACACAGACGGTTCTCCATATCGGTGATCACGTCCAGCTCGGGTGAGCGGAAATCGACCGTGAATACCACCTTGCCCGGGATCACATTGCGCGAGTTCGGATACACATCAATGTGCCCCGCGGCGCCCACGGCATGGGGTGCATGTGACCACGCGATCTCATCCACCTTCTCAAGAATCCGCGCCATCGCAAGACCGGCATTCTTGCGCATCGGCATCGGGGTTGAACCGGTATGGGCGTCCTTGCCTGTCACTGTGATCTGGGTCCAGCTCAGGCCCTGACCGTGGGTGACAACGCCGATGTCCTTGCCTTCAGCCTCAAGGATGGGGCCCTGCTCGATGTGCAATTCAAAAAAAGCGTGCATCTTGCGGGCACCGACCTCTTCGTCGCCGCGCCAGCCAATGCGCTGCAACTCATCACCGAACTTCTTGCCCTCGGCATCCTCGCGGTCATAGGCCCAATCCTGAGTGTGGACACCTGCAAACACGCCCGAGGACAACATCGCTGGCGCATACCGCGTGCCCTCTTCGTTGGTCCAGTTGGTCGCCACAATCGGATGTTTGGTCTTGATCCCCAAATCGTTCAAAGTGCGGATAATTTCCAACCCGCCCAGAACGCCCAACACACCGTCATACTTTCCGCCCGTCGGCTGTGTGTCCAGATGCGAGCCGACATAGACCGGCAGCGCCTCGGGATCAGCACCCTCACGTCGGGCAAACATGTTTCCCATCTGGTCCAGCCCCATGGCACAGCCCGCGTCCTCGCACCATTTCAGAAACAATGCGCGCCCCTCGCCATCCTCGTCCGTCAGAGTCTGGCGATTGTTGCCGCCCGCGACGCCGGGGCCGATCTTGGCCATCTCCATCAGACTGTCCCACAACCTGTCGCCATTGATCCTGAGATTCTGCGCCGGAGCTGCCATTTTCTTCTTCCCTGTTGTTTGCGATTTGGCTCGCTTTTGGTGTCTTGATTTGACCATCTGGTCAAACTCACGCTATCACGGGTTGGTCATCAGTCAAGAAATTGCGAGACGCCGTCGATAATTTTGGCATAAACGGCGCCTGCTTGCCGGAAAAAGAGACAACCTGAAAACATGCCCAAAGATCGCGCCCCAACCAGAATTCAGAAGAAAAACCGAGCAGCGATTCTGGAAGCCGCCCTGAATGTGTTCTCGGCACACGGGTTTCGCGGCTCGACCGTTGATCAGATCGCGGCCGAAGCCGGGCTGAGCAAACCAAACCTGCTGTACTATTTCCCGTCGAAAGAGGCGATTCACACTGCCTTGCTATCCGGTCTGCTGGACGTCTGGCTCGCACCGCTGCACGATCTGGATGAGGATGGCGACCCGATGCAGGAAATCCTCTCTTACATCCACCGCAAACTACAGATGAGCCGCGAGCTCCCACGTGAAAGCCGCCTGTTCGCCAATGAACTGGTCCAGGGTGCGCCGCGCATTCACGACGCGCTGTCGCAGGATCTGAAACAGCTGGTGGATGAGAAGACCGCGGTCCTGAAGCAATGGATGGACGACGGCAAAATCGCGCAGGTTCATCCCTATCACCTGATCTTCTCGATCTGGGCGCTGACCCAGCATTACGCCGATTTCGACGTGCAGGTTCGCGCAATTCTTGGCGACGAGGACCCGTTCGAGGGCGCGGAACCGTTTATCGACACGCTCTATCGCAAACTGCTCACTCCCTAAATAAGGGGCCGTTCACCCGGTCCTTCACAGTATGTGGTGCAGGCGGCCAGTAGTGAAGCTTGGATCTTAATGTCCATTTCGAGCCCATACCGGAAGCACCCATTGAATTGTGTGTGCACTCGAAACATTCCCTTCGCCGCAAAGCAGATAGGTTTCAAGCCGTTGTGCAGCGGGAATAGCAGTTGTTGTCGCGGTTCAGGTCGTTAGTGTCGGGGTCCGCAGCCCGATTGGCCGTTCGTTTTAACGCCATTTGCTGTGCTTACCATTTTAGCGGCAGCAAATCCGGGTGCGACCTGAGACAATTTCCTCTGTTATTGAATAACAACTCACACAGGCCCTAGTCTCGGATTTAAATGTTGGTTTATCGAAGAATACGGACTGTATTTCGGTACTCTAAATTGTTGGAAAGGTGCGTTTATGAAGCGAACTGTATTGGTATTTGCTATTTTGGTGCAGGCGGGATGCGTATCAACCACCACTCCTCCATCGGCACCTATACCAAACCCCGGTCGCGCGAGCGCCCCCGTTAGCTCACAGCATGCACAAACAAGATTCCGTCAGGTCGCCTCTCGAGTAGAACCCGTGGCAGAGCAAGAATGCCGCCGCCGCACTGCGGGCGTAAATTGCGATTTTTTGATCCGCATTGATCCAAATAAACAAGCGCCCTCAAACGCCTATCAAAGTTTAAGTAAGTCGGGGCGCCCGGTGATCACAATGACCCAATCGCTGACACGAAATGTGAACAATACCGATGAGCTTGCATTTGTTATGGCGCATGAAGCCGCTCACCACATTCAAGGTCATTTAGCGCGACGCGCTCAAAACGCGGCCGCTGGTGCAGTTATTTTGGCTGGTCTGGCAACAATAGCCGGGACTGGACCGAATGACATTGCCGCAGCTCAAGATCTAGGAGCTTTTGTCGGCGGACGCAGCTATTCCAAGAACTTTGAATTGGAAGCTGATCAACTAGGTACGGTAATAGCCTACAAAGCGGGCTATGATCCACTCAAAGGTGCTCTGTACTTCGCGCGAGTTCCTGATCCTGGTGATCGCTTTCTAGGGACGCATCCGCCCAACGCTCAAAGATATCATGCGGTTCAAGCTACAATGAACCAGATTGGTGGCTAAATCACTGGAACGTTGGGTATTCGCAGAACCGCAAAACCAAAGTTCGAGCAACCCTTGATTCCACAGTTACAGCTGACAACCGTCCCGGCGGATCGCGCTGCGGCACCACGATCACCGGCTTCGGGCCGTCAGCGTCAGTTCGGGCTGTTTTAGGAATGAAGGGAAAATTGCGTTCCTCAAATATCGAACCTGAGTGCGGCGAAAGGACAGTTTCAAACACCTGAAAATGGCACTCTGAATGTCGGCTCTGGTGACACACACTGAGTTGCCGCACTGGCTGTGGTGCGTCAGCGATAGCTGCTCATGCACAAGGCTGCTTTGTCTCATAACCGGACCTCACTACTCTGCTCCCGAAGAAATCTCCGGGAGCTTTGCTCGACATAGAATAACGAACCCATAGGCCTGTGGTCACGCGTGCGACACATACGGCAAAGGACTGGCTATTCACCGGCCCTTTCTTATTCTGCAATTTGTTTTACTCGGCGGCGTTTGCCATCGGATTGTTCGGGTGTGTTGTCCAGTTGGCATAGTCGGGCTGCACCTCCAAGCCGGTGCGCGGATCGACCTCTCCGGCCGCCATCGGCACCATCGAGATACATCCGTCCACGGGGCAGACATCCACGCAAAGGTTGCAGGCGACGCATTCATCATCCATGACCTCGAACACCCGGTCCTCGGACATCGAAATCGCCTGGTGGCTGGTGTCTTCGCACGCCGCGTAGCAACGGCCGCATTTGATGCACTGGTCCTGATCGATCTTGGCCTTGGCGATATAGTTCAGGTTCAGATACTGCCAGTCGGTCACGTTCGGAACAGCCAGGCCGACGACTTCGGAAACGTCCTTGTAGCCCTTTTCGTCCATCCACTTGGACAAGCCAGCGGTCAGTTCGTCGATGATCTTGAACCCATAGGTCATGGCCGCAGTGCAGACCTGAACGGTGCCGCACCCCAGCGCCATAAACTCTGCCGCATCGCGCCACGTGGTCACGCCACCGATACCCGAGATCGGCAGGCCATGCGTGGCTTGAGCCCGCGAAATCTCGGACACCATCGACAGAGCAATCGGCTTCACCGCCGGACCGCAATAACCGCCATGGCTGCCCTTGCCGTCAATCGACGGCTCAGGGCTGAACGTGTCCAGATTGACGCTGGTGATCGAATTGATGGTGTTGATCAGCGACACCGCATCCGCGCCACCATTCTTGGCGGCTTCGGCAGGCTTGCGAATATCGGTGATGTTGGGCGTCAGCTTCACGATGACTGGGCGGTCATAGTATTGCTTGCACCAGCGGGTCACCATCTCAATATACTCCGGCACCTGCCCCACTGCGGACCCCATACCGCGTTCGCTCATCCCGTGCGGACAGCCAAAGTTCAGCTCGATCCCGTCTGCACCAGTCTCGGCAACACGCGGCAGGATGGCTTTCCATGCCTCCTCTTCGCACGGCACCATAATCGAGGCGATCAGCGCGCGATCCGGGTAGTCGGCCTTGACCCGCGCCATCTCTTCGAGGTTCACCTCAAGCGGGCGGTCAGTGATCAGCTCAATGTTGTTCAGGCCCAGCAGCCGACGATCAGCGCCATAGATCGCGCCATAGCGCGGCCCGTTCACGTTCACGACCGGAGGCCCCTCGGCCCCCAGCGTCTTCCACACAACGCCGCCCCATCCGGCCTCGAAGGCACGGCGGACGTTGTATTCCTTGTCGGTCGGTGGCGCCGAGGCCAGCCAGTACGGGTTCGGGCTTTCGATACCCAGAAAGTTTGTCTTCAAATCAGCCATTTATCCGGCCTCCCTGATGCAGTTCAGCATCTTTGTGTCTTTGAGTTTCACGCGGTTAGGCTTGCGTGGATATCCATTGCGGCGTCGCGGCCCTCGGCCACGGCGGTCACGGTCAGGTCTTCGCCACCGGCCGCACAGTCGCCCCCGGCCCAGACACCAGCCACCGAGGTTCGACCAGCCCCGGTCACGGCGATCTTGTTGCCGTCCAGCTTCAGCCCTTCCGGCGCGCCTTCCAGTGTCTGACCGATCGCCTTGAGGACCTGATCTGCAGGCAGGCGGACCGTTTCTCCGGTGCCCGCAAGCTGACCGTTGTGACTGGAAGTATACTCCAATTCGACCTCGGCCGCCGCACCGTTTCCGTGAACGGCAACGGGTTGCACATTGGTCATGATCTTGACGCCATGCGATGAGGCCAGATCCTGCTCGTAACGGCTGGCCCCCATTGCTTCGCGGCCGCGCCGATAGGCGATGGTCACATGCTCGGCACCCAGCAGTTTCGATTTCACCGCCGCATCCACGGCCGTCATTCCGCCACCGATCACCACGACGTTGCGACCAACCGGCAGACGCGCAAGATCAGAAGCCTGACGCACGTCAGAGATGAAGTCTACAGCAAAGCGCACGCCGTCCTTTTCTGCCCCATCCGCGCGCAGGGCGTTCACCCCGGCCAGCCCGATGGACAAAAATACTGCGTCGTAGTTTTCGACCAGACCGTCCAGCGAGACACCCTCGCCCAGCACCGAACCGGTCTCAATCGTGATACCGCCGATGTTCAGCAGCCAGTCCACCTCAGCCTGTGCAAAGTCATTGGTCGATTTGTAGGCGGCGATACCGTACTCGTTCAGACCGCCGGGCTTGGGCTTGCTTTCATGAATCACCACGTCATGCCCATGCATCGCCAGACGATGCGCGCAGGCCAGGCCCGCAGGCCCTGCCCCGATCACGGCAACGGTTTTGCCAGTCGGCGCGGCACGCTCGAACGGGTGGCCCCCTGCAGCCATTACGCTATCCGTCGCGTAGCGCTGCAGGCGACCGATCTCGACCGGAGCCCCCTCGGCAGTTTCGCGTACGCAGGCCTCTTCGCACAGTGTCTCGGTCGGACAAACGCGCGCGCACATGCCACCCAAAATGTTCTGCGCCAGAATGGTCTCACCTGCCGCCTCGGGTTGCCCGGCCTGAATCTGACGCATGAACAACGGAATATCGATATCCGTCGGACAGGCCGTCACACATGGCGCGTCATAGCAGAAATAGCACCGGTCTGCCGCCACAGCGGCCTCATGCGCGGCCAATGGCGGATGCAGATCGGTAAAATTCGAGGTCAGCTCATCGCTGGAAAGCCGCCCGGAGACAATGCCGGGGGCAATCTGGCCCTGTGCCATCGCTCTACTCCCTGTAGATATGTTTGTTATAATCTCAGCTTGCCACAATCTTATTTTTTATCAATTGGTAAAATTTGGAAAATCACCAAAAACCGCAAATCCAGGGTGGATTCCCCGGGTTTCGCAGGCGATTACGCCCGATTTTCTTGCATTCTGAAGACTCGTGGCAGATGCACCGCGCCCAAACGGCCTCTGGCTACAGGGAAACCCAAGATTCCCCGCATCTGCTTTTGACGGGCTTTACGGCGTGTTGTAGGTCAAGAAGAACCCGAGCAGCGCCGAACAGCGGCCTTATACGTGAAAGTCACCCGATGCAGGCCAGCCCTTCGAAATTCAACATCGTCATCATCGGGCAAAACAATCGGCTGCAATACGAGGCCCTGCTGTTTGCAGCCTCTTTGCGCCACAGCTCACCGAATTTCTCAGGGCGGTTATTTGTCGCCGTCCCTCAGCCCGGGTCGCGCTGGCGTCAGGACCCGAGCATCCAAAACGAAGATATCCTGAAAGCCCTGCGACAACTGAATGCCGAGATTCTGCCCTTTGACTCTCACGTCTTCGGCGACAGCTATCCCTATGGCAACAAGATCGAGGCCCTGTTGGCCTTGCCCGAAGGCGAACCCTTCGTATTCTTCGACAGCGATACTCTGATCACCGGCGATCTGACCTCGGTGCCGTTTGACTTCGACCGCCCCGGCGCCTCGCAAAAGGTCGAGGGCACGTGGCCCAAGCCGACGCTCTATGGCCCCGGTTTCGATGGCATCTGGAGCGCTTTGTACCGACGATTTGAGCTGGATTTCGAAAGCTCGCAGGACGCCAGCCAGCCGATGGATTACTGGCGACGGTATCTGTATTTCAACGCGGGCTATTTCTTCTATTCCTGCCCGCGCGAGTTCGGAGAGCGATTTCTGGACTATGCCCGCACGATCCGGGATGAGGAGATTCCTGAACTTGCCGGGCAGAATCTTGACCCTTGGCTGGATCAGGCCGCTCTGCCGCTGGTCATCCATTCGTTTGGCGGCGGCCGTGATGCCCTGCCCCCCGGCCTGCTGGACGGATCGGTCAGCTGCCACTATCGCCTGTTCCCACTGCTCTATGCGCGTGAGAGCGACCACGTGGTCAAAGTGCTGGAAACCGTCGCGGCCCCCAACCGGGTCAAGAAAGTGCTCAAAGGGTATGAGCCGATCAAAAAGCTGGTTCTGCAACGCAAGGGCCACAAGATCCGCGACCTGTTCGACCGGGAAAACCTGCCCCAGCGCGAGCAGGCCATTCGCAACACGATCCGCAACAACGGCCTGTGGATGCGCTGACAGGATTGTTGTGCGCGCGCGCCGGATCGCCTAGAGATTCAGCAACACACATTCCAACAGGAGATTTCGACGATGTCTGACGGCCCGACTTACGGTTTCGACACACTGCAAATTCACGCGGGAGCGCGGCCCGACCCGGCGACAGGTGCGCGTCAGACTCCGATCTACCAAACCACCGCCTATGTGTTCCGCGATGCCGACCACGCGGCCGCCCTTTTCAACCTGCAAGAGGTTGGCTTCATCTATTCCCGCCTGACCAACCCGACTGTGGCCGTTCTGCAGGAACGTATCGCCACGCTTGAGGGCGGCGTCGGCGCGGTTTGCTGTTCTTCGGGTCACGCAGCCCAGATCATGGCGCTGTTCCCGCTGATGGGTCCGGGCTGCAACGTGGTGGCCTCGACCCGTCTGTATGGCGGTACGGTCACGCAGTTCAGCCAGACCATCAAACGCTTTGGCTGGTCGGCCAAGTTCGTCGACACCGACGATCTAGACGCAGTAAAGAACGCCATCGACGAAAACACCCGCGCGGTGTTCTGCGAATCCATTGCCAACCCGGGTGGCTACGTCACCGACATCCGTGCGATGGCCGATATTGCAGATGCAGCGGGTATCCCTTTGATCGTCGACAACACCTCGGCCACGCCTTACCTGTGCCGCCCTATCGAACAGGGAGCTACTCTGGTGGTTCATTCGACCACCAAGTATCTGACCGGCAACGGCACCGTCACCGGCGGCTGCATCGTGGACTCGGGCAAGTTCGACTGGTCGGCGAATGACAAGTTCCCCTCGCTCAGCGAACCGGAAGCCGCCTATCATGGTTTGAAATTCCACGAGACCTTCGGCCCGCTGGCCTTCACCTTCCACGGCATCGCCATTGGTCTGCGTGATCTGGGCATGACCATGAACCCGCAAGCCGCCCATTACACTCTGCTGGGGATCGAGACCCTGTCCCTGCGGATGGAGCGCCATGTGGAGAACGCCCAGAAAATCGCTGCCTGGCTCGAGGCCGATGAGCGTGTGGACTATGTGACCTATGCGGGCCTGCCCTCTTCGCCTTATTACGACCGGGTTCAGGCGCAATACAAGAAGGGTGCTGGCGCGCTGTTCACCTTTGCGGTCAAGGGCGGCTATGACGCCTGCGTCAAGCTGGTGAATTCGCTCGAGATATTCAGCCACGTCGCCAACCTGGGCGATGCACGGTCGCTGATCATCCACTCGGCATCGACCACCCACCGTCAGCTGACCCCGGAGCAGCAAGAGGCGGCAGGTGCCGGGCCGAACGTGGTACGCCTGTCCATCGGCATCGAAGACGCCGACGACCTGATTGCCGATCTCGATCAGGCGCTGGCCAAAGCATCGGCCTGATCGATGAGCGGGCACGACACCAACGATCAGGGCCAACCCATCGGCAGGCCGGTTCCGGGCGACTTCCCTCGTCCGACGCCGCCCTATACGCCAATGGAGGGTCAGTATTGTTCTGTCGTTCCCTTGGACGTGAATCGGCACGCGCCCGGACTATACCGGGCGTTTGCCAACGATACGGACGGTCGCAACTGGACCTATCTGCCCTATGGGCCGTTCGACTCGGAACACGATTTTGTTGAATGGGCTCGCGCGACCTGCATGGATGCCGACCCGATGTTCCACACGGTGCTCGACAGTGATGAAACGCCGGTCGGCGTGGCTTCGTTTCTGCGGATTGCACCCGCGGCGGGTGTGATCGAGGTCGGCCATATCCACTTCTCACCCCTGTTGCAGCGCAGCCCGCAATCGACCGAAACTATGTACCTGATGATGCGCCGTGTGTTCGACGAACTGGGCTATCGTCGATACGAGTGGAAATGCGATGCTCTGAA
Source organism: Ruegeria sp. BF6 (assembly GCF_056538665.1). Taxonomy (NCBI): domain Bacteria; kingdom Pseudomonadati; phylum Pseudomonadota; class Alphaproteobacteria; order Rhodobacterales; family Roseobacteraceae; genus Ruegeria; species Ruegeria sp. BF6. The sequence continues at coordinate 856,261 of NZ_JBQFTN010000001.1, forward strand.
CGAGGTATCCCGCAACGCCGCCGAGCGGTTGGGCTTTACCTTCGAGGGCATTTTCCGGCAGGCAACCCATTACAAGGGTCGCAACCGCGATACGGCGTGGTATTCGATCCTCGACAGTGAATGGCCGCGCATCAAGACCGCGTTCGAGGCCTGGCTGTCACCTGACAATTTCGACCAGACGGGCCAGCAGCGACAACCGCTGAAGGCCCGCGCCAAAGCTGCCGGCTCAGTCGGAAATCCCGAATTCCATCGTCACATTGACCGAGACTGAAATCTCGCCCCCCGCAACCGGAACGCCGCCGGCCTCGGCCATGCTCATCGCACGCATCTGAGGCGCGGGACGAATGCCGCCAGCTTGTTCGCTGATCGTCTGGACTTGCCCCAGAGTCACGCTGGCTGCCTGAGCCAATTGCTCAGCTTTTGCAGTGGCTTCGGCCACGGCCTTGGCGCGCGCCTCTGCCTGCAGCGGCGCGGGATCCTGCACACCAAAGCTCAGGCCGCCAAAATCATTGGCGCCGTCCTGAATGACCGCATCCATGATGGAACCCAGCTTGGTCAGATCACGCACGCGCACCTGAACGTTGTTCGAGGCGACAAAGCCGGAAATCTCGGGCCGTTCGCCGCTGGGGTTGTTGCGCCCGGACCAGACCGGCGACAGCGACAGATCACGGGTCTGCACATCGCGGGATTCGACGCCCATGTCCTCCAGCCGCTTCAAAATCTGTGCAACGGCATCAGAGGTCGCCTGCATGGCATTCGACGCCTCGGCATCTTCGTTTGTAACGCCCAGAGTTATGGTCGCCATATCGGGCGCGGCCTGAACGGTTCCGGCCGCATCCACCGTGATGCGACGTTCTTCCGCATGGGCCATGCCCGCTGCGGTCACGGCCATCATCGCGGCCAGAAAAGCGATTTTCTTCAAGGTCTTCCCTCCAATTTCTCCAGAACCAACATGGGGATGTGAGGGCCGATCAAACAAGGGGAACATCCGGCTTTTTCTTTCCCTCGGCGGGAACCTGCTTTAATGTCACTCTGCGGACGAGATGTCGTTTGCATTGATGCTGACAATTATGGTTCTTCGGGAATATGAAACCCGCCTTTGCGCTGTCTTTTTCTGCGACCAAGATATCTGTGCACCACCAATCGGATGACGACTGGTACTGCATTGGTGCGGTCGCACTGGATGCGCCAGACCTGAACGCTCAGCTTCATGCCTTGCGGGACAAGGCGTTCGCGCTGGAAAACAACCTGAGTTGCAAGGTCGTGATTCCGGCAGATCAGGTCCGGTTCCTGTCAACGGAAACAGATGGAGAAACGCCGGAAGAACGCACAAAACAGGCCCGGTCCGCGCTGGCCGACGCAACACCATACTCGGTCGATGATCTGGTTTTTAACGTCGCAACGGTCGGCTCCACCGCCCACGTTGCGGCCATCGCGAGACAGACGCTGGGCGAAGCACGCGATTTTGCAACCGAACACGGGTTTATTCCGGTTCAGTTCACGGCGGACACCGATCAGGCCCAGTTCCCGACCGAGCCCCTGTTTTCGGACGAGAAAAGCGAAAGCCTGGCGGCACCGCAGGACAGGGATATCCCTGCATCCAACGTCCACGCTATCGCCGACACAACGGCTCCGGACTTGTTCCGCGCGCCGTCCGATGATGAGACGCCCAAGGCGAACTTTGAAGCGCTTGCCAAACGATACGCCGTACCGGCGGCAGCTGCGATCACCGCTGCGGTGGCGTTAGGGGCATGGGCTCTGATCGCGCCGGACAGTGACGAAGAGCCCGAAACGGCGCAGGTCGGAATCACCCTGCCCGAGCCTGACACTCAGGTCAGTGACACCAAGCCGGAAGTTCCGGCCGAGCCCGAAGCGCCGCCCGCTGAAACAGCCGAGCGCGAACCGGATGTCCCTCCTGTCGATGTACCTGAGCTTTCCCCCACGGATACCGCGATCCTCGAAGCGCTAAATGTGGCGCCAACGGTTGTCGAAGATATTGATCGCGACCCCGAACCGCAGCACACTCCAGCACAACCCGGCATCGAGATCACCACGCCCGCCCCTCTGACGCCCCCGGTTCTGCCCCCGCAGGACGAGCTGTATCTGGCCTCCATCGACAAATCCAACCTGTCCAGCGACGCAATTGCCCAGCCTTCCGTTGAAAGCTTTGCCACCGACGTACCTTTTGATCAGGTCGCCCTACCCAGCGTTGCCGGCTCCCGGTTTGACCTGGATGAACGAGGGCTTGTCGCTCCCAGTGCTGAGGGAACATTGAACCCCGAGGGGATTGCCGTCTATCTCGGGCGCCCTGCCAAGGCACCGCCACCACCCCCCGTCCGGTTCGAGCAGGAACCGACCCTTGAAGAGCCCTCTGACCGGTCGGCCGGGCTGCGCCCGAAACCGCGCCCTGGTGACCTGATCGAGCGGTTCGAGCGTCAGCAACTGGGTGGACGGTCTCGCGAGGAACTGGCGGCGCTGCGCCCCAAAACTCGCCCTGCGTCGCTGCAGCGACCAGAGGTTGAAGAAACACCTGCCCCTGCAGTGCTGGGGGGACTGCGCGTACCGCGTCCAAAAACACGCCCTACGGGTCTCGCCCCTTCTTCGAGCACCCAGACTGCCAGTTTGGGTTCGACGGCCGGTATTGGTCAAGTCGAAACCGGATCTTTCCAGCCCAAGGCCGTGGCGCCCAAGATTCCGTCATCAGCCTCGGTTGCGCGGCAAGCAACGATCGACAATGCGCTGAACCTGCGCAAGCTGAACCTGATCGGCGTCTATGGCACGCCCGCCAACCGTCGGGCGCTGGTGCGCTTGCCCAGCGGCCGCTACATGAAACTGAAAGTGGGTGACAGGTTGGACGGGGGCAAAGTTATTGCAATCGGTGACAGCGAGCTGCGCTATCAGAAAAAGGGCCGGAACCTGACGCTAAAAATGCCACGAGGTTAAAGCGGACGAGAACGCCCGCTTTAACTTATGATATTAAGCTGCTGAAATTTCGCCGCTTTCGATTTGCTCTCGTTCAATGGACTCGAACAGGGCCTGAAAATTCCCCTCGCCAAACCCATCATCGCCTTTGCGCTGAATGAACTCGAAAAAGATCGGTCCGATCACGGTTTTCGAGAAGATCTGCAGCAGGATTCTGGTTTCGCCGCCGTCCAAAACACCCTCACCGTCGATCAGGATGCCATGTTTCATCATCCGGTCCAGCGGCTCGTCGTGGTCGGTGACGCGATCCTTGGACATGTCATAATAGGCCTTGTTCGGTCCGGGCATGAACTTCAACCCTTTCTCGGCAATGGCATCGGTCGAAGTATAGATATCATCGCTGCCTACCGCGATATGCTGGATGCCTTCACCCTTGTACTTGTTCAGGTAGGACACGATCTGCCCGGTCTCGCCACGATCTTCGTTGATCGGAATGCGGATGCGGCCGCAAGGCGATGTCAGGGCGCGGCTGAAAAGGCCGGTATACTTGCCCTGAATGTCAAAGAACCGGATTTCGCGAAAGTTGAACAGAGTCTCGTAGAACTTAAACCACTTGTCCATATTCCCGCTATAGACGTTGTGCGTCAGGTGATCGAGGTAATAAAACCCGTCGCCGCGCGGCTTGGACTGCTTAGTCCAGGTGAACTCCTGATTATAAGGCGAAGTGTCATGGTATTGGTCGATGAAATAGATCAGCGACCCGCCGATACCCCTGATTGCGGGAACATCCATGGTCTTGTCTGCAGCATCATAGGGTTCTGCGCCTTTGGACACCGCGTGATCATAGGCCTTTTTTGCGTCCACGACACGCCAGCCCATCGCGGATGCGCAGGGGCCGTGCTCGGCAACAAACCGCGCGGCGAAGCTTTCGGTGTCGGCATTCAGAATGTACGTTACATCACCTTGCTGCCACAGCTCAACCTCAGGCCTGTCCGTGTGGTAGCCAACCTGTTCAAAGCCCATTTTGGCGAACAGATCACGCAGTTCCTGAGGCTCAGGATGCGCAAACTCCACAAACTCAAACCCGTCGGTACCGACCGGGTTTTCTTTGCTGATGACAGATTTCGGGGCGTTGTGCGGGAAAGGACCCATGGTGCACCTCATTAAAACAGGAATTTCTTTGCTGATTCTAAAATACGCCTTAATCAACGCTGTTTCTGCGCATTGTTTTCGTGTATCCTATTAAAGTACGCGCAGAAGCCGCATTATTTCGAGCAAAAACGAAGAAAGTCCGCATATGCTGGATGCCACCGACACGCGCCTGCTCTCTGCCCTGCAAAAGAATGCCCATCTAACCGCGCATCAACTGGGGGAAATGCTGAACCTGTCACCCAGCCAGGCCGGGCGGCGGCGGCAAAGGCTGGAGGCTGAGGGCTACATCACCGGATACACCGCGCGGCTGGACGCGCTGAAGCTGGGTCTACATGTTCAGGGGTTCATTCAGGTGCACCTAGGCACACATGGCCCCGAACAATCGGAGAGTTTCGCCCGCATGGTCCACTCACGCCCCGAGATCACCAGCGCCTGGACGATGACCGGTGAGGCGGATTACCTGCTGCGCGTTTATTGCGACGATCTAACTGCGCTCAACCGCTTGCTTCACGAGGTGATACTGCCGCATCCTGCGGTCGCACGGGTGCAAAGCCAAATCGTGATGGATCAGCTCAAGCGCGACGCCCCTTTACCCACCTGACCTGACCGAAAGGACCGACATGGACGATTTCCTCTATCAGGCCTCAATCTATCTGGCAGCCGCCGTGATTGCCGTGCCCCTGTCGGCGCGTCTGGGGCTGGGGTCCGTGTTGGGGTATCTTGCCGCGGGCATCGTCATCGGCCCCGTATTCGGCCTGGTCGGCGCCGAAACCGAAAGCCTACAACACGTGGCCGAGTTTGGCGTGGTCATGATGCTGTTCCTTATCGGGCTGGAGCTTGAGCCGCGCGCGCTGTGGGATATGCGTGACAGGTTGCTGGGCCTGGGCGGTCTGCAGGTCGGTCTGTCGACAGCTGCCATCGCCTGCGTCGCCATGTATGCAAACCATCCCTGGTCGGTTGCGCTGGCAGTCGGGTTGACCCTGTCCCTATCCTCGACCGCAATCGTACTGCAAACGCTGTCGGAAAAAGGGCTGATGCAGACCAATGGCGGCCGCGCCACGTTTTCGGTGCTGCTGACGCAGGACATCGCCGTCATCCCAATTCTGGCGCTGCTGCCGTTGCTTGCACTGCCTTCGATACCGCATCTGAAAAGCGACGGGTCGATCGATCGGGGCGTGAAAGACCTGCACGATGCAGGCCATCACAGCCTGTCTCTGGTCGAAGGCCTGCCGGGCTGGGCCGTGACACTGGTCACCATCGGTGCAATCGCCTTCGTGATCCTTGCGGGCGTCTACCTGACACGGCCCCTGTTCCGCTTTATCCACGCCACCCGCCTGCGCGAGATGTATACCGCGCTGGCATTGATGATCGTGGTGGGGATTTCCTTCCTGATGACGCTTGTTGGCCTGTCTCCTGCCCTTGGCGCCTTTCTGGCGGGCGTTGTTCTGGCCAGCTCGGAATTCCGGCATGAGATGGAAAGCGACCTTGAGCCGTTCAAAGGCCTGTTCCTGGGCCTTTTCTTCATCACGGTCGGCGCCGGGATCGATGTCGCCTATTTCTTTAATGACCCGCTCGAACTGTTCGGTTTGGCCCTTCTGGTAATTCTGTTCAAAGGGATCATTCTCTTCCTCGTAGGCCGCGCCTTCAAGCTGCGCGGACGGGACCACTGGCTTTTCACGTTAGGCTTGGCACAGGCGGGGGAGTTCGGCTTTGTCCTGCTGGCTTTTTCGACGCAGCAGAATGTCATCCCGTCCGACCTGTCGCAGAAACTACTGATGATCATCGCCCTGACCATGCTGATCACGCCGCTGCTGTTCATCATCTACGATCTGCTCTCCCGCCGGATTCGGGACAGCGGTCCGCAGCCGGAACCGGATAAAATAGATGAGCAAGGCCCCGTGATCATCGCGGGCATCGGCCGCTTTGGTCAGATCGTGAACCGTCTGGTCCGCGCCAGCGGTTTCAAAACCATCGTTTTGGATCATAATATCGACACCATCCAGTTGATGCGTCGCTTTGGCGTCAAAGGGTTTCTGGGTGATCCGACCCGGCCAGAGTTGTTGCGCGCCGCAGGGCTTGAGAAAGCGACCGTGCTTGTTGCCGCGATGGATGACCGCAAACAGGTGACACGTCTGGTCAGCTTTGCCCGACGTCAGCGCCCGGACCTGCACATCATCGCCCGCGCCCATGACCGAACCCATGTGTATGAGCTATATCAGGCAGGCGCGAACGATATCGTACGCGAGATGTTCGACAGTTCACTGCGAGCCGGGCGTTATGTCCTCGAAAATATCGGCCTCAGTGAATATGAGGCCGCGCAGGCCGAACAGACATTCTACCGCCACGACCGCGCATCGATCCGCGAACTTGCCGAGCTTTGGATCCCCGGGATGCCGACGGCGGAAAACAAAAAATACATCGAACGCGCGCAACAGTTCGAGAAAGATCTGGAAACAGAGCTTCTGGAACTGGCCGAGAAGCACGCCCAGAAATCGGCCTGACCCTGAAATGCGGGTCAGGCCGTTAAGTTTACCCGTCTGAAACTCCGGCCTCGGCAAAGGTGGCCATGCCCGAATGGCAGGCTACCGCGCTTTTCAGAATGTTGATCGCCAGCGCTCCGCCCGAGCCTTCGCCCAATCGCAGGCCGAGTTTCAGCAACGGTTCCTTGCCGAGCTTTTCCAGCACAGCGCCATGCGCGCCTTCTGCACTCTGGTGCCCGGCAATGGCGTGATCTAGGGCTCCTGCGGAGACGTTTGCCAGACAGGCCGCAGCCGCCGAGCAGATGAAACCGTCCAGAATGACCGGAATGCGCAGAACACGCGCGGCGGCGATGGCACCGGCCATGGCAGCAATCTCGCGCCCACCGAGGCGACGCAGAACTTCCAGACCGTCACCAGCCCCTGCGTGCAGGGCCACGCCTTCGGCCACGACGCGGGTTTTGTTGATTAGTCCGGCATCATCCACACCGGTTCCCCGCCCGGTCCAGTCAGACGCGTCTCCGCCGAACAGGGCACAGGCGATCGCAGCAGCCGGGGTGGTGTTTCCAATCCCCATCTCTCCCACAACCAGCAGATCGGCCTTGGGATCAACGGCATTCCAACCGGTGCACAGCGCCTGCAACAACTCATCCTCGGACATGGCCGGACCTGCGGTGAAATCGGCGGTGGGCGCATCCAAATCCAGCGCGTGTACATCCATCGTGGCACCGGCAGCCTTGGCCAACTGGTTGATCGCCGCGCCACCGTGTTCAAAGTTCATTACCATCTGCACGGTCACTTCCGGTGGAAAGGCCGAGACGCCTTGCGCCGTGACGCCATGATTGCCCGCAAACACAATCACTTGCGGAGAGCTAACCTGCGGACGCGCATCCCCGCGCCACCCCGCATACCATATAGCCAAATCCTCGAGCCTACCCAGCGCACCCGGCGGCTTGGTCAGCTGTCCATTGCGGTCAGCCGCCCCTTGCAGTGCAGTTTCGTCCGGAGCGGGTGCTTGGCTCAGAGTATCACGGAGTGTTTTCAGATCATTAAGTTCAGGCAGCATCGAAAGCCTCGTTGCATCAGAGTGGTCCTGTGTGTTTAACCGAAGCGTTCAATCCAACAAGACCCGGAAAGGCGCGGGAGTGTATAAAAACGACAACACCCTGATTTCCGCATGGGATATTCCGCTGGCGCTGGTGCTACTGACTCGCCTGCCAGTACCGCGCCTGCCCGAAAAAGCCTTTGCACGTCAGGCCGATTCCGCCTGGGCTTTTCCCGTGGTAGGACTGGTGGTGGGCCTGCTGGCCTGCACCGTTGGTTGGATTTCGATGGCATTGGGCTTGCCTGCAATGGTCGCTGCTGTACTCGTCACCGCAACGCTGGTGATTTCAACCGGCGCCATGCACGAAGACGGGTTGGCTGACACAGCAGACGGGCTTTGGGGCGGGTTCACGCGGGAGCGCCGGTTGGAAATCATGAAGGACAGCCATATCGGGGCCTATGGGGTTCTGACGCTGATCTTCACCCAATTGATGCGCGTCGCTTTGATCGCAGCCTTGCTGACGGCTGGAGCCTACGGTGCCGTTCTCGCCGCCTGCATCGCGTCCCGCGCGTTCATGCCGGTTCTGATGAGCACCCTGCCCAACGCCCGCAACAGCGGCCTGAGCCATACAGTCGGCGGGCCACGCGGCACAACAGTTGCGGCCGGGCTTGTACTGGCCGTTTTCTGCGCCGCGCTTTTGATGGGGTTCGCAGCCACCCTTCCCGTCCTCCTTGCTGCTATGGTCGTCGCTGTGCTTGCGAAGGTCGCGAAAACCAAAATCGGCGGCCAAACCGGTGACATTCTGGGTGCGACGCAACAACTGGCCGAACTGGCCTTTCTGGCCACAACTGTGGCGGCACTTTAGGTCGTACCGCCAGTTTCGATCCTCAGGGTTTCGCCGCAATGCTTGCAATGCACCGCGTCCGGGTCGTGACGGTAAAGTCCGCAGCTTGGGCATTTGTGCCGGACTTTCTGTGGCATGAAGATCGCCTGGGCCAACCGTACGAACAGCGCCACGCCCACCACCATGATGAACACCGAAAACAACTTACCACCCGGAGTCGCCAAGGTGATGTCACCGAACCCGGTCGTGGTCAGCGTTGCCATGGTGAAATAGAGGGCATCGATATACGCGGTCTGGCTGTTGTCGGGGATAAAGAACACAAGAACCGCCGTGGAGGTCGCGAACACGAACACCATCAGGTTGATCGCTGCGATAACGGCGTCTTCATGCGTCCGGAAAAACTGACTGTCACGCCGTAGGTCGCGCAACAGATGATAGGAATGGATCAGACGCAAGGCACGCAAAATCCGCACGAAGGCCAAGTTCCCTGGCAAGAAAGGCTCAAGCAGCAGCGAGGAGATCACGACGATATCCGCCAGCGTGTAGACCTTGCGCAGCAGCTTCCACCGGTCCTTTGCAATCCACATCCGGGCCAGAAAATCCAGCAGAATCAGAAACCCGACGCACAGGCTGGCAATGGTGATCCCCGGACCATGCGGGATGTTTGCCGTGGCCACAAAAAACACGATCGACACCGCGTCGAACAGGATCAGACCATAGCGGAACCAGACCGAAACCGGTTCATGCGCAACGTACAGAAACTTTACGGTTTGCTTTATCCCGATCATGTATCCGCCTCTGGTTACAGGAAAATTAGCGGCAAACGCAGAATTCACCAAGACCAGAGACGAAAAAGGCCACCCCTTGCAGGAGCGGCCCCAAATTCCGTGTTGGCAGCGATCAGGCAGCGCGCGAGGTTAGGACCTCATCCACCTGCTTGGCAGCCGAAACCTCGCCAGCGCCAGAGACAGCAGCCACTTCGCGGGTCAGGCGTTCGAGCGCGGCTTCGTACAGCTGACGCTCGGAATAGCTCTGCTCGCGCTGATCGTCAGTGCGGTGCAGGTCGCGAACCACCTCGGCGATCGAAATCAGATCGCCCGAGTTGATCTTTTGCTCGTACTCCTGCGCCCGGCGGGACCACATAGCACGCTTGACCTTGGCCTTGCCTTTCAGGGTTTTCATCGCCTGACTGATGACATCCGGCGAGCTGAGTGACCGCAGGCCGGATTCGGTGACCTTGTTGGTCGGCACTCGCAGGGTCATCTTGTCTTTTTCAAAGGAGATGACGAACAGCTCAAGCGAGTATCCCGCGACTTCCTGCTCTTCGATCGAGATGATCTGACCCACGCCATGCGCAGGGTAAACAACATAGTCGTTCGGGCGGAACTCAAGCTTTTTCGACTTAGACATACAGGTTCATCCTTGGTTACAGAGCGAGATACGGGACAACAAAAAAAACCTGAGCCGGAGCCTTTTTCGGCTCCGCCAAGCGGCTGGTTTGTAATTAAATCAGAACTCCAAAGCAGTCATACTTACGGAGCACATCCCCATCTCAGTCATCATTCAGCTTACGATTATATCACAAAATTACGACGCCCGAAAGGCCACGTCCATTTGCAGCCTTGAAAGCCTATGCTTTTCAAAGCAATGCAACCTGTTTTTACACCTGAACGAACAAGTTCAGAGAGCGAATCGCTCAGCCACCTTCGCCGGGCGCTTCCGAGAAATACTTCTCCATTTTACCCTCTTCACCGTCGCGTTCTTCGGCATCGGGCAGCGGGTCTTTCTTGGTCACGATCACCGGCCATTGTTCCGAGTATTTCCGGTTGAATTCGACCCACTGGTCCATGCCCGGTTCGGTGTCGGGGCGGATGGCGTCGGCGGGGCATTCAGGTTCGCACACGCCGCAGTCAATGCACTCGTCGGGGTGAATGACCAAAGTGTTCTCACCTTCGTAGAAACAGTCCACCGGGCACACCTCGACACAGTCGGTGTATTTGCAGGCGATGCAGTTTTCAGTGACAACGTAGGTCATGGTCGGATTCCCATTTGCGCTTTGGGCGTTAGCTAATCCAGTATTGCATTGTCTTCAAGGGAAGATCAGCCCTCTTTGGTGCGAGAAAGATCAAGCGCGCGCCGATCTTTCTTGGTCGGACGACCTTTTCCTTCGAATCCCGGATTTTTGGGTGGGGCGTCCCGTTTTTCCGACAAATCGAAATACAACGTCTGCGCCTCGGGTGCCGGGCCGCGTCGCTCGCCGAGCTTTTCGACCCGAACCACCCGCACGATGCGACCCTGTGGGAAGGTCAGGACGTCTCCGGGTCCTACGGCCTGCGCCGGTTTCAGGACCCGGTTTCCGTTCAGCCGGACATGGCCTCCGCTGACCTGTTTGGCGGCCAGGCTGCGGGTCTTGAAGAACCGCGCCTGCCACAGCCATTTGTCAATCCGCAGCTTGGCTTCGGCCATCGGCGTTTAGTTACCGTCCTTCAAACCCATCAACGCTGCTGCGAACGGGTTATCGGGATCGATAGCCTTTTCCTTCTTGGGCGGACGGGACGAGAAGGACTTAGCACCTTGCGGCTTGCCCCCCTTCTTACCCTGCGGCTTGCCGCGCCCGTCCTGAGGCTTCCCGCGCGGTTTGCCTTTGCCCTGCCCCTGCCGCTGTTCACGACGCGGGCCCCGGTTGGCCTGGCGCTGACGACCCCAGGTGAAGGTGTAGAATACTTCGACCCCGGGTTCCTCTGATTCCAGAACCTCAGCTACCGCCTCGGTGCTTTCGGTGGCCTCGGCTGGCGCCTCGGCGGGGGCGACGACCTCTTCGGTTTCCGCGACCGGTGCCGGGGTTTCTTCGGTTACCGGTTGTTCGGTCGCTTCCGTGTTGGGTTGCTCTGCCGGAGCAGGTTTCACCTTTTCACGCTCACCACGTTCAGCCTTGTAGCCCAGGCCCTGCATCAGGTCGGCGAACTGTTCCAGCGTCATACCGGTGATCGACAACATGTCAGGCTTCGCTTCGAATCCACCACGGCTGTCTTCGGCTCGCAGCATGTCCGCCAGACGTTCCAGCATGTCGATCCGGATCGAGCGCTCACCTGCATCGCGGTAGCCGCACATGGTGTCGTACCCTTCGGGCGCGTCCTTGGCGACCGGAACGGTGACCAGCCCGGGAGGCGGTGCTTCGGGGAATTCCTGCAGCCCATTGGCCAGTGCCCACAGAACCAGACGCAGACGCGTCGGAGCAGGTTTTAGCAGTAGCGGCATGAAGATCGTGAACTGGCCAAAGCGAATGCCGTGCTTGCGCAGCGCGCCGCGGGCGTCCTGATCCAGGTCCTTGACCTCTTGTGCAACGCCCGCGCGGGGCAGCACGCCCAGTGCTTCGACCATGCGGAAGGCGAAACCCTTGGCCAGACCGGTCAGTTCTTCGTCGCGCGACAGGTTCAGCAACGGCTCGAACAGCGCTGCGACCTTGCGGTCGATGAAATGCTGCAACCGACGCTGAACTTTCTGTTCGACATCCGGTCCTGCGGCCTCGTCCACAAAAACCTCGACCAACGGCTTAAGAGGCTCTGCCCCGGCAACCAGTTTGCCGACGGCATACTCGCCCCACATCAGGCCACCCTGATCGGTGAAATCAATTTCGGTATCGGGCGCATTGTAGAAGCGATCGGCGCGCAGATGGAATTGCGGCGCGAGAGCTTGCAGGGAGGCCGATTTCAGAGCTTTCGCCTCAGTTCCTTGCGCGCTTTTGTCCGGGCTAAACCGGAACCCTTCCAGACGACCGACGAATTCGCCTTCGACGGTCACTTCACCCTTGTCATTTACTTCGGCCAAAAGGGCCTCCTTCTGTTTGAGCCGGCGCAGCAACACAGATGTGCGCCGGTCCACAAATCTTTGCGTCAGTCGGTCATGTAATGCGTCCGACAGCCTGTCTTCTACAGTGCGCGTTTCGTCACGCCAATGTGATTCGTCACGCACCCAACCGTTTCGCTGCGCAACATATGTCCAAGTGCGAATATATGCCAACCTTTTGGACAATGCATCAATATCCCCATCCGTGCGGTCGATTCGACGGATTTGCCGCGCCATGAAATCATCCGGGATCGATCCGCGTTCATGCAAGTGACCATAGATCACTTCAAGCAGGCTGGCGTGTTCGGCATGGCTTATGCCGCGAAAATCCGGGATTCGGCACACATCCCACAGCAATCGGACGGATTGGGGGTCACTGGCGCGTACCGCTACCTCGGTCACTTGCGACAGTGATTTCAGCACATTCAGGTCATCCGCGGGCCGTGCCTTGATCAGATGTTCGTCGTTTGGACAGACCTCAAGCGAGTCGATCAGCGCCGCAACCGAGCCAAACCGCAGGGCGGCATTCCGCCAGTTCAGCTTTTTCATCGGCGTGAACCGGCTGTCCATGATGGCCTGCGCCACGCCTTCCTCTAATTGCGGAGCCTCACCGGTCACGCCAAACGTGCCATCCGACATCCCGCGACCAGCGCGGCCTGCGATCTGGGCCAACTCATTGGGAGCAAGCGGACGCATCCGGCGGCCATCGAATTTGCTTAGGGAGGAAAAGGCGACGTGATCAACATCCAGGTTCAGCCCCATGCCAATGGCATCGGTGGCGACCAGGTAGTCGACCTCGCCATTTTGATACAGGTCCACCTGCGCGTTCCGCGTGCGCGGGCTGAGCGCCCCCATGACCACGGCCGCACCGCCTTTTTGGCGGCGCAAAAGCTCGGCAATCGCATAGACACTATCGACTGAGAACCCGACAATCGCACTGCGCGGCGGCATTCGGCTGATCTTTTTCGAGCCCGCATAGACGAGTTGCGACATCCGTTCACGGCGAACAAACTGAGCCTCGGGCACCAGCGCCGCGATGGAGCCGCGCATAGTGTCTGATCCCAGAAACAGCGTCTCATTGGTGCCGCGTGCCCGCAGCAGACGGTCGGTGAAGACATGGCCGCGTTCGGGATCGGCGCAGAGCTGGATCTCGTCGATGGCCACAAAATCCGCGCCCATGCCCTCGGGCATCGCCTCGACTGTGCAAACCCAGTACTGGGTGCGCGGCGGAACGATCCGCTCTTCACCCGTGACCAGCGCCACAACGGACGGGCCGCGAATAGCGACGATCTTGTCATAAACCTCGCGCGCCAGCAGACGCAGCGGCAGACCGATTACACCGGTCCGATACCCCAGCATCCGCTCGATAGCGTAATGGGTTTTTCCTGTGTTGGTCGGGCCGAGTACGGCCACGATTCGGGATGACCCGCTCACCTTTGCCCCCTGCCCCGTCTCTTAGAGGGCCGAGCCCTCGACCTGGGGCTTCAGTCGATTCACCGCATTGGTTACTTCTTCATGATGAGGATGTATAGCCAGCGCGCGCTCATAGGCGTCGAGCGCTTTGTCGGGCTGTTCGATTATCTCGAAGATCAGCCCAAGCCCGTAGATCGCTTCGTAGTTATTCGGGTTCAACGTCAGCGCGTGCTCAAGATCGGCTGCGGCCATGCCAAAGCGATCCATTCCGAAAAACGCCGAAGCCCGCAAATGCCAGCCTTCGGCAAATCCGGGCGCGTGATCGGTCAGCGCCGTCAGGTGTTCGATAGCGGTTAAAGTATCTCCGTCTTCCAGCGCCTCGCGCCCGCGCTCCAACAGCAAATCCGCCGAGGCCGAGCCGGATTGCGACCACAGCGCCTTGAGCTGCCGATCCAATCCAATCGCCTGTTCCGGCGTGGCCAGCGCCAGTTGCTGCAACAGCGCGACCTCATCCCGCAGGTCCGCCTGTTGCGCGGCGGAACTGGTGGAAAACATGACTGTGACAAAAAATGCCGCAACGGTACCTTTGAGATTGTTGATTGCAATGCCCATAACAATGTTCAGTGTAGCGTTGCGACCGGGGATGTCCATTCACGGCGCAGAAACAATATGAGGAACACAATGAGCGACACTCTTGAAAAGGCCGCGGCCGCGCTGAACGAAAAATTGACCGGCGGCGATTTCGACGCATCGGCCAAGTTTGCCATTGCCGATCTGGGCGCTATCGTTCTGGACGCAAACGGCGCACGCGTCAGCGACGAAGAAACCGACGTAACCCTGAGCGCCGATGCAGACACGTTTGAACAGATCCTCAGCGGCGACCTGAACCCCACCGGTGCGTTCATGTCGGGCAAGCTGAGCGTGGACGGTGACATGGGTGTTGCCATGAAACTCGCTTCGGTGCTGGCCTGATGCAGGTCTCGCCGGCCCCTTTTTATGAAGACGTGGCCGGCGGACCCGCCGGTGGTGCCGCTCACTGGGTGACAACTTCGGACAACATCCGGATTCGCGTAGGCCACTGGCGCCCCGAAGGCGAGGCAAACGGCACGGTGATGCTGTTCCCCGGTCGAACGGAATACATCGAGAAATATGGCGATGCCGCAGTTGAATTTGTTGGTCGCGGCTTTGCCTGTCTGGCCGTTGACTGGCGTGGTCAGGGGCTGGCAGACCGTCTGCTTGAGGACCCGCGCGTCGGACATGTCGAGCACTTCACCGACTATCAGCAGGATGTGAAGTCCACTCTGGATCTGGCCGAGCAACTGGAGTTGCCGAAGCCATGGTACGTGATCGGCCATTCGATGGGCGGCGCGATCGGCCTGCGCGCAGTTCTTGAGCGCGACTGTTTTACCGCCTGCGCCTTTACCGGCCCCATGTGGGGCATCTTTTTCACTCCGATCATGAAACCGCTCAGCCGATTGACCGCCTATTGGGGGCCGCGCATCGGGCTGGGGGAAAAGACCCCTCCGACCACGTCGCTGGAAAGCTACGTTGCCTCGCAACCCTTTGACGGCAACGTGCTGACACGTGATCCGGCGATGTACCAGATGATGAAGGATCAACTGGTCGCGCACCCCGAACTGGCCCTCGGTGCGCCGTCGACGATCTGGCTGCGCGAAGCACTGGACGAATGCGCCTGGTTGATGGAACAAACCGCCCCCGCGACGCCCGCCCTGACCATCCTGGGCAGCCATGAGCAAATCGTTGACCGGAAGGCGATCCGCGCGCGGATGGCGAACTGGCCCAACGGTACGCTGGTCGAAATCCCCGACGGTGAACACGAGGTGCTGATGGAGCCGCCTGAGGTGCGTGGCCCTGTCTACGACCAGTTGGCCGCGCATTTTCTAGCCGCGCAATCGGGCGCTGCACCTGCGCCGGCCCTCTCGAACTAAAGATACACTCACGCAATGGCGGCTTGTGATCCGGGCCGCCCGCGCCTAGATGTTTGCGAAAGCAGATATTTCGAGGTGATCCATGCGCGACCTTCCCTTTCCCGTCCGAGACGCAAACGCAGCCGGAGGAGCCGGCGATCTTGGCAACCTGCCGGAATGGGATCTGACCGACCTTTACAGTTCGGAAAAAGCGCCGGAACTGGGCCGTGATCTGGACTGGTTGGAGGGCGAATGCGCGTCTTTTGCAGCCGACTACGAGGGTAAGCTGGCGGATCTGGATGCCGAAGGCCTGCTGACTTGCGTCCAGCGCAACGAAAAGATCAACTCGATTGCCGGTCGCATCATGTCATTCGCCGGTCTGCGGTATTACCAGCTGACCACCGATGCCGAGCGCGCCAAGTTCCTGTCGGACATGCAGGAAAAAATTACCATCTTCACTACGCCGCTGGTTTTCTTCACGCTGGAAATCAACCGGATCGACGATGACGCGCTAAAGGCGCGTTTCGACGCAAATGTCGATCTGGCACGCTATGAGCCGGTCTTCCGCCGCATCCGGGCAATGAAACCCTATCAGCTTTCGGACGAACTGGAGAAGTTCCTGCACGATCTGGGTGTTGTTGGCGACGCATGGGAGCGTTTGTTCGACGAAACCATCGCAAGTCTGACCTTCACCGTCGACGGTGAAGAGCTGAATATCGAGGGTACCCTGAACCTGCTGACGGAACAGGATCGCAGCAAACGCGAAGCCGCCTCGCGCGAATTGGCTGCTGTGTTTCAAGACAACATCAAGACCTTCGCCCGTGTGCACAACACGCAGGCCAAGGAAAAGGAAATCGTCGACCGCTGGCGCAACATGCCGACTGCGCAGACCGGCCGTCACCTGTCCAACGACGTCGAACCCGAAGTGGTCGAGGCGCTGCGCGAGGCCGTTGTGGCCGCCTATCCCAAGCTGAGCCATCGTTATTATGAATTGAAACGCAAATGGCTGGGCCTGGATGTGATGCAGGTCTGGGACCGCAACGCGCCGCTGCCGATGGAAGACACCCGGGTTGTCGGCTGGGAAGAAGCCGAGAAGACCGTAATGGATTCCTATAACGCCTTCGATCCCCGCATGGGTGAGATTGCAGCGCCGTTCTTCTCGAAAGGCTGGATCGACGCAGCTGTAAAACCGGGCAAGGCTCCGGGTGCCTTTGCACATCCGACCGTGACCGAAGTGCATCCGTATGTGATGCTAAACTATCTGGGCAAACCGCGCGATGTGATGACCCTGGCGCACGAGTTGGGCCACGGCGTCCATCAAGTGCTGGCCGCCGACCAGGGAGAGATGCTTTCTTCAACACCTCTAACACTGGCAGAAACTGCCTCGGTGTTTGGTGAGATGCTGACCTTCCGCAAGATGCTGGATCAGGCCGAAACGCCGGAACAGCGCAAGGTTCTGTTGGCCGGTAAGGTCGAAGACATGATAAATACGGTAGTCCGCCAGATCGCCTTCTACGACTTCGAATGCAAGCTCCACGCCGCCCGCCGCGAAGGCGAACTGACCCCGGACGACATCAATGCCCTGTGGATGAGCGTTCAGGCCGAAAGCCTTGGCCCGGCGTTTGAATTCATGGATGGGTATGAAACTTTCTGGGCCTATATACCGCACTTCGTTCACTCACCCTTTTACGTCTATGCCTACGCCTTCGGCGACGGCTTGGTGAACGCGCTCTATTCCGTCTACGAAAGCGGATCGGAAGGGTTCGAGGACAAGTATTTCGAGATGCTGCGCGCTGGCGGGTCCAAACATCACAAGGAACTGCTTGCCCCGTTCGGGCTGGATGCGAGCGATCCTAAGTTCTGGGACAAGGGCCTATCGATGATTTCAGGCTTCATCGACGAACTGGAAGCAATGGAAGGCTGATCACTTCTCGCTTTTGGTCGTCAGGAACACGGCGGCCACGATCAACACGGCTCCAAGGGCTGCAATCGGTGTGATTGCGGCCCCCAGAAACAAAGCCGAATTGACAAAGGTGAACACCACAGAAGCGGCAAACATCAAGGTCGCCGTCAATGTCGACACCCGCGCAGCAGCCTCGTACCAAAGGTAGTAGGCCAAAGCGGTTGGCAGTACACCCAACAGAATCAGGAACACCACGTCATTGGTGGTAGGTAGCTGCAGCGAGAACGCAGCCACAGGGACCAGCAGAACGCCCGAACACAGAAAGATTCCGAACAGGAAATTCAATCGATCGCCGGTCGATTCAGAACTCCGCATTGCGCGGCTGCTGGAGATCAGAAACAGTGCCCAGCTTAGTCCTGCGCCAATCTCAAGCAGATCACCAAACAAGGGCTCTCCGCCTCCCTGGAAGTCCCGGTAAACTGTTAGAAAAACGCCCAGAATGGCCAAAGCTGTGGCCAGAAAATCGGTGCGTGTGACCGGGGTGTCCGCAAAGAAATACAGGAACACCAGAACAAAGAAAGGAGCTGTATTTTCGAGCACCATAGCGTTGGCTGCACCGGTATGCTCCAGCCCGATATGGAAAAGGATGTAGTTGACCACTGTCGACAAAACAGCCAGACGGAAATTCCAGTCGCCTAGTCGGATCGACACAGGAATGTGCATCGCCCGCAACAAGACGAATATGGTGAGCGTGGCGATGAACAGGCGGGTCACCGCGATCTGCATCCCCCCAAGATCAGCGGTTAAATAGCGAACGATGACACTGTGCGTGCCCCACAGAAACGCAGCAAGAAACCCCAGAACCAGACCGTTTTGCAGAAGGCTGGCTTTAGGCATCCCACTGCCCCGTTTACTTCAGCTGGCTGTCTTTGGAACCGCGCCGGTTAATGCCCGAACGCGCCTTGAAGGCTCCGTCGCGTTCCTGCTGGCAATCGAGGCACAGCTTGACGCCCGGCAAGGCCAGCCGCCGCTTCTCTGGAATCGGCTCTTCGCATTCGGCGCAATGGGTCAGGCTTTCCCCTACCGGGCGCTTTTGCGCCTGCATCCGGGCCAACTCGTCCGATATGGACGCCTCAATCTGTTCACTCACCGCGCCATCGCGCGCCCAGCCGCCTGCCATGGGCCTCTCTCCTGATCAGGTACCGGCCAGATTAGCCCGGCGGTGCGTAGCGTGGCAAGTCAGAGTGGCACGGCCCTTTCCAGAACCAGATCAATCATTTCCTGCGTTCCGCGCGAAAATTCTAGAGGGCACGGATACACCGCCCCTTCGCGCACCGAGCAGCAGAACGCCTCGACCTGCAGTTTGTAGTGGTCGTCGCCGGGGAAACGCATGACCTGAACCTCAAGCCCCGGGCGGTGCAACTCCACCCGTGCCTCGCCAAAGACCCGCGCGTTAAACGGCGCAGTCAGGCGGATTACACCGCCTTCTCCGTGGAACACCATTTCCTGATGCGGGTGCATGCGGATCGAGACATAGCTGGAATAGGTAAACCCCGGAAACTGCGCGCGGATTTCCGTAAAGGTGTCGATACCATCTTCCCACCGGATCGCGGAATCGACCTGCACCGGCTCCTGACCTGTCGCAAACCGCGCACCGCCGATCACATAGACGCCGATGTCACGCAGCCCCCCACCACCTGTTTCGGCGCGATTGCGGATGTTCGTAGTATCCGCACGATTGTCGAAACTGAACGCACCGGTCACATGCGTAAGATTTCCAATAGCTCCGTCCGCGATCAGTTTTTGTACCAACTGCCACTGAGGATGATGCACGATCATATAGGCCTCGGCCGCCAGCAAACCTGTTTCATCCCGCTTTTGGATCAGCGGTGCAAACTCGGTCGCGGTCATTGTCATGGGCTTTTCGCACAGCACGTGTTTCCCCGCATCCAGCGCTTTGAGGGCCCATTCCACATGTAGGTGATTGGGCAGCGGGATATAAACGGCTTCGATCTGAGGATCGGCAAGCAGAGCCTCATAGCTGTCGTAAACCGTCAGATCGGGGCAATAGGCCTGGAACGGTTCGGCCTTGGCCGCGCTTGACGTGGCCAGCCCGGCCAGGCGCGCACCGTTGGCTGCGTGAATCGCTGGCGCCATGAATTGGCGCGCAAATTTGGCCGCGCCCAGAACACCCCATTGAACTGGTTTTTGCATATTCTCCTCCGACATACGTGATCTCAGCCGAACCCGAGAGTTAACGCTAACAGACAGTTTCTCGCCCTTCTAGCAACCTTCCGACGTTAAGTCAGGCTTTTATCTGCAAGGAACCACCCTAATCTGCCCGTACAGGTCGGGAGGGTGTGAGAATGAAGCGGGTCTTCAAATGGATAGGCGTTCTGCTCGGGTTTGCGGTGATCGTCGGTGCTGTGGTGTTTTTCGGATTTCTGCCGTCTTACATCGAAGCGAAACGCAACAGCGTGATCGACCACGCACCCTTTGAAATATCGGGGGACGCTGCCACCTTACACGAAACCCTGATTGTCGGCGACCTGCACGCAGACCCCTTGTTGTGGAGCCGAGATCTGAACGAACGCGGCACACGGGGTCAAGTCGACATCCCCCGTCTGATCGAAGGCAACGTAGCCTTGCAAGTCTTTACCGCCGTGACCAAATCCCCCGCCGGACAGAACTATGAGGCAAACTCGCCCGAGGCGTTCGACAACATCACCCTTCTGGCGATCGGGCAGCTTTGGCCCTTACGCACCTGGGACAGCCTCAAAGAACGCGCCGTCTATCAGGCCGAAAAGCTGCACCAGTTCGAGGCTTCTTCGGACAGCCAGTTGAAGATTATCAAAACCCGCGCCGACCTGGATACCGTATTGGCCGCACGTGCCGCGGGTCAGCCGGTTGTCGGAGGCATTCTGGGCATCGAAGGCGCACACGCGCTGGAAGGTGACCTGAGCAATCTGGACACGCTGTTCGATGCCGGGCACCGCGTCTTTGGATTGCACCACTTTTTCGACAATGAACTGGGCGGGTCGCTGCATGGTTACGGCGAAACCGGCCTGACCGAGTTCGGCCGTCAAGTCGTGACAGAACTGGCGCAGCGCCCTGTCGTCATCGACCTTGCCCATTCCAGCCCGCAGGTCGCCCATGAGGTAATCGCAATGACCGACGTCCCCCTGATTGTCAGCCATGGCGGCCTGTACGGGTTCTGCCCGGTCAAACGCAATTTTCCGGACAACCTGATGCAGGACATCGCCGCAACCGGGGGCGTCATTGGCATGGGCTATTGGGCGGATGTGACCTGCGGCGACATCACTCCGACCGGTATCGCCAGGATGATCAAGGCCGCGATCGATACCGTGGGAGAAGATCATGTGTCGCTGGGTTCGGACTATGACGGCTCGGTTGAAACGGCGTTTGACACCTCGGAACTGGCCACCTTGACGTCAGCTTTGCTGGCGCAGGGTCTGACCGAAATGCAGGTTCGCAAGGTGATGGGTGAGAATATGGTGCGCGTTTTCAGACAACAATTGAACTAGCTGAATCTTGCGCCGTAACCGCTTGATTTCACGACCGGGATTCACTCAAGAACCGGTGGGTAACCCCACTGTTTCAAATCTCGACATCCGAATTTCGTGATCCGTTTTTCCGCTCTCTCCGTACCAAATGTATCGCCGACGGGATGAGGTGCTTTTGCAAGCCCTTTCCCTGTCAAAGGTGGCAACTAGGGTGGGAGATGAACCGAAATGCCAGAAATGACAGACGGACCTACGATCACGGAACGCGTTATTCAGATCAGCGGAGACCCGGGAACATTTGACAACAACGGCGGGGATTTCGACATCCTCCGTGAAGCCGTAATTGCGGCGGGACTTGCAGGGACACTGGACAGCGACGCGGTCGACCTGACCGTGTTTGCACCAACCGATGCGGCCTTCGTGGCGTTGGCTCAGGCCTTGGGCTATGGCGGCTCGGATGAGGCCGGGGCGCTTGGGCACATCGTGAAGGCGCTAACCCTGCTGGGCGGCGGTGATCCCCTGCCTTTGCTGACCAACATCCTGCAATACCACGTCGTTGACGGTTCGTTCACCAAAGATGCCGTTGTCAGTCTTGGTGACGGCGCCCAGATCGAAACCTTGCTGGGAACAAGTCTGGAACTGAACCTGCTGAGTTCGCCTCCAAGCCTGGAAGACGCGGATCCGGGCATTGCGGACCCGGGCCTCATTGCCTTCGACGTCGAAGCTTCGAACGGGATCATCCACGTGCTTGACGGCGTGCTGCTTCCGGTCTCGGTTACCGGCATTCTGGGGCAGAAGAACACAGACTTCATTATTGGTGACGACTCGGACGAGTTTCATTTTACCGGACGCGGTCAGGACTTTGTGCATGGCGGCGGCGGCAGTGATTTTATCGTTGCCGGGCGCGGCAATGATGTCGCCTTGGGCGGCACTGGGCATGACACCATCTTTGGTGGCCGCGGCAAGGACATCCTGCGCGGTGATGAAGGCGACGACTCTATCTTTGGCGGCCGTGGAAAGGATCTGATCGATGGTGGAGCCGACGATGACTTTCTGGTTGGTGGTCGCGGACACGACACCTTCTTCTTCGACGATGGCGACGGAGAAGACCTCATCCTCGACTTCCAGGTCGGCAAGGACAAAATCGACCTCAGCGCCTATGACGGCATTCACAGCTTTGAGGACATCGAAGACCATATCTCGGGCGGTTTCTTCAGCACAACCATCGAGTTGGGAGATGGCGACAGCATAGACCTGCTTGGCGTGCGGGCCGGCCAGTTGTCCGAGAGCGATTTTGTATTCGCGTAACAAAAAAAGCCCGCCGTGAAAGGCGGGCTTCTTAGCTTGGGCAGGTCTCAGACCGTGCCCAGCATTCCTTTTTCACGCGCCAGTTCACGCATCTTTTTCTGCAGCTTCTCGAAGGCACGGACTTCGATCTGGCGAATGCGCTCGCGGCTGACATTGTACTGCGTGCTCAGTTCTTCCAGCGTGACGGGCTGATCCATCAGACGGCGCTGCGTCAGGATATCCTTTTCCCGATCGTTCAGCACGTCCAGAGCAGCCGCCAGCAACTCACGCCGCGCATCCAGTTCGTCACGCGCTTCATAGTCGCCAGCCTGGTCGGCATCTTCATCCTCAAGCCAGTCCTGCCACTGCATGGTTCCTTCGCCTTCGGACCCGACGGTCGCGTTCAGCGAGGCATCGCCACCGGACATCCGGCGGTTCATGCTGATGACTTCTTCCTCGGTCACGCCCAGATCATTGGCGATCTGCGCGACGTTTTCAGGTCGCAGGTCGCCCTCTTCCAGCGCACCGATGCGCGCCTTGGCCTTGCGCAGATTGAAAAACAGCTTCTTCTGCGCCGAGGTCGTTCCCAGTTTCACCAAAGACCACGACCGCAGGATGTATTCCTGAATCGAGGCGCGGATCCACCACATCGCATAGGTCGCCAAACGGAAACCCTTTTCCGGGTCGAACCGTTTGACCGCCTGCATCAGGCCCACATTGGCCTCGGAAATCACCTCGGCCTGCGGTAGGCCGTAACCGCGATACCCCATAGCGATCTTGGCCGCCAGTCGCAGGTGCGAGGTGACCATTTTATGAGCCGATTCAGTATCTTGTTCTTCCACCCAACGCTTGGCGAGCATGTACTCTTCTTCCGGTTCCAGCAGCGGGAACTTGCGAATTTCCTGCATATAGCGGTTCAGACCACCTTCCGGCGTCGGCGCGGGGAGATTTGCGTAATTTGCCATGTTTCATGTCCCTCCGACAAATGTTTAAGTCGTTAACATGGATATGGGAGGTCTTCCCAATCCGTTCAAGAGGTACCGTTAACAGTTTGGAATTAACGATTGATAAAGGAAACCTAAGAAAGTCTTATTCACGGAACTTTGCGCATTATGTCAGCGGCGCGCGAAGCTGTTCAATCAGTTTTTGCATGTCTTCCGGCAATTCGGCCTCAAAGCGCAGGTTTTCCCCCGACACCGGGTGTTCAAAACCCAAAACGGCAGCGTGAAGTGCTTGGCGTGGGAAGGCGCGGACGGCTTCGGAGGTTACGGCGCTGAACGCCTTGGCCGCCAGTTTGCGCTTACCCCCATAGACAGGATCACCCACCAACCCATGCCCGGCATGGGCCATGTGGACGCGAATCTGGTGCGTGCGGCCGGTCTCCAGCCAGCATTCGATCAGCGCCAACCCCGCCGGAATGCCGAATGCCTCGACCACGCGCGTCCGAGTAACCGCGTGGCGACCACCGTGAAACAGCACTGCCTGTCTTTGCCGGTCGGTCTTGTGACGCGCCAACTGAGTGGTCAGACGCATGATGTTTCCAGGCTCAAAGCTAACTCCCTTCACCCCACGAAGACGCGGGTCATTCGCATCAGGCACGCCGTAGCAAATGGCTCGGTAATACCGCTCGACTGTGTGCGCCTCGAACTGAGCCGCCAACCCGTGATGTGCCGCATCCGATTTCGCGACCACCAGCAAGCCACTGGTTTCCTTGTCGATACGATGCACGATTCCGGGGCGTTTCACTCCACCAACGCCAGACAGGTCGTCTCCGCAATGATGCAACAACGCGTTCACAAGTGTCCCGTTCGGAGAACCCGGCGCAGGGTGCACGACCATACCCGCCGGTTTGTTGATAACGATCAGATCAGCGTCCTCGAATACCACCTCCAACGGGATATCCTCGGGACCGATATGGCTGTCCTCGGCCTCGGCCACAGTGATGACCACGGTTGTGCCTTCCGCCATCTTAGCCTTGGGGTCGCGCACCACGGTCCCGTCGATCCGCACGGCGCCTTCATCGATCAGCTTGGCCAATCGCGTGCGTGACAGGTTTTCCTCGGCTGGCACATCGCGCGAAAGCGCCTTATCAAGGCGTGGCGGCGGATCGGCCGCGATCTGAAATTCAATCTGACGGGTGCCCATGACTGTCCCTTCCGAACCCCAAGAACCGCAGGAAACGCCGCAGCTTCGCCTGCTACGGAGAATGGTCATGCTGCTGACCGCGGTGATGATTGGCGGGGTTCTAGTGACATTCGCGCTGATTGTCATCCGACTATCGGATAGAACCCCCGCCCTGCCGGAACAAGTCGAACTGCCTGATGGCGCGAAGGCGCAGGCCGTAACCATCGGCAACAACTGGTACGCGGTGGTGACGGATGACAACCGCATTCTGATCTTTGACAAGACCACCGGCCGCCAGCGTCAGGAAATCACTATCGAGCCCTGACTCTCACTTCTCCAGCGCCATGCGGAACACGATCTCGGACGCGCGGCGCAGGGCATCGTATTCCTGGGCCGTGTCGCGACGGAATTTCTGATCCTCGTCGCTCAACTCAACCGGGTCGAACATCTGAGGGCGTTCGGGAAAAAACTCTTGCCGGAACGCGACATCGTGGCTGGCTACGAATTCGTCCAGCCAGGCCCGCTCATCCGGTTCCAAAACGTCGTACCGCCGGATCATGACCGGATCTTCGACCACGCGTCGGCGCAGACGACGGCTTTCCTGACGCCCGAGCGCCCTGGACACGATGCCAAAGGCCTCGCTGGCGGCTCGCGAATGCGACAGGTTCGAAGGTTGATCGACCACCACTTCGCCGGGCAAAGACACACCGATACGCGACATGAAATCGTCGACCACATTCCCCTGCACCATCTGAGAACGATCATAAAGAACCGGCACGATGGCGACCCCCGGAAAAGCCTGACGGATTCGATCCAGCTTTGCCGAAAAGCTGTAAATCCCCGGATCAGCCTTGATCCTGCTCAGCAAGTTCCCGACATAGTCGGTTGCACTCCCCCCCAACCGGCCGTTCTTGGCACGTTGCTTGTAGTCAGCTTCGAGGAAATCGGAATACCTGCGGCAATAGTAGGTGACCCGCAGCTCGCGCGAGGGGATTTCCGCAAAGACCTGCGCCAACCTGCTCAGGTCGCAGTTATAGAACATTTCGGATGACACCAGGCAGGTCTGATCTCTGTGCGCGTCATATTCGATGGCCATTGCCTCACGAAACGAGTCCATCGGTTGATTGGTCTGGTTCATGTGAAAGGCAATGATGTTGTGGCTGATCGCAAGACGGCCTTGGCCTTCACGGCGCCGCCGCCCGGTTTCCATATAGCGCAACCCTACATCGGCAAGCTGTACCCTGTTCTGCTGCACATATCCCTGAAGCGCAGTCGTGCCGGTCTTGGGCATACCCAAATGCAGCCAAAGCATCAGATGCCTCCTGTTTCAGATTTGATCCCGATCATTCGCTGTGACTGGCCGTAAAACCCGCCGTCATCCGCTGCATCAGGCCCTGCATCTCGGGTTGTTCACGCAGCTGCGCAATCTTCTGTCTGTGCAGGTCGCAGGACATGCGGTGCAAACGGGACGTCTCGGGGTCTGAGAGCAGTTCGTAATACTGCTCGCGCTTGCGGTCGAGGATGGCATCAATCGAGCCGTCTTCCTTGGCGTTATGGTTCATCATGTCCCAATACTCCATGCCAAGGCTTTCCCCCGTATGGTGGGCGCGGCCGCGTAGTTTCTTGACCAGGTAGCTTTCGCAGGACTTCAGCGCATAGTGGTTGATCTGGACCAGATCATAGCCAATGGAATCCCGCGCAGACCGCCAGCTGCCGGTAAAATACCGGTCCGGCATCAACTGCCCCGATCCGTTGTACCAATGGCACTCTTCCATGGACTCGACCGTGGGCCGCTTTGGCCTGTGAACGCCCAGGGTGTCCCAAAGCTCGCGCCGGAACATTGTCTTGAATCCCCAGGCTTGCGGCGGTCGGTGCTTTTTCTGCTGCGCCGCGCGTCGAAACTGATCCGACAGGAATCGGTCTTCATACCGAACGACACCTGCATTCCCGAACAGCCGCCACGTCATCGAGATCATTTTCGCGTCCGGAATCGCATCGGTCAGCGCCCTCAGCGTGTTATTCCCGGTTTTGATGTTGATGTGTTCGTCGGCGTCAATCACGAGAACCCAGTCCTGAGGCCGCGCGATCTCCATCTTCAGGAATTTCCTGTAGGCCCGTTTTTGCGGATTGCTCTGGCGGTGTGCATTGTTGTCGACATGGGTCAGGATGCCCCTTTCATCCAACCGCTGCAGCAGGGCGTCCGTGCCATCGGTGCAGTCATTGGTCATCACGACAATCTGGTCGATACCGATTGCACGGCAATGGGCCACCCACTCCAGCACAAAGGGACCCTCGTTCTTCATCGGGGTCACGCTTATAAATCGGGGATCGTGGTCAGACACTTATTCGCCTCGTGTTTTACCGCTTATTGAACCTGCGCCCGAAACCCTGCGGCTTTCGCTCGGGCCACAGCCTAGGCTTACTGGGCACAACAGCCAAGAGTAATAAGCATCGTATTGAAGACCTGCGTCTTTCTCATCATGTACGGGCCAGTTGGTTCGCAAAACGCTTGAATGGCGGAAACAGGTCATGCGCTTTTTGCAGGTATGACCTTGCCTTGCCCTTTTTGCCCCGCCGCAGGTATATTTGACCGGCTTCCCCCTGAATAACCGCTGAGTTGTCATCCAGGTCAGCCGCCTGAACGATCTGGTTTTGCCCTTGCTCGACGGTCTCATTCCTTTCCAGAAACTTCCCCATCGCGAAAACCAGAAACGGGTTTCCGGGATCACACGCCACAGCTTCGGCCAGTGTCATCCGGGCGCGGGGCAAATCACCATCCGCTTCGTAAAGCACTGACAGCCTTTTATGATAGAGCGGGTTTTCCGGCCAGTCGGACGTAATTTTCCGCATAGCATCAATGGCTTGCGATAGGCTAATGGCGTCCAATTGCCAGTGCAGTACAGCCCTGCCCGCCAGAACACCCGGGTCATCAGCACTTGTACCCACAAAACCGTCGAACCCTTCGCTCAAGCGCTCCAAACGAGAACGATCATCAAGAATCCTGCGAGCTTTTTGATCCAATGCTAGATCGGCCCAATCCAACAAGATGAAATCGAAATTGCAGGGCTGCCTGACCAGTACCTTGTGCTGCACCAAGTACAGATTGTTGAATGGTGGGAAACGCCGTCGACGAACCTGTCTCTGCACCTGCCAGTCCGTTGGTGGAAACAGCCGGGCGGAAACCTGATCGCGGTACAGCATTCGGGACGCCAGCACTGCAACATCGGGACGTAATGGCTTGCCCCAGAACGCGCGCGCCAAATAACGGCTGGCAGACCACCGTTTCTTTTGCGCCCCCAGTGTGGCCGCGCGCAATGCAAGCAATACGGCATAGTCTTCGGACCACAGGTTCCCGTTGGCCAGCCCGGCCGCGGCCAGCTTTTCGCATTCCTTCCACTTTGACAGGTAGAAACAATTTATGGCCTGCAAAAGCGGCATGAACGCGTTGTCGGCCTCTTCGTCCAAAATGGGCCGCGCCAGTTCGTAGGCTTTTTCTATTTCATCCTGCGCGCACAGATATTGAGCGGCCTTGGCATAAATATGTGCTGCCTCAGACGGGTTCAAAAAGGCATTGGGCCCCTTGGAAACACGATCAACCACACGATGATTGGCAACAGAGATTTCATCGTCGGACAGGACATCCTTGAACACCAGGCGTTGCCGCCCCGATATCCGGGCAGCGGCCATTGAAAACGCCGATATGTAAGGCGCGACCACCTGCTCGGCCCTTGACATCGTGTACAGTTCAAGAAAATCGCGCTGCGCCCGCGTCAGATCAGAGACATCCGCGATGTCCGACATCCGCAATAGCTTAGGGTAACGCGTTTGAAACCGGGTGATCAGCTCCGGCTGATCTGAAAACATGATGGCCGTTTGCCCGGAGTTTTTTTCTAGATGCGCCTCGTACAACTCTTCTGGTTCGATCTTGGCGGGCCACGTCGTGTGCTTCCAGGGCAACCCGTTCAGAATGTCACCCCGCCGGATGTGGTAGGCCGACACCCCTTGCCCGGACAGTTTCTCATCGGCGCTTGCCATCATGGCGCGGATCTCGTCCGTAAAGCCGATCTGATGGATAAAGTCCCGGTATCGCGGGCGGATCGTCTCTATATCCTCCCAGGGGAAGGCCAGCACCTCGAACCCTTCCTCGACCAGAACCGAGCGGCCCGCATTGAGATGTGCAATCAGGCGATCCGGAGTTTTGTCGCCCTGAAAGGTCCAGATGGGCAGGGCCTTTCTGGTAAGCCGATCGAATGCCTTGGCGCTGAGAAAGCGCGCATTCATCCAGTCCTGGGCGAACAGTTCCTGCGGCTGATCCAGCTCGGGCGCGTCCGATCCCTGCGGAAACCAGTTCACTTTGTATGAAGTGTCAAAATCCTCGGCCAGACGGATGCAGGTCAGCATCATCAACAGGCGCGCGCCCATGCGGTCCTTGCGCTGTCCGATGAATACCCCTTTTTCTCGCGTCATGAGGAGTTCCCGTCCAATGCAGCGCGACGCAGCGTTCGGAACCTCTGGCGGGCCTGCCGCACCAATACCGGGTGACTCTCGCCTGCCTGCGCCTCGATGGCGCGCATAACCATGGGCAGACGGCGGCGCGCGCGCATCCTCCGGTAAAACTCACCCGTCGTTAGCGTACCGTCCATCGCCTTCAGCATTACCGGCTTGAGGATATCCAGTTTGCGCAGCATCGGTGCAGCGAAGTGGTTCGAAAACCACGTCTTGAGCAAAATGACGTTTTCCCCCTGCAACCGC
Source organism: Ruegeria sp. BF6 (assembly GCF_056538665.1). Taxonomy (NCBI): domain Bacteria; kingdom Pseudomonadati; phylum Pseudomonadota; class Alphaproteobacteria; order Rhodobacterales; family Roseobacteraceae; genus Ruegeria; species Ruegeria sp. BF6. Next base: position 885,478 of record NZ_JBQFTN010000001.1, read on the forward strand.
GTGACCTGCCGCCGGTCGAGCTCGAAAAAGGGGTCATAGAACACATAGGCCCTACCCGCCGCCTTCACCGTCTGGGCTGCGTCCCCCAAAGGCAGGTCCCAGTCCTGAACCTGACCAAAACGATACCGGGTTTCCCACGGCACCAGACGTTCATCCAGCGTGGTCTGCGGGTTGAACGCAACCACATGCGCGCCGGGCACCAGTTCGGAAAAGGTCAGCGCCCCGAAGCCGCCCATCGAAGCACCGGCAAAGACGACTTGATCAAAGTTGTCGAAAAACCCCTCAGCCGCGCGGCTCTGAAAATACGAGATGATCTCGGGGTCGCGATACCACGCCTTGGTGCGCGCAAAGACCCCCATATGAGACCAGCCTTCATCACGAAAGAACTTCCAGCCCCAGGGTTCGCGCGCAAAAGACAGATCGTTGGCATTGGCGATATTGTCAAAACTGACAACCAGTTGTGACGCGGAACGCTGGTGAAACAAAACCGAATGGCGTTCCAGCTTTTGCAGGAACCCGGAACCGTCGCCCCCCGGATAAAGCTCAACAAACCACGGCGGCGCGGGATCGGTCAAAATACGCTCGTACCCCGTCTTGCGGTCGGGGTGTTCTGGCTTAAGCTGCTCTTTCGAAAGGTCGTCTGCCATGATCCTCAGGTGAGATTATCCGCTAACCACATCCGGAAATCCATCCAATCCGGGCGCGATTTGATCTCGGCGATTTTTGCGCGGTGCCAATCGCAGGCCTGCGCGTGCAATTCACGCAGCACCGGGTCTGCTTTCAGCTCTGCCAGAAGAGGTGCCGCACGCCGTGCGATGGGCTGAATGGACGGGTCGGATTCTTTGTTGGCGTTCATGTCCTGCCAGTAGGACTGTCCCTGATCCACCTTGATATGGTTGGTCCGGCCCCGGTCGCGCTTGATCAGAAAACCGTCCAGAGACCGGACCGAATAGTGGTGCAGACGACCAAGCGAATGATCGAAATTGCGCCATGCACGCCAGCCAACCTTCTCGGCTGGGAACAGTTTACCTCCGGCATCCGACCAAGCGACCTCGCCTTCCCTGCCCTCTTCCACACCCTTCGGACGATGCGGCCCGAACCGGGTGAACTTGCCATTGTTGCGGAACAGGGTTTTCAAACCATAGGCCCGGCCCGAGTGATAGGGAAACTCCTGATCCCCCATCGCAAAGGCTTCGGTTACAGGCCGGTCTTCAAAGCTGATATTTCCGGAGCTTCCAAACAGTTTCCACGCGAATGAGATCGCATCCACCGGCTGACCTGCTCGGCTTTCGACCTCGGCGATCAATGCGTCAAAGCTGTTGTCGCCATGGCGAATGTTCCAGAACTCATCCACGTCCAGACACAGCAGCCAATCGGCTTCCTTGACCTTGGGCTGGCGCCGCGCCCGCCGCAACATCTGATGCTGCGGGTTTCCACCCTCTTTAACCTCGTTCGGGACATGGGTGGACAACCCCAGTTCCTGCAATCGGCGGGCGATATCGTCGGTGCCGTCATCGCAGTCGTTGGTGAAAATCACAAAGTGATCGACACCCAACGTCTTATGAAACGCGACCCATTCCAGCATGTAGGGGCCTTCGTTCTTCATCGTAGTGAATACGGTTATGGCCTGCGACATCAAAACTTCCCAACTTGTATTGACGTTCGTCATACACAACCCCGAGGGCGTGGGCGAGACAGGAAATCACGACAAGGATAATCCAGGGCAAACTGGTGCACCTCTACCCGCCCCAACGGGCAAATCGCCAGATTGTCTGATGAGAATGGTGCGGTCGAGAAGCATCTAGAACAATCGAACCAGCGCCTTTCACCCCTTATTTTTATGGGCAAAATGCCCTCGGGCAGCCTTCAGATTTCTCCAAATGTGTGCTGTCTTAAGGCGTATTGTGTGTTGTGGTGCCTGTCAATACAGCGCTCGGGCGTAATGGCGGCAAAGACGGACCGACGCGCGAGTTTCATAGACTAAAACGAAAGAACAGATTGTTGATTTCTTTCGCTAACTTCCTAAAATTTGCATCATTCGGCTTGTGAGGTTTTGATGAGAACTCCTTGGATTGGGATAACTATTTGCCTTTTTGGTTTTGTTTTCGCGGGTTATTTGTTTTTTGGTATTGATTGGTCTGATCCAGTTGCGGCAAAGGAGAATATGCTTCACGAACTTTTCAAGTTCTCTATTACGACAGTGTTGGTTGGTGGTGCTGCGCTGTTCTATGACGCTTTATCTAAAAGAAATGAATTGCGCCATGAACTTGCTGAGAAACAAAGCCAAGAAAGAATGGCAAACATAGAAAAGGAGCGCGCACGGCTCGAAGCACTAAATGAGCGAAAAAGAGAAGTGTCAGCCAATCGGAGACGGCGGCTTGAAGAGTTTTTTAATGATATAACTGACGCCTACAACGATATTAAGTTTACTAGGCGTGAGTTAAGACGTGCCCTTGAGCCGCTTGATGATCTCGATTTTCATATTGATCAAGAAGGCTATTGCGAACTGATGAGGAAACTTAACCGAGGGCAGTTAAAGCTAGAGCAATACAGGCGAATTTTGGAGAGTAAGCCTTCCTACCTTGCTTTCATCGAAACAAAAGGAATTCTGTGGATCGCAAGGGCGGAAAACTACCTTAGAAGTGTGACTAAAGAATATGAGAGGAGTAAGTTAAAAGTCTCCAGCAATACCAATCAGAAGTGCGTGGTAAGCCCCGATTCAAGACTTTTCCAATTTGTAACTTCAAGTAAAAACCCTTTCCATGATGGCACTGCAATGGACGAACACTTCCGCCCGCTCGACAAGTTGTTTCGTGAGTTGGCTAAGAATATTGAATATTTAGAACAAACCTAATGCTAAAGCTGGTTCTTTCTTTGTCGGAATAAAAAAGGGCCAGCCTGATGTGAACCAGACCAGCCCCCCTTAGGAACTTGTTTAGGCCCCCGCCTAAGCGGGAACCTTTAGCGGTCTTCACCTCTGTTGATCGGAGCCAGCAGCGGGTTGGCTGAGATGTCCGGTGAGATGGTGCGGTCGGTCATGGCGATCACGCCAAGCTCAACCAAGAATGAAAGCGCTTCGCTCTGTGAGACTTCACGCTCCAATTGCACGACCATGCGTTCGCGCACGGTGTTGACTGTGACCACCACTTCAGGTCGCACTCTCATGCTCGCCCAGTGGCTTGTTCGGTCGGCCCAGAGGGCAAGCTGATCGTCAATTTTGTCGTGACCCAGACGGGCACGTGCGGTTGACCTCAGGCGCTTTGTGAACGCCCGCCGCTTGTCATAGCCGATACAGCGCAACCGTTTGTCGGCCACGCGGTTCTGTTCATTCAGTTCCATTATGTTCTCCGAAATGAAAAAGACGCCCGTTATGGACGTCCTGATCGCTGGTTGGTTCTCTGGTTTGGCAACCTTAGTTGTCGTGCTGGCGGCGTTGGTGGTGGCCAAAGGGTCCCATCGGGGTCACATTGAAATAGTCTGCTTGAGCACCTTCACGCGACACCTTAGCCCAGACCTTTGGCCATGCTGTGGTTGGTTCAAAGTCATCATAAACGTCCAACGCATCACCACCCTTGTATGCGTGTGGCTTTATCTCCATGAGCTTGCAACGGCATGTTTTTTGGCACAGACAAAACTGCACCTCATCACTACCTAAAGGACGATTATCATTCGTCCATCGGTACAGACCAATGGGCGCTAAGGGGTCGCGTGAAGGTGCGCTTTGCGTTGGCAGATGTTCTTTAGTTTCACGGAACACAGGCTCAAGACCGCTTGGTTTTGCGGGAGACCAATGCTCCGCTGTTTGACCCTCAAGTACATGCTCATTCATCCAATCTAAAAAGCTGATTGTGGCGATAGGGTTTCGCCCCCTACTGGTCTTGTGCTGCAAGTCTGTAATGCTACGCGGGGAGATGAGAGACCCTCTATCCTTTCGCTTGTCATCGAATGAGAATGAGGTTTCAGAGATCTTCAATTTGTCCATGTCATGAAGTCGACCAATGGTTTTACTGTATCCGCCTCACTTGGCTTCAGGCACACCAGAAGCGGACAAGGCATCAGGTGCATACAACCACTTTCGACCGCCTGATGTGATGACGTTGATTGGCTGATCGTTGAATAAGAGAATGGCGGTGTCGAACGATTTATCGTCGAACAATGGTCTGCCGATAGCATCGGTGCGCATGTTGATCTCCGTAGATGTAGGGCGAAGAAAGGTAAGTATAACTATAAGGGTAAGGGTGGGTTGTTTTGGGGTGGGTATTCCAGTCGTGCGCTAGAAGACCCCTCCGCCTGCTTCATTGTGTGCAAGGTGGCTTTTCAATTGATCACGCCCTGATGCACAGGCAGACCGAAACGATTTGACGGGACCTAAGCCCCGCCATCTCAAGACAACAATGATCAAAAATACACATGAAGTGCCCGATAGGTTCCGCTTAAGGGAAACCCACGGGGCAACTCACGGGGTATGCTAGGGTGAGACCTCCAGCACACAGGACGCCCACCACAGATGGGCTGCTATCAGTTTCCTTGACGGTCGGTGATAACGCCATGCTGACATCATCCCGCACTTCCATCAAACGGGGCAATTCGGAAAATTTGTGTACGGCTATAGTGTGGGTGAATTGGCCGTGCAGTGGTGTGTTACTGCAATAGTGGGGGTGAATTGGTTTCTGCTTGTATGAGGGTTAACTGTTGCTCACTGACCGCTTACTTTCTGCTTGTATGGGGGCTAATTATTTCAGCCCCTCAAGCAACCACTTTGGCCAGCCTGTAAACCGTCGCTCTGCTGACCTTGAAGTCCCTTGCGATCTGGGTCGGCTTATCGCCATTCTTAAAGGCTTCACGGATGGCCGCTGCCTTTTTCTCATCCATGGCAGGGCGTCCTTTGAACTTCCCATCGGCCTTGGCCTTCGCAATCCCTTCACGTTGACGCTCAAGCATCACCTCACGTTCAAACTGAGCAACGGCCCCTAGGATGGTCTCAAGCATTTGTGCGGTGGCGCTGTCGTTCATCATTGGCATGTTCATGATGTGCAGCTTGACGCCCTTGTCCGAAAGACGCTTTCGAATATCGATGAGGTCAGGTACCGAGCGGGCCAGACGGTCCAGCTTAGTGACAACCAGAGTGTCCCCCTCACGAGCAAAGTCTATGGCAATCTCAAGCTGGTCTCGTTGCTTCACACTGCTAACCTGCTCTGCGAACACCTTCTCACACCCATGGTCTTTAAGCTCGCGCTGCTGCGCTTCAAAGCCTGCGATCTGGTCTGCTGTCGACGTCCGTGCGTATCCGATGAGCATTTGCCTGTCTCCGAAAGTGTATCTTTTAACTTTAAAGTTTAAATAAGAAAGTATGCTTTAAGCGTCAACCCCACTTAAATGAGACAGTATCTGAGGGGTTGGCACCTGTCTTGTTACACTCCGGTCAAATGAGACGCGCGTGTTCAGGCTGCCTTAGCTGTCTTCCGGTGGTTCGTGAACATCAGGCGGTAGCGGCCAACATCAACGAAAGTCTCGCCCGGTCTCTCACGGCTTACCTTAAGGGGCACTGAATGCGAGTGACTCTCGACGAGCAAGTCAAAGGGGCCGACGCAAAAGTCAAAGACGATCACTCTACTATTCCTATTCTTGGTAGTGCTGCATCAACGTGATGCAACGTGTAGATGAATCCTCAAGGAATCGCCGTCAACTCCTTATTTTTATGACGTTTTTGGGAATTTCCCGCAAGTGGAGACATGTTGCTTTTGAAAGGCTAACTCCGCCGTTCTGGGGTTGGGCATCGACACTGTACGTCCTTGGGCGTGAATTTCGGTTCTGCCCTTGTTTGGCGCAGCTTTGCCATCTCCACGGCGTCCAATGCACCGATATCTTTTACTCCTTCTTGCAGAAGTAGAGCGCAACGTAAGGTGGCATGTTTTCATGGGTTTGTGTTGGCCCGCTTGTAAATTCTGATGTGTTTGTTTGGCCGCCCGTGGTCACGGCGAACCTTTTGAAGTTCGCTCCGTATTGATCAAACTTGTGGGGTTCTTTTGCCAAATTTAAGCCATGGTGATGCGAAGGTAATTCGGTCTCTTTCAAAGCAAATGCGCGGACACCGCCGTTTTTGAACGGGTTGTCGTCCGGTCCAACGCCCACAATCATGCGGCCATTAGCTTCGCGATAGCGGTGCCAACCGGGTGGACATGGATCATCGGTCGGACCGTTTGCTTCAACGCCTTTTGGGCGAGCGACCGCAAATGCGACAACCGCATCTCTCGGAAATTCCAAACGAGAAATTAGCTTGTCATCAAGCCCTTGTAATGCCTCATCTGCTCGAGCATCTATCTGAGCAAGGACTTTTGATGCATCAACCGTTTCGTTAAGAGTTTCGATACGCACTTGAAGCGTTGAAGCGGCGTGCAGAGCCTGCTGTCTCGCAGCCTGTGCTTCAGCCACTACGTTTTCGAGTTGTATCGCCGAAACCTCCCGCATGGCTCGCACGTCGCTGCGGTACTCGGCCACCTCTCCGTGGGCATCGAAGATTATTTTTCGCTGCTCACGGAGAAACTTGACTTCTGGGTCAGATTGAAGTGCTTCTGGCAAGATCAGCGCAAGGCGCTCATCGACTTGGCGATCAACTTCTCGTAGTACCCAACCAAATGCAGCGAACGCGCCAACAATTGCAGCAATCGCGATACCGAGCGCGAACCCAACTAAACTGTTTTCAAATCTCTTCTTTGGGGGCATGGTTGTCCCCGAACTACTTGTGTTATCTGACATCTAAATCTCTCCCAGTTCCCAAAACTCCTCCGCATGCAGTCCTTCCAACCCTAGTCAAGTATCATTTGATTTCCAGTCCGTTGTGGTGACTGTGCGCACGGTTTCGGAGGCTGGGTGAGAAAAGTGACGAGCCGTGAAGCCCTTAATGATTCACCTCCGCTTCTCGTTGCGGCACCTGATGGCGCCACTTCACGGTGAGTGATGGTAGGCTATTTAATGATCGACCAATGTGATACTAAAAGGTGTTGTAGTACAATGGCCTGATGGGTTCCTGAAGTGGTGGTTTAGGTGTCTGCTTAAGGTGTACTGGTCTGTACGCCCCATTGCACGGACGCTTAGCCGATAGAAAAAAGACGGCGGCAGTTTGGTGCGCTGTCTGCGCCTCAAGTGGTGCCTGATCATACGAAAAGGATTGCATATCCCCCGCATGTCCCTTGTTTTCTGCGCTCTGGCAGCCTGATGGTGTCCTGAACGGTGACATGAGGTCGCCTTAGGTGTGCTGTCTGTGTGCTGTTCAGTGGTTCGATCAGGGGGCACCGGGGGGTACGCGCGACATCTATATCTATCTCTGCCACTCACAATTTTTTGCCGATTTTAAGCAACGCTGACGCTAGAAAAGACCATTGATGGCTAGAGGGTTTCCCAACCCCACCAACACCTTAGTAGCAACTTTTGGGGCCAGCTCTACCGTCAAACTTTAGGCTTACCTGTAGGTTCCGCAGGTCGATGACCTTGAATGCTTCCACTTTAGGTTCCCTGTAGGCTTGCTCTGGGGGTGTTCTGAGGGGTGTGTGATGGTGGGTTAAGGTTCAGACACTCTCATCAACTAACCAAAGCCGAAAGGCTCTAGGGTGCCCCTGATGGTTTGCCTGAATAATTCAGGTGCCCTATCAAGTGCTAACCTTAAGGTGCAGACTTACCTGTTCTTTCGAACATGGTGATGAAGTATCAGCCGAAAGTGATGGAAAGCTATCATCCATCCTCAATTGGTCTTTCGGAGCGAAAGCGACCCTTGAGTGTCCCCTGATGGGTCCCCTTAAGAAGGGACTGAACTAAAACTTTTTCTAACGGGAACGGGGCCTTAAGCGCCTTATTTATATGGACAAAATGGACCATCAGGAGAGTTCATCTCTCCCAGCCTCTTTGTGGAGCAATTTTCGAAGTCACCACCTCAGAAAAAGAATGACATCAAAAACTTTAGGAAATCTGCAATCGTCCCATAGGCAGCAATAGCAGCCCGCAAATCCTTCCAAACCGAAACACCTTCTTTCAACAAACTTCGCGCTTGGTTGTACGCAATCGACAAAATGCGAAACGTTCTACTAGAAAATCTATAAAGCGCATTCGAGCGTGAAACCCGATCAACAGTTGGGTCGATCGACGTACTTGCATCTTCTCGTAGTTCTTTTGCTAGCTGGGAATCCGCTGGCTGGGATATCACGTGGGCAAGATCGGGTAGAACCGATAGCTCATCAATATCAAGTTCAAGAAATTTTTCATTTGTTCGAGCCTGCGTAACCTCTCGCACTTTCAAATCTTGTTGCCGCAGGTCCATGGCAACACTCAACAACTCCATCTTGAAGTCAGCCACGAGCGCATCCGATGAGGCCGTTGGGCATTCTCCAATTTCTTCCTTGTGACCAACTCGCCGCACTACTTGAAGCGCAATATCATGAAGCCGAAGTGGTCGTTCAGAATAACGTTGTAGGCCACGTTTTAAAGTTTCGAATTCCGGATTAATCCCCATGTATTGATTGTCATCAGAAAGAACTGTCGAGAAAATTTCCAAAGCATCTGTAAGTCTATCCCGCGCATCCTGAAGAAAATCCGGGTCGGCCTCCGAAACTGGGACTGAGGTGGCGAGAAAAGATTTGGGATCAATCTCAACGACCTCAGCATTTGGGGTATTAGAGATAGCCCGATCAAGGTCGTTAGGTTCAAGAATCCTTCCCGATAGCGAACTACCCTTAAGCGCAACAGGTGAGCTAGGAGTACTCTTTCGGTGCCAAGCTTGATGGTCTGGTTTGTTTGCCAAAACACTTAAGCCAACGCTCGCGGAAAAAGCTGGGCTAGTTGCTACCTGTGGCAAGCTTCGAAATTGAAACGGCGAAGCAATTCTGACCTGTGCTTCCAGTATTTCCGTTGCCAGTGTTTCTATTCCAGAAAGCTGGGCTGCTCCGCCTGTTAAAATAATCTGCCTGCTAGGCAAACCCGCGAACCCCGCGTTGTCTAGTTCTTCTCGCACCCCTTCGAACATCAATTCGAGACGTGATCGGATAATCCCAGTTACATCTGAGCGGCGCACGACGCGATGGTCGCCGTTCTGGTTAACGACATCAGTCGCAATCTCGCCTGCCACACGTTTACCCACATCGTGAAAAGCCACGTCACCATGAAGAATTTTGAGGCGCTCTGCGGATGAAAATGAAATTTGCAGTTGCTCGGAAATATCATTTGTAACGTCATTGCCTCCATTGAGGAATGAACTTGTGAACCTTATCCCGTTCTTCGCAAATACTGTGATGCCAGTCGAACCTCCCCCCATGTCTACACAAGCTGAACCAAGCTCCTGTTCATTTTCGGTTAAGCATGAAACCCCGGAGGCCCTGACAGAATGTGTTATACCCGCCAACTTCAGACCGCATCGTTCGGAGATAAATTTGATATGGTGGACATTTTCAGCATTTGGAGAAGAGCAACAGACCAGCACGTACTTAACCTTTGCATCAGCCATTTTTTCTGCAGCATTCAATACTGTACGCACTGCGCGCTCGGTATCAGCAGGTTCTTCTATTTGCGCCAAACGTATGCCACGGGAACGCGTACTCGCGGCACCAAGCACACGAGTAGCGTCAGTTCCCATTAGCGTCTCAACATCGTCTACACCGTAAGTACCTTTGGGGTTGCCCACATCTAAAATCATGCACGCGATTTTCGACGTTCCTATGTCTAAGACGCCAATTACTCCATCATCAATTGCTGCCCTGTGCAGGTCACGTATCGAATTCATCGCCATCAATAACTCGTTGTTTAATAGGCTGCTTCGCAGCAGGGTTACAATTTCTATACCCTTTAACCAACTGCTAAGTAGCCATTTGGGACTTGCTCACCAAACTTCGCAACATCCGCATTGTGCAAAATGTAGAAGCGGATTTATGCCTAGGCAGCACTCTTAGCTAGTGGCAGTTCCGTTGCTCAAAGTAGAACAATACGATTTGCGAACGCCCCGGATGTTTCGGGTAGGTGGTCGCTACTGCCTTAAAGCCCAGCCTTCACACCCCACCTAGCGAACTCTCTAAGCCGCGCCTCACGTCCACCATAAGTATTTTCTGCAACCGATTGAGCGGAGTGGCCGAGATACCCGTGACGTACCTCTACAGGTGCCCCTGCATCCCTGAGCTTATCGCTTGCCCGGTGGCGTAGCCCATGGACCTTCATGCGCTTATCGTCAGTGTTCTTTCTGACCGCTTTCATCAGCGCTGCAGAGGCAGCCGTAGGGCCTCCGTCACGGCCATAAGAAGGGAACAGTGGCTCACTACCCTTGCGCCCCTCTACACGCGCCCTGAGGGATTCCCTGAGGCTGTCTGAGGCTATCGGAACATACCTGTCACTATTGCTGTTCTTGATGCCGTTGATTTCGTTTGGCGTGATCAAGATAGACGGGGTTTCTCCGGTCAGGTCTACATCGCTAATACGCAGACCACAGGCTTCGCCCAGCCGCATCCCTGTACCTTTCAGCACCCGCCACATATCAGGAAGGTCTTTGCTTCTGCCGCCCTCCAAGGTCTTCTGCACGGCGTCGGCAACACTGTCTGGTAGCGGGACGTTCTTATCCAGTGAGCTAACCTGCTCCTTAGGCCATGGCAGGCGCTCGAAGTGGTTTCGCTCAGACGGTATCTCCAATTCTCTGACAGCATGGTTGTAGGCTGCGGCTACTATGATCACCTCACGCTGACACGACTTGAGGGCCAGAGATTGTCCATTGGCTTTCTTGAGACCTAGCAGGTGGTCCATAAAGCTACGCGCTGTCTGACGGTCGATGCTCTCAATGCTTACATCTTCAAGGGGCTTGCCTAGGGCGTCCTTCAGTCGGCCAAAGGTGCGGTCAATTCTCACCATCGCCTTTCGGTCTTCGGCCAACCCTTTGTCCTTGGCATAGGTGTCCCTCATGTCGGCCAGAGACGGCTTAGGGGGTTCTCGGTCAGGGTTCAGGACAGCTGCTACCACTTCCGGGTCCTCACCACGGGCCGCCAGACTGTGCCCCACTACCCCACGCGCCCAGCTATCGTCAGGGTCCAAGCCCTGCACACCTTCCATGTATTGCTCCGCAAGGCGCTGTGCGTCGATGAACTTCTGAGTAGCAGACCGAGTGTCAACCTCAGGGTGCCGCTTGTAAGTATCCTCAACAATGGCGTCAAAATTTCTCAGATGAAATTGGTACTCGCGCTGAAAAGCTGCCCCGTCACGCGCCTTGATGTGCTTCTGGTAGGCATCTTCGCCACGAATTTCGCGCACCCGCTTCGGCCACCTTTTTCGGAAACGCCATTGGGTGGGGCTAATGGGGTCGATGTACTTGATCTTCATTCTAAGGGCCATTGTGTGCTGTCCGTGTGTGCTGTTTGCGTTATGCGACACACTCGGAAAATGCTGAATGCCCTTGTTTATATGGCCTAAAACTAACAGATCAAGTTAGTTCTGGTGCGGTCGAGAAGACTCGAACTTCCACGGGTGTTACCCCACAGCGACCTCAACGCTGCGCGTCTACCAATTCCGCCACGACCGCACTGCAAGTGACTTGGTAGAGGGGCGTATAGACGCTGAAGATCGAGATGTGAAGAGGCAAAAAACACGCCGGTTTGAATTCCCTTCCTGCGCCCATACCATTAGCTGCACAGTATCCCCATCACACCGACAGGAGCCCGGACATGACCACCACCGATCCCCGACCCGTCGTTCAGATTGACATTGTTTCCGACGTCGTCTGCCCCTGGTGCATTGTTGGTTTTCGACAGCTTGACGTGGCTCTGAAACAGGAAAACGTGCTAGCACGCCTGCGGTGGCATCCGTTCGAACTGAACCGCACGATGCCGCCCGAAGGTCAAAACCTGCGCGAGCACATCATGGAGAAATACGGAACGACGGCCGAGCAGAGCCAGCAGGTCCGGGATCGATTGAAACAGTTGGGCGCAGAGCTGGGGTTTGCGTTCAACTTCGACGATGACAGCAGAATGGTGAATACCTTTGCGGCGCACCAATTGCTGGACTGGGCTGAAACCCAGGGCCGTCAACATCCGCTGAAACTGGCGTTGTTCCGAGCGTATTTCACCGACCAAAAGGACATCTCGCAAACTGATGTCCTGCTTGATGCGGTTACTGCGACCGGGCTGGACGCTGACACCGCGCGATCAGCGCTCGAATCCGGTGCGCATGTCACCGCAGTCCGCCAAAAGCAGGAGTTTTGGACCAGCAAGGGTATCTCGGGCGTTCCGTCGATGGTGTTTGGCGGTAAATACCTTGTAACCGGGGCGCAGGGCACAGACACTTACGCACAGATTCTACAACGCTGCCTGGCCGAGGTCGCCTGACCCCTTTTCCTTGCCACATCTGCGCGATATGGAACCGCCATGGAATGGAAGATCACCGACGGGTTAACCGACTATACCGAAGCTGTTGCCTTCATGGAGGCGCGGGTGGCTGCAATCGCTGCGTGCGAAGCGGACGAATGCGTATGGTTGCTGGAACATCCGCCGCTTTACACGGCAGGCACCTCAGCCCGGATCGAGGACCTGACAGATCCTGACCGGTTTCCGGTTTATGAAGCCAAACGCGGCGGGGAATACACCTATCACGGCCCCGGTCAGCGCGTTGCCTATGTCATGCTGGACCTGAACAAGCGCGGCAAGGACGTGCGGGGTTTTGTCAAAAGGCTGGAAAACTGGGTGATCGCCGCGCTGGCGGAATTCAATGTGCAGGGTGAAATCCGCGACGGCCGCGTCGGTGTCTGGGTGCGCCGGGATGACAAGCCTCTGACCGCCACCGGCCAGCCCGCCGAAGACAAGATCGCAGCCATCGGTCTGCGCCTGCGCAAATGGGTCAGCTTTCACGGCATTTCCATCAATGTCGAACCGGATCTCGAGCATTTCTCGGGCATCGTTCCCTGCGGCATTACCGAGCACGGGGTCACGTCGCTGGTCGATCTCGGTTTGCCGGTAACGATCGAAGATATCGATATCGCATTGCAGAAAACGTTTTCGGATTGCTTTCAACCGGTCGAAGCCTGATCCGGATTCGAATCGCTGTTCGTCGAAATAGGGATTAACAATCTCTCGCCTCTGGTTTTTTTGTTTCCGAACCTACGCGCATTTCACCAATTTGCCTAAAAGTTTTGAGTTTAATTGGATGAAAGCTCACTCCGAGGAATACAAGTCGCGCGTTAACGGGTATGCTATCCTTACCGTTCTAGAGTGAGTGGTGTGTTAAACCGGTGATCTCGGGAAACTGGGAATTCGGTAAAGTGTTTGGTTACGAGTCTGCCGTTCCGACCCCAAATCGGAACGGCAATTCCTTTTCAGGACCTTTGCAAATTGTCATGCCCAAATCGGGGCAATGTCGCACGCGTTTGGTCGGCGCGCTCCAACTCCAACGTGACATGCCCAATTTCGAACCGTGCCTTCAGGGTGTCTTTTACTATCTGCCTTATGGTTTCAGCGTCCGTCCAGTTCAGGGTGTCGATCTCAAGATGCGCAGTCAGCGCCGCTTCCCGCTCCTGCATGCTCCACAAGTGGATATGGTGGACGCCAGCCACACCCTCTGTTTCTTCGATAGCGGAGGCTACGACTTCGGGCGTCAGATCGGGCGGTGCACCCAGCATCAGCACTCGGATGGTTTCCCCAATCTCGGATTTAACGTGCCACAGAATATAAACCGAGATCAGGATCGTCACTGCTGGGTCGACCCATGTCCATTCAAACAGGATTACGGCGGCTCCGGCGACTATGACAGCAACCGACCCCAACGCGTCAGCCACATTGTGGATAAAAGCGGCACGTATGTTCATGCTATCTTTCGACATCGTATATGTCAGCGCGGCAGTGATGAGGTCGACGACCAGAGCAAGAGCCGCGATCCAGACGACCATCCATCCGTTGACAGGCTCGGGCTGGAAAAACCGCATCACGCCTTCGTACAACAGATACACCGACAGCACTATCAGTGTGGTGTAGTTGACCAGTGCCGCCACCACCTCAGCGCGACCATAGCCAAAGCTCATGCGCGGATCAGCGGGGCGGCGGGCAATCTTGCGCGCGAAGAATGCGATGATCAGGGCGATTGCATCCGAAAAATTGTGTAACGCGTCCGCGACAAGCGCCAGAGACCCCGAAAGAATGCCGCCAATAACTTGCGCCAAAGTTAGCAACATGTTCACCGCAATCGCTCCTGCGACACGCAAATCACCCGCGTCCGGGTCTATGTGATGATGGGTGTGTCCCTCGTGGCTGTGATCATGTGCCATAGTGCCTTTGTTCCTTGTTTTGGCTGCACAGCCTATGTAATTCCTCCAGTAACTAGAGGTTCAAGAGATGAGAGCACAAAAATGTACTCAATCGGAGAGCTTTCCCGTCGAACCGGCGTCAAGGTGCCCACAATCCGGTTTTACGAAGACAAAGGGTTGCTACCACAGCCGGAAAGAACAGCCGGAAACCAACGCCGCTTTGACGATGCCGCGCTAAAACGGTTGCAGTTCATTCGCCATGGACGGGACCTTGGGTTGCCCTTGGCCGATATCGAGGCATTGCTGTCACTGGAAGGCGCCCGGGGCACCGATCTGAACCAGGCGCATGAGATCGCCGAACGTCAACTTGCAGACTTACGCGCGCGTATTTCTCAATTGCGCAGGCTTGAGGCGGAGTTGTCTCGTATCGCCTCAGCCTGTAACGGTGGGCACGATCATGTGTGTGCTGTGCTCCACACTTTTGGCGACCACAGCGCTTGTTTGGGGCCGCATGATGGTAAGGGCTGATCAGGCCAGAGCTGCTTTGATCTTTTCCGCGTGCTGCGCAATCAGATCGAAATCACCCATCTGGCCCGGGGCACGCAGCGATACACCTTCATGGCGCGGCAGGACGTGGAAATGCAGGTGGAAAACCTCCTGCCCGCCTGCGGTCTCATTGAATTGCTGGACAGTGACTCCGTCCGCGTCAAATGCCTTGACCACCGCCCGCGCCAGCTTCTGTGTGGCTGAGGTAACAGCGACGAGTTGCTCAGCCGATGCGTCCAGCAGGTTTCGGCAGGGCGTTTTCGGAATCACCAGCAGGTGTCCGTCCGAACGCGGCATGATATCCATGAAGGCCAGCGTATCTTCGTCCTCATACACGCGGGTCGAGGGGATTTCTCCGCGCAGGATCTTGGCGAAGATGTTGTCGGGATCGTAAGCGGCCATATCAAGTCTCCGATTTCGGGTATTGAGGGTAGTTCTGCGACCCTCACCCCTTTGGGTCAAGGCGGAACTCTGCCGCGCCGCGCGAATGAATGTTAGCGGCCCCTTGAATTAACGGAGACAATCGCCAGATATGCCCTGTTCAGGGCCAAGAACTCGCGGGTTTTCCTCCAACCCGCGACAATTAATCTTGATCCAGATCAAACTCGGCCATTGAAGGCGCCTCTTTCGCATTCTAAAACCAGCAGTAATACCGCGCACCGGAGAGGTCCGGCAGCGCGGTCAGTTGCAACAGGAGGCACCTATAATGGCAGACGCAGCCATTCATGGTCACGGCCATGAAGACCAGCGCAGCTTTTTCCAGCGCTGGTTCATGTCGACCAACCACAAGGACATCGGGATTCTCTACTTGGTCGTTTCGGCATTGGCCGGTCTGATCTCGGTTTTGATGACCGTTTACATGCGGCTCGAGCTGATGCACCCCGGTGTTCAGTACATGTGCCTGGAAGGCTTCATGGCCGACCCATGTACCCCCAACGGGCATCTGTGGAACGTTATGATCACCTATCACGGTGTTCTGATGATGTTCTTCGTTGTCATCCCCGCCCTGTTCGGCGGATTTGGCAACTATTTCATGCCGTTGCAGATCGGCGCGCCGGATATGGCGTTCCCGCGGATGAACAACCTGTCCTTCTGGCTGTACGTCGCCGGTACCTCGCTGGGTGTTGCGTCGCTGCTGGCGCCGGGCGGCAATGACCAAGCCGGCTCGGGCGTGGGATGGGTTCTGTACCCGCCGCTGTCCACGACCGAGGGCGGCATGTCCATGGACCTTGCGATCTTTGCCGTACACGTATCGGGCGCCTCCTCGATCCTCGGCGCGATCAACATGATCACCACCTTCCTGAATATGCGTGCCCCGGGCATGACCCTGTTCAAGGTGCCGCTGTTCAGCTGGTCGATCTTCGTCACGTCGTGGCTGATTCTGCTGTCTCTGCCGGTTCTGGCGGGCGCGATCACCATGCTTCTGATGGACCGCAACTTCGGCTTCACCTTTTTTGACCCGGCCGGTGGCGGTGACCCGATCCTGTATCAGCATATCCTCTGGTTTTTCGGCCACCCGGAAGTGTACATCGTGATCCTGCCCGGCTTTGGCATCATCAGCCATGTGATCGCCACCTTCGCGCGCAAGCCGATCTTCGGCTATCTGCCGATGGTTTGGGCGATCATCGCGATCGGTGTTCTCGGCTTTGTCGTATGGGCGCACCACATGTACACCGTCGGCATGTCGCTACGTCAGCAGGCATACTTCATGCTGGCCACAATGGTCATCGCAGTTCCGACCGGGGTTAAGGTGTTCTCGTGGATCGCGACCATGTGGGGCGGCTCCATTGAGTTCAAGACGCCCATGCTGTTCGCCTTCGGCTTCCTGTTCCTGTTCACCGTTGGCGGTGTGACCGGTGTGGTGCTGTCGCAGGCGGGTATCGACCGCGCTTATCACGACACTTACTATGTGGTTGCGCACTTCCACTATGTGATGTCGCTAGGTGCCGTCTTTGCGATCTTTGCTGGGGTCTACTTCTACTTCTCCAAGATGACTGGCCGTCAGTACTCGGAGTTCTGGGGCAAGGTTCACTTCTGGCTGTTCTTCATCGGCGCCAACCTGACCTTCTTCCCGCAACACTTTCTGGGCCGTCAGGGTATGCCGCGCCGCTACATCGACTACCCCGAAGCCTTCGCTCAGTGGAACTTCGTGTCGTCGATTGGTGCGTTCATTTCCTTTGCCTCGTTCCTGCTGTTCTTCGGCATCGTAATCTATGCACTGCTGCGTGGTGCAAAAGAGACGCGTCCGAACCCGTGGAACGAGTACGCCGACACGCTGGAATGGACCCTGCCCTCGCCGCCGCCCGAGCATACGTTCGAGCAGCTGCCCAAGCAGGAAGACTGGGACAAAGGCCACGCGCACTGATCCCGCTGTTCGGAAAACACGGAAAGCCCCGCCTCGTGCGGGGCTTTTTTTTCCTCCCCACTTGGCCAGCAGTTGCGTAGACACATCCGGTTCCCTGAGAATTGTATTCAGAAATTGATTTTCATGACGCACCTGCAAAAAAACAGATGCCGTAAAGCTGGCAGAACCATCAGCGGCAGTCTGATTTCCCCAATTGGACCGCAAGGCCAGTCGCGTCGCGTGACTTGTGAATCTCCAGGCCAGACGGTTATCGGAAAAGGCACAACAGCGGTAAATCAACAGGTTCTGGCACGTGGCCCTGATGGATTGACTGGCTCGGTTTACGGCTGCCCAGGGTCAGCGCGTCGATGGAATACACGTTTGAAAGGAACGTCACCGATGTACCGGGCTCGGCATTGTGTCGGACAATCGAGATCGATATGCGCCAGACGACCGGTTTCAGTGATCCGCATCCACCCGCGCAAGCCGTCGAAAAAGCGTTGCTCTAAAATACGCAACATCACTCTGGCCAGTCTCGCATTTCAAGCAAAGTTCGAAAAACCGACCGTTTTAGGATATGATACGAATTGAAACTCTGGGATCGGAGTGATCACATGCCCGAAATTGATTTTTGGTATTCCATCGGCAGTACATACAGTTTCCTGACCATCATGCGTCTGGACGACTGGTGCGATGAGCATGAGGTCTCAGTCAGGTGGCGGCCGTTCAATGTGCGCAGCGTGATGAAGGACCAGCAGAATATTCCGTTTACAGGCAAACCAGTGAAATCCGCGTATATGTGGCGGGATATCGAGCGTCGGGCCGCAAAGTACCACATTCACGCCAAGTTGCCCGCGCCTTACCCGATCTCTGACCTGGCGCTGACCAATCAGGTCGCCTTGCTGGGAATGGGCGACGGGTGGGGCAAGAACTTCACCCAGACGCTGTATCGCATCTGGTTCGAAGAGAATGTCGAAGCCGGCAGCGAAACCGCCATCACTGAAGCGCTACACAGGTGTCAGCAGGACCCAAGGCTGGTGCTGGCCCGCGCTCGCAGCCCCGATACTGTGGCAGCCCTTGAAGCCGAAACGGATCATGCCGCAAAACTGGGGGTGTTCGGCGCTCCCAGCCTTGTCGTCCGCGGTGAGGTTTTCTGGGGCGATGACCGGCTGGACGATGCGCTGTCATGGGCGCGCGTCGGGCATGTGGCCTAATCATTTCGCTTCGACAAGCAACTGCATTAAGCTAGTTTTCCGCCATGCCCTACCGATGGAAACATACCTCTGCAACCGAACAGGAACTGCGCCTTTGGCCGCATAACTCGCTACCGCGCCGCGGGGCGATGATCGTGATCCTGTCGGTTTTTCTGTTTGGGCTGATTCCACTTCTGGCGGTGCTGGGGTCGGTCATCCTGTGGGGCCTGCTGCCATTTCTGCTGCTGACCGTTCTGGGCCTGTGGCTGGCCATCCAGAGCAACTATCGCGCCCGTAGCGTGTTCGAGATTCTGACCCTGACCGGCACAAAGGCGCATCTGGTCCACCATGACCCACGAAGCGGCCGGCAAGAATGGACCTGCAACCGCTACTGGGCCCGGCCTGAGATGCACAAGCAAGGCGGGCCAGTTCCAAACTATGTCACGCTGACCGGAGACGGGCGCGAAGTGGAAATCGGAGCGTTCCTGTCCGAAGACGAGCGTATCGCGCTATACGATGACCTGACGCAAAAACTGCGCGAACCGGTCGCGCAGCAATAGCAGTCTCAGAATTTGTCAGGTGTCAGCAACCGCCGTTCGACGCGGCGCAGAGGTGGTCCTTGACCATCGGGCCAACTTTGCCGAAATCCATCCGGCCGGTATAACGAGTCTTGAGCTCGCCCATGACCTTGCCCATGTCGCGGATCGAACCTGCTCCTGTCGCGGTGATCGCCGTCTGGATAGCTTTGGAAACCTCGTCATCATCCAACTGCTTGGGCAGGAATTCCTCGATAACCTCAACCTCGCGCAGTTCCCGTTCCGCCAGATCCAAGCGTCCGCCCTCTTCGTAGGCGCGGGCGCTTTCCTTGCGCTGTTTGGTCATTTTCCCAAGGATTTCAAGAACCTCGGTATCGCCGCATCCCTTGGCCTCTTCGTTGTCGGAGGCCCGCGAAGCGATGTCGCGGTCTTTGATTGCAGCGTTGATCAACCGCAGCGTCGACAGGCGCTCGGCATCTTTGTCTTTCATTGCTTGCTTCAGGGCAGAGTTCACCCGTGATCGCATATCCATATGATCTGTCCATCCCCATGGAAAAGGAACCCCGACCATATCGAAACAAAAAGCGCGACACAACCGGAAGTGAATATTGCTAACTCATTGATTTTCCACAATAGCGCAAAATTTGAACAGACTTGACCCAGCGCCACAACCCCCTTAGTTATGCGCCGATTTACCCAGCAGGAGAGTCGCCCGATGGCCCAGAACGCCCCGTCCAAGCCCACCGCATGTCTGGCATTGGCCGACGGTACACTGTTCTTCGGGATGGGCTTCGGTGCCACCGGTCAGACCGTGGCCGAGTTATGCTTTAATACTGCCATGACCGGATACCAGGAGATCATGACCGATCCCTCTTATGCCGGACAAATTGTGACCTTCACCTTCCCCCATATCGGCAACGTCGGCGTGAACCCAGAAGATGACGAAACTGGTGATCCGGTTGCCGCAGGTATGGTCGTCAAATGGGACCCGACCGAGTCATCCAACTGGCGCTCGGCCGAAGAGCTGAAAACCTGGCTGACCCGCCGTGGTCGAATCGCGATCGGTGGTGTGGACACTCGCCGCCTGACCCGCGCCATTCGTCAGCAAGGCGCGCCGCATGCGGCACTGGCCCATGATCCCGAAGGCAGTTTCGACATTGAGGCATTGATTAGCGCGGCACGTGGCTTTTCTGGACTCGAGGGCATGGATCTGGCCAAAGAGGTCACCTGCGCCCAAAGCTACCGCTGGGATGAGATGCGATGGGCTTGGCCCGATGGCTATACCCGCCAGGAAGCCCCGGTGCACAAGGTGGTTGCCGTCGATTTTGGCGCCAAGCGCAACATTCTGCGCTGCCTCGCCTCGGCTGGCTGTGATGTAACCGTTCTGCCCGCCACCGCAACCGCAACAGAAGTGCTGGCGCACAACCCTGATGGCGTTTTCCTGTCCAACGGTCCGGGCGATCCGGCAGCCACTGGTGAATACGCCGTTCCAATGATCAAAGAGATTCTGGACACCACCGACCTGCCCGTCTTTGGCATCTGTCTGGGCCACCAGATGCTGGCGCTGGCTTTGGGCGGTCAGACTGTCAAGATGAACCACGGCCACCACGGCGCGAACCACCCGGTCAAGGATATGGAGACGGGCAAGGTCGAGATCACCTCGATGAACCATGGTTTCGCGGTAGACGCGCAGTCCTTGCCCGAGGGTGTGATTGAGACCCACCGGTCGCTGTTTGACGGGTCGAACTGCGGCATCCGCATGACCAACCGCCCGGTCTATTCTGTGCAGTACCACCCCGAAGCCTCGCCCGGCCCGCAGGACAGTTTCTACCTGTTCGAACGCTTTGCCGACGCGATGGCGGACAAGAAAGCAACCGCCTGATGCGGCGATATGATCAGAGTTAACCCGCTGTTAACCCTAATTGAGCAACCCTGACGCCTGCTAACAGCGTCAGGGTTGTTTCGTTATGGTCGAACTGAACCTGCAGCATTTCGCGCACGCCGCGCCGATACCTGCTCAGGAACGCAAGCCTTTGGGGGCTTGCCTGGTCGACCGTGGCCTGATCACAAACGCGCAGCTGGACGAAGCTCTGTTCCTGCAATCCTGGCAACAGGCCCCGTTGGGTGAAATTCTGGTGGCCGAGGGCTGGGTCAGCCGTCAGGACGTTCTAAGCGCCCTGTCCGAGCAAACCGGCCTGCAGATCGCTGATCTGGACAACTCGCCGCCATCTACCGATCTGTGCCAGATCAAGCCTGTTGACTTCTGGCTGTCTCATAACGTCATCCCCTGGCGTCGCTTGGGGCCCATTCTGCTGGTCGCCACAGCGCGGCCCGATTTGTTTCCGGATGTGAAACGAGAACTTGGGCATACCGGGTACACCATTATCCCGGTACTAACCGACACAGATCAGATCGATAGCGCCATCGCGCACGTGTTCTCCACCCCTTTGGCCGAAGCGGCCGAATCCCGTGTAGATCTTGACCAGAGCTGCCGATCCTGGACCCCTAAATCCCGTGCCCGACCTGCGGCCGCGCTTGCGGGCCTTGTGGTCCTGTTTGCCACCTTTCCCCTAACCGCGTTCGCCATTCTGGTGGCGGCCGCCGTGATCAGCCTGATCCTGTTTCTGACTCTGCGCCTGGCCGGTCTGCTGAGTTTCATTTGGCATCACGGGACACGCTCCACCAAAGCCCGCCCCCCCAGCCCGCCGCTGGCTTTGCCTTGCGTGTCCATTATGGTGCCGCTCTATAAAGAGAGGGAAATTGCCGATGCCCTGATCCGGCGATTGCGGCGGCTGACCTACCCCAAGGCACTGCTGGATATCATTCTGGTGCTGGAAGAAACCGACGAGGTGACGCGATCCACACTGGCGCAGGTTGATCTGCCCAGCTGGATCAGAACCGTCGAGGTGCCTGCCCTGAACGGCCTGACCACAAAACCCCGGGCCATGAACTATGCGCTGGATTTCTGCAGGGGCGATATTCTGGGCGTCTGGGATGCCGAAGATGCGCCGCAGCCAGACCAGATCGAACGCGTCGTCCGGCACTTTGCTCAGGCGGGCGACGATGTGGTTTGCCTGCAGGGTGTCCTGGATTATTATAACCCCCGCACCAACTGGCGATCACGCTGCTTTACCATCGAATACAACAGTTGGTTCCGGGTTATCCTGCAAGGTATTGCCCGGCTTGGACTTGTTGTGCCGTTGGGCGGGACCACGTTCTTTTTCCGCCGTGACAAGCTGTTGGAGCTGGGCGGCTGGGATGCCCACAACGTCACCGAAGATGCCGATCTGGGTGTAAGACTTAGCCGGGCGGGATATCGTACTGAAATGGCCGATACCGCCACTTTCGAAGAGGCCAACTTTCGCGCCTGGCCATGGGTACGGCAGCGCTCTCGCTGGCTCAAGGGGTTCATGGTCACCTACATTGTCCACATGCGGTCGCCGCTGCGATTGCTGAGGGAACTCGGCCCTTGGCGATTTTTTGGCGTACAGGCATTCTTCCTTGGGACAGTTGGACAATTCCTGCTGGCTCCGGTCCTGTGGCTGTTCTGGCTGTCAACCTTTGGCCTGCCCGGCCCGCTTCATCCGATCCTTGCCGATGCCGGGCTTAGCGCATTGTTCGGTCTGTTCCTGTTTGCAGAGGCCGTCAATACTCTTGTTGGCGCCATAGCAGTGTCCGCGCGCGAACGGCGTTTCCTGCTGCCGTGGGTGCCGACGATGCCGCTGTATTTTCCGCTGGGCGTCCTGGCTGCGTACAAGGCCTTGTGGGAACTACTGCTAGACCCGTTCTTCTGGGACAAAACACAACACGGTCAGGCCAGCGAAGAGGACCTGCCGCACTGACGGTCAGCTCTCGCGCCGGATAGCATCCTGTTTCAGGCGCGTCATGAAGGCGACCGAGATATGTTCCTTGAGGGCGCGTCCGGCGGCTTCTTCGTCGCGGGCTGCGATTGCCTCGACGATCCCCTTGTGTTCGCTCTGCGCAATCTCACCCCGGCCCTGCGCCGCCAGCGACGTCGTTGCCATCAGCGCCATGGTGCGATGTACAAGGTCCAGTTGCTGCACCAGATAACGGTTATGCGAGGCCAGATGAATCTGTTCATGAAACCGCCGGTTCGCCCGCGACAAGGCCGTCGGGTCATCGACCAACGCGTCATCGGCGGCGACCATTTCCTGCAGAACCTTGATCTCTTCTTCGGTGGCGTGCTTGGCGGCCAATTTCGCGGCCAGACCCTCCAACTCGCGCCGCACCACATACAGCTCGGCCATCTGGTTGTGGTCCAGCGAAGCCACAATCAGCGAGCGCCCGTCGCGTTCCAGCAGGGATTGCGTTTCAAGCCGCTGCAGCGCTTCGCGGATCGGCGTGCGCGACACCCCGAACCGTTCGGCCAGCTCGCTTTCAACCAGACGGTTGCCGGGCTTGTAAACGCCCACGTCAATCGCTTCGAGAATTAGGCTGTAGGCGTCTTTGGACGGCGGTCTGGATTGGGGCATCGGGTGGTTTGTCTCCTCGTTCGAACATGTCTATCCGTCACTAGCCCCCGGGATCAAGAGCGGCATTGAAAACCGATGCCCAGCACCCTAAACCAAACCCATGGTCAAACCTGCCTTTTCTCACGTCACCCACTGGGTGTTCGACCTGGACAACACGCTCTACCCGCCACATATGCGCCTGTTCGATCAGATCGAGGTGCTGATGACGGATTACGTGGTGCAAGCCATTGGCGTGGACCGGGCTGAGGCGGATCGTCTTCGCTCGCACTATTGGCGGCAATACGGCACTACGCTGGCTGGGTTGATGGCCGAGCACGATCTTGACCCGGACCCATATCTGCACGCGGTTCACCAGGTTGACATGAGCCACATGGACCCAGACGTGGATCTGGCCGATCACATCCGATCCCTGCCCGGGCGTCGCATTGTCTACACCAACGGCAGCGCGCCCTACGCCGAACGCGTTCTGGACGCGCGCGGCCTTAGTGGCTTGTTCGACGCGATCTATGGGGTCGAACACGCGGACTACAGGCCAAAGCCGGAAAAAGCCGCGTTCGAGGCGATCTTTGCCCAAGATGGAATCGACACGACTAAGGCTGCGATGTTCGAGGATGATCCGCGCAATCTGGCCGCTCCGCACGCGATGGGAATGCGCACCGTTCACGTCGCACCCGAGCCGCACGAGGCCGACCATATACACCATCACACAGACGATCTGACCGCGTTTCTGGCGCTTCTGCGATAGGCTGTCACACTGCGACGATCTGCACATTTTGCAGGTGCAGCATCACCCCTATATGCGCCTCAGCGACGAACAGAACCGGAGATTTCCATGAGCGCGATCGAGATGCCTCGGCGCCTGCCCATCTGGCAGCGCCTGTTTTTTGCAATCCCCGTTTTCGGCTGGCTGGCAAAAGATGCCGCCAATGGCGAGGCCGAAGACTGGTACTACACGGCCGCCGCGATTGTCAGCATGTGGGGATGCTCGGCCCTGCTGTTTGGCCTGCCGGGGCTATATATCCCTGCGGTCATGATGGTGCCGGTGATGTTCCTCATCCTCATCCTGATCTCACGCGGCTGACACACGGGACAGGATGTCACTTGGCACCCACCTTGTAACCGAACTAGTTTCTGCCCAAGATTTCGGAGACCAAGGCCATGAAAGACAGCTGTGACATTCTTATTTCCGGCGGAGGAATCGCCGGACTGACCGCTGCAGCGGCCTTTGGAGCTGCCGGGTTCGACGTAGTTTGCGTCGACCCCACTCCGCCCATTACCGAGCGTGACGTGGACGGATCCGACCTACGGACTACGGCGTTTCTGCAACCGGCGCATGGGCTTTTGGAACAATGCGGGTTGTGGCAGCGACTGGATGAACACGCCGCCCCCCTGCAGATCATGCGCATCGTGGATGCGGGCGGCGATGTGCCCGAACCCCGCGTGGTGCGCGATTTCAACGCCGCCGATATCTCGGACCTGCCCTTTGGCTGGAACCTGCCCAACTGGCTGTTGCGGCGCGAGATGGTGGCCCGTCTGACCGAACTGCCCAATGTCGATTTCCGCCCCGGCACAGGCACCGTCAGCCTGTTCACGCGTACCGCCGAGGCCCGCGTGGGCCTGAGCGATGGCAGCCGTATACGCTGCAAACTGGTGGTCGCCGCGGACGGGCGCAATTCCCCGATGCGCGAGGCCGCGGGGATCAACGTGCACACCACTCGTTATGGCCAGAAGGCGCTGGCATTTGCGGTTACGCACCCGATCCCGCACGAAAACGTCTCGACCGAGATACACCGCTCGGGCGGGCCGTTCACACTGGTCCCCCTGCCCGATTGGCAGGGTCAGCCCTCATCCGCGATTGTCTGGATGGAACGCGGTCCTCGCGCGGTTGAACTGTTGAACACCGAAGCCGAGGCGTTCGAAGCTCTGATGACCGAACGATCCTGCGGGCTGTTCGGGCCGTTGAAACTGGCATCGCGCCGAACCATCTGGCCGATTATTAGTCAGTCGGCGGAACGACTTTCGGGCGAGCGCATCGCCCTGATGGCTGAGGCCGCCCACGTGGTGCCACCCATCGGTGCGCAAGGATTGAACATGTCACTAGGTGATCTGCGCACTCTGTTGGACCTCGCCCAGGCTCGACCCGAAGGTCTGGGCGATGCGCAAATGCTGGACGCCTACCACAAAGCCCGCCACTCGAAGATCGAGATGCGCGTCAAAGGCATCGACTTGCTGAACCGCGCCTCGATGATCGAGGCACGGCCACTGCGCGATGCGCGGGCGATGGGGCTGAATGCGCTCTATTCTCTGCCTCCTGTGCGCAAGACGTTGATGCAGATGGGCCTCGGCGTACGCTGAGGCCCCCAGGTCACTCAGAAGATCACAGTACCTGATCCAGCACGCGCTTGAGTCGAGCAATTGTGCCATCTACGTCATACAGCTTGTCCAGCCCGAACAGACCCAGACGGAAGGTACTGAACCCCTCGGGCTCATCGCATTGCAGCGGAACACCGGCAGCGATCTGCATACCCAAGGCGGCGAATTTCTTGCCGTTCTGAATCTCGGGATCCGAGGTATAGCTGACCACAACCCCCGGCGCACCGAACCCATCGGCGGCCACAGACACGATGCCCTTGTCCTTCAGCATCGCCCGTACACCGTTGCCCAAAGCCCATTGCGCATCGCGTAGCTTTTCAAAACCGTAATCGCGGGTCTCGTTCATCGTATCCCGGAACGCCTGCAGCGCGTCAGTCGGCATCGTGGCGTGATAAGCATGCCCGCCATTCTCATAGGCCTGCATGATCTGACGCCATTTCTTCAGGTCAACGGCGAAACTATCAGAGGTCGTCTCCTCCAATCGCGCCTCGGCCCGTTCGGATAGCATGACCAGACCGGCACAGGGCGAAGCGCTCCACCCTTTCTGCGGGGCTGAGATCAGGACGTCCACTCCAGTTGCCTTCATGTCGACCCAAGCACAGCCAGAGGCGATGCAGTCCAGCACCATCAACGCGCCAACCTCATGCGCAGCCGCCGCCATGGCGGTCACATAGTCATCCGGCAGAATCAGACCTGCTGCGGTTTCAACGTGCGGAGCAAACACCACATCCGGACGTTGTTCTCGAATAGTTGATACCACCTCTTCGATCGGTGCTGGTGCAAACGGAGATGGGCTCGAATTGCCGGTTTGACGCGCCTTGAGCACCGTGGCCGACGCCGTCAGATCTGCGGATTCGACGATCTGGCTCCAACGATAGGAAAACCATCCGTTACGCACGACCAGAACGTTGGCTTTGCGTGCGAACTGTCTGGCCACGGCCTCCATTGCATAGGTCCCACCGCCCGGGATTACGGCAATACCGTCCGCGTTGTAGACATCTTTCAGCATGTTTGAGATGTCGCGCATGACGGTCTGAAACCGGGCCGACATGTGGTTCAGGGAACGGTCGGTGAAAACAACCGAGAACTCCTCGAGCCCATTGGGGTCAATGCTATCCAAAAGCGCCGGCATGATTTGTCCTTTCAAACAGTACTCGGGCAACGTGAATCTTCTGGCGAGATTGGTAAAGCAGTTTTCTTGCGCCGACAATTGACGCCACGGAACTTTATTTCCCCGTGAATTTTAGGTTCGAAACTGCACCATATAACCCCCGAAGTGACGCCAAATAGTGTCACCACCCCTTTACACCCAGAGGTGTTTCTGAACAGATACATACACTTTGTAGAAGAAAGGTTTTGCTCCTCGTGACTGCTCAAAAGCGGATCAGTTTTCAGGTTGTACGGGACGAAGTTAAACGTCGTATTGAAAGCCGAATCTGGCCTCAGGGATCTTTGCTGCCGACGGAAACGCAGCTTGCCGAAGAATTCAATTGCGCGCGCGCGACCGTAAATCGCGCCCTGCGGGAGTTATCCGATCAAGGATTTGTTGAGCGTAAGCGCAAAAGCGGCACGCGGGTCAAAAAAGAACCCAGCAAACACGCGAAACTCGAGTTTTCGCTGGCGCGCCAGGCCGTTGAGAATCAAAACTCGACTTATCGTTATGCTCTTGTCGAACGTAATGTAGTGTCCAGTCCCGGTTGGCTGGCCTCGCAACTCAGTGTCTCACCAGACGCGCGCGTGCTGCATGTGATCTGCATGCACTATGCCGACAACCGCCCATTTCAGCTGGAAGAGCGCTGGATCAACATCGATACCGTACCCGAGGTCGAGAATGCCGATCTGACCTCGCAAGGCCCGCATGAATGGCTGCTGAACATAGCCCCCTTTACCGAAGCAGAGGTTGCATTCTGTGCGATTTCCGCCGACGGGAGATTGGCCGAATTCATGGGAACCACGGCCGGCACATCGATGATCCAACTTGAACGCACGACCTGGAAAGATGGTGAGCCGATGGCCTTCGCCCGAATGACCCATCATCCCGGCTATTGCATTCGCACCAGATACTGACCCTAACCGATCGGACCGGGTAATCGCTCTTCGCTAAGCAGGACGTTGGCTTCGACGTCCCCGGCACCGGGTAGGGTCATGATCCGCCGCCGCAGAACCCGCTCAAAGTCGGACAGGTCGCGGGCGACAACCCGAAGGCGATAATCGTACAGGCCAAGGACGTGCTCGACCGTCTGAACCTCGGGGATGGCGCTGACGGCACGTTCGAAATCTTCCAGACTGACCTGACCTTTGCGGGCCAGTTTGACCCCCAAAAAGACTGTCACGCCGAATCCCAACGCCTCGGCATTCAGGCGCAGACGACGCCCCCGGATTACTCCTGCCGTTTCCAACCGCCTGATACGCCGCCAGGTCGCAGGCTGCGACAATCCAAGTTTACGACCCAGGGCTCCAGCACTCTGAGTGGCATCCTGCACCAGCGCTCGTAGGATTTGGCGGTCTGTTTCATCAAGCTCAATCATACCGGTAGAACCTCGTTTCGCTTCACTCGCGCAATATGCATCAGCGCCTCGATATCGGCGATGTGCGGCAAGGTCAGAATGCGGTCGCGGTAGATTTGCTGATAGTGTGACATGTCGCGTGCCAGCACCGAAAGACGAACATCCACACGGCCCAGAAAAGTCTGGATTTCGATTACTTCTGATACATCGCGCGCAGCAGCAGTGAATTCATCGAAGGCACGGGGCTGGGTCTTGTCCAGCGTCACGCGCAACGAAACCTCAACAGCATATCCCAGCGCCGCCCAGTCAATGATCGCCTCCTGCCCCTGAATAACGCCCGAGGCCTGCATCTTCTCGACCCGGCGCCAACACACGCCCTGGCTGATGCCACACCGCTCGGCCAGTTCGGCCATGGAAAGGGTCGGTTCGGTCTGTAAATGACGCAGAATGCGTCGGTCCATGTCATCAAGCATGATTTATTCTCTAATTCGTACTTTCGCGAATAACTTTTCACCTTTTCTCCAAATACTCAATGCTTCAACGCTCGCCAACCAAGCCACACCGAACTAAAAGCGCAGCAACCGTAACAGAAAGGACCGGAATCATGCGCGTCTATTACGATCGCGATTGCGACATCAACCTGATCAAAGACAAAAAAGTAGCCATCCTGGGCTATGGCTCGCAAGGTCACGCGCACGCGCTGAACCTGCGCGACTCGGGCGCGAAGAACCTGGTCGTCGCTCTGCGCGAAGGTTCCGCATCGGCCAGGAAAGCCGAAGCCGAAGGTCTGGAAGTCATGGGTATCGCCGAAGCGGCGGCCTGGTGCGACGTCATCATGTTCACCATGCCCGACGAACTGCAGGCAGAGACCTACAAGAAATACGTGCATGACAACATCAAGCCCGGCTCGGCCATCGCCTTCGCCCACGGTCTGAACGTCCACTTTGGCCTGATCGAGCCGAAAGAAGGCGTCGACGTCATCATGATGGCCCCCAAAGGCCCGGGCCACACCGTGCGCGGCGAATATGTCAAAGGCGGCGGCGTGCCCTGCCTGGTTGCCGTCAACAACGACGCAACCGGCAAAGCGCTGGAAATCGGTTTGTCCTACTGCTCGGCCATCGGCGGTGGCCGTTCGGGCATCATCGAAACCAACTTCCGTGAAGAATGCGAAACCGACCTGTTCGGTGAACAAGCTGTTCTGTGCGGCGGTCTGGTTGAACTGATCCGCTGCGGCTTTGAAACTCTGGTCGAGGCAGGCTACGCGCCGGAAATGGCCTATTTCGAGTGTCTGCACGAAGTGAAGCTGATCGTGGACCTGATCTACGAAGGCGGCATTGCAAACATGGACTACTCGATCTCGAACACTGCCGAGTACGGCCAGTACGTCACTGGCCCGCGTATCCTGAAATACGACGAAACCAAAGCGCGTATGAAAGAGGTTCTGAACGACATCCAGCAGGGCAAGTTCGTTCGTGACTTCATGCTGGAAAACGCTGTTGGTCAGCCGACCATCAAAGCTTCGCGCCGTGCCAATGACGAGCACATGATCGAGGAAACCGGTGCGAAACTGCGCGCTATGATGCCTTGGATTTCGGCTGGTAAAATGGTCGACAAGGAAAAGAACTGATCCTGACGGTTCTTTGCGAAAGGGCGGCCAAACGGCCGCCCTTTTTTGTCTAAACACCTCCTGATTTTAAGGCCCAACATGGTTGACCAACCCACATCCCGCGATTGGAGCGGCGTTATTACCTTGGGCCTCATCTGGGGTGGTACGTTCATGGTCGTCGCCATGGCGTTGGAAGGATACGGGCCAGTCACTGTCGCCACTGCGCGCACCACCCTTGGCGCCTTGACCTTGCTGGGGATGATGTCGCTGACCGGGCGTAAGTTGCCGTCGGGCAGTCCGAAACTCTGGGGTTACATCGCAATCATTGGCGTGTTGTCGACTGCGCTGCCTTTCCTGTTACTCAGTTGGGGGCAGCAATATGTGGCCTCGGCCTTTGCGGGCCTGTCGATGGCAGCGATACCGCTGATGGTATTACCATTGGCGCATTTCTTTTCAGACGAACCGCTGAACCTGCGCAGGCTCCTTGGGGTATCTCTGGGCTTTTGTGGTGCACTTGTACTGATCGGCCCGGGGCTGGCACAAATCGGACAGGGGGCGGAACCCTTGGCTCAGCTAGCCTGTATCGGAGCCGCCCTGTGCTATTCCTGCGCGTCGATCTTCACCCGGCGCTGCCCACCCGTTGATCCCGTCGCTTTGGCCGCGTTGTCACTGGTCGTTGGCGCGGCGCTCTTGCTGCCCATCATGCTGGTGACCGAGGGCCTCCCCCTCTGGGAAGGTACGCGCCCCGGCCTGGCGATCATAGCGCTGGGCCTTTTACCCACCGCCTTCGCCACCTTGTTGCGCGTTTCGATCATTCGCAGTGCCGGGTCTGTTTTCCTGACGCTGGTCAACTATCAGGTGCCGATCTGGTCGATGATATTTGGCGCATGGATTCTGTCCGAGGCGCTGCCCCTTCGGTTCTACATCGCGTTGATCATGATCCTAACCGGGCTGGCGATCAGCCAGTGGTTCAGCTTGCGCAAGATGCTGATCGGGCGTTAACCCGCGACCGCCTCGACCTCGGCCACGATGCCATCGACAACCTGCGTCAACAGGGCATCATCCTCACATTCAGCCATCACGCGGATCAAGGGTTCCGTCCCCGACTTCCGGATCAGCAGACGACCCTGCCCGTTCAGGCGCGCTTCGGCATCGGCGATGGCGGCTTTAACGCTGCCCGCTTCCAGCGGGCTCTGCCCGTCCTGATAACGCACGTTCTTCAACAACTGAGGCACGGATTCGAACTGCACCGACAGTTCAGAGGCCTTGCGGCCCGAGTGCACCATCTCGGCCAGAAAATGTAGCCCAGCCATCAGACCGTCGCCGGTGGTGGCATAGTCGCTCATAACGATGTGACCCGACTGTTCTCCACCCAGATTGAACCCGCCTTCGCGCATCCGTTCAACGACATAGCGATCGCCAACAGCCGTCCGCTCCAGCCGCAGCCCTTGCGCGGCCAGGTGCCGTTCCAGCCCGAGATTGGACATCACCGTCGCAACCAGCGCGCCGCCCTCAAGGCGATCCGCCTTGGCCCAACTGGTCGCCAGCAGCGCCATAAGCTGATCGCCATCAGCCACGTGCCCGCACTCATCGACCATCACGACGCGGTCGGCATCGCCGTCCAAACAGATCCCAACATCAGCGCCATGGGCCACAACCGTTTCGGCCGCCAGCTGAGGTTTGGTCGAGCCGCAATTCAGGTTGATGTTCTTGCCGTTCGGTGCGATCCCGACCGGAATGACCTCGGCGCCCAGTTCCCACAGAACCTCGGGGGCGGTGCGGTGCGCGGCGCCGTTGGCACAGTCGACCACCACTTTCAGTCCATCCAGACGCAGGTCGCGGGACAGCGAGGACTTCACCCGTTCACCGTATCGAAACCGCGCATCATCCACCCGACGCGCGCGGCCGATATTTTGAGCCTGCGTGGGTTTGACGCCCTCTTCGATCAGACGCTCAATCTCAAGCTCGGCTTGATCGGACAACTTGTATCCGTCGGGGCCAAAGAACTTGATGCCGTTGTCCTCTGCCGGATTATGACTGGCCGAAATCATCACGCCCAGATCCGCACGCATTGACCGGGTCATCAGCCCCACGGCGGGCGTTGGCACCGGACCCAGCAACAGCACGTTCATACCGGTCGAGGTCAACCCGGCGGTCAGCGCGTTTTCCAACATGTACCCGGACAGGCGCGTGTCCTTGCCAATCACCACCCGGTGCGCGCCGGATTGATTGCGACGGAAATACCGCCCAACGGCAGCCCCGATACGCAGGGCCATCTCGGCCGTTATCGGATGGGTATTGGCGGTGCCCCGCACCCCGTCGGTTCCGAACAGCTTGCGCATCGTGTCACTCCGTAATTTCTTGCCTGTGACGGGATTACCGGACGGAAGCCCACAGACGCAAGGCCTGAGCGGTCTCGGGCACGTCATGAACCCGCAGGATCTGCACGCCCTGGGACAATCCTGCCAATGCCACGGCGATTGATCCCGGCGCGCGGGCGTCCTTGCGCGGCTCCTGACCGATCTGCCCGATGAGCCCCTTGCGAGACACTCCCAGCAGAATCGGGCATCCGATGCCGTGGAACAGGCTGAGGTTTTGCAGAAGAGCCAGATTGTGCGCCTGCGTTTTGCCGAACCCGATGCCCGGATCAATCACGATCCGGTCGCGGTTCAGACCCAGTTGCTCCAACTGGGCGACCATCCCGGCAAGGAAATCGTACACATCCAGCAGAACGTCGTCATATTGAGGATCGTCCTGCATTGTAGCCGGATCGCCCTGCA
Organism: Ruegeria sp. BF6; assembly: GCF_056538665.1. Classification (NCBI taxonomy): domain Bacteria; kingdom Pseudomonadati; phylum Pseudomonadota; class Alphaproteobacteria; order Rhodobacterales; family Roseobacteraceae; genus Ruegeria; species Ruegeria sp. BF6. The sequence goes on from NZ_JBQFTN010000001.1 coordinate 918,104, forward strand.
TGTGCATCACGCAGACCGGGGCATCAACCTCGGCGCAAAACGATGCAAGTTGCGGGTCAAAGGTGAAACCAGAGACGTCGTTGATCAGCCCGGCCCCCGCATCCCACGCCGCCCGCGCAACGCTGGCTTTGCGTGTATCGATGGAGATCAGCGCCTGCGTGTTGGCACGGATGGTCTCGACAACAGGTTGGGTTCGCGCGATTTCTTCATCATCCGGTACGTAACAAGCCCCCGGACGGGTGGATTCTCCGCCGATATCCAGAATGCTGGCCCCATGCGCCGCCATCTGATCCGCGGCGACCGTTGCAGCCTCGACCGAATTGTGCACGCCGCCATCGGAAAAACTGTCCGGTGTCGTGTTGAGGATGCCCATGATCTGAGGCCGATCCATCGCCAACCCGGCGATCTCGGCGCGCGGCCCGGTCAGTCGTGCAAGCACATCACTCGGAATGTCCTGTGCCGCAACAACAATCGGGGTTTCCGTCCGCGACAGACGTTCGGCATGTGTGAACCACAAAGGCTGTCCCGCAAGAGGCATCGCGCCAGTCGGGCGGGCCGGGCCGTGTTGCACCAGCGGTCGGAAGTATTCTGTCACAGCTGCGCCTGATCCACCGGAATGGCACGCAGGGGTGTCTTAGGCGCTTTCGGCAAAGCACCGCCGATCACCATCATTTCACTGGCTTCAAAAGTGGCCGCGAACCACGCCGCCAAGGCGACAGCGTCCGAAGGTGCGGCGGAGGGGCCGTCCACAGCATCCAGCACGATCTTGGAAGGAGCCCAAACGCAGATCTGACCGTTCCTCATCGCCCAGTCCAGTTCGGTCCGAGTTGACACCACCACACAGCGATGATCTTTCGCAGCGAGAACCCAGGCGTTCTGTTCAATCGCCAGCAAGTCAATTCGGCGCTGCGTCATCGCGTGGCCGGTTTGCGGGACATCCATATCCGCAGCACCCAGGCACAGAATCAGGGGACGTTGACGGTTTTCCAACTGGTCAATCCACCCGGCCAGATTAGACGAAGCAATCGCCTCGTTCGACAGAAACACCAACCGCGGATGGGGGCGCTCTTCCTCGACCACGTCGTGATGGATCGCGTCCCTGCCGCGAACAATTTCAACACCCAGGGCGCCAGGGCCGCGATCCAGTTTTTCGATTCTGACAAAAGCCCTTACAGCCTGAGGCTCAAGCAGAATACGCTCAGCAACGCGATCCGCCAATGTCTCAAGCAGGTTCAGTCGCTCGGCGGCCAGTTCATGCGCAATCGCCTCGGTCACGCGGTCATAGGACAGGATGCGGTCCACGTCATCGTCAATCGGGTCGGTCAGCGGGCGCACCTCGACCACGATGTTGAAACAGATACGCTGTGTCGTGCCACGCTCGGCCTGAAACGCGCCGATCTCGACCTCGACAATATGATCCCGCAATGAAATGCGGTCCAGCGGGCCGCGCGTGGCGGTCGCTTCGGACCGCTCGGACGGGTGCGCAAAGGCAAGACGGACTTCAGAGCTCATGCAACGGACCTTTTCGGGCTTGGTGGGCTGATCAGCCAAAACTATACGGTGCGCGCGCATATAACACCGCCTCAAACGCCATTCCAGACACCGAATGCGGCGTTGGGGAAAGCCAATTCGGATCAATCCACCCGTTAAGCCCTGCCCCGGCATTTCGATTCACGCCACTCTGATCGGAATTCGTGACCGCCGGCGGGTCCAGCTTGTAGGCCCACAATCAGCCGAGTTCGACAGCCCGCGCTGCTTAGATGGCAGCGCGGGAATGCCTTTTAGTTGCTCGCGGTGCGGTAGTTGTGCCTGTAGAAGATATGCACACCAATGCGCGCGGTTTCCTTGTAAACGCGCGACCACGACGGTCTCACCGCAGTGGTGTGGTAATGTGTGGCCCCTTCAGTCAGTTCCTTGGCGACGCCGTCAATTGCGGCACGCGCAACTTTGGACACACGCTCATAGGCCTTTTTCTCGCGGATCACTTCCTTGTGGCCATCACAGGTATAGGTGAACTGGCATTGATATCTTTTGCCTGTTCCCTGTTTGATCACGCCACACAGCGAATTCGGAAAACGGTTGCTTTTGACGCGGTTCAGAATGACCTCGGCCACGGCGAACTGACCGCGCACGCTTTCGCCGCGCGCTTCAAAGTACAGCGCTTCAGCCAAGCACTCAAAGTTCACGTCCCCTTTGGCCTTTGGCTGTTGGTCCAGCCAAGCCTTCGAATACGAAACTTTTACAGGCTCAAGCTCTTTGCGGGGCTTGAACAGGGTTAGATAGTCGCGAAAGTTCTGTCCGGGCAGATCGGTCCGGGTAACAAGTTCGCGTTCGGCGGTATTGGTGGCTTCCCTTTCAGCGAAAGACACACTTGGCAGCACGGTTGCCGCCAATGTGGCAGCAGCCAGTATGTATCGTAGCATCAGATAACCTCGCACAGGCACAAATCGCGCCGTACCCTCCCCCGGCGGGCGCGACGAGGCATTTAACGCAGTCTGGCCGGGACGTCCAGTTCGGAAGAAAACGCAAGTGGAAAATCGCCCGTGCGAAAAAATAATTCCGTCACAAGGTCGCCTGAAAACCACTAATCCTAGGGCATTTGGCCTGTGTCAACCCCCAAGTCTGGACGAAATCGCCAGTTGAGCGGAAGCCAGCCGAGCGACCGGCACCCGAAAGGGTGAGCATGACACATAGTCAAACCCCAGATCCCGGCAAATGGCGATTGATTCGGGGTTACCACCGTGTTCACCGCATACCGAAAGGGTAACGTTCGGCTGCGTCTGGCGCCCACGTTCGGCCCCGAGTTTCAGCAATTCTCCGACCCCGTCCGGATCGAGGACATGGAACGGATCTTCGACAAAGACACCCTGCTGCACATAGGCCGACATGAACCGGCCCGCATCGTCACGCGACAAGCCATAGGTCATCTGGGTCAGGTCGTTGGTGCCGAAACTCAGGAACGACGTGTGCGGCGCAATTTCATCAGCCCGCAGACAGGCCCGTGGCGTTTCGACCATCACACCAAGGCGATATTCGAATTCTTCTCCGCGTTCGCTGGCGACCGAGGCCGCGACCGAGTCGATACGGGATTTGACCAGTTCCACCTCTCGCTTGGCGGAAACCAGCGGGATCATCACCTCGGGCACCACGGGGGCACCGTCCTTGCTGGCCTCAAGCGTTGCCTCAAAGATTGCACGGGCCTGCATGTCGTAGATTTCAGGCACGGTTACACCCAGACGCACACCGCGCAGACCCAGCATCGGGTTGTATTCGGTCATCGCCGCCACGCGCCGTTCGACATCCGAGACCGGCAGATCCAGAGCTTCGGCCAGTTCACGCTGTCCACTGCGTGTGGTCGGCAGGAATTCGTGCAGAGGCGGGTCGAACAGGCGGATACAGACCGGCTGCCCCTCCATGATCCGGAACAATTGCACGAAATCCTCACGCTGCATCGGCAGCAGACGCTCCAGCACCGCCGCACGGCCCGAGGACGTCTGCGCAAAGATCATCTCGCGCATCACGATAAGGCGGCCGGGGTCAAAGAACATATGCTCGGTCCGGCAAAGGCCGATCCCCTGCGCCAGAAAATTCCGCGCGGTTTGCGCATCAGCCGGCGTATCCGCGTTGGCGCGGATGGCGATATCACGCTCGTCATCGGCCCAGCCCATCAACGTCTGGAAACAGTCATCCAGTGCAGCTTCCAGCATGGCAGGCTGCCCCGCCAATACCTGTCCCGAGCTCCCGTCGATCGTCAGCGTGTCGCCGGTTGTGAAAACACGTCCATCAGGCGCGGTCAGCAGCTTTTCCTTGGTCTGGAACCTCATCTCGGATGCGCCGACGATACAGGGCAGACCCAATCCGCGGCCAATCACCGCCGCGTGGCTGGTCATGCCGCCCTTTTCGGTCAGCACCGCGACGGCCGCGTGCATCCCGCGCACATCCTCGGGCGCTGTCTCGCGACGCACCAGAATACAAGGCTCACCGCGCGCGGCACTGGCCTGCGCCTCTGCGGCGGTGAACACAATCTTACCAGTCGCGGCCCCCGGGCTGGCAGCGATACCCGTGGTCAAAACATCGCGGTGCGCCTCAGGGTGGACCTGCCGGTGCAGCATCTCGTTCAAAGAATGCGGATCGACCCGCATCACTGCCTCCTGCGGTGGAATGATGCCATCTTCAGCCAACCGAACCGCGATCCGCAGCGCGGCGCGCGCGCTGCGCTGCACCCGCACGCCATCCAGAATGTGTACATGGTCGTTTTCGATCACGAACTCGACCTGCATTTCCTCGCGCAGTTTGGTGCGCATCAGTGCGGCATGGGCCTTGACGTTAGCAAAGGCTTCTGGTGCCACTTCTTCCAACGACTTCCCGCGCGGATCCTTTTCCAGATAGAGCGCTGCCACACCATCGCCCAAGGCATCCCGCCCCTGACTCTGGCTCAGGTATCGGCCGGTGATCTGCGGCATTCCCGTTGTGGAATCCACCAGTTGCAATACACCCGAGCCGCATTCACCCTGCCCCACTCCTGGGATCATCTCCTGAATGACCAAGCCCAGCCCTGCATCCGCAGGTGCGCCCTTTGCCTGCCGCAGCAACCGAGCCGAGGTTCCGTCCCATGCTCGAGCCATCGACCTTAGAACGGCAATCAGTTGCTCACCCCGTTCCTGAGGGAAGGCTTCGTCAGTTTCATCCTCATAGGCTCGCAAGGACTGGCGCAACCCCTCCCTGCCATCCGCGTCGATATCATCAAATACATCAGCGTCCAGACGGGCCACATGGATGGCAAAACTTTGGACGAAACGCAGATACAGCGCGGCAGCGGCCTCGGCCCCCATCGAATCTGACAAGTCTACGTAACGCGCGTCGTTCATGCCGATATTCAGGATAGCGCCGGGGCCGCCCCAATCGGGGTCTTCGGAGCTGGGCCGCACACACAGCAGCGCTGTCTGATCGAACTGTTCAAGGATCGCCGCGATATCGGGCACATGACCCTCCGCAATCCGATGGACCGCATCAAAGGACAGCGCCACAGTTCGCGGCACCGGCAGGTCCAGGCGGACCAGCCGTTGCAGGCATTTCGCCCGCCCGCCATGGGTGTTGGCGGTGACGGGCGCTTCGGACGTGATCAGAGTGGTATGTGGATTATTCTGCACTGCGGCACCTTTTGGTTTGCACGCAGCATAAGCCCCTGCACCAATGGCGCAAGGGCGTTATAGCTTAGCCTTCGATCTTGCTGAGATCGGCCACGCTGGAGCAGACCTGCCGGATCTGGCTCAGCAGGTTCAGGCGATTGCGGCGCAGGATGTCGTTGTCGGTATTGACCTGAACATCTTCGAAAAACGCATCCACCGGACCACGCAGCGCGGCCATTGAGGACATGGCTGACGGGAAATCCTCGGCCCTTAACGCCGCGTTGATCTTACCCTGCGTCCCGTCCAGAGCGGCAAACAGCGCCTTTTCGCTGTCCGTCTCGGCAAATTTCACATCCGCACCATAGGAGTATTCGACGCCATCCTTCTCCTCGGCCTGCGTCAGGATGTTGTTGGCGCGCTTGAAGCCCTGCACGAGGTTCTCGCCATCCTCGGTCGCGATCACCGCGTTCAGAGCACGGGCGCGTTTGACCAGCAGGTTGAGGTCGTCATTCCCCTCCATCGCGATACAGGCGTCGATGATGTCGTGGCGGATGCCCTCGTCGCGCAGGAAGACCTTGAGGCGGTCGTGGAAGAAGGAGATGAGGTCGCCTTGCTTATCCACAAACCCCTTAGGCGTCGTTGCCGACCAGGGCATATAAGATGTGTCTGCCCGATTGCGCGCGGTGCCGTTAAAGGACGAATAGGGCCAACCAAACTCGTCTTTGTAAATTCCGGTAACGAGATCCGGGTCCGGCATAGTTTGAGTGTTTACGTTTTCATCCTCAGCTTGCCACGAAAGATTCAAAGGCTTCCAACCTTCCGCTCGAGTCATCGCAAATTCGAAAGCGGCACTTACGTCTCTTTTACCCTTACTCGCCTCGATATGGGTCTGCATATCGCGGATGTAAGCCAATTCTGGCGCTTGTCCTATTTCCACAGTCTTTTCGATTACATCAGCGACCGACAAAGAAAGTTCATTCTCCAAAACCAACCGAATTACCCCCAACGCTGCGCGGCGCAGGGCAAAAGGGTCTTTCGATCCCGTCGGCTTCTCATCAATCGCCCAGAACCCGGTCAGCGTGTCCAGCTTGTCTGCCAGCGCGACAGTCACCGACAGCGGCGCGGTGGGCACGTCGTCCGAGGGACCGAGCGGCGAGTAATGCTCGTGCGCCACGGCGGCCACGGCGGCGTCTTCGCCTGCGGCTTCGATGTAATACCGCCCCATAAGCCCCTGAAGTTCCGGGAATTCATAGACCATCTCGGAACTCAGATCCGCCTTTGCCAAACGCGCGGCTTTCTCGGCCTGATCCGCATCCGCTCCCACTACGGGCGCCAGTTCGCGGGCCAGCGCGGCGATGCGGTCGATGCGTTCAGCCTGTGTGCCCAGCTTGTTGTGGAAGGTCACATTCTCCAGCGCGCGGGTCCATTGGGCGATATCCGATTTGGCGACGCGCAGGTCGTTCTCCCAGAAGAATTTCGCATCGGCCAGACGGGCCGACAGCACCTTTTGGTTGCCCGCCAGAATGGTCGCGCCATTGTCGGCGGTTTCGCGGTTGGCGACGGTGATGAAGCGTTCGATCCGCCCGGTTTTGGGATTGCGGACCGAGAAGAATTTCTGGTGCTCTTTCATCGAGGTCTGCAGCACCTCGGGCGGCAACTCCAAAAACTCCTCGTCGATCTGCCCCATCAACACCACGGGCCATTCGACCAGACCAGCGACCTCGGCCAGCAGGCCCTTGTCGTCGACCACTTCCAGACCCGCGGCAAAGGCCATGTTCTGCGCGTCGTTCCAGATATGCTCGGCGCGGTCGCCGGGGTTCAGAACCACAAAGGCGCGCTTCAATTTGGCGGCGTAGTCGTCGAAGGACGTGACCGAAAACCGGTTCGGCGCCATGAAACGGTGGCCTGCAGTGGTGTCGCCGGATGTGATGCCATCGACCTCAAGCGGCACCACCTGCGTGCCTGTTTCGTCGGACAGGATGCACAGGATCGAATGCAACGGACGCACCCAGCGCAGCGGGCCACCGCCCCAGCGCATCGACTTGGGCCAGGGGAAGTTGCGGATGGTAGCCTCAAGCACCTCGGCCACGATCTCGGCAGCAGGACGCCCGGCTTTCTCGATAGTGGCGAAGTAGACCGCACCTTTCGGAGTCTCACGTTCTTCAAGCTGGTCACGTGTCAGCCCTGCCCCGCGCAAGAACCCTTCGATAGCCTTGTCCGGTGCGCCGACTTTCGGCCCCTTGCGCTCCTCGCGAATGGTCGGGCTCTCCGCCAGCAGCCCTTCGATCGCCAGCGTCAGGCGACGCGGCGTGGTCAGGGCGGCAGCGCCAGCATAGGTCAGGCCAGCCTCGACCAAACCGTCGGTGATCCGCTTTTTCAGGTCCTCGCCCGCGCGGGTCTGCATGCGGGCGGGGATTTCCTCGGAAAACAGTTCGATCAGCAGGTCGGGCATTTTCGGTCCTTAGAAATTGACGATCGTCTGAATGACGATGGCATTGGCGATGTCCACAAAGAATGCGGATACAAGGGGCAGCACAATAAAGGCAATAGGAGACGGGCCATATCGCTTGGTAACTGCGGTCATATTGGCAATGGCGGTCGGCGTCGCGCCCAAAGCAAAGCCACCGAACCCGGCTGACAACACAGCGGCGCGATAGTTACCGCCCATCACCGGGAACAGCACCCAGATCACAAAAGCCACGGCAAATAGGGTTTGCGCGGTCATGATGACGGCTATGGCAAGACCAAGCTCGGCAATAGTCCAAAGTTGCAGGCTCATCAGCGACATGGCCAGAAACGCGCCCAGTGAGAATTCCGAGATCAGCGCCAGTGACGGCGTGCGCGACACTGGCGGAGCCTTGGGCGCCAGTGCAGTGCGGATATTGGCAATGACGATCCCCATGATCAGGCAGGGCACGAACAAGGGCAGTTTCAGCCCGGTGGCTGCAATGGCCTCGCTCAGAATGTAACCAAAGATGATCGCCAGATTCAGATAGAGCAGCACGCGCATGATGGTTAGGTGATCGATCTTGGTCTCGGCCTCAGTGGCATCATCCGGCAGCCCGACCGTGTGTTCTTCGCCAGGGCGTTCCGGGGTCAGGTTTTTGCCTTCGACCAGAAAGCGGGCAATCGGCCCGCCTACCAGAGCAGCCAGCACAAGGCCCAGCGTCGCCACGGCAACGCCCAATTCGGTCGCGCCGCCAAGACCGGTCACCGCGTCGACCTCGGGGGCCCAAGCGATAGCTGTGCCGTGCCCTCCGATCAGAGAAGCTGATCCGAAGAGAACCCCGGCCTGCGCCGGGTAACCAAAGGCGACGGCGCCGACCGCACCGACGACATTCTGGGCAACGATCGTAACCAGCGTCAATATGAGAAGCAAAAACAAAGGTTTGCCGCCGGAAATCAAATCCGCAAGTCGAGCGTTCAAACCAATTCCTGCAAAGAACACAATCAGCAGAAAATCCCGCGAGGTGAGATCGAAGGTCAACTCAAGCCCTGCCACGAGATACAGAAACAGCAACACAAGTGACGCCAGCAACCCGCCGGTGACAGGCTCGGGGATATTAAACTGACGCAGCAACGCGACATGCGCGTTGATCTCGGCCCCAATCAGATAGACCGCAATGCCAAGCGTGGCGGTCAGAAAATTGGGAACGTGAAGCGCTGCGTCGGTCATGATAGCCTCAGTTTTCAGGCCGGGGCGGACATTCCTCGCCCACTACCGTCCCGTCATAGGCCTTTTCACCGCAATTGTTCAGTGCGTGCCAGACATAGCCCTCGCCATCCGAGGTCACGGCAACAATGCGGTCTACGCCATAATGGATGTTTTTAGCCCCGATGAACGCTTGCGCCTGCCCGGATTTCAGAGCTTCTGCAATGGCCACGGCATCGTAGCAGTCAAACCAGCCCGGTGCAGTCAACGGTTCGGGGTTTTCAACTCGCCGGAATGTCGCCAAGTCTTCGGCCTTCAGATCGGTTAAAAAACACGCCCGGTACCGGATCGGAGAACTGTCAGCGTCAATCGCCTGAAACGCCGAATACTGGATTGGCTGCGGGGTCTCTGCCCCTTCCACCAATATGGAAACATCCTGACCACGCTGAGAGGGGACATCGTAGTAGAACCCATAGACCTGCAAATAATACATGCCGAAACCGGCCAAAGCCGCCGATACGACGAGGATGATTGCAAGCAGTTTTCCGGTCATCTTTTGGGCATCCTGATCACGCGGCCTCTTTCAACTTCACGGGAAATGGGCCAGTTTCCAAACTGATACAGGTTGGAACGAGGTTGTTGGAATGGACATGACCCTTGCCGTTGGTTTTTTCGGCGCGCTGTTTGCGATCATGAACCCGATCACCAACCTGCCCGTATTCCTGAGCGTCACCGATGGTCTGACACCCGCCGACCAGCGCAAGGTCGCGGCGAAGACAGCGACGTACTGCCTGATCCTCGGCGCAGCTTTCGCCGCGGTCGGCAACCAGACGCTGGGCCTGTTTGGAATCAGCGTGGACGATCTGCGCGTAGCGGGTGGTCTTGTTGTTCTGATGATCGGCCTGAACATGCTGAGCGGCAAAGAAAGCACCACGCACCACGGCACCGAGGGGGAAAAACAGGACTACCCCGAACCCGCTACGGTTGCCTTCTACCCGTTGGCCTTCCCCATTTTGGTGGGGCCCGGCACGATCACGACGCTGATCCTTTATGCTCACCATATTTCCAAGCCCATGGATGCCATCATCTATGCAAGCGTCTTCGTGGCTGTTCTGTTTCTGCTGTTCATCACATTCTGGAACGCGTCTGCTTTGGCCAAGCGATTGTCGAGCAATGCGCGCGTTATCATGAGCCGCTTCATGGGCATGATCCTGTCGGCCATCGCTATCAGCATGATTGCGGACGGCCTGAAAGTGCTGTTGCCCGGTTTGGCATGAACGCCCCATCAGGCCTCGAACCCGGCGGCCTCGGTCACCAGAAACGCGTCGGCGCATTGTTTGGCCAGCGCCCGTACTCGACCGATATAGGCCTGCCGTTCGGTCACTGAGATCACGCCACGGGCATCCAGCAGGTTAAAGACATGGCTCGCTTTAATACACTGATCATAAGCCGGGTGCGCCATAACGATGCGTTTACCGGTTTTCGGATCGTCATGTTCCTGCGCCAGAATGGCCGCGCACTCGGCCTCAGCCTCTTCGAAATGGCGCAGCAGAACTTCGGTGTTGGCCACGTCAAAGTTCCAACGGGCGTATTCCTCTTCGGTTTGTTTGAAGATGTCGCCGTAGCTCAGCGGGCTGGGTGACTGCGGGTCGTTGAAGGGCATGTCCATCACGTGATCGATGCCCAAGACATACATCGCCAGTCGTTCCAGACCATAGGTCAACTCGCCCGAAACCGGTGCACAGTCATGGCCGCCAACCTGCTGGAAATAGGTGAATTGACTAACTTCCATACCGTCACACCAGACTTCCCAACCCAGCCCCCATGCACCCAAAGTAGGGCTTTCCCAGTCATCCTCGACAAAGCGGATGTCATGCAGATTCATGTCGATGCCGATGGCCTCGAGGCTGCCCAAATACAGTTCCTGCAGGTCCGGCGGGCTGGGTTTGATCAACACTTGATACTGATAATAGTGCTGCAACCGGTTCGGGTTCTCGCCATACCGTCCATCGGTCGGACGGCGCGACGGCTGCACATAGGCTGCAGCCCACGCCTTGGACCCCAAAGCACGCAGCGTGGTCGCCGGGTGAAACGTCCCTGCCCCAACCTCCATGTCGTAGGGCTGTAGAATGGCGCAGCCTTTCGAGGCCCAATAGGACTGAAGGCGCAGGATAATTTCTTGAAAAGAACGTGGTGCGCTGGACGGTTCGGTCATGACATTCCCTTTGGGCGCGCATGCGCCCGGTTCCGGTCGGTTTTGTCCTTCCTATGCAAGGGGCCAAGGAGCGTCAACGGGCCAATCGGGTCTGGCTGTCACTGCACAGCCACACTGGAAATTCCCCGTTCTCCGGGCATGGCTTTCCGCGCCTCAAATCGCGTAATCTGCGGCAAAGCCAAAACACCGCGGATACGGGCAGACAATGACACGAGTAATCACTGCAATTTTGTTTCTATTTCTCTTCGGCACGCGCGCCGTTTTTGCACAGCAGGAGGCGGGCGTCTGGGTACAGGTCGAAGCCCGACCGTCGCTGCGCCAGGCGCAGGAGCGCGCGCAGGCCTATGCGAGTGTGTTGCCCGATGTGAACGGGTTCCGCTTGAACTCTGGCTGGTATGCCATTGTTATCGGTCCCTATTTGCGCAGCGACGCCGAACAGGTCCTGCGCGTTTACCGGGCTGAAGGACAGATCCCGGCGGACAGCTATATCGCGTTTTCAAATTCTCTGGGACAGCAGTTCTGGCCCATTGGTTCGAGCTCTCTGAATCAGGATGCAGTGACCCCGCCCGTTGAGCCCACACCACAACCTGACCAATCCACCGCCGGTCTGACGCCTCAGCCCTCGGATGAGACACGGTCGCAAGCGCTGCAATCCGAACGTCTGCTGACCGCGCAAGAGCGTAAGGATCTGCAAACCGCCCTGCAAGCCGCCGGATTTTATAGTTCGACTATCGATGGCGCGTTTGGTGCAGGCACCCGGCGTTCGATGGGGAACTGGCAGAGCTTTAATGGCTATGAGCCCACCGGTGTCCTGACAACGGCACAGCGCGAGGTGCTAATGGATGACCATAACGCACCGCTGATAAGCGTCGGCATGGAACGTCACTCGGACACGCAGGCGGGCATTGAACTGGACCTGCCGCTGGGTGTCATCGCCTTTGACCGTTATGAAGCGCCCTTTGCGCATTTCAATGGCACCACTGATATGGACGCCAAGGCGTTGCTGATAAGCCAGAAAGGCAACAAGGCCACACTGCGCGCACTCTATGAAGTGATGCAATCGCTGGAGATTGTACCTCTGGACGGCCCGCGGCAACTGCGCGGCGACCGTTTCACGCTGGAAGGTCGCGGTAACGGGATCGTGTCCTACACCGAGGCGGCGCTGAAAGACGACCAGATCAAGGGCTTTACTCTGGTCTGGCCCGAAGGCGATGAGGCCCGCCGCGCGCGGGTTCTGGCCGCGATCAAGGCCAGCTTCACCACAAATGGCGCCGTGCTGGACGCCGGTGCCGGAGCGGATGCCGATCAGCGAATCGACCTGGTCTCGGGCCTGCAAGTGCGCAAACCGCGCCTGTCCCGGTCCGGCTTCTTTACCGACGCAAACGGCACAGTTCTGACCGTGTCCGAGGCAACGGACAGCTGCACTCGGATCACCCTGAACGACGATCAGGAGGTTCAGGTGGCCTGGGCTGACCCCGATCTTGGAGTCGCTGTTCTACGCCCGCGCCGCAGCCTTGCGCCGATCAGCATCGCCGAGTTCAGCGCCGACAAGCCGCGCATTCAGTCGGATGTCGCGGTATCGGGTTTCTCGTATGAGGGCGCGTTGGGTGCACCGACACTGACCTATGGCCAGATCACTGATGTGCGGGGCCTGGATGGTGAGGACGGCGTGAAGCGCCTTGCATTGGCGGCGCGACCCGGCGATGCGGGCGGCCCGGTCTTCGACGACAATGGACAGGTTGTCGGTATGCTGTTGCCCACCCCGTCCGAGGGGCGCACCCTTCCCGCTTCGGTCAGTCTGGCGGCAACGACGGACCGCTTGAATGAAGCTTTGGAAAAGGCTGGCGTGTCTGGTCAGCCCGCTCAGTCCACGGCGGAAATCTCACCCAATGAACTCAGCCGACGAGCCAACGGAATGACCGTTCTGGTGCATTGCTGGGACTAAACTGATCTGAAGAACCAAAAACGCCGCCCCTTCGGGCGGCGTTTTTTTTCTAGGCGATGTCCGGTGTCACCCGGATCAACGTCGGAACCGAGGCGTGAAACGCGGCCTGCACGGCTGCCTGCATCTCTTCCAGATTACCCGGAGCGGCAGACAAGGCCCCGAAGGCCTCGGCCAATTTGCAGAAATCGGGATTGCGGGCCACTACCGCATTCGGGGCAATCTGGCTGCGGACCATGCTGTCTTCTATCTCTTTCAGCTTACCGTTGTCCCACAGGATGATCGGCAGAGACAGGCCCAGCTCAACCGCCGCGCCCAACTCCATCATCGTATAGTGGAAACCGTAATCCCCCGCGATCACGGCCGTGGGTTTGCCCCGACGCGCGACCGCGCCGCCGATCCCGGCAGGCAGCGCATAGCCCAGCGTGCCGAACCCGGTCGGGTGGTGCCAGTGATAGGGATAGGCCATGTCCCAGACCTCTTTCGCGACATAGGCAAACTGGGTCATGTCGGAATAGATCATCGTGTCTGCGGGCATTGCCTCGCGCAGGGCATCCAGCACAGGTACGATCCCCGGACGTTCGGCATCGGATTCCGCCCGCCAGCGTTTGCGGGCCTCGGCTACCTCTGCGGGCCTCCAGCCCGTCGCCGGATTCACGGCGTCAATCGCAGCCCAGAGAGCATGGGCAAAGCTTTCGCCATCGACCTGCAGCTTGATCCCCGCGCGGTGACGATCGGACAGAACCTGCGGATCCAGATCAACCCGCACCAGATGAGAGGTATGACCCAGCGTGTTGCGCCACAGATCAACCTCCCCCAGTTCCGCGCCCACTGCGACCACAAGATCGGCCGAACCGATCACATCAGCACTGCCCGGGCGCGGCAGAGTGGCACCGAAATCCAGCGCATAGCCAAACCCTGCCATCCCACGACCCGCGTAGGTGGTGAAACACGCCGCCCCTAACTGAGTTAGGATTTGCCGCCACAGGTTCGACCGCGCCCCGCCCCCCAGAATGAACAGCGGCCGGTGCGAGATATTCAGAAAGGACATAAGCGGCGCCAGATCGGGCGGCACCGCTTTGGACCGTAAACCGGGTTGATTTGGAAACGGTGCCGGGTCGGCCTCGGCCTCAAGCTGTGCGATTGGTATCTGAATATGCTTGGGGCGCGGGCGGGAGAGCTCAAATTCTTCAAAGGCGTGCTCGACCAGCCCATAGGCCGCCTGTGCCGTGTTTGCCTGTCGGGACCAGTCCGTCACGGTTTCGGCAGCACCGCGCTGATCCTTCATCTGGTGCAACTGGCCCTGCGTTGCGCCTGTCTCTTCCAAACAGGATGACATCACCAGCATCGGCACCGAGTCCGTATAGGCCTGCCCCATCGGCGTCATGATGTTGCACAGCCCCGGCCCGGTGATCACATATGCGACACCCGGTTTGCCGGTTGCACGAGCATAACCATCAGCCATGAACCCGGCCCCCTGCTCGTGACGGGTCAGAACATGCGTGATGCCCGCTTCTTCGATGCCCCGGTACATTTCCTGATTGTGCACGCCCGGGATACCAAAAATCACATCAACACCCCTGTCTTTCAACATATGCGAAATCTGGGCACCCAGAGGCCTTCTCATCAACTTCTCCAGAATTGGACAGTAAACAGCGCGTAGACGGCCAGCAGTTCCAGCCGCCCGACCAGCATACCGATGGATAGCAACCACTTGGCCGTATCGCTCAGCCCGGCAAAGTTGCCCGCAGGACCGATCTGATTCCCCAGCCCCGGCCCTACATTGGCGAGCGCCGTCGCCGCGCCCGAGACGGAAGTGATGAAGTCCAGTCCCGTCAATGCCAGCGCCCAGGCCAGCACGCCCATCGAGAGCACGAAAAACATGAAAAAGCTCATCACCGAGGATAAAACGTCCGGCCCGATTGTACGCCCGTCATAGCGCGGGTTGAACACACCATGCGGCGACCGGATACGGCTGATCTGGGTCTTGATCGAGGCGAACAGCAACTGATAGCGGAAGATCTTGATTGAACAGGCGGTCGATCCCGCGCATCCCCCAATCAGCCCGATCAGAAAGAACAGCATGACCGGGAAATTGCCCCAGGTCATATAGTTGACGCTGGCATAGCCCGTACCGGAAATGATCGAGGTGATGTTGAACAGCGACTCTCGGAACGCCTGCTCCCAATGATGCGGAAAGACCGAGATCAGGAATACTGCCATGACAAGGACAAGCACCAGGATCGTCGCCAGAAAGGTCTTGATCTGACTGTCTTGCCATAGAGAGTTCGTATTACCATTGGCGAACTGAACGTATCGCACGAACGGCAGCGCAGCGAGGATCATGAAGACCGCAGCCGCGTATTCGGTTGGTCCTGAAAACACCGCAAAGGAGGAATCGTAATTCGCAAACCCGCCTGTGGCGATGGTGGTCATCGCGTGCACGACGGCGTCGAAAAAGCTCATCCCCAGACCGGCATAGACCAAGCCGCAGACTAAAGTCAGAAAAACGTAGATCAGGGATATCTGGCCCGCGATCTCTTGCGCGCGCGGCAGGATTTTCCCCATGGTTTCAAACCCTTCCGAGCGGAAGATTTGCATACCGCCCACCCGAAGTTCGGGCAGGAACACCATGGCGACAACAATGATGCCAATCCCGCCCAGCCATTGCAGCACGCCGCGCCACAGCAGCAGACCCTGTGGCAAGTCATCGAGACCGGATATGACGGTCGAACCGGTGGTGGTCAGTCCTGACATCGCCTCGAAATAGGCATCGACAAAGCGCAGTTCTGTCTCACCGAACAAAAACGGGATGGCACCAAAAAGCGGCAGCGCCACCCAGACGCCGGTGGTCAGCAAAAAGGTCTGACGGATCGTCAGACCTTCGCCCACCCCGTTCGAACAGCTGATGGACAGGACAACACCCGTCAGCATGGTGATGACGCCGCTCTCAAGAAATACGTGCCATTCGCCCCGGCCTTCAATGAGATCCGCAAGCATGGGCAGCAGCATGGTCGCCCCAAGAATGGCGACCAACAGGCCAATCACATATCCAACCGGGCGCATGTCCGTCATGAGGCGCAGCGTTGGCGCGCCTACACGACCGTGTCAAGCGGATGTCCCGTTTACTCGTCCGTTTTACTGGCGGGTGTGGGCATCGAGGGTGGCTTCGAAGGCGCACGCGTCCGGCGCTGAGGCGCTACCGGCGTGGTGGCTTCTGTCTTGGGCGCGACCGGTTTGACCTCAGCCTCAGCGGTGGCAGGTTTGGCATCAGGTGCAGCGGTTTGGGCCACAGGTGCAGCAGGTTTTGCCGCAGGCGCAACCGGCTCGGCAATCTCAGCCTTCGGGACTTCGGTTTTCGCGGCCTGTGCCTTGGGTGCCACGGGCTTGGCGGCAGCTTTAGGGGCCGCAGGTTTAGGCGATTCCGCTTTTACCGGAGCCTTAGCCGCTGCGGGTTTAGCAGCCGTTTTGGCCGTGGCGGGCTCGGGCGCCTGTGCCTTGGGTGCGGGCTTGGCGGCCGCGGGCTTCGCAGTAGCCGTTCCGCGGGTGCGCGCCTGGGACTTGGGCGCGGCAGCCGCCGGTTTGGCCTCTTGCGGTATTGCTGCGTCAGCGGGCTTTGATACTGCCGGTTCAGCCGTTGCCTTGGCTGGGGGGGCCGCCTTCTTGGCCGAAGCGGTCGCTTTTTTGGCCGCGGCAGGTTTAGGCGATTCGCCCTTTGGCGTCACAGCCGCCTTGGCCCGCGCGACCGGCTTGGCCTTTGGTGCTGCCGCCAGTTTGGGCGTGGCTGTGGCCGTTTTAGACTTGAATTCCGGCTTTGCAGCTGCCGGCGCTGGACGCGCGGACGACGCGTGCAAGGCATGTACAGGTGCAAACGGCAACTCCATGGCGGAGGTGGCCAGAATTTGCATGATCTTCAGTTGGTTGCTAACCGCGTAGCCGGCCATACGAATGGCCGCCGCCTGAAATTCCAGCGGCTGGGTAATCGGATTCATTAGTCGTTTCTCCTGTGAAAGCGATGCAACCTTCAAAAAGAAGCACCCTGCTCCGCCCTGATGTCTCGGGCAGATTGCCAAGGCTTGAAGTCCCGGGGCGTCTCACGTCTCGGCTTCCTCTCAGTGTGGCGAAACGGTTCGAAAACGCGTGTGCCACGGCTGCAATCTCCCTTACTTTACGTCAAAGGAAGTGCTGCCGCAGCAATTTTCGCTGCGGTGCGGCAAAAATTCGCCATTTGTCTAATTTCGAGACTTCAAGTGCGCCTTCTCAGTCACCCGATGTGAAAGAGGGTCGAGAACAGGCGCGGGTCTAGGCTGGACGAGACAAAGGTCGGGCCTTCGGTCAGAACCGACACTGCATCATGGCTGTGCAGGCTTTCCTGATGGCTGGCCACCACACGGAAATCACCAACATGGTGGTCGGCCTGAAGCTCGGCACAGAACAGGCGGGCGGCATCCTCGACAAAGATCGGGTTGGCTGCGTTCAACTCGGCAAAGGCCTGTTCGTCTTCGCGCTTGACCATCACCTGTGTTTCCGTCGGTACCGCACGACGACAAAGCGCGATCAGGTCCTCGAACCACAGACAGTCCGCGTCGCAATCGACAACGACCGAAATACGCGCAACAGACCGCTGCGAATGCGGCGTCGCCAACTGACCACGCGTGGACCGTGCGTGTTCGCTAAGTTCCAGTGAGCAAGGACAGGTCGAGGAATAAACGTAGTCAAGATGCATGATCTTCTGACGCACACCGTTCTGTTCAACCAGTTCCAGTGCGATGTCGTAATACTGGTATCCCTCCAGACCCGAGCGCAGGCTTTTGACGCGATCCGGGTAGGAAAACCGCATCTGGATACGCGCATCAAAACTATCCAGATCGGTCATATAGTCATTCAGCGCAGCCTCTATGACCTCAAAACTGAACGTGCGCTCGGCATGTTTGTAGAACGAACGCATGATCCGGGACATGTTGATGCCCTTTTTTTCAGCCTCGAGGCTGACCGTGCCGGTAACGGATGTTTCCAGCGTAAGGTCGTCACCATGCTTACGGTGGAATCGGATCGGCAGGCGAAAGTTCGAGATGCCCACATGCTGAATCTGCTGTTTGGCCCCGCGGATCAGACTGGACGGGCCGTTCTGCAGATCCGGCAATGTCGCACGATAGGCGTCGTCGGCCTCAAACCCTTCCGGGTACTCCCGCGAAAGCGACGGGTAATTCGTTGGAGCCAGCCCCGGCACAAGGCGCGCGATGGCGGGATCAAGCTGGCTGATCTCGGCTTCGGTCGCGGTTTCGGCCCACTTGCGCAATGTTTTCAGCGCGGCGGCGGCCTCATCATGGTCAGGTGCGTCATCAATGCTGCGGGGGTGCACGTTCATCGATCGGGGCTCCTCGGGTTGGTCGCCGGACTATATACAGGTTCGGCGCGTTTTCCAGTGTAACTGTATACGCGCCGAAACACAGCCCGGATCGAATTTCCGCAAGGGACACGTGAATTTGCGCCCCTACGGTCGGATTCGACCCCGGGTATAGCTGGATATAGACTGGTCTCAGCGCTGGGAAACGTCCAATGCGCGCTTAATATCGGCAAGCAGGTCGCCTGTGTCCTCCAGACCGATGGACAGGCGGATCAATCCCGGCGTGATGCCCAGTTCATCTTTCTGTTCATCGCTTAGCCGCTGATGCGTCGTTGTGGCCGGGTGCGTCACTATCGACTTGGCATCGCCCAGGTTGTTCGAGATCACCGGGATTGTTAGGGCATTCAGAAACGCAAACGCCGCGCCCTTTCCGCCCTTGATGTCCAACGACAGTACCGTACCACCCTTGCCACCCAGCTGCGTCTGAACCAGCGTATTCTGCGCGTGGGTTTTCAGCCCCGGATACAGAGTCCGCTCCAGCGCAGGGTGACCTTCCAATGCTTCGGCCACGGTCTGAGCCGTCTCGGCCTGTGCGTTGACCCGCAGGGCCATCGTCTCCAGCCCCTTCAGCATGATCCAGGCGTTGAACGGGCTGAGTGCACCGCCGGTATGTTTCATATACGGTTCGACTGTGCCGCGGATGAATTCCTTGGTGCCGATGATGACACCGCCAAGCGCGCGCCCCTGCCCGTCGATATGCTTGGTCGCCGAATAGACAACCACATCGGCCCCCTGCTCGATCGCGCGCGAGAAGACCGGGGTGGAAAAGACGTTGTCGACAACCACCAGCGCCCCGACCGCATGGGCCAGCATGGAAACGGCGGCAATGTCGATCACCTCGAGCGTCGGATTCGACATGGATTCAAAGAACACCGCCTTGGTGTCCGGGCGGATCGCCGCTTTCCACGCGCCCAGATCGGTGCCGTCGACAAAGGTGACCTCAACGCCATAGCGGGTCAGGATGTTTTCCAGAATATACAGGCACGACCCGAACAGCGCCTTGGCGGACACGACGTGATCGCCCGCCTTCAGGATCGAGGTCAGCGCACCATTAACAGCCGCCATGCCCGACGCTGCAGCAAAAGCGTCTTCGCCCCCTTCAAGCGCAGCGATGCGCTGTTCAAACATCGAAACCGTCGGGTTGCCGTAACGGGCATAGATGAACTCATCCGGGCCGGTCTCGATGAACCGGGCCTCGGCCTGTTCGGCGTTTTCATAGACGAAGCCCTGCGTCAGAAAGATCGCCTCAGACACCTCGTTATATTGGCTGCGACGGATGCCGCCGTGGACGGCTTGGGTGCGTTTGTTCCAGCTCTCGCTCATGTCATTCCTCTCGACCCTTGTCTGGCAAGGGCATCAAAAAAACCCCAGACGCGGTCAAGCGAAAGGGGCCTTTCATCCTGACCTTTTAGCGGTGTTGTTTAGCGTGGCCCGCAATCCGGTAACAAATCGCCACGTAGCTTCTGCGACGCAAATACGCCGCGCGCACTTGGCCGTCAAGCCCGGTCGCCGCGCTGTCACGCTTTCGTAACACCCCTTGCCGATTACGCAGAATACCGCATGATCCTCTCAACCTGAGGAGGCACCATGATCGATCTGTATTTCTGGCCCACGCCCAATGGTTGGAAGGCATCCATCGCTTTGGAGGAGATGGAGCTGCCCTACACCACCCACCTGATCAATATCGGCAAGGGTGATCAGTTCGACCCCGAGTTCCTGAAGATTTCCCCCAATAATCGGATGCCCGCCATCGTCGATCCCGACGGCCCGGATGGCGCGCCTGCCTCGGTCTTCGAAAGCGGCGCGATCCTGATGTATCTGGCGCGCAAGACCGGGCAGTTCTACGGCAAAACCGAGCGTGACCGGATCGCCGTCGAAGAATGGCTGATGTGGCAGATGGGCGGCGTCGGCCCAATGGCCGGTCAGGCGCACCACTTCCTGAAATACGCTCCGCAACTGGACCCGCCGCAGGACCTGCCCTACGCCCAAGACCGCTACCGTGCCGAGGTCGGACGTCTATACGGCGTGCTCGACCGGCGATTGGCCGGGAACGAATACGTCGCGGGCGATTTCTATTCCATCGCCGACATGTCGATTTGGGGCTGGGCCAGCCTGTGGGAGGGTCAACAGCAGGTATTGGACGACAAACCCCACTTCACCCGCTGGCTGGAGACAGTCAGTGCCCGCCCGGCAGTACAGGCAGGACGCGCCCTACACGCCGAGTTGCGCGGGGATCATCGGGGTAAGCAGGAACAGGGGGTGTTGTTTAGGCGGTGAACTTTCCAGATACTCTGACTTAGACGCTCGCTTTGTCGTTGGAACAGGCTACCGCTGCGCCCCCGGAGGGTCCTCGTTGAATTGCTCGAAGAACCGGGCCAATCCGACCAGCGGCGTAATGTAAGGCAAGTCCACCAAAGCGACCGAAGGCCGCCCCTCTGACCGTTCCAACCTGCTATACATATGATCTGCACCGAATTCCTGCAGCCAAAAGCCAAGATCTTCATAGAAGTTACGGCGACTTTTTACTACGCACGTTTCACAAATCGCGCCTTGCCCGGCTGGCCGCACGGTCAGACGTTCAACGTCCACGCGGGCTTCACCCTCGATCGTATAATAACTTGAGATCACCTGAGTGGTTTCACCTTCCTGTTCGATCTTGCATTTATAAAGAAACTCTTCTCTCTCAGGGTCCAAGGTGCCCGGGTTAACCGTGTTTATGATTGAGGAAACCGTGAACAGCCCGTCATTGCCCACCGGGGCGGTTTTGTATTTCCCATCAAAACTGTCCGGAGTTGTTTTTAGGGTTTGGAACGCCCGGTCCGCTGTCATGTCGTATCGGATGCGTGACTTCCACTCACGCAGCCCGAGTGGAACGTTAATTAAGGTCGCGGGCAACCAGTTCAGGCCCAACCACAGGAATATATTGCCAAAGACGACTCCGAATATGAGCCATGCCGTAATTGCACCACGATTAGCAGTTGGCGCCAGTTCAGGTATCGCTTCTGTGACCGGCAGGAACATCAGCACGAACCCGAAGACAAACGCGGTCGTCACTGTTTCCCACCACACCCGAGGGTAAACCAGCACTAGGCCCAGAATAATCGACGTGCAGATAACGGCGACACCGGCACTTGCAGCTGGGCTTTCAAGCAATGCGGATGGGCCGAACAATTGCCAACCAATGGCCCATGGCACGAACAGTAAAATCAGACTGGTGACTATCAACCGCCGCAAACGGTAAATGCGGTACAAATATTTGTTTTGCATAAATTAACATCCCTGAATTGTACTTTCAGAATGCACTCAACTTTGGCGAAATAGTGACGGCGCAGGAGTTTCATGCCACCTGCGCGCAGAGTTGTACCCGGATTTTGCCGCACCCCGCACCAGTATATCCAGCATCCCCGAGATATCCTCGATCTCTTCCGCGATCACATGGGTCACCGAATGCGCCCGCTGCATCCGGCCGGTGACCTTCAGCAACCGCCCCGAGATCACCGCGCGGCGGAATTGTTCATAGATCTTGCGCCAGACCACCACGTTTACGATTCCGGTCTCGTCCTCAAGCGTGACGAATATCACCCCTTTGGCCGTCCCCGGCCTTTGTCGCAAAATCACCAGCCCCGCCACCGTCACGCGCGCGCCCTCGGGCGGGTCGTCCAGCCTGTCAGAAGTTAAACAGGAAGGCGGGCGCGGCCAGTCCCGGTTTGAAACCGTAGGGCGAACAGGGGTAACAAGCATAAGAACAAAGATAGAACAAACGGCGGGAAAGTCCAGACGCGGCGTGATGAGTCGCAAATGAGGCTGGAAAGACCTAAATGCCTTCACTAAGGAAGACTCCGACAATCGAAAAAGGAAGACGCACGCAATGGCAAAGATCACCTATGTCGAGCACAGCGGTACCGAGCATACAGTCGAGGTCGCCAACGGACTGACCGTCATGGAAGGCGCCCGTGACAACAACATCCCCGGCATCGAGGCCGATTGCGGCGGCGCCTGCGCCTGCTCGACCTGCCATGTTTACCTCCACCCCGATTGGGTAGAGAAGGTTCCGGCCAAGGACGACATGGAAGAGGACATGCTGGACTTCGCTTATGAGCCCGACCCAGCGCGTTCACGCCTGACCTGCCAGATCAAGGTCACGGATGAGCTGGACGGTCTGGTGGTCCAGATGCCCGAAAAGCAGATCTAATGACGCCCCGGCCGGTCGCCGCCCTAGCAATCGCCCTCTGCGTTTGTCCCATTGCGGCCCGGCCCCAGCAAATCTGGCAAAACGAGCCGTTAGTTTCGGCGGAATACTCCGAGCCTACGGCGCGTTACCCGCATTGGGTTCTCGGCGATCAGATTGAATATGGTGCGCTGGTTCTGCAATACCTGCCCGGATGGGCTGAATATACGATCCGGCTGCCCGAAGAACGAGTTTTTGAAGACATCAATCCACGTCTCGTCGATATAGACAATGACGGCAAGCGCGAAGCCATGGTGGTCGAAAGCCACCGCGACAAGGGTGCACGGCTTGCGATCTATAATGGCGGTGGCCTAGTTGCCGCAACGCCTTACATCGGCACCCGATTTCGCTGGCTCGCGCCCGTTGGCGCAGCGGATCTGGACGGCGATGGCTTCGTAGAGGTCGCCTATATCGACCGACCCCACCTTGCCAAGACCCTGCGCATCTGGCGTTTCAAGGATGGCGACCTGACCGAGATCGCCGCTTTGCCCGGCCTGACCAACCATCGCATCGGCGAAGACTTCATCACCGGCGGGATCCGAGATTGCGGACTAGGCCCTGAACTCATTGTCGCCAGCGGTGATTGGAATGACATCGTGAGTGTGCATTTCGCTGAAGGCTGGCGACGGACCGAATTAGGCCCCTTCTCAGCTGACGCAATGAACCGAGTAATAGCCTGCTCCCGCTAAGCCCAACCGCAGCCCGCGCCAGCGGGCTGCCCGGCCCAAGGCCTTTGACGTCGCATCTTTGATGCAGCGTCAGGGCGCGGGAGCCTTTCGGATCAGAGCGCCCGCCAACCGATATCGCGACGGAAAAACCCATCAGGCCAGTCGACGCTATCCACCATGTCATAGGCCCGATCCCGCGCATCTTGCAGAGTCGCGCCCCGCGCGGTGACGTTCAACACACGCCCACCCGAGGCCAGCACCTGCCCGTCCGAGGCTTTGGTTCCAGCGTGGAACACCATGTTCGAACTGTCTTCGGGCAACCCCTCAAGCCCTTTGATCACGCTGCCCTTTTCATAGGAACCAGGATACCCATTCGCCGCCATCACAATGGTAAGGGCGTGATCCTCCGCCCAATTCACCTGTGCTTCTGCCAACCGGCCTTCGGCGGCGGCGTGCATCAGGTCCATTGCCTGCGCGCCAAGACGCATCATCAGGACTTGGCATTCGGGATCTCCGAATCGAACATTGTATTCCACAAGACGCGGCTGGCCGTCCTTGATCATCAGACCGGCATAGAGAACACCCTGAAACGGCATCCCGCGCCGTTTCATCTCGGCCACGGTTGGCTTGATGATCTCTTCCATCGCGCGGGCTTCGATCTCGGCGCTCAGAACTGGCGCCGGGGAATAGGCGCCCATGCCGCCAGTGTTCAGGCCCGTGTCGCCCTCACCCACACGCTTGTGGTCCTGTGCCGTGCCCACGGACAGAATGTCATCACCGTCGCACAACACGAATAGCGATGCCTCTTCGCCTTCCATGAACTCTTCGATAACGACCTCGGCACCGGCCCCACCAAAAGCGCCACCGAACATATCGTCGATTGCATCCAGCGCGGTTTGCTCGTCCATTGCCACGATCACGCCCTTACCAGCGGCAAGACCGTCGGCCTTGACCACAATCGGCGCGCCTTGTGCGCGGATATACTTTTTCGCTGGCTCGGCCTCGGTGAACCGCGCATAAGCCGCCGTCGGAGCACCCGACGCATCGCAGACTTCCTTGGTAAAGCTCTTCGAGGCCTCCAACTGCGCCGCAGCTGCCGAAGGGCCAAACACCAGCACGCCCGCCTCACGCAGGCGATCCGCCACACCAGCGGCAAGAGGCGCCTCGGGGCCGACAATCACAAAATCAATCGCGTTTGCCTCGGCAAAGCTGACGACCGCCCCGCCGTTCTCGATATCAAGTGCGGCACACTCCGCGATCTGCGCAATCCCGGCATTGCCCGGCGCCACGATCAGGCGGTCACATTTGGGGTTCTGCATTACTGCCCAGGCCAGGCTGTGTTCCCGCCCACCACTGCCGAGAATGAGGATATTCATGACTGCTCTCCGATCTGCTTGGCCTCGCCTTGCGGGCGTTCTAAGCTGGGCGGGCATTTGACACAAGGCGCTGAAATGTCCGACCTGCTTGACGACCCCATTCCCGGCCAAAACACTCCTGAATACACTGTTTCGGACATCTCGGGCGAAGTGAAACGGACGCTCGAAGGCACCTTCGGTCGAATCCGAGTGCGCGGTGAGGTCGGGCGCGTGTTCAAGGCGCGCTCGGGGCATTTGTATTATGACATCAAGGACGACCGGAACGTGTTGGCCTGCACCACGTGGAAGGGTCAGGTTTCGGGATTGTCCGTTGTCCCTGAGGAAGGGCTAGAGGTCGTCGTCACTGGTCGGCTCACTGCCTTCGGTGCTCAGTCAAAATACAATCTGAACGTCGATGAGGTTGCGGTTGCCGGGCAAGGCGCGCTGATGGCCTTGCTGGAGAAACGCAAGAAACAGCTTGAGGCCGAAGGGTTATTCGCACCCGAACGCAAAAAGCCGCTGCCTTATTTGCCACAAATCATCGGCGTGGTGACCTCGCCTTCGGGCGCGGTGATTAGGGATATTTTGCACCGCCTGCGTGATCGTTTTCCGCGCAAGGTTTTGATCTGGCCAGTGGCCGTTCAGGGATCGAACTGCGCCCCCGAGGTCGCAAATGCGATCAAGGGCTTCAACCAAATGACACCGGGCGGAGCCCTGCCTCGCCCCGATCTGATCATCGTCGCCCGGGGTGGTGGATCGATCGAAGACCTCTGGGGCTTTAACGAAGAGATCGTGGCGCGCGCTGCTGCAGCCTCGAACATTCCGCTGATCTCGGCCGTTGGACACGAAACGGATACAACCCTGATCGACTATGTTTCCGACCGCCGCGCACCAACCCCAACCGCAGCCGCCGAACTGGCCGTGCCCGTGCGGATGGAACTGCTGGCCTGGACCGGTGAACAGGGCGCGCGCCTGTCCCGCGCTGCGACAGATGCGGTGCAGCGGAGGTCGCAGCGCCTGCGTGATCTTTCCCGTGCCTTGCCACGCCCGGGCAGCTTATTGAACACTCCACGTCAACGGCTTGATTTGATTGCCGATCGCCTGACCCCAGCACTAGAGCGCGGCGTTCAAAACCGACACCTACAAGTGGCGAAAATGTCTGCCCACTTGCGCCCTTCGACCCTGCGCAACCTCGTCACTAGTCGTCAGGAAGCGGTGCGCAACCTGTCCTCGCGCCTGTCCCTGCGCCCCATTCAGCGAGAGATCGAGATACAGCACCAGACCATCACCCGGCTGGCCGAACGGATGAACGTAGCGCAGACAACCCGCCTGGATCGGATGCGTCAACAATTGACCGCGACAGACCGGCTGCGCGAAACGCTCAGCTACAAGGCAACGTTGCAACGGGGCTATGCCGTGGTACGCGCCGACGATCACGTTCTGACAACCAAAAAGCAGGCCGAGAAACACGAGGCATTGCAAATCGAGTTTGCCGATGGCGTGCTGACCACCGGGCAATCCACCACCCAACGACCGGCTCCGAAGAAAGCACCCAAAAAAGACGCACCGGATCAGGGTTCACTGTTCTGAGTGCAGATTATACTCCGACATCCGGTCCGTAGCAGATCATCTCTTCACCGATATCTTCGGCCTCGTAGAGTTCGGTCTGCGCCGGGTCGCCCTCGAACTGAGCAATCAGGCCATTCCCAGACCGGGTGAAAACCCAGCATTGCGGGGCCAGACGATCTTCGTAGATGAAACAGATCTGTTCGTCCTGCTCATACCAGACGCCTTCCTTGCAATCGCCATCCAGAAACGACCAGACGACGCGGCGATTGGGCAAATAACGCTCGACCCCGTAGACCTTTCCCTGAAAGCCATAATACAGGGTTTTTCCGCGCGTATACTCGTCGAAATCCGACGCCGTCAGCGCTGGTTGAGCCAAAGCTGAATACGCGGGCAACGAGAGGAGAATCGCTAGATATCTGAACATGATCACATTGTGTCAGATGCGGTTATCCGGTGCCATTGCCATTTCCGCACAACCACCTGCCTTGACGTCACCGGTTGAGGTGAGCCGACAACCCGTAACATGCTGCAAAAAACGGGAGAGGTATTCATGACAACTGCATTGTTCTGGCTCGCAGCTATCTGTGCTCTGGCCTATCTGCCCCTGTCGCCGCGTCCTGCCAGCGCCTTGCGGTCGCTGTTGAAAACCGCATCGGTGGCCCTGCTGGCCCTGATTGCCTTGCTGGACGCAGCACCGCTTTTACTGGTTTTGGCGCTAGCCCTGTGCGCCCTTGGCGACGCGCTGTTGTCGCGCGAGACGGGCAATACCTTCATGGCGGGTATCGCAGCCTTTGCTGCCGGACATCTGGCCTATGTCGCGCTGTTCCTGACCTATCCCGCCAGCGATCCAGCATTGATCTTCGACAAACCCGGTTTTTTCTGGTCGCTCATCATTCTTGGGATCGTTGCCGCCACCCTGCTCGCACCGCGCGCCGGCGACCTCAAGGGCCCGGTGCTGGGCTATATCCCGATCATTCTGGGGATGGGCATTACTGTCCTGGCCCTGCCAGAAACCGGTGCCCTGCGTTGGGCCCTGCCTGCGGCCCTGGCCTTTATCGCGTCCGACCTGATCCTGGCGACCGAAAAGTTCCTGTTGCCCGCAAACCACCCCGCCTTGAGGATCACGCCCTATCTGGTCTGGCCGCTTTATTGGGGTGCGCAGGCCGGTTTGCTGATTGCCTTTCTCTGACCCTTTGCAACTGCCGCAATTCCGCATTAGGTGAAGGGAACACCTGCGGAGACCAAAAATGGCG
The DNA here is from genome assembly GCF_056538665.1 of Ruegeria sp. BF6. Classification (NCBI taxonomy): domain Bacteria; kingdom Pseudomonadati; phylum Pseudomonadota; class Alphaproteobacteria; order Rhodobacterales; family Roseobacteraceae; genus Ruegeria; species Ruegeria sp. BF6. The sequence goes on from NZ_JBQFTN010000001.1 coordinate 945,522, forward strand.
TTTTTCTCAAAGCTCAAGGACAAGCTGTTCAAATCCTCGTCCCGCCTCGAACAGGGGCTTGAGGCCATCGTCGAAGACGGTGGAGAGGAAACGACCGCCCCCGACCCGATCATCCCCGAGCCCGAGCCGCAACCCGAACCGGTGCCGGAAGTTCCGCAACCGGTTCCCGAAGTGCCGGAACCCGCACCGGCACCACAGCCGGTCGAGGTGCCCGATCCCGCGCCTGTCGATCCGACCCCTACGCCGCCCCCACCGGAGGATGCGCCCTCCAAGGGCGTGCTGGGCCGTCTGTTCGGTCGCAGCGAGACCAAAACCGCAATACGCCGTACACTGGATGACGACATGCTCGAGCAGCTCGAAGAGCTGCTGATCGCCTCGGACATGGGCGTCGATACCGCCCTGCGCGTCACCGCAAACATGGCCGAGGGGCGCTATGGCCGCAAACTCTCGACCCAGGAAATCAAACAGCTTCTGGCGCAGGAAGTTTCACGCGTGATGGAGCCGGTCGCCAAGCCCCTACCGATCTATCCAAAACGCCCGCAGGTGGTGCTGGTCGTCGGCGTGAACGGGTCGGGCAAGACCACAACGATCGGCAAATTGGCCAGTCAGTTCAAGGCCGCTGGCAAAAAAGTCGTAATTGCTGCCGGAGATACCTTCCGCGCCGCCGCTGTCGAACAGCTTCAAGTCTGGGGCGAGCGCGCAGGTGTGCCCGTTCTGACTGCACCCGAAGGGTCCGATCCGGCCAGCCTTGCCTTCGACGCGCTGACCAAGGCGCAAGAAGACGGCGCCGACCTGCTGATGATCGACACCGCCGGTCGTCTGCAGAACCGCGCCGACTTAATGGAAGAACTGGCCAAGATCGTACGCGTTATCCGCAAGAAGGACGAAACCGCACCGCACAACACTTTGCTGGTGCTGGACGCCACCACAGGCCAAAACGCGCTGAGCCAGGTGGAAACCTTCCGCAATCTGGCCGACGTCTCGGGTCTGGTCATGACCAAGCTCGACGGAACCGCCAAGGGCGGCGTGTTGGTGGCACTGGCGGACAAGTTCGGCCTGCCTATCCACGCCATCGGCGTCGGCGAACAAATCGACGACCTTGCCCCCTTTGACCCCGATGAATTTGCCGCCGCGCTGACTGGATTGGAAAGAAGGTAGCCTTTGGTCTTTGACAATTTGATAGCCAAATTCGGGTCTTTTGAGTTCTACTTCGATGTCACCTTACTGGTGGCAATCGCAGGCGTTGTTTGGACTTTTGCCAGGAAAATCGCTCAAGAACTTTATTTCTTACTATCCCTGCGAACACAACAAATCGAATTCGAGCTAAACCCTAAGGGCCAAGCACCGGAGAGTATCACCACCCTCAACCTGCTCGTTATTCGATACGGGAACGACAAATACCTTGAGCAGCTTGCTAGCGATCGAGAGCGTTACCACGGACGATTGCAGAACAAGATCGTTCGGGTGCCTGAACGGCCAACCGATAATAACGGTCCAATCCGAGTGAGGCTCAAGGTTCACAAACGACTTGGGACACAGTTCAAGTTTTTCGTGGACGTATCAGGAGATCCGAAATCAGCCGTCGACTACCTCGAGTCACATGACACTGTAAGTGGTGTTTTTTGCAAAGAACTCCCAAACGTTCGTGTCGGTGAAGCGACGCGACATCGTATCTTCTTTTTGGTAGATCGTTTGGACACGGTCGAAACGGTCGAAGGCATTGTCAACAATTTCATCTTCCCGGTCTAAGAATTGAGTGACTGGCTAATTTCTCTGGAAGGCACCGAAGCAGGCCACCAACTCGCCCTCGGGCTTGCACTGATGGCGGCTTTCCTGCACGCGGTTTTCGGCGCCCTGCAAAAAGGCCGCCACGATCCATGGATGTCGCGCGGCGCCATCGACGCCAGCTATTGTCTTCTGGCTGCCCCCTTCGCGTTTTTCGTGGTGCCCTGGCCCGAACCCTATATGTGGCCGATTTTTGCGACCGTATGGGTAATCCACATCGCCTACAAAACCCTTCAGGCCATGGCTTATACCAAGGGGTCCTACACGGTCGTCTACCCGGTTGTCCGCGGCACTGGCCCGCTGTTCACCGTCATCGGCGCCTATCTGCTTTTCGGAGAGACCTTTACCGGCACCCAATGGTTCGGTGTGGCCGTCCTGCTGGCCGGCATTTTCGGACTGGCCGCCTATAATTTTCGCTTCCTCGAAACCAACCGCGAAACGCTGGGCATCGCATTGGTGCTGGCCGTCGCAACCGGCCTTTTCGTGGCGCTCTACACCACCTATGACGCCTACGGCATCCGCGCCACCGCCGACCCCTTCACCTTTCTGGCGTGGTTCTTCATGATCGACGGGGCGGCAATGCCTATCTACGCCTTCCTCAGATGGCGGGTGATGATCAATCGCCCGGCCATCGGCCCGCTGATGTTGCGCGGACTTGCCGGCGGCATCATCGCCCCCTTGTCTTTCGGGGCGATCATGCTGGCCACAAGGCTCGACAAGGTCGGCGAAGCCGCCGTCTTGCGGGAAACCTCGACTGTCTTTGCCGCCCTGATCGGTTGGCTGGTTCTAAAAGAAACCGTGGGCCCAAGACGGATCGGGTTGATGGCATTGATTGCACTTGGCGCCGTAATAGTTGAAATGGGCGGGTAAGCAGCAGGAAACCGTTATGACAGGCAAAAAAGAGATCAACCCGTTTCTGAAGCAGGTGCTGGAGCTTGGCCCTCCACTGGCTTTCTTCTTCATTTACCTGCGTCTGCGTGACGACAGTTTTCTGATCGGCGGCATTGAATACTCCGGCTTTATCGTCGCCACTATCATTTTTGTCCCGCTGATGCTGGCCGCCATGGCTATCCTCTGGTACCTGACCGGCAAGCTCAGCCGGATGCAAATATTCACGGCATTTATGGTCATATTCTTTGGTGGCCTGACTGCATGGTTCAATGACGAGCGATTTTTCAAGATGAAAACCACGCTTGTCTACGGGTTCTTTTCGGTGATCCTTGGCATCGGCCTGCTGCAGGGCAAGTCTTACCTCGCTTATGTCCTGGACGAGATGCTGCCAATGCGCCACGAAGGCTGGATGATCCTGACCCGACGGCTTTGCGGCTGTTTTGCGGTTCTGGCAGTGGCCAACGAATTCGTCTGGCGCACGATGTCGACCGACCTCTGGGTCAAGATCGAAACCTTCGGGTTCCCAATCGCGCTGATGGTGTTCCTGATGCTGCAATTCAATCTGCTGCAAAGCTACATGGATGATCCTGACCATCAATAGGGGAAAATAAGTGCCCCCTTTCGCCTCATGCGGTAACGGAATTTTGTTTATTCCCAGACGTAACACAGGAACAAACAGACAAAATCCTTGGCTAAACGCCAAAGCTGTGGAAAGTTGTGGCACCACTCACAGCCGGAGCACCAGAAACTCATGACGGCTTTTCCAGACAGCGGCTTTCTGTCCGAGGCATCTGACAGGCTCAAAGCCATGCTTTCCGCGCAGGCGACCGAAATTACTTTGGAACGTGGAGAGGTTCTGTTCGAGCAAGGCGACGAAGGCGACGCCCTCTTTGCTATTCTCGAAGGCACGCTCGAAGTTTCCTTTCTGGCTATGAGCGGCCGAAAACTGTCACTGACCCTGATGCGGCCCGGAGAGGTTTTTGGCGAGATTGCCCTGTTTGACAGCGGCCCACGCACTGCCACCATTGCGGCGGCAGAGCATTCACGCGTGTTGCGGGTGCGGCAAGGCGATGTGATGGATCAGATCCGGCTACATCCCGACCTTGCGGTTGATCTGATCCGTCTGGCCGGCCTGCGAATGCGGTGGATGGGATCACAACTGAACGAGCAGGTCTTTCTGCCGATGCCGATCCGCCTGGCCCGCAAGTTGTTGCACCTGTCCGAACTGCAAGATGATCCATCCAAACGGATTACCCTGTCGCAAAGCGAACTGGCCGAGTTCGTGGGCGCCACTCGGGAAGCGGTATCCAAAACCATTTCCACATGGAAACGCGATAACGTGGTCGAAGCGTCGCGCGGCGGGCTGATGATTCAGGATTTCGCTGCGCTGCGGGAATTGGCCGATTCCGACCTGATCTGAGCCCTGTGACCTGCTTCACAGACCATGGATGGCGTTAAGCCTATCGTCATAGTTGTTACCGTAGGAGGTCAGAGAATCATCCCCGATATCTGTCCACTGACCTCTCCCTGTACCAGAGCCACGCACCTCCCCGGTGCGTGGCTCACTATCTCGCAGCACAAAAAAGGCCGGAGCATAAGCTCCGGCCTAATCTCGTTTCTGATCAGGTTACTTACTCGCCAAGGCTCAACGCCACAAAGCGGGGTTCGCCACCGCGGCGCACCAGCAGCAGCAGCGATTTACGCCCTGCTTCGCGCGCCTCGTCCATGCGTGCTTCCAGGTCTTCGATCGAGCTGACCTTCTGTTGACCGGCCTCGGTGATCAGGTCACCGGCGCGCAGACCCTTGGAAAAGGCTTCGGACGCCTCGTCCACTTCGGTCACAACCAGTCCTTCAGCATCCGCATCCAGACCAAGATCTTCTCGCAACGTATCGGTCAAAGGCGAAATTGTCAGACCAAGAACATCAGCGTTTTCCTCGGCCGGAATGTCCGGCGTTTCTTCGTCACCGTTCTCGGCGCGCTCTGCGTCCTCACGCCGGCCCAGTGTCACCAGAACGGTCTGGGTGCCACCGTCACGGTGGACCACCACGCGAACTGATTTGCCAACGGTGGTTTCGCCAACCTGACGGACCAGACCGCGCGTATCTTCGACCTCGACACCGTCAAAGCTGAGGATCACGTCACCGGCCAACAGGCCCGCCTCTTTGGCCGGACCATCCGGCACGTCACTGATCAGCGCACCGCCGGGCTTGTCCAGCCCCATCGCCTCGGCCATATCCTCGGTCACGTCCTGAATGCGCACGCCCAGCCAGCCGCGGCGGGTCTCACCGAATTCGCGCAGCTGATCGACTACTTTGACCACCACATTGGAGGCCATCGAGAAGCCAATCCCGATCGAACCACCGTTAGGCGACAGGATCGCCGTGTTCACGCCGATCACTTCGCCATCCATGTTGAACAGAGGACCACCCGAGTTGCCGCGGTTGATGGCCGCATCGGTCTGGATGTAATCGTCATACGACCCGCTCAGCGCGCGGTTTCGAGCCGAGACAATGCCCGCCGAGACCGAAAAGCCTTGCCCGAGCGGGTTGCCCATAGCGATCACCCAATCACCGACACGCGCAATGTCGCTATCGCCGAATTTCACGTATTGCAGCGGACTAGTGGCCTCGACCTTGAGCAGCGCGATGTCGGTTTTTTCATCCGTACCGATCACTTTGGCCGGCAATTCCTTCTTGGGTTGCCCGTCACCGGGGAAGAATTCCACAAGGATTTCATCAGCTTCGGCGATGACGTGATTGTTGGTAACAATATAGCCGTCCTCTGAAATCACAAAGCCAGAACCCAGCGCGTTGCTGCGGCGCGGGCGGTTGTCGTCGTCACCGTTGCGGTCCTGAAACTCGCGAAAGAAATCCTCGAACGGAGAGCCCTCGGGCACAATCCCCTGCGGCCCCGTCTGCCCTTCGATCAGGGTTGTGGTGGTGATGTTGACCACTGCCGGACTGATCTTTTCGGCCAGCGGCGCCAAGCTTTCGCCCCGCGCCTGAGCAGCGACGGTCTGCGCCAGAACAAGCAGCATCCCCGCGAAAGCCAGCCACATCAGCCGCATGAAACCAACACTATCGTCCCGCCGGACCGAAATACTTCGTGCTTGTGCCTGCACTTGGGAACTCCTTGTCGACAATTCTTCTTTGGCCGCCCCTCGGCAACCCTTCTTAGCAACCAATGTAGTCAGTTTGTCCAAGCCCGCAACTCGGGATCGCAGGGAAATCACCGGCAATTGAAATGACTGTACTAAAACCCGACCTGATACGCGCCCCAAAGCAACACCAGACCGCTGACGACACACAGCAGCCCCGCCAGCCGACGCGCCTGTTCGGGCAGCGACCGCAGTGCTTCAAGCATACGTTCAATAAGCGAAGGGGCCAGCGCATAGGCCAGCCCCTCGACAATCAGTACCAGCCCGAAAGCCAGAAGGATCAGGCCCATTACCGGCCACCCTGTCCGGTAGGCGATTTCAGATAGTTGAAGAAATCAGAATCCGGGCTGAGTACCAGCGAGCTGTTGCCACCCTGCAGCGCCTGCTCATAGGCTGAAAGCGAGCGGTAGAATTCAAAGAATTCAGGGTCTGCGCCGTATGCTTCGGCAAAGATCGCGTTGCGTTCGGCGTCAGCCTCACCACGAATAATCTCGGCCTCGCGGTTGGCATCTGACACCAACTCGACCACGGTCCGGTCGGCCTGCGCGCGGATACGCTGCGCCGCTTCCTTACCACGGGCGCGTTCGTCAGTTGCCTCACGCTCCCGCTCGGCTTTCATCCGATCAAAGGTCGCCTCCAAGTTGGCCTGCGGCAGGTCGGTCGCTTTCAGACGCACGTCGATCACATTGACGCCCAGCGCGCGTGCTTCGGCAATCGCACTATTGCGGATACGCAGCATCAGTGCCGCACGATCCGAGCTGAGGATGTCACGAGATGAAACCGAACCCAGAACTTCGCGGGTTTCGGCCCGCAGGATACGGTCCAGACGATCTTCGGCCACCGGGATTCCGCCGACACCAACAGCTTGGCGGAACTGGTTCAAGTCAGCGATCCGGTAACGGGCGAACGCGTCGACCACCAGACGGCGGTCGTCCAGAGGCGTGACTTCCAGCGGCTGCACGTCAATCGACAAGATGCGGTCGTCATAACGAACGACTTCCTGAATGATCGGTATCTTGAACGCGAGTCCGGGCTCTTCCTTAACGTCGACAACACGACCGAACTGCAAAACCAGTGCACGTTCCCGTTCATCCACAATAAAAATCGAGGACAGGCCGATCACGCCAAGGATCACGACGAGGATGAGGATAATGGGTGACTTACGCATCAGTTGCTCTCCTCGGTCTGATTGCGGCGCAGTTCATTGAGAGGCAGATAAGGTACAACACCCTGCCCCGAACCGGTCGAGTTTTCGTCGAGGATAATCTTGTCCACATCCCCCAGAACCTGCTCCATACGTTCCAGATACAAGCGTTTACGGGTCACGTCGGGAGCCTTGGAGTATTCTTCCAAAACAGCGCTGAAACGGCTGGCTTCACCCTGGGCGCTGTTGACCTGCTGGGCGCGATAGGCCTCGGCCTGTTCCAGAACCTGCGCGGCTTCACCGCGGGCTTCCGCGAGAACCTGGTTTGCGTACGCGTCAGCGACGTTTTGCAGACGGTCACGCTCCTGCGCTGCGGCCTGAACGTCGCGGAATGCAGCGATCACGTCTTGCGGCGGGTCGGCCTTGTCAAAGTTCACACGGACGATGTTGATACCCGAATCGTAGCTGTCCATGGTTGCCTGTATCAGCTCCTGCAGGCGGTCCGCGATCACACCACGATCCCGGTTCAGGATCGGGGCTAGTTCGCTTTGCGCAATGATCTCACGCATCGCTGATTCAGACACGGCGCGGATTGTCTGACGCGGGTCGCGCAGGTTGAACAGAAACTTTGCCGGATCGTTGATGTTCCATACAACCTGATAGTCGATATCGACCACGTTTTCATCGCCAGTCAGCATCAGACCGTCGTCGCTGCCACGCGTACCGCCCATATCTTCGGTCTGTTCGCGTGTGACCGGGATAACCTCGGCCGTCACCAAAGGCCAAGGGGCGAAGTTCAGACCGGGATTCCCGACCGAAGAGAACTCACCCAGAAGCAGCTCAACCGATTGTTCTTCGGGTTTGACGGTGTAGAAGCTCGCAGCCGCCCATAAGCCCGCCGCAACCAGTACACCAATCGCCACGGTCCCCTTAGTAAAGATCGGACCGCCTCCACCGCCGCCTTGACTGCCGCCACGGCCACCGCCGCCGCGCCCGCCCATTAGAACGCGCAGCTGTTCCTGGCCTTTTTTCATCAGTTCGTCGATCTCGGGGATCTGCGGGCCGTCGCCTTCGGGGGGCTTGCGCCCATCCCCGTTGTTACCCCGATTTCCTCCGCCACCGGATGAGCCTCCGCCCCCCCAGGGGCCACCGCTGTTGCCCGCCATATGTATCTATTCCTTGTGTTGGACCGTGTGATCACGGTTTCCCTTGTAACTTGTGTACGCGTACTTGCAAATCAAGCAGTGCGCACAGGTTGCCGCAGTGTTACCAGTTCCTCGGCCATGACCGGGTGAACGGCAACTGTGCGGTCGAAATCTTCCTTGGTTGCACCCATCTTTACGGCAATCCCCGCCAGCTGGATCATCTCGCCCGCGCCCGGCGCAACGATATGACAACCCAGCACCTTGCGGGTGGCCTGACTGACGATCAGCTTCATCAAGACACGCTGCGTCCCGCCTGCGAATGCCTTCTGCATCGGCTTGAAAGAAGTTGCATAGACCTCGATCGGTTCCTGCGCCGCGGCTTCTTCCTCGCTGAGGCCCACGGTGCCGAATTCCGGCTGGGTGAAAATCGCGGTTGGGATCAGTTCGTGATCCACGGGTGTCGGGTTGCCTTTGAACACGGTTTCGACAAAGGCCATGCCTTCGCGGATCGCAACTGGTGTCAGGTTCACGCGGTCGGTCACGTCACCGATGGCATAGATCGACGGCACTCCGGTCTGGCTGTATTCATCCACCACGATCTCGCCCTTGCGGCCACGTTCAACTCCGATTGCTTCAAGGCCCAGGTTGTCTGCATTTGGAGCGCGCCCGGTAGCGTACATGACCACGTCAAAAACCTGTTCCGTTCCGTTGGTGGCCTTGACCCAGATTTTGTCGCCTTGCTTTTTCATCTCAAGCACGTTTGTACCAAGGTGCAGATCAATGCCGTTCTGGCACATCTCCTCGCTGATCAGGCCGCGTGCTTCTTCATCGAACCCGCGCAGGATTTGCGCACCTCGATAGAACTGAGTGGTCTTCACGCCCATCCCGTTCATGATCCCGGCGAATTCGCTGGCAATATAACCACCGCCGACGATCAGGATGCTTTCGGGCAGCTTCTCCAGGTGGAATATCTCGTTTGACGTGATAGCCAGGTCCGAGCCCGGAAACTGGGGCACGACCGGACGGCCACCAGTGGCGACAAGAATGTGCTTGGCCGTCTTGCGGGTTCCATCGGCCAGTTCGACCGTATGCGCATCGACCACATGGGCGCGCTGATCAAAGCTTTCGACGCCGTTGTTTTTTAAGATGTTGCGATAGATGCCTTCCAGTCGGTCCAGCTCGGCATAAAGCTTGCTGCGGAAGATGTCCCAGTTAAACGCACCAGGTTTGACATCCCAGCCATAGGCCTGCGCATCGTTGACCATATCCGCGTATTCACTGGCAAAGACCATCAGCTTTTTGGGCACGCACCCTCGGATGACGCAGGTCCCGCCGTAACGGTCCTCTTCGGCCAGTGCCACTTTGGCGCCGTTCTCACCGGCTGCCACACGTGCCGCGCGGACCCCGCCCGAGCCGCCTCCGATGACGAACAGATCATAGTCAAAGCTCATCCTGAGTTCCTTTATTTCGTCAGGCCAAAATTCGATGATTATCTGGGGTCGAAAGACGCGCTGCCAACCCTTTTAGGTGTGTAAACTTTACTTAAGGCAGTGCCACCAAGTGTGGTTTGCGCAAATGTCGTGGCGTCAGTTTCAGGTCTCAATCGGCCAAATCCGAGAACAGATTGTCGCCACTCTCAACCAACTGGTCCAGTTCGGTGGTGCCAGCATTGATATCGCGCAGTTCAACCCGGCCATCGCCATGGCCGATCACAACCTTGTCGCAGATGTCGATGAACAGTCCATTTTCGACCACGCCCGGCACCTGATTGAGTACCAATGCCAACTGGCGCACGTTACCGATACGCTGCAGGTGCAGGTCCAGAATGTGGTTGCCCTCGTCGGTCACAAAAGGCGCCTCACCGTTCATCCGCAGCATCGCCGAGTTGCCCAGAACATCCATCGTGTCCAGGGCCTCTTGGATCAGGGTCCGCGTGGTTTGCCAGCCAAACGGGATCACCTCGACCGGCAAGGGGAACGCACCCAGCGTTTCAACCTCTTTGCCGGCATCGGCGATCACCACCATCTGATCGCTGGCCGTTGCCACGATCTTTTCCTGCAGATGCGCGCCGCCGCCGCCCTTGATCAGGTTTAGCTCACCATCGAACTCATCAGCGCCATCGATGGTCAGGTCCAGCCATCCTGCCTGATCCAGCGAGACCACCTCGATTCCGACCTCGCGGGCCAGTTGCGCGGTGCGGATCGAGGTCGGAACCCCCTTTAACCGCAGCCCCTCGGTCTGCACCCTCTCACCCAATCGGCGCACCATCCAGGCGGCGGTCGATCCGGTCCCCAGCCCGACACGCATCCCATCCTGAACCATATCGGCGGCACGGCGGGCGGCGACAAATTTGGCTTTGTCGATGGGGGACATATCTCGGGTCATGGCAGCGTTTCCCTGTATTGCTGCAGGGTTTATACGGAATGCAATCGCCAACTGCGAGAGCCAAATCGACCCACTGGCGCGCAAAGATATCTCGAAAATACGCGTTTCCGATTGGAAACGTCGCAATCGAGGCTTCCTGTGTGGTTCCGGCGATGTACATAGATTTTATGAACGCGCCGTATCGTCTGCACTATGCCCCCGACAACGCCTCTCTGGTGATCAGACTGGCGCTGGAAGAAATGGGCCTGCCTTATGATGCTGTATTGGTGGACCGCCGCCGGAACGAGCAAGACAGTGCGGCCTACCGGCAGTTGAACCCGAACGGGCTGATTCCGGTGCTGGACACCCCACAGGGACCGATCTTTGAAACGGCGGCCATCCTGTTATGGCTGGCTGATATGCATGGTCACCTGGCCCCGTCGCCTGAATCACCAGAACGGGCGGCATTTCTGAAATGGCTGTTCTTTGCATCGAACACGCTGCACGCGGACCTCCGCATTCTGTTCTACGCCGAGAAATACATCGACGCCGCGCAGGCCGACAATCTGCGCGCCGGTATCCGCCCGCGTCTGCGCCGACATTTGCAGGTATTGGATTCTGAGGCGGAGAACGCACCAACCTGGCTGCACTCTGAGCAGCCCTCGGTTCTGACCATTTATCTGGCCTGCCAGATGCGGTGGATGGCGCTGTACCCCGCCAGCGCCGACCGCAGCTGGTTTCAGTTGTCGGATACCCCTCATCTGCAAGCGATCCTGACACGGCTTGAAAACCGCCCCGCAACCCAAGCCGCAATCGCAGCCGAAGGGTTGGGGGTTACACCATTCACATCCCCGAGTTACGCTACTCCTCAAGAAGGCTCAGCTACCTGACATGTTTCTATCTGTCTTCGATATGTTCAAAGTGGGCATCGGCCCGTCTTCGTCTCATACCATGGGGCCGATGGTGGCCGCCGCGCGTTTTCTGGACATGATGCGCGCGTCCCCGTTCGAATTTACGGGGCTACGCGGCTCGCTGCATGGATCGCTGGCTTTTACAGGGGTCGGTCATGCCACCGACCGTGCCACCATTCTGGGATTGGCCGGATTTGTGCCCGACACCTATGACAATGATAAGGCCGAGGCCGCACTGGCCGAGATTTCCGAGACGCACTCGGTGACGCCCGAAGGGTTGCCGACGCTGCAGTTCAACCCAAAGGCCGATCTGATCTTTGATTATGAAAACAATCTGCCCGGTCACGCCAACGGCATGATCTTGATGGCCACCGACGCGCAGGGCGATGTGATCCTGCGGCAGGTTTACTACTCGGTCGGCGGCGGCTTTGTCCTGACCGAAGAGGAACTGGCCGAGGGCAAAGACACCAATGACGGCCCGCCCGTGCCCTACCCGTTCAAATCGGCGGCAGAGATGCTGGAGATGGCAAAAGCCAGCGGCAAGAGTATCGCCCAGATGAAACGCGAAAACGAAGTCGCACGCGGCTGCCCTATCAGTTTCGCCAAGGGTACTGCACGCCTTTGGGAAGTCATGAACGACTGCATCGAACGCGGCCTGAAAACCGATGGCATCCTGCCCGGCGGCCTGAATGTGCGCCGTCGCGCCAAGGGCATTCACGATGCTCTTCTGTCTGAACGAGGCATGAACCTGAACGCGCCGCACACCATCAATGACTGGATGAGCGTCTATGCCATGGCGGTGAACGAGGAAAACGCTGCCGGTGGACAGGTCGTCACTGCCCCCACCAACGGGGCCGCAGGAACGATGCCTGCGGTTTTGCGCTATTATCTCGACCACGTTCCCGGTGCTTCGGAAAGCCATATCGAAGATTTCCTGCTGACCGCTGCCGCCATCGGCGGTCTGGTCAAATACAACGCCTCGATCTCTGGAGCAGAAGCTGGGTGTCAAGCCGAGGTCGGCAGTGCCTCGGCCATGGCTGCGGCAGGTCTGTGCGCCGTGATGGGCGGCACACCGGAACAGGTGGAAAACGCCGCAGAGATTGCATTGGAGCATCATCTGGGCATGACCTGTGACCCGGTCAAAGGACTGGTGCAGGTGCCTTGCATCGAGCGCAACGGGCTGGCGGCGATCAAGGCGGTCTCGGCCGCCTCGCTGGCGCTGCGCGGTGACGGTCAGCATTTCGTGCCGCTGGACGCGGCGATCGAAACCATGCGCCAGACCGGGCATGATATGCACGAAAAGTACAAGGAAACGTCTCTGGGTGGCCTGGCGGTGAACGTACCCAACTGCTGACGCTATAAAAGGAGGGGATATCATGCGGGGTCATTGTCTGTGCGGCGCCATACGATACGAGGTTAATCCTCCGACCCTGTCCTGCGTCACCTGCCATTGCGACAGTTGCAGACGGCAGTGTGCAGCTCCGATGACGACCTATTTCGGCGTACGCGACGGCCAGTGGCGCTGGACCGGCGACGCTCCGAAAACCTTCAACTCCTCCCCCGGGGTCGAGCGCAGCTTTTGCCCGAACTGCGGTACGCCTATGTCATTCCGCTCACAATCGATGTCGGGCGTGTTGCACCTGTACGTGGCGACACTAGAGGACCCGAGCCAGTTGGAACCCACGTTGCACGTGGCGCATGAGGAAAAGCTACGCTGGCTGAAACTGGGTGACGACCTGCCCACCTGCATCGGGCCCGACTATACCAAGGTCCAGCCCCTGCCCTAAGCGCGGTCCGCAGCAAGCCGATCTGCCCCGACATCAATCAGCGCGAGCGGGCCAGCGCCGAGTCTGACCCGACAGAAATGCCTGAATGACCTGATCCAAAGCTTCGCGCGGGACCATCACCAACAGTCCCGGCCCGTCCACGGTCAGTTCCACATCCGCCATGACCCGGTTGGACGTACCAACGCGGCCATTCGGTTCCAGCACCAGATCGTCGATCGGCCACTCCAACCCGGTGCAGTGGCCGGTTACGCGCTGAAACGGAAACAATGAAATCACATCGCCGGGCGTAAGGTTTAACCCGATCTGCGGGGGCGCGTGGAAAACAACCTCATGCTCTCCTAACAGGATGCACGGCCGATCCCGCAACCGTATCAGAGCATTAAGCACTGCCATCTGGTGATCCAGCCGACCGCCGAGAAACCCGATCCCCAGCACAATGGGCGCGTCGATGCTGCGCAGGGCCTTGTCGAAATCCGTGCTGTCCTGTTCACGTATCGGAAACAGGCGGTCTGCGGGTATCCGGTCAAGATACGTGCCGCTCAGCGAATCAAAGTCACCGATCACCGCGTCCGGCATCCGCCCCGAATCCATAATTGGAATCGCTCCGCCATCCGCTGCCACGACAGTATTGACGCGAACAAGCATCAGATTCAGGTCGTCGAGACCGATTTCACCACCCCCGACCAGCCCGATTGGCGCCTCAGAGAGCACAATTTGGATATTTTTTTGAAGATTGATCATTTTTCCCGGATTTGGACACATTGAGACCACAAAATGATAGGTTCATGCTGAGAGTTGCGAGCCATGGGTGTGCCCTTCGCCGGGTGAATGGCTCTTGTAGTTTGTAAAGGACGTGCGTCTGATGGTACAGAATAACAAGGTATTAACCGTCTCCTATGGAACCTTCTCGTGCACTTTAGAAGGTTTTGACGATTCCTTTGAGACGATGAAAGCGATTACGGAATACTTTTGCGATCTTGCCGCCGATGATCGGTTTTTCGGTTCTGAACCTCCGCAACCTGACACAGAAATGCTGACGAAAATCGCGCAGCGCGACGCGTCCCGCAAGGTCGAAGCCAGCCAGAGCGACGCTGGCCTGCTGATCCGTGCCACAAACGAACCCGCAACCAACACGCCGGACCTTAACATTATCAACACTCCCCCCCCCTCGCCCCCCACTCACCCCGTGTTCACCGACGCCGAAGCCGTCGAGGACGCGCCTCCCCCTGCCGGTGACAGCATCGCCGCCAAGCTACAGCGCATCCGCGCCGTCGTATCCCATTCCGAGGAAAACTCGGTCATTTACACCGAGGACGAGGAAACGGCCCTGATGAAAAGCACGGCTGGTCCGTCAGACGCGGTCGCCGCGGCTTTTGCGGCCGGTTCGCTGAACCCGACCGATCTGGAAACCACCGAAGAGGTCGACGCACTTTCCGAAACATCCGAAGCTGAACCGGCAATGTCAGAGGCCGAAGAGCCAGCCGCTCGACCCTTGGCAATCAAACCGGAGTTCTCGGCCGCTGAAGTCGAGGGCGAGGTCGAAGAATCTGCCGCTCCAGCTCTGGAAACCCAACCCGAAACTCCGGCTGTGGCAATAGAGGAAGAAGTCGAAGATGAAGCGACCGCACCGGATGCCTTGTTCTCTGATCTCGACGAGAGCGACGAAAGCGACGAGAGCGAACCTGAAGGCGATGAGGTGACCAACATACTCAGCGATGCCGACGCTGACGCAGACCCCGTTGAGGCCACTCCTGAAGGTGTCATGACGGAAAAGGACGAGATCCTTCTGCTGGATGAGATTTCCAGTGTGGAATCCATCTTGGCCGATAGTGCCGGTACCTCGGACGCAGAGAAGCTGGACTTAGAACATGATGTTTCGCGCCTGATGGACAAGGTCGGCGAGCATCTGGACAACCCGGACACAAACAACAATCGCGAAGCCTACTCTCAGTTGCGTGCAGCGGTTGCGGTAACCGAGGCCGAACGCAGTGAAAAAGGTCAGACCGATCAGAAGGATGGTGATCAAGACTACCGCGGCGATCTGTCCTCGGTCGTCAGCCCGCGCCGTCCAGAAGTTGAAATCACCAGCAAACGCCCGACCAATGATACATCGGCGCCGCTCAAGCTGGTGGCTGAGCAGCGCATCGACAACCAGACCAAGGATGCCGGACCAGTGACCCCCCGTCGCGTGACATCCGAGGCCGAGGGCGAGGAAGGTGCTGCGGAAGAAGGTGGATTTGCCCAGTTCGCTCAGGAACAAGGTGCGCAATCACTGCCGGATTTGCTGGAAGCGGCGGCCGCCTATCTGTCCTTCATCGAAGGGCAGGAGCAGTTCTCGCGACCGCAACTGATGAACAAGATTCGGTCGCTCAAGCAGGATGAATTCAATCGTGAGGAAAGCCTGCGTTCGTTCGGTCAGTTGCTGCGCGACGGCAAGATCGAAAAGGCAGGCGGCGGGCGTTTCGCAGCCTCGACGCAGATCGGGTTCCGCCCGGATGACGCGCGCGCCGCAGGTTAATCCCAACTAAACCAATTGACGATGGGCCGGAGATTTCTTCGGCCCATTTTTCTTGCACAAAAGTATCGCTTTTCCCTTTTTCTTCTTTTGCAGGCGCGCCCGCTATGCCGCAGCGCAGAAAAATGGTACGGTCAGGCGTAGGGTGACAGCTTATCCAGCTCCCGTTCAAACAAGGGCCACACCATGTATGAACTGCCTATTCGACGCCTCAGAGTATACGACAGATCAAAAATAGAGAGTCATTTCAACAGCC
The DNA here is from genome assembly GCF_056538665.1 of Ruegeria sp. BF6. Classification (NCBI taxonomy): domain Bacteria; kingdom Pseudomonadati; phylum Pseudomonadota; class Alphaproteobacteria; order Rhodobacterales; family Roseobacteraceae; genus Ruegeria; species Ruegeria sp. BF6. The sequence continues at coordinate 961,478 of NZ_JBQFTN010000001.1, forward strand.
TGGACACCGAAGCTCTGACATCACGATTTGGTGCTCCGGTCAGTGCCGCATTTGTCCAGACCTATTTGTCCAATATGTTTGGCAACGCGGCATTGATCTTCGGCGCTTTCCCGGATTCCTATCTGCGCGGCGTGGGGGAGTTGCGCGTTCTGCCGGATAATCAGGCGCATGTGGCCGAGGCCGCTTTTACTGTCGAAACCCCGTGGCAGGATCGCGGTATCGGGGATGCTCTGTTTTCGCGGATAATTACAGCAGCCCGGAACCGCGGAATTCGAGAAGTGCACATGGTCTGCCTGGCCACCAACCAGAAAATGCGCCGCTTGGCCGCAAAGCATGATGCAGACCTGAACCTGGTGACAGGGCAGATTCAGGCAACTCTGACCGCTCCCTGGCCTACCCCGCTCAGCGTTGCTGAAGAGATTTCCGGCGAGTACCACGCAATGGCGCGCGCAATCCTTAGCTGGCCCGGGCCGGATCGGAATCCGGGGTGAACTGTCCCAAGCTGTCGCTCCGGGCAGCGTCCGGACCTGTTACTCTAGCGGCTGATCCGGATCTTCTTTGCCGACGCCTTTGAACACGAATTTGAACGGCAGCGCCCAGACAATACCCAAAGCGATGTAGACCAGCAGTTCCAGCCAGATCGGCGGGCGGTCGAGCCAATTCACAATTGTAACAACCGCCACGATATAGACCGGCAACCCAATCAACAGCAGCACCAGCGACCAGCGGCGCCGGGCCTTGTAGCTGAGGCCGGTCTTTCCGTCGTCACTCATCAGTCAGCAAACGGGTCAGTCACCAGAATGGTGTCGTCCCGCTCCGGGCTGGTGGACAGAAGGGCTACGGGGCATTCGATCAGTTCTTCGACGCGGCGCACATATTTGATCGCGTTGGCAGGAAGGTCAGCCCAGCTGCGCGCGCCTTCTGTGGATTCGCTCCACCCCGGCATTTCTTCGTAAATCGGCGTGCAGCGCGCCTGCTGATCGGCCGCAGTGGGCAGATAGTCCAGGCGTTCACCATCCAGCTGATAGCCGACACAGATCTTCAGCGTCTCAAACCCGTCCAGTACATCCAGCTTGGTCAGAGAAATCCCGTTCACGCCACTGGTCGCACAGGTCTGGCGCACCAGGCAGGCATCGAACCAACCGCAGCGGCGCTTGCGCCCGGTAGTGGTGCCAAACTCATGCCCGCGCTCACCGAGGCGCTGGCCGTCTGCATCGTCCAATTCGGTCGGGAACGGGCCTTCACCCACACGGGTCGTGTAGGCTTTGACGATGCCCAGAACGAAATCGATCGACCCCGGACCAATACCTACACCTGTTGCCGCCTGACCGGCGATCACGTTGGACGAGGTAACAAACGGATAGGTGCCAAAATCGATATCCAGCAACGCGCCCTGTGCCCCTTCGAACAAGATGCGTTTGCCCGCCTTGCGTTTTTCGTTCAAAACCTTCCAGACCGGAGCGGCAAAGGGCAGGATTTGCGGCGCGATTTCTTTCAATTGAGCAATCAGCGAGTCCCGGTCTACAGGTTCGATCCCCAATCCCTTGCGCAGGGGATCATGGTGCTGCAATGCACGGTCCACGCGGGCCTCAAGCGTGGCCTCGTCGGCAAGATCAGCGACACGAACAGACCGGCGCCCTACCTTGTCTTCGTACGCTGGGCCTATGCCACGGCCAGTGGTTCCGATCTTGGTGCCTTTGCTGGCGGCCTCTTCGCGTGCGCGATCCAATTCACCATGAATGGGCAGGATCAACGGCGTGTTCTCGGCGATCATCAGCGTTTCAGGCGAGATATCGACGCCCTGCGCGCGGATGGTTCCGATTTCCTTGATCAAATGCCACGGGTCCAGCACAACGCCGTTTCCGATGACGCTCAGCTTGCCGCCACGCACCACGCCCGAGGGCAGCGCATGCAGCTTATAGACCTCACCGTCAATGACCAGCGTATGACCGGCATTATGCCCGCCCTGAAAACGCGCGATCACGTCCGCTCGCTCGCTGAGCCAGTCGACGATCTTGCCTTTTCCTTCGTCACCCCACTGGGCGCCGACAACAACCACATTGGCCATATCCGGTCCTTTTGCGCTGAATTACCAAACTCGGCTCGTATAACGAGGACAAAGCGACAGGGAAACCGGTATTTCGCCGCAGATAGGAACCGTGCTGCGCATGGTGCCACGGGCTGGGACACTATTGGCCAGATGAATAAAGTACACCCAGTTCATCTGACCCCAAAATATCCCGGCAGAGTCGCCCGGGAAGTGCTGCGGGGGCAGCCCCCTAACCGCTTGCGACCAAACGCACGGGCTTCCCATGAGGTGTTGTCAGGTAAGCTTCTTCCCACGCATTTCTATAGTGCACGACTTCCCCCGGAACCGCTGCGCCCAGTTCGTCTAGCAACTGCTCGAGAGTGACCAGCCACGCATGGAAATAGTCGTTGCCCCCGTCCAGATCCCGTTCCAGCCCGTGGCGCCTTAGCGTTTGCGAAAAACGTGCGGCCCAGTCGTGCCAATCGAAGCGCCCAGCCTCGTTCAAGGCCACGGTTACCGCGGACACGTGGGCGTGCCAAGGTTCGGCAAAAACAGGTTCAGGTTCGGAATAATTGGCGCAATCGTTCATGCAGGTTCCAGGTAGCTTTGCCAAAGGTCCAGTACGACTTCGTCCTTTGGGTTTTCCGGGTCCGCCCACAATTCCGAAGCAGGAAAGACTACCGCATAGAGCGGCTCTGGTGCCTCGCCAAACCCGTGCGCATTCGAGTCCGGCAGCACATGCGTGCCGTGCCGCCGCATGATCTTCCCCATCGCACCAGATGCGTAAATCGGCAGGCGCGTATGCCCGCCATCAACCAGTCGATTGGCGGCCGGGTGCAGGGTGCGTACATTCTGCCCAACCTCGTACCGCGCAGGTATATCTGACGACCGATCTGCAGGCCCGCCCTTGGCAAGGGCCGCAGCAACAGATTCGGCTTTCAGAACGCGGGTCGACAATGGGTGCACATCGTCCGAACTTGCCCCGGACAGATCATCCACAGTCAGAACACCCGATTCCACAAGCAGATCAGCAAGGCCCGATATCCATTTTTCATAATAGGAAAACCGCGCGTAGTCCTTGGGCGACAATCTTTCGCGCGCATGGCGCAAGACGTCGATATTCCATTGCCCCAGAAACCCGGCGGCCAACGTCACCGCCAGCGCCCGTTTGTGCCAGTCCTCGGTAAAGACCGGAGCATCTGTAGCCTCGGGCTTTACCGCGCCATCGCCAAAGCGGCCGCCCATATCGTGCACACGAGTCACGAGAGAACCCCGGGCAGGCCCGTGCCGATCATGCTGTCACGGGTAACGAGAGCAGCCAGATCATCCTCGCCCAGCCCATCGGTGTCTTCGGGGCGCATGGGCAGCACCAGATAACGAATTTCGGCGGTTGAATCCCAGACGCGAACAGCCGTCTCGGGCGGCAGCGTTACCCCAAATTCGGAGAGAACCTTGCGCGGCTCTCGCACGGCGCGGGCCCGATATGCGTCGGACTTGTACCACCCCGGCGGGATACCCAGCAAAGGCCAAGGGTAGCAACTGCAGAGGGTGCAGACGACCATGTTGTGCAAGTCGGGCGTGTTTTCCACGGCAACGATATGTTCGCCCTGACGGCCGTAGAAGCCGAGATCAGCGACAACCGGTGTTGCGTCTGCCAGCAGAGCTTTCCTGAATTCCGGATCTACCCATGCTTTTGCAACGACACGCGCGCCGTTCTGAGGACCGATCCTGTTCTGATAGGTGTCGATGATCTCATCTAACGCAGCCGGGTCGATCAACCCTTTGCGGGTCAGAATCGTCTCAAGCGCCTTGACGCGCAGCGCAGGGTCAGGCGGCAACAAGGCGTGCGGGTGTTCGGGATCGTCATGCGGCATGGGTCGCAGCCTGCGTCAGCAATTGCCCACCTGTCCAGTCTCTTTGATGTGATATGGCCCATCACATGTTATGATGCGAACTCATCCCTTGCCCCCGCTGGCAAACTTGCATAAGTACCACGCGATACACGCCACGCTGTACAGGACCACCATGGAAAACGTCGTTCTCATCATCCACCTTCTCTTGGCTCTGGGCCTGATTGCCGTTGTTCTGATGCAGCGGTCCGAAGGCGGTGGCCTGGGTATGGGCGGTGGCGGCGGTGGCGCCATGACAGGCCGCGCGGCGGCAACCGCGTTGGGGAAAGTCACATGGATTCTGGCGGCGTGCTTTATCGTCACCTCGATCACCCTGACAATTCTGGCGGCGCAGAAATCCTCGGGCAGCTCGGTGATCGACCGTCTGGGCGTCCCTGCCCCGGCAGCGACCGAAGAAAACACACCGGCAACAACCCCGTCGGCGGATGATCTTCTGCCTCCGGCTCAGGGCGACAACGCGCCGCTGATCCCTCAGGCCGACTGATTCACTACACTTAGAAATCTGAAAGAGGGCTGCAACAGCATCTTGCGGTTCTCTTGCGCTATGCGCGCGAATCCTTTATACGTGAAGTCCCGTGATGCAGCGGTTTTTCGGAGCCGCCGGGCAGCTGATTTTGACGTCTCACGGGAGCAGCCGAAAAACATGGCGCGTTTTATTTTCATCACTGGTGGTGTGGTTTCGTCCTTGGGCAAAGGACTGGCATCGGCGGCCTTGGGAGCACTGTTGCAAGCCCGGGGATATTCGGTGCGGTTGCGCAAGCTGGACCCCTACCTGAACGTCGATCCGGGTACAATGTCGCCGTTTGAACACGGCGAGGTGTTTGTCACCGACGATGGCGCTGAGACCGATCTGGACCTTGGGCACTATGAGCGTTTCACCGGAGTGGCGGCGCGCAAGACCGACTCGGTCAGCTCGGGGCGGATATATTCGAACGTGCTCGAGAAAGAGCGCCGCGGCGATTACCTGGGCAAGACCATTCAGGTGATCCCGCACGTCACAAACGAGATCAAGGATTTCATCGCCATTGGTGAAGATGAGGTCGATTTCATGCTCTGTGAAATCGGCGGCACCGTCGGCGACATCGAGGGCCTGCCCTTCTTCGAAGCCATCCGTCAGTTCAGCCAGGATAAGCCGCGCGGGCAGTGCATCTTTATGCACCTGACGCTGCTGCCCTACATCAAGGCATCCGGAGAACTGAAAACCAAGCCGACCCAGCACTCGGTAAAAGAGCTGCGTTCGATCGGCCTGGCCCCCGATATTCTGGTTTGCCGGTCCGAAGGTGCGATCCCGAAGAAAGAGCGCGATAAGCTGGCCCTGTTCTGCAACGTCCGCCCCGACAGTGTGATTGCGGCGCAGGACCTGAGCACCATCTACGATGCCCCGCTGGCCTATCATCGCGAAGGTCTGGATCAGGCGGTTCTGGACGCGTTTCAGATCAGCCCGGCCCCCAAACCGGACCTGGCCAAATGGGAAGACGTCAGCGACCGTATCCACAACGCCGAAGGCGAAGTGCAGGTGGCCATCGTCGGCAAATACACCCAGTTGGAAGACGCTTATAAGTCGATCGCCGAGGCGCTAACTCATGGCGGCATGGCCAACCGGGTCAAGGTCAAGGTCGAGTGGGTCGATGCCGAGGTTTTCGACACCGAAGACGCCGCACCGCATCTGGAAGGTTTCCATGCAATCCTCGTACCCGGTGGGTTTGGCGAGCGCGGCACCGAGGGCAAGATCAAGGCTGCGCAATACGCCCGCGAGCACAAAGTGCCTTACCTGGGAATCTGTCTGGGTATGCAGATGGCGGTGATCGAAGCTGCCCGCAACGTCGCAGGCATCGCGGAAGCGGGGTCCGAGGAATTCGACCACGAAGCCGGCAAGAAACGCTTCGAGCCAGTCGTGTATCACCTGAAGGAATGGGTACAGGGCAGCCACAAGGTCGAGCGCAAAGTGGGCGACGACAAAGGCGGTACCATGCGTCTGGGTGCATACAATGCGGTGCTGACCGACGGCTCGAAAGTGGCCGAGGTTTATGGCGGCACTCAGATCGAAGAACGCCACCGTCATCGCTATGAAGTCGACATCAAGTACCGAGAAAAGTTGGAAAAGGCGGGCCTGAACTTCTCGGGCATGTCGCCGGACGGGCGTTTGCCGGAAATAGTCGAATGGTCGGATCATCCGTGGTTCATCGGTGTGCAATATCACCCGGAACTCAAGTCCAAACCGTTCGATCCGCACCCCCTGTTTCGCGACTTCGTGCGCGCTGCGAAGGACAGCTCGCGACTGGTCTGATCGCGAACCAGTCACCGCATTGTGACGGCGGGTGCAAAAAAACCTATACGCACCCGTCCTTTCCACGGTTAACTGTCCGCAACCCAGCGACAGGAGGCCGTCCATGACCAGTCAGATCACCCAAGCGGAGACATTTGCAGCCCTGCACAAAAAGGGCGAGCCGGTCATTCTTTACAACATCTGGGATGCAGGCAGTGCCGGTGCTGTGCGTGATGCCGGGGCCAAGGCGATTGCAACTGGCAGCGCTCCGGTCGCGATGGCGCAAGGGTTCGGCGACGGCCAGAATATCCCAATAGAAACCGCGCTGGACAATGCGCGCCGGATCGTCGCCTCGGTTGACCTGCCGGTGACGCTGGATTTCGAAGGGGCTTATACCGAGGATGTGCTGGGCGTAGCTGCAAATGTTCAGCGCGCGCTGGAGACCGGTGTGATCGGCTTCAATTTCGAAGATCAGATTGTTGGCACCAGCAACCTCTATGACATTGAAACGCAGGAAGCCCGCGTCAGGGCCATGCGCGAAGGCTGCGATGCCGCTGGTATTCCCGCCTTTATTAACGCCCGCACGGATATCTTCCTGAAGGCCAAGCCGGAAACCCACTCCGACGCCATGTTAGACGAAGCGATTGCCCGGGCGAAAGCCTATGCCGATGCCGGTGCCAGCGGCTTCTTTGCGCCGGGACTGAAGGACGAGGCAATGATCGCAAGGTTGTGCGAATCGACTACCCTGCCGGTCAACATAATCGCCCTGCCCGGCACGCCCGATACGGCCACTCTAGCCGGGTTGGGTGTGGCACGGATCAGCTATGGCCCCGTTCCGTATCGGCTGATGCTGGGATGGCTGCAAGAGCAGGCGAAACAGGCCATTCAGGCCGGTTGATCCTTTCGCACGGGGATCATGCTCAGCGTGTTTTTGCCGCTTTGGGAAACCCACCCCTAATTTGCTGCTATGACAGGTAGTCCGCGCTTGGCGGGCTACAAAATATGGAATATCCTCACGGCATGTTGAAGAAGTTCTTGCAGGCTTTTCGCCCACCGCAACACGACACCCTTGCTGACCCGGATGCCGAACTGGCGCTGGGGGCGCTTATGGTGCGCGTGGCGCAGGCGGATCGGGATTATAAGCTTGAGGAAATCAGCCTGATCGACCGTATCCTTGCCCGGCTGTATCAGCATAATGCGATCGAAGCCGCCAAGGTCCGCGCCACCTGTGAAAAGCTGCATGCCGCCGCGCCCGACACCGACACGTTCGGCAAGCTGATCCGTGAAACCACTGACCTGCACGAACGTCTGGCCGCGCTGGACGCCTTGTGGGAGGTTGTTCTGGCCGATGGCAATTCCGACGAGGGCGAAATGAAGATCGTGGAAGAGGCGCGTGTTGCCATGGGGCTGAGCTATAACGACAGCCAAGCCGCGCGTGAACGGGTGCAAAGGCGCTTGGAAGAGCGTTAGTCCCCCTCTATATCTAATTCATGTTCAGTGATTTTTTGGCCCGGCTGACACAGCCCGCCCCCGACCCGCTTGCCGATGATGATGCCCGCCTTGCCCTGACGGCCCTGCTGGTGCGCATTGCGCGGTCCGACAACGACTATGCCGACACCGAGATGGCCCGAATCGACAAGATTTCCGCCGAACGCTATGGTCTGTCTCCGTTCGAGGCCGCCGCCCTGCGCGCCCGGGCCGAGGATCTTGAGGCCGAAGCCCCCGACACAGTCCGCTTTACCCGCGCGATCAAGGAAGCCATTGCCTATGACGACCGGCTCGCCGTGGTGCAGGCGATGTGGTCAGTTGCACTTGCCGACGGGCACCGCACCGGCGAGGAAGACTCGCTGTTGCGACTAGTGGTCAGCCTGTTGGGCGTCAGCGACGTGGATTCTGCTCTGGCCCGCCAAAAGGCTGCCAAATCGTGATCGCGATGCTGGGCATGTATGACATGCCCGCGCTGCAACCGGCGAATGACCGGTTCTGGACGTTGATTCGAAACCACCTTGGGTATGGCCCCGACCACCTGACCCGAGATACGGATGTCTGGCACGTCTGGCTGAACCCCGAGTTGACCTTTGCCCAGACCTGCGGAATGCCCTATCGCACCCGCCTTCACGGAAAGGTTCAACTAGTCGGAACGCCCGACTACGGGTTGGCAGGCTGCCCGCCCGGCTATTACCGATCCATTTTTGTTTCTCGTCAGGATGACCCCCGCGATCTTGGTCAGCTGGCGAGGGGCACCTTTGCCTATAACGAAAACCTGTCACAATCGGGCTGGGCGGCGCCGATGGTTCATCTTGAAACGCGCGACCAGCAACCCAACGCCATCATCGCAACCGGTGGCCATGCGCAATCCGGATACGCAGTCGCAGAAGGTAAGGCAGATTTCGCCGCTCTGGACGCGCTGACTTGGGAACTGCTCAAGGCACACACCAACCTTGGCGCGGTACTGCGCGAAGCCGGAAACACGGTCCCGACACCCGCCCTGCCCTATATCACCGCCACGGGCCAGGACGCCGCTGCAATCGCCCGTGCCGTTCGCGCCGCGATTGGCGACCTGCCACAGCCAGATCGCGAATTGCTTCATCTTCGCGGTCTGATCGACATCCCGGCGGGTGACTACCTGTCGGTTCCAAATCCGTCTCAGGTTTAGACAACCGGGCTTGCTTGCTGACCGATTTGGTCAATACCTATGGTCAATTTGGCCGTTTCAGCCCCCGATGATGTCAATTGCGCATTGCATTGCCCCGATTTTTAAGCCCTAGTACCGCACCAACACAGACAACACATGGGCCATCCGTGACAGATTCCACTCCCGTCATCGAAATCAACAATCTCCACAAGAGTTTCGGCAATCTGGAAGTGCTGAAAGGCGTCGATATCACAGCAAGACGCGGGGATGTTGTTTCGCTGATCGGGTCGTCCGGTTCAGGCAAATCTACTCTGCTGCGTTGCTGTAACCTTCTGGAAGACAGTCAACAGGGCGAGATTCTGTTCAAGGGCGAGCCGGTGCGCTGGTCCGGCAACGCGCACCACCGTCGTCCTGCTGACCCGAAACAAGTGATGCGCATCCGCACAAACCTGTCGATGGTGTTTCAGCAGTTCAATCTGTGGTCCCATATGACCATCCTGCAAAACGTGATGGAGGCCCCCGTCACCGTGCTGGGCCGCGACCCGAAAGAGGTTGAAGACAGCGCCCGCAAATACCTGGAAAAAGTAGGCATCGGTGACAAATGCGATGTCTATCCGGCGCAACTGTCCGGCGGCCAGCAACAGCGCGCCGCCATCGCCCGCGGCCTGTGCATGGAACCCGAGGCGCTGCTGTTCGACGAACCGACCTCGGCGCTGGATCCCGAGCTTGAGCAGGAAGTCATCAAGGTGATCAAGGATCTGGCCGCTGAAGGCCGCACCATGATCATCGTGACCCACGACATGAAAATGGCCGCTGACATCTCGAGCCATGTCGTCTTCCTGCATCAGGGCCTGATCGAAGAAGAGGGTCTGCCGGAAGATATATTCACGTCCCCCGAATCCGAACGACTTCGGGGCTTTCTCTCCGCCACAAAGGCGGCTTAACTTCAGGACAGAAAACAAACTGGGGAGTATCCAATGAAAAAACTGATTCTGACCACTGCGGCTCTGGCGCTTGGCGCTGGCATGGCTATGGCGGACACCATCCGTCTGGGTACCGAGGGGGCTTATGCACCTTGGAACTTCATCAACGACGCGGGCGAGATCGACGGCTTCGAGCGCGAGTTGGGTGATGAGCTGTGCAAACGCGCCAGCCTGGAATGCGAATGGGTCAAGAACGACTGGGATTCGATCATTCCGAATCTGGTGTCCGGCAACTACGACGCGATCATCGCAGGCATGTCGATCACCGACGAACGTGATGAGGTCATCGACTTCACTCAAAACTACACGCCGCCAGATCCGTCGGCCTATCTGGCCATGTCCGATGGTGTAGACGTGACCGGCGGCGTAATCGCGGCACAAACTGGCACCATTCAGGCTGGTTATGTTGCGGATACCGGCGCCACTTTGGTTGAGTTTGCAACTCCCGAAGAAACCATCGCTGCCGTGCGCAACGGCGAAGCAGACGCGGTTCTGGCGGACAAGTCCTTTCTTGTGCCCTTCAGCGAAGATGGCTCGGGTCTGCTCTTCGTAGGTGACGACGTTCCGCTGGGCGGTGGCGTCGGCATGGGCATTCGTGAATCCGACGGTGAGCTGAAAGAAAAGTTCAACGCAGCTATCCAGTCAATGAAGGACGATGGCAGCCTGAACGAGCTGATCGCAAAGTGGGAAGTGTCCTCGACCTTCTAATACACTCTGCGGCGCGCCTGCCCCTAGGGCGCGCCGCTTCTGAGCCCTCGCCAGTCAAAGAGGCCCGCCATCTTCTCGTTCTGTACTGATCCCGAAACGCTCGGCACGTTCCGTTGGTTCTCCTGCTATCTGACCAACGGCGTGCATTGGGCGTTCTACCTGTCCTTCTTCAAGGTTTTGCTACTGCTTGCGATCACCGCTCCGGTCGCATTGAGCTTTGGCTTTTTGGGCGCCATGGCGGCCCGGTCGCATTTCCCACCGCTCGGCCTGCTGGGCAAGGGCTATATCGCCATCGTTCGCGGCGTGCCGGATATTGCTTTCTTCATGTTCTTCGTGATCGCGCTGGATCAGGCGTTCGAATGGACCCGTCACAAGGTTCTGTGCCCGGAATGGACTGACCCAATCCGGCAGGGCAATGACTTCATCGTCTGTCAGGCTGCCAAACTGCCGCTGGGGACCGCCCCGGAATGGGTGCACGAAACCTACGGCTTTTTTCTCGCTGTTATTACTTTTTCCATCGTTTTCGGCGCCTTTGCGGCCAACGTCCTGTTCGGAGGTATGCGCGCCGTCCCGCACACCCAGCTGGAAACGGCCGAGGCCTACGGCATGACCCGCCGCCAGACCTTCTGGCGCATCCTGGTGCCGCAGATGTGGGTCTATGCCCTGCCCGGCCTGTCGAACCTGTGGATGGTGCTGATCAAGGCCACGCCGCTGCTGTTCCTGCTCGGCATCGAAGATATCGTCTATTGGGCGCGCGAGCTGGGGGGGTACAAGAACCCTAAATTCACCCAATACCCGCATGGCGACTGGCGCATGTGGTATTTCCTCGCCCTGCTTGTGTTCTATCTGGGCATGACCCGCGTGTCGGAGATTGGTCTTGAACGGCTGATGCGCCGCCTGTCTCACGGTCAGGCGACCTCGGGCGGCGAGCTGTTGCGCAAGGAGACCACCGCATGAGCTGCTTGCAAACGATCCAAGACTATGGCTTGCGCTCGATCGGAATCGGCGAACGTCTGCTGCCCCGAAACGATTTCACCCTGTGTGAGCAGTTCACACTGATCGGTTCAGGCATGATCTGGAACATCTATTTCGGAATAATGGCGTTGGCGACTGGATTTTTTCTGGCCACCACCCTCGCCCTTGGCAAAGCATCCACGAACAAATGGCTACGCAAACCGTCGGAATGGTTCATCTTCCTCTTCCGGGGTTCACCGTTGTTTATCCAGTTCTTCTTTGCCTACTTCCTCTTCCTGTCGCTGAAGCACAGCTTTCCGTTCTTCGACGCGCTGACCTCAGCCTGGCTGGGTGCGTTAATCGTGCTGTTCTTCAACACCGCAGCCTATTCTGGTGAGATCTTCTATGGCGCGCTCCGGTCGATCCCCAAGGGCGATATCGAGGCCGCAGATGCTTATGGCATGACCGGCTGGTTCCGTTTCCGCCGCATCATCTGGCCGACCATGCTGCGACTGGCGTGGCCTGCCTATACCAATGAAGCGATCTTCCTGTTCCACGCCACCACGCTGGTCTTCTTTTCGGCTTTCCCGGTGTGGCAGCAACGAGGTGATGCGCTGTACTACGCGGGCTATTTCGCGGACAAAACGTTCAACCCGTTCATCCCCTACCCGATTCTGGCTTTCTACTTCATCCTGCTGACCCTCGTGGTCATTTGGGGGTTTGGCGTGGTCAATAAGCGTTTGAACCGGCACCTGCCTGCGGCTAAACGAACCAAAATGAATCTGAGACTGAACCTGGCGCGCTGATAACGGGCGCGCCACCGGTTTCTTGGACCAGAACCATCTGAAAAAGAAACAGCAAACCCATGCGCGTCACACGCGCTGTATCAAGTGCCTATGGAGGGAGATGGTACCGCCTCCCTGGCTTGAACAGGGGACCTCTGGATCCACAAGGGGCCCTCTAAATTGAAATTAAAGACACCCTTTCAAACTACTATCTGATTCGTAAATTATTTTTGGGCAGAATTTTGGGCACGGAATTTTGTGAGCCTATCTTTCATTACCATTTTAAATGGAATTCAAAGTGTAATCCGGTTAGAGAAAATGACAAAAACAGGATTTTTTCCCTGTAAGGACAAATATTTAGACACATTGACTCAAATGAAAATTGATAGTTGGCTTGACTCGTTCACCTAATTCTCGGGGTAATGAGATGTCAAAAAAGAAAGCATGCCTATCCGGAAACCCAAGAATAGAAACGACCAATGGAAAGAGCTATTGGGTTCAGGCCTACTATACACCAACCGGTCAAAGAAAGCGGGTCACGGCCCAGTCCGAACGTGCGGCCAAACAGGTGGCCAAGCAACGATTGGCCTCCGAATTGCGCGAAAAGGCGATCACACACGGTTACACCACGTTCGAGAAATTTGCAGAAAAATTCATCAGTGACAGTTCTGCTGGTCGCGATGGAGAACCAGCTCTTCAGCCATCGACGATCTCAGGGTATGAGTCTTACCTTCGCAATTGGATCAACCCACGACTTGGCCCGATTTCACTTGGTGAAATCGACAAACCTAGAATGCGAGAATTTCGCGATTACTTGATTGCGAACTGCCCAAGCCGAAACACCGCCAAGCACGCGCTAAACCTCGCGAAAGCTATCCTCGGGTATGCAGTTTTGCTCGACGCCGTTTACTCAAACCCTGCTGAGGGCGTGAAAATCAAGTTGGATTGGAGCGAGCAAGAAGACATGAAAATGGTTCGCATCCCTTCCGACCAAGAGGTTGCTGAACTAGATGAAATGGCCTTTAGTCTCTACAGGTCCGACGACACCCGTATTGCACGAACGTACCGCAGGTACTATCCGCTGTTTCTAATTCTTCGCATGACGGGCGTAAGAATATCGGAATGCCTTGGATTACAATGGAGCGATTTCGGAGTTGGGTTTTCTTCGGTTACGGTCAACAGAAAGGTTGATCGAGTACGAAAGGAGCAACCACTAAAGGAGCGCGTAGGGAAAACCAAAACAAAGAACGCGCGTCGCACGATACCCATACCGCAGTCAGTTCGCCCAACACTCGCAGAGTGGCGTCTCGCCTGCCCTGCGACCAAAGAGGGTTGGGTGTTTCCAACGCGAACAGGTCAGCCGTTGGACTACAACAACGTAAAAAACAAGTTCTGGAAACCACTGCTAAAGCGCGTCAATGATCGGCGCGGGCAACAACTCATGCCGCCAATAACGGATCATGGTCTTCACGGCTTGCGGCATTTCTTTGTTTCGGTGTTGGTCAGAGCGGGACGAATAAAGGAAGCGTCAGTACTAGCTGGTCATAGCTCTGTGGCTTTCACGCTAGATCACTATGGTCACCTAATTCCCGGCGATCAGCAGACCTTGGATGAGATCACGAGGATTGTCTCACAAAATCTCATAGTTTGAACTAACTCCACTCATTTGGATTCTGCAGCCAAAGCGCTAGCCTCGACCGCATGCGACGAAAAGCAGATCAATGGTATTGACCAATGATGCTTTCTGCACGTGCACAGAATTGCAATAAAGAAAAAAACATGTACGGAATCTGTTTCCGCTTGAGTTAAAGGGCTGTCTGCAATTCAACTCAAATCAAAGAGATCATTGCATAGACGCATTAGCAATGGAAGCTGAGTATCGTTGACCGAAATTCCGGTCTATTCCGCTCGCTAATAGGTCACTAATCAGCAAATCGATCATATGATCAAAGTGGATTTTAAATTCTGCTAGCTCAGGTTTGTGCGCAGCATATGTCCTTATGCTCGCCAAAGCCGAAGCATCTTGACCCAAGATCGTTTGTAGATAGGCAATACGAATATTGTCATCTGGCTCACGCTCGCCTAAACTTTCATCAGTGGTTTCAGCGGTTAGTCGATCAATTGCCAATTGAAAGTCTCGCTCTGAAGTCAGGTCAAATGGCGCAGGGTAGTCAGGGTTAATTGCTCGCTTTGTCAACCCCGCTACATAAGCATTGCCAACTTGATCCCCATTTTCTTGCATTGCAGAAAAAATCTCTTGGTACGCTGTCTCACGATTTCCTAGAATAAAATTCAGCCTAGCATAACGCAGAGATCGTTCGACGTTGGATTCTTCAGCACCTAATGATGAAAGTTCTGCTCTTAGCGTTTCAAGTTGCGCTAAGTTATAAGCAGATGCCTGCGTTGCCCGAATCTTTTGGAAGACGAATTCGCCGATGTGATTGGTGGGGATCAACTGCGCTCCCAAAATACCAACAATTAAACCCGCGGTCACCAAGCCTGCCTGAGGTGACCACTCTTTCAATTGCATGTTTGTGAGACGTTCTCGCAATCGATCAGAAAACGATCTAACATTTTTTTGTGAATCGATGCTGGAACTATTTTCTAACTGTCGGGCAATGGCTTCTTGTTGAAGTTCTTCGAGCACTTCTTTCGTAGGATGTAAGCCTTCCAGCAGAGCTTTGCAAAGATCGCAACTCTCGACGTGAGGACCGTAAGTTTCACGCAGCTCTTCATTTTGGTAGAAATCCAAGGCCACGTCGAAGGGTAAGTGCTGACTCCAAGAAGTTCCGTCAGAGGATAAGTCCTCCATGCGCTTCAAAAGCTCATCAGCATTTTCAATACTAGGCTCCTCTAGTATCTGTTTTCTCTTGGAAAAATCCATACTTAAACCCCAAGCTTCTAGTGTTGTGACGCACCTTCTCAACAAAAGAACTGCAGAACGTGGCAGTTTTTTACACGGAGAACGTACTTTTTTACCCTTCAATCGAAAGCACGGACCTCAACCGCTTTCGAAGCCTGTGAAGCCTGACGCCAGTAGAAACGTATGATGAGTTTGTAATGGTTGCGATTTCACTAACGGTACGACCAGCTATTGCCAGTTCAAGAACCTCTCGATCTTTGTCATTAAGAGACTTCGAAGCAACTTCTAGGTCGATCCAAGATGTATCGGTTTCCGCGGACTCTTCAATACTGTTTGAAACCTCTGCAAGAACCTCGCTTTCCTTCGTTCTTTTTCGAACGTGATCGTGGTGTAGGTTCTGCAAAGTCGCAAAGAGGTAACTAAGTGCTTGTTTTTCTGTCGTTACCTTATCTATCGCGTCGTATTTCAGAAATCTCAAAAAAGCTTCTTGTGTAAGATCTTTGGAAAGATCGCGATCCCCACGACACCTTTTGAATCCAAAGTAAAATACTGCGGGATATGCCTTGCGATACCAATCTGACCAGGCGCCTTTGCTCAGTGGCTGAGAATGGATTTTCTTAATAAGGTCATCCGTCATGAGTACTCAATCTGTACTCGACATTATTATGGCCGCGCGATTGAAACACTCGCTTGGTGTCTGACCCGTTCGTGCCGATTGCATGACTGCAAGTTTCAGCAATTTAGGTGCAATATCTTCAACCTTCTGTCTTGGAAAAAAGAACTTTGATCGTATTTCGCAAATCGAATAGTAACGACGGTATAATTCGTTGAGCAGCACAACCCTTTCTTGTGCATCATCGCAGTTCACAAACCGTTGTGACCTAATCTGAAAAACCTTAGCCAACTCTTCCTGAACATCGTCCATCAATGCTAGATATCTTACATCTGATCTGCTTGCTGGCTCCTTGATCCCTGCATGCCCTTGGTCGATCAAATGTGGCGGGGGATTGTTAAACCGCGACAAGGAAGCCTTAGAGTCGTAGCGAGAAACCACCGCATCTTTCATTGCTACATTCGTTCTGATTTTGATCTTGCGGTGATTTTTTCCTTCTTCTTCAGGCCGGTAGATACGCTCGGTTATATCTAACAGTAGCCTCTCACAATAATCTTCTCTGCTCAGATTGCGCAGTTGCCTACTAAGAATCCATTTGAATACAGTCCTTCGCGCCAACCATGCTGCCCATTTACCGTTTAACGGAGAAGCAAAAAGCGAGATAAGTTGGATTTTGTCAGATGGGTGCTGCTCCATCCGCCCTTGCATCGCTTCTTCACGCAGAGCACTCAATATCATGATCCCGCCCATGCTGTGACCAACCATCAGAACTTTGTCTTCTTGATGTACCAGTAGCTTCAAATCGCTGACAAGTCGTCTACATTCCTCGTCAAGGTCACGACCGGAAAACAATCCCGTTGGATATCCCCAAAGCAAAATATCGATTTTTGGTAAATCTGGGTCACCCGAGATGAGCTTGGTGAAGTGATGCCACGTCTCAGTGTAGTGCCCTCGCATAAAGCCATGTACGAAAACAACTGTATCAAGGTTCAATTGCGGTTCATGAAATTTAGTGCGCTTATCTACGCTCGTGGACAACGTCCCGAGATTTCTCCTGACTCCGCGGTTTGATGTGCTTAGTGGTTTCATTTTCAAAATACTGTGGTGATCAAATCACGTTGAACGATACTTAGTGCTACAACTGTTATACTAGACTAATATTTTGCTAGAACTATATAGAATTAATGTGCTTTCTTTAATATGTAAGTCTTGCTCAACGACAGGCCTTCTCAGCTCAAGAGAAGACCATCATTTGTATGACAGGCCGATTGACCGAAGTAGCATGCCTGTTAACTCTCAGACCAAAAACTTGTCCATGCAAACTAAATCCACAAATCGGTATTTTGACAGCCTTGGTTTGCAGTTTAGTTGAGCATCTCCCAATCAGTGCAATCTGAGCTTACACCCGATCGACATTTTTGGCGGTTTGAGTGTCTGTTTCACTCACATTTTTGGGCAAGTTTCGGGCAAGCTACAGTTTTACCCCCTGTTTGTTCGACATCAATCCGTAGTAAAAAGAACCCAATTGGCCATCCTATGTGCCAAGTTTCAAACAATAATCTGTCAGTGAAGTATGGTACCGCCTCCCTGGCTTGAACAGGGGACCTCTGGATCCACAATCCAGCGCTCTAACCAACTGAGCTAAGGCGGCACTCGTGAGGGGCGATGTACCGAACGCGCCGGGGGAATGCAAGAGGATTAAAGCTCAATTCTCCAGCTTTGTTCGACAAGATCGACCCCAAACGAATGCACAGATTTGCTGTCCAGTAACTGCCATCCCTTCGCCCGATACAGCGCACAAGCCGCCCGATGGCTTTCGTGGGTCCACAGCCGCATTTCCGTATACCCGGCACTGCGTGCAAAACCCATGCAGGTATCCAACATCCGCTTTCCTAACCCCTGCCCCCGGACCTCTGGCAGAAGCAGAAAGAGCCGCAGTTTTGCAGTTTGGTCATCCAGCGCGACACAGAAGATGCTACCCAACCTTTGCCCAGCGTTCTCCGCGATCCAGCCGCTCTCGCGCGTCGAATCGTGATCGGCGGTAAAGTCGTCCAGAATGCGCTGGACCAGAGCACCGAACGAGGCATCGAACCCTTCATCCCGCATGTAAAGCCGATGGTGCTGCTCTACTAACCAGGGCGTGTCTGTGGCGCGAAAGGGTCTGATCCGGACGTTCTCCATGACGCATCTGACCGCAAAGGCAGCTTGATTCTCAACCCTTTGCGCGCTAGCACGAACACTCAGTCCCGGAGGCGAACATGGGCATCAACACCGAACGCGACATTCAGGCAAACCTGCAGATCGGCCCTACCGATCAGGGCATGATACGGTTGTTCATCGAGGCCGATGGCATCGAGATTCCGATGGATTTCGACCCCGAAGAAGCCGAGGAAATCGCGGACGAAATCCGCGCAGCGGCGCAAGCGGCTCGCGCAGTAAAAGGCTGAGCCTTCAGACCCGGGGATCACGCAGCGCCTGCAACCGGCGGGCGGCATCACCTGCAAATTTCTGGATCATCTTCTTTCGTCGGGACGGCGCAAGCTTATCTTCCGGCGCCATGCGCACGATCTCGGCATCATAGGCGTCAGCAATAATCAGCCCGGTCTCGGACGGCAACAGATCGGTCGGGAAATCGGTATCGACGGCCCAGAAAAACCGATCGCACCACTCAAGATATCCCTGCCACTTGGAATCCGACTGATAATCCGCGCGGCTGGACTTGCATTCGACCACCCACAGCTCGCCTTTGGGGCCCAACCCCATGACATCGACGCGCAGGCCGCGGGTTGGCACAAATTCCTCAACAGAAACAAAACCATGTGCCCATAAATGGCGCGCTACGCCACGGGCCAGTTTCTGTCCGGGTTGCAGATCAAGGGTCATATGAGCAATGTGAACAATTCGTGAACAAAAATCAAGAACCACTTCACGCTTGACATGATACCCTTTGGTACTCCATATATATGATACCAAAAGGTATCGCTACTGGTGACGCAAATGCAGTCTCAAACCCAAAACGCATTTCGTGCGCTGGCCGACCCAACCCGCAGGGACATCGTACAGATGCTCGCTGTGCAGGACATGACCATCGCACAACTGACCCAGCGGTTCGATATGACCCGTGCCGCAGTCAAAAAGCATCTGACCGTCCTGTCAGATGGCGGTCTGATCACGGTCGAGACGCGCGGGCGGGAACGTATCAACCGACTGGAACCGCAGGGCATGGCCCCTGTTCTGGACTGGCTCAGCTATTTCGACCAATTCTGGGACGAACGCCTGAACAACCTGAAAGAAGCCATTGAAAGGAAAGACAGATGACCCATGCCGTTCTGCAAAAAACGATCTTTCTACGAGCTGAACCGGAAACTGTCTGGGCTTACCTGACCGATCCCGACCGGCTGGCCGAGTGGTTTCACAAACCCGAACGCCCCCTGGCTGCCGGTCAAAAGCTTGAGATGTTCGGAACGACTAGTGGCGACTTGTTGATCTGGGGCGAGGTGCGCGTTGCCCGGCGGCCGGAGTATCTTGAATACACATTCACCATCAAACCCATGGGCGAGGCTGTCAGCGTAGTAAAATGGACGCTGCAACCGGTCGCAGGAGGCACCCGGCTGGCCCTGCACCACGAAGGCCTGCCACAGGGGGCCGAGGCCTTTGGCCTGATCCTGTCGCTCGATAGCGGCTGGGATGAGCATTTCGGCAAAATGCGCACCGCCTTGCACGAAACAGTTGATGCCTGACCCCTTGTGCAAACCCGCCGCAACCCCTACTTAGGCGCGTGGCGGGTTCTGCCCTTCTTGTGACCGGTAGCATTCTGGTGGCCTTAAGCAATTCCGAGGGGGCTGGCTCTGTTCAGGTCCTGGCCTGATTACCTGGCGCCCACCTGTACATACAGGTCCTCGGGAATCACACCGCACGGTTGACTGGTGGTCCCGCCACATCACCACCCTAGTCGTCGACCGACAGGTCCTGTTTGGCAAACCCCTCGTCCGACAGCGCGAAATCATAGAGATTGCGCCCCTTCCACTGCGGCATGTATTCGTCGAAAAGCTGGTTCTTTCGCTCGGGCCAGGACGGCACGACGAGATCCACATCGGGTAACCCGACACCAAAGCTCAGGACATTTGCGCCCTGATACCGTCGTGCTGCCTGAAGAACCGCATGATGCAACAAGACATGTTCGATGTGACCGTATTCCCCCACGTGGTTGTGAGTGATGATGGTCGATGGCCGGACTTGCTGCATAAGGGCGAACGCCGATCCGCTCAGCAGCTCAAACAGAGGGTGGCGGCGCAAAGGCCGCAGCAGTTCAGGAGGGTTATCCGCAGGCTCGGACGGCATCTGGATAAAGCGCCGCAACCGCCTGTGATCCTCTTCGACGGCAAAGGGAAACTGAACCCTCCGAGCCCCGACCGCATCACATACGCGCTGCATGGCTGCCTCGCGCGTGTTTGTATCACGGCGGTTGGGCGCGGGTCGAAAGAAGCTGGCAACCGTCACATCCGCCTTGCCCTTCAGGCGTGACAGCGTCGAGCCACAAAACAAAGTCTCGTCATCCTGATGGCAAACACAAAGCAATATCCGTTGGCCCATAAGGTTTTCGAGACTGACCTCACCCGCGATAACATCGGGACCGATCGTCAACACATCATAGGTGGCACTTTGAATATCCTCAAAGGTTGAAGAGGTAATCCGGCGCGCGCGCCCCTCTGCAATCATTTTTTCGGAGCTGGCCTGAACATGGCCGTTCTTATTGTCGCCCTGCAGCAGCAAGCACCGTCCAGCCAACCCAGGCCATACAGCCTCGACTTCCTGAACCCTGGTTTTCTTCAAGGCATCCAGGTGCAATAAGTCAACCTGACCAAATGGTTGTTCTGTTGCCACCTGACGTAGCCCGTCTATGGCGTCTGACATGTACAGTTTTACCCGCCCTGGAAACCTGTCTTCCAACCACTTGAAGACAATTGGAACATAGATATCGACCGGCGGCCAGGACGACCTTAGCCGTTGCCCAAGATCAATTCCGATAAACGTGAGAGCGGGATTGGAATGCAACGCCAGCAAGGCTGCATGCCCCCCGGCAACGCCGACCTCGACAAAACAGGAACTGTCCTGAGCCAACAGGTGCAGAGCGCGCCGCTTGGGTTCCATACCGGGCTCCAGATCACTCAAATGGAAGTCCCGCTGCATATGGCCGTAGCAAACATTTCCATTGATGGCGACAGGTTCACCTGCCTGCGTCAGCCCCTCTGCAATGGCATGGTTCAGGTCTTCAAGATCCGCGCGAAAGGCCCGAGATGCGACGACCTCTTCGTAAGTGCTGATGTTCACAGGATATGCTCTTTCGCTGCCGGTTGGTGTGATTGACCGACATCAGATGGCAACATGTTCTGACATTCAAGCGATTTGCACCCGATCAGCGCGTAAAGGTCGGCAAGGCAAACAAGTTCTCAGCCCGCCAGCCCTGATTCGGGTGTCAGTTGTTTTCTGCCTTGACCGTAACGGGTTCGAATTTAACGGCCACCGGTGTTCCGCGGCGCGGACCCTTCGGTTTCTCGGCCATGCTCATGATCGCATAGGCGAATTGCACCCCGGCGAACACGATCCCGTTCATGAACCAGATCATGCCAAGCGCGACCAGGCCCATTTCCGAGCTTGTGATCAGATGGCGCAGATTTGCGACGTTCAGAGCCAGAAGAACACCGACAAACACTGCCGAGATCACAAATCCCCAGACAACCTGAGTGATATACAACCGGATCAGTTTGGGCATGGCGACTCTCCTTGCGCTATAACATTCAGTTTAGCGCATGTAAGTCCGAGGTAAAGGCGTCAGAACGCCTCGGGCTGGGCCTCGCGCGCCATGTGATCCAGAACGGCATTGACGAACTTCGGTTCCTTGCCTTCGGGAAAGAAGGCGCGGACCACATCTACGAATTCTGTGATCACCACCTTGGGTGGCGTATCGCTTTGGGTCAGTTCTGCACCTGCAGCGCGAAAGGTGGCGCGCAGGGTTGGGTCGATGCGCGCGATGGGCCATTTGGCCACCAGCGCGCGGTCCGTCATCTGGTCGATCGGGGCCTGATAGTTCACGGCATCCTCAACCAGCTTGCGGAAGACGCGGGTATCCCCGTCCAGCATTTCCTCGCCTTCATAGACAGCGCCAAACCGGTGATCCAGAAACTCGTTCACAACCTGTTCGGTCGTCTGGCCCGACTGTTCCATCTGGAACAGCGCCTGCACCGCATAAAGCCGGGCGGCGGATTTCATCAGGCGTTTCTGGTTGGCCGGTTTCGGCGCGTCTGTCTGGGTCATGCTGTTGTGGGTCCGTTGCTATCGCCCGCCACAAGGATGGACTCGGACGGGGGCTTGAAGCCGACGCCCTTTTTCGAAGCGCCCCACTTACGGCTGAGTGCGATCAGATGCAAGGCCGCAGCGGCTGCTCCACCACCTTTATTCATCTTTTCGGGATTTGCGCGGACTTCAGCCTGATCGTCGTTTTCCACGGTCAGGATGCCATTGCCGATCAGCAGGCCCTGCAGGCCCATCAGCTGAATGGCGCGGCTGGAGTCGTTGCAGACGGTTTCGTAATGCGTGGTCTCGCCGCGGATAACGCAGCCCAGCGCGACATAGCCGTCGAAATTACACTGACGGTCAGCCATGGCTATGGCGGTGGGGATTTCCAGCGCGCCGGGAACTTCGACCACCTCGCAGGTGCCGCCTGCGGCCTCGATCTCGGCCGTGGCACCGGCAACCAGATTGTCGGCGATTGCGCGATAGAACGGAGCCACCACGATCAACAGTTTCACCGGCTTGCCAAAGGTCGGAGTTCGCAGAACCCCGTGTTTGTCTTGTTCAGCCACGATCAGTCATCCTTGAGAATGGAGCGGGTACCGACGATGGACAGGCCAAACGCGTCGAGCCCCAGATATACGGTTTCCGGAGAGTCGGTCAGCAGCACCAGTTCCTGAATGCCCATCTTGGACAGGATCTGTGCGCCAAGGCCGGTTTGTTTGATGGTACGGGGGCCTTCGTCCTCGGCCGCGTACAGCGAGTTGCGCGGCTGGCGGAAAAGGCAAACGATACCGCGGCCCTCTTCAGCGATCTTTTCCATCGCGCGCGGCAGTTCGCGTGACGACTTGGGACCAAGGCCCAGAATGTCCGGCGCTTCGTGCAGGGCGTGGGTACGGGTCAGGACCGGCTCGGGCGTAGTGATATCGCCCTTGATCATCACGACGTGCTCGATGCCGTGGGTCTGGTCGGTGAACAGACGCATTTCCCACTCGCCACCGTACTCCGAGGTGACGGTTTCACGAGACGTCTCAACCACCAAGTTGTCGTTGCGCGAGCGGTAGGTGATCAAATCACTGATCGTACCGATCTTCATGTCGTGTTCTTTGGCGAATTCCACCAGATCAGGCAGTCGCGCCATGGTACCATCTGGCTTCATGATCTCACAGATCACGCCGGATGGGTTCAGCCCAGCCAAGCGCGAGATATCCACGGCAGCCTCGGTATGGCCCGCGCGTACCAGCACCCCGCCCCGCTTTGCGCGTAAGGGAAAGACATGGCCGGGAGTGGCGATACGCGCCATCGTGTTCTGTTCGTTGATCGCTGTCGCTACGGTCAGGGCCCGGTCGGCAGCAGAGATACCGGTCGACACGCCCTCGCGCGCTTCGATCGACACGGTGAATGCAGTCTCATGGCGGGAGGAGTTGTTCACCGCCATCATCGGCAGGCCCAGCGCCTCTATCCGCTCGGCAGTCATAGGCAGGCAAATCAGCCCGCGCCCGTGGGTTGCCATGAAGTTGATCGCCTCGGCATCCGCAAATTCAGCGGGGATTACCAGATCGCCTTCATTCTCACGATCTTCATGGTCAACCAGAATATACATCCGGCCTTTGCGCGCCTCTTCAATAATCTCTTCGATCGGGCTGATCGCGTCGCGCAGTTGCGCTTCGACGGGTCCGGGGGTTTCAAAGCTCATGAGGCAGCCTTTCGCAGAGCATGTTTGAACGGGTGGATAGACCACGACGCGCCCAAAGGCCAGCCCGCAGACGGCAAGGCCCGGTCAGGACGCGACGTTGCTCTGGTGCTTCAGGACATCTCGGCCAGACGCGCGACGTAGCGGGCCAGCGTGTCGATCTCGAGATTTACTTTGTCGCCGACCGAGACATCACCCCAGGTGGTGACCTCTTTGGTATGCGGGATAAAGTTGATCCCGAAGTCGCATCTATCCACATCGTTGACAGTCAGCGAGGTTCCGTTCAGCGCAACCGATCCCTTGGGTGCGATGAACCGGGCCAGTTCCTTGGGCGCGCGCAGGGTGACACGAGTGCTGTCGCCTTCGTCCTGAACGGCGACTACTTCAGCCACGCCATCTACGTGCCCTGACACGATATGCCCGCCCAATTCGTCACCAACCTTCAGGGCACGCTCCAGATTAACACGTTTGCCGACCTGCCAACTGTCCAGATTGGTCTTCGAAACTGTCTCGGCGCTGATCTGGACGTCGTACCAGTCATCGCCCAGCGCGATCACGGTCAGGCAGACACCATCGCTGGCAATTGAAGCGCCGATATCGATGCCCGCCGTATCATAATCCGTCTTGATCCGGGCCCGCAGATCGCCCTGTTGATCCAACTCGGTGACGGTGCCGATATCGGTGACGATCCCTGTAAACATTCCGCTAACCCTTATTCCTGACCTGGTCCAATGTTCCCCGCCGAGGTAAGCCCAACCAGCCTTACGAGCAAGCCCCACCTTGCCGCGAAAACCCGAAACAGGCATAATTTCATCAACAAACGGCCAGAGCAGTATTAATGTCATCCCCCGCAACAGCCCCGAAACGCCGTGCCTTCCTGTTTCTACAGGGGCCGCATGGTCCGTTTTTCAGTGGGCTTGGCAGGATGCTGCGATCCACCGGGGCTGACGTCTGGCGCGTCGGCTTCAATGCCGGCGATCAGGTCTTCTGGTTTGACAAGTCATCTTACATCCCTTTTCGCGACACGCCCGAGCTATGGCCGGACAGGTTGTCGGATCTGATCGACGAACGGAGCATCACGGATATCGTCCTTTATGGCGACACGCGTCCAGTTCATGCCAGTGCGGTGAAGGTTGCGCGGGCCAAGGGCGTCACTGTCCATGTCTTCGAAGAAGGTTACTTGCGCCCTTGGTGGATAACCTACGAGCGGCACGGCTCGAACGGCAACTCGCGCCTGATGTCACTGGACGTCGGTCAGATGCGGCGCGCTCTGGATCAGTCAGTTTTGCAGGTACCACCACCACCGTCGCATTGGGGGGATATGCGGCAGCATATTTTCTACGGTGCGCTGTATCATTGGTTCGTGCTGTTCCTGAACCAGAGCTACCGCAGCTTTAGGCGGCACAGGGACCTTCCCGTCTCAAAGGAATTCAGGCTGTATTTCAAACGTCTGGCCCTGATGCCGTTTCATCGAATTCAACGCCGTTGGGCTACAGCGCGAGTGTTGGGCAACGGTCATCCCTACCATCTGGTTTTGTTGCAGCTGGGACATGACAGTTCGGTTCAGGCGCATTCGGATTATTCCTGCATGTCCGATTTCCTAGAGGACGTGTTCCGGGGCTTCGCAGATGGCGCCCCCGTGCATCACCGGCTGGTGGTTAAGGAGCATCCGCTGGAAAACCATCGCGAACCCCTACACCGCCGCGTGCGTCAGTTGGCAAAGGTGCATGGTATCGCAGATCGTGTGCATTACGTGCCCGGAGGAAAACTCGCGAAACTGCTGGATGGGGCCAACTCGGCCGTCACAATCAACTCGACCGCCGGGCAGCAGGTTCTGTGGCGCGGCATCCCGCTGCGCATTTTTGGCAGGTCGGTTTACGACAAGCCCGAATTCGTGTCGCGCCAGCCTCTGGCCGCGTTCTTCGCTGATCCGATGCCCCCGGACCGGGGGGCCTATCAAAGCTATCGCCGGTTCTTGCTGAAAACCAGCCAACTGCCCGGTGGATTCTATTCGCACAGAGGTCGGCGGCAACTTCTTCGGGGCGTGGCGGACATGATGCTGGATACCAAGGACCCCTATCAATCGGTCCTGACCCACAAAGAGGCGCTGGCGCCACAGTTGAAACTGGTTGAGTGAATTAAACTGGTTGGCGCTAGAAGTTATCGTGCGAACCGGATAGCCTGCGCCAAACAAAAGACCACACAAAGACGACTGAGGATAACCGGCAGTGCAGCGTTTTCCAATCCGATGGATACGGGGGATGTCCCTTGTGGCCGCAATTGGCCTGTTGGCCGCGTGCCAACTTCCCAAAGCGGGCCCCAACAAATCCGAGATTCTGTCGGGTTCGACGGCGAATGGCGGTAATGCCTTCGTGGTCGAGGTCGATGACCGGGTTGCACAGGCAACGTCCGCTATCCCCAAATACGGGTTCTCAGCCGCCTTCAGCAGTGCGCCGAACCTGACTGCGGACACGGTGCGCGCTGGCGACATTCTGGGGCTGACGATCTGGGAAAACGTCGATGATGGTCTGCTTTCCGGTGAACTCAGCGCAGCCACTGCGCTTGAGCAGGTACAGGTGGACAGCGACGGTTTCATCTTCGTGCCCTATGCCGGACGAATTCGCGCCGCCGGCAACACGCCCGAGCAACTGCGCCAGCTGATCACCAGCAAACTGCAGGATCAGACACCCGACCCACAAGTCGAAGTGCGCCGCACCGCAGGCAACGGATCGACCGTCTCGCTGACCGGAGAAATCGGTGCGCCCGGTGTGTATCCGATCGAACGGCCCAGCAGAACCTTGCTTGGAATGCTGTCGCAGGCCGGCGGCGTCGCTGTTGGATCGGACATCGCGCTTGTGACCCTGATCCGTGGAAATGACCGCGGCACCGTCTGGTATGACGACCTTTTCCGCAACCCCAGACTGGACGTAGCGTTGCGCGGCGGTGACCGCATTCTGGTTGAAGCGGACAGCAGATCCTACATCGCGCTGGGCGCAACGGGCCAATCCCGCGTGGCCTTTGACACACAAGACCTTTCCGCTCTTGAAGCCCTGGCACAGGTGGGCGGGTTGCAATCGCTGTCCTCTGACCCGACTGGCATATTCGTTTTGCGCAACGAACGGCAAGACATTGCCCGTTCGGTCATGGGGCGCCAGGATTTGCGGGGAGATCAGCGCATGATCTACCTGCTGAACCTCACCGCGCCCAACGGGTTGTTCATCGCCCGCGATTTCGTCATTCGGGACGATGACACAATCTATGTCACCGAAGCGCCTTATGCACAGTGGAGCAAGTCGATTTCACTGATCGCGGGTGGCCTGACACCGCTTGCAAATGTCACCACTCTGACGGGCGGCTGATGCAACCTGAAGCGACAGCCGGGGCTCAGCGTACCCGGCTGTATGTCTATAACGGTGGTTTCCTGACCCAACGCCGCGTCCGGCGTATCCTGAACCTCTCCGGCTATGACATTCGCCTGGGCTTTCCCGGCGACGGGGATGTTGTCGGCGTTTGGGGCATCAGCCCGACGGCCCATCGCGGTCTGACTATTGCGGCCCGGCACGGGTCGCCCATCCTTCGGGTCGAGGACGCATTTCTACGTTCGCTGCATCCGGGGCGAGTCGGCGAGCCTCCGATGGGTCTTCTGCTCGACCGGTCCGGGGTACATTTTGATCCGGCACGGCCATCCGATCTTGAATCGTTATTGACCGCCCACCCGCTGGACGACACTGCATTGTTGAATCGGGCCAGAAATGGCATTGACCGGGTGCGCGAATTGCACCTGAGCAAGTATTCGGCCGTCGACCCCACCTTGCGGCCACCGGATCCCGGCTATGTTCTGGTGGTCGATCAGGCCCATGACGATGCCTCGGTGATCGCCAGCAACGGCGACCACGCGCGGTTCCGCGAGATGCTGGTCATGGCGCAAGAGGAAAACCCCGGCGCCCAAATTCTGATTAAAACACATCCGGAAACCGTTGCCGGATACCGAAATGGATATTTCTCGGATCAGGACCTGTCCGACAGGGTCTCGTTCATAGATACGCCCATCAGCCCCTGGACCCTGCTGGAAGGCGCAACGGGCGTTTACACCCTGTCGTCGCAATTAGGGTTCGAGGCGATTTTGGCCGGGCACAAACCGCGTGTCTTTGGCCAGCCGTTCTATGCCGGGTGGGGCCTGACAAAGGACGAGGTGCACTTTCCACGTCGCCAGCGCAATCTGACCCGGGCGCAGTTGTTTGCGGCAGCAATGATCCTCTATCCCACATGGCACGAACCATTCGGGGACCAGCTTTGCGAACTGGAGACCGTTCTGGACACGCTCGAGGCGCAAACGCGTGCGTGGCGGCAGGATCACAAGGGCTGGACTGCGTCCGGAATGCGCCTGTGGAAGCGTAAGCACCTGCAACAGATGTTCGGGCGTGAGAAGAAAATCCGATTCACGTCTGAACCGCCAGAAGTACTTGGCCGCCCGCATATGGTCTGGGCCAGCCACGCCCGTGGTGCCGAAGACGCGACCCGGATCGAAGACGGGTTTCTGCGGTCTCGCGGGCTGGGCGCCAGTCTGGTGCCGCCCCTGTCGCTGGCGACTGATGATCTGGGCATCTACTACGACCCGACACATCCCAGCAGGCTGGAAGAACTGATCGCCATGCGCGAAACCCTGCGCCCGGATCAGGAGCTGCGGGCCGAGCGTCTTGTGGCGCAAATACTTGCGGGCCAGCTCAGCAAATACAATACCGGTGGCGCGGTCCCCGACCTGCCCCTAGGACACCGCATTCTGGTGCCGGGACAGGTTCACGACGATGCCTCGATCCTGTTGGGCACCACCTCGGTGCGCACCAACACTGACCTGCTGCGTGCAACGCGCGAGGCGAACCCGAATGCGATCCTGATCTACAAGCCGCACCCCGATGTCGAAGCCGGGCTGCGCGAAGGCGAGATCGAAGACGAAAGCCTTGCCGACGTGATCGCCAGCAACACCGATCCTGCGGCCCTGCTGCCGCAGGTACAGGAGGTCTGGACCATGACCTCTCTGCTTGGGTTCGAGGCCCTGTTGCGCGGAGTTCGCGTTACCACGCTTGGCGCGCCTTTCTATGCTGGCTGGGGTCTGACGCAAGATCTGGGAACGGTCCCGGTGCGGCGGGGGGCGCGACCGTCGATGCTGGGATTGGTGCACGCGGCCCTGATCGACTATCCACGCTATATGGACCCGATCACCGGGCAACCCTGCCCCGTCGAGGTTGCGGTGAAACGCCTGACCGAAGGGTTTGAGCGCCAAGGGGGCCGGCCCCTCCGTCTGCTTTCAAAATTGCAGGGCGCACTTGCCACGAACGCGCATCTGTGGCGCCGCCGCTAGCGCAGCGACCGCGCCCAACGATGCAGAACGTCCGGCCCGACGGCTCGGGCTTCGATCAACTCAAACCTCGGGGCCGCGTCCAGTGTTTCCAAGCCCAGCGATCCGATGGCAGACAGACCCTCGGCCCCGATTGTCAGACCCGCACTGAATCCCACCAGTTCGTCCACAAGATCATCGGCCAGCAAGGACGCAGCAAGCGCCGATCCACCTTCGCAAAAGACGCGCGTCAGCCCGGCCTGCCCCAACTGCTGCAGCAGGTCGGCGGCATCAATGTGATGCTCTTCCAATGCACAAGGGATCAGACGTGCGCCCAGCCCTTCCCACGCGCGGGCGCGCTCGGGGTCCGGGGACGGGCCATGGCAGAGCCAGACCGGTATTTGCGACGCTGTACGGGCCAGTTGCCCCATTAGCGGGATGTCCAGATGGCGTGAGACGACAACCCGCACCGGCTGCACTTCGATCCCCAGATCGCGGACCGTCAGCGATGGGTCATCCGCCCGCGCCGTTCCTGCCCCCACCATCACCGCATCATGCCGCGCGCGCATGGCGTGGACCGCGCGACGCGCTTTTGGCCCGGTGATCCATTTGCTGTAACCGCTGGAGGTTGCAATCCGCCCGTCGAAACTGCTGGCCAACTTGAGCGTTACGAATGGCCGCCCCTGTTCTGTCTTCAGAAAGAACCCCGCATGGTCCCGCGCAGCCTGCTCGGCCAGGACGCCGGTAGTGACCTCGATCCCGGCCTCGCGCAGCATGGCAAAGCCCTGCCCGGCCACACGCGGATCGCTGTCCTCGATCGCCGAAACCACGCGCGATACGCCGGCCTTGATCAGCGCCTCGGCGCAAGGGGGGGTCTGACCGTGATGGGAACAGGGCTCCAGCGAGACATAGGCCGTTGCCCCGCGCGCAGCCTCGCCGGCCTGCGCCAGCGCCTGAGTTTCACCATGCGGACGACCTCCGGGCTGGGTCCAGCCGCGCCCGATAATCCGGCCGTCACGCACAACCACGCAACCCACGGCCGGGTTGGGCCAACACGTGCCCTGACTACGCTGACCCAAAGACAAGGCCAGCGCCATGTATCGCTTATCAGTTTCGCTCACTCGTCCGTCGAAGGCTGCGGCGGGCGCAGTTCGTGGACAAACTCCTCGAAGTCATCGGCCGCCTGGAAATTCTTGTACACACTCGCAAAGCGAACATAGGCCACGGTGTCGATCCGCGCCAGAGCTTCCATGACGATCTCACCGATCTTGCTGGAGGGGATGTCGGTCTCGCCCATGCTTTCCAGACGGCGGACGATGCCGGAAATCATCTGGTCGATCCGATCTGGTTCAATCGGGCGTTTCTGCATCGAAATCCGGATCGAGCGTTCCAGCTTGTCCCGGTCGAAGTCTTCGCGTTTTCCATTGGTTTTGATCACCACCAGATCGCGCAGCTGTACGCGTTCATACGTGGTAAAGCGCCCCCCACATGCGGGACAAAACCGGCGTCTGCGGATCGCGACGTGATCCTCTGCCGGGCGTGAATCTTTGACCTGAGTGTCGATATTTCCGCAAAACGGGCAGCGCATCCGCCGTCTCCTCGTCCCTGGTTCGGCCTCTTTTTGTAAGCTATGCCGCTTACTTATCCACAACTATAGGGTAGCCGCTAGGATTTGGGTAGTCGGAATTTTTCACCGCTATATCGTGAATCTATGCGAAATGCGCCGCAATCTTTCGGTGATGTGGCGCGGTGCGGTGCTCGAACAGGTAGACACCTTGCCACGTACCCAGAACCGGTTGTCCGGACACAACGGGGATCGACAGCGACACAGGTAAAAGCGCGGCCTTGATATGAGCAGGCATATCATCCGGGCCTTCATAAGTGTGCCGTAGATACGCCATCGCCGGGTGGTTCGACGGCGGCACAAGTCGATCAAAAAAGGCGCGCAAGTCCGTCTGCACTTCGGGGTCCGCGTTTTCCTGAATAACCAGCGAGCAGGAGGTGTGCCGCACGAACAGTGTCAGCACGCCATCACCTCCGGCCGATTTCATCCAGTGACGCACATCCGAGGTGAATTCATAAAGCCCCGAACCGTGCGTTGAGATTGTGAATTCGGTCTGCATCAGGCGAGCAGCCATGTATCAGTCGAAGAAGGGGCGGATGTTGCACCGACCATTGGCGGCTGAAACGGACATGCTGAAACCCGGCTGAAACCCTGCCGAGAAAACACCACTGCTTTGCTGCGGCACCCCTTCTGGCGCCGAGAGCGAGAACTGCACGGCCGTTCTGCGGCCCGTCGCTTCACTAGGGCCGTAACCACGCTTGACGTAGATACGCTGCTGCCAGCTCGCCCCCAGCGTTCTTCGCGCAAAGTCGGATGCTGCACACCAATACCCGTCCACATCTGTACGCCCTCTTGGAATCACTTCAAATTCTGTTTGGTTCAAAGCAACGGTCTGATACCCAAATCGGGCGAACGAGGCCGATGCCGAAGAGCCCAATACAATCGCGGCAAGCGCCACGTAAGTCATAACCTTTTTCATAACCATACTCTTTCCTGTTTCGAGGTAAGTATTGACCTAGTTTACTTTAAAACCAGACAAAGCCGCTTCACGATGAATTCAGCCCAAGCTCTGCGGGTCGTGAACGGGTGCCAGCCAGCCGCGATACCGGATCAACAGTCCCAGCACGGGCATATCAGCCGACACGTCAAAACAAAAAAGCCCTGTTTCGTCCTGCCATTCCACGGTGGAAGATCGCGGCAGCAGGAAAGCGGGGCAGCGCAGCCCCAAGACACTGAGGCGCCGTATGTGGATCAGCAGACGTCCGTCAGAAATCTCGGGCATCAGCCAAATGGACAACCAACTCAGTTGCTCACGAACACATTCGGCACCGTGATCAAAAGTCAGCCGAGACCGCGTGGTGTGACCGTCAAAATCCCGCACCCATCGCCATTCCTGCCCATCACGGTCGATCTTGATCTGCACCGGAATATCTTCGGCGCCCCGGGGGAAACGCCCAAGACGCAAGGCCAGAGCGATCAGCCACCCCCTGCCCTCGACAACACTGCACCGTCCAGCATAGATCCCCGGAGCATCGTGCAAGCGCCGAACAGCCCTAGGCACGTCAGCCCCCAAAGGCAGGGCTTGCAAAAAGGGGTCGGGTCGCACTCAGAACCCCTCGGGCAAAAACCTGGCCCGCAGTGCGGGATCCGGGATCAAGCAGGCCTGCGTGCGGCCAAAGATCTTGTATCTGTTGCGCGCAATCAAGTGGTAGAGCGGGTCTTTGACCCATCCTGGCAGGAACCTGCACAGAGACAGAGTTGGCCAGCATCCCGGCAAGCTTTTCATTGCAGCGGCAAAAGCATCAAGGCGCTGATGCACTCTGCCATTCACAATGACCAGATTGGTTTCGAAATCCCGCGTTGGCAGACCAAGATCGCGGTACAGCCGTTGCCCTAGAGGGGATTGTGCCGTCGCAAACTTAAAGCGCTGCGCTTTGTCCCGCACCAGCATAAAGTGAAAGAACCCCGAACACAGGACACATTCCCCATCGAATACAATGGCATCCTGAATGCCCTTGAAGTCTGCAGAAACAAGGATAGGCATATCTTTCGGGTCCGCTAAATCTTGACTTCAACCCTTTCACCCCGGCCTTGACCCGGCAATGCGACAAGAGGACGTCCAGATAATCACGAAGTTGGAACGTGCCGGGGAGCCACCGGACTGGTGAGGTTTCCAGGGCTCTGCCCCCATCCCCGGCAAGGCGCTGACCCGACAACGGGCGAAAAATAGTGTATTGCTGACCTTGGGTCTTGTGTTCTTACGCCAAAACCATTCGAATTCCAGACAACAGACATTTGCTTTGGACAGGATCTGCGCATCCTGTCACTTTGGCGTAAAAGCACATTAAAAATACGGTGGGAAAGGCCATGGAAGTTGATATCGCCCGCATCCAGTTGCTGACCCGAGCGCTTGATCAACGAACGAACGGCACTGAAGTGTCTGACCACATCCTAAAAAAATGCAATCTGACGCGGGAAACCATCTCGCCTCCAGCCACCACCTATACCGCGCATCAAGAGGCTCTTTTCGTGCGTTATGCCTGCGACGCGTTGGGGGACATCACATTTGCGGCTCAGGCCGGGTTGCTGTTCAAATCCGCCTCAAGCCTCACCGCCTATATCAGCAAATACTCACGGGACCTGCGGCAGGTCATGGAGAATACGTCCCGGTTTCACAGGATCATTGACCCCGCGCTGATGTTTAGCCTGCGGCTTGCCGGTAACTTCGCCACCATCGAAGCCGATTGGAAAGACGCCAGCTTTGCCCGCTACCATCGCAGAACCGAGTTCCTGATGTTCAGCGGTTTGGCCCGGATGCGAGCCCTGACGCAAACGAATTTCTTTCCCATAGAAATCAGATTTCAGCACGAGATTGGCGGAAACCAGAAGAGTTTTCAGAAACTTGCCGGGTGCCCTGTTGTATTTGGCTCGGAACGGCTTGAGATCGTCGTTGCGCCCTCGGCTCTGGATATGCCTGTTCCGACTTATGACCCGAACCTGCGGGCGCATCTTCTGGAATACGGAGAACGCGTTCTGACCGAGCGGCGCTCGCCCAAGCAAAAACTACGCGCGCAGGTCGAAGGGCTTATCACCCGGTCGATGCCCGGTACGGTCATTAATGCCGACGAAGCCGCCGCCAGCCTGGGAATGAGTCCGCGCACCTTTGCCCGGCGGCTCAAGGATGAGGGCGTCAGCTATCGCGATATCGTCGATGACTTGCGCTGCGATTTGGCTCAGACTTTCATCACCAACGGAATGCCCCTGTCAGAGATCGCCTTTTCCCTAGGCTATTCAGATCAACCAGCATTTTCGACTGCCTTCAAACGCTGGACCGGGCGGGCACCCAGCACGTTCCGCAGCCGTTTGGATCCTCCGGAAATCCCCTGAGCCGGGTGGCCGGGGGTCATCGGCGTCGCCACCTCGCCCCGGCCTGTCCCATGAGTGGACGCCAAAGATATAAAGGTGCATATGGGGTGGGACTTGCGAGTTGCCGCCAAATTGATCGCTGAACCAGCCAACGTGAAGGTTTCAGTTGCCAGAAAAAAGGCGCCTCGTCTGAGGCGCCTTTGACTTTACTGATCCAGGAAAGATCGCAACTTTCGCGACCGGCTGGGGTGTTTGAGCTTGCGCAGCGCTTTCGCCTCGATCTGGCGAATACGCTCACGAGTCACACTAAACTGCTGGCCTACCTCTTCCAGCGTATGGTCGGTGTTCATGCCGATGCCAAAGCGCATCCGCAGAACTCGTTCCTCACGCGGAGTAAGCGAGGCCAGAACCCGTGTGGTCGTTTCCTTGAGGTTCTCCTGAATGGCGCTGTCCAACGGCAGCACAGCATTCTTGTCCTCGATGAAATCGCCCAATTGGCTGTCTTCCTCGTCGCCAATTGGCGTTTCAAGGCTGATCGGCTCTTTGGCGATTTTCATCACCTTGCGAACCTTCTCAAGCGGCATCTGCAGCTTTTCGGCCAGTTCTTCCGGCGTCGGTTCGCGACCGATCTCGTGCAACATCTGACGGCCGGTCCTGACCAGCTTGTTGATCGTCTCGATCATGTGGACCGGAATACGAATCGTGCGCGCCTGATCCGCAATCGAGCGCGTGATCGCCTGACGGATCCACCACGTCGCATATGTCGAGAATTTATAACCGCGGCGGTATTCAAACTTGTCCACCGCTTTCATCAGGCCGATGTTGCCTTCCTGAATAAGATCAAGGAATTGCAGGCCGCGGTTCGTGTACTTTTTGGCAATCGAAATCACCAGGCGCAGGTTGGCTTCGACCATTTCCTTCTTGGCCTGCCGCGCCTCTTTCTCGCCCTTCTGAACCTGCTGCACGATGCGGCGGAATTCGGGGATGTCGAGACCGACATACTGACCGACCTGAGCCATATCGTTGCGCAGTTCCTCGACCTTTGCGGTCGAGCGTTCGATGAACATCTGCCAACCGCGACCAGGCTTTTCTGCCATCTCGGCCAGCCAGTTCGGGTCCAGTTCGCGACCGCGATAAGCGTCAATGAACTCACGACGGTTGATACGAGCCTGATCGGCCAGTTTCACCATCGAGCTGTCCAGCGACATGATCCGGCGGTTGATGCCATAAAGCTGGTCAATCAGCGCTTCGATCCGGTTGTTGTGCAGGTGCAACCCGTTTACCAGCTCGACAATCTCGGCGCGCAGCTTCTGATAGGTGTCTTCATCCTTTTCGCTGAATGATCCGTCCTCGTTCAGCGTGGCAGATATCCGGCTGTCCTGCATCTCCGACAGCATCGAGAAGTCGGTCGAGATGCGCTCCAGCGTGGTCAGCACCTGATCCTTCAGGGCCGCTTCCATCGCGGCAAGCGACATGTTGGCCTGATCGTCGTCGTCATCGTCATCGTCATTGGCAATCGGATTACCATCAGCGTCGAGTTCCGGCCCTGTGTCTTTGGCTGGTTTGGCAGTCTGAACAGCCGAAGTGTCAACGACAGGTTCCTCGACACCGCCGTCTTCGTCCATCTGGTTGCCGAATGTGGCCTCCAGATCGATGACGTCGCGCAGCAGAATGTCTTCAGACAGCAATTCGTCATGCCAGATCGTGATCGCCTGGAACGTCAGAGGGCTTTCGCACAGGCCGGCAATCATGGTGTTGCGACCGGCTTCGATCCGCTTGGCGATGGCGATCTCGCCTTCGCGGCTCAGCAGTTCAACCGAACCCATCTCGCGCAGGTACATGCGAACCGGGTCATCAGTGCGATCCAGTTTCTCGGTTGCGGCTCCGGCCAGCGCAACCTCGCGGTTGCTATCAGTGGTGGTCAGTTCGGTCGAGCCTTTATTCTCTTCCTCTTCGGCCTCTTCATCTTCGATGATGTTGATGCCCATTTCGGACAGCATCGACATAACGTCTTCGATCTGTTCCGAGCTGACCTGATCCGGCGGCAGCACCTGGTTGAGCTGGTCGTAGGTGATGTAGCCTTTCTCGCGGGCCTCAGCGATCATCTTCTTGACCTGGGCCTGGCTCATGTCCAGCGAGATTTCCTGTTCCTGCTCGTCGGACTTGCGATCTTCGGTCGTGTCTTTGGCGGCCATTCAATGCTCCTGCAGGGATGGGTGATTCGTTTGCACCGAATCATTAGCGCGTAGAAGTGATTCGGCCACCCGTTTACCTGTTTTTCTTTTCCAGTGCCTTACGAAAACACCAGTTTAGCGGCGTTTCCGTTCGAAATTGATCCCGGACATGATTGCCTTGAACGCGTCTTTCTCGTCGCGGTTGATTCTTGCGCCGTTGTCGGCGATGTCGAAAACGGCCCTGTCCTCGTTCTGGCTGCGGCTCGTGCGGTTGCGCTCTTCGGCGGCCTGCGCCAGCCGATATGTCAGCGCCTCATCAGCCAGATCGGACAGTTCCTCTGCAGCTTCGGCAATCTCAGCATCCAACCCCCGGAGCGCTTTGATCTTTGCGAGTTCCTCAGCCAGTGTCATCTCGGCCTTTTCAACGTCGCCTGGTTTGTACACACAGGGGATTACTGCGACATGGCGAAGGGCCAGCAGGTTTTCAAGGGCTTCGGCCCCCAAAGTTTCGGCAATGTGGTCCTGCAGATGATCCGGATCATCAATCGCGTGACGCAGAATGGCATGGCGCAGAACCGCGTGGTCGGGGTCGCGGCACTCCATCTCTTCCAGCTGGTGCTCGAATTGCACGACGACCCGTGGGTTCAGCGCTGCGATGGCCAGTATGGCCGCTTCACGCAGCTGGATTTCCGCCCCCTCGGATGAGGCCAGGAAAGAGGATCGCGCACCGGGTGTTGCTGGCTGTTTCTGCGGTTGCCACTTGCCGCGTGGCTGCCACTGGCGGTTCTGCGGCTGCCGCTGCGGACGGAAAAGCCGCCAGCGCAGGTCCTTGATCTCTTGCCCATAATGCGACCGGATCGAGGGATCGCGGATCAGCTTGATTTTGTCGCGTAGCACCTTGTCCAATGCCGCCTTACGTTCCGGACTGTCGAACACTTTGCCTTCGGTTTCGCGCTGCCACAACAGTTTGACCATGGGGATGGCCCCATCCAGCACAGCCTGAACCGCCCCGGCCCCTTCGGCCCGCAGCAGGTCATCCGGATCCTTACCTTCGGGCATCAGGGCAAAGCGCAGAGATTTCCCAGCCTCGAGCAGAGGCAGCGCCAGATCAACCGCCCGCATCGCAGCCCGCAAACCGGCGGTGTCGCCGTCCAGCGCGATGATCGGCTCGTCCGAGATGCGCCAGAGCAGTTGCAGTTGATGTTCCGTGATCGCCGTGCCCAAGGGCGCAACCGAAGCGCCGAACCCGGCCTCGGCCAGAGCAATCACGTCCATATA
Organism: Ruegeria sp. BF6; assembly: GCF_056538665.1. NCBI lineage: Bacteria > Pseudomonadati > Pseudomonadota > Alphaproteobacteria > Rhodobacterales > Roseobacteraceae > Ruegeria > Ruegeria sp. BF6. The sequence continues at coordinate 998,925 of NZ_JBQFTN010000001.1, forward strand.
CCCCTCGGCCACGATCAGCGGTTGCCCCTTCCCCGCCGCCTGACGTGCTGGGCCGTGGTTGTAAAGACTGCGACCCTTGTCGAACAACTCGGTTTCGGGCGAATTCAGATACTTGGCGTTGTCACTTGGATCCATCGCCCGGCCGCCAAAGGCAATACACCGCCCGCGCGGGTCGCGGATCGGGAACATGATCCGATTGCGGAAGGTGTCATAGGGATTCTTGCCCTTGTTTGACGGCTTGGCCAAACCAGCCCCGAGGATCAGGTCCTCGGCGACATTCTTGCCCCGCAGATGATCCCACAACGCCTGCCAGCCGTCCGGAGCAAATCCGATCTCCCACCGCTCCAACGCCTGAACGTCCAGACCCCGACGGGTCAGGTAGTCGCGCGCGGCGCCCCCTGCCCCGGTCTTGAGCTGCAGACGGAAGAACTGCGCCGCCTGCTCCATCACCTCGGCCAACTGCGCACGGCGATCCTGCTTTTCCTGCGCCTTGGGGTCGCGCGCGGGCATCGGCATACCGGCCTCACGCGCCAGAATTTCAACAGCTTCGATGAACGAGACGTTTTCGGTCTCTTTCACAAAGCTGATCGCGTCCCCTTTGGCGTGGCAGCCGAAGCAGTAATAGAACCCCTTTTGGTCATCGACATGGAAGGATGCAGTCTTTTCGTGGTGAAACGGGCACGGGGCCCACATGTCGCCCTTGCCTTGATTGGACTTGCGCTGGTCCCACATGACTTTGCGCCCGACAACCTGAGACAAGCTCAGCCGGGTGCGCAGTTCATCCAGAAATCCGGGGGGCAAAGACATTCGTCAAACCTGCCAGAAATGATAACCCGCGCCAAGGGGATGACGCGCGGTTGTCCACAGGGAAATGACGGGCCTGTGGATTATTGCTGCAGGCACAACTCCAGCCACGCCGCACCCAGATCCTTTTTGCGGACATCCCGCATCTTTTGCTCGTAAACCCAAGGCGTGATCAGCGGAATGGCGTTATTGTAGCTTTCAGGCCATGTCGGGCCTGTGTCGGCCACCGCCTGTGGCACGTCGCGCTCTTTTACCCTGTCCAGGCGCGCTTTCTGAATCGCCGCAACGACATCGGCCTGATACTGGCAGCTTTGTTCTTTGGTTTCCTGAGCTGCCAGAGGTGTGGCCAGCAACAGGGCCGCAACGGCGATACGCAACATGGGGGTCTCCCGGAATCGTTTCTTTCGCGGCAGCTTACCCGGCAGAAGTATCGCCCGCTATCACCCTTTTCACCGCGCGCGGTCGTTAGGAGCAGAGCGGCAACAGGGGCGACCGGGCCGCAACCCGACCGCCGCCAACGCCGAAAGTTACAAACCCTTGGCGCGATAGCTTTTCGCGACGCGGTCAATGGCCACGATATAGGCCGCCGTCCGCAGATCCTCGACATCGTCGCGACTGTGCCACACCTCGCGCATAGACTGGTAGGCAATGCGCATGGTGTCATCCAGACCTGAACGCACCAGTTCCAGCTCATCTGCGCCGCGAAGGTACTTGGCCTTGAAGTTTGGAGACATCGACCATGCGTCACCCAGATAACGGTCCAACCGCTCCAACTCACTGACGATCAACTCATGCCGCGCCTCTTCCTGACGGCGCTGCATCCGGCCAAAACGAATATGGCTGAGGTTCTTGACCCACTCAAAATAGGAAACCGTCACACCGCCCGCGTTTGCATACATATCCGGAATGATCACCGTACCTTTTTTGCGCAGGATTTCATCCGCGCCTGCCGTTACTGGACCATTCGCCGCCTCGATGATCAGAGGCGCCTTGATCCGCTCGGCGTTGGTCAGGTTGATCACCCCCTCAAGCGCAGCCGGGACGAGGATATCGCATTCCGCTTCAAGAACATCGGCCCCCTCGGCCGAATGTGTCGCATCCGGGTAGTTGCTGACCCCGCCATGCTTCACAATCCACTGCCGAACGGATTCCACGTCAATCCCGTCGGGGTTATACAACGCGCCATCCCATTCGATGATACCTACAATGCGCGAGCCGTCCTCCTCGCTCAGGAACTTCGCCGCGTGGTATCCCACGTTGCCCAACCCCTGCACGACAATACGCTTGCCATCCAGCTTGCCCGACAGGCCCGCCTTCTGCACATCCTCGGGGTGGCGGAAGAATTCGCGCAGAGCGTATTGAATGCCCCGTCCGGTCGCCTCGACCCGCCCCGAGATACCCCCGGCATTCAACGGCTTGCCGGTCACACTGGCGCGCGCATTGATGTCGGTGGTGTTCATTCGGGCATATTGGTCGGCCATCCAGGCCATCTCACGCTCACCTGTCCCCATATCCGGCGCGGGCACGTTCTGAGAAGGGTTGATCAGATCGCGCTTGGCCAGTTCATAGGCAAAGCGCCGGGTGATCTGCTCCAGCTCATGCTCTTCATATTGGCGGGGATCGATGCGCAGGCCACCTTTCGAGCCGCCAAACGGCGTTTCGACCAGCGCGCATTTATAGGTCATCAGCGCCGCCAGCGCCTCGACCTCGTCCTGGTTCACAGCCAAGGCGTAGCGAATACCGCCCTTGACCGGCTCCATATGTTCGGAATGAACCGAGCGATAGCCTGTGAAGGTGTGAATTTCGCCCCGCAGTCGTACACCGAACCGCACTGTATAAGTGGCGTTACAGACCCGGATCTTTTCCTCTAGCCCTGGAGGCAAGTCCATCAGGGACGCCGCCCTGTTGAACATGAGGTCCACACTCTCGCGAAAGCTGGGTTCTTTGATGGCCGTCATTTAATCCTCCGTGCCAGCGAACGACTTACGTTCTGACGTTTTGTCGCACCCAATACGTAAACGATCAATATTTAAGCGAAAATAAAACCGATGAAACCCGAAGATATTTTTTCGAAGCCCCTGAGTCGCCCGACCATGAACACCCATTTGAAATTGTCGCCTATACGACAACAGAAGCGCCTAACACCCTCAAATTATCCCGCTTTTTCCAGCAAACCGGTCAAGACAGCGGCTTTTTCGCCTAAATCCCGCCACGATTCGGCGTTAATTTTTGAAAGTTAATATTTCCTTGGCAGTTTGGATGTCTGCTCAGCGAGGTCATCAATATGGTAATGCGCGTTTTCAGAAGCGGCTCTAAGATAATTAAGAGCTTCACCACTTCGGCTCGTTGTTTCGCCCGGGACGAAGATGGTGGCGTGTTCACAATACTTGTAGTGTCGGGCTTTCTAATAATCATCTGTTTGACCGGCATGGGCGTCGACATGATGCACTTCGAGCGCGACCGGGCAAATCTTCAGGCCACGCTGGACCGCGCGGTTCTCGCTGCCGCTGACCTTGATCAGGAGCTTCCCCCAGCGGATGTTGTCAAAGAATACTTTGAGAAGTCCGGAGTGCGGGGCAAGCTGACGAAAGAACCCGAAGTTGTCGCTGGTATCGGCTCAAGACGTGTGACGGCAGACGCTGAAGTGACCGTCCACACTGCATTTATGTACCTTGCTGGCATTCCCAAGTTGCATTCTGTGGTAAGCAGCACAGCGGAAGAGTCCGTTGGGTCGATCGAGATTTCGCTGGTTCTGGATATGTCGGGCTCTATGCGTGACCCGTCTGCTGAGGCGGGTAAAACCAAAATCCAGGTTCTGCGTGAAGCGGCCAAGAAGTTCGTTGCGGCAATGTACGCAAAGGAAAACCCGGACAAGATATCAATTTCGATTATTCCTTATGCAACACAGGTGAATGCCGGGGAAAACATCCTGGGGAAATTCGTGAATGCAACATCTGAACACAGCTATTCGCATTGCGTGAACTTCACCACAGCCCAGTTTTCGGAAAAAGGGTTGAGCCCCTCGACCAGCTTGATCAGAGCGGCTCATTTCGACCCCTTCACTGGTCGATCAGGAAGCAACCTCATGACGGTTTGTCCAACAAGGGCCGGAAGTGACATCACCCCGGTCACCAATGTTATTTCGGACCTGAATGATCAGATTGACGCTCTTACTGCATCGGGAAACACGTCCATTGAAATCGGTATGAAATGGGGCGCCGCATTGGTTGACCCTGAAATTCGGCCTATCATCCAACAATTAACCCGACAGAAAGTGGACCCCACTTCGACTGAAGTGAATGCAAAAACGGTTGTACCTAAAACGTTCGACAATCGCCCCATGGACTACGATGCTGATGTTCAGAAAATCATCATCGTCATGACCGATGGTCAGAATACTTCCCAAGCAGTACTAAGATCAGACCTGCGTGATGGACTGTCAGATGTCTGGTACAACCCCGCCACTGAGTGGACGGAAAATTACTATGATAGATGGGGGCGGCCGCGCACCAGAACCGTCACTGGTGACGAATACAGCGTCCTCTCGTCGGAGAGTCCGCAAGAATACTACTGGACACGACAGGAACTGAACGGCAACGATCACCGCTATGGTGACTTGGAGGACGAACCAGGTACAGCGACACGGCTGACCTATCCAGAATTGTTCAACCAGGTGTCGCTTTATTGGAATGCTGTAAACAATTATGAGTGGGACCCCAACCACTATAACGACTGGTACGCAAATGCGTACAGCAACATTTACTCAGGCACAAAAAATACCCGCACAGCCTCTATCTGCTCAAAGATAAAAGAAAGCAAAAAAGTCAAAATCTACGGCATTGCCTTCGAAGCACCGCCAACTGGTCTCGCTACGATCCAAAACTGCGCCAGTGGTCCTGCTTTCGTCTACGTGGTCAACTCAAACGGTAACCTTGGGGAAGAAGACCTGACGCTTGAGCAAGCATTCGAGTCCATCGCTTCGTCGATCAAGCGCCTGAGGCTGACGCAATGATACGAAAAGCACTACAAAAAATAGTTCGTTTCAAACAAGCTGAAGACGGGTCATTAACCGTTGAATTCGTTATCCTTTTCCCCCTGTACATGTTCTTTATCCTGGGGGCCATTGAGTACGCGATGGTCTCGATCCAGCAATCGATGTTGGAACGATCGGTAGATCTAGTGGTGCGCGACATTCGCCTTGGAACCGGCTCAGGGCCTACGCATGACTCGATCAAAGATGCGATCTGCAGCAGATCCAGCATTATCAACAACTGCTCTGCCAATTTGCGGTTGGAGATGGTGGTTCAGGACCCCTACGCCGGCATCAATATCGACCCGACAGTGGATTGTGTTGACAGGGCGGAACCGGCCAAACCTGTACGAGAATTCTCAAATGGCGGATCGAACGAGCTGATGGTTCTACGTGCCTGCGCAAAGGTTAATCCGATTCTCGCCACAACCACCTTTGGGCGAGCGCTAACGACTGATGATGGCCTGGTTACGCTGACGGCGACGACAGCCTTTGTTCAGGAGCCTTGATATGACGCTTATATTTGCACGCATACAGCGATTTATCCGCGACTTTGTACGTCGCGAGGATGGCACTCTGTCCTTAGAAGCTATTGTTTTGTTCCCTATGCTTGTTTGGACCGTCACGGTAACCTTTTCGCTATATGACGCTTTCCGCCAGAGCACTGCTAACCTCAAAGCTTCTTACACAGTGGGCGACCTAGTTTCGCGTGAGACCAATACCATCACGGACCCGTATGTGTCGTCGATGTATGTCATGCTGCGCCAAATGGTTGGTAACCAGGCACCGTTGAAAATGCGCATGACTTTCATAATGTTTAAAGAGGAAGACGATCGCCATTATGTCGACTGGTCATCAGATTGCGGTTTTGGATTCGAGTGGCGAAATGACAACATTCACTTAATTCGCGACAGGCTTCCACCGATGTCTGACCTGGACACACTGATCATCGTCGAAACCACGAACGACTATGATCCTGTGTTCAAACCGCCATTGTTGAACGGTTGGCTGAACGGAAAGCGCAAGTTCGAAAACTTTGTCTTCACGCGCCCGCGTTTCACCGATCTGATCCCTGGGAACGTTTCCGTGCAGGGTTGTCAGCAAAATGACCTGGATGTGCCTGTAGCAACAACGAGCTAAGCACATCCGTCATGAATTTGGTTTCGGCGGCGGCGGTCATTCCGCCGACGCCCACCCGGCGCCCGACACGCCACCATAGCCCGGGCGCCCAGCTATTTTCCCCACTAACGCGTGTTTTCAGCAGAAACCCGTTCGAAGGTTTGAATGCGAATACCCCCCGATCGACGGCCTCGATATCCTCTACTTTGGCGATGAGGTGCCCTGCCCCGGTTCGGAGTTCGGAAGACGTCAACTCGATCCAGTCGTTCGTCGCGTGCCACATGCGATACGCCAGCCAGAACGCCGCGCCGCCAACCGCAAGCAGAAAGACCAGCCACAGGGGCTCGGGCGGTTGCACCAGTGCTACAGACAAAACCAAAGCGCCGACGATGCTCAGCATCCCGACGCCGAGCCAACGTCTGGCGGGTGAAGGCCTAATAGTGGCCAGAATGTCTTGCTGCATGTGAACCCCTGTTGTTACCCCGTGGGTTTACCGACTTCTGGTGGAAAAAAACAGGGGGGCTGCTACTGCCGATTTTCGCACATTCCCCGTTCTTTTCTGCCGATTGACGCTGTCCCAGTCGAAAATACATGGTGACCACAATTGAAGGAGGCCATCATGTCCCTAAGACCCGTTCTGGAAACCCGGAAAGCCATCGCCGCATTGGAAGGTGCAGGCGTCAAACTGCACCGCGCGTTCGGTTTTCAGGACCCGTCCGAGCTTGACCCGTTTCTGCTGTTCGATGATTTCCGAAACGAGCGTCCACAGGATTATCAGGCCGGGTTTCCTTGGCATCCCCATCGCGGGATCGAGACGATCACCTATGTTCTGACCGGTTCGGTTGAACACTCGGACTCGCTGGGCAACAGCGGCACACTTGGCGCTGGAGACGTTCAATGGATGACCGCCGGTTCCGGGATTCTGCATCAGGAGATGCCGGCTGGGAATCCGTTTGGCCAGATGCACGGCTTTCAGTTGTGGGGTAACCTGCCCTCGGCGAAAAAAATGACCGCGCCGCGTTATCAGGACGTCAAAAGCAAGAACATCCCGGAAATCACCGATGATGATGGCACCAAGGTGCGTGTGATCGTGGGTAAGTTCTGGGGCAAGACCGGCCCGGTCGACGGGATCGCCGCCGATCCGCAATACCTGGATGTCCATGTCCCGGCAGGGGTTAAAAAGACGCTCAAAATCGATACCTACCGCCGCGCCTTTGCCTATGTGTTCGAAGGTAATGCCGCCTTTGTCGATGCCTCGCAACCTACTGGCATCCTGCTGGAAAAAGAAGTCGCCGGACAAGAGGTCAATATCCGCGACATGTCCGGTGACCGGACGCTGGTCCGGTTTGGTACCGGGGATGAAATCACAGTTCAGGCCGGGCCTGAAGGTGTCCGGTTCCTGCTAATCTCGGGCGCGCCGATTGACGAGCCGGTCGCCTGGCACGGCCCAATCGTCATGAATACGCGGACGGAGTTGGAGCAAGCCTTTCGAGACCTTCGCAACGGCACTTTCATTCGCCCTGCGCATTAGGCCGTTCAAGCCGAAACCGACCGGCGGACCATGTCCCAATAGACCTGTTCGACCTCGTCCAGCGACAAGCGCCCGCCGGCTCGGTACCATGTCATGACACCATTGAGCATGGCAATCACCGCCAAAGTTGCGATTTTGGTATCGGCGATATCAAACACTCCGGCCGCCTGACCCGCGCGCAGGATCGCCTCAAGCGCGTCTTCATAGTGGCGGCGTAACGCTTCGATCTCTGCAAAATTCTCGGGTGTCAGGTTGCGCAATTCCATATAGGCAATAAACACCTCGTCCGGGCGCTTTAGGTGGAAGCGGATGTGAAACCCGACGAATTGACGCAAGGCTTCGGACGCATCCGCGGATTGATGCTGATCGTCATAGGCGGACAACAAGTCCTGCATATGTTCGTGCATCAGACGAAACAGCAGGCTTTGCTTGTCGGGCGTGTAGTTATACAGCGCCCCCGCCTGCACCCCGACCTCACCCGCAATCTGACGCATGGATACGGCGGCATAACCGTGGCGGGCGAACAAAGCCAGCGCCGCCTTGCGGATACGTGGGCCGGTGATATCGGAATGTGAACCTTGAGTACGTGCCATTCCCGCACCGTATCTGAACGTATGTTCAGATAGAACCCCGCTTGAACCAATGCCATAAAAGGTGCATCACGTTTGCAATCCACCGTGAAAGGGATCTGAATGAAGCCCCTGTCTATGCTGATCCTGATGCTCATCTGTGCCGGATGCGCCGATTTTCCGGAACTGGAAGGGCGTGAGCAGCCAAGCGTCAAATCAGCCCGGTATCCAGAACTCATTCCCATTCAGGAAAACCTCGGCCCGCCGGTTGATCCCGCAAACGAGGCCGCAGAGGTCGAAGAGGACCTTGTTGCCCGGCGTGAAGCGCTGGAGAAAAAGGCAGAAGAACTTCAGGCTGCGGAAATCAACTGACCCTTTGCGATTCAGGGTCCGCGCCGGGCCGCGACGCATTGCACCCTAGCGCCGAACCCGCTAAGGCAGCGCTGAACGGGCAACAGGCCTGATACGACGAAGTTTTCGAGCGGAAAGGAACCCACGGGATGACACAGGCGCTGCGGCTGGGAATTGCGGGCTTGGGAACGGTTGGCGTGGGTGTCGTGAGGATCATCCGCCGCCACGCGGACCTGCTGCAGGCGCGTACGGGGCGGCCTGTTGAAATAATCGCTGTATCGGCGCGCGATGCCAACAAAGACCGGGGTGTGAACCTTTCCGATTATGCTTGGGAAACAGACCCGGTTGCGCTGGCAAAACGTGATGACATAGACGTTTTCGTCGAACTGATCGGTGGCGAAAATGGCCCCGCCAAAGCCTCGGTCGAGGCGGCACTTGCCACCGGCAAGGATGTGGTCACCGCGAACAAGGCGCTGTTGGCGATCCACGGTCAGGAACTTGCCGAAAAAGCCGAGGCCGCCGGTCGCGTGATCCGGTTTGAAGCTGCCGTGGCCGGCGGCATCCCGGTCATCAAATCTCTGACCGAAGGGTTGGCCGGAAACGAGATTACCCGCGTCATGGGCGTGATGAACGGCACCTGCAACTACATCCTGACCCGGATGCAATCGCAGGAGTTGGGTTATAATGCCCTGTTCGAGGAATGTGCGGAATTGGGATATCTTGAAGCCGACCCGAACCTGGACGTCGGCGGTATCGATGCGGCGCATAAACTGGCGCTGCTATCCTCGATCGCTTTCGGGACCAAGCCGAATTTCGACGGCATCCAGATCGAAGGCATTCAGCATATCAGCCTGGATGACATCCATCAGGCCGACGACATGGGCTATCGCATCAAGCTGCTGGGCGTTGCGCAGCGCTCAGCGCGTGGTCTGGAACAGCGGATGCAGCCGTGCCTGGTGCCCAGCAGCTCGCCCCTTGGGCAACTGGAAGGTGGCACCAACATGGTGGTGATCCAAGGCGACGCGGTCGAGCAGGTTGTCCTGCGCGGCCCCGGCGCTGGAGAAGGCCCCACGGCCAGTGCCGTGATGGGCGATGTCTGCGATCTGGCGCGCGGGCTGCAGATCCCGACCTTTGGCCGCCCCGCGACCTCTCTACAGGACGCGCAGCCTGCCGTGACCGGTCTCCCCGCCCCATACTATCTGCGTCTTGCCCTGTTCGACAAACCGGGTGCGCTGGCAAAAGTCGCCGCGATCCTGGGCGATGCGGGCGTTTCGATCGACCGGATGCGGCAGTACGGGCATTCGGAAAGCACCGCACCGGTCCTGATCGTGACCCACAAGACCACACGCGCCACGCTGGACGTTGCCCTCGGTGGGCTACGCGAGACCGACGTGGTGGCCGGCGAACCCGTTGCATTGCGGATTGAAGAGGTTTGACCCTTGCGGCCTGCATGAAACGCAGGCTATGCCGGACAAAACGCCTTTATTGACCTGAGGATACAGAACATGAGTGCTGCCAAAGTAGATTTTAACGACCGCCTGCTGTCTCTGGGCCTTGCGCGGGTGGCGGAACAGGCTGCTCTGGCCTCTGCCTCGCTGGTCGGTCGCGGCGACGAAAAAGCCGCCGATCAGGCAGCCGTGAACGCCATGCGCGAACAGCTGAACCTGCTGGACATCGCAGGTGTCGTTGTCATCGGTGAAGGCGAGCGCGACGAAGCGCCGATGCTGTATATCGGCGAAGAGGTCGGCACTGGTGAAGGCCCTGGAGTTGACATCGCGCTGGACCCGCTGGAAGGCACCACGCTGACCGCCAAGGATATGCCCAACGCGCTGACAGTGATCGCCATGGGCCCGCGTGGATCGATGCTGCACGCGCCCGACGTCTACATGGACAAGCTGGCCATCGGTCCTGGCTTCCCCGAGGGTGTCGTCAATCTGGACATGAGCCCCCGGGAGCGTGTCGAAGCTCTGGCCAAGGCCAAGGGTTGCGAGCCTGCCGACATCACCGTCTGCATTCTGGAGCGTCCGCGTCACGAGGCGATGATCGCCGAGGTGCGCGAAACCGGCGCCTCGATCCGCCTGATCACCGATGGTGATGTGGCCGGTGTCATGCATTGCGCCGAAAGCGAAGAGACCGGCATCGATATGTATATGGGCCAGGGTGGCGCGCCCGAGGGTGTTCTGGCCGCAGCTGCGCTGAAATGCATGGGTGGCCAGATCTTTGGCCGCCTGTTGTTCCGCAACGACGACGAACGTGGCCGCGCCGCCAAGGCGGGCATCACCGACCTGGACCGCGTTTATGCCCGTGACGAAATGGTGACGGCGGATGTGATCTTTGCCGCAACCGGAGTAACCGGTGGCTCGCTGCTGCCGCGCATCAAGCGTGAGCCCGGTTGGGTTGAGACCACCACCCTGCTTATGCGGTCGAAAACCGGTTCGGTACGGCGCATGAGCTATCGCACACCGATGTGGCCGCACGACAACGCCTAACCGCTTGCGCCTGAACCACGCGCGAGGCTATCCATAAAGACAGTGAGGCCGGGTCCGAGAGGGTCCGGCCTTGGCACATCAGGGGCAGGCCATGAGCTTTCTAGGGGTTGAACAGTCATTAACCGGGCGGCGTTGGATCGGGCCAACGCCCGAAGTGGAACGTGCAACCGAGATGCTGGTACAACAGGCCGACCTGCCCCGCGCGGTGTGTCAGGTGCTGGCACGACGCGGCGTTCCCGCGATGGAGGCCGACGGGTTTCTGGAACCCAAGCTAAAGGAGCTGTTGCCCGACCCGCGATCCATGAAAGACATGGAAACGGCAGCAACACGGTTTCTGTCGGCGGTTCGAAGTAAGCAACGGATCGCGGTCTTTGCGGACTATGACGTGGACGGGGCCAGCTCAGCCGCCTTGCTGCTGGTCTGGCTACGTCAGATGGGCCTGCAAGCAACACTTTATGTGCCCGACCGGATTGACGAAGGCTATGGCCCCAATGTCCCCGCCATGCAGGAACTGGCAACCAACCACGACCTGATCATCTGTGTGGATTGCGGAACGCTCAGCCATGAGCCTATCGCGGCTGCCACGGGCGCGGACGTCATCGTTCTGGACCACCACTTGGGCGGTGAAACCCTGCCAGATTGCGTGGCTGTGGTGAACCCGAACCGGCAGGATGAAAGCGGCGATCTGGGGTATCTCTGCGCGGCTGGCGTTGTGTTTCTGATGCTGGTCGAGGCCGGGCGACAACTGCGCGAGGCCGGGGTCAAAGGCCCCGATCTGATATCACTGCTAGATCTGGTGGCGCTGGCGACGGTTGCGGACGTCGCCCCGCTGATCGGCGCGAACCGGGCATTGGTTCGTCAGGGATTGAAGGTTATGGCCCAACGACTGAGGCCGGGTCTGGTGGCCCTGTCCGACGTGGCACGCATGGACACAGCGCCTAACAGCTATCACCTGGGATTTCTGCTTGGTCCGCGCGTTAATGCGGGTGGGCGAATTGGGCAGGCCGATCTAGGAGCACGGCTGCTCAGAACAGATTCGATGCACGAGGCCGAGGCGCTGTCGCAGCGGCTGGACGAATTGAACACCGAGCGCCGCGATATCGAAAACGCCGTACGCGCGGCCGCGTTGGAACAGGCCGAGGAACGTGGTCTGGACGCGCCCCTGGTCTGGGCGGCGGGAGAGGGCTGGCATCCTGGCGTTGTGGGCATCGTAGCCTCGCGCCTGAAAGAAAACGCCAACCGCCCGGCAATTGTCATTGGCTTTGATGGAGATGAGGGCAAAGGCTCGGGACGCTCAGTGTCAGGTGTTGATTTGGGAGCTTCGATCCAGCGCTTGGCCGCCGAGGGGCTGCTGGTCAAGGGCGGCGGTCACAAGATGGCAGCCGGCCTGACTGTGATGCGCGATCAGCTGGAACCCGCGATGGAGCGGCTATCCGCATTGCTGGCCAAACAGGGCGCGGGCGAAGGCGGACCGGCCGATCTGAAACTGGACGGAACCCTGATGCCGGGCGCGGCGACGACCGACCTGATCGAACAGATCGAAAAGGCGGGCCCGTTCGGCGCCAGCGCGCCTGCCCCTCGATACGCCCTGCCGGACCTGCAGGTGCGGTTTGCCAAGCGAGTCGGCGACTCCCATCTGAAACTGTCCTTGGCCGACGGTGTTGGTGGCGGTCTGGACGCCATCGCGTTTGGGGCTTTTGACGGGCCAATGGGCGAAAAGCTGTCCAATCATGGTGGGGCGCGGTTCCATTTCGCCGGGCGGCTCGAGGTTAACACATGGGGCGGTCGGCAGAGCGTGCAACTGAGGCTCGAAGACGCTGCTGAGGCAAATTGAGCCCAGTTTCAGACTCGGGAAAAAACTTTCACATCCCTGCGTTTTTCGGCTTGCGGGGGTCACGGTGAAACCGTAAAAGGCCCTCCACAAGCCAGCGTGGCCCGTTCGTCTATCGGTTAGGACGCCAGGTTTTCAACCTGGAAAGAGGGGTTCGATTCCCCTACGGGCTACCACTTGTGCTTGTGCCATTGACAAATGGCCCGTTCGTCTATCGGTTAGGACGCCAGGTTTTCAACCTGGAAAGAGGGGTTCGATTCCCCTACGGGCTACCATTTTTCCTAATATCAAAAACTTACCAGAAAAACCTCCCTGAGCGCGATTTCAGATTGATTATGCTTTGATGGTGCAGCCTAGAGGAATTACCGTCCTACTTGTCAGCCGTGCATCTGGTCCAAAAAGACCTGCATCCACGCAGGGAACCCCCGATGTTAGCTTCTCAGGCCTCCACTGGGGGTTCTTTTTTGCTTTTTCAAGAATGCTACCTTTGCGTTTCTGCTTTAGGCTTAATAACTTAATAATATGAAATCATTTACTTAAATTCGTTGATTGCGGGGAACAAACCATGCTGCGTTCTATGGAAGTGCGCGAGTTAGACCAACGCGCAGGCCTTGATGGATTATTTGCACTGATCAGAGAGGTTGGAGGATTTACTGGAGCTATCTTCCGTGGGCAATCAAACTCTAGTTGGGAACTCGTACCCGGCCTTTATAGGCAAAAATATAGCTTCACGGTAGATAAAGCGCCGGACATGGTAGAGACCGCATTCAACGTACTGGAATTGAAGATAGCAAATCGGTTCTTCAAGGATGGGCACCCATACGTTCAGAAGGCTTTGCGATCAACTAGGAATGACTTGAGCCTGATGCAGCATTTTGGTTGCCCTACCCGACTGCTCGATTGGACCAAAGACCCGCTTGTTGCCCTCTTTTTCGCTCTTTCTTCCAAAGACGCAGAAACGGATGCGGCACTTTATGTTTTAGTCCCCAGTTCTAGCAGTGAAGCCTCAATTCTAGATGCACCATACCCAGAGGGATTACCTAATTTTCGTTCAATCGTATCAATTTACCCGACTCCAATCGACGCGCGCGTCGTCGCGCAAAAATCTGTTTTTACCCTACAACCATTCGGTGATGACAAAGACCAGTTTACTCCTTTAGACCGCAGACGGATTTTGCGGCCCGGCAAACTGTCAGGCAGTCATCCAGAGGAACAAGCCCTCGAATTTTCTAAGATAATAATTCCAGCTAAGAGCAGGTTTGGTCTGATGGCTACGCTTCTGCATATGGGGATAGATCACGCTTCCTTGTTTCCCGACCTTCAAGGTGTTGGGTCTGCCATCTCTCACAGCATAAGTTTCTGGGGCAACGTCTAACGGTGAACTTCAAGTTTCGACTACTAATTTCGTTTTGGTAAAAAGGTTAGCCTTCCATAAAAAATCTCTAAGTGCCAGTAAGGCGCAATAGACACGTGGATAGCCAACGTAAGTGATTGTTTTATTTGGCAGTCCATGTTTTCCCTACGGGCTGCCATTTCCTTCCTCACATCCCGAACTTATCTCGGCACAGATCCTGAATCTGCCCCCAGATTGATTTGAATTCCGGTGTGTTTTCAGCCACGTAGTGAAAGTTCTTCATCAGACCGGTGAGTCGCGTGAACACCTGCCGCACCTCGGCCTTATCCCCAAACTCTGCCGTCGATTGGGTCACGTCATAGACCAGCTTGAAGGTCATCTTCTGACGCGCAAGCGGAACGGTTGCGTCCACTTTGTCGAAGGCGTCTTGCTGCAGGTAGACCATGTCCACAAACAGCGCCTTTTGCTGGGTGACAAAGTCCTCGATGGTAACCCCCTCTTCGCCCGTCACCTGCATCATCTGGTCGACCTGCTCACCCTTTTCGATCAGGTCCAGAAGTTCGCGCACTTTGCCGGTCCAGCCTGGCTCAGCGTTTTTGTCGTACCAGTCCGACAGCTGATCGGTATAGCGTGACCAGCTGAGCATCGGATCGACCGCGGGATAGAACCGTTTGTAGGCACGCTCGGAGGACAGGCCAAGAAAGCACTTCACTGTGGATAGCGTCGATTGCGTGACCGGCTCATCAAAGTTTCCGCCCGCAGGTGACACCGTGCCGATCAGGGTCAGGCTTCCCAGATCGCCATCGTTGGTCTTCATGGCACCAGCGCGCTCGTAAAGGCCCTTGATCGAGCTTTCAAGATAGGCGGGGAAGCCTTCCTCACCCGGGATTTCCTCCAACTTGCCAGAGGTTTCGCGCATCGCCTGCGCCCAACGGCTGGTACTGTCTGCGATCAACAGCACGTCATAGCCCATCTGGCGGTAATACTCGCCAAGGGTGATGCCGGTGAAGATCGATGCTTCGCGCGCAGCAACCGGCATGGAGGACGTGTTACAGATGATGATCGTGCGATCCATCAGGCTGCCACCTGTCGTCGGGTCAGTCATTTTAGGGAATTCGTGAATCGTTTCAACGACCTCACCCGCGCGCTCACCGCAGGCAACAACGATCACAATATCCACCTTGGCATTTCGCGCGATCAGATTCTGCAGCACCGTTTTACCTGCCCCGAACGGCCCCGGAATACAGGCCGTACCGCCACGCGCGATGGGGAAGAACGTGTCGATCAGACGTTGAGACGTCAGAACCGGCTCGGTCGGATAGAGCCTTTCAGACAGCGCGCGTTTCAGGATGCTTTCTGGCAGTGGACGCCTCACCGGCCATTTCTGCGAGAGGGTCAGTGTGTGCTCGCCACCCTGCTCATCTTCAAGGCGTGCAACGATGTCGTGGATTGTGGCCGCACCCTTTTGCACCCAAACCACCTTGTAATCGCCCACCCAGTTGAACGGCAGCATGATCTTGTGGTTGAAATGGCCCTCGGGCACGGTCCCAATGCTGTCGCCCGCCGTGACTGTGTCGCCAACCTTGACCGACGGCGTGAACGACCACTTGGCCTGCGTATCCAGCGGAGCTACATCCGCCCCGCGCGGCAGAAAGGTACCGAATTCGGCGGCCACCTTGGGCAGCGGCGATTGCAAGCCGTCAAAGACCTGCCCCAGCAGACCTGGCCCCAGTTCAACCGACAGTAATTGCCCAGACTGTTCAACCGGATCGCCCACAGCCACCCCGTCAGTGCTTTCGTACACCTGCACGTCCGCCCTGTCGCCGCGCACCCGCAGCACCTCGGCCTTCAGGCGTTCCTGGCGCCCACCCGGACCGGGGCGTGTGGGTAGAATGAACACAACCTCGTTCTTGACCAGTTGCCCGGGTTGCCCCGAAGCATCTTGATTGGCCTGTATCTGCACCAGCCCCTCCTGCACCGAGACGACGCGGGCGGTGGCGGTCTGCGTGGTGGCGGTTGGGGCTGTCATGCGCTTGCTCCATCAAAACCAATATCGGCGATACCGGCCATGGCCTGCTGCGCCAGATGTTCAAATCTCTTGGCTGCGTCCTGCGCATTGCTTTGCGCCCAGCGGTCGAAAATATTCCAGATCAGTACATAGATCGCCACGGCCTCGAAATCGAACAGGTGGCGGGCGGCGTGCTTTTTCAGCTGCTTGTGGCTGACCGACAAGAGCAACCGCTCCAGTCCCAGCGGGTCTTCTGCTTCCAGCAACTGTTTGGCCTCCCTGATCCAGCGCATTGGCCCGTCCAGCTTAAAGGTTGGGTCGGTCCAGTTGGCCGGGATGTGCCGGGCCCAACGCCCCATGCCAAACGTCCCGGAAGACGGGCTGCCCCCTTGCTTGCGCAGGCGCAACGCGGCAACTGTCGTGCGCAGATCCATCCGTTCAAGAAACAATGTGCGCAGCGTTGCTTGCGGGATGTCGCGCAACGCCTCTTTACAGCGCTCGATGGCCTGAGCATCGGTGACGTCCATTCCGTAGTCACCCCAGTTCAGCGCATACTCCAACAGTTTCAAAACACGCGCATCCTCAGGCGTCAGCGCCGTCAGACGCCGATCCAGTCGCAACCGCGACAAGGGCGGCTGTTTGGCGACAAACAATCGTTCCGAGCCCGGAAGACTGCTGACCAGCGCGATATAGGCGTCGGGGTCCGACATATTACCGGATCACCCCTTCCAACACCGCGCGAAAGCGGGGTTGTAGGTGCTCCATCAGCAGCGAGGCCACGGCCTTGTCGGTCAGGTCCAGAACTACACCCTGATCTTCGGCACGCACTCTGATGCCATCCTGCGCGTTGTCCGAGGCGTGCAGCTCAACCTGCTCGCGTAACATGTCGGCAGTCAGGCCCAGAACGTATTTGGTCAGCTTGCCTGACTGAATGTCATCGGCGTTCTGTTTGATATCCTCTTGCGTTGCGACTTTGGTGGGCAGGATAACCTGCACCTTGCCGTCCAGCTTCGCCTCGGTGGCGGCACGGCCCACCACCTCAAGGATCATCTGTTTCAGCAGTTCCGGATCGCCCATTTCCTTAGTGACCAGACGTTCGACATCTTCGCGGAACCGGTCCGTCAGGCCTGCTTTCATAGTCAAGACCGCGTCGCGCATGGCAGTGTTCAGCGCTTCTTCACCCGCTGCACGGTAATTGTCGGATTCGCTGCGCGCCTTCTTCTGATACGCATCCGCCTTGCGTTTGGCGTCAGCCAGAATCTTTGCGGCCTCGGCCTTGGCATCCGCGCGCAGCTTATCTGCATCCGCCTGCCCAGCCGCCACCCCATCATTGCGCAGTTTGTCAATCAGAGCGTCGACACCGTGCGAGATCATCCCATCCTGTGCCATCAGCTGATCCCCGCGCTGATGACCAAGGCAAAGACAAAGGCAAAGACACCAAAACCTTCAATAATCGCGGCGGGAGCCAGCGACAGGCCGAAAATTTCCGGTTTTTCTTTGGTGGCGTTGATCGCCGCCGCACAGGCGCGGCCCTGCCAGATGCCGCAATACATCAGCGCGATGCCCGACAGGATGCCGATCCCGAACAGCCCGCCCGCGTTTTCCGGTGTCACGTCACGGTTGAGCGTGAACATGATGACGATGCCATAGATCACCATGGTTGATGGAAAGGCCGAGACACCGACGAACCGGCCATAGCCGCCCTCTGTCTCGGTCATGGCGCCGATACTGGCCATACCCGCAATCGAACAACCAATGGCGCTTGCTGCCGCACCCAAAGCCATGGGAGCGTAAATCCCCAGCCAACCCAATGTCAGAACAAGCTCATTCATTCCTGAACCTCCTTGCGGGCAAACGGGCGAAAGACGATGCCTTCATCCGGCAGACCCCATTTAAAGAATTCGATGTAATTGAGACGTAACCCGTGAACGACACCGCTCATCAATGCGAGGGCGAAGTTCAGGATGTGGCCGATGATCAGGATCAACAGACCGAACAGAATGCCCGGCCCTTTCAGCGCGTGGATCACCGACATAGCCAGATCGTTGAAGGTGATCGCCAGTGAAGCCGAGGCCAGACCCAGCGCGAACAGGCGCATATAGCTGAGCACGTCCCCAAACGCCCCCATAGCCCCGGCAAGGCATTGCACCCCGTCGATCAGGCGCCATGCCCAGTCGGTGGGTTTCTTGATCTCCCGCTCGCTGGAGAACAGCAGGATCGTCAGAGCCCCCACGATCAGGATCACCGCCCCCGGCGTCGGGGAGTTCCCTTTCATGTAGCTGAGCCACAGGACGAACCCGCCGATCAGCGCCGCAACCCAACCCAGATTGGCAATGGCTTTCCTTTGTCCCCATGCCGCCCGCGCGGCCAGTGCATTGGCCAGCACAAGGTGCAGGACCCCAACAACGATCGACACCATCATCATGGCCCCGAAATTGTTCATATCCAGCAGTTTGAGTTTGGCCCAGATTGACCCATCCGGCGGCGACACTCCGAAATAGCTTCCGACCAGAATGCCGTACACAATCGTCGCACCCGAGATGATCAGCCCGAAAAGCCGCCACGATCTCTGCCCGACGGTCCCTCCCATCCGCTTCCAAGACAGCAGCAGGCCCAGCAAGATGACGGCTCCGTATCCCGCGTCGGCCACGATCATCGCGAAAAAGAACGCAAACGAGGCAGCGACGATGACGCTCGGGTCCCAATCCTTGTAGCCGGGTACTTGATAAAACAGCGCCAAGTCCACGGCAGCACCGCGTTTTTCCGGTTGTTCCAACAGCGTAGGCGGCGTGTCGTCTGGCCCCGGCCCCTCAATCAAGACGGCGGCATCCTTGGCCTGAGCCATTTCAAGCACGGCCTCAATGCGATCTTCGGGCACCCAGCCTTGCAGGGCGAACATCGCCTCTTCGTCGCGCACTTTCTGTGTTGCATGGGCCAGTTCCGCAGCGCTTTCTGCCACGGACAAGTTCCGCCGCATTAGCGTCAGGTAGCGCGTCTGCGCAACCCGTTCGGCCTCAAGCGCTTCGATGGCGATCTCGGCCTCTTCCAGCTGCGCCTCTAACTCGTGAATGGGCAGCGACCCGGTATGAGTGCGCGCAACCGGCAGGATGTCGTCGGCGGGCTCTTCCGGGGCGATCAGGACGGCGTAGATGAACCGATGATCCTGCTCCAGAATGGCCCAGGGCAGCGTCAGGTCCGACAGCGCATCTCGATGCTTCACCGGCAATTGGAAGAACCACAGCCGATTGCCCGCCAACACATCATCGGGTGGAAAATCCAGGTCTCCCCATGGTCGCACCTGAGCGATCCGATGGGCCAGAAAGTCCCGCCGATCGGTCATGTCACGTGTGCGCTGCATCAGGTCCAAAACGTCCCTGACGAACTGGTCCATCTCAAAATCGGGGTCACGCTGTATCTGGCGGCGCGGCTCTTGCACGTCTGTCAAATACCTCAAAGCCTTATAGGCGTGTCTTGCACCACGTTCGCTGATCTTTTCGGGCTCGGCCGGTGGCGGAGCCAGCGGCAGGACGTGCATACATCCCAGATCCTGCAACGCCTCCAGTGTCTCGGTCTTCTGCCCTGCGCGTCCGACCAGCGACAGTTTCTTTAGACGCGCAACACTCATGACACGGCCTCCTGCGCGTGTTTGCGTTTGGAGATTTTCGAGCGCACGACGGCCTGCATTTGCTCGTCACTCAGATAGATGCGGATCTTCTTGATATTGGCCTTGGCGCGCGGGATCAGAACCTTTTCGAACAGGTTGACGCGTTGGGTGATCGTGGCGACGGCCTTGTCGAAAATCTTCACCCGCTCCTCGGCCACTTTAACCCGCAGGCGCGCTTCGATCATGTCGTGCAACAACTGCGCAGCGGCATCGACCCAATGGGGTTTCGCCAGCAAAGAATAGGGTCGCACGGCAACCTCAATCCGGTCGAGCGCAGGCATTTTCACACCGACAACATTGACCTCTTTGACCTGATAGTCCTTGAGTTCAACCAGCCCGTCCAGATCGACACCCTGCTGCGCCAGCATCGGCAGCTTCGCCCCGACCTGTTGCGCCAGTTCCTTGACCTCTTCCTCCAGACGTCGCACATCTTCGCGCGCTTTCGCGCGTTCCGCCATCAACTGCTGGCGCTTCAGGTCCAGCGACGGCAGGAACCGCTCATAGCTTTTCAGCTGCGTCTGCTGGCGGGCCAGCGACGATTTATTCAGCTGCAACCGCGCCATCAGCATCCTTCGGGAAGTACTTGTCGACCAAAACCTGTTTCATCAGCAACTGTTCGGGCTGGAAACACTCGGCCAGCGTTTTCCATCCCAGGTCCAGCGCATCTTCCAGCGGGATCGATACGTTGATGTCCATGAACCGCTTGCGGAACAACGCGCCGAATTTCAGCAGCTGGTGATCGTAATCAGACAGATCAAACGCCATCGCCTGTTTCTGCGCGGCATCACGGCTTTCAGAATAGAACCGGATCATCGTGTTCATGATCTGGCCGTGATCTTCGCGGGTGGTCTTGCCGATCACGTTCTGCTTGAGGCGCGAGAGGCTACCGAACGGGTCAATCACACCCGAGTGCAGATAGATCTGCCCTTCAGTGATGTAGCCGGTGTTGTCCGGAACCGGATGTGTCACGTCATTGCCGGGCATCGTGGTCACGGTCAGCACCGTCACCGATCCTCCCTTGGTGTAATCACAGGCTTTCTCGTACCGACGCGCCAACTGAGAGTATAGATCGCCCATATACCCACGCTGCGAAGGGACCCGTTCCTGACTGATGCCAACCTCTTTCATCGCATCAGCAAAGGCGGTCATGTCGGTCAACAGGACCAAAACGCGCTTACCCTCTTCCACCGCAAATTTCTCGGCCACGGCCAGTGCCATGTCGGGCACCAACAGGCGTTCGACCAGAGGATCCATCGCCTGATTGACGAACATCACCGTGCGCGAGAACACGCCCGCATCCTCGAACGACGTCCGGAATGTGTGGTAGTCATCAAAGATCAAACCCAACCCGCCGAACACCACGATATCGGCATCGGCCTGAATACCGATTCGGCTGAGGAACGCATTGAACGGCTCGCCCGACACTGAAAAGATCGGGATTTTCTGGCTTTCAACCAGCGTGTTGAATACGTCGATCATCGGCACATCCGTGCGGATCATCTTATTCGGGACCGCTCTTTCAGCCGGGTTTACAGTCGGCCCTCCGATATCGATTCGAGGCTCAGCCGACAAGTCCGGCCCGCCATCAATCGCCACCCCTGCCCCGTCAAACACACGACCCAGAATATTGGCCGAATACGGCGTCTGCATCGGGTGACCAAGGAAGGTTGCGGTTGCTTCGGTCGAGATCCCTTTGGTGCCGGAAAACACCTGCAGCGTCACCACATCGTGGTCGATGAAAATCGCCTGCGCCAAGGTTTTATGCCCATCGACCGTCTCGATCACCGCCAGGTCATTGAACCGAACCGCAGCGTCTGTAGACCCGTCCAACGGCACCCTGACCTTGATCGTATCCCCTACAATTTCCAGTACACGCGTGTATTTCAACAGACTCTGGGACATTGCCTATCCTCATGCGTCCTAGTGATTTTGCCAATCAGCGAAACGTTCGTCAGCGGCATTTTTTGTAATCGCGGGTGCAGCTTACAACGAATTCACAAATTGACAACCGAGGATGCCTTGTCGTTGCGCCACCCTCAAATTCATCAATTACTAAAAATTTAGTTTGACACATACGCAAGAAATCGCTGATGCTGTTCGCCATCCGGTTCGCGCCGGAAACCATAATTTTTGGGAGGAGACAGATGCGGAGACATCTACTTTCCGCAGTGGCGGCGGCTGCCGTCATTGCGGGGCACGGGTCCGCTTGGGCCGACGAAGCCGCAGCACAACGTTGGATCGACGACGAATTCCAGCCATCGACCCTGTCGAAAGACGAACAGATGAGCGAGATGAAGTGGTTCATCGAAGCTGCACAACCCTATGCTGGCATGGAAATCAACGTCCTGTCGGAAGGCATCCCCACCCACTCGTATGAATCCGAGGTTCTGACCAAGGCGTTCGAGGAAATCACCGGAATCAAGGTCAATCACCAGATTCTTGGTGAAGGTGAGGTTGTCCAGGCAGTTCAGACCCAACTGCAAACGAGCCGGAACCTGTATGACGGTTATGTCAATGACAGTGACCTGATCGGCACCCACTCGCGTCTGCAACAGGCTTATCCGCTGACCGATATGATGGCAGGCGACTGGGCGGCGACAACTTCGCCGACGCTGGATCTGGATGACTTCATGGGTATTCAGTTCACGACCGGTCCGGATGGCAAACTGTATCAGCTGCCCGACCAGCAGTTTGCGAACCTCTACTGGTTCCGCAAGGACTGGTTCGATGACGAGGCAAACAAAGCCGCGTTCAAAGAAAAGTACGGCTATGATTTGGGCGTTCCGGTCAACTGGTCGGCCTATGAGGACATCGCCGAGTTCTTCACCAACGACGTGAAAGAGGTCGACGGCGTAGCGATCTACGGCCACATGGACTACGGCAAGCGCGCACCTGACCTTGGTTGGCGTATGACCGATGCTTGGCTGTCAATGGCCGGTGCCGGTGACGTCGGCGAGCCGAACGGCATTCCGGTTGATGAATGGGGCATCCGCATGGAAGCGGGCACCTGTAACCCTGTTGGTGCATCCGTGTCCCGCGGTGGTGCTGCAAACGGCCCGGCTGCGGTCTACGCGATCCGCAAGTGGGACGAATGGCTGCGGGCTTATGCCCCTCCGGGTGCAGCATCCTATGACTTTTATCAGTCGCTGCCGGCGCTCAGCCAGGGCAACGTGGCCCAGCAGATCTTCTGGTACACCGCCTTTACCGCCGACATGGTGAAGCCGAAGTCCGAAGGCAACAACACCGTGGATGACGAGGGCACGCCGCTGTGGCGGATGGCGCCCAGCCCGCACGGCCCCTACTGGGAAGAAGGCCAGAAGGTTGGTTATCAGGACGTGGGTTCCTGGACTTTCCTGAAGTCGACCCCAGCGGATCGTGCTCAAGCTGCCTGGCTCTATGCCCAGTTCGTGACCTCCAAAACTGTCGATGTGAAGAAGTCCCACGTGGGTCTGACCTTCATCCGCGACAGCTCGGTCAATCACGAGTCGTTCACCGAACGCGCACCCAAGCTGGGTGGTCTGGTCGAGTTTTACCGCTCGCCTGACCGTGTGGCATGGTCGCCGACCGGCATCAACGTGCCGGACTATCCGAAGCTGGCCCAGATCTGGTGGCAGCAGATCGGTGACGTGAACTCTGGCGCGTTTACCCCGCAAGAGGCAATGGACCGTCTGGCCGAAGAGATGGACATCACCATGGCCCGTATGCAGGCCGCGGATGAAAGCGCCGGTGTCTACGGTGGCTGTGGTCCCCGTCTGAACGAACCGCAGGACCCGGAGTTCTGGCTGGAAAAAGCCGGTTCGCCGAAGGCCAAGCTTGAGAACGAAAAGCCGCAGGGGCAGACCGTCAACTATGACGAACTGGTTCAGCGCTGGCAGTCTCAGTGAACCATTGAAACCTGGGGGTGCCGGTTCAGGCATCCCCACCCCGAAGACCAGTGCGCTGCACTGAAGGACCGGAACCCACGGACATGATCGAATTACAAGACGCCACCAAAAGGGTTGGCAATGTTATCCATATCAAGCCCACAACCCTGAAGCTGCAGACCGGCCATTTCAATGTGCTGCTGGGCGCGACCGGCTCGGGCAAGACTTCTCTGATCAAGATGATGGCCGGGCTGGACCCGATCGCCCAAGGCAAGGTCCTGATGGATGGGCAGGACGTGACAAGGCTGAACACGCAGAAGCGGCAGATCAGCCTCGTGCACCAGTTCTTCGTGAACTACCCGCATATGAGTGTTTTCGACAACATCGCCTCACCCCTGCGCGTGGCTGGCATGGCGCAATCCGAGATCGAGGGCCGCGTCGAAGAAGCAGCCGACCTGCTACAATTGCGCCCGATGCTGCACCGTCGCCCGCACGAGCTGTCGGGGGGGCAACAACAGCGTACCGCTTTAGCCCGTGCGATTGCCAAGGAGAGCCGCGCGGTGTTTCTGGATGAGCCGTTGGCAAACCTCGACTACAAACTGCGCGAGGAACTGCGCGAACAGCTACCTGATCTATTTGCCGGACGCGGGGCCGTGGTCGTCTATGCTACCTCAGAACCAGAAGAAGCCCTTCTGTTGGGCGGTTACACAGCGCTGATGGAAGACGGTCGCGTGACCCAATTCGGCCCGACCGCCGACATCTATCGCAACCCCGAGAACATTGCCGCCGCGCGGGTTTTCTCGGATCCACCGATCAACGTGGCCAGCATCACTGTGTCCGGCGCCCAGGCGCAATTGGCGGGTGGCGGCGGCTGGTCGGTCACAGACATGGCCGACGGAGACTACATGGTCGCCGTGCGCCCGCACCGGGTGACACCCTTCCGAACGTCTGACGCGGATGTGGAACTGACGGGCCGCGTGATCGTGACCGAACTGTCGGGCTCAGACTCCAGCGCGCATTTCCAGCATGGCGATGAAGCGTGGGTTTCTCTCGCTGCAGGTGTGCACCCCTATCAGGTCGGTGAGGATCACAGTTTCTACATGAACCCGGCCCATTGTCGGTATTTCGGCCAAGACGGCAAAAGGGTGGCCTGACATGGCACAGATCAAGCTTTCAAACCTCCGCCATAGCTACATGCCGTCGCCGAAAGGCCCCGAGGACTATGCGCTGAAGAAAATCGACGTAACCTGGCGCGACGGCGGCGCTTATGCGCTGCTTGGCCCGTCGGGCTGTGGCAAGTCCACGTTGCTCAATATCATCTCGGGCCTGCTGATGCCCTCCGAAGGGCAAATTTTGTTCGACGGTCAGGACGTAACCGCTCTGCCCCCCGATCAGCGCAACATTGCGCAGGTGTTCCAGTTCCCGGTGATCTACGACACGATGACCGTAGGCGAAAACCTTGCCTTTCCGCTGAAGAACCGAGGAGTCGACCCCGCAACGATCAAGCGCCGCGTTGACGAGATTGCAGAGATGCTGGATGTCGCGGACATGCTGAACACCCGCGCCTCGGGTCTGAGCCCGGACAACAAGCAGAAGATCTCGATGGGACGCGGTCTGGTGCGTGACGACGTGAACGCGGTGATGTTCGATGAACCGCTGACTGTGATCGACCCGCATCTGAAATGGAAGCTGCGCTCAAAGCTGAAAGAACTGCACCAGCGCGTCAAAGCCACCATGATCTATGTGACTCACGACCAGACCGAGGCTTTGACCTTCGCTGATGAGGTCGTGGTGATGCAGGAGGGCGAAGTGGTTCAGATCGGCACCCCAGTCGAACTGTTCGAACGTCCTCAGCACACGTTTGTTGGACACTTTATCGGCTCGCCCGGCATGAACGTCCTGCCCTGCGAGACGAAAGGCGACCGCGCTGTGTTCGAAGGGCACGAGGTGAGGCTGGAAGGGCCGACCCACGGCGACGGAGGCCGTACCGATCTGGGTATCCGCCCGGAATATGTCGGCTTTGGCGACACAGGTATTCCCGCGCATGTGACCAAAGTGTCCGACATTGGTCGTCACTATGTGGTCAGCGCGATGGTCGGCAACACCGCCCTCAAGGC
This sequence comes from Ruegeria sp. BF6, assembly GCF_056538665.1. Taxonomy (NCBI): domain Bacteria; kingdom Pseudomonadati; phylum Pseudomonadota; class Alphaproteobacteria; order Rhodobacterales; family Roseobacteraceae; genus Ruegeria; species Ruegeria sp. BF6. The sequence goes on from NZ_JBQFTN010000001.1 coordinate 1,024,655, forward strand.
CGTTACGGAACACAGCGTGCCTGAGCCGGGTTCCCAAGTGTTCCTGCAATTCAAACCCGAACAATCCCGCGTCTATCGCGACGGCTGGATCGCTACCGAGGAGCGCGGCACATGAGAACAGAAAACCAAAAGGCATGGTTCTTCGTGCTGCCGGTGCTGGCACTGGTGGCGTTCAACGCGCTGGTGCCGATGATGACGGTGGTCAACTACTCGGTGCAGGAAACCTTCGGCAACAACCAGTTCTTCTGGGAAGGTCTGGGCTGGTTCGAGCAGATCCTGCGGTCTGACCGGTTTCAGGCCGCATTGGGTCGACAATTCCTGTTCACCTTCCTGATTCTGCTGATCGAGGTGCCCCTGGGCATTATCGTCGCCCTATCAATGCCCCGCAAAGGCTTCTGGGTGCCGGTCTGTCTGGTGCTGATGGCCCTGCCGATGCTGATCCCGTGGAACGTGGTTGGGTCAATGTGGAACATCTTCACCCTGCCCAAGATCGGCCTGTTGGGATACTTCCTGAATGACGTTCTGGGCATCAACTATGACATGACGCAACAGCCGATCTCGGCCTGGACCACGGTCATCGTCATGGATGTCTGGCACTGGACCTCGTTGGTGGTTCTGCTGTGCTATGCGGGTCTCGTTTCGATCCCGGACGCCTATTATCAGGCTGCTAAAATCGACGGAGCCAGCCCGTGGTCGGTGTTCCGCTATATCCAACTGCCAAAGATGAAGACCGTCCTGACCATCGCGGTTCTGCTGCGGTTCATGGACAGTTTCAATATCTACACCGAGCCCTTCGTTCTGACCGGCGGCGGCCCCGGCAACTCAACCACGCTGTTGTCGATCGACCTTGTCAAGATTGCGTTGGGACAGTTCGACCTTGGCCCTGCGGCCGCGATGAGCCTGATCTATTTCGCCATCACGCTGCTGGTCTCATGGCTCTTCTACACTCTGATGACAAAGGACGACGCAGAATGAAAAAGCGGTCCCTTATCCCGATCCTCTATATCGCGTTCCTGATGCTGCCGATCTATTGGCTGGTGGCGATGTCCTTCAAGACCACGAACGAGATTCTGTCGGGCTTTTCGCTGTTTCCCCAGACCTTTACGCTGGAAAACTACATTACGATCTTTACTGATCCGACTTGGTACTGGGGTTATATCAACTCGATCACCTATGTGACCATAAACACGGTGCTTTCCGTCTGTGTCGCTCTGCCCGCCGCCTATGCGTTCTCACGCTATCGGTTTCTTGGCGACAAGCAGCTCTTCTTCTGGCTGCTGACCAACCGAATGGCCCCGGCAGCGGTTTTTGCGCTACCGTTCTTCCAACTTTATTCGTCTATCGGCCTGTTTGATACCTATCTGGCCGTGGCGTTGGCGCATACGCTGTTCAACGTGCCGTTAGCGGTCTGGATTCTGGAAGGTTTCATGCGCGGCATCCCAAAAGAACTGGACGAAACGGCCTATGTCGACGGCTACTCTTTCCCACGCTTCTTCGTGACAATCTTCCTGCCCAACATCAAAGCGGGCGTGGGCGTCGCGGCATTCTTCTGCTTTATGTTCTCGTGGGTCGAGATGCTGCTGGCCAAAACCCTGACGGCGGTCGAGGCCAAGCCCATCGCTGCCGTGATGACCCGGACGGCCTCCAGCGCGGGGTATGAACTCGGTCTTCTGGCGGCTGCGGGAACCCTGACAATCATCCCCGGCGCCATCGTCATCTGGTTTGTCCGCAACTACATCGCGCGTGGTTTCGCGATGGGACGTGTGTGAGGTTCGATATGCGTAAACTACTTCTCACCCTTCCCTTCCTACCCACTACGGCCTTTGCCCAAGCACAGGCCGGATGGGGCAATGTCGGCCAGCAAGAGGAAAAGGGGTTCTCGTGGACCGACCCTCTGTGGCCAGATTTCTGGATGGCCTGGACCCCGGCGACTCTGGCTTTGTTTGTAGGCATTTTCTCGGCAATCGCCCTGATTGGCGTTCTCGAAGGCTTCAAATTCCGCGACGGGATTGAGCGGCGCGGTGTGTTGGGGCTGACGACCACGCTGGGTGATCGGCTGTTCATCACCCTGCTAGGTTCGGCCTATATCTTCCTGGCTTGGCTCGGGCTGGTGGGTCAGCCCGTCTGGATACCCCTTTTCCTGTCGATCGGCTGGGGCATCTTCGTCTTCTGGAAAGTTTAAGCTTTGCGAAACAGCGAAAGGATGCTTGTCTGTCAGGCATACTAAGAAATGCGACACGAAAGACCGATGCGAAAGAAAAAAACAACAAACCTGCTGACCGAAGTGGAACTTGAGTTCATGAACGAGCTCTGGGCGCTGGGTCGGGGCTCGGTCCGTGACGTGCTTGATCGCCTGCCGCCAGAGCGAAACCTGGCTTATACGTCCGGCGCAACCATCCTGAGGATTCTCGACGACAAAGGGTTTGTCGAAAGCCACAAGGACGGAAAAACGCTGATCTATACGCCGCTGCTGGAGAAGGACAGATATCAGGCACGGTCGCTGCAGAACCTGTCGCGGACCCTGTTCGACGACACACCTGCCACGCTGGTCGCGCGTCTGGTTGACGATGCAGGCCTCAGCGAAGCCGATCTGGAGGAAATTCGGGCACTGGTAGAGAGGAGACTGCAAAATGACAGCGGTTAAACCGGTTCTCGACGCGTATCTGGAATGGAATATTGTCCTCGGCCTCGCCGCAATTCTCTGGCTGGTTGCGCGGTGGCTTCTGTCCCGGACCTCATTCAGTCACGGGTTTGTGGCGCAGCTGCGGGCGCTCAAGGCGCTTTGCTTGTGCATCGTCATCAGCCCGTTGCTGGCACTGGGGATATCTGCGCTGGCCACACTCACCCAGGCCAAAGGCACCGTGGCCATTGGCGACATCGCCGTGGCGGCCTATCTGCGCGGTGACATCGCCATGCCCGCCACCCAGTTCGAGGCGCTGCTGAACACGCGCCAACGCTGGGTTGAGGTATTGTTCAGCGGGGACTACCCGGTTGTATCCGCGATCCTTGCGCTGATGGCGATTGCATCGCTGGCCTATGCCCTGCGCGTGATCCGCGACGGGCTGGCGATCCGCGAAACGGTCAACACCAGCTTTTTGTGGCGCCGTTCGGCGAAGGTGGATATCCGCCTGTCCGACCGCATCTCCGTGCCCTTCGCGGTCCGAGGCCTGCGCCGGCGTCATGTCGTGTTGCCCAGCCACCTGCTGGACACCCCGCGTGAGCTGCGCTTCGCCCTTGCGCATGAGCTTCAGCATGTGCGCGCCGGAGACGTTGAATGGGAGCTTGGGTTCGAACTCCTGCGGCCTCTATTGTTCTGGAACCCCGCCTATCTGGTGCTGAAATACCAATTCGACCGCCTGCGCGAATTGGCCTGCGATCAGTCGGTCGTGGCCCGCAAGAGCATCGACGCCCATGACTATACCAAATGCCTACTGGATTACTGCGCCCGTACTGTCACGCGCGGCAGCCCGCGTGTACTGAACGTGGCTCTGGTCACCAGTGGCAAGGCGAAACGCGTTCTGCGACAACGGGTAATTGCGCTGGCGGATTCGCCCGCGATGCAATCGTCGATGCCGTTCACGTTCCTTGGTCTTTCGATCCTGTTCGCGCTTGTCCTTGGGTTGGCCGCTGCGTCGGTCCAACAGACTGAGGATTGGAGCCATGATCGTCTGATGCTGTCGACCGTGGTCAACCTCGAACGGCTGGAAGCGCGTAATCAGGGCAACTGACCCGCTTACCAGCCGCGACGCCCGAACAGGGCCTGCAACCGGGTCTGCCCGGCAAACGGATCGGCGGGTTGCGGCGCAGCCAGATTCGCAACAACCCGTCGGACCAGAATCCAGCAGATCACGGCGAAGATGACGCCTCCCAACGCCTGCCCCAGCAGCACGCCGGGAGCGCCGGCGATATGGGCCCCGGCAACCGCAAAGGGCCATGTGCCCAACGTGTGCCGCCCCCAGTTCACCCAGGTCGAATACACCGGGTGGCCCAGATTGTTGAAGCTGGCATTCGCGACAAAGATCACCCCGTTGAAGAATGAGGCCAAGGCCAGCGGTCCGCAGAACAGATAGATCAGCGCCCGTGTCTGCCCCTGTGCCTGAAACAGATCTGCAATTGGCGCGCGCAGCAGGAACAGAGTGGCCGCCATCAGGCAGACATAAACGGCGGTGAATTTCACACCGGCCAGAAAGGTCGCTTTTACGCGGTCATACTGCCCTGCCCCAAAGTTCTGTCCAACGATTGGTCCGATGGCCCCGGACAGCGCGAACACAACCGAAAACGCCACCGGCATCAGCCGTCCGATCACCGCCATGCCGGCCACAGCTTCCGTTCCGAACTGAGCGATTTCGCGAATGACAATGGCGTTGCCGACAGGCGTAGCGATATTGGTCAGGACGGCGGGCACGGCAATCGCGCGAACAGGTCGGACATCTAACGCCAACTGCTGCAGCGATGGTCGACCAAAACCACGATGCATGCGCACTGCCGGTCTGACCGCCGCAATCAACATGCAGATCCGCGCGATAACCGAGGCGATGGCCGCGCCATCCAGGCCCAGCCCAACGGCAAAGATCAGGATCGGGTCCAGCACTGCGTTGGCCACTCCGCCGTAAATCGTGGCTTGCATCGAGCGTCGCGCATCCCCATAGGCGCGCAACACTGCCATGCCCGTCATTGCAATCGCCATCACCCACATGGTCGGCAGGATGATCGAAACATAGCGGGCGGCTAATCGCAGCACTTCGCCCTCTGCGCCCAGCAGGGACAGGCAAAATGTCAGGTTGAACAGGACGGTCACTGAGACGACCAACCCGACCAGAGCACCCAGAACCGCAACGCTGGTGCTGAATTGACGCGCTTGTTCATGCCGACCGGCCCCCAACTCCCGTGCCACCAAGGCACCAGCGGCAATCGACAGGCCGACATTGATTGAATTGGTAAAGAACAAAAGCGTTCCGGCATAGCCGACCGCAGCGGCCAACGCATCGTTACCCAGCATCGAAATGAAAATCATGTCAACGAAATCCACCGCGAAAATCGCCATCAGGCCAATGCTGGTGGTTAACGACATGCGGGTAACATGGCCCATCAGGCTACCCGTCAAAAAGACCGCTCTACCTTCGGATTGTGTTGCCATGTCTAGCTCAGCCCCTGCCCCTCTGGCCAATTTGCCCGCGTTTCCTCCGGTGATGCAACGGCAATCTCGGGGAGAGTTTTCAGCTGAGGTTAACGCATTATTCTAATTGGTCTGCCTGATACCCGCGCAGGAACTGCAGGATAAATCTCGACAACTCTGACCGCACGGCATCAGTGTCCAAAGCCACAAACCGACCTTCAAGCGACAATTTGACGATGCCATGGACCGCCGAGAACACGGTACGCGCACGCAAGGCCAAGGTGGCCTCATCCAGCCCCGGACTTAACCGCGACAACGGAGTCATCACCTCGGCAATCAGTACTGCGTGTTCTTCCAGATGACACTCCGGCACTGGCACGCCCGGTGGCATCCTGTGATCAAACAGGGCGGCCCAAAGGTTCGGGTTCTCGGTCCCGAATTCAAGATAGGCAAGCGCAAGCGCCAACAGATTTTCCTCGGGTACTTCCTGTGAGGCCGACGCGCTTTGTAAGGTCGTATGCAATCGCGCCAGCGTGCGGGAATTCACCGCCAGAACCAAGAGGTCCAGATCCTCGTATGCGTTATACAGGCTACCCAGCGCGCATCCCGCATCTTTGGTGATATCTCGAGCACGCAAAGCCGCCAACCCGTGCGACTTTATCCTGTCTTCGGCTGCGTTCAGAAGTTTTTCTTTCAAAATTTCTCTTTTGTTTTTCGCCACTTAAGTTCCCTCAACGGTAATGGTATGAACATCGTTCAATTTTTAAGTTGAACAACGTTCAGAATCATTGCATAGTCGCTTCATGAACACTGTTCATAAACGAGGAGCCGAAGATGTTCAAACAGTTTGCCACTTTGTTAAGGGGCCGGGCCTATGAGGCGGCAACCGTTGTGACGGACCGCCATGCCCTACCCATTCTGCGGCAGCAAATCCGGGATTGCGCCCATGCTGTTCAGATGTCGCGCAAGGCCGTGGCCGTGACGATGGCCCAGAACGAGCAAGAGAAGAAACAGCACGTGAGGTTGACCCAGCAGATTGCCGACCTTGAGGCCCGAACGCTGGATGCACTGCAACAGAACCGCGAGGATCTGGCCCGTGACGCCGCCGACGCCATCGCACATCTCGAGGCCGAACGCGACGTGTCCACCAAAGCTCAAGTCCGGTTCGATACCGAAATTGCCCGGCTGCGCACCGTCCTGCGCGAAGCTGAAACCCGGCTGCGGCAGTTGCAGCGCGGTCAACGCTTGGCCACAGCAACGGACAAAACGCAGCGCCTGCAGCAGGTGGCCCCTGACAGCGGCCTGTCCACATTGCGCGAGGCCGAAGACACCCTGCAACGCCTGCAGGAGCGGCAAAGCGAAATGGATGCCACCGCCCGCGCCATGACAGAGTTGGAGACCACCGGATCTGCTGAGAACATCCGCGACCGTCTGGCCGAAGCCGGCTGTGGCAAGCCCTTGCGCTCTAACGCGGATGAGGTTCTCGAACGCCTGAAAAAGAAGGCCAAAAAAACCGGCAAGTCGAAGTCGACCTGACAGCAGAATCCGAATTCAACGTACTGATAAACTGAAAGGAATAAACCAATGAACACCGAAGAAACCCTGAACCTGCCCCAATCGAACGCATGGAACATGTTCACCATCGCTTCATTTATTGTCGCAGCTGCGATGATGGCAGGCGGCATCTATTTCCTCGAGGCCAGCTTTGCGGCGAAAGGGTTCTACTCGATGTCCGCGCTGATGCTGGTACACACCACCGTCTCGATCACCAAAACGCTGCGTGACCGCGAAGAATCCCAGCGTCTGCACAATCGGATCGAAGATGCAAAGACCGAGAAACTGCTGAAAGAAGTGGGCGACAATATCGCCGCCTAAACGATCACATCGCTCAGGGAAAGGCGCGCGCGGCTGGGGGTGGCTCTGTTGGCAACCCCCAGCCGCAATGCGTTGAACAACACCCGGTCGCCGGGCACATTGAACCGATCCGAAATAGCCGCGCGCGTGACTGGATCATCCGCCAGCGCCGCTGCAGGCCAGCCCACCAACCCTCGGGCCGTAGCCTGCAACCAGGATCGGTAAAACGCCCGTCCAGCGTTGATCATCGACCCATCTTCGGGCCAGTGAAACAATACGACCGCGCTTGCGGCTCTGCTGCGCGCGGCTTCACCCGAAAGCTGCGGCCCCAGGCCCAGCGTTGACAACAGGTCGTAGACCCCGCTGCCTAGAACCGTCGGCACCAGTCTCGCGGTGACCGCGTCCAAGGCCAGAACGTCCCGGTTTAGGCCGTCGAAATCATATTTCGGGTCATCCTTGCGCAACCGCATCCATTGCAGCAACTCAGCGCGAAAGGGTCTTGGCCGCATGATCCGCGCCGAAGCGTCGTCGATCTGACCAGCCAACCAGTCGATCTGTGCCACCTCCGTTACCAGTGTCATTTCCGCGCTCGCCCATTTGTCGAAGGCGGTGATTGGCGCAGGTGAAAACCCTGCCCGATGTGTCAGGCGCTTGGGCATCTCCGCCGCCAAAGCAATATCTTCCGGGACCGCGGTGCCTCCAGGCACGACCCGAGCAACGGGCCGCAAACCGTTAACCCCTGCCCCTTCAGACAGAATTACTTTGGCCCCTACCCCACGCGCGGCAATAGCCAGAACCGTACCTTCAACTGCTGCACCGCATGAGACCTCCAAGTCACGATCCGTCGGATCACCCACAGGAAGGCGTCGGGACAGGTCGGCGAGGACGTCGATGCCGCCATCACGCAACGCCCAGCGCGCTGGCTGTGTATTATGGGCCGAGGGGGCCAGCATCGCCTGCGCCACAACGGCTTCGAATTCCACCCGGTCCATTACGTCAACTCCTTGGAAAACAGGTGTAGCCGATGCAACGGCACCGCCCCGACCTTTTCGGTTTGCCGCAGACTGGCCGTGTTTTCGTCAGCAATCCAGGTGCCGCCGACCGTTTCATACCCCGCCGCGATCATGTCGCGTGTCATTTCGCTGAGCATCAGGGGATTGACCGAACGGCCCTGAAACTCTGGCATCACGCCCTGGAAAACCACCACAGCGCGGTTCCTGCGGGCCTTGTAACGCAGAAAATGCCACGGGAGGGACAGGCGCATCCGGGAGCCAACCCGGCGTAACAGCGGGTTGAGATCGGGGATCGCTATCACTGCTCCGGCAGGTTTGCCCTGATAGTGCACCACCTTGGATATGCGCGGGTCCATGATCCATTGCATGTCTTTGGCCTGAAAGTGGAACTCTTCGGCCGTGACTGGAACGAACATTGGATTGTCTTTGAAACTGCGGTTCAGGATGGTTCGCGCGTCCTCAAGCCGCTCGGCAATGGTCGCGCGAGTGACGGGGGCAAAGGAAAAACCCTGATCCAGCAAGTGCGCACGCTGAATGTCGTGCAAGACCTGCGGAGCGGGCGTCACATTCAGACGGCGCTCAAAAGTTGTCATGGGAAAATGCGGCTTATACCCGTTCGACTTAAGTAACCCCGGCAGGTGAGGCGGCCCCCAGACTTGGTCTGTGAAAGGTGCCTGATCGAACCCACCGGTCATGACGCCGGCCTGCTGCATTGCTGTCAGGTTGAAATTGCCGGTTACCCGCGTCATGCCTTTTTCGCGGACCCAGTTTTCCGCAGCCTGCAACAGGGCCGTGGCGGCCTCAGCATCGTCGGCGCAATCAAAGAACCCAAAGCACCCCCGGGCCTCATGATGCAAGTCGTTTGAGGTCTGGTGCAGATGTGCCGTGATCCGGCCAACCGGTTCACCCTGCCGTAGAGCGGTGAAATAGGTAAAGTCCGACACCCCGGAGAACAGCGGGTTTGCGGCCGACAGGAACCGCTTCAAATCCGCCTTCATCGGTGACACGTAAAGGGTATCCGGACCATAGGCATGGAACGGGGCGACAAAGAAACTCGGGAAATCCCGCTCCAGAAGTTCGATCATGCCTGCCCCTCGGCCATCAGAACACCTGCCATCCGCTGCACCGCACGCAGGGCGGCGCCGGTGCTGTCCATCGTCGCGATATCCGGGTTGCTAAGCATTACCACCCTCAACGGTTCAGCCGAAAGCAACGCGGCATGAGTGGCATCAAAGCGGGAGAACAGCCAGTTGACCTGTTCGTCATCCGTAGCACCCACCTGTTGAACAGGCATTTCACTGAACCGGAACCGCAGGTCGTCCAGGTTCATACCAGTCAAATCGGCCTCTTCCACCAGCACCGCGTCAGGAGCCCCGGCAGCGCGGCGCAACAAGGTCAGGCCTGCCTGCGGCCCCTGCCCCCTTGCTTCGGCAATCTCGCGCAGGGCAACCAGTTGGCGGTCCTCAATCCGCAGGGCAATCGCGGCCTGCCATATCGCCAACAGGATCAGCGTGGAAACGATCACCGCCATGACCTGTATCCCGGCCCTCAGATCCAGCGAGACAAGCCCGGACAGGGTCAGGGTCAACAGTCCGGTCACCAGAAACCCGATCCCGAAGCTGCGCAGGATATCCGCGGCCCGCAACCCCGGGCGGTACATCCCAATCGACAGCCAGCACAGCACCAGGACGGCCACACCACCCAGCCTGACCGGAGCATCAACCACTGCCTCGCGCATGTAATCCGTTGCTATAAAAGGCAGAATCAACAGGAAGGACAGGCTCATTCTGTTGACGGTTCTGTTCTCGGTCGGAGACAGGCTGCACCTGTCGCGCCGCAGCACGAACGCTGCAATGCCACCCAGCCCGATCAGTTGGAACAACAGCAATCCGGTCAGTCGTAAAACCTCAAGGTTGCTAAACTGCAGCAACCCCAGCAGGCCAAGGACGACCGCCCCCCACGCGCAGATCTGTTTCAGGATGGGCGGCGCGTGACGGCGCAGCAAGCCCTCGGCTAGAACCAAAGCGGCCAAGGGCAACAGTGCCGCGCAACAGCTTGCAACAGCAGAGAAAAGCCAGCCCCAGCCACCCCAGTGCCCGATCCGGGACAGCATCAGCGCCACCAGCACCCACAGGCAGAACCGAAACCGTCTGGCAATTTCGGACCTTTGCACGAGATCGTCCAGATGCAGCAATACAACCACTGCGCCCAGCGCAGCGCAGATCGACACCCATGTGTCCGCCAGAAATGCGGCCGTATCGGTCATGAGGCCAACAACCTTTTCATCTGCCGCCGAACCAACGGCCGCACCAGGGTGGCCAGAAAACCCGGCAAAGGACGCTCGACCTTGCCCGTATAGGGGTTCAGGAACCAGCCGCGATAGTCCGCGCCATGCGGGCGCCCCAGTACGGTCTGTAGCGCCTCGCCTGCCATCAGCGCCCCAGCCATGATTACCATTGGCGCAAAGGACATCCGGCTGCGGGTGCCGGCAATGACTTCACCAGCCAGGGCCAGATCCACATGGTGCCGGGACGACGAATGGGTCAGTACATATTCAGCCTCGGCGGCAGCGGCCGCATCGCGCATCTCCGGCGTAAGCGCGCTCCAGAGGGTGCCTTGCGTGGGGTAGTCCAGACGTTCTTCCGGCATCGGGTCACCTGAACCCGTGACGTAAACCGATGGCAAGGGCGAGGCATAGGCGTCGATCACCACCCGCCTACTGATCCGCGCCGTACGATACAGCAGCAGGCTGGCGCTCAGATCATCTGTACCGTTGATAACAACATCAGCGGTCTGCACCAACCGGTCCACGTATTCCGGCCAATCCGCACCCAGCACTTCGATTTCGGCCTCGGGGTTTATTTGCAAACACTGGTCGCGGGTCGCAATCGCCTTGTCTCGGTCGATCGTTCCCAGTGTTGCGAACATTTGCCGGTTCAGGTTCGACACCTCAAAACTGTCCAGATCAGCAAGGATCAAGCGCCCAACCCCCGCACGGATCAGGGTCATGATCGCACTGCCACCCATCCCCCCGGTGCCGCAGACAAAAACGCAAGCGTTGCGCAGTCCATCCTGCTCGGCCTGAGAGACAAAGCCGATATTGCGCGTGGTGAATTCCTGATATGAAAACGTGCTCAATTACCCTGTTCCCTGGCGCGCAAAATGCCGAAATCCCGGTGTGTGTCGGCCCATTGCCACAACGGCATCGCCAGACGCTGCAATACAGCCGCAAAAACGGCCAGCGCGACAGCGGCGAATGAGCCGCGCGGAACCTCGCGCCCGACATAGGACAGCGCGGTTGGCGTATCCATCTGACCCAATTGCAGAACGTCATCACCCCGATCGTAATCCAGCTGATCCCGACAATAGTCATTCACCACCTGATCCCGGTGCTTGGGGGCGTCGGCGAAGGTCTTCTTCAAATGGTCCGAACCACCCGTATAAGCGTTGGAGATCACGAAACAGTCTTCGTCAAAACCGGCCTCGGGGCCGACACCAAAGACATGGCGGTGGTGACGCATGATTTCCCGGGCCAGCAACAGATGCAGAAGGCTGCGTCGGTTTTGCGCCCCGCCCTCCGGCGCCGGAAAAACACGCGCGAACCCGCTACCAACCAGCCCCACGACCGCTGGCACCTGCGTTACATTCGAAATCCAAAGCGGCCGCATCCCATTGCGAAACAGCATCAACACGCAGGTCAGCCCGTACAACACCCAGCTGAGCCCCTGACTGCGCAGACCGGGATCAACCATGACCAACCCCAGATGCAGCACTTCCTCGGACCGGTGCCCCAGGTCGACCTCCATCAGGGCCAGAGCATTGAAGGCCACCGGCGTTTGATCGTCGCGGCGCGATACGAGCGTGATCACCGACTGCCCCAGCCTGTCGCGATCACTGGCAAAGACCCCATAGCTCAACTCTCCGGCGGGCAGCGTTTTCGACGCCACCCGACGCAAGTCTGCAACCAGCTCATCCAATTCGGACGGAGACATCCACAGACCCGGGCGTTCAACTATGCGAACCCGATACCCGCCCGAGGCGTTCAGACGTACATCCATGTAGCGCTGAGATGCGGCGCTGAAAATGGCGCTTAACAATTCCTGTTCCCGTAAATTTCCGCTCTTAGCCAGATACGAATTCTATTATGACAAAACTAAGGTCTGGGACGTGCTATTTCGCGTCGCTGCCCCGTGCCATTCATGAACTCATGAACCGGATTTAAGCCCCACGGCACAAGTCCTGAATTCCACCAGTTCCTCATGTTGCTTTGACCGGATAAGCTCTTCTCAGGACAAAGGCATGCGTTATGAAAATCGTCTCTGGCGGGCAAACCGGTGTGGATATGGCGGCATTGGAATTCGCGCGGCAAAACGGCCTGGCTTATGGTGGATGGGTTCCCAATGGCCGAACGAATGAAGCGGGCCGGATTCCGGAGTATTTCACCGGCCTGACCGAGACGGAAACCGAAAAAGTTGTAGAAAGAACCCTCGCCAATGTCGTTTCAAGCGATGCCACGCTGATCTTTGTCGATGAGTCGCCAAGCCCGGGAACGCAGCAAACTATCGCGTTCGCTGAAGAGGCCGGGAAACCTCATCTGGTAGTCAATATCAGGGATGGAACGTCAGCCTGCACGCGGCAAGTACGAGAATGGCTGCAATCCACCCAATCGTCGGTTCTGAACATCGCGGGTCCCCGAGCGTCCGAGGCACCGCAGATCGGAGCGCAGGTCCGCGCGATACTGGATCAAAATCTGGATCTGCTCGAGCGTGAACCTTAACCGCATCTACTGGTTCGTCTAAGGCGCAGTCCTGTCCGCACCGCCAAACCTAAGAAGCACGTTGCGTGTGACCTGTTCAACCTGCCAGTCCCGCCGGACTAAACCCATCACCCATTCGCAAGTACCTGCGGTAAAGATCTCGCCCTCTCCTCGGTGCCAATGCACGATCGCGCCGTTGCCGCGGCTGCTGCGATCCAATGTCTCGGGCGTAATCTCTCCGAACAGGGCGCGGGCTTTGAAAATCGCGTCCGCGTCCGCGATATAAGCGGTCTCACCCCAAACCCCATGCGTAGGTTCAATACTGGTCGCCAAACCCATCGCCACAATCTCAAGCGTTGGGTCAGCCCCATCCGATCCGGTGGCAATGGGAAGGCCGTCTTCCATCCGATAATCCACCCCATCGACTTCGTACCCGAATATGCGGGACGCGGCCCCCAGTTGATCGCCATACCCCAACTGAGTACCCGCCAGCGCCCAATGGCCGGGCCGATACACCGAAAAGCCCCCGCTGCCCTGCCCGACACAGCGCCCCAAACCGGCATAAACCCCTTTCAGCCCGTTGACCCCAAAGGTCTGCGCGCCCGGACGGTTTGCCGGGGCGACTTCCCATGCGGTGGTTACCAGATGCTCTTGATCCGAACCGACAAGCGGGTCCTGATCAGCCGTGTACTTGTAACAAACCTGGGTGCGCCCCTCATCCTCGATGCGGGTTTGCCAGAGGAAATTGCCCCCAAACCGTGCCACGCAGCCGCCCCCGGCGGTGTATCGATCAACCGCGTCGCGCATATTTGCTGACCAGTATTCGTCGTGCCCCACGAAGACAGCGCATCTGTGGCGTTTCAAAAGTTCGGGATTAGCCTCCAGATCATGCTGTGTGGCGAAATCGAACTCGAACCCTTGTTCTTCAACCCAAGCCGCAAAGTGACGTTCGTAACTTGCCCATCCGGCCGAGGCGTACTTCTTGGAATACCCATAGGCATAGGCCCACTCCATATAGGGATACCGAACCATGGTGCCCGATTGGTGCGGCATGTCGGGCACCGCGCGTGGTACTCCTCCGGGAAGCTTGCAGAACCCCCGCGTCCACGGGCGCTGTGTTGAAACCACCGGAGAAAACGCATTGCTGTCCAGGCCGGTTATCCCTTCGTAGTGGTTGGACCCGCCCCAGCAATTATAGGCCAGCCAGGTTCCCGTGGCGCAGATCAATACATAGGGTGCAGGCGGCTTGCTGACCGCGCGGCGCAGCATAAAGAGATGGTGTTCCTCGACGCGGTCCCCGTCGCGTTCAGCGGTCAGGGTCACCAGATATCCACCTGCGCGCCAGTCATCGGGGATCGTGAACTCGTAAGCGACGTCCCACCCGCAGCCGACAACCGAACAATCCTCGGGTGTGGTCTGATGCACCCCCCGCGATATCCGTTTCCGAGAACAAGTGCTCGTAACGCACACCATCACGGCCAATCTCAAGGTTCCAGCTTTCCGCCGTGGTAGACACCCGCAACGCCAGCAGGTCACCCGGGGCATAGGTCATGCGATCCGTATACCCCCAGATCTCAAGAACCGAAGCGTTTCGAGCAGGTCCGATATAGTAATTATCCAGAATATGTCGTGCCTTTGCACGCGTTCTTGGTGTTGTTTCAGGTTGGGGTAATTCCGATCGTGTCATGAATCACAGCACTACCACACAGCAGATGATTTCAAGACTTGTGTTTTGATGCCCTTGAAAGAGAAGCTGGCCATGTCGGTATTCAGACAGGGTCCCTACCCGCATCAGGTTCCGTTTTTCTGGCCCGACCAAAAACCGATTTCGTCTCCGTCGATAATGATCGCGAGATCCCAGAACTTTCTGATTTCCGCTTCGGCGGCCAGCGCCGCGGCCGGTTCGTCGGGGACGCGCTCGACACGAAACCCAAACTGTTCGAACCCGCTGTACTCGACACGGCTTAGTATGACCGGAAAGACCTCTCGTTCCAGTGCCGCAGCGGCCAGAAGCCTCGCGACATTATGTGCGGATTCAAGAGGTTTTAGAACCCGAATACCAATATACGTGGGGCCGGCCTTGTCATGCTCCCAAAGGGCAATGGATGGTGTCAGGTCCATCTCGGGGAACACAACTTTCCCGTACGGCTTGGATTTGCGATTGTCCGTGATCAAAGCATCCAGTTGAACCGGCCGCTTTGGCGATGTCCTGCCAAGAATTTCGAACCAAGAGATGTCTGTCATTTTTCGCGCCTAACCTCTGCTAGGATTTCAGCTGCCCTCGACGCCCCCGCCTCAGGTAGTTGAATCCCATTCAACGCAGACCGATAGCGTTCCACCTCATCGTGATCCAGACATTCCGAGACTGTCCTTTCCAGCTTCATGAGGTCTGTTTCGGTGATGATCGCACAAAGGTCGCGATCAGCCAAAGCTCTGGCGCGTCGCTCCTGATTGTCCAAATAGGGGGCCGATTGCGGGATCAGGATCGCGGGGATTTGGTGGTAAAGAATTTCGAGAACGGAATTGTACCCCGCCGCTGAAATAACTAGGTCCGCGGCCAGACACAGGGATGTTGCCTCAAACGTCTGGACCACGCGTGTATTTGTCCAGCCGAACGTGGCAGGCTGAACCTTGCTGCCCGGCCACGTCACGACAAGATGCAGGCAGTCCGTCCGATCCTCCAGCATCCCGGATATCGCTTGCAGCTGAGCCGATCTATCAGACGCCACACCGCCACCCAGCATGCTGACAACTAACTGTTTGAACTCTCGCCCGAACCGCTCTGCCAGCCGCTCCCTAAGCCGGTCACGCTCGTTTTCGGACTGAACCACCTTGCGAAAAATCGGACCGACGTAGTGGACGTGGTCGCCATAGCTGTAGGCATCGTTCAGTTCGTCGAAGGCTTCGGAGGGTACGATGACACGATCGAACACACCCTCTCGTCGGAGCATCTTTTGTCGGGGTCGCCCGTCGGGCCACAGGCCCCGTCTAATCCAAACTGCCGACAGGTTTCGCTCGAGAATTACGCGGTAGACGGAATCGAAGACATGGCCGCCGTCAAAGATCAGGCTGTCGTTGTCCTGCAACGCGGCACCAAGTCGACGATATGTCAGGATATCGTTGCCGTCAGGATTATCCGACATATCGATCCGCGAAACCAACGGAATGCAATCAATGCCTTCGCGGCGGATAAGCGGCACGCAACTGGGAAAGGCCGCAAATACCGACGGCATGTTGTCCGGCAATGCATTCGCGATCACGGCGCACCGCTGAGCGTGCCCCAATCCCACGCCATTTGTCGGAAAGAACAAAGTTCTCTGTGCGGTCCGAACAGGTTCGCGTGTTTTGGGTGTAAGACCTGCAGCGCTTTCCAGACGGGAAATGTCCACAGTATGAAGCCACTGAGATTTTCTGGCCTGTTCCGCGATTTGCGACGTGTTGCCAAGTATTTTACCTGTCAGATACCCATCCAGAGAAAATGGCGTCTTGGGCCCAAGCAACGCGGGCGCGCCGGAGGACACCAGAGCCTCGTCATCCGTGCAATCTATCGCAACGCCCCCAGTAGCCATCAATTCGACTGCAAACGCCGCCATACGAACGCCGGCGATGCCGTGACCGAACATCACAAGAATGTCCGTCGAATTTGCCAGCGTAAGCGATGAAAGATCGGTATACAGGTTGGTCGGCAAATCATGGAACGGCGACGCATTGATCGCCTCGTTCTGCGCCCCGCTTACGACCAGTCGCAGATTGTATCCCCCCCGGTTACTCATTCGGGAAAAGCAGGACAGAGTCTCGGGATTATCCAGTTCCATGGAGCCTAAAACAACCGTCACATTCGGCATCCCACGTGCGGGCCGGGGCGTTGGCCGAACGTCCGCAACCAGAGGGCTGATCGCCGAAGGCATCACCGAACGCGGCTGAAAATCCGTAAGGTCGATCACCGTTGCCTCGCGCCCAAGCGCATAGGCCAGACGCGCTTTTGCCCCGATGTAGCTTTGCTGGCTCAGGAAACGACCCGTAGCAATCACCGGCACGTCGGTATCAAGCTGCTTTTGTCGAAGGGATGCAAGAAGCAGATCATCGATATCCTCGGCACCAAGCACAAAGACGGATTCAGCCTCGTGCTCTGCCGGATCGACAAGAAATCTGGCCGCCTCATAAACTCTGCCGCGTCCTGCGTTTCCCGGCAGATACTCGGCATCGATACAGCAGGTGAAACCGCGCACGGCAAGTTGCTCGGCAAAGATCAACTGCGCATCGAAGGATCGTAAGGAACGCGAACCGGCCTCAACGAAAATCATTTCAGGACCCCGCTATCAGCGGGAATGACATTGGACAGTTGCACCCTGAAGTTGTCGGCGGAGTAGCGCGCCAGCGCTGATTGCGATTTGGATACCTGTTCGTGATACCTATGCGGCTGCGCGATAAGACCGGAAATAATCCCGTCTACGTCCTTTGGGCGACAACTGAGCACTGCGTCGCCAAACGTGACCCCTATCTCCGAATTGGTAAGAACCACTTTGCCAGCGGTCAGAGCTTCGGCAATGACACGCCCAAAGCTTTCCTGCCAAGTCGGTGCGGTGAAGTAGACGAAAAAGTCAATCATTTCAAAAAACTCGTCTACCCGAATGGCGTTGAAAGGAAGCAAGGTCCAATGCGGGCGGAGGACACTGGCATCCAGTAATGCGTCCGCACCCAGGATAACATTGCTCTGCGCATGTTCGGGAAAACACCTGTCGAGATCGGCCAGAGTCGGAAACTTCTCAAACCCGGGGCGTGAATGCCTGCCGCGGCGGTCTTCGGGCACGTCGCACGGGGGCTCAATCTCGGTTTCGCAGATGTTGAACCAGTCCGCACCCAGAACCTCCCATTGTCGGGCCACACGGGACCCGACCAACCAATCGGTTATGGTTTTCCGATTATACGGCGAAATCGGTGCAAGCGTTTTTCTGAGCGCAAGAGCCGCCGCCTCAATCAAGTCCAGGCAGGATGAAACGTCGAACCCTTCTTCTCCGCCCGGACGCAAAAAATTCTCGTGCGTTACCACGATCAGGTCCCGCGCAAAAATTCTTGTACTCAAAGCGTCCTGAAACTTCAGAAATGCCGGATTGTGCAAGATCACAAAATCTGCACTAACCCGAGGAGCATCCCAAATCAGCGGAATGCGCAGCTCGTCAAGTACACGACGCAGCACCGGCGCTATGTACTGGTCGTCTCCGAACGTCCTTGAGGTTACCGCGTGAACCTCCAACTCTCCGAACTCAATGGCCACTCGAAGTTCGGCAGCGACAGCCGCCGACGTACCGCCGGAAAACCGTGGTTCAATGATGTAGGCGATTTTCGGGCGCGAGGGACAGTTGATGGTGTCAAACACGGACATGGGGCCTAGTGCTGCAGCGAACTTGCGCGCGCGGTTGTCCCAGTCGGGGCGTCAAACGGATTGTCCGGCACATTGGCGGGATAGCCGAAATCCAAACTGCCGGCGGACGCGGCGCCATAAAAATCGCGCAATTCCCGCGATAGCTCATCATCGCCCGTCAGCAACTCCGGGTTCCTCTCAAGATAGGATCGCAGCGCCCTCGTGTCGTTGGTTGACAACAGCTGATCGATAGCGATCAGGTGCTCAAGCGTGATCTCAGCACGCGCACCCCCTGTCGTCGCTAAAATAAGTAGCGCAGTTACAATGCCGACGAGTCTGCTATCAGTCATTTAAAAGAACCTTATCAATACTTGTTAACTACACTCACCATCTGTTTCAGTCTTTCGCACTCATGAACAAGAATAGCGATTTTAGTTCGATGTTGCCCGAAGTTTTTTCAGAACCTGGCTTCTGAGCTGGTTGATCGGGTTGTTTGCCGTAGCGCTTTGACTGCTTCGTTTGGTTGTTCGCTTGATCGGAGAACTGCTATAGCCGTTCCCGGCCAGATATAACTCCACCACTCCGCTGGTAGTTTTGGTTTTCGAATTGGTGAAGTCGCGCAATAACGCGCCGGCATCTTCTGCTAGGGCCGCGGCTTTGGCGGCATCCTGCCTGTGATAGAATCGAACGTTGGACTGGGACACCTTGTACCCAACGCGCGCCGTCCCATTCAACTCATGACCTGTCGTTGTTAGATCGGTAATAACCGAATCTACTGCATCCTGCGGCAGTTTGTTGGGTGCATACAGTCTGAACGCCGCGCCCGTTGCGCCGGAGCTCGCTTCTGGTGCCTCGACATCAGCGCCAGGCAGCGCCGCAAGTTGCACTGAACCCGAGGGCTCAGCTCGCGGCGTCTGAATGGGTGTTTGCAGCGCCTCCGGGCCAACTCCGGGTTCTTCAATCTGCGCCGTTGGGTCCAATGCCACGGTCGTCAATGCGTTTTCAATCGGATCGACCGATATGGGCAAATCCGGCTGGATGGCCCAAATCTGTTCCGACAGAGACCCAGGCTCTGCCGCGGGCGGCAGAAGCGCAGGTTGTCTGAACAAGACGGGCTGAATCGCAAGTTCAGGCGATCGCACCGGTGGAGTAAACGCATCTGCTGCTATTTCCATGGGATCAACAAATCCTTCTGCAGCTACAGCAGCCAGCGCGACCACCGGGTTAAAAATCTCAGGTACGTTTTCATAGGGCAGGAAACTTGGGTTCGCCTCTCGTGTTGGCAGATAACCGGGTCCACTCACGGGCAAAAACGGCTGCTCAAGCGCGGGAACATACGCCAGAACGCTTGGAGCGACATATGGTGTTTTCAGTTCGGGAGGCTCTGCCGCCTCGGTCAAACCCGAAACAGGGGGTGTCAGCAATGCAATACTGTTCAGATCCTCTCCCTCTGCCAAACTGCTATCGGGCGAAGCCGATCGGGCCGAAGTGTTGACCACATCGGTTGAAATGACGATTTCACTTTGCGCGGACGTCGACAAATCAGGCTGCAACGGAGCGACGCCCTCATCTTGCAACGGAGCGACGCCCTCATCTTGCAACGGAGAGCTAATCTCGACACCCGCAGCTTCTGATCCAGTTGCCACTCGTGGGTCTGGTCCAGAAAGAACCCAAAACACCGAAGAAGAGGCAACCGCACCAATGGCGCAGCCGAGGGCGATTAAACCCAATCTAACCTTTCGGCGCGCGCGTTGTTGAATTTCCAGTTTTTGAAGGATCTTCTTGGATAGGCGAAAGTCAATCTCTTCATTGGAAAGCCTTAAACTCAGTCCTGCATCTGTCTGATCGGCGTCGGCCGAGCTGTTATCGCCTCTCCGGGATTTGAAAGTTCCTCCGGCTTTTTCAACAGATTTGGTCTTACGGTCACCATTAGGCACACCGGACTCAAGTTCTTCCGACTCACCCCTGCGCCCGGCAAACGCCGCATTTCTTTTCTTTCTGGCTTCTTCAAGCTGAGTTGACCACGCTTTCTGCCCGACCGGAGATGGCTCACCTGTGGTTGATTGAGCATCGTTACGTTGACCCGGTTTGGGGGCTTGCGTCTCCTTGCTTTTCTGACCGCGCGCCGAAATGTTCTTCTCTCGCTCTATCCGAGCTTTTTCAAGTACCTTCTGCCATTCAGGGGATTGAACGAAGTCATAGTTACCCGGCGCCTGAGCAGCGCGTTTCTTGGCAACTTCTGGTCGAGTCTTTTGGCCGCTCGCCTTCGTCATGAATTACCCCCGACTGGCCGGCGAAATAAGCTCTAAGCTGTTGTAGCCTGGCAATCCCGAGCACAGGCCGGCGCGTCAAAAATACTAAAAAATATAGTGTAGAGTATAAAAAACTGACCGCTCGCTGACAAGTCAACCGGTTCCGCCAAACAGAATGTGAACACCCCCAGTCAAGGTCAGGATTGCTGAGCTTACCCCGCCAGACCCCAATTTCAGCGTAGTTTTTTAGTCTCACGACAATTTCAAGCTTGGCTAAGGTAAAGGGTAAGAGCCACATGAACGCTGTTGCGCCGTTCCTGGAGTTGTTTGGGTAACCAATTTTCAAAACACTTGGGTATGAATGGACCCAATTCGGAACGAACTGGTTGCACTTACTCTATTCGTCACTCCGATTCCGTTCATGCCAAAGTGGTCGTGGTGGATAGGATGCTGTGGAACGCGTGCAGCTTTTGCCCCGAGTCTTTGCCTGACGGCTCGGTCAGACGGCAAAAGACCAAGGACGTTTGCATTTTTTCACTGGATGAAACGTCACTATGTGGATGAGCGGGACAAGACTGTCTGGATCCGGTTCACGGGCGGTGAACCCACAATGCATTTCCGCAACATCGTTCTGTTGCGCAGGCGTCAGCAATTGATTTCAAAGTCAGTCTGATCAGCAATGCGTCGCGGACATCCCGGTTTTCGGAAAAGATAGGCGAATGTCTGAACGGCTTAATCCTAACCTATCACGCCGAGTTCGTGGAGCTGACCCACTTCATCCGCTTAGCGAAAATGATGGTGGTCCATATCAACGTCACGATGCACCCGGACCGCTTTGACCAAACCCTTGAAGACGCCCGGGTGCTGCGCGCGGCGCTGCCGACGGCGTCGATCTCGTTAAAGCCGTTGCGGCAGGAACTCGGTGCAAAGATATACGACTACGCGGATGACCAGATGCGGGTACTTTCGGAAGGACTGCCCTCGAAATACGCTCCGTTTGACGAAAAGCCGCACTCTCTGATGCGCGCGACCATACGGTCCGGGCAGTGCAAGACGTTGCCCCCAAATGAGTTCCTTCTCAGGGGCATGAACCGCTGACGCGTTTACAGCTGCAGTGTCGGGCTGGACCCCCTTCGGGTCAGAGGGAATGGCGATATCTACCGAGGTGTCTGCGGTGTGCAAAGGACTCCTGTTCATTTCTGGCCGACGTCCTGATCCGAAAAGAGTATTGAACCGGCGTCCCCTAAACGAGACAACCGATCAAATGGAGTTCAGGCTGCCCAGGTCGACACCGCTCCAGGCCATGCGCGGGTCGGCCAGCACCTCAAGTAGGTCTTCATGTTCAGGATGGTCGGATGAACACACATCCTGGGTTTTAAATTCCTGCGGTGTGACATGCCCCCAATTGCGCAGCCTCAGGAAGTAGACACCATCAGCGTTCATTTCATGGGCAAGATCGACGAAGGCAGGCATTTCTCTGTAATTTGCGGTCTGCACGACAAAGTCCAAACGCAACGTATCAATATCACCACGCGCGTTCAGGTCACCGAGGAAGCGCAGGTTCCTTCTCAGTATCGAGAAATTGCCTCCACGGCGCAGCACGCTGTACGTGTCGGCCTGCGCCGCGTCGATGGACACCCAGACAGACGAGACCTTGTCCCATAGCGCTAGATCGTTCCATGCCCTTTCATTGGCCAGCAACCCGTTGGTGTGCAGTTGAATGCGCCGCCCGGGCGGGCCTGACTGAGAAAGCCGCCCCAGGAGGTGGCGAAAGTGCCTGCTGCCAAATGGATCACCCGACCCGGTGACCTTGATTTTCGTGGCCTTGCTGACCAGCGGCAGAAGGTGGTCTTCAAAGACATGATTCAAACGTTCCGTGTCTTTGTGTGGCAGGTTGATCAACTGCGTTCGGCAACTGGGACAAGAGATGTTGCAGGACCGGTCATGAGACAGGATGACCCGATCGGGACCTTGCTCCAGCTCCAGTTTCAAGTTTTGCGTTTCCGGGGTGCGGGCCTGGAGCCTGCGACCGGCAATCTGTGGACAATGCCACCGGCTGCAATGGGAAAAATCACCGTCACGGACGGATCGCCTGATTTCACGTGCCCTGTCGGAATTCCAGAATCCGCCCTCGTCCGCCGTTTCTAGGCGACCGATCGGAACCGGTTGCCATGCCGAACAGCAAAAATGCACTTCACCGTTAGTCCGCGTTTCCATTTCTCGAAAAGGCGCCGGGCAGGTGCGCGTCCGAAGCCAGCGGTCGGTTTCGGTTTCCAGATCCGTCGACGTCTCGCGGGCAGCATCAATGAGCCGCTGCGCCATTAGGTCATGGTGATCGCGGCTTACGACCTCGCGCCCAAGTGTTTCGGTTGCCTGCCATTTCCCCTTCTGAAGCTCGAGCCACCCGGCGACCAACAGAGTCAAAATCTCGTGCTCTGTCGCGTTGTTCAATACCTGTGCGACAAACCGATTCAACAAACTCTGATCGTTGTTTTTCTTTATGGTTTCTGCACATTCGATCACCAGGTCTTTTGCATGAGCACCGGGCCCATCAAGAAGTCTACGCCGCCTGAGATAGGTCGCGTTTTTCTCACAAAGCGACTCGATGATTTCTGCACAGTCGACATCGCCTGTGTCGTAAAGCAATTTGGTGTTGTTGCGCGTTATAGGCATTGCGGCTGATATAGTGACAGACCGCGACATCAAATCAAGTATGCGCTTGGACGACAAAAATATCGGCAAGGAAATGAAAAAAGTGAACCGGGACTCTGGGCTAGGTATGCATCAAAAACACAGCCCAAACAGCCTCTGCCGTCACGGCGCCCACGTGGTCTAAGGTATTTCATTAACAACCGGTCAGAACCCGACCTCATCCGAGCAGACCGCAACTAACCTGCTGCGCGCACTGTCCAAACAATTCATGCTCAGGCGGTGCACCACCAGCCCCTCTTATTGCAGAGTGTCCCATGCCCCCAACCATCATATGGGGGAACCGACATTCCGACGCCAAGGCAATACTGGCTAGACCCGGTTTTCCGGCCGGAAAGACGAATGACCTCGGGACGGCCTCTAAGTACGTGAAGGCGATTGATTATTCCTGGGCGCGAGCTTCACAAACCCTTTGTTCACCTCATGACGAGCCCTTCCAAAAAAAGACGATCACGAACCAAAAGGATATCCTATCGGCTTACTTCGCCAGCGAAGCTTATTTTCGAAGGTTCAACAATGCAGTTGTCAACGCGACGGCCCGCCTTTGATTTGGTCACCCAAAACACAAGTGGCGTGAAATGTGCCGACAGCCTGCTGATCAGTTCGAGCGAGCTGTTCAACTACACCGTTCAAGGTTTCCGCCACCAACAGTGCGAATTGAAACATGGTCGGTGCTTCAAGGACCGATGGCGAGCGTTCTTCCGGTACCTCCCTTCGTTCTCCCATCAAGTTAATCGTGGCCTGAGTTGTTGTCAGAGTACCGGCCGCCAACAAGATTATGGCCCGGTCACCTTCTACCGTTCAGTTAAACACTCTGTTGAAGGTAGAAATGTTGTCGACACCCGCATTCGTCCCTGTGTGTCGGACATAAAAACCAGCCCGCAGTTCAACCGCACACCCAATGCGTAGGTCATAGAAGACTCCGTTGCTGCTGTACGACCTTCTATTGTACCGTCAATTGCTCGCCCGTTGCCCGAATTCTGCTTCCTACAACCGGGCAGCCTGCGCATAGTCCAGACCAGTTGCGACAGCAACATACCAATCATCAGGTCAAATTCCGTTCGAAACGTCGAAACCGGCCCAGCCCACCCCATCCTGGTGTACCTCTGCCCAGGCATAAACCGCATCCTGCGTCTCGGCTTCGCTCATCATCAGGTAGCCCGGGGCATAGCGCGTTGGCAGGGCAATCTTGCGAGCATATGTGATGAAGATATAGGCGTGATCCTGGCACATGCCGCTGCCCGCCTAAATGGTATCTTCCGCGCTCCGGTCTGGGCGCGAGCTTCTGACCACAGTATCGTAAATGTGGAATTTACTACTTCATTCTGAAATGTTCATCAGTTGTGCCTGTTCTGAGATTAAGAAACATCCTTGGAATAGGGAGCTTGTGATCCATCAGAACGACGAAGGAGTGCACGCGCTAATAACTTTGCAAGGCGTGTCTCCTGCATTTCGAAACCTGTGCGGCAGTATACTCGAGAAATAGTATGCGTCTCCGGGGCCCAGCACCCTGGACTGCCCATCTACGGTCACTTCAAGGCGACCTTCTATCACAACCGCGCATTCCTCTCCTTCGTGCGACAGTTCAGCCCGACCCGAGTCAGCACCGACATCGTACTCCTCTATCAGCATCTGCAACTTCCGATTTCGGCGTTCACCCGCAACAAGAAGATACGAAACACCTGTTGATCCAAGATCGCGCATGCTGCTGTGGGGAAAATAAAAGCTGTCCTCGTTCTTGAGTTCGAAGCTGAAAAAGAACCCCAGATTGACATCAACGCCCGCGAGGATCTTCTTGAGTAGTGCCACGGAAGGCTGAGTTGACCCGCTTTCGATCTGGGAAATCGTCCCGCTACCTACTCCTGCGCGCTTGGCCATCTCGCGCTGGCTGAGGCCCTTTGAAGTTCGAATCAATCGTAGCCGCCGGGCTGTTTCCAGATCAGATGTCGAAGAGTCAGCCATCGTGATTTCCTGCTTTTGATCGAAAGCACTTTAGGAGGGGCGGGTCTGTTTTTCAATGACTTACAGAAACCCACAAAGCCGGGTGTGCGGAACGCCGTAACTCTGCAAGGATTTGGCACCAAATGAAAATCTGCTTCACGAGGAATGGACGTGCTCGATCAACCCAACACAATGTCATCATTTTGGATGCCGTTTTCGGCCAATCGTGATTTCCTTCGCGAGCCCCGCATGATTCAGTCAGCCGAGGGGATGTATTACACCAGTTCTGATGGTCGCAAGGTCATGGACGGGACGGCCGGACTGTGGTGCGTTAACGCAGGTCACCGTGATCCGCTGATCGTTGAAGCGGTGCAGAAGCAGGTGCACGAGCTGGATTACGCACCGAATTTCCAGTTCTCCCACCCTCAGGCGTTTGAGTTGTCGGCAAAACTGACAGCGATGATGCCTGAGGGATTGAACCACGCCTTCTTCACCAACTCCGGCTCCGAGTCCGTTGATACGGCGCTCAAGATCGCGCTGCACTACCACCGGATGCGCGGCGATGGCGCGCGCACGCGTTTGATAGGGCGTGAGCGGGGTTACCACGGCACTGGTTTCGGCGGCATATCGGTTGGTGGCATCGTCAAGAACCGCATGCACTTCGGAACGCTTCTGACTGGAGTTGACCATCTGCGTCATACGCATGACCTGGAGAAAAATGCCTTCTCACGCGGCTGCCCGGAACATGGCGCTGAGTTGGCGGATGACCTGGAAAGATTGGTCGCGCTTCACGATGCCTCAACCATTGCAGCGGTGATCGTTGAACCGATGGCCGGGTCCACCGGTGTGCTTCTGCCGCCGAAGGGATACCTGAAGCAGCTGCGGGATATCTGTGACCGTCACGGTATCCTGTTGATCTTCGACGAAGTCATTACTGCTTTTGGTCGTTTGGGTGCAGCGACCGCATCAGAGTATTTTGATGTAAAGCCCGACATCATCACGACCGCCAAAGGCCTGACCAATGGCGTTATTCCGATGGGCGCGGTCATAGTGTCCGACAAGATCTATGACTCGGCCATGGAAAACGCCGATGCGCTAATCGAGCTGTTCCATGGCTATACCTATTCCGCCAATCCGGTTTCTTGTGCCGCAGCGCTGGCGACTCTGGAAAGCTACAAACAGAATGATTTGTTCCGACGCGCCGCCCTGCTGTCTCAGCCTTGGGAAGATCAACTTCATAGCCTCAAAGGCCTGCCGAATGTCACTGATATTCGCAATCTGGGCCTTGTCGGAGCCATCGAACTCGCGCCACGTGACGGCGCTCCGGGCGCCCGAGGCTATGATGCAATGAAGCGCGCTTGGGAAGCTGGAATCATGATCCGAGTTACAGGTGACATCATCGCCCTGTCACCGCCACTGATCATCTCTGAACCTGAAATAGCGACCCTCTGTCAAACGCTTGGAGAGGTATTGGCTGACCTGCCATGACCTCTGACCACTAACCCCAAAAAGGACTGACATCATGAAAGATGCATCCCCGATCGCTTTGATCGGCCACTACATTAATGGCCAAATCACTGTTCCTTCCGGCGAAAACACTCAGCCGGTGTTCAACCCCGCAACCGGTGCTCAAACCGGTGAAGTCTCACTGGCGAGTGTCCAAACGGTGGACGATGCAGTGGCCGCCGCCAAAGCGGCATTCCCAAAATGGTCGAACACACCACCGATCCGCCGCGCCCGCCTGATGAACAACTTCCTGGCCCTGGTGCGCGAACATAAGGACGAATTGGCACGCGCCATCACGGTCGAGCACGGCAAGGTGTTCACCGACGCTCAGGGCGAGGTTGAGCGCGGTATTGATATCATCGAGTTTGCCTGCGGCATTCCGCAACTCCTCAAGGGCGATTACACAGAGCAAGTATCCACCGGCATGGACAACTGGACCACGCGTCAGGCGTTGGGTGTTGTCGCCGGGATTACTCCCTTCAACTTCCCGGTCATGGTGCCGATGTGGATGTTCCCGATCGCCGTCGCCGCAGGCAATACGTTCATCTTGAAGCCGTCACCAACCGATCCGTCCGCATCCCTGTTTTATGCGGACCTGATGCAGAAGGCTGGTTTCCCCGACGGTGTGTTCAACGTCGTTCACGGTGACAAGGTCGCCGTTGATGCTTTGCTGAAAAATGACGACGTCAAGGCTGTGTCCTTCGTTGGTTCGACGCCGATCGCCAACTACATCTACGAGGTCGGTGCGCGTCACGGCAAGCGCGTTCAGGCGCTGGGTGGCGCAAAGAACCACATGCTGGTGATGCCGGACGCTGACATGAACAAAGCCGCCGACGCACTGATCGGCGCGGCCTATGGCTCGGCCGGCGAGCGCTGCATGGCGATCTCGGTTGCCCTGCTGGTTGGCGATGCCGCCGACAAGTTGATGCCGGTCCTGAAAGAACGCGCCGAAACCTTGAAGGTCAAAAACGGTCTTGAGCTAGACGCCGAGATGGGCCCGATTGTCACCGCCGCCGCGCGGGATCGGATTAAAGGGTACATAGACTCTGGCGTCGAAGAAGGTGCGGATCTGCTGGTCGATGGCCGCGACTATACCGTCGAAGGGCACGAGGATGGCTATTTCCTTGGTGGCACCCTGTTCGACAACGTCACCCCCGATATGAAGATCTACAAGGAAGAGATCTTCGGCCCGGTTCTGTCCTGCGTCCGCGTCTCGAGTTTCGCGGAAGGCCTGCAACTGATCAACGACCACGAGTTTGGCAACGGCGTGTCACTGTTCACCCGTGACGGCAATGTAGCGCGTGAGTTCGGTAAGCAGGTTCAGGTCGGCATGGTCGGCGTCAATGTTCCGATCCCGGTTCCGATGGCCTGGCATGGTTTTGGCGGCTGGAAGAAGAGCCTGTTCGGCGACATGCACGCATATGGCGAAGAAGGCGTTCGTTTCTACACCAAGCAGAAATCCATCATGCAGCGTTGGCCCGAAAGCATCTCGGAAGGTGCTGAGTTCGTCATGCCGACGGCGAAATGAACATCCGATCCAAGGAGTGAAACACATGTTCATTGGTGTTCCCAAGGAAATCAAGAACCACGAGTATCGCGTCGGCTTGACCCCCGAGAGTGTCGCGGAACTGGTCTCGCACGGCCACAACGTCGTCGTAGAAACCAACGCCGGTGTTGGCATTGGCGCGAACGACGACGCCTATCGCGCCGCTGGTGCCGAGATTGCGGAAACTGCTGCCGACATCTTTGCCAATGCTGAGATGATCGTGAAGGTAAAGGAACCTCAGGCGGTAGAGCGCGCCATGCTGCGTGAAGGTCAGGTTTTATATACCTACCTGCATCTGGCACCCGACCCGGAGCAGACCAAGGATCTGGTCAATTCGGGCGCGGTCTGCATTGCTTATGAAACCGTCACGGACGACAATGGCGGGCTGCCATTGCTGAAACCGATGAGCCAGGTTGCCGGTCGCATGTCGATCCAGGCCGGTGCAAGTGCTTTGGAAAAGGCAAAGGGCGGTCTGGGTGTCTTGCTGGGTGGGGTGCCCGGCGTGAAGCCCGGCAAGGTCGTGGTTATCGGGGGTGGTGTCGTTGGCTTCAACGCGGCCCAGATGGCCGTCGGCCTGCACGCGGACGTCACCATTCTGGACCGCAACCCTGCGGTTCTGGAAAAGCTGGAGAACCATTTCGAGGCGTCGGCCAAAGTTGTCTATTCGACCAAGGCTGCACTGGAAGAAGAGGTCACCAACGCAGATCTGGTTGTGGGTGCGGTTCTGATCCCGGGTGCTGCTGCACCCAAGCTGGTCACACGTGAGTTGATTTCGAAAATGAAACCCGGTGCGGTCGTCGTGGACGTGGCGATCGACCAGGGCGGCTGCTTTGAAACGTCCAAAGCCACCACTCATGCCGAGCCCACCTATGTTGTCGACGATGTTGTTCACTATTGTGTCGCCAACATGCCGGGCGCAGTCGCCCGAACGTCAACCTACGCACTGAACAACGTAACGCTCCCGCACGCTCTGGCCATCGCCAACAATGGCTGGAAGCAGGCGCTTGCAGACAATCGTCACCTGATGAATGGCCTGAACGTGGCCCACGGAAAGGTGACGTACAAGGCTGTGGCCGATGACCTTGGATACGAGTTCATCGCCCCGGAACTTTGCTGACATCAGCAAATCAACGCCCGCTCCAGCACGCCGCTGGGCGGGCGTTACTCGTCAACCAGGAGGAGATAACCGATGAGTTTTAGTAAGTTTACCACAGGTATGGCAGCAGGAGCACTGAGCGCCCTAATGTCGACTGCTGCATTCGCGGAAGACATGACTCTGCGTTTTGCCGGCGTATTCCCGATCGATCATCAGGGCACGAAGATGATGGAACAGGTCGCAGCGGATGTTGCAGCTGCGAATGTCGGCCTGAAGGTCGAGGTATTCCCGGCAAACCAGTTGGGTTCCGGTGAGGCGCTGTTCGAAGATGTTGCCCGCGGCAATATCGACCTGGCATCGGCGTTCATCTATGCCGATACCGATCCACGCCTTGAATTCCTGTCCATGCCGTTCCTGCTTGGGGGATGGGATGACATGGAGAGCACCCTGCTCAACATGGATTCCGAGTTTAACACCATCCTGCAAGAGATCACCGACGAATACGGCGTCCGCGTGATGGCGCAGAACCCTGAAGGTTTCATTGGGATTGTCTCGTCGCAGGAACCCGATAATTGGAACAGTTTTGACGACAAGGGCATGAACATACGTGTCTGGTCGTCCAGCGTTGTAAAGTCGATGGTTGAAGAGCTGGGTTACCAAGCGACAACCATGGCATGGGGCGACATCTTCCCCGCACTTCAGGCCGGTATCGTCGATGGGGCGATCTGCTGCACCAAGACCGCGACTTACTCGATCTTCGCCAAGTCGGATGTTGGCACCCATTTTGTCGAATACAACTCGATCTCAGAGCTGACTACATTCTACGCGTCGCAGCGGACACTCGACAAACTGAACGACGAACAGCGTGCCGCGCTGCAAGCTGCGATGACCAAAGCCTCGGAAGACTTCTTTGCATACAACCGTGAGAATGACGAAGTCTTCGGTCAGAAATTGCTCGACAAAGGCTACACCATCCTGCGCCTGAGCGACGAAGAACAGGCTGCGATGGCCGCTCATGTTCAGGAAACGGTCTGGCCCGCGATGGCACAAAACGTCGGTCAGGACATCATCGACCGCCTGCTGGCAGCTAAAGAACAGCAATAAACATAAAGAAAAGGGCCAGCAAATCAGTTGGCCCTTTTTTGGTCTTTAGCTCAACAAAGGGAGGGAGAAAGATGTCTAGTACAGAAGCTGAACGTCCATTGGTCGTCGAAAGCGCAGAAAAGAAAAGCTCTCAAAAAATCACTGACGAGCTGCCGGTCGTAATTGGGTATCCATTGAAAGCAGTGGCGTTCGTCATGAGACAGATCGTTATGTTTTCCGGTTTCCTGATGGCATTCACGTTTGGGGCCGTTGTTGTCATCCGGTATGGATTTGGTGGCGATCTTTTTGCCTATGAAGAATGGCTTCTGGGCATCAGCATCATCGGCTTTTTTGCAGGCGCAGTGCTGGCCTCTGCCCGCAACCTGCATATCAACGCGGACATTCTGGGCATTGTGATCCAAAACCCTCGGTTGATCTGGTGGCGCGGCTTTGTCGTCCTGACCGTCGAGATCCTGGTGATCCTGTTTCTCATGTATGCGTGTTACGTTTCGCTGCTTGATGACTTCTCATTCCCGCGATTGCGCGCAACCCCGGTGCTGCGCATTCCGTTTGTGACATGGCGGATCGCAATCATGATTGCCTTTGGCTTCATGGCAACGTTCACGGCTGCATACTTGTACGTGCATATCCGTAAGGGGCTTGGCCTTCCCTTGAGATCGGAAATGCAAAAAGGAGATACCCAATGATCATCGGAGGAAGTCTTCTTATTGTCTGTTTCATGCTGCTGTTGGGCGTCAGCGTATATGTAGCATTCGGATCGGTTTTGATTTTCATCGCCATTGTCGGGGATCAATCCATCACCGGTTATTTGCCGACCGGCTCCACAGGCATCCGCTCACTGGTACTTCTGGCGATCCCGCTCTTCATGATTGCAGGTGGCATCATGGAAAAAGGTAAAATTGCCGCCCCGCTCGTCTCACTGGCTGAAATGTTCATTGGCCATATCAAAGGCGGTCTGAGCGCCGCGGGGGTATTGGCCTGTGGGGTTTTCGGCTCCATCTCTGGTAGTGCAAATGCGACGCTGACCTGTATTGGCGGCATCATGATGCCCCACCTGAAAAAGGCCAACTATCCCGGTGGGCAATCGGCTGCGCTGATCGTGGCGGCCAGTCCGTTGGGCCTGTTGATCCCGCCCAGCTCGTCGCACATCCTGTATGGCTGGGTTGCGCAACAGCACGTTCTGAAATGCTTCTTGTCCACAGTCATTCCCGCCATCATCCTGATCACGCTTCTGATTGTGGTCAATCAGTTCATGCTGCGGAAATACGACGCCATCAATCTGACGGAACGCCCCAAGCCGTTTCTGCCGACATTCGGGGTACAGGCGCGCTTGGCCGGACCAGCGCTTATGATGCCACTCATCATTCTTGGTGGGATCTACGGTGGTATCATGACACCGACCGAGGCCGCCGGTATCGCCGTGGTTTACTCGATCCCGATCGCGATTTACTTCTACCGTGGCCTGACCTGGAAAACGCTGGCTCAGACCATCCAAAACTCAGGTGTTACGATTGGCGTGGTCATGGTCATGATCTTCATGGTTCTGATCGTGTCGGACAACCTGATCTCGCAGGGCGCGCCTCAGCTGGCCAAGGATCTGGTCTATTCCGTGTCGGACAACCCGGTCGTTATACTTCTGATGATCAACGTCGTGATGATCCTAATCGGGATGCTGATGGATGACATTTCGGGTCTGCTTCTGGCGACACCGATCTTGCTGCCCATTGCGCAGAGCACTGGCATGGACCCGATCCATTTCGCGGCTGTGATTGGTGTGAACCTGGGTATGGCGAACATTACACCCCCCACAGCACCCCTGCTCTATCTTGGTGCTCAGGTTTGTGATGAGCCGGTTTCCCGCATGTTGTGGCCGACATTAATCTTCATTGTCTTTGCCTGGCTTCCAACCTTGATGCTGACAACCTTCGTACCAGAGTTGGCTCTCTTCTTGCCGGACCTGCTGCTCAGTAGGTAGCCGCGGGAAAACCAACAAACGCAAGACAACCAAAAAAGCGCGCACCCCGTTCTTACGGTTGGGGTGTGTGAGAGCTCTCTCAAAATGGAAGTGCGGAGAGACTTGCTTGTGGACGAAAACCGAAAACCTTCAACAAGGGATTAGAAATGTACAATAACATCTTGGTAGCGCTGTCTCTTGAGCATGGCATCAGTGATCACGCACTTTCGGCGGCACACGCCCTTGTATCCGAAGGTGGAAAGATCATAGCGGCACATATTCACGAACCACCAAACAGACAGATAATGTACTATATGGATGACGGGATCGCCGAAAAATCTCTCCAAAAAGCAAAGGCGCGCTTAGCTGAACGCCTGAAGGACGAAACCGAGGTTTCTTCAGTTCTTCTTGAGAGTCAATCCGCCGGTCGGGCAATCACCGAGTACGCGAACAAGCATGGTATCGACTGTATTGTCCTTGCGTCGCATAAACCCGGGATGAAGGAGTTCTTTCTGGGATCAACTGCAGCCCTCGTCGTTCGCCACGCTCGGTGTTCGGTGCATGTGCTCCGCCCATAAAGCTTACGGTTGTACCCGATCGCTCAACGCAAGCAATTGTGCCTAACTCCTCCGGCTTCTGTAGCTTGTCGTCTCAAACCGTCGTAGAGACCACTTGTCATGCTCGCACCTCAATCACCATCAAACGATGAAAAGCAGTCTGGGAAGCTACGGAAGCACGAGTCGCAGCTTTGACAATAAAGGCACCTTTGATGATCCTGACCGGATTTGCACTGACGTAGGCGACGGCGCCCCGGATAACTCCTGCCGTTTCCAGCCGCCTGATACCCCGCCAGGTCGCGGGCAGCGACTTGTTCAAAGATCACACCGGCGATCCCCTACCTATGCCCAATATTATGTTGGGTAAATCCGGGCCTTTGGCGATTCCACTTTGAGAACGCATCTACTTGACCGCAATCGCGAAGGTTCAGTGCATCTCGAACAACTCATAGCAGGGTTTCACAAGCGCCTCGCGGAACTCTATGAACGCGAAGTGGCAAATATGCCTGCGAGGTTTGGCGCCTCATCGTCGTTCTCCATGGAACGCAACAAGAGCTTCAACTCCACTAGAAAGTTTGGCCGAGCCGTGCGACATCCCGATGAATCACAGGTCAACGATGCACTAACAATCAAATTGGACCAGTCAGATGAGGCTGCTCAATGTTCAACGTTCGGAACGCTTTGCCTTCGTTGGTTCGGCAAGCACGTCAACTTGTCGCAGCTTTTTAACTATTTCTAGCGGCTTCTCTCTCTTGTTTGCCATTCTTGGTCCTCCGTTTCTCAAACATATCGGTGGTCGAAATCAAATAACGCACTCCAGTTCTGCAATCAGGTTTAAGTCGGCCCAGAACCGACATCAATTAGCCAACCTAAATACTGCGGTCGCAACCCACTATACTTCCAATCGTTCCCCGCTAGATGAGAGGCCAAGCAAACTTATGCATCGCATAACAAAGCGTCTGTTTTCCCGCCCACCGATAGGGCTGCTACCCCCCAAAAAGCCGACATGCAAACTTGTCACCGCAGGGTGGGAACCTGACAATTACTGCAAGTGTAACAAGACTTGGCTCGACAATAATAACGACATTCAATTCATTAGTTTTCCAGTCAATCAATCATACCAAGTCGAATGTTCGTTGTTTCTAGCCAAGCGTTCAAACCGCGTATGTTCCACGGGGAAATTGACTTGCCTTGGATGATTAACAATCCGCCACCGGACCAGATGTTCCTCTCACGACACGCTCCAATTCGCAGCAGATTCTAAATGGCTCTGGATCGTCTGAGGTAATGTAGTCAGTGAACCTTTCGCCAGCCAGCTTTCCGATGGTTTCTGCAGGGATGCGAATGGTGGTGAGCCCCGGTTCAACGTCCGCGGACCCTTTGAAATCACCAATACCGATTATTGAAAGGTCATTGGGAACCTTCAAACCAAGGTTCTGGGCTGCAAACAGTGCACCTTGTGCGATGACGTCATTCCCGCACAGCAGAGCCGTAGGGCGAGTGCGTTCTGACAAAAGGGACAAGGCTGCCTGCTTGGCCTGAGATACACTGTACGGGGCCTCCGACTCATGTTCACTGGGAACGGAAATACCAATTTCGCTCAACGCATCACGGACGGCAGATAACCGATGTTGAGCTCGGTCATTGCCCGAGGTTTTGGGAAAGATCAGCCCAATATCGCGATGCCCCAAGTCCAGCAGATGCTCAGCCGCCAGACGCCCCGCCAGCCGATTATCAGCTCCAACGCAGGGAAGATCGGAATTCTCCGAATAGTTCCAAATGGCAAGAGCCGGTATTTTCTGTTGTTCGATCAGCCGCGCGGTAGGTTCGGAATGCTCCAATCCGACCAGAGCCACTCCGTCCACACGATGCTCCAGAAGCTTGCGAACCATCGCGTATTCCCGATCGAGGTCATACCCATGCGACGCCAGCAACAGGCTGAACCCGGCTTTATCGATGGAATCTGAAAAGGCCTGAATGACCTCGGCGAAAATGGCATGGTTGATCGTAGGAACAACGAGACCGACAGTGCCTGATCGCTTGCCATGCATCGTTTGCGCAGCCCGATTGCGGATATACCCCAGCCTTTGCACCGCTCGGTTGATCTTTTTCCGAGTCGCCGGGCTGACCAAGTTAGGGTGATTGAAGGTACGAGAAACCGTGGATGGCGATACTTTTGCGGCCTTTGCGACCGCTACAATGTCTACCTTACCTTTTTGAAAAATAGCCATAATATTCTTCCATCCAGTCGAATTTATGAAAACATTTGCAATACTATTTTCATCGCCTACCCTGATTTGTCAACAAAAGTAAAAGTGTGGACCGACGGGTTGGGAGGCCCTGAATGGAATTCATTTATTACTTCGGAGACGTATTCACGCCGCTGTCGTTTTTGCTGCTGTTGGGCGGCACGATTGGGGGTCTGATTCTGGGGGCGACGCCGGGTTTGTCACCTACGATGGCGGTCGCTCTTCTGATCCCCTTTACCTTCCAACTCGAGGCGGCACAGGGGCTAATCCTGTTGGGCGCCGCCTATACCTCGACCGTTGCTGGTGGTGCGGTTAGCGCCATATTGCTCAAGATCCCCGGCGCGCCGGCCAACATAGCGACGACGTTGGACGGACATACCATGGCTAAACAGGGTCAGGGTGCGCGGGCGCTGCAACTGTCGTTTCTGGCATCGGCGGTGGGCGGCATCTTTGGTGTGCTCCTGTTGATCTTTCTGACCCCGGTTTTGGCCAAATGGGCGCTGGCATTCGGTCCCTCGCACTTGTTCTGGTTAGCCATTCTGGGTGTTACTGTGATCGGGACACTGGATTCCTCCTCGGTGGTCAAAGGTTTGCTTTCGGGATGTATCGGGTTGTGGCTGGCTACCATTGGGTTTGACGACATCATGGGGGCGCAACGCTTCATCTTTCACCCTGCTTTGGGTGGAGGCATCAACATTATCGCCGCGCTGATCGGTCTGTTCGCGATCCCCCAGGTGCTGACGATGTTTGCAAAGGGTCGCCGTAACACGGGCGCCGAAATCATCGAAGTGCAGCGCCATTCGATCCTCGCTGCGTTTCGCGAACTGTTCAGCCGAACCCGCGCTCTGAGCATCGGCACATTGACAGGGTCCATCATCGGCCTGATCCCGGGCGTTGGTGGACAGATCGCCGGGTTGGTCGCCTATGATCAGACCAAGAAATTCTCAGCCGAGAAAGACAAGTTCGGTACGGGCCATTCCGAAGGCGTGATTGCTGCGGAATCCGCCAATAATGCGATGGTCGGCCCGTCCTTGGTTCCGCTGCTAACCTTGTCGATCCCGGGTAGCCCAACAGCCGCCGTTCTGCTGGGCGGATTGCTAATCCATGGAATTTTTCCGGGCTCGGACCTCTTCGACAACCACCCTGACGTGGCCTGGACCTTCATCAATTCCATGCTGATCGGCCAAGTCCTGATGTGTATCTTTGGCCTCTATGTCGCCGGTCTGGCCGCCCGCGTCGCGCAGGTTCCACAGTCGGTTATGGCAGCCATCGTTCTGGCGCTGTCGGTCTTCGGGGCCTATTCGGTGCAGGGCTCGATGGGTGATGTCTATGTCATGGCCTGCCTTGGTATAGGCATGTTTTTCCTTGAGCGTTTTGGTTTTTCAGCAGCACCACTGGTGTTGGGGTTGATCCTTGGCCCCATCGCTGAAGCCAACTTCATTCAAGGCGGGATGATCGCTGATGCGACCGTGGGCAAAGCTTCGTATTTCCTGACCGGTGGGTTGAACCTGTTGCTGATCGCAGTGGTGCTGGCCTCAATCGCCTACTCGGTTTGGATGGAACTGCGCCACCGTCGCTACACCACCAAAGAGGAGGCACAGGCATGAACCGCTCGCAACATATGATTGGGTCCGGTCTGGTCTTTGCTGTTGGCCTTTGGGTGACTTGGGTCAGCTATACCCAGCAACCCGCTGAGGCGTTCCTTTTCCCGCGTCTTATTGCATCGGTTTTTGTGGTTCTGGCTGGCTGGACCTTTGGCAAAGCGGTGTTGGGATTTTCCAAGGTTGGGAACGGCTTGACGCGTACAATGTTCATAAACATGCTGCCGGGGCTGATCGTAACGTTGATCTACGTTTTCTGGGCGGCAAAGTCGCTGGGTTTCTACACCGCGACGACCATCGCGTTTTTCATTCTGCTGTCAATCTATGATCCAGCCCCGCATTCCGAAGCCAAAACCTGGGTCAAGCGCGGCGTCATCACCGCAGTCTTTGTAGCGGTCATGTACGGGCTCTTCGCCATGCTTCTGAACGTTTACACGCCAAGGGAAATTCTGTTCTGACCGCACAGGATGCGGGTGAGCCAAATAAGGGAGGAAACGCAAATGAAACAAATACTTGCAGGGGTCGCATTGGCCCTCATGGGCCTGACAGGTGCCGTCGCGTCCGAAGAATACCCCGAACGACCGATCATGATGATGGTTAGCTATGGCGCGGGCGGTGCGACAGATTTTCAGGCGCGGATTGTCACCATGACGTCCGGGAACGAGGATGCGCTGGGAATGCCCATCGCAATCATCAATAAACCTGGAGCAGGCGGGCGCGTGGGTTGGAACTGGTTTGCAACTCAAGCCGACCCGGATGGCTATACACTGGCGGCCTATAACGTCCCGCATTTCATCGCCCAGTCGATCAAAGGCGGTGTGGAATATTCGACCGACAGCTTTGAGCCCATTGCAAACTGGGGCGCCGACCCGGCAGTCTTCGTTGTGGGTGCCGACAGCGAGTTCAACTCGATGGAAGATGTGGTCGCATATGCAAAGGACAACCCCGGCAAGCTGACGGTATCCGGAGCGGGCCTGTTTGTGGGACACCACATTGCAGCCCTGCAGATCGACAAAGCCGCAGGAACCAAAATGGCTTACATTCCGACCAAAGGCGGCGGAGCCGCGGCCATGAAAGCGGTGATCGCGGGTGAAGTCATGGGCGGTATCAACAACCTGTCGGATGCGTACCGCGCGCAAGAGGCGGGCAACGTCAAAATCCTTGGTGTCGCAGATCTTGAACGCAACACGTTCCTGCCGAACGTTCCGACGATGATGGAACAGGGGCTGGAGGTTGACAACTCATCGGTCAATTTCCGGGGCGTGATGGTGCCAAAAGGTACACCGCCTGAGGTGATCGATAAACTGGCGGCGACGGTCCCGGAGATGTTTGCCAACGACCGTGTGGCTAAAAAAATGGAGGCCGGTGGGTCCCCCATGCACATCATGACACGTGATGAAGTGATCGAGATGTGGGCAAAGCGCCAACAAACGCTGAACGAATTGCTGGCCGGCCTCTGATCCGGTGATCAAAACGGGGCGGAGCAGATCCGCCCCGAACAAAAAATCGAGGACCAAGATGAACGCTCAGGACGAGATTTCCCCAGAAATCGCTGAAGTAGATCGTATCGTAACGCAAGCTCGTGCGGCCCAGGAGGCCTTTGAAGCTCATGGCAGCCAGGGGCTTTATGACAAAGCAGCTCTCGCAGTGGGGTGGGCCATAATGGAGCCAGCACGCAACCGGAGGTTGGCCGAGACCGCCGTTAAAACCACCGGGCTGGGTAATGTTCTCGACAAGATCACAAAAAACCACCGTAAGACATTGGGTCTTTTGCGAGATATCGCTGAAGTAAAAACACACGGCATCATCAGCGACGACCCGAAAACCGGCATTACCGAGATTGCGCGTCCTATCGGCGTGGTCGGCGCGGTTGTGCCATCGACTAACCCTGCGGCAACACCTGCGAACAATATCATAAATGCGCTCAAAAGCGGCAACTCCATCGTGGTGGCACCGTCACCCAAAGGCGTGGCGTCATGCGAGATGTTGATTGACTACATCCACTCTGAATTCGACAAGCTGGGGTTGGATCGCAATCTAGTTCAGATGATCCCCGCGCCCGGTTCCAAGACTAAGACGCAACGGTTGATGGAAACTGTTGATCGGGTGATCTGCACCGGAAGCCAGAACAATGTTCACCGCGCGCAATCCTGCGGTACGCCAGCTGTGGCGGTTGGTGCTGGCAACGTGACAGTGATTGTTGACGAGACTGCTGACTTGCTGGCAGCCGCGGCCAAGATTACGGCCTCAAAGTGTTTTGACAACGCGACGTCCTGTTCTTCTGAAAATGCCTTGGTCGTTGTTGATGCAATCTATGATGCGTTCGTTGCCGCGATGGCCAGCGAAGGCGGTGCCTTGGTGCCATCCTCCGAAGCAAGTGACATCGTGGCCCGGCTTTGGCCTAATGGTCATCTCAACCGTTCTGCCATAGCGCAGGATGCCGACAAAATGCTCAAAGCTTTGGGGATGGCGGGAAAAGTGCCTGAAGGGACCAAGTATTTGGCCGTGGAGACGGACGGGATAGGTCCGGATCATCCACTGTCCGGCGAAAAACTCAGTCGGGTTTTGGCTCTCTATCGCGCGGCAGATTTCGAAGAGGCCAAGGGAATTGCCGCTCGCATTCTGGAGCATCAGGGGGCAGGACATTCGGTCGGCATCCACACGGATGACGACACCCGCGCTGTTGGGTTGGGACGTGACTTGCCCACCTGTCGGGTCATCGTAAACCAGGCGCATACCTTTGCCACAGGTGGCAGTTTCACCAATGGAATGCCCTTTTCGCTTTCGATGGGCTGCGGCAGTTGGGGCGGGAATTCCATCGATACCAACCTGCATTGGCGGCATTTCATCCAAACCACCAAGGTCGTGCGAGAAACACCTCCGCGTGAACCAGACTTGAAGGAGATTTTTGGCGACTATTGGTCGGAGGTCGGCCGATGATGGAACCGCCCAAAGGAACTGTCCGAGATTGGCTGGAATACAGAGCTACCCAGGGAGGAACCGGTTTTGTTTTCCCGGATGGGGCACCGGACTTGAGCTGGGGTGAATTGCGCGAAACAGCCCGCCGAATAGCGGTCATGTTGACCGGATCAGGTGTGGCAAAAGGTGAAAGCGTTGCGATCCTCTACCCCAATTGCCGCGAAGCGCTAGAGGTCTTGTTCGGCGTTCTCTACGGCGGATTCCGGGCAACGATGATTAACCTTGTCGCAGGCGACAGCGCCGTATCCTATGCGCTGGAGCATAGTGGGGCACGTTGTGCCTTTGTGCATCCCGGACAAATGGAATTGTTCGAACGGACAGCCGACCCCTCCGGAATCACCCAGTTGCACGTTACAGACGTTGCCGATGCCGATGGTAACTTGCACAACATCTCGTCCGATACTCATGCTCTGTTGATGTACACATCCGGAACAACTGGGCGTCCCAAGGGTGTGGTTCACACGCATTCCAGCCTGCTGGCAGGGGGCTGGACGACGGCAGTTGCTCACGAATTGACCGAGGTTGATCGCGGGTTTTGCGTATTGCCGATCTACCACATTAACGGGCTGTGTGTGACAATCATGGGAACGCTTGTTTCAGGCGGGTCTTTGGCCATGTGCGAACGGTTTTCGGCCAGTCGGTTCTGGGACAATCTGGGTAAGATTGAGGCAACATGGTTTTCGGTCGTACCAACCATCATTTCTCACTTGCTGCACTCGGATACAAATCCGGATACGCACACCCGCCAACGTGTGCGTTTCGGTCGTTCTGCGTCATCAGCATTGGCACCGGACGTGCAGCGGGCCTTTGAAGACCGTTTCGAAATACCGATTGTGGAAACTATGGGGCTGACGGAAACCGCCGCGCAGATACTGTCCAATCCTCTGCCACCGGGCGTTCGCAAGATTGGTTCTCCGGGTATCGCATTTGGGAACGAGGCAGCAGTATTCGACGCGAACCTTCAACCTGTTCCTCACGGAACGGAAGGTGAATTGGTCATTCGTGGGCCAAATGTGATGTTGGAGTACCTCAACGACCCCGATGCAACTGCAGGCACGTTTAGTTCCGATGGGTGGTTGCGAACCGGTGATCTCGCACGCATGGACGAAGACGGCTACGTTTTTGTCACCGGTCGGCTGAAAGAGCTGATCATCAAGGGCGGTGAAAACATCGCGCCGCGTGAAATAGACGAGGCACTTTATTCTCATCCCGACGTTGTTGAAGCCGCAGCTTTTGCACGCCCCTGCGAAAGCTACGGTGAAACTGTCGAAGCCGCTGTAAAAATTCGAGAGGGTTCTGAACTGACGCCGCAAAGCCTATCGAGAATTTGCGAAGATCAACTGGGTCGTTTCAAGTCCCCCGATGAAGTTCATATCTTGTCTGATCTTCCCAAAGGCCCCTCGGGAAAAATCCAAAGAAACAGGATACTCGAGATCGTTAGTGAGAAAGCTGAAAACCGGAAGATGTAGACCCAACGACTATTCAGTTGACCACGTCCTATGGACGTACGCTTTGACCGCGAAACTCATAGTAGAATGCGCAGATTGGTCGTTCGCTTAACAGTAGGTGCCGGACAGAAAATCTCAATTTTAGACATCTGACGCAAACTATCGAAGTACAGGTTGGGGAAAGGATGTCGTATTTGCAAAGGGCAATTGCGGGCGCTCTGAGAAACGTGCGCTTTTGGACTCGGTTTCAGTTATTCCTGAATTTGCATTTCCGTGTCGACTCAGAGACTGATTGCCCCCACCGGGACCGGTCCAACTTCAAATGCTTTAGGACCATCAATAGTACCCGTGGCCGAGAACGCGACCCAGTGACCAGCGTTTGCGCGCTGACGGATGTTTCCAAAATCAAGGCTGCTCCTTCGGCGAAAGTGACACCCCGAAGCGCATGTTTCGCGAAGCCGCCAAACCGCTGTTGCAGATCCGTGCTCCGTCCAATCTCCTACTGTAAGACAAGATTCAGTTGGCGGGACTTTGAAGTGCAGGTGTTTCTGCAGGACTTTGTCATACCTCCCGCGAAAACACCTTGCCCAGCAATGAACCAACAAGATGTACCCGTCTGAGTATCCGGCACGTCGTGGAAGAGGCGGCAAGGCGTGATGCGATGGATGACAGCATCATGCGTGGGATAGCGAAACTAGTGTGCCACCGACGCAAAGCAATTAAAGCAAATTCAAACCCTCACGAAAGGGATGATTACCTCCCGCCATTGCAATGTATGGTTGATTCCATTCAGATTTCACGTTTAGAAGCAAAGGCATGCCAAAAAAGAAGAGAACTATTCTGTGACCAATCGCTTCTATCTTTCGACCGCTCTTCTTTTACCCACGTTGTTCCCGCTCGCCACCGTTCACGCCGCAGAATTAGCCAAAACCCCGAATGAGGAAATGCGTTGTTATCTGTCGGTTCAAGGTCCGATCGAAGCAGGAGACGCTGACAGAATTCGCGAAGCCATGGCAAGTTTTTCTGCCGACCACCCCGAAGAGGCAAACCTTTACTACCCCAATTCGATGAACAGCTGGAAGAAAGTCTGTTTCGATAGCCCCGGGGGGAGTTTTTCAGAAGGTGTGAAGATCGCCCAGTATTTGTTGAGCGAGCAGATCGGAAGTGCCGTTCCAAAAGATGCCCAATGCCTTTCGGCCTGCGCGGTGGCGTTTATGGGTGGAACAAATGATACGCAAGGTGATGGGGGCCCAATTCCCTTCCGCCAATTGCATCCACTTGGCAGCTTGGGCTTCCACGCACCTTTTATCGAGGTCCCTGAGCGGGAGTACTCGGCACAGATTGTTCAGCAGGCATTCGAAGTGGCGCTGGCAAACATTGGCTTCCTCTTGGAACGAGGAGATCAGATGAACATTCAGCGCAGTCTCGTCTTGCGCATGCTGAACACGCCCAGCGACGAGATGCTTTTCGTGAGAACCGTTGGTGAAGCCTCACGTTGGGGTATTGCCATCGCCCCTGTCGCGCCGCAAGACAAGCTTGATGCGGTCTCAGTGATCAATGCCTGCTACAACCATGAATATTTTCTCCAGGACAACCTGTTGCCGATTTTTGCCAAAGCAGAGGAAGTGGCGATCCAAAGCGAAGGTTCGGCGACGACCGGCACGCTGCCCGACGGTTTTCGCGGAGAGCGGGCGATGCCTTGCCAAATCTTCCAGTCAGCAGTCTCGGAATATGATCGCTATGGGCCTCTGACACATCGCGCAATCCACTCGATCACCGAGTATGAAGGGGTCTATCCTTACCAAATGTACGATCCGCAAACCCCGATCACTACGCTTTTCAACCCCGATGGTAAGCCACCTGCCCGAATTGCGAGAATTGAAAAAAGCATAGATGCCGAGGCTGTTTGCCTGGTTTTCGCCGATGGCAGGTTGAGCGATCAGGACCCTTGCCGTTGGGAGGCCGTGAAGACCAGGCTCGCTGATTTGTCCGTAGAAAACGTCTGGCGGTTCCATTGGCCATCGGGCAGCCAGACTGTTGTGGAAAAGGCTATATCCGGGACCAGTCAGGCCGACACGTTGAACGGATCACCGGCGCAAAAAATCGAGAGCTGGGACCTGCCGGAAGAAACAAACAAGGCGATCAACGATGCGGCCCAGACCCTGACTGCTCCTGAAGATGGCTGGCTCAACAAAGATTGTTGGCTAAGTAGCGCAACGGAGCGCATGTTTTGCATCGGCAGCTTCAGCGTGGCCGGATACAAGTCCATGGAAGAGTTTACAGAATGATATCTTCTATCAGGATTCTACTGCTGAGCGCCACAACTCTGGTGCCGGGCCTTGCCGCCGCACAGGACGACGCATTCTTCCTCATGTCTGGCGCTCAAATCGATTGCCTTGCCAGAAATGCGGACCGCTACCTGTCTTCCTCTGAGGACACTTTGTTCATCAGGCCCGGTGACTGCGGATCCGAGCGAACCGGCGAGACTATTAGCTTCATGGAGATGACGTTGAATGCCGCGCCAGACATCAGGATCGTTGAAGAGCAGGATATTCCCGACGAAGTCGTTGTTCTGACCCGCGAAGACCTCGCCTGTATCGCGGGTCAAACCTTGCCAGTCGTTGCAAGCCTCGTCGCCTTTTACCCCGATGGCTGCCGCGTGGTGGTTAGGGCACCATGAGCAAACCACTCGCCAACTTCGACAAGATCGCAGACATCTGCTTCAAAGTTTTCAGCATCATAGCGATTTGCTTTGGCGGAATACGCTATTTTCAGGAGCGCAGCGAGATCGCGCATAAAGAAGCCCAAAGCAGATCCCTGTCCTATATCGAAGAATATGGCAGCGCGAGATATGTGGCAGCCCGTCTGGCCCTTCATGAATTCTGGTCCGAGCGTCCGGAACTGGTCCAGTTGCTGACAAATGGCAGAATTTCAGAGAGGGCTTACCGGGCCGCTCTCAGCCAGGAGGTTTTCCGGCACGAGGCCGATCACCAGATACGCGAAGCGCTTGTCCTGTTGGACAACTTCTACAGTCAGGTGACTTTCTGTCACAGAACCGAGCTTTGCGACGCCACTATTCTGAATGATTTCTTCTGCCAGGTGGCGCGGTCCGAAGCGGTGGCCTACGTTCCTTTCTTCGACCGAATGGCTGCCGAGACCGGTGACAGCGACTTGGGCGATGACTTGTCCGACTTTGGTGCACATTGTGCCTCGGCAATCGGGAAACCTTCGAAATGACACAGGGCAGCAATCGAAAGCTGCGTTTCGTTGCTCCTTCTCCCCTGAGAAAAACGTGATGCATTCCGGTATCTACCGGGAGCGGACGGCGGGCACCGGTGCAGGGCACCGCACCTCCCGTCGTCATTCTCACTTTAAGAAACAGGTATTGA
The DNA here is from genome assembly GCF_056538665.1 of Ruegeria sp. BF6. NCBI lineage: Bacteria > Pseudomonadati > Pseudomonadota > Alphaproteobacteria > Rhodobacterales > Roseobacteraceae > Ruegeria > Ruegeria sp. BF6. Next base: position 1,069,087 of record NZ_JBQFTN010000001.1, read on the forward strand.
ACAAGGGATTTCTTCACCGTGATCGAACCGGCTTTCCCCTCTCCGAAATCGATGTAAACAAGCGATCAGCCTTGCGCGACCAACTGGTCCATCAGACCAACCCCCTGCGCGGCTACAACCGGATTGAAAACCTCAACGTATTCCATGATCTTATCGGATTTGTTGAATTTGAAGGTTGAGTATTACTTATTGCTGCACCAACCCGCGTCATTCTTCAGCTTGATCTGACCGGTGTTGCGAACGAACACCCCCTGCCCGTAATCCATCGCGCAGAGCTCGTGGACCGGGAAGATCATGCCTTCAAAGTTCGAGAAGGTCCGCGACTAACAGGCCTAAATCGCAAATCGACCTTTGGCGCCGGTTGGAAAGACACCGCAGTGATAGGCGGTGATATGTACGTTCCCCCTCAGCAAAAAAAAAGCGGCAACGACAGCCGCATCTTCAGCTTCCTAAGCCTTTAGAAAGGCGCGCATGATGGCTTTGGTGCATTCGGCATCTTCGGGACCGGCTGCCTGGATGATCTGGCCAACGGCGTTCGCGGCACCGCGGATGTCCAGGCAGCGGTCACGACAACGACCGGCAGTTTCTGCTCCTCATTCACTAGGGCAGGATGAGCATGTCCGACAGCGTTGCATCTTCGTTTTCGAATGTCACCGTGCGGCTTGGGATTCAGGTTCAGCAAAACGTGATGCACGTCCAACACATCCTCGGGTGTTCAGCCTGGATCGGCCTGAAAGTAGCGGACCGACATAAACACCGCCGCCGACACAAACACGGCGTCTTCGCTTTTCAGCAACGGAGCCGACGAGTAGATCTCGTCGTATAGCCGCGGCAAGGTTTCCTGCTCTTTAACGTTGAGACAGACTGGTTTCTGAGCATGGAAGGACTGGGCTGATTACAGCGCACCTACTTTGACACCTGTGAACCATAGCGGCTGAGGATCATGTCGACGCTGCTTTCGATGGTGGCGGTCATTTCCGGTTCGCTCAGCACGTCACCGGTGAACATCATCGGCCAGAAGGCCTTGGCTTTGATCAGGCCAATGAATTCCTGCCCGGCTCGTTCCGGGTCTTCGATCTGCAGTTGCCCGTCATCTGCGGCATCTTTCAGCATAGCGACAAAGATCCTCGTCTTATCCAGCTTGCCCTGAGCTACTGCCGCCATCTCGGGGTTGCGCAAAGTTTCGCTGATCACCATCCGCGCCATGGCGATAACCTCGGGCATCATCAGAATCCGCCCCTCGGCCCAGGCAAGCTCGGTCAATTGCTCGCGGATATCTCGGCCTGGTTGGTACCTGATGTCGAGCACGGCAGCAAACCGATTGGACAGTTCGATCACGATCGAACGAAACAGATTTTCCTTGCTCTCGAAGTACTTGTACAGTGTGCGCTTGGAAACCTCGGCGCGGGTGGAAATGCGGTCCATGCTGGCGGCTGCGAACCCCTTCTCTTGGAATTCGGCCACGGCGGCTTCGATGATCTGGGCCTGTTTGGACGCGTTCGGTGCGCAACAATCGCTCATGTTTCAAAGCTATAGACCCATTGACAGAGCAAGGTCAAACATTAGGTAAACTCACGGGTTTACACTAGAGGAAACGTAGCATACGGTAAACCCGCCAGTTTACCGACTCAGGTAACCAGCCCAACATGGAGAGTCCCCTCATGGCCTTGACCTTGAAACTGAACGGCGAGACCCACACGGTCGATGCCGAACCCGGCACACCCCTGCTGTGGGTGATCCGGGATGAACTTAAGCTGACCGGAACCAAATTCGGTTGCGGTGTTGCATCCTGCGGTGCTTGCACCGTGCATCTGAATGGTGAGCCTGTGCGCTCGTGCCAGACCTTTGTGGAAGACGTCGAAGATGCCGAGATTACCACGATCGAAGCGGTCGGTGACGACAAGATTGGTGCGGCCGTCCAGCAGGCCTGGATCGAGCTGGACGTGGTTCAATGCGGTTACTGCCAGTCGGGTCAGGTTATGTCGGCGGTCGGCCTGCTGTCGGAAAACCCGAAACCGTCAGCCGAAGAAATTGACGAATACATGTCTGGCAACGCCTGCCGCTGTGCCACCTATCAACGCATTCGCGCCGGTATCCAACGCGCATCTGAAATTCTGGAGGCCTGATCCATGACCATCAACACCTCCCGCCGTGGATTTCTGAAAGGTGCCGCTGCTGCTGGTGCCGTTCTGCTGGTTGGCGCGCGCCCTGATGGGGCGCTTGCGGCGGCGACGTCTGAGACCGCTCAGTTCAACCCGTTCGTGAAGATTGATGCGGACGGCACCGTCACCGCCATCGTCAAACACTTTGAAAAGGGTCAGGGTCCTGCGACTGGCCTGCCGACACTGATTGCCGAGGAAATCGGCCTGACCATGGATCAGATCGAATACGAATTCGCGCCCTCTGATCCGAACGTCTATAACAACCTGCTGTTCGGCCCCTTCCAGGGAACCGGTGGCTCGACCGCGATGGCGAACTCGTGGCTGCAATACCGCCAGGCCGGTGCTGCCGCACGCGAGATGCTGATCAACGCCGCCGCCCACAGTTGGGGCGTTGATGCATCCGGCATCACCATCGAGGAAGGCATCGTCAAGGCAGGCGACAAGTCGGCCCCGATTGCGGACTTCGTGGCCGCCGCCGCGCAGTTGGAAGCCCCAACCGAACCGCGCCTGAAAGACCCGTCCGAGTTCCGTCTGATCGGCAACGAAGCCGTCCGCCGCAAGGACTCGGCGATCAAAGGGAACGGCCAGGCGATGTACGCCATGGACGTTCACCTGCCGAACCAGATGGTTGCTATGATCAAGCGACCAGAATCGAAGGGTGGCATTGCCAAGGGCTTTGATGACAGCGCATCAAAAGAGGTCAAAGGCTATATCAACGCCGCCGTTCTGCCCAATCAGGCAGGCATCGCGGTCTATGCCGAAAACACCTGGGCCGCAATTCAGGCGCGCGACGCGATTGAAGTCGAATGGGACATGTCCGGTTCTGAGACCCGCGACTCGGACCAGATCAAAGCAGAGATCATGGCCGCACTGGACGCCGAACCCACCTATAACGTGAACAAGGCGGATATGGCAGCGGTGTCGGCGGCTATCGACGGGGCGGACAAGGTCGTCGAAAAGACCTTCTACTTCCCGCTGCTGGCCCACGCGCCGATGGAACCGCTGAACTGCACCATCGAGCAGACCGCCGAAGGTGATATCGTTCTGCATGATGGCGCGCAGATGCCGACCGGGCCGCATATGGCCTATCAGCAGATATTCCAACTGCCACCCGAAAAAATTCACATCAAGACGATGCTGGCCGGTGGCTCGTTCGGACGTCGCGCAACCCCGGACGCGGATTATCAGGTCGAGGCCGCGCTGGCCTTTGCCGTCACTGATCGTTCGCGCCCGGTGAAGCTGGTGTGGACGCGCGAAGATGACATCCGCAGCGGTTACTATCGCCCCGCCTTCGGCCATAAGGTCCGCGTAGGTCTGGATGCCGACGGGAATATCGTCGGATGGCAGCATCAGGTCGCCGGGCAATCGGTAATTAAAGGTACACCGTTCGAGGCAGCTCTGGTGCATGACGGTATCGATCACAGTTCGATCGAAGGGATTGCCGACAGCCCGTACATGATCCCCGGCATGTCGCTGGGGCTGACCGATACACCGAAAGCCACGACGGTTCTGTGGTGGCGCTCGGTTGGCCATACCCACACCGGCTATACGATGGAGACCATGATGGATCTGGTCGCCGAAGCCGCAGGCCGCGACCCGGTCGAGTTCCGCCTAGCGCATCTGGCCGACACCAGCGACGCGGATCAGCAACGCAAAGCGAGAGTGCTGAAACTGGTCACTGAAAAGGCGGGATGGGGCAACCCTCCGGCAGGTCGGGCACAGGGCATTGCCGTGCACAAGTCCTTTGGGTCCTATGCCGCGCAGGTTGTCGAGGTTTCGGGCGATCCGGAAAACGGAATCAAGATCGAAAAGGTCACCTGTGCCGTGGATTGCGGCATCGCCGTAAACCCCGACGTGGTGCGGGCGCAGATGGAGGGCGGCATCGGCTACGGTATCGGCCACGTCATGCGCGACCAGATCACGCTGACCGGTGGGGCCGTAGACCAGTTCAACTTCCCTGATTACGAGCCTCTACGGATCGGTGACATTGCGGAAATCGACGTCCATATCGTGCCGTCCGCCGAAGCACCGACCGGAGTTGGCGAGCCCGGCACCCCTCCCTCGGCCCCTGCCCTTGCCAACGCGATCCGGGCGCTTTCGGGCGTCAAGGTTACCTCTCTGCCGATGGTGGAAAACGGCGTCAATTTCGTCTGACGCCCTCTCGCTCCGCGCCATCCCCCTCTGGCGCGGAGCGTATCGCTTGAAAAACGCGATCGAATAATTTGATCAAATTTCGTGACAAGGCGCGCGGTCTCGATTACATCTCGGACATCCCGAGTGATGGAGACCCCAATGGACCTGAGCGCCCTGCACAGTTTTCGCGTCGCCACCAGTGACCTCAACGGTCAGATGCGCGGCAAGCGCGTGCCGCCCTCTTACGCCGACAAGCTCAGCAAAGGGACGGTGCGGATGCCGTTTTCCGCGCTGAACGTGGACCTGTGGGGCGCAGACATCGACGGCAGTCCTCTGGTTTTCGAATCCGGCGATGCTGATGGAATGTTGCTGCCGACGGATCGTGGCCCGGTACCGATGCCGTGGTTGGCGGCGGATACCGCGCTGGTACCGATGTGTCTGTACGATGACAAGGGCGCGCCGTTTGCAGGTGACCCCCGGCACGCTCTTGCCACGGTATTGCAGCGCTACGCCCAGCGCGGCTGGTCCGTCATCGCAGCAACCGAGCTGGAATTCACCCTGCTGGATGCGTCAGGCGCGCAGCCACAGCCTCCGATCAACCCGGTGACCGGGCGCAGGCTGGTGGATGAATCGGTCCTGTCGATGGCCGAGATGGATGCGTTCGACGCCTTTTTCACCGAACTTTACGACGGCTGCGCCGCGATGGGCATTCCCGCGCAGACGGCGATCTCGGAAAGCGGCATCGGCCAGTTCGAGATCAACCTGAATCATCAGGACGCCCTGCGCTGCGCGGATGATACGTGGCTTTTCAAGACCTTGACGCGCGGCCTCGCCCGTAAGCACGGGTTCACCGCCACGTTCATGTCCAAGCCTTACGCAGACGATGCGGGCAACGGAATGCATGTGCATTTCTCGGTCGTGGATGATCAAGGGCAAAACGTGTTCGACAATGGCGGCCCCGAGGGCACCGATCTGCTGCGTTGGGCGGTTGCCGGATGTCTGGCTGCAATGCCAGGATGTACGTTAATCTTCGCACCGCACGGAAACTCTTACACCCGCCTTGTTCCCGGCGCGCACGCCCCGACCGGAGCAAGTTGGGCTTATGAAAACCGTACTGCCGCGATCCGCATCCCCGGCGGTGCTCCCGCCGCGCGGCGGATCGAGCACCGCGTTGCGGGCGGTGATATCAACCCCTACCTGATGCTGGCCGCCGTCCTGGGTGCCGCGATGAACGGGATTGAGGGCGAGACCGAACCGCCCACCCCGATATCAGGCAACGCTTATGAAATCGACGGCCTGCCGCAACTGGCTGGTGACTGGGCCTCGGCGATCGCCGCCTTTGAAAGTGACCCGTTGGTCGCGCGCATCTTTCACACCGACTTGATCCGCTTTTTCGCTATGACCAAAAGGCAGGAAATCCGTCGCTTTGATGAGCGCCCGCCGGATGAGCACTGGCTCAGCTATCTCGAAGCGGTTTGACCCCCTTGCCCGCCTTAATTCGGTGGGCTAGAATAAATTTGATCAAATTTGGTGACCCATGAAAATCGGCATCCTAGTGACCGGCCACCCGCCTGACGAATTGCGTAACCAGTTCGGCGCCTATGACGCGATGTTTCGCACGCTTCTGGACGGCAACGGCTTTGAGTTCGAGACCTTTGCGGTCGTGGATAACCAGTTCCCCAAAAGCGCGGATCAGGCAGATGGCTGGATCATCACCGGCTCGCGTCACGGAGCCTACGAGGACCACGCGTGGATTCCTCGGCTTGAAAAGCTAATTCGCGAAATCCAGAAAGGCGGGCAGCCCCTTATCGGCGTTTGCTTCGGCCATCAGATCATCGCGCAGGCACTTGGCGGCAAAGTCGAAAAGTTCTCGGGCGGCTGGGCCGTCGGGCGGACGGATTATGACTATGAAGGGCAGACCGTGTCCCTGAACGCTTGGCATCAGGATCAGGTCGTCGAATTACCCCAAGGTGCCGAGGTGACCGGTTCGAACGCCTTCTGCCGAAATGCCATGGTGGCCTATGGTGACACGATCTGGACCGTTCAGGCGCACCCGGAATACGGTGACGGCTTTATCAAGGGCCTGATGGACACACGCGGCAAGGGCGTAGTACCCGATGACCTGATGCAGGCCGCGACCAACCGTCTGCCCGCCAAGGATGACAACCCCAAGATCGGGCAACATATGGCAAAGTTTCTGAAGAAAGAGAGGGCCTGATGGCCGACTGGAAAGATCAGCTGCCACAGGCAGCCCGGACCTACATTGAAGGTCAGAGACTGGACGAGGTCGAGTGTATTATCTCGGACCTGCCCGGCATCGCGCGCGGCAAGGCGGTGCCTGCGTCAAAATTTGCGAAACAGGCCTATTTCCACCTGCCCGACAGCATCTTTTACCAGACTATCACTGGCGACTGGGGTGAGGCTGCGGGCGAGGACGGGTTCATCGAGCGGGACATGATCCTGAAACCCGACTTTACGACCGCCTCCGCCGCGCCGTGGACCGGCGACTGGACGCTGCAGGTGATCCACGACGCCTATGACCGGGACGACAACCCGATCCCTTTCAGCCCGCGCAACGTGTTGAAACGCGTTGTACAGCTGTATCACGACAAGGGCTGGAAGCCGGTTGTCGCGCCTGAGATGGAGTTCTTTCTGGTCGCGCCCAATGTCGACCCGGCGCAAGGCATCAAGCCGATGATGGGCCGCTCGGGCCGTCCGGCGGCGGCACGTCAGGCCTATTCGATGACCGCAGTGGACGAATTTGGCCCCGTGATCGACGACATTTATGACTTCGCCGAACATCAGGGTTTCGAAATCGACGGCATCACTCAGGAAGGCGGTGCGGGCCAGTTGGAGATCAACCTGCGCCATGGCAACCCGGTCAAGCTGGCCGATGAGGTATTCTATTTCAAACGCCTGATCCGCGAAGCCGCCCTGCGCCACAACTGCTTTGCCACCTTCATGGCAAAACCGATCGAGGATGAACCGGGTTCGGCAATGCACATCCATCATTCGATCATTGAAATGGAAACCGGGCAAAACATCTTCTCGGGGCCACAAGGCGGAGAGACAGACGCCTTTTATCACTTCATTGCCGGGCTACAGAACCACCTGCCCGCGGGTCTGGCGGTGATGGCACCTTATGTGAACTCGTACCGGCGCTATGTGAAGGACCACGCCGCGCCGATCAATCTGGAATGGGCGCGCGATAACCGTACCACCGGCATCCGCGTGCCGCTGTCCGGCCCCGAAGCACGCCGTGTCGAAAACCGCATCGCCGGAATGGACTGCAACCCCTATCTGGGCATCGCACTGTCGCTGGCCTGTGGCTATTTGGGCCTGACTCAGCAGGAACGCCCGCGCCGTCAGTTCTATGGCGACGCTTATGAAGGCGACGGAGATATCCCGCAGGTCATGGGCAATGCGCTGGACCTGTTCGACGAGGCCACCGCGCTGCACGAAGTTCTCGGCCCCGAATTCGCCCGCGTCTACGGCATAGTCAAACGCGCCGAGTATGAGGAATTCCTGCAGGTCATCTCTCCATGGGAGCGTGAGCATCTGCTGATGAACGTCTGAGGCGCACGATGAACCTGCTTTATTCCAATGACCGCAAAGCCGAGTATCCGGCCAGTTGGTATGCCGCGACGGCCAATCCGATCGACCAGTATCCCGTGCTGACGGGGGAAGTGAAAGCAGATGTCTGCATTGTGGGCGGAGGCTATACCGGCCTCTCCGCCGCGCTGCATCTGGCCGAAGCCGGGTTCGATGTTGTGCTGCTTGAAGCGCATCGGGTGGGGTTCGGCGCGTCGGGCCGCAATGGCGGTCAGTTGGGCAGCGCACAACGGATGGATCAGGAAGACCTTGAGCGACTGGTCGGAAACGACGACGCAGCGAAGCTCTGGGAACTGGCCGAGGATGCCAAGGATCTGGTCAAGTCACTGATCGCCAAGCATCAGATCGATTGTGACCTGAAACCCGGCGTGGCGGTTCTGGGCCTGAGCAGTGGCGAGCAACAAGAACTACATGACCATGCGGCGCATCTGTCTGACCGGTACGGCTATGACCAGATGGAGTTGCTGGACGAAGGCGCAGGCCACGCTCTGTGCCCCTCGCCAGCTTATCGCGGCGGCTATCTGGACATGGGGGCCGCGCATTTGCACCCGTTGAATTTCACACTGGGGCTGGCTCAAGCCGCCGTGAAAGCCGGTGTACGCATCCACGAATGCACCGAGGTCACAGGCATTGAGGAAGGCACTCAGGCCATCTTGCATTCCGCGCAGGGCAAAGTGACCGCCGACCACGTCATTCTGGCCTGTAACGGCTATCTTGGCGATCTGAACGGCAAAGTGGCGACGCGCGTCATGCCGATCAACAACTTCATTGCGGCGACCGAGCCTCTGGGCGCAGACGCCGCCCGCGTTCTGACCCGCGATGTTGCGGTCGCCGATACCAAGTTCGTGGTAAACTACTTCCGCCTAAGCGCTGACAACCGTCTGCTGTTCGGCGGCGGCGAGAGCTATGGCTACCGCTTCCCCACTGACATCGCGGCCAAGGTTCGCAAACCGATGACCGAGATTTTCCCGCATCTGCGCGACATCAAGATCGACTACGCCTGGGGCGGAACTTTGGCCATTACCATGCGGCGGATGCCCTATTTGGCGCGGGTTGCACCGAACATCCTGTCCGCTTCGGGTTATTCCGGCCATGGGGTCGGCACCGCGACCCATGCCGGGCAACTGATGGCGCTGGCCATTCAGGGGCAGGCCGAAGGGTTCGACACCATGGCCCGCGTGCCCGCCCTGCCTTTCCCCGGCGGCCCCGCCCTGCGCAGTCCCCTGCTGGTGCTGGCAATGACGTGGTTCGCCTTGCGGGATCGCCTCGGGGTCTGACCTTAAGAAATTGCGACAGATTGGTGAAATTTCGCCCATAAGGCGATTGAGGGGTTTTATTGCCCGATAATTAGCTTTATCTTTCCCAAATATAGAATTCGGGAAAACCAAATATGACGCTTCCTCCAAACGTTCATGACGCCGAACCCATCCCCGCAGCAGCCCGCGAAGCCATCGACGCCCTGATGCAGTCGGGCGACCTGTTCCGCTATACCGCGCCGCAGGATGCTCCGGTCGCGCTGCTTGAAGCGGAATTCGCCGCACTGCTGGGCTCGAAATACGCGCTGGCGGTTTCTTCCTGCTCGGCTGCTTTGTTCCTGTCGTTGAAAGCACTAGGCTTGCCGCGGGACGCGCGGGTTCTGATCCCCGGCTTCACCTTTGCCGCCGTGCCGTCGTCAATCGTGCATGCGGATTGCGTTCCTGTTCTGTGTGAAGTGGGTGAGAACTATCGGATCGACATGGAGGATTTCGCCGCCAAGCTGGACGGCGTGCAGGCGGTGATCATCAGTCACATGCGCGGCCATACATCCGACATGGACGCGATCATGGCCCTGTGCAACGAGCGCGACATCCCGGTGATCGAGGACGCGGCCCATTCGCTGGGCACTACCTGGCACGGGCAGAATATTGGCACCATTGGTAAGGTCGGCTGCTTCTCGTTCCAGTCCTACAAGATGATTAACGCCGGCGAAGGTGGCATCCTGATCACTGACGACGCCGATCTGGTGGCCCGCGCTGTGATCATGTCAGGCGCTTATGAGCATAACTGGAAGAAACACAAAGGCCCGCACGGTGACAACTCGCCCGAGCTGGAACAGGCTTTCGCCCGCTGGCAGAACCAACTGCCGCTGTATAACCTGCGCATGAGCAACCTGAGTGCCGCTGTGATCCGGCCACAAATCCCGGAACTGGCACGCCGCGTGCGGGACGGGTTGGCGAACCACGACTATGTGGCTGATCGCCTGAACACGTCGGATTACATCGACGTTCCTGCCCCGCTGGCGCCAGAGCGCCGCGCGCCGGACTCGATCCAGTTCAATCTGATTGGAATGGATGAGGCGGAAATCCGCGCCTTTGCCGCGGCCTCTGAAACACGCGGTGTAAAGGTTCAGGTCTTCGGGCTGAGCGAGGACAACGCCCGCGCCTTCTGGAACTGGCAATTCCTGCCCGAGACCTTCGAGTTGCCGCAGACACGCGACATGCTGATGAAGGCCTGCGATGTGCGTCTGCCGGTTCGTCTGACACGCGCAGAACTGGACGTGATCGCCGATATCCTGCTGGCCTCGGTGGGTGAAGTGACTGGTCCGGTCCCGGTCTACGGCACCTGACGGCTATTGCGAGCCGAGATCGAACAGTTCGGTCGATAGGAAAAACGCTGTGACACCGTCGGGGGTTGCGGCAACTCGGGACAGGATTGCGGCCACCTGCAGACCGGTAGCCGTTTCCACCAAAAGCGGCGCACCGGAATCCCCCATCATCACAGGGCAGATCGCCGACATAACGCCGCCCTGATATCGGCGCGGCGGGCAGGCTTCGGTTCGACTGAGTATATGTGGCCGCACCCCAGGATACCCTGAGACAAAGGCCGAATTATTCTCAGCTTTCGCAAGCGGCAAAAACCCGACCTGCTGACCTATCGGCTCGCTGAGTTCCAGAACCGCCCAATCCAGATCAGCACGATCGTCGAACGCCCCGTCAATGCCCTGCTCGGGATGTAACCGATACCCTGCTATTTCGGACACCGCGGCGGCTGATCCGCGCTGATATCCGGCGGCGAACCGGATGCTCGAGGGCGGAATCCACCGCTGTCGTGGGGTGTTATACAGGCAATGAGCAGCAGTCAGAACCAGCCGATCCGACACCAGAACACCGGTGCAATGGGACCTCTGATCCCGGATGGCAAAGTTGATCCGCCCGATGGCGCGCCACGGGGCTTGATCCGCATCCAGACTCTCGCGGCTGCGAATAGCGTCACACCCTGCCCCGGACTGGGTACCCAACCTGCAGACCGGAGACCAGCTTTCCGAATAGACACCCTGCGACAGCGCGGGCTGCATCCAAAGTAACGCGATACTCAGAACCAGCCAGCGCATCCTTGGCGCGGTCAGTTCAACTTGGAGAGTTTCTTCTGCAGCTCGGCGAGCTGCTTCTTGATGTCGTCCAGATCTTCTTTTGACTCTGGTTTGTCTTCGCCATCCTTGTCCGGCCCGGACCAGTTGCCCGACAAACCACCGGTCATCGCCTTCAGAAATGCCTGTTGCTGCGCTTGCATCGCCTCGAACCCCGGCATCTGCGACATCGGGTTCATGGCGTTCATGTTTTCCATCATCTTGCTTTGGCTCTCGCGCAGCATCTCGAACGAGCTTTGCAAGAATTGCGGCATCATCCCACCGCCCGGGATCATGTAGCTGCGCACCAGATCGTTCAGCACATTCACCGGCAGCACATTCTCGCCCCGGCTTTCATGTTCGGCAATGATCTGTAGCAGGTATTGCCGGGTCAGATCGTCCCCGGTTTTCAGATCGATGATCTGCACCTCGCGCCCGTCGCGGATAAAGGCCGCGATATCTTCCAGCGTGACATAGTCGCTGGTCTCGGTGTTATACAGCCGACGGCTTGCATAGCGTTTGATCAACAGTGGCTTTTCTTGTTGTGACACCGTTTGCCCTCCCCAAGGATGATGCGTTGCAGCAGAGATTATGCGAGTGCAGAACAAAAAGAAAGGGCAGGTCAAAAGACCTGCCCAACGCGATTGCACCAGATGGGAGGAACGGGTGCGCCTCGCGGCCTTGCTTATTTAGCAGTTGCAGCTTTCTTGGCAGCAGCTGTCACGTCGTTGGTTGCTTTCTTGACGGCAGCGGTTGCGTCTTCAGCAGCTTCTTTGCCTGCAGCCATCAGCAGCTCGACGGTTTCGGTCTGCAGTTTTTTCGCGATTTCAGCGAAAGCAGCCATGTTTTCAGCAGCAACTTCAGCCGAAGCGCTGGCGAAATCGGTTGCGGCTTTTGCGTAGTCAGCCGGCTCGGCCTTTGCTTTCGACATCTCGGTCAGTTTGGCCAGGGTGTCCTTGGTCCATTTGTTCGAGATTTCAGCTGACTTTTCAGCAGCTTCCAGAGCAACGCCCGACAGCTTTTCGTTCAGCGAAGCGGTCGACTTGAAAGCACCTTCCAGAGCAGTCGTGTCAACGGGGAACGCGCCCATCATTTCTTTCATGGTCGCGGTAAAGTCTTGAGTCTTTGCCATTGTATTAATCCTTCTTGCCGAACCGGGCCCACCCCGGCTTTCATCAGCTTGAGGACAATATGAATGCTGCGACGCAGCATTTCAAGTTTTTTCTTGCTGCGCCGCAGAATTTCTTAAGTTTCAAAATGAAATCAGCCGTTTGGATTAGCTATAACATAGGTGCCGGGTGCCGGGGCCAAACGAGGATGGTCCGAATCACCGGTATCGCGGGCGGGCACCTGCTTGCCCGAGCGTTTCTTCAGCCACGCTTCCCACAGGGGCCACCACGAGCCTTCGTGGAAATCAGCCTCTTTCAGCCAGGTGTCGGCATCCGACTTCAATTCCGGATTTGTGTAGTGACCATATTTTTTCTTGCTGGGCGGATTGATAATGCCCGCGATATGGCCGGATTCCGAAACTACGAAAGTCTTGTTCCGCGACCCCATCTTCTGGACACCGCGATAACAGTCTTTCCACGCCGCAATATGGTCCGTCTCGCAGGTGATTGCCATCAGCGGCACATCCACGTCGCTGAGTTTCAACTTGTGCCCGAACAGCTCAATCCCGTCAGTGGCGAATTCGTTGCGCTGGCAAAGGCCGCGCAGATACTCAACCGTCATCCTGGCAGGAAGGTTGGCACCGTCGCCATTCCAGAACAGCAGATCAAAGGCCGGAGGCACCTCACCCAGCATATAACTGCGGATAGCCGGGCCATAGACCAGGTCGCGCGAGCGCAGGAAGGACATGGTGCGCGCCATGATCCACGACCGCAGCACACCCACTTTGTTCACCTCTTCCTCGATTCCGTCGATAAAGTCGTTCTGAAGGAAGGGCGTGAATTCACCTTGTTCGGAGAAATCCGTCAGCGCGGTAAACAATGTGGCCGACTTGACCGATTTGTCACCGCGCTTTTTCAGCAGAGCCAGCGTCAGGCTTAGCGTGGTGCCAGCGATGCAATATCCGATCGCATTGACCTGCTTGACCTTGCAGATCTTCTTGGCCTCTTCGATCGCGGTCAGGAACCCGTCCTGAATATAGTCCTCCATCCCGGTGTCCGCATAGCTTTCATCCGGGTTGACCCAACTTACGACGAACAGGGTATAGCCTTGCTCGGTCACCCATTTGATCAGGCTGTTCTGCGCTTTCAGGTCGAGAATGTAGAATTTGTTGATCCAGGGCGGGAACAGGACGATCGGCGTTTCATGGACCGTTTCGGTCGCAGGCTTGTACTGAATCAGTTCCATCATGCGGTTGCGGAACACCACGTCTCCAGGGGTCGTCGCCAGGTTGCCACCGACTTCGAATGCACTTTCGTCCGCCAGCTTCACCACCAGTTCGCCATCGTTGGCCTCAAGGTCCGAGACGAGGTTCTCAAGCCCCTTGATCAACGAGTGGCCCTCTGTTTCGACGGCCTTTTGCAGCGCGTCCGGGTTCGTTGCCAGAAAATTCGTGGGTGCCATCATGTCGACAATCTGCTGTGAGAAATACCGCAGGCGCTGCCTGTCTTTTGCATCCATATCCTCGACCGAGGCGACAGCCTGGGCGATGGCTTCGGAATTGGTTTGGTATTGCTGGCGGATCAGGCGGAAATAGGGATTGGTTTCCCAAAGGGGGTTGGAAAACCGTTTGTCATCGGGTTTGGGTTCCTCGTCTTCGACCTCGCCCTTGGTCAACGCCTGTTGCGCTTCGGCAAAATTCAGTACCGATTTCCCCCAGTATTCTATCTGCTGCTCCAGTAGTTTGGCGGGATTTTGCCATGCTTCGGTCCAATAGGCCGATGCTGCCTTTGCAAAAAGATCCTGATTCGGGCCATCCAAGGCAGGGGTATGCGGCGTTTTCACCGCCATGACGTCGATCAACCGTTTGGAGAGTTCTTCGACCTTCTCCATGTTTTCTTTAAGGCGTTCAATGTTTTCTTCGGTCACTTCTGGCATCTGGTCTTCACTTGTTGTCATTTTAACAATTCCCCCCTAACCTTGCTGCTATGCAGAATAACGTCGTGTGTCTCGGGGGGCAAAGCGGCGAATGGTCCGAACATAATAGGCTGACACGCAGGAGGCCCCTTTTTCATGCGCTACATGATGACATACGACTTGATGGAAACGATGCGCAACACCAACCAGTGGATGGGCGCAACTGCCAGCGCCATTGCATCTTATCCTATGTTCTCCATGGTGCCCAACCCCGCATTTAGCATGATGGCTGCCTGGGGTGAGGTGACCGAGCGGACATTCCAACGCATGGTCGTAAAACCCGATTGGGGCATTCGCACATTCACCTGCGAAGACGGCAAGGATCACCTGGTCGACGTCACCACTGTCGTTGAACGCCCCTTTGGTGATCTTGTCCATTTCCGGGTGAACGGTCGCGAAGAACAGCCCCGCAAGGTTCTGCTGGTTGCGCCGATGTCGGGCCATTATGCAACGCTGCTGCGGTCGACTGTGAAAAGCCTGCTGGTCAACTGCGAGGTTTACATAACCGACTGGCATAACGCGCGCGACATCCCTGTGTCCGAAGGCAAGTTCGATGTTGAGGATTACACTCTATACCTTGTCGATTTTATGAAAGAACTTGGCCCGGACACCCATGTTGTGGCCGTCTGCCAGCCGGTTCCGCTGACATTGGCCGCGACCGCCTATCTGGCCGAGCTCGAGCCCAAGGCGCAGCCCAGCACCCTGACCCTGATCGGTGGCCCGGTCGATCCTGACGCTACCCCCACAGACGTGACCGACTTTGGCCGCCGCGTCACCATGGGCCAGTTGGAAGAAACCATGATCCAGCGCGTTGGCTTCAAATACAAGGGTGTTGGCCGCATGGTCTATCCCGGCCTGTTGCAACTGGCGTCGTTCATGTCGATGAACGCGGATCGCCACTCTAAGGCGTTCTCGGACCAGATACAGCGCGTGATGCGCAACGAGGCCTCGGATCACGATGCCCATAACAGGTTCTACGACGAATATTTGGCCGTCATGGATATGACCGCCGAGTTTTACCTGTCTACGGTGGAGCGTATCTTCAAGAACCGTGAGATCGCGAAGAATGAATTTGTGGTTGCCGGCCACAAGGTCGATATCGGCAAGATTACCGATGTTGCAGTCAAAACGGTCGAAGGCGCAAATGATGACATCTCGGCCCCGGGCCAGTGCATCGCGGCACTGGGCTTGTGCACCGGTTTGCCGGATTCGAAAAAGGCCAGCCATGTTGAACCCAGTGCCGGTCACTATGGCATCTTTGCCGGGCGCAGCTGGCGCGACAATATCCGACCGCTGGTGATCGACTTCATGAATACGAATTCCCGCAAGTCTTCGCGCCGCGCCGCCAACAGCAATAAGGTCGCCTGACCCCCATGCGCAGGAGAGCGGCAGAGACGACGCCCTTCTCCTGTACTTGCGGCACCCTGAGTGGGCATATCACGGCTGCCGGTGTTCGAACCGGCACCCATGTTGTGTGCTACTGCCATGACTGCCGTGCAGCTCAGCTGTATTTCGGGCAACCCGATCCGGCCCCCGGCCCCGTCGATATTCTGCAAATGAGCCCCGAAGAAATCCGCATCGACAATGGCGCAGAATATCTTGCGCTAATGCAGCTCAGCCCCAAGGGGATGCTGCGATGGTACGCGGATTGCTGCAATGCCCCTATTGCGACGACGTCGCGAACTGCCAAGGTTCCCTTCGCCGGATTCATCGTCAAACGCATCGCCGATCCCGGCGCGCTTGGCCCGATCACCACTCGTGGCTTTGTTCCGCAGCCGGACGGCAAGCAGTCACAAGAAAAAATGCGCTATGCGGTGGTTGGACTACTGACACGCCTGACGAAATCCTGGGTGTCGGGCAGTTGGAGAAACACACCGTTCTTCAACATCGACAAGGGTGAACCCGTGGCAACCCCAACGATCCTCAGCAAGGCTGAGCGCGCGAAGTATTACACATAGGCCGCCCGCGCGGGCGCTCTCAACCATTGGGCCATAGAGTCATTCACAACATGGGGCGCTTCCAGCGTCGGCAGATGCCCAGCCCCCTCGATGACTTTCAGCTCAGCGTCGGGGATCAGGTCCGCCATGAATGCGTGTTTTCGCTGCGGTGTCAGCGTGTCATGCGCGCCGCAAAGTACCAGTGTCGGCACCGTGATGCGTCGCAGTTCGCCCTGCTGATCCGGGCGCCGCTGTAAGGCACGGATCTGACGCTCGAACACCGCAGGCCCCATATCCAGCGCCATTTCAATCAGCCCGTTCAGAATGGGAATGCGCATTGGCCCAGGGGCCAGCGTGTCTGACCCAATGATCCGCCGCATCACGTCCTCGAGCCGCCCCGCCTTAGCCCCGACGAGAAGTTCCTCGCGCGCGGCTGCCAGTTGAGGTGTATCGGCCTGAGCATCCACCGCGATCAGGCACAGGCGCGACACCCGGTCCGGCGCGCGGCGAATAAGCTCAAGCGCCACCACACCACCCATCCCCAGCCCGCCCAACGCAAAACGATGCGGCAACTGATCCAGCAGAGTCGAGGCGATCTCTTCTATTCGTTCCCCCAGTGAAACCGGTGCGACCATCACAGCGCGCTGGCGCGACAGACAATTGACCTGATGTTCAAAAATCCGTGCGTCGCACATCATTTCGGGTAATAAAACCAGCGGCTCGATCACGCGGGGCCTCGTATTATTCGACCTTTTCGGCCTGTACTCATTGCTAACAGGATGAGACGTTTTGTTGCTTCGGGCAAGTTAAACTTCAGGGGTAATTTATGCCCCGGAACGTTGGAAAATCCGCGTATCTCTGACGACGCGTCCGCAGATCCTCATCCGGCTCGGCTCCCGGGCGCAGCAAACAGCCGCGCGGGACGATATAGCTGTCTATGCGGCGGAGAGGGTTGGGCCTCCAAACCAGATTGAACGCGCAGAGCTTGGGGAACAACCAGATTTCAGAGTAGTCCAAATGGTCGTGCATCCACCACGCCAGATCCCGCCAATCCCGCCCGGCCTCAAACTGATCGGCAAACCATGGAATAACGATCGAGGCGCCTGCAATCCGAGCGTCGCCCTCCCCCCGGTCCCATATATGGCATTCCAGAGGGTTGTCGTTCCGGGCGCAGTTCAGACGGTTCTCATTCCCGAACCGGTTCAGCGAGGGCGAGCGATACCCCGACCGGACCGCAACGCGCCCAAAGGTTTCCTCAAGCGGGTCCAGCAGGGTTTGGCAAAACGCGCGGCCGGTTTCGATGGCCAGATCAGGATTGTCGGGAAGGTTCTGTTTTTCATGGAAATTCCCGATCTCGGAATACAGGAAATCCCGCATGAAGAAATGCCGGGACAGGCGCACGCGGCCAAGCGTTTCAAGGCTCCACATGCTGCCCGGCTTGCGCATCGCTACTCCACACCTATCCCTTTGAGCCAGTCCAGAATGCCCGTCACAGTGGCGTCTGTCTGTCCCGGTGACATCAATCGGCCGGCAATCACATGCGACGCGGGATCGTCCCCCGGCCCCATCGTCACAATATTGACCGTCGAGGATCCGCCCCAGCTTTCAGCCACCTTGTGCGTCCGATCCGGTCGCACCACCTGATCGTCATCCGAGAACCAGAACAACGCTGGCACCTGTGCGCCGGAAAAGTCCAGCGCATAGACGGTTTCAACCAGCACGGTCATCGGCACTACGGCCTCCCATGGGTAAACCGACGTCCAATAGGTGTTCTTCTCGGGGTCCGGGCTGGAGACATCACGTTCCTCTCCCATCACTAACGGCAACCAGTCACGCGCCCATGGCAAACCGGGAAGCCACGCGCCGGGCGTGTTCACTCCGAAATTTGGCGAAACAAAAATCATCGCTGCAACGTCCTGGCTGAGCTCCGAATCCAAGGCGGCGGCTGCAGCCAGCGTGCCACCGGTCGAGGTGGACATGACCACAACCTTGTCCCCAACGGCCCGCGCCGCGGCCAGCCCTTCGGCCATGTCCTGCATCCAACCTGACGCCGTTGCCCCGGCCATCGCAGCACCATCCCGTCCGTGACCCTGCAACCGGGTGTAAACCAGATTGGCCCCCAGAGCATCGGCCACCAAGTCAGGCACGGGCCGAATTTCCTCGGACGAAGCCGAAAAGCCGTGCACATAAAGGACCGAGATCGGCGTACGTTGTTCTTTGAAACCGTCCTGCCAGACCACCCGTTTTTCAACACCCGGAACGATGTCGTCAAAACCGGACTCGGTGCTTTCGAAATAAACCTGAACCCCCTCCCCGAATTTGCGCGGATCAAAGCGCGGGTGCAGATCAACTTCCTCGCGCGGTCCGAACCAGTAGATCAACCCGCCGAGGACAATCAGCCCCAGCAGCAGACGGCCAATTATCCATCCCAAACGCTGCATCAGGTACTCCTCATCACTTCAAGCACCGCGTTTTCGATCAACCCAAGACAAGGGCCGTCTGAAAAGCGATGGTCGGCATCCTTGACCAGCAACAGGCGCATGTCTTCCCCGCTGGCGTGGTTCAGCAAACGCATGGCCGTTTCGGTGGTTACTGCTGTATCTGCCGTGCCTTGTAGGAACCGGACCGGGAATGGCAGCTCCAGCGCGTCCCGCAAAACCAGTTGCTGCCGACCGTCCTCGATCAACCGCTTGGTGATGATGTAGGGCTCCATATAGTCCGAGGGCAGCTCCACATGACCGACGGTATCCAGAGCCGCCTTTTGCGCGTCACTGAACGACGCCCAATAGCCGTCTTCGGTAAAGTCCGGCGCGGCTGCAACAGTCACCATTCCCGCAATCCTCGCGGGCATCGCCTTGGCCAGTAACAGCGCCTGCCACCCGCCCATTGAGGATCCGACTGGAATCAGCGGTCCCTCGGTCAGTTCGGAAACGGCCGCCACCGTGTCCTGATGCCAGTCACCGATACTACCTTCTTCAAACGTCCCTGAGCTTTCGCCGTGACCGGAATAATCGAAGCGCAAGAATGCTTGTCCCCGTGCCTGCGCCCAAGCCTCAAGATGTACGGCCTTGGTGCCTTCCATATCCGACTTGAGACCACCCAGGAAAACGATGGTCGGACCAGTGCCTTCGCTCTTGTGATAGGCCAATCGCCGCCCCTGCGGTGTTTCCAGAAAATCCGTCGCTGCCATAAATCCCTCTTCCTCTTTGAGTGACATCATGCACGGCAGCCCAGTGGTCGCAATTCCCGAATTCAGATGTCCCGCTGCGTTAGTACCCGCCCCTTCCGCTCTTGACAGGTTATGCTGCACCTGCCAAATCAGCCCAACACATATAACCCGCAACCGGGCGTTCAGTGGGCGCCGAACCGACGAGGAGAGCCGATATGGCCCTGGATTCAAAATCCGTCTCTCTGACTTTTCCCGATGGCAATGCACGTTCCTTTGACGCAGGCGTCACGCCAGCGCAGGTGGCTGCCGATATCTCGACATCGCTGGCGAAAAAGGCTATCTCGGCCACTGTGAACGGCAAACACTGGGACCTGCAGTGGCCCATCGAAGCCGATGCCGATATCGCCATCCACACCATGAAGGATGAAGCACAGGCTAATGAGCTGATCCGACACGATCTGGCCCATGTCATGGCCCGTGCCGTTCAGGAGATTTGGCCAGCCACCAAGGTCACCATCGGCCCGGTCATCGAGAACGGTTGGTACTACGACTTTGACCGCGAGGAACCGTTCACGCCCGAAGATCTCGGCCTCATCGAGAAAAAGATGAAAGAGATCATCAACAAGCGTGATCCCGTCACTACCGAGGTTTGGGACCGTCAGCGCGCGATCGAGTTCTACAAGGCCAATAACGAGCCCTATAAGGTCGAGTTGATCGAGTCCATTCCGGGTGACGAGCCGCTTCGCATGTATTGGCACGGCCACTGGCAAGACCTGTGCCGTGGTCCGCACCTGCAGCACACCGGCCAATTGCCTGGCGACGCTTTCAAACTGATGTCCATCGCTGGCGCCTATTGGCGTGGCGACAGCGACCGCGCGATGCTGCAGCGTATCTATGGCGTCGCTTTTACCGGTAAAGAAAAGCTCAAAGCTCACCTGCATATGTTGGAAGAGGCCGCAAAGCGCGACCACCGCAAGCTGGGTCGCGAGATGAACCTTTTCCACATGCAGGAAGAGGCCCCCGGCCAGATCTTCTGGCATCCGAACGGCTGGCGAATCTACACCACGCTGCAGGACTACATGCGGCGGATGCAAGAGCGCGACGGCTATGTCGAGGTGAACACCCCACAGGTCGTTGACCGCAAGCTGTGGGAAGCATCGGGCCACTGGGACAAGTATCAGGAAAACATGTTCATCGTCGAAGTCGACGAGGAACACGCCCGCGAAAAGGCGATCAACGCACTTAAACCAATGAATTGCCCCTGCCACGTGCAGGTGTTCAATCAGGGTCTGAAATCCTATCGCGACCTGCCTTTGCGCATGGCCGAGTTCGGATCCTGCGCGCGGTACGAACCGTCGGGGGCGTTGCACGGGATCATGCGTGTGCGCGGGTTTACGCAGGATGATGGGCACATCTTCTGCGCCGAGGATCAGATTGAATCCGAGACCGCCAAGTTCATCGCTTTCCTGTCCAAGGTTTATGCAGATCTGGGCTTCCACGACTGGACGATCAAACTGTCCACCCGCCCGGAAAAGCGGATCGGATCGGATGAAAGCTGGGATCTGGTCGAAAAGGCGCTGGGTGATGCCTGTAAGGCAGCCGGTTATGACTATGAGGTCCTTGAAGGCGAAGGCGCGTTCTACGGGCCCAAGCTGGAATTCACTCTGACCGACGCGATCGGTCGAACGTGGCAGTGCGGAACATTGCAAGTTGACCCCAACCTGCCCGAACGTCTGGACGCCAGCTTTATCGGCGCAGATGGCGCCAAGCACCGTCCGTTCATGCTGCACCGGGCGACGCTGGGTTCTTTCGAACGCTTTATCGGCATCCTGATTGAAGAACACGCCGGTAAATTACCTTTCTGGCTGGCTCCGCGTCAGGTCGTTGTGGCCTCGATCACCTCAGAGGCCGATGACTATGTGCTGGAAGTGGTCGAAACACTCAAGGCCGCTGGCGTGCGCGCCGAGGCGGATATCCGCAACGAAAAGATCAACTACAAGGTCCGCGAGCACTCGGTCGGCAAAGTGCCGGTCATTCTGGCCGTTGGCCACCGTGAAGTTGAGGAGCGCACCGTCAGTGTCCGCCGTTTGGGCGAAAAACAGACGCAGGTTCAACCGCTTGACGTTGTAACAAATGAGCTTTCCCAGGCGGCAACCCCGCCCGACTTGCTGTAACATTCGGCATCAAATTGCCGGAAATCCGGCCCCGGATTTGGGGCCGGATTGAAACATTTACCATTTTTCATTTCAAAAACAGTTTGTTAACCTTCAAGGGGGCATGTCATGTCCTGACGGGGTTGTGAGACACGGGCTCGTGAATTCAACTGCAGCCTCGCAAGCACTACCTTTGTCATTGTCACAAGCAGACATACGCAGTCATCAAAAGGGATTACCGAGATGTCGAACACCGCAAAAACACTGGTTATCGCAAGCGCAGTCGCAGCCGCCGTTTCGGGCGCCGCCACTACTGCCACCGCACAAGCCAAAGAGAAATGCTATGGCGTATCGCTGGCCGGTCAGAACGACTGCGCAGCTGGCCCCGGCACCACCTGCGCGGGCACCTCAACAGTGGATTATCAGGGCAACGCCTGGACTCTGGTCGACGCGGGCACTTGCGCCGATATCGAACTGCCGGACAACCGCAAGGGTTCGCTGGAACCGCTGGACCGCGACCTGCCGGCATAAGCCCAAGCTTTCGAGAACCGAAGGGGCGGGCCATATCGTCCGCCTCTTTTTCGTGATTGGAGGGCGCGCACATGTTGGACAATTCGACCAGACCAAACAGGCTGCCGGCCGCTCCGGGCGTTGGCTATAAACCACAGCACTTTGCGCAGATTCTGGATCACGCAAACCCCGTCGCCTGGCTTGAGATTCATGCCGAAAATTACATGGGCGATGGCGGTCGCCCAATTGCACAGCTGCGGCACCTGTCAGAGCAGTTCCCAATTTCCGTCCATGGTGTCGGCCTGTCAATCGGTGGCGAAGGACCCTTGGACCCTGACCATCTTGCGCGCCTGAAACACCTTGTCGGCTGGCTGAACCCCGCCAGTTTTTCCGAGCATTTGGCCTGGTCTACCCATGACAGCCATTTCCTGAATGACCTGCTGCCCCTGCCCTATACTGATGAAACACTGGAGCGCGTTTGCGACCATATCGATCAAGTTCAGGAAACCGTGGGGCGGCAGATGCTGCTGGAAAACCCCTCCAGCTATCTGGCGTTTGAGGAAAGCACATGGTCCGAACCGGACTTTCTGCGCGAGATCGCGCGTCGCACGGGCTGCGGTCTATTGCTTGATGTGAACAACGTCTTTGTCTCGGCCACCAATCTGGATTTCTCACCGCAAGGCTATATCGAAGCCTATCCGCTGGACAAGGTTGGCGAGATTCACCTTGGCGGGCATGATGAGGATGAAGACGACCACGGCCACCCGTTATTGATCGATAGCCACGGGCGCGAAGTGGTCGATCCGGTCTGGGCCTTACTGGATTACGTACTGGAACGCTCGGGCCCGAAACCGGTGCTGATCGAATGGGACACGGACGTCCCCGACTGGCCCATTCTGCGGGCCGAGGCAGACCGCGCGCAGGCGGCATTGGACCGCATCCCGGCATGAGTGTTTCGCAAACAACCTTCCATACCGCGCTGCTGGACCCGTCGGCAGCCATACCCGAAGGGCTGCTGGACGCCGCCACTCAACCCGCCGGACGCCGGTTCAGCGTCTACCGGAACAACGTGGCTGTGTCGCTGACAGAGGCGATGCATCAGGCCTTTCCGGTGATCACCAAGCTTTTGGGAACGCAGAACATGGATGGTCTGTCGGGAATATTTCTGCGCAAGCATCCTCCCTCTTCGCCCCTAATGATGTTCTATGGCGAGGCGTTTCCGGACTTCCTGACCGGAATGGAACAGCTTTCCCATCTGGGCTACCTGCCCGACGTGGCGCGTTTGGAACTGGCATTGCGGCGGTCATACCATGCGGCGGACAGCACACCCGCCCCGGAAGATGCGTTGGCCGTGCCGCCGGAAGATATCATGCGGGCACGGCTGGGTTTTGCCCCGTCGATGCAGGTTCTGAACTCGAACTGGCCGGTCTTCTCGATCTGGCACTTCAACACTGAAGAGACCGCGCCCAAACCCGAACCCGGCCCCGAGTCCGTTCTGATCACTCGGCCCGACTATGATCCGGCGCCACACCTGCTGCCGACGGGCGGTGCATATTGGATTGCGGGACTTCAGGCCGGGCAAACAATTGGCGACGCGTTTGAAGAAACGGCGGCCAAATTCCCCGATTTTGACCTTGGGGCCACTCTGGCGCTGCTTTTGCAGGGCGGCGCAATAACCTCTGTGACTATCGAAAGGCTGGCAACATGACTGCCCTGATCTCATTGCACAACAACACCCTGGGACGGTTGGAAATGACCGCCGGCTGGTTGACACCAACCCTGGCCCGGCTGGTCTTTGCAGCAACATTGCTGGTGTACTACTGGAATTCGGCGAAAACCAAATTGGGCAGCGGCTTCTTTGGCTTCCTGTCCCCGTCGGACGGTGCCTACGTACAGATCTTCCCCAAGGCAATGGAAGCTGTCGGTTATGACAGCTCGCAACTGGGTATTGGTCACTGGGCCATAGCGGTCGCAGGAACATGGGCCGAATTCCTGCTGCCCGCTCTGATCGTGATTGGTCTGCTGTCGCGGTTCGCAGCCTTGGGCATGGTCACGTTTGTCTGGGTTCAGACCATCGTGGACGTCAACGGGCATGGCACCGAACTGGGCAGCTACTTTACCAACGCCGTGAGCTTGCTGGACGATCGGACACTGTGGACATTCCTACTGCTGGTGATCGTGATCAACGGCGCAGGCCCACTGTCGCTAGACCGCGTCCTGCGGATCAAGTGATTTAGAAATGTGCCTTGGGCTCGTCCGGTTTACCTGCGGCCAGCCCAAGGAAGCCCGCCACGGCCGCAAACGCCACCGGGAACATTGTGAAAACGTTGAAACCAAAGGCGTAATACATCCCCGTTGCCGAAACCAACAACAACACGCCTCCGACCAAGGCTCGTGCATGAGCCATCGCACCACCTGCGATGGCCAGAAGAGGCGCCAAGATCGACACAGCCTGAATAAACCCCGGGTTTTTCGACTGCTCCAGTAGTCCGTCGATCTCTCCGATGTGCTCGATCAGTTCGATACGGCCATAGCCAAAAAAGCCCACAATCATACCGATCAGACCGGCAATGACGCCTAGAATCATAGCTGCGTTGCGCATTTAAAACCCTCTAACTTACGTCAATTCACATAGTTACCCGTTCACGCAACGCCAAGCCCTGCCTTCGTTTCAGCCGTCCAACCCAGATACAGCGTGCCGTTCCGCTCGACCAGGGGACGCTTCATCAAAGTCGGGTGATCGGCCAGCAGGTCTAGCGGAGGCCGCGCGCGATCCGCATCACCCAATCCCCGCCAGGTTGTAGAGCGAGTGTTGAGCAAAGCCTCGCCGAAGGCGTCTAAAGCCCGCGCAAGCACCGAATCCGGCACACCATCGGCCCGAACGTCGACAAATTCAGCATCTGGAAGTGATTTCAATGCCTTGCGGCACGTATCACAGGTCTTCAGGCCATAGAGGCGCATCTGCGGAGTTCTCCTGTATCTGGTTCAATTTTCGGCAATTTCGCCTGAACGTCTCGGTAATTCTTGATTTTTTACTTCACCGTGCAATGTTGAAAAAGACGAAACACGCAATTCGGGCTGTATCGTGTGGGCGATGCGGTGATGTGTTGCGGCGGCGTCAACCACTACCCCACCAATTTTGTGGGACAACGTGAAAGTAGAAGGAGACACGGGAAATGCCAACTGGCACCGTGAAATGGTTTAATACCACGAAAGGCTACGGGTTTATTGCCCCCGATGAAGGCGGCAAGGACGTATTTGTTCATATCTCGGCCGTTGAACGGTCCGGTCTGACCGGGCTCGCTGACAATCAGAAAGTCTCGTACGAGCTGCAAGACGGACGCGACGGCCGCCAAATGGCAGCTGATTTGAAGCCACTGTAAAACAACCGCATTCTGCGGGTTATCAAAACAGGCCAACGGCCAATTACCGGCCGTTGGCCAATCTTCAAAGGTTAGAGAACCTTAGCCTCGCGCCGGGTCGACTTTGGCATGAGTTACCAGTCTTGTTCCATCGCCACGAAGCAAGATGTCCCGGTGACATAGGTGACCAACATGGTCCAGTCACCGGGTTTCTGGTCCAGACCTCCATCAATTATTCAGGCCCGCGAGTGCCGGTCGCCGCGCGTTCCCAACCGAACTGACGTTCAAGTTTATCGTGTATCCGGGCGGCGGGCTCGCAAATCACCTCGGCAGTCGAGGACTTGGCCTGTGCTTTGAGTGCAAGCACAAGGCACAGGCAAATGGTTCGGATCACGGCAGAAACCGTCATGAATGAGTTACACAGCTTCATGACGCCCCGTTTAAACAAGCGATATGGGCGGTCAGCCTTCGCGGATACCACCGTATTTCTTCTTCCAGCGGTAATAGGTTTGTTCAGTCACACCAATTTGCCGGATCGCATCCAGACGCGGCATACCTTGCCCAGTAAGGACCTCAACCTGTCGTAACTTCGTGACAATTTCCTCTGGCTTGGGTCGCTTGTCGGCCATGCGATCCCTCCGTTTTCCTAAACATAGTGGAGGACCACTTCACTGGGGGAAGACCAGGATATCTCCGACGACAAGGTCAGAGTATTCGAAGACGAAGCACCGCATCTCGATATCCCGGCCAAGGATGTCACCGGTTGGATTAAGGGTCACATGCGCCGAAGTAGCGTTTGGTATCTGGTTCGAAAAATCGCGAAGTTGGCATTTCGGGAAAATGAAACAACGTCTGACGATGAGCAGGATGGATTGTCAAATGACACCTAACCAAACGAACAATGAGGAGTATCAGAGCCGGTCTCCCGTCCTTCTACACCATTGCAAATCACTTGCGCTGGAGGACGGAAATAGAGCCTCTCCTGAAGAAGCGCTCGCACGCCCGAGAACTGGCTTTCCTAGAGCGACGAATTATTATGCAAAGTTAGCCAATTGCCCGAAAGCGTCAGATACAGATGGGAATGTCGGAAGAAAGGCCCAATAAGACGACCGAAGAATTCGAGAAACGTTGCGAGGTAGACGTCATTACGGTGGCCTTTCTCCTCGTCAAAGCAGCTCAGTTCGCCTCAGAAGATGGGCTAACGCGAAAAAGCATGAGCGCGGATGAGTGGGGAGAACTCGCCCCAAGGCAGTCCTAACAAGGGTAAGTGTCACCGGTTTTTGAAATTTTTAGATAGGCCGCAGTCAGCCCAAAGCGGACCTTCAAATCCCTGCATGGTGACTTCCAATGCGGACAAACTGCCGTTCGCTTTCATCAGCGCAATGCCTGCATCCGGTAAGCGGTATTATCTTAGGATAAAGCTCAACTATTTGGGAAATAGCAAGGTAGCTACATGTCTCATGCCCCAACCGTCGGGCCCACTATCGGGGCCGTCGGCCCAATAGCGTACTCCCCCGCCTATGCTGATAAGTTGATCCCCGAGTTGGGTAACTTTGGTGACAACACCGTTGATTGGCACCGACCATTGATCGTTTTCCCAGTCGTAGGTGGACTCAGTGTTTAAAGTGAACGTCCACGCGTTCGAATTTGTGTAGGAAATAAATGGCTGTAAGAACGTCTGGTTGATGTCGGTGTCACCATCAATGTCCCAGATGTGATTTGTCAGGCCACCATATGTCAAAGGACCCTGCTGTTTGAGTGCCACGCCGGTAACTCCAGCACCCCACTCTCCGAGACCTAAGCTGTTATCTGTCGACGTCGGCAGCAGAAAAACGGGTCCAGCCCCCCAGATCCAACCGCCCGCACTTGGTTTTTTGGGCGAAAAAAATAAGCTTTGAACAGTATCTCCTAGCCCAGTCTCGGATCCAGAACCCGGTAGGCCACCATCTATGGAGGCAATTGGAAGAATTGTTCGGGATATGAGGTTCCAATCATCCGTAAGATCAAATGGAACAACCGGTTGTACGTTTAATATCCAACGCGAACCATTTCCTTCGGCACCCAAATTCTGATCATAGTTCAGCTGGAATGGCACACTAATGAGAGCGGCCACTGGGTTAGCAAGTTGCTTTGCTAGTTCTTCTTCCTGGGACTCTGCCCACGCAGTACCATAAAGGGCACCAATCCCGGCAAGTATGGAGCAGCGTAGCAACCTTAGGTTCATAGGCGGTCTCCTTTCAGCCGGCCATTTTCTCATGGGTAGCTTGCACTTGAGATCGCCAGGTTGGCAATGACGTCAATGGCCCACTCACAGTCCGCCGCCGCCGAACTGGATGAAATTATCCAGCACGGTTGACTTATAGACAAAAAACTTGATCGAACCTGGCTTTCAGACTGTCTCCATAAGCGTGTCCGAAAGCACATCCTCGGAGAGCGCCCCCGGTGCGCCTATAGCGACAAGCCTTGTTTCGGGTTTGCGGTCACCCCAAGCACCATCCCGTGCGATGTCCATACGTTTTCCAACGACCTGAACAAGAATGCGATGATCTGGATCCTCCTCGCTAAAAACAAATCCCTTGAGACGATAAACGTCGCCCGAAAGCTTCCGAATTGCGCTCCGGAGGGAAGATAGGCTT
Source organism: Ruegeria sp. BF6 (assembly GCF_056538665.1). NCBI lineage: Bacteria > Pseudomonadati > Pseudomonadota > Alphaproteobacteria > Rhodobacterales > Roseobacteraceae > Ruegeria > Ruegeria sp. BF6. The sequence goes on from NZ_JBQFTN010000001.1 coordinate 1,097,230, forward strand.
ATTGGGCGTTCAGCTTTCATCATAGTTGTTGAGAAGCTGTCTGAGTGATCAGAGTGATGACAACCACAATTTGGTCCATGTTCATGGTGATCAGGTATTTCCGTTTCGAGTTGTTCGGCGGCAAAGCGACCAACAGAAAGAAGTATGTCGAGTGGGACGTCTGCGTTTACAGCTTCGACCAGGCGATATCGACGGAAGCGAGACCCGAGCCAATCGTGCACCTTCTGAACTGTGGCCCTGTCGACAAGATCAACCTTGTTCAGAATTACCATGTCCGAAAACGCAATTTGACGGAGCTTCAGTTCCATTTGTTCCGGCGCGGCAAATAACTGTTCCGCATCGACAAGACACATGAGGCTGTCTAAGCGGATCATGTCCCGGAACCGTTGATCCGTGAACGTCATCGCGATTGACGATGGGTCCGACACACCACTTGCTTCAAGGACGATGTATTCTGGTTTCTCAGGCCGGGCGAGAACGGCTTCCACCGTTTCTATCAGGTCATCTCGTATCGAGCAGCACACGCAACCATTCGCGAGGCTCATAACGTCATCTTCGAGGCCAACCACCAAGTCGGCGTCTACGTTTATGGATCCAAAATCATTCACCAGGACTGCTACTCGTAATCCGTGATTGCCGGTGAGGATGCGGTTCAGAAGCGTTGTCTTACCGGCTCCCAGAAAGCCGGTAAGGATCGTTACGGGGATCGCAGAAGTCGAACCAAATTCAATCATTGTTCGATCTCCTCTCAGTCTTCATCACGCGGGCCGATTACATCCGAAACTTTGATGGTAAAGTCCTGCGGCCAGTCTCCGCCGGGTGCTCGGAAAACGTCAGTTGGGTAATACTCGCGTGGATCGATCTCCATATCTCGATACTTCTGGTCTTGCTGATCTGCTCGGGTGAGCCTTGGGTTCGGCAAAGTAACTTCCTCTGGAAGCTCGATGCGCCCAGCCTCTGCTGCTGCAGCCAGTTCACGGAATGGCGGGACAGTGCCAGATTTTCCGGGCAATGCGGCTTTCCTGTACCAAATCGCATCCTTAGTTACGTTGACGACGGCCACATCGAGACCCCATTGGAACAGACCGTCGTAGTGGGCACGAATACCAGCCAGCATTTCAGCGTCGATGTCTTCGTCTTGCGTGTAGTGTGTCACCATTCCCAAACGCGGCCTTGCGTCAGCAAAGAGCTTACCCACTGCATAGTGAGAGGTGTGATGCGTATCGATTGTGTAATTGAACAATTCCTGTGGGATACCGTATTTATAGGTCATCAACTGACCAATATCCTGTCCCGACATTTCGGTTACAAAGACATCAACACCTTCGCCGTATTTCCGTGATAGTTCATCCGGGCGACCATCGCCGGTCCATACAAAGCTCAGACCATTCCAATCGAGCCGATACCCAACTGCCCCGTCCTTGGCATGGCTACGAGGCCAGGATCGAACAGTCACGCCATCTTCGTCATAAACGATGCCGCCTTCCTGACGGAAGTCGAATTCATTGACTTCGATCTCGTAGCCGTCCCCAATCGGGAAAACATCAAAGGCCTCCAGATGCCATTTGAGCATCTGTTGCATGCCTTTCACCATTCCGGCTGTGCCAAGTTCGGGTGTCCGACCAGAGGGACCATGGATGCGTAGTGGCGTGTAACCACCCGACCAGGCACGGAAGGGGTAAATATAGGGAATATCGGCATAGTGGTCGACATGCAGGTGAGAGATGAAGATGTCGTTGATCAGCTGCCCCGGCACTTGCATGGCAATGATATTGCGTACACAACCGGATCCAAAATCGAAGAAGAACCTTTTTCCGTTACCCAGCTCAACCATAATACAGGTGCCCGCCTGATCTTCGCGCGGCGGATATGGCGTTGAGCCACAGAATGAGATTCGCATCTCATCTGGCCCCAACTCCTCACTCAGTGGAAAATAGTTCGCGTTTGAACCAGTCATGTACTTCGTCGGACGGAAGTATTCCGGCAAAGAGATCCCGCCTGCGGGTCGACCACCATATGGGTTCTTGAGTGTTTCTCCTAGTGGACCGTCTCCTTCGTGGGCCTCGGCACTTCCTGCCGCAAACCCAGCTGCCCCCGTTGCAGCCGCTCCAGTGGCCAAGCCCTTTAGAACACTCCGCCGCGACGGGTCTTCTATTTGGTCTGACGCCTGAACCTGTTTGTCGTCCTGGTCTTTCCTACTGTCTTCCTTGGTCATGGATTGGTCCTCAGTTAGAAGTATCTCACAGATTGCGCTTCACCATCCTGCGAAGCTCGTTGATGAGTTCAGATTTGATGTGGGCCCATTCAGCGCGCTCTGAGGCCGTGATCGATGCGTCTTTCGAAAACGCAGATGCTTTCTTCAGGTCTTCGATGACCTCGCCGAATAGTGCATCCGTTTCGATGCGCCCCGACAGCACATCGGAAAGTTCTGGAATTTCTTCAATCAGGTTCACCTTCACTGGAAAAATCCCGACACCCACTATCTATTCTTAAATCAAGATGAGTGCGGTTGACCGCAAAGGCCAAGTGAGTCACCGTGAGTTGGGGGTGAGTTGAAATTGAACAAATCCAACGATTTGCCAATTAATCAACATGTTGGACAGCCTTCTCCGGAACTGATCCGGGAAGCTCTGAGTCGAATTGTATCAAGTGACGGGTTTCAAGCTTCACCCCGACTCACGCAATTTCTCACCTATATAGTCGAGGAATCTCTATCGGGTCGAAGCACTCAGATTCGAGGCAAAGCTATCGCTGTTGAGGTCTATGGGCGGCGCATAGATGGTACTGGTGGTCAAAACCTCGTTCGCGTCGAAGCCAGGCGGCTACGTCGACTGCTACACGCGTTTTACGAAGATCAATGGGACGGTGACGGTGTTCGCATTTTTGTTGACCCTGGCGGATACAAGCCGCGGTTTTCCTACGAACCTACAACCGAAGACCGCACATCAAGTGAACTGAATATCGACAATCCTGTTGGCCGTTGGCGTTCGCTGAAATTGCTGCCAGCCGGACTGGGTGTTCTTGCATTAGTCGCTGTGCTTGGCACCTGGATGAGCCAGGATTACAGGGAGGTTGTGCCAACGACTCAATCCATCGAGAAAGCAGAACGTGCAGCACTGGGGGAGCACTCGTTGACAAGACTCCAGGCGGCCAACCTTGCGGATCAAGCCCGAGGCATGTTTTTTCCCGTTTTTGATGTCAAACGTCAGCAAATAGCATTGGGTATGTTCCAGCACGCTATGGAACTCGACCCGGCGCTGTCTGACGGCTATGCCGGATCAGCGCAGGTCCTGGCGATCCTGGCGGTTTTGTCGCCGGATGAAGCACAAAGGGATGATTTCTTCAATCAAGCCTCAGAAATGTCTGGAAAAGCGCTTCAATTGTCCCCGGCTGACGCGTGGGCAAACAGCGCAAATGGTTGGGTGCTGGCTGTCAAAGACCAGCCAAACGAGGCATTGAAATACGCAAGGATGTCGGTCGAACTGGCGCCGAATGATGCCCATATTCTCGACCTTGCAGGTATCACCGCCATCTTGGCTAACGCCCCGGAACTTGCTGCCGAGGTTAGCAACCCGGAGAGACCCAAATCAGGATCTGGTAGGTTTGGTGCGAGAAACATCTGGGGCGTGTCGCAACTTATGCTCGGGAACTACGAAAATGTTGTTGAAGCCTTTCAAGGAGCGCCAGCTGCCGGTGCGCCTGTAAGTGCGCCTTCGCTCCTATTCCAAGCCGTTGCGCACGACCAGTTGGGGCATTCGGAAGAAGCACAAAATCTAATTATGGAAATGCGAAAGACATGGCCCGAGTTTCCGTCCGAGTTTCTCGCCGACAGGATTTTCCAAAATGACGTCAATACGCGGAATACAATACTGGAGACGCTGAGTAGATACTGACGAAACGTATCGCGCCTATTGCCTCGAAACGAGCGTCAAAATCTTTTCATATAATTCCGCTTTGAAAGCACACGGGGATGATAAAATCGGCGGTAGAGCCGGACCACGCCGTCTGTGGATTGAGGGTGGGCTTTGTAGATTTGCAAAGTCTGCTTACTGCGCATTGCCGTAACTGGGGCATCCCGCAGCATCGGTCAAAGTGGGCTCAGTACCGCCGTTCTCTGCAGCTTGCATTATTGGCTGGTCGCAGCCCAAGGCGGACAGCGCTAGATAAGCGATAGGGCACAGGTGAACAAAGGAAACGTCTCATCTAAGAGATGCTTAGTCTGAATGGCGAGCCTTCAATGCGGCCAAAAACGCTGCATCAAATTCCTCTTTAGGGAGCGACTGATTTCGCATCCATTCCTGCAAGAATTGACGAAAGTCGCTATGCATTTAGATATAAAGTGCACTCAACGCGTAAGCCCAATCCTCCTTGCGGTTCCTAATCAACTTAGAGATCAGCGTTCCAGAAAAGCGACGCCATTGTCTTATCGTGAGGTCACAGACACCCCAGATTTTTTAAATTGCAGCATATGCGACCTGAAAATGAGAATAGACATCCGCATCGGGCGTGCCGAGGACGTTGGACAGAGCTTCGAAATCACCTGAGGTTTCTTTACCTTCTTGCCGCGCCACGTTCGCCAGCACATCCGAAGTCACAGCAAAGTGACCGTGCCCGCTTCGAGCCAGAAACACGCATTGAGCGCAGTAGGCGTCAAATTCTAGAAAACCCTCCTGCAACGCGAACATCAATACTGCTTGCAGCCACACACCCTGGATTCCGAACTCTTGATTAACTAGCTGTCGATAAAACATATCCTCCGACAACAGCAAACCTTGACCAAGCGCAGCGAAAGCCGGATCAAGTAAATCGACAGAAAAGCTGCTGATCAGCTCCTGTGACATCTCGGGTATGTCGTCGGGAGCTTCGCTTGGTACGATTTCGCAGAAGCCAACGACTTGATCCCGTACCTTCAACAATCGCTCATGGTACGCGGCAATTTCTTCTGCTGAATGCTCTTCACGAAAATACCGCCCGTCTATCCCGGTAAGCGAAAGCCTACCAACAGAGTTGTCTTCGGACTCGACAGCCATTCTCGTCAATTCGTCAAGGCACGTTTGCGAGATCCGAATTCGGCCAAAAACTCGCTTGACCACATCAAAGGCGTCTGCCCAATAAATAGTCCAAGCGATCAGAGCATCGATGGTCGTTCCTTCGACACGCTTTTGAGCGATTAGTTCGAGCGCGCTGCCACGCTCGTCCGCGAAACCACGGCACACTATAATATCCGACCCGAGGCTACGCAGATAACCAGCGTATTCAATTGAAGTTCCGCCTTTCAAAGCCGCCAAAATGCTGATTGGAAAACCCTGTTTTGTGTAATATTCCGACGCTTTTTGATGCTGCTCAGCATAACCGCGGATGTAGTCAAGCACCGGTTGAACGTCGCCGTCCGCCATAGCCATCTTGGACATCTGGCGTGAGCCGGGAAACCGAATGTCAAACTCATCCATTATGATGTGGCAAGCTTGAGAATACTTGTGTTTTACTTCAGAGACTGTCCATTCCGATAATTGTTGAGCAATAACACCTGCAAACTGAGAACTTTCGCCAACGCTCTTTCCTATGCACATCTGTGCCAGCTCATTCGAAGTATCGACGACCAAACCAAATAGATGCCGCGCTTCTTTCTCTGGCTCGGCGGAAATTAGGAATTCTCGACGTTCTCCGTTGTCCCTTGTGATTGCAACCCAGCTATCGCCACTGACTTGTGGTACAGATGGAACCACTCGCTCGTTTGGTCCGAGACGCGTATTCATCTGTATCAGCCCACAATAGCCGCTGTGGGGTTCAGCCTCGTTGGGCCCTGCGCTCAGTGCTGCGTATGCGGTTGATATCGCTCGCTCAGGATACCCATGTTTCATCAAGAAATGGGCGAACCAGATTTGCTCTTCACTTTCACCGCGCAGATCAAGGTTGATCATTTCTTGGACAAGTTCATCAGCGGCGGCGAGCTTCTGCGAAAGATCCAACTGTCAGAATCTCAGGTAATTGAATTAGTCGACAGAGTTGAAGCTCGAATGCTCCAAAGGGAGGTGCGTGAAAAGGAACAGGTGACCTTTGTTAAGCCAAGAATTGTTACAAACGAAAAACCCGGAAAGGAAGTAGGCAGACCGAAATCCAAGTACACTGGACAGCTGCACCTGTCGATTTTGGAAGAAGACGAAGTCTGGTTCAAAAAGACCGCGCGCGCCAATAACCTTCAATACGGAAAATTCTTCACTCACCTGCGAAGGGTTTTCGATCTTTACGGATAAAGGCAAAAGCACTCTCCGCTACTTGCGATAGTCAGCTAAGCATGTTTGCTTCCTGGGTATCCAGCTGAATTTGCTGAGCCCCACGCCTCAGGTACTCGTGCAAACAACACTTTGGCCCGTCTGACCGTAGTAGCCGCTTGTTGATCAAACGCCAGGCCTCCAGGTCAAAACTGGGGAAAAATGTATCGGCATCTTGGACTTGAATGTCGACCTCGGAAATCATCAACCTATTCGCTAGTGGGATCATCTCTTGGTAAATCCGTGCTCCTCCGATGCCATAAATTCGATCATATCCCGCATCGGCGGCGATCTTAACGGCCGCGGCCACCGAGGGAGCCACAAGATCCGCGGCGTCAGGCCGTGAAGATACAACGATATTTAGGCGCTTTGGCAGCGGTTTTACCGGAAGGCTATCCCACGTGTTACGTCCCATTATCAGTGCACCCCCGAGTGTTTCTCGCTGAAAGGACTTCAAGTCCTCGGGAAGATGCCAGGGGATATCACCATTTCGGCCGATTGCGCCATTTTCGGCACGCGCGACGATCAAAGTAATCATTGCTTAGACCGCCACTGGCGCAGGGATCGCGGGTTCAGGATCATAATCAACGATCTCGAAGTCCTCGTATCGGAAATCAAATATGGACGACACATCGCGTTTGATGCGGATAGTCGGCAGCTTTTTCGGCTTCCGAGTAAGCTGCAATTTCACCTGATCCATATGGTTGGAATATATGTGGGCATCTCCAATAGTGTGCACAAAATCACCCGCTTCGTAGCCAGTAACATGAGCGAGCATCACTAGAAGTAACGCATAGGATGCAATGTTGAATGGCACGCCAAGGAACATGTCAGCTGACCGCTGGTAGAGCTGAAGGTGCATACGACCGTTCAAGACCCGAACTTGCCAGATTGTATGGCAAGGAGGGAGCGCCATGCGCGGAACATCTCCCGGATTCCATGCAGACACAATGAGGCGGCGACTATCGGGCGTGGACTTTATCGTTTCGATTAGCTGCGTGATCTGGTCAACTCCCCTCCCGAAGTACAGGGGTTCATCATCCTTCACCTGCCCAGTCGGTTGCAGCGTGGGGAAGGCCCGCCATTGATGGCCATATACTGGACCCAGATCACCATTTTCGTCAGCCCATTCGTCCCAAATCGTGACACCATTGTCGTTCAAATATTTGATGTTGGTGTCGCCAGCTATGAACCATAAAAGTTCATGAATAATTGATCTTAAGTGTAGCTTCTTGGTAGTTACCAAAGGAAAACCATCCGCCAACCGATAGCGCGACTGCAAGCCGAATAACGAGATTGTGCCCGTACCCGTGCGGTCGGTTGATTCCTCACCACATTCTAGAATGGTGTTCAATGCATCTAGATACTGCTTCAACTTTGCCCTCGCCTTTCTTTCTTCAGCTTGGACATCACTGGCCCAAAGCTAAAAGCATCGTGCAGTCACATTGACGTTCACTCAGACTAATCTGGGAACGAGACCTGTCTACGCGGCACGATATTTCAAACAGCACCTAGCCGCCCCAACTTTCCTCGTTTGAAAAAACCAGTCAGACCAATAACGGGAAAGCTACTTCCCACTTTTTCGTAACTTACTGACTTGGAAAGCATTTTCCATAAATTGGGAGTATTCACAGCACCTAAAGCTTTCCAGTACCACTGCGTATAGATATTTGCGGGCAAATTCATCCGCGCCAGTTCGCGTGCCAGCCCCTGCTGACCATCCTGGCTGATCATCGCCTCATAGTTGTCGTAGCACCGCGCGCTGTCGGCCTTGAGCACTTCAAGAACCCGCGCGGCCTCTTCCCCCTGCAGCGCATCGCCCCTGCCCTGATTGTTCACCTCGGACTGCGCCGCGACATGATCGGGCGCTGGGATATAGAACTCACGGTCGAGAATCGAGTAGCGTGCGGAGTATTCGTTTACATTTGCCGTGCGGTGGCGAATCCATTGTCGGGCCGCGAACACGGGAAGTTTGACGTGCAGCTTGATCTCGCACATCTCGAACGGGGTCGAGTGCCAGTGACGCATCAGATAGCGGATCAGGCCCTCGTCATTCTGCACCGACTTCGTGCCCTTGCCGTAAGACACCCGTGCCGCCTGACAGATCGCCGCGTCATCGCCCATATAGTCGATCACGCGCACAAAACCGTGGTCCAGCACTTGATGGGCAGTGAAAAGATGCTCTTCCATACCCGCAGCCACAACGCGGCGTGTTTGATGCGATTGCGCCCTTTGCGCTTCGATCTCGGCCAGTTGGTCAGAGGACAGCGGCATGAAATCTCCTTTCCAGCAATGAGTCGCCCACCACTATATCTCGGCAATTCCCGGACCGGAACCGCGATATGTGCGCTCATTTCTTCAAAATTCAAAATGTGTCCCTACTGCCCCTCGACACGCAATGTCCGCGCGCTAAGCTGCTGCGCATCACCTGAACAGAAAGGAAGCCGCAGATGGGGCTGACATATCTTCACACCATGGTCCGCGTGAAAGATCTGGAAAAGTCGATGGCGTTTTATGAGTTACTAGGCCTGAAGGAAACCCGCCGCTATGACAGCGAGGCCGGACGGTTTTCTCTGATCTTCATGGCGCCTCCTGGGCAAGAGGATCGGCCGATCGAGCTGACTTATAACTGGGATGGCGACGACGCTCTGCCGAGCGACAGCCGCCATTTCGGACACTTGGCCTACGGTGTCGATAACATCTACGAAGTCTGTCAGCACCTGCAGGACAGTGGCGTCGTGATCAATCGCCCGCCGCGCGATGGACGTATGGCGTTTGTGCGGTCCCCGGACAACATTTCCGTCGAACTTCTGCAGAACGGCGACGCGTTGAAACCCGCGGAGCCCTGGGCCAGCATGGAAAGCACCGGCCACTGGTGATCCGCTGGCTGACAGCACTGGGGCTAGCCGTTCTGGCCAGCCCGCTTCGGGCCGAAACCTGCCGTCTGGCCCTGGCTTTGGCCATGGACATCTCCACTTCGGTAGACGCAAACGAAGACGCCCTGCAGCGGCAGGGCTTGGCCGCCGCGCTTGTCGCGCCCGAGGTTACCGAGGCGTTCTTTTCCTCGCCTATGCCGGTTGCGCTCGCCGTGTATGAATGGAGCGGTCGATCCACCCAGCGCGTCATTCTGAACTGGACGATGATCTACACGCAGGCCGACCTTTTCGCCGCGGCGGCGACCGTGCAGCAATCGATCCGGTCCGATAGTGGCTCGGCCACAGCGATGGGATATGCGCTGGCCTTCGGTGCAACCCTGATGCAGCAGGCCCCGCCCTGTTTGTTTCAAACCATCGATCTGTCGGGCGATGGGTCGAACAATGACGGCTATGGCCCGGACTCGGCCTATAGACACTTTCCCTTTCAGAACACGGTCGTCAACGGTTTGGTCATCAATGCCGCCGATTTCGAGGGCGAGCTGTACCTGATCCCGTTTTTCGAAAACAACGTCCTGCACGGGCCCGGCGCGTTTCTGGAAATTGCGCAGGGGTTCGAGGATTTCGAACGCGCGATGCGGCGCAAACTGGAGCGGGAACTGAAGGGGTTGCAAATCGGCGCTCTGCAGGACGCCGCGAAAAGGATGCAAGGACTGGACCTGCCCAACGCAAATCCCATCCCGCGCCCCTGATCAGTAGATATACCGGATCTGGTCGGTCCAATACCGCTCGACCCGGCGCAGAGACATGGTGATGTCGTCGATCCCTTCCAGCCCCAGCACGCCACGGGTCTGCAACCCTTCGGCATGGCGCGAGAACAGCTTGGACACGATATCGCGGATTTCCCGCCCGCGCGGGGTCAAACGAACCCGGACCGAGCGCCTGTCGATCTCGCAGCGCTGGTGGTGCATGTAGCCCATTTCAACCAGCTTCTTGAGGTTGTAGCTGACGTTGCTGCCTTGATAATAGCCACGGCTTTTAAGTTCGCCCGCCGTCACCTCATGGTCACCGATATTGAATAGCAATAAGGCCTGAACAGCGTTGATCTCCAACACTCCGACACGCTCGAACTCATCCTTGATGACGTCCAGCAGCAGGCGGTGCAGACGCTCGACCAAAGCGAGCGCCTCGAGATAGCTGGTCATAAACCCCTTGGTTTCCGGCGCGGAGACCTGCATTTCCATACTCATCCGATCCTCCGATTCACTCGCGCTGTTTCAGGCAGCATGAATCGAAATCCCGAAAAATCGGTTAAGCCGGGTTTTCTTTATTTTTGAAAGGTCTGCGCGATATCCGCGATGAGGTCGGCAAAAACACCGGGCGGTTGAACCTGACCCGTGACCCATTGATAGAGGTCCTGATCGTTTTCATGCAGCATGGCGTCGTACAGGTCTAGACCCGCCGTATCCATCTTATCCAGATTGCGTTCGGCATAGGCAGAAAGGATCAGGTCCATCTCTTTGATACCGCGCCGCATTGAGCGCATCTGCATGCGCTTGATCCGGACTTCGCGCGTTTCGGTCACTGGGCCGACTCCAACATCAATCGCAGTCGCTTTTCCAGCCGCGCGGCACGCTCAGCACTGGCGCGCATCTCGCCGCGGATGGCACGCAGTTCTGCCACTGCGTCCACCAGTTCCAGATCGCCCTCGGCCTCGTCGACCGGGGCTTCCATGCCCTCACCCTCGCCAGTCAGCAGCCACATGATCGAGACGTTGATCATGCCCGCCATCATCGACAATCGGTTGGCGCGTGGTTCGGACAGATCGTTTTCCCAGGCCGCGATCGTTGCCTTCTTGACCCCCAGGCGCCGGGCCAGCTGGGACTGTGTCATCCCTGCGGCCTCACGCGCGCCCGCCAGCCTGTCCCCGAAAGTCGCTGCATCTGCTCCATACCAGTCCGTTTCGTCGCTCATCGGGGTCTCCTAATTCATTATTCATACAGCTTGATCGTCATTCGGGCGCACCCTATGACAGACAGGTTGAACATACAAACCGAGGTCGACCATGAGTTTCCTGTCTGCGACACTGTCACGCGTAAAACCCTCTCCGACCATTGCAATGACAGCAAAAGCGGCTGAGCTGAAAGCCGCCGGTCGCGACGTGATCGGCCTGAGCGCGGGCGAGCCGGATTTTGACACTCCGCAGAACATCAAGGACGCGGCAGTGGCGGCGATCGCGGCGGGTAAGACCAAATACACCGCGCCAGACGGCATCCCCGAGCTGAAACAAGCTGCCTGTGCCAAGATGAAACGCGACCATGGGTTGGATTACACGCCTGCGCAGATCTCGGTTGGGACCGGAGGCAAGCAGACCCTGTACAACGCCCTCATGGCGACAATGAATGACGGCGATGAGGTCATTATCCCCGCACCCTATTGGGTCAGTTATCCTGATATGGTGCTGTTGGCCGGGGGCACTCCGGTTGTGGTCGAAACGACGCTGGCAAACAGCTTTAAGCTGACCGCCGAACAGCTTGAGGCCGCAATCACGCCCAAGACCAAGTGGTTCATCTTCAACTCACCGTCCAACCCGACCGGCGCGGGTTACAGCAGTGACGAGTTGAAGGCGCTGACCGATGTATTAATGCGCCATCCGCATGTCTGGATCATGTCCGACGACATGTATGAGCACCTGGCCTACGACGGGTTTGAATTCTGCACCCCGGCCGAAGTCGAGCCCGGCCTCTTTGATCGCACGCTGACCTGCAACGGGGTCTCGAAAGCCTATGCCATGACCGGATGGAGGATTGGGTATGCCGCCGGTCCGGTTGAGATCATTGCCGCGATGCGCAAGATCCAGTCACAGTCTACATCGAACCCTTGCTCGGTCAGCCAATGGGCAGCGGTCGAGGCGCTGAGTGGTACGCAAGCGTTTCTGGCCCCGAACAACGAAACCTTCAAACGTCGCCGCGATTTGGTCGTACGGATGCTAAACGAAATCGACGACATCACCTGCCCCACCCCCGAAGGCGCGTTCTATGTCTACCCCTCAATCGCCGGGCTGATCGGTAAGACCACACCGGCGGGCACGGTGATCGACTCGGATGAGGCTTTCGCTACCGCCCTGCTGGAAGAGGCAGACGTGGCCGTCGTGTTCGGCGCGGCCTTCGGCTTGTCGCCGAACTTCCGCGTCAGCTATGCAACCTCGGATGAGGCCCTGTCCGAAGCCTGCACCCGCATTCAGCGCTTCTGCGCGTCCCTGACCTGAGCCGGAGGCCCCGATGACCGCAGAACTGCCAGAATACTATTTCCGTATCCGTGAAAACGGCGCGGTTGTTTTCAGGATCGACACTGAAAATCGCCAGCGGCGGATCGAGATGGATCAGATCGCGGTCATCAACATTCGCAACGGCGAGGTGAAACCGCAAGGCCAGCGCACCCTAACCGAATCCGACCATACAGAAATTGCGCGCTGGATAGAGGAACGCAAAGCCCTACTGGCGCAGCGCGATATCGACGACATTCATCGCGCGGTCGACTACATGAACCTGACAACGCAATGGGCGCAGTCCAAGGCGTCGGAAGAACAACTCGAGGATGTCACCGACCGATTGCTGCTGGCGATGCACGATCTGCGCACCGTTCTGGTGCGCAAAAAGGCGGATCGGCTGACCAAGGGCTGACCGGGAGGCTATTCGGCCGGAACGCCAACCCCACGGACCGATCGCATCCAGAACCGCGCCATCAGCAGAACGGCGGCGCAGGCAAGGCCCAGCACGAGGCCCAGCCAGATGCCGATCCCGTCCATACCCTGCACGAAGCCAAAGTAGTACGACGCCGGTATCCCCACGACCCAATAACTGAGTCCGGCCATCACCATCGGCACCTTGGCGTCCTGCAATCCGCGCAACAGGCCCAGCGCAATCACCTGCGCCCCGTCCACCAGTTGGAACAGAGCGGCCATGGCCAGCAGCCCGGTGCCGATGGCCAGGATTTGCGGGCGCTGCGGATCGTCAGATTCCATGAACAGCGAAATCAGCGGTTCGGCACAGGTCAGGAACAGGATAACCGTGAATACGGATACCACCAGAGACATGCCCGTCACCGCGATCGCACCCTTTTCCAGATGCGGGCGGTCTTTGCGCCCAAGGGCATTCCCCGCCCGGATCGTTGCCGCATTGGACAGCCCCAAATGCACCATGAACGTGGCCGAGGCCAGGTTCAGCGCGATCCCATGTGCCGCCAGCGGCACCTGCCCCAGCCAACCCATCATGATGGCCGACATGGCGAACAGACTGACCTCGGCCAGCGTCGTCAGGCCGATGGGTACGCCAAGGCGCAGGACGCTGAAAAAAAACTCCCAATCCGGGCGCCAGAAACGTTGGAACAGGCCGTGTTCCGGCAACACACGCACCGCATACATCACCACAAAGACCAGCGACACGATCTGCGTCACGACCGAGGCGATGGCCGCGCCCATCACCCCCAATTCAGGCGCGCCCCAGTTGCCGAAGATCAGCGCATAGTTCGTCACCGCGTTCACCACCGCTGCGGTGACGGTGATCCACAGTACGATCTGAGTCCGTTCAAGCGCGGCCAGATAGGATTTCAGCACCATCACCAACAGCGCCGGGAACAGGCCCCACCCCGCAACACGCAGGTATTGTGAAGCAGTTTCAGCGACTTGCGGGTCTTGCTTCAAGGCGATCAGGATGGGTTGGGACCACCATAAGAGTGGCATCATCAACGTCGCATAAATCAGAGACAACCACAGCCCCATGCGGGTTGAGCGGCGAATGCTGGTCTCATCCTCTTCGGCGGCGGCCGTTGCCACCATGGGCATCACTGCCCAGCCAAACCCTGCGCCGAACAGAAACAGCACGAAGTAATAGCTGCTTGCCAGTGTCACGGCAGCCAGAGCCTCGACCCCGTACCAGCCCAGCATGACCGTGTCGGTCAGTCCGATCGCGAACTGCGCCAGATGCCCGCCGATCAACGGAAAGCCCAGCACGGCAATGGCCCGAAAATGGCCGCGATATGTCATCACCTTGTTCATCCCATCAGCCTTATGCCCGGCCAAAGGCCGGGACAAGAGGTGATAAGGTAAATTTCAGGTTGAGACTATCGGTGCACTAACAGTCGGCCTAACCGGTCACTACGTTTCCGGGTGCAGGGTATTGCCCAGAATATGCTCGGATCGATGGATCACGTGATGGGCCTGCCCTACGATCAGAGGATCGGGTTGCCCCACGATACCGTGATCCTTGTCCGGGTAGTCCAGCGTCGACAGGAAATGGCGCATACAATTCAGACGAGCGCGTTTCTTGTCGTTCGATTTTACGATTGTCCAGGGCGCGTCCGCAGTGTCCGTGTAGAAGAACATAGCCTCTTTCGCCTCGGTATAATCATCCCACTTGTCGAGGCTGGCCTTGTCAATCGGCGACAGTTTCCACTGTTTCAGCGGATCAGTCTCACGGCTTTTGAACCGGCGCTGTTGCTCGGACTGCGTGACAGAGAACCAGTATTTGTAAAGCTGAATGCCCGAACGGACCAACATCCGCTCAAGATCCGGCGTCTGACGCATGAACTCAAGGTATTCGTTTGGCGAGCAGAACCCCATGACGCGCTCAACACCTGCGCGGTTGTACCAGGACCGGTCGTAGAACACCATTTCGCCAACCGTCGGAAGTTCCTGAACATAGCGCTGATAGTACCACTGACCCTTTTCCTCCCAGGTCGGCTTGTTCAGGGCCACAACGCGCGCCTGACGCGGGTTCAGGTGCTCCATGAAACGTTTGATTGTGCCGCCCTTGCCGGCCGCGTCTCGACCTTCGAACAGCAGCACAAATCGCTGACCGGATTCCTGCGCCCACAACTGAACCTTCAGTAATTCAGCTTGCAGTTCGGCCTTTTGCGCCTCATAGGATTTGCGCGCCATCTTGCGGCCATAGGGGTATTTGCCACTTTCAAACGCCTGCCGAATTTTCTCGGGGCTGGGCTGAGAAGGCGCGGTTTTCGATGTTGGCGAGATTTTGACGGGGGATTGTGTTTCTTCGATTTTTACAACAGCTTCCATTCAGTCTTTCCTTTTTTCACTATCCGCGGACACGACTAGCAGAAGACGCTGTTATTCGCTTTGATTGGCGTCAAATTGATGCGCGAAAAACCCATCAATTCGAGGAGAAAGAGGAAGGTTGCAATGAACACCGACATCATCGACCTGAACGGCCAGTCCTTCTTTCTGCGGCGCTGGGGCGAACCCGACCTGCCGCCTTTGGTGATGTTGCACGGCTTTCCCGAATATGGCGGGGCCTGGAGCGATCTGGCCCTACATCTGGCCAACCATTTTCATTGCATCGCACCGGACCAGCGCGGCTATGGGCAAAGCTGGTGTCCGGACGGGGTTGGCCATTATGCACTGTCGCGACTGGTCTCGGACGTGGCGGCGCTGATTGAACAGTTCGAAGCACCGACCTGCATCTTGGGGCACGATTGGGGTGCCTCAGTGGCCTATGGTCTGGCCATGTTCCACCCGGAGCTGGTCAGCCACCTGATCATCGCAAACGGCGTCCACCCGGGGCCGTTTCAACGCGCCATGGCAGCCGGTGGCGCGCAATCCGAGGCGTCGCAATATATCAACGTCCTGCGCGCGCCAGATGCTGCGTCACACTTCTCGGCTGACAATTTCGCGCGACTCGAACAGTTCTTTCGCTTTGGCATGGGCGTCGATTGGCTGTCGGAGGAACGTATGCAGGACTATCGCTCCGAATGGGCCCGGCCCGGTCGGCTTGAGGCGATGCTGAACTGGTACCGCGCCTCGCCTCTGGTCGTCGCCATACCCGGAGAGCCCCGCACCGATCTGCCCGATTTACCGCTGGACCGCCTGATGGTCCGTTGTCCGCACCTGCTGCTGTGGGGGCCTGACGACAAAGCTCTGCTGCCCGAGGCCACTGCGGGTTTGGAAGAATTCGCACCCGACCTGACCCGCGTCGTAATCCCAGGCACCGACCACTGGCTGCATCATCAGAAACCGAAGGCCGTTGCACAGGCCATTCTGGACTGGCTCGCGGACTAACCGCTTACGAATGCCCCCAATCCTCGGGGTCGTCCGAGTTACTCGGCGACAGGCCCAGAATGTCTCCGTCAGTCGAGCAGCCCAATCCCAGAACCGTCCGGTTCGCATAGGCGAAGTAAGCACAGACCTGATTGATCTCGAGAATCTCGCCGTCATCCCAGCCAGCATCCCGCAGGGCCTGAACATCCGCCTTAACCATTTCCGCCGGAGCTTCGGTAAGCTTGCGTGCATAATTCATCGCCGCGATCTGCGCCTCATCCAACGGAGCGGCGCTCAGAGACCCCGCCTCGATCGCGGTGCGGATAGCATGACCCCGATCCGGGTCTTTCAACAACCGTTGAAGACCGCTGAAATGATGCTCAACACAATACCCGCACTGGTTCAACGAACTGACCCAAACGCCCAGAACCTCAAGAAACCACTTGGGAACCTTGTTGGCGGAATGATGAAGCACGTTCTTGTAAAGCGACATGTGGCCTTCCATCGAATGCGGCCGCAGGGAATGTGCCATCATGATGTTATCAACGTTGTTGCCCGGCCCCGTGACCCGTTCGTAAAGCTTCCGCAGCTTGCCGTTGGCCTGGTTGAACGGAACAGTCTTGATCCAGCTCATACAGTTTCCCTTCTTTTTGTCGCTCCATCCCCACTCCAGTGTCGCCCCGACAATCGACAAGACGAAACTGGATTGGTCAACCATGTCAGGCTAAGCTGACGTAAGGCAAGGGGGAGTATCCGATGGAAATGGCGGAAAAAACGGTCGCGGACTGGTATGCCAATCACCCGATTTCTGCACCGCATATTCTGACAAAGTTAAAGGACATCCGCGGTTCGCTGGATGGTATTAACCCTAAGGAACTCTACCCTTATGATCAGGATCACTATGACGGGCTCGAGGCGAACGCCCGGCTAGCCGACAAGGCCCGGATGAACGCAGGGGACAGTGTTCTGGATGTCTGCGCCGGGCTGTGCGGCCCTGCGCGCTGGTACGCGTCCGAGCGCGGCGTTCAGGTGACTGGTGTCGACATCAGCCCCAACCGAGTCGAAGGCGCGCAAGAGCTGAATACGCTGGTCGGGCTGCAGGATCGGATTCGCCCTGTTCTGGCCAGTGCGATGGATATGCCCCTTGACGATGCGCAGTTCGACGCTGCGGTCAGCCAGGAATCTTTCTTGCACATCCCCGACAAATCGAAAGCCCTGCACGAGGTGTTTCGTGTTCTGCGCCCTGGCGGTCGTTTTGCCTTCACCGATTGGGTGATGCATACGCCTTTGCCAGAAGATGAGATGGAACAATACCGCCAGCGCTTTGCTTGCCAGTCGCTGCTGAGCATTCCTGAATACGAATCCCTGCTCCGGCAAGCTGGATTCGAGATTGTGTCAGCCGACGACATTACCGGGCCGTGGGGAGATATTCTGGCGCGGCGGCTCAGCATGTATCAAACTCTGGATGCCGAGGCCGAACGCGCGGGCAATCCCTCCAAGGGGGGTGACTTCCTAAAAATGTACGCGAAATTTGTCGACGACGTGCAGCAGCGGCGCATCGGCGGTGTGCGCCTGACCGCTGAAAAACCTCAATAAGCCCACGCAAGTCAGCACCGTTATTCCTGTAATCACAGACACGGGGCGGTATGTTTCGCGCGTTCAGCACAGCCAAATGCCCACAACACCTCGCGCCCCTCTTCCCCCGGACCACATCACCTGCCATAATGGGACCCAACCTAAAAACAAGAGCAGCACCGATGCCCGACGATCTGTTGACGCCCAGCGCGACCACCACCTATGACGCCTCCTCGATCGAGGTGCTTGAAGGGCTGGAGCCGGTCCGAAAACGCCCTGGTATGTATATCGGCGGCACCGATGAGCGCGCGTTGCACCATATGGTGGCCGAAATCCTCGACAACTCGATGGACGAGGCCGTCGCTGGACATGCCAACCGGATCGAGGTCGAGCTGCACGCCGATTACGCCCTGACCGTGCGCGACAACGGGCGCGGCATTCCGATCGATCCGCATCCGAAGTTCCCTGACAAATCGGCGCTTGAGGTCATCCTGTGCACCCTGCACGCGGGCGGCAAGTTCTCGGGCAAGGCGTACCAGACCTCGGGCGGTCTGCACGGCGTGGGTGCATCCGTGGTCAACGCTCTGTCGGATTCCATGGTCGTGCAGGTGGCGCGCGACAAGACGCTGTTCGAACAACGCTTCTCGCGCGGCGTTCCTTTGGGTCCGGTCGAGAAAATCGGCGCGGCCCCCAACCGGCGCGGCACTACAGTGACCTTCCACGCGGACGAGGAAATCTTTGGCCATCACCGCTTCAAACCTGCGCGCCTGTTCAAATCCATCCGCTCCAAGGCTTACCTGTTTTCGGGTGTTGAAATCCGCTGGAAATCCCACATCGACGACGGCGAAACCCCGACCGAGGCCAGCTTTCACTTCCCCGGCGGCCTGTCGGATTACCTGAAGGAGACGATGAACGGCTCTTCCACTTATGCCGAGCAGCCCTTCGCCGGCACGGTGGATTTCAATGAGAAATTCAGAACGCCGGGCAAGGTCGAATGGGCGATCAACTGGACGCCCTCGCGTGATGGGTTCATCCAGTCCTACTGTAACACCGTCCCCACGCCTGAAGGCGGAACCCATGTGGCGGGCTTCTGGGCTGCGGTCCTCAAGGGGATCAAGGCCTATGGCGAGCTGATCAATAACAAGAAAGCCGGTCAGATTACCCGCGATGATCTGATCACCGGCGGCTGTGCTCTGGTGTCGTGCTTCATCAGCGAACCGGAATTCGTCGGTCAGACCAAGGACCGTCTGGCCACGGTCGAGGCCCAACGGCTGGTGGAAAACTCGGTCCGCGACCATTTTGACAACTGGCTGGCCGCAGACACGAAATCCGCCGGCGCGATCCTCGACTTCCTCATCCTGAGGGCCGAGGAACGTCTGCGCCGTCGGGCCGAGAAGGAAACACAACGCAAGTCCGCCACTAAGAAACTTCGTCTTCCCGGCAAGCTGGTGGACTGCTCTAGTTCAACACGCGACGGCACGGAATTATTCATCGTCGAGGGCGATTCTGCGGGCGGCTCCGCCAAGATGGGCCGCGACCGCAAGACACAGGCCCTGCTGCCCCTGCGTGGTAAGATCCTGAACGTGCTGGGCGCGGCCAGTTCGAAACTGGGCACCAATGCCGAGATCAATGACCTGACGCAGGCGCTGGGTGTCGGGCTTGGCACCAAGTTCAACGTCGACGATCTGCGCTATGACAAGGTCATCATCATGACCGACGCGGATGTGGACGGGGCGCATATCGCCTCGCTGCTGATGACGTTCTTCTTTACCCAGATGCGGCCGATGATCGACGCGGGCCACCTGTACCTCGCCTGCCCGCCGCTGTATCGCCTGACCCAAGGTGCCAAGCGCGTCTATTGTCTGGACGAGGCCGAGCGCGACGCGTGGCTGGAGAAAGGTCTGGGCGGCAAGGGCAAGATCGACGTCTCCCGCTTCAAGGGTCTGGGTGAGATGGACGCCAAGGACCTCAAAGAGACCACGATGGACCCCGCGTCCCGGAAATTGATCCGGGTCACCATCGACGAGGACGAACCCGGCGAGACCGGCGACCTGGTCGAGCGCCTGATGGGCAAAAAACCCGAACTGCGGTTCCAGTACATTCAGGAGAACGCGCGGTTTGTTGAGGAGTTGGATGTTTGAACAAAATCTCTAGCATTAGTTCCTTAAAAGAATTTGAGAACTATTTAGTGTCCAATGAAAAGGTGTATGATAGATTACGCACCACTGTATTCGGTATTATTACCAGCGAAATATCAAAATCTGGTGTAACACTCCTCCCCATCCAATCGAGATTAAAAGACAAGGATAGTGCGTTATCCAAAATTAAGAGAAAAGGGTATACCAATCCAGTTTCGGAGATGACTGACATTGTCGCATTTCGGCTGAACGTATATCTTGAATCTGATATTGAAAAAGTTGAGAAGATTCTTAGAAACTGCTTTGAAATTGATAATACGAACTCTATCAACAAACGAAATCCCGAAAAAGTCGATTTAGTTGGCTATCGGTCACTACACCTAGTGTGCCGACTCGGCAGTCACAGAATTAAACTTCCTGAGTATAGTGAAATATGCGAACTTCCCTTTGAAGTTCAAGTGAGAACGGCGCTAGAGCATACTTGGGCAGAAATAGAACACAAACAGAATTATAAAAGCCGGATATCTTTGCCAGAACCACTACAGCGGAGATTGAACATAATTTCTGGAGCACTGGAACTAGTCGACCGAGAATTGTCGTCGATCGCGGAAGAAGCCGATGACTACAAACTTAAAATATCTGAAGACATTGAACAAATAGGGGCAGACCGCCTTTCGACGACTTCTCTACACGAGATCGCAAAAAAAGTTACACAGTCACAAAGTATAAAATTAGACCCGCTCCCAAAAGGCGTTGACATTTCAGAATTAGTTAATGAACTGAGCGATTTTGGCGTCATAACGGTATCGGATTTCCAAAATTTAGCCAACTCAGTCTCAAAAAAGTACCTCAATATGCAAGGCCCTCAAACAATCTATGGTTACGTGTGAGACTTAATGATTTTATCAGACTACAAAAAATTCTTTTCTAGTGTTTATTCAGGTCAATTTACGTTCAGCACAACAGACGCAGAATATTACCATAAGATACTTGGAATTGATGATTTTGTTAAACGGGTAGAATATGCGGGGGGAGAAGTTTACGAGGATGAACAGGAAGACTATGAACTTGATTAACATTCGTTGGCGCAAGTGTCTTCATTGAATGCGGTCAACGTACTTTATCAACACGACAGTTGCACCGAAGAACGAAAAGGGCTCCCCCTTGCCTAACCCTTTGATCCCGTTCACACTTACCCTCAATCCGTCATCCAAGAACGACATTTGAGGTTCCGAGCGTCCAAGACCAATTTTTTACGAACACTGATTTCGAACGGGAGGACGACATGAAAACACTAACCCTCGGGCTGGCCTTTGCCCTGCTGGCCACGCAAGCCCCTGCGCAGCAGACGCTCAGCCTTGCATCGCCGATACCTGACGGTGCCGAGTCCCGGTTCTGTTACTACAAGGGCCTGACCTATTCCGAGGACGCCTTTGTTCTGCTGGTCGGCGACAACACCGTCACCAGCACGGTCAGTACGGTGCAAGAACGCCTGCTGCGCTGTCATCGCGACAGTGACGGCACCCTGAAATGGAAACCGCAGAGTACATTTTCGACCAACAACTGACCGTTTGGGGTGGGCGCCCTAGCCCACCTTCTGATCCAGCCAGTCTGCGATCTGCGCGGCCTGTTTTTCCCAGCCGGGCTCCATGAACAGGAAATGCGCGTGATTTTCGACGGGCATGAAGGTCGCGCGGTCTCCGTACAGATCGGCCAATGCACGGCAGGTGTTGGGGTTCACGGCCCGGTCCTCGGTGCCCGAGACGACCAGAACCGGGCAGTCGACCTTGTCGATGTCGACCTTCATCGCGTGGTGGTCGTCGAACATCCAGAAGAACATCTCGAACATCACCCGCCCGCTTTCGGCGCCGAGGCGGTCAAACACCGCGTGCTGCTGTGCCTCAGGCATCTTGTTCAGCGCAAAGGGGGCCATCAGGTCGAACTCGACCCGCATGGGCTGTTTCCAGAACGCCCCACCCTCCATCAGCGCGCGGGGAATAGCGCGTTCGTCATCGGTTTCCGGCAACGTCCCCCATGCGGCGTTCGGGTTGATCAGAACAATGGCGCGGGTCAACCCACGCGAGGCCACTTGCTGCGCCACCACCGCCGCAATGGCATGGCCGAGAAGAACGGGTTTGCTGTCAAGCCCCTGCACGAATTCCGCGATGTCATTGGCGTAATCCATGACGCTGGTATCGGTCAGGCCGGGATCGGGTTCGGCCTTGGGATCGCCGCCATGATAGCGCAGCGCCGGTGTGTGCACCGTCCAGCCGCGGTCGCGGAAGAAGCGTGCGTAATCTTCCATACACCACGGCCCGGCAAAGGCCCCGTGGATCAGTACAATCTCTTTGGTCATGAAAATCTCCCTCACCTCCGATCAGTATGAGAGGTGAGGGATACGTTCGGCAAGCCTGTTACAGTGCGGCTTTGAACAGCGTGGTGAGGTTGTCTTCGGTCAGTTCGATCGGGTTGCCGCCGCAGGACGGGTCGATGATCGCGCCTTTGACCAGTTCGGGGATTGATGCCTCGGTCACGCCCAGATCGGACAGTTTGCGCGGGATGCCGAGCGAGTCGTTGAACCCTTGCACAAAGGCGCGGAAGCCGTCGAAGCCGCCGTTGATGTTCAGATAGGCGGCTGCGGACTGGAACCGGTCCGCGATGGCGGGGGCGTTGAAATCCAGCACCGAGGGCATACAGACCGCGTTTGTGGTGCCGTGATGGGTATTGAAATGCGCACCGACGGGGTGGCTCATCGCGTGGATCGCGCCGAGACCTTTCTGGAACGCGGTCGCGCCCATTGCCGCCGCGCTCATCATCTGAGCGCGCGCTTCGATGTCAGTTCCGTCTGCATATGCACGCGGCAGGTACTCCATGACAAGACGCATCCCCTCCAGCGCGATACCCTGGCTCATTGGATGGTAATGAGGGCTGGAGAACGCTTCGACACAGTGCGCGAACGCATCCAGACCGGTACCTGCCGTAATGAATTTGGGCATCCCCACTGTCAGTTCCGGATCGCAAATCACCACGGTCGGCAACACCTTGGGGTGGAATATGATCTTCTTTGCATGCGTTTCGGAATTGGTGATGACGCTGGCGCGGCCCACCTCTGACCCGGTGCCGGCGGTGGTCGGCACCGCGATAATCGAGGCGATGGCATCGGCGTCCGCTCGGGTCCACCAATCGCCGATATCCTCGAAATCCCAGACGGGGCGCGTCTGACCGGCCATGAAAGCAACCATCTTGCCCAAATCCAGCCCCGAGCCGCCACCGAACGCGATCACCCCATCGTGGCCGCCAGCCTTATAGGCCGCGACACCCGCATCGAGGTTCTTTTCATTCGGGTTCGGGTCCACGTCGCTGAACAATCCCCGGCCCAGACCGGCGGCTTCCATGATGTCCAGTGTCGCGGTAGTGATCGGCAGATCGGCCAGGCCTTTGTCAGTGACCAACAAGGGACGCTTCATCCCGGCTGCTGCGCAGGCTTCGGGCAGTTCCTTGATACGGCCAGCACCAAACTTGATCGCGGTCGGGTAGGACCAGTTTCCAACGAGTGACATGTCAGGTTTCCTTTGTAGTTTTAGGCCTGCTCTGGCGAGGGGGTCTGTCCAGGGCAGGCCAGTGTCCTTAGCCCGTGACCTTTTTCAGGTGGTAGGATTTGGGACGTGTCAGGTTGTGATAGCCGATGACGGACAAACCGCCGCCGCGCCCGGTGTTCTTGCAACCGGTCCAGCAGAGACCGGGGTCAAGGTAGTCGGCGCGGTTCATAAACACGGTGCCGGTCTCGACCTGATCACCTACCCGCGCGGCACGGTCCACATCACGGGTCCAAAGGCTTGCGGTCAGACCAAACTCGCTGTCATTCATCAACGCGATGGCTTCCTCGTCCGAGGACACTTTCATGATGCCCACGACCGGACCAAAGCTCTCATCCCGCATCACACGCATTTCATGGGTCACATTGGTCAGGATCTGCGGCGTCAGGTAAGCACCGCCATCATCCTCTGGGAATGTCTCGATATGGGACACTGCTCCGGCTACGACAGCCTCGGCAATCTGCGCACGCACCTCGTCGGCAAACCGAACATTGGCCATCGGGCCGATCGTCGTCTCAGCGTCCAGAGGGTTGCCCAGTTTGTACCCCTTCACGACTTCAACTGCCTTGGTGACGAAATCGTCATAGAGGCTTTCGTGAACGTAAATCCGCTCGATCCCGCAGCAGCACTGACCCGAGTTGAACATGGCCCCGTCGATCAGCGTATCCACGGCGGCGTCCAGATCGGCGTCATCCATCACATAGCCGGGGTCCTTGCCGCCCAACTCGGTCCCAACGCCGGTAAAGGTGCCTGCCGCAGCGCGCTCCATCGCCTGACCGCCGCCGACCGATCCGGTGAAGTTCACGAAATCGAACGCATTGCCTGCGATCAGGTCATTGGTCACGTCGTGGCTCAGGAACACGTTCTGGAACACGTCCTCTGGCACACCTGCCGAATGGAAGGCTTGCGCCATCCGCTCGCCCACCAGCAGGGTTTGCGTGGCGTGTTTCAGGATCACCGTATTGCCAGCAATCAGCGCCGGAGCCACCGTGTTGATCGCGGTCATGTAGGGGTAATTCCAAGGCGCCACCACAAACACAACCCCATGAGGGATGCGCTTGATATAGCGCTTGAATGTCTCATCCTCGCCCACCGCGATATCGACCAGCGAAGCCTCGGCAATCTCAGCCATATGGCTGGCGCGCTCGTTGAACCCGCCGAACTCTCCGCCATAGCGTATCGGGCGGCCCATCATATGCGCCAGTTCGGGGACGATCTCGTCGTTCATCGCTCCCACTGCGGCCACGCCCGCCATCACAAGATCAATTCTCTCCTGCAATGGCCGCGCCGCCCAAACCGACTGCGCCGCACGCGCCCGGCTTGCAACCTCAAACGCCGCGTCCCGAGACAACACCTCCCGCTCCGCAAAAACCGATCCATCAATCGGTGAGACACATTTCAATATCTGCCCCATATCCACTCCATTTCCGAAGGAAACAGGATCCCCTGCTTCATCTGGCCAAAAATATCTCGGGGGTCTGGGGGCAGAGCCCCCAGCCAGCCCTCTAAGCCCGCTCGAACCCGCGAGCGATTTCCCAATCCGTCACCACACGCTCGAACTCCTCGATCTCGACCTCTGCCGCCCGTGCGTAGTGATCGACAACCTCATCGCCCATCGCAGCCCGCAACATCGCCGAGCTAAGCAGCGCCTCCCGTGCCGCGCGCAGGTTGCCGGGGATCATGCCCGTGTCGCCCTGATAGACATCACCCGTGGTTGGTGGTTGCAATTCCAGCCCCTCTTCGATGCCGGCAATCCCTGCAGCCAGCATCCCGGCCATAGCAAGATAGGGGTTCATGTCCGATCCGGGAATCCGGCACTCGACCCGGACCGCCTTGGTCCCATCCCCGCACAGGCGGAACCCTGCGGTGCGGTTGTCCACCGACCAAATGATCCGCGTTGGCGCGAAGGTGCCCTTCATGAACCGCTTGTAGCTGTTGATGTAGGGCGCCATGAAATAGGTGTAGTCGGCAGCGTATTTCAGCAGGCCCGCCATATAGCTTTTCATAACAGCCGACATGCCCAGCTCATCCTCTGCGTTATAGAACGCAGGCTTGCCGTCCGCCCACAGCGACTGGTGCACGTGCGAGGAACTGCCCACCTTGTCATGATGCCATTTCGGCAGGAAGGTCGCTGCGTGGCCATGCTGCCAGGCGATCTCCTTCACCGCGTTCTTGGCGATCGAGTGGTACTCGGCCGTCTCCATCGCACCAGCGTATTTTATGTTCAGCTCTTCCTGCCCGGTTTCGGCCTCACCCTTTGAGTTTTCAACCGGAATACCCGCATTCCACAGATGATTGCGTATCGGGCGCATCACATGCTCTTCCTTGGTGGTCTGCAGGATGTGATAGTCTTCATTGTAACCCGAGATCGGCTCCAGATCACGGAAGCCTTCCTTGCGGATCTGGTCAAAGCTCTTCTCGAACAGAAAAAACTCCAGCTCGGTCGCGCACATCGCGTCATAGCCCATGGCCTTCAAGCGGCTGACCTGCTTCTTCAGGATCGAGCGCGGCGCATGGGGCACTTCTTTGTGTGTGTGATGGTCCAACACGTCACACATCACCATCGCGGTGCCTTCCAGCCACGGCAACGGGCGCAGAGTACTGAGGTCCGGCTTCATGACATAGTCACCATAGCCCCGCTCCCAGCTGGTCGCCGCATAGCCGTCCGGGGTTGCCATCTCAAGATCGGTGGCCAGCAGGTAATTGCAGCAATGGGTTTCTTGCCAAGCGCCCGCCACGAAATGTCCGGCGTGGAACCGTTTACCCATCAAACGCCCCTGCATGTCGACCATGCAGACCAGCACGGTATCCACCTCGCCTGCGTCAACCTTGACTTTCAGGTCGTCCAAACGCCCTTCTTTGCCCATCCCGTTCTTCCTTTGTCACCCTCCGAGACCTCGGTCTCGTGCTCCCTTTCACGGCCCTTAATCGTCGGCCGCGTTCTTTTCCATTTCCATCACCAGACGCGTCTCCAGAACCTGCCCGCTCTTGTAGAGGATCGGATAGGCTACCGCGGCGACATGTCCGTGCAGCTCGCGCATGGCACGCAGCGTTTCAAGATGTAGATCGCTGGACTGGAAGCTCTCGGTCTGCCCCCGCTCAAGCCGTTTCAGATGTGCCTTGCGGCTTTGGCGCGACATCCGTTTGACCTCGGCCTTGTCCAACACCAACCGGCGGGCGCAGTCCATGTCATCGACCAGCAGCACGTGGCGGGCCAGAGAGAAGCTCTCCAGAATGGCCGCGTGCAGATCCTTCAGTTCCTTCCAGCCCTGCGTCGAAAACTCGGTACGCTCGGTGTGTTTAATCTGCGCCGTGCGGGTCATGCGGTTCGAAACCACGTCGCCTGCCGCCTCAAGCCGGATCGCGTATTCCACCAGACCGCGCGCCGCCTTGATCTGCGCCTTGCTCATGTTCTGGCGCGGCATGCGCGCGACAAAGCGGCGGATTTCGGTGAGTTGCGCGTTCACCCTCTCATCCTGCTGCCACAGGGCCGAGATGGCGTCGCTGTCGTCCTGTTCATAGATATCCAACACTGGGCGAAACATGCGTTCGACCTGCGTGACCATCTGCAACAGTTCATGCCGGACCGAAGACATCGCGACGCTTGCACGGGATGCGCTGGGATCACCCAGCGGGCTGAGCGCGTCCGTGAACTGATCCATCGCGTTTGCCTCGACTTTCGATTCCGGCAGCAGCAAGGCCATCGGGCGTTCCATCCAATTCACAAAACCGGTGGCCAGCACAAAAACAGTCAGGTTGAACCCGATATGGGCCAGGATCAGCGACTGCCCTGCCCCGGCAATCATCAACGCCTCATGCGCGCCGCTGACGTTGACCGCGATCAGCATCAGCAGCGCCGCGCTGCCCCGCAGAAGCAGGTTGGCCCACGGGATGCGCCGAGCCGTGATGGTCATGTCACGCGTCAGCCAGATCGGAATAAAGGCCGAACCCAGGTTAGCGCCCAGCACCAGCGAGAGCCCAGCGGCAAAAGGGATGGCTCCGATCTGGACCAGCGTCACACACATCAGGATCGTCGCGACCGAGCTATGCATGACAAAAGCCAGGACCGCACCCACGATGAAGGCGCTGAAGTAATCGCTTTCCAGATACCCTGCGATGGCTGGCAAAAAGGCGCTTTCCCGGATCGGATCGACCGCATCGCGCAGAAACTGCAGTGAAACCAGAATGAAGGCGATGCCCAGAACGATCCGCCCGATCAGCCGCACATTGGCCCTGTCGGACTTGAGGTAGAGCCACCCGCCCAGCGCCAGCAGCACCGGTTGCAGCCACCCCAGATCGTAAGACAGCACCTGAATGACAAGGGCCGCACCCAGATCGGCGCCTAGCACCCCGGCCAGCGCAAGGCCAAAGCTCACCATCCCCGCCGCGGCAAATCCGGTCAGCAGAACTGTTACTGCGGCCGAGCTTTGCAGGATCGTAGCCAGAACCATGCCAGCTCCGCCTGCAACAAAAGTGTTCGAGTGGCGCGTCAAGATCGACTGAAACAGTGCACCAAAACGCCGTTCGATCCCCGTGCGCACCAACCGCACGGCAAACAGCAGCAACATCGTTGCTGCGAAAATCTCGATCAAGAACCCTGCGATAGCCATCTGTTCACACTCCGCTGGCCCGGGTCGCACAGTCGGGCGCCCGGTGTTTTATTGTCTGCTTTTGAACGGATGCTAACATTCGCAGTATCGTTTCCTGTGGTCCAATTCCGGCGCGTGGTACCGCTAACGCGCCGGAATTGCGTCATTTAGCTATAGCGATAGGGCCGTCCGGCCTTGAGCATTTCGGCATTATAGCGCTTGAAGATATCCACAACCTTCGCCTTGGTTTCGGACTCGGCAGCGATTTCATCCCAGAACTTGACCGCAGCTTCCTCGACCGTTGCCCATTCCTCGTCCGGGATGGTGGTCAGCTGCATCTTGGTGCCGTTCACACGAAGATTGGCCTCTCCGCCCCAATACCACCACTGACGATAGTAGTGCGACTGGTCGCAGCAAACCTTGAACAGGGTCTGCAGGTCCTCGGGCAATTCGTTCCAGCGGTCCATATTGGCAAAGAAGTGACCTGCCCAGGCACCCGAGATGTTGTTGGTCAGGAAGTAATTTGTCACATCAGCCCACCCAACGGTGTAATCCTCGGTGATGCCCGACCATGCGATACCGTCCAACTCGCCCGTTTGCACCGCGACCTCGATGTCTTCCCACGGCAGGGTGACGGGCACGACGCCGAATTGCGACAGGAACCGGCCCGCCGTCGGGAAGGTAAAGACGCGCTTACCCTGCAGGTCCGCGAGGCTGTTGATCGGGTCCTTGGTGGCAAAGTGGCATGGGTCCCAAGCACCGGCGCTGATGTGTTTCACGCCGACCTTCGAGTATTCCTCGTCCCAGATCTCGTTCAGGCCCCACTGGTTGAACAGGACCGGCACGTCCAGCGAATAGCGCGAGGCAAAGGGGAAGTATCCACCGAAAACGGTAACTTCGGTGGGCGAGGCCATCGAGTCATCGTCCGACTGTACAGCATCGATCGTGCCTTTCTGCATGGCGCGGAACAGCTCTCCGGTCGGGACCAGCTGGTCGGAATAGAACAGCTCGATCTGCATCCGGTCGCCAGCGATCTGGTTGAACATCTTGATCGCCGGATCGATTACGTGTTCGGCCAGCGCGGGCCCTGCATAGGTCTGCATCCGCCATGTTATCGTGCCTTGCGCCAGCGCGGGCGTGGCCAGCGGTGCGGCGGCGACGCCCACCCCGGCGGTCTTCAGAAACTTACGTCTTGTCGTCATGTCAATTTCCTCTCCGTTGAAGTTTGCGTGCCCATTCTGCGGGCATTCTTGTTAATTCCCATAAACATAACCGGGCAGCCAAAGCGCGATTTCCGGAAATGCCATTATAATAATCAGGGCCAGCACCATCACACCGACAAACGGAATGATCGATTGGTAGATGTCCTTCAGCCCGATCTCTGGCGGTGCCATCGCGCGCATCAGGAACAGGTTGTAGCCGAAAGGCGGCGTCATATAGGCGATCTGCGTGGTGATCGTATACAGCACCCCGTACCAGATCAGGTCAAAACCCAGCGCACCAACCAAGGGCACATAAAGCGGCGCCACGATCACCAGCATCGCGGTGTCATCCAGAAAGGTGCCCATGACAATAAAGCTGAGCTGCATCAGCACCAGGATCATCCAGGGCGACA
The DNA here is from genome assembly GCF_056538665.1 of Ruegeria sp. BF6. Taxonomy (NCBI): domain Bacteria; kingdom Pseudomonadati; phylum Pseudomonadota; class Alphaproteobacteria; order Rhodobacterales; family Roseobacteraceae; genus Ruegeria; species Ruegeria sp. BF6. The sequence goes on from NZ_JBQFTN010000001.1 coordinate 1,126,942, forward strand.
GGCCCAGTTGTTCGGTGAACAGGTTCTCGATGGCCTTCACCGCGCCCAATCCGTCGAACACGGCACCAAAGCCCAGCGCGGCGAGGATGATCCACATGAACATGCAGGAGATCGCCAGCGTCTGCTTCGTGCAATCCTCGAATATCTTCCACGTCATCCGGCGTTTGAGCACTGAGACGACCAATGCCGTCAGCGCCCCTATGGCCGAGCTTTCCACCAGCGAGGTCCAACCGTTCACAAACGGCACCATCATAGCAGCAAAGATGATCAGCGGTAGCGCCCCGGCCCCCAGCAACCGGATTTTCTCGGACCACGGCACCTCGTGGGCGTCTTCCATTGCAGGGCCGAGTTCCGGCTGAATGCGGCAGCGAATCCAGATATAAAGGATGAAGAGACCTGCCATCAGCAGACCCGGCAGGATACCTGCCAACCACAACTGCCCGACTGGCTGCCGCGCGATCATCGCATAAAGTACAAGCACTACAGACGGCGGCACGAGAATACCGAGACTTGATCCCGCCTGAATGACCCCGGTCACCATCGTCTTGTCATAACCACGCCGCAGAAGTTCCGGCAGCGCGATGGTTGCACCGATGGCCATCCCGGCAACGCTCAGGCCGTTCATGGCCGAAACCAGCACCATCAGCCCGATGGTACCAATCGCCAAGCCACCATTCACCGGCCCCATCCACACGTGGAACATGCGATAAAGATCATCAGCCAGACGGCTTTCACTCAGCACGTAGCCCATGAAAATGAACATCGGCAGCGTCAGTAGCGGGTACCACTTCATCAGCTTCATTGCGGCCGAGAACGTGATATCCTGCCCGCCCGTTCCCCACAGCGCCAACGCGGCGATAGTGGCAACCGCACCGATCGCGCCAAAGACGCGCTGGCCGGTGAACAGCATCAGCATCATTAGCGCGAACATGAAGATGGCGATAAATTCCTGGCTCATGCCCGGCTCACCCCGATTTCCTGCCCGTTGATCCGGGCTATGTCTTTGAAGAATTCCGAAATAGCCTGCAGCAACATCAGGAAAAAGCCGAACACCATGATGGCCTTGATCGGCCAGATGTAAGGTCGCCACGCGGTCGAGGACCGCTCCAGACGTCCGATCTCTTCACTGCCGGTCACCAGACCTACGAAATATGAGACCGGCTCATCCCCCCAATAGCCAAGACTGTACGCTGTCGATCCCAGCCCGCCATAGAGCAGCACACTCAGGTACAGGATCAGCAACAGCACGGTGAAGGCGTCGAACCATGCTTTCTTAAGCGGGCTCCAGTTGTGATAGAACAGGTCCATCCGCACGTTCGAGCCCAGCTGGATCGAATATGGTCCGCCGACGATGTAATAGGTCACCATCGCAAACTGCGCCATTTCCAGCGTCCAACGCGATGGCAGAAAAAACGTTTTCGAGATCGAGGACCACAACAGGATCCCCATCATCACGAACAGCCCCCACATCATCACCCGGCCAATCCGGTAGTTGATCGCATCAACTACCCGTACATATGACGCCATCGCCTTGATCACACAGCACCCCCTTCGCCAAACCCGGCAAGAGTGCGGTCGATCCACAGCGCCAGGTGTTCAGCCATGGCCTGCTGCTGCTGTGGCATTCCGATCAGATCATTTCGAATCTCGATCATGACGTTCAGCAATCCATTTGGATAAGCCTGCACATCCAACGTGTGGGCCACCCCATCTTTGGCGGAATACGGTTCGTTCAGACGCGTCTCAAAAGATGGCTGCGTGGGAACCGCCCCCATCATCGCCAAGGCAAAGCGGTCGTCGCGACCGTGCAGGATGCCCAGCTCAACCGAACGTTGGAGGCCATGGTAGACTGGGGTGAAACTGTGCACCGTCACCAACAGGTTCAACGACGGGCAGTGTTGCTCAATTTGTCCCGACACAGCCTGCGTGAAGGGAAGATAGATATTCTCGACCCGTGTTTGACGCTCCTTCAGCGTCATCCGGGCATTCGCGGGAATGTCATAGTGTTCACTTTTGACCGGCATGGCGCCTGCGGCTTCGGGCGGGCGGTTACAGTCGTAGACCAGACGGGAGATGCCGCCGCGAACTAACGGCGCGGACATCAATCCTGCCATCTGCTGCGCGACAGCCAAAGCGCCGGGGTCCCAAGCGATGTGGCTTTCCCGCGCCTCAGCCGTCAGACCCATGTCCCCCAAAAACGCTGGAATACGGTTCGAGGCGTGCTCGCACACTAGCAACACCGAAGGTGCGCCATCCACTGCGTCTGTATGAACAACTGTTCCGAAGTCCAATGTGCTGCCCTGCGATTCCGTGAAAGTAGTTTGTGGAAAAATTTCCACACGATGCATTCACCTGTCAATATTTTTCCTGTACAAATTTAAACGGAGCAGGTTGTGCTGAAAAATTCTGCACAGACCGCCATTTCTGACGCAGGAGGACCCACAGGTGCGGGTAACAGACAGGCTGCTGGCCCATCGAGACGAAATGACCCCGTCTGAAAGGCAACTGATAAGCGTCCTGCTGGATGACTACCCTATGGCCGGTCTTGGCAGCATTACCGAACTGGCCAGCGCGGCCTCGGTCTCGACCACAACCGTCGCTCGGATGCTGCAAAAGACCGGGTTTGGTGGCTATCCGCAGTTTCAGACGGCCCTGCGGGGTGAGGTCAAGGAGATGATCTCGGGACCCGCAGCCAAGCGCGATGTCTGGCAGAACGATCTGCCCGAGGGGCATATCCTGAACCGCTATTCCCAGCAGGCGTTGGCCAACCAGAAACGCACTATTGATGAGGTCGACCCGGCAGAGTTTGACCGTTTCTGTACTCTGCTCTGTGATCCCAACCGGCGTATTTTCATTACCGGAGGCCGCATCACCGGCGCGCTGGCCCAGTACCTCTATCTGCACATGCAGATGATCCGCCCCGATGTGCGGATGCTGCCCTTTGCGGCATCTTGGACCCATGATTTGCTGGATGTTCGCAAGGATGACGTGCTCATCGCGCTGGATGTGCGGCGCTATGAGAATTCGACCATGCTGATCGGGCAACTCTGTCAGGAGCGTCAGGCCGAGATAGTCCTGTTCACCGATCAATGGCGTTCCCCCATTCACAGACTGGCCAAACATACCTTTGCCGCACGCATCGCTGTCCCATCGGCGTGGGATTCGATGGCGGCGCTCATGGTCCTGATGGAATGCGTAATCGCCGAGGTGCAGGAACGCCTGTGGAACTCGGTCAAGGACCGCACCGCCGAGCTTGAACAAGCCTTTGACCGCACCAAGCTGTTCCGGAAATTCGGTCAAAGCTCAGGCTCTTAAGCGAAAACGGAACAACTGCGCGTGAGGAGTGTTGCCAGCACGCTGGCAGGTGGTCACTTTGGGGTCATGACTTTTGTAACCGAAAACCAGTTGCCGCTGCTGATCCTTTTCTTTCTGATCGGATCGATTGGCACCGCGTTTCTGTTTCGCAAGCCGGCAGGGCACCGGGCGTGGAAACTGGCGGATCTGGTCTGGGTCGTTCTGGGTGGTATCGGGGCGCTGGTGGCGGTTCTAGCCGGTCTTTACACCTCAGACAGCTCGCGATTGGACCGGCAGATCGACGTGGCCTATGCGGCCACGCTGGCTTTTGACCGCGACGCTGCTCGGTTCAGGTTGCGGTTCTGCGATCCGGCCTATGACCCGGACACCGCTGTATTGTGTGACAGGGTCGAGTTCCTGTCCGCCTCAACCGCCAGCAATGCCGACCTGCCCTTGTTCATCGCCGTGACCAATGAGGTCGCCCCGTTGCAAGGGCTGCATTTCCTGTTCGGGCGGCAGGAAAAGGACGAGATAGACCAGATGGCAGCCAAGGCAGACGCGTTCAATATCGACCAGTTTCTGGTCTTCACCACGCTGGACGACAAAACTCAGACCGCCATCGACAGTATGCGCCGCAAGGTGCCCGCGATTGCCGGGGACTACCTGATCCTGGCCCAAAGCTATGATGATCTGGTCGAACAGGTCGGCAAGCTGAAAGACGAGTGGGAGTATCTTCAGGCCAACGCCCATATTCTGGTGCTGCAGATCATTGCCCTGTGTCTGGTCAGCTTTGCCGCGCCGTTCCGTCTGGGTAAATCCGTGGTCGAGCTGCGAACGACCCTTACCGCCGATACGCCTGCGCCAACTGCTCCGGATCGGCCCCAAGAAAATACCGGGTCAGAGTCCACAGATTCCGCGCACCCCGACGCAGCCACCCCACCTGTACATAGCGGTCCGCACTCGTAACCGCGCGTGTCGTCAACAAAGTAATGCGGGGCACGGCGCGTGCCAACGCCACGTCCTCCATTAGCGGTTGATCGGGGTAGCCTCCGGCCTTTTCGTACATATGGCGCGGCAGAAGAATCCCCTGATCGCCATACGGCAGGCCAAACAGCCGGCTGCGCAGATTGGCCCAACCTGCCACCCAAGCGGGCCAAAACCCTTTTGCTCCGAAGGCCAAACGAAAAGCCGCCGGTTTGCCAGTGGCAAGGTGTTCACCCACCTCTTTGCTCCACCCCTCCTGCAGCACTGTATCGGCGTGCAAAACCAACAGCCAATCCCCCTTGGCCGCCGCGCAGCCTCGCCGCAACTGCCCGCCGCGTGACGGGGCACCGGTGACGATCTCGGCCCCGGCCTCATCAGCGATTTCAAGGGTCAGGTCGGTCGAGCCGCCATCGGTGACGATCAACTCGCGGATCAGACCGGTGTGCAGACCCTCCATCAGCGCTGGCAAGGTTTCCGACAGAGCCTCGCCCGCGTTCCGGGTCGGGATGACGATGCTGATCGGTGCTGGCAAGGCGGATATCCTCTGGTCATGGCGGCGGGAACTCCTATATCACGGGGCCAAGGGAAATGACGAGGACCACCCGATGCCCAATCGCCGTATTCTGCGCCTTAGCGGCTCGGACACCGACAGCTTCCTGCAAGGGCTGGTGACTAATGACATTGCCGGACTGGACACTGGACTGGTTTATGCGGCGTTGCTGACCCCTCAGGGCAAGTACCTGGCGGATTTCTTTCTAAAGCGCGATGGTGACGCGGTTCTGTTGGACGTCTCTGAAGACATCGCCGACGGATTCGTCAAACGGCTGGGCATGTACAAACTGCGCGCCGATGTTGCGATCGAGAACAGCGGCCTGAACCTGCAACGCGGCACGGGTCCGGCGCCCGAGGGTGCCCTGCCCGACCCGCGCCACGCGGATATGGGCTGGCGTGACTATACGCCCGAGGCTGAAACCGACGACGGCACCGACTGGGACGCCATCCGTGTGCAGCACTGCATCCCCGAAACCGGCATCGAACTCACGCCCGACAGCTATATCCTCGAATCCGGGTTCGAAGCGCTGCACGGCGTCGATTTCAAAAAGGGCTGCTATGTCGGGCAGGAAGTCACCGCGCGGATGAAGCACAAGATCGAACTGCGCAAAGGGTTGCGCAGAGTCCGGGTTGAAGGCGCGGCCCCTGTCGGGACGGAAATCACATCCGGCGGCAAACCGGCAGGCTCGTTATTCACCCAGTCGAATGGACAGGGGATTGCCTATCTGCGCTTTGATCGCGCTACCGAAGACATGCAGGCCGACGGGGCCACGGTCACTTTGACGACGTAACATGTTGCCAAACCGGCACGGCTGAACTGCCAAGCGGCCCGGCACGGTTTGAACTAGGCCATTGGCGCTGCCAATCTGGTGCAAGTTCAAAGACCCGGATGAGCATATGTTCAAATTGTACCGAGCGATCTGGCGCGCCAGCGCCGGGCGGCAGATTATCCTTATTATCCTGTCCCTCGCCATCGCGGGTCTGGCCGCGGTCCCGCTGGAGTTTCAGCGGGACATTATCAACCACCTCACATCTGATAATATCAGCACGGAACGGCTGATCTATCTGGGCACGGGCATGATGTCGGTCATCCTGCTGAGCCTCGCCCTGAAATGGTTGCTGGGCTTTCGCGCAGGCACTCTGGGCGAGGACATGATCCGCATGATCCGCCAGCGGCTTCTGGTCCGTGCATCGGACATAAGAGAAACGGGTGAGACGGTGCGCAAGGGCACGATGACCACAGCCATCTCGGCCGAGGCTGAAGAGCTGGGCAAGTTCGCCGGTGGCGCGTTCTCGGACCCGGTGGTGCAGATCGGCACGCTGATCAGCGTGATCGGCTATATCTCGTCAACCCAGCCCGGCTTGGGCATGATCGCCTTTTCCATGATCGTACCGCAGATCATCATCGTGCTGATCTCACAGCGCAAGGTGAACATCTTCGTGGCCGAGCGCGTTCGCATTCTGCGCAACGCCACCGACAAGCTGACGATCGAAGATATCAACGATGTGGCCCGTGACATAGACGCCCAGTTCGACGATATCTTTGAAACCCGGCGCCGCATGTTCCTGTGGAAACTATCGGCAAAGTTTCTTCTGAGCGTCATCAATGGCGCGGGAACGGTCGGCGTTCTGATGTTGGGCGGTTATCTAGTTCTGAACGGAAAAACAGATGTCGGCACTGTGGTCGCAGCCACCAGCGGCCTCAGCCGCATTCAGGGCCCCACCGCCTTTTTGATCGCCTTCTACCGACAGGTCAGCGCTAACCGCATCAAATACGAGTTGATGATGGAACTCTTCGGCCCAAACCCGGAACGCTATCGCTATCTGAAAGGCCGGCAATAAAAAAGACCGCGCGGCGGGTGCCTGCACGGTCTTTTACTGTTTCCAACGGACGAGGGTTTACGCGCGTTCGGAATACTCCATGCTTTCGGTGTTCACCACGATCATCTCATCCTGACCGATGAACGGCGGCACCATGACCTTAACACCATTGTCCAGAATCGCCGGTTTGAACGAGTTCGCAGCAGTCTGACCTTTAACCACCGGCTCGGTTTCGACGATCTTGCAGGTCACTTTTTGGGGCAGTGTGGCGTTTAGTGCCTCACTTTCATAGAATTCGACCACGATGGTCATGCCGTCCTGCAGAAACGGGCGGCGTTCGCCAAGCAGTTCGGCGGGCAGTTCGATCTGCTCATAGGTCTCTGAATCCATGAACACCAGCATGCCATCAGATTCGTACAGGAACTGCTGATCTTTCTGCTCCAGGCGCACACGTTCAACCTTGTCCGCGGAACGGAAACGCTCGTTCAATTTTGATCCATTGCGCAGGTTACGCAGCTCGACTTGCGCAAAAGCACCACCTTTACCGGGCTTTACATGGTCGACCTTAACAGCAGCCCACAGACCGTCGTTATGCTCAAGCACGTTGCCGGGGCGAATTTCGTTCCCATTTATCTTGGGCATGACATAAATCCTTCACAAACGGTTGATGCGTCAGTTCCCGTCCCTATATCTGGCAGGACACCACCTGACAAGACAACGAGACCTAGTGCTGCACTTGCAGCGAGCCATGCACATGACGCAACGCAACTATGCATTTTAGCTGTATCCGAATCACGTCGAATAGGTCATAAGAACCGTCACGCCGAAAATGCAAGAGCAAGAACAACAAGGATAACGAGATGAGAGATTTCGTTGACGGCACTGCCTTTAACAATGAGCAAGGCAATCGTGCACGCAAACTTTTCGCGGCCGTTGTGTTGGCTGCACTTGATGACGCTATCGCCGATGACAAGAAATACGGCAATGGCCCCGAACAAATCGCCCGCTGGGCGCGTTCGCGCGATGGTCGCGAAGTGCTGTCCTGCGCGGGTATTGACCCGAACGAGCGGGTTGTCAGCGGACTGATGGAGTTCGTTGGTCGTGGCGTGCGTACCTCGGTCGCACTATCGCGTGAAGAAAGCGAGCGCCGCAATGCCGCTCAGCAGGCAGAAGCCGCATAAATCAGTCGACTTCTGAAGGAAAAAACGCGCTTCCGTACTTCCGGGGCGCGTTTTTCTTTTCCCCTGTCAAAAGAATAGCAACCACTGGCGGGCGACCCAGATTTCAGCCGCCAACAGGGCGGAAAAGAACAGTTTCGCGGACAGGGACAGACCCCTGCTCCACAGCACAGCATAAGCCCCTGCGCAAATCACCACCGAGATCGGTGCAACCCAAAGGGCATGGTGGGCGCTGTCCCAATAGCTGACCGGACTGTGAAAGACCCAATCACTCAGCGGCCAGAACTGAGGCCGCCCGTCACCTGCGTGCAGCAGGAAATCCATCGCCAGGTGCAAAAGACCAGCGGACGCGGCAACCGTCAAAACCCGCCAACTGCACCAAAGACCGAGCACCAGCGCCAGCCCCCATAGGATAATCGAGTTGTCGATGGCAAATACCGTCTGCCAGGCAGATGAAAAGTAGAGTTGATCGAACACCACCTGCTCGGGAATACCCAGAACGAACATTGACACGCTCGCCATTACATAGAGCGACAAATCAGGCAGTAAGGACCCCAGCACTGCAACCCAAAGGATGCGCCCGCGCGCAGGTTGCGCAAAGGCGGCGGCACCGATCAAAAGATGCGCGGGCGTGTTCATCCGGGCTTTCCCTTTAGGCTCAAATCAGGTCATCTGCGCGCCAACGTATAGGAGACGGCTATGGTTCGCGCCATCATGATTCAGGGGACTGGCAGCAATGTCGGAAAATCGGTTTTGGTCGCCGGGCTGGCGCGCGCTTACACGCGGCGGGGGCTGAAAGTAGCTCCATTCAAGCCGCAGAACATGTCAAATAATGCCGCCGTGACGGAAAACGGAGGCGAGATTGGCCGCGCGCAGGCCCTGCAGGCACGCGCCGCGATGCGACCGACCCACACTGACATGAACCCAATCCTGCTAAAGCCGGAAACTGATACCGGTGCCCAGATCATCGTTCAAGGCCAGCGCTCCGGCACAATGAAAGCGGGGGACTATCGCAAGGACAAATCCAAATTGCTGAGTGCCGCGCTTGAGAGCTTTGACCGGCTGTGCGACGACGCCGATCTGGTGCTGATCGAGGGTGCAGGCAGCCCGGCCGAGACCAACCTGCGCAAGGGCGACATCGCCAATATGGGCTTTGCCTGTGCCGCAGAGGTGCCGGTTGTTCTGGTGGGAGATATCCACCGCGGCGGTGTGATCGCTCAGATCGTGGGCACGCAAGCAGTTCTGGACACAGGCGATCTGGAAATGATCCGAGGCTTTGCCGTCAACCGATTCAAGGGCGATGTCTCGCTGTTCGACGAAGGGCGCGATGACATTGCCGCGCGTACAGGCTGGCCGTGCCTGGGCGTTGTGCCCTGGTTTCATGACGCCTGGAAACTGCCCGCCGAGGACATGATGGACATCCGGTCCCACAGCGGGGGCGCCTGCAAGGTCGTGGTTCCGCAACTGGAGAGGATGGCCAATTTCGACGATCTAGATCCGCTGTCAGCCGAACCCGGCGTCACGGTCGAAATCATCCCGGCCGGACGCCCCCTGCCCGGCGATGCCGATCTTGTGCTGCTGCCGGGCAGCAAATCCACCATTGGGGATCTATATTATTTCCGGGCACAGGGTTGGGATATCGACCTCTATGCCCATGTCCGCCGGGGCGGCCACGTGTTGGGCCTGTGCGGAGGTTACCAGATGCTTGGCAATACCATCGCCGATCCCGATGGCGTGGATGGCCGCCCAGGCACTGTCGAGGGGCTGGGGCTGTTAGATGTGGTCACCACCATGGCAGGCAAAAAACAGGTCACCCTGCGCACCGCGTGTACCGTCCCCGAGAACGAGCCGCTCACCGGCTACGAGATACACATGGGACGAACCGAAGGCCCCGATTGCGATCGCGCCTGGCTTGAGATTGATAACCGACCAGAGGGCGCCGTTGACAAGACCGGTCGTATTCGGGGCAGCTATCTGCACGGTATTTTCTCGTCCGATCTTTTTCGCGCCCGCTATCTGCGGCAGTTGGGCGCGACCTCAGACTTGTCATATGAGGATGGGGTTGAGGAAACGCTGGACGCGCTGGCGGACCATCTGGAGCGTCACATGGATCTGGACCGTCTGCTGGACCTGGCCCGGGCGCCAAAAAGGCCCTAAGGCCTAGTCCAGTTCCCGCTCGGCCAGCGCCCGGTAAATCTCGCGCCGCACCATCTTACGGACATTGCGGGTGATGCGCTGACCCAGAACGCCTTGCAGCTCTTCCCGAACAACCTGAGCAATCAGTGCCCGAAGCGCATCTGCGTCCATCGTCAATGATTCTGGTTGCGCCTCGGGTGCATGCGGCGTGGCAGAGGCTGCAGTTTTCGGATCGCGGATAAAGGTTGCCGTGGGCTCGACCCTCTCAGCTTCGGCACCGCCTTTCCCGGCTTCGTTGGTTTCAGCCCGGGCGTTCCAGGCAAGCGGCTTGTTCGGTGTGCCGGAATAGGCGTCGTCGCTTTCACCGTCCGGCTCCCACTGGTCCTCGGTCCGGGCAATCGCGGCTTCCAGCGCTTCGATCTTGGCACTCAGGCTACCGGCAAGGCCATCCTCAGCCTCGGTGTTTGCTTGCTGTTCGACAGCAGGTTCGGCGTGTTTGACAATATCGCAAGCCCGCAGAAGCATCGGCTTGACGGAATCTTCCGCCTTGTAGGCCGATTCCTTTTTCTCAGGCTGAAGCTGCTCAATCATCACCGGTTCATTGACCCGCAACGCGTCGGTCAGAACCAGTCTGCCAGGTTTTCTTGAAAGGGACGACGCCAGGACTCCCGGCGTTTTTCGGTCTTCTTCGGTGACCAGACGCTTAATCGAGGACAGGACGTCCTCGATTCCCGCTTTTACGACTTTATCCGTCATTGTTCTCTACCGCTCTATCCTCAGGATCGAGTGTAGCTAAACAAACCGGACCTCACAACAGGTAGTATTGGCCCTTAGTCGCGACGCAACGCTTTGAGGACCCGGTCCAGATCCCTGCTTTGCCGGCTGACCTGCGCCGGAGCCTTCTTCACCAGGTTGTAGTAGAGTGTCGGATCATAGATTTGCACAGCCAGACCCAGACGCTCCGCCGTGAGCAGACCTTGCGCCTGCAGCAGCTGGTATGCCGCACGGGACCGTTCGGTGCGCGATGCGACCTCGGCCAATTGTGCGTCCAGCAGATCCTGCTGAGCGTTCAGCACGTCAAGAGTTGTCCGCGCACCCAGTGTCGCCTCTTCCCGGATACCATCAAACGCAACCTGCGAGGCGCGGACCCGTTCGGTCGATGCCCTCAGGCTGGCAGTCGCCGCCTGAAATGCAGCATAAGCGTCAGCCACCCCTTGGGTGATGTCCTTCTGCACGTTCAAAAGGTTGGCGCGCGACGCGTCCCGTGTCGCCATTGCCCGGCGGACCGTGGCAGCCAGTCGGCCACCAGCGTAGATCGGCTGTTCTAAGCGCAGCGCGATGGTTGCATCTTCGAGGCTGTCATCGTTGTCATAGCTTTCGCGGATACCTGCATCAGCGTTCAGCCTGACATTCGGACCAAGATTGGCACGCTGCTGCTGCACGACCAGGTCAAGCGCACGCACCTGGTGCTGAGCTGCCTGAATGGCCGGATGGTTACGCTGCGCCAGGCTGACAGCTTCACCCTCGGATCGCGGCAGATTCGGCAGGCTCGGCTGACCGGCCGTGCGCCCGGGGGCTTTACCAACTGCGTTGACATATTCCGCCTGCGCAATGCTCAGGTTACCACGCGCGACCGCAAGGTCCGCTTGCGAGCTGGCCAACTGCGCCTGGGACAGCGCGACGTCCGTACGGGTCACCTCACCCACATCAAAGCGGTCCTGCGAGGCCCGCAATTCCTCGGCCGACACATCGACGTTGTTCAGACGGATTTGCACTGTTTCTTCCTGCAGCAACACGCCCAAATAGGCGTTCACACCGCGGAACAGGACCTGCTGTTCGACGTCCAACAGGGTCTGACGTGTTGCCAGAACCGTTTCCTGCGCCGACTGCTTACCCAAGACCGAGAAGCCGCCGTCATAGATCAATTGACTCAGCGTGAGTCCGGTAAAAAAGTTAGTCGGTTCATTCCTGACCACGCCCAGATCTGTAGAATTGCGTGTATAGTCCTGACTGACCTCCACTGCCCAGTTTATGATCGGGCGCAGCGCCGACAATGCGATTGCGACGTCTTCATCAGCCGCACGCAGCAACGCGCGGTTCTGTTCCAGCAAGCCGCTCGTGTTGTAAGCCCCAATAAACGCATCAGTCAGGTTATCAGCCCAGACCGCGCGTCCCGGCACGGCACTCAACGCGATTCCCGCGGTCAATGCCAATGCCTTTACAAACTTGCCCCCCGTCCATGAACGCATAACGAAATCCTTCTCAAACCAAAATTACGCTGCCCTGACCGTAGTTTGCGCGTTTGTTTTCAACTAATCAAGGCAACAGAAAAATATGAGAAAGAATTATAGCGAAAATGCACACTCCGCACAAAATGCCTGTAAAACTGGGGCGTTGGCATTGAAGGCATGGCGCCAGGTCACTCGTCCCCCGGATTTGTGCCCGATCCGAACGGTGCCAAGCTTTCCTTCCACAAACAGGCAGGCAATGCGCCCGTGATCCTTGAGTTGTACGATCAGCGCCTCTGGCACCTGCTCGACGCCACCTTGAATCATAATCACGTCATACGGGCCATGCTCGGTGGCGCCCTGTGCCAGCGGGCCGACATGTACGATCGCGTTGTCGGCCTCCGCCTCCATCAGGATCGTCTGCGCCTCTGTGGCAAGGGCTTCGTCCTCTTCCACGGCCACGACCAGTTGCGCCATGCGTGCCGCTACTGCGGTGGAATATCCCATTGCGGGGGCAATATCCAAAACAATTTCATCATTCGAGATATTCAGCACGTCCAGCATCTTGGCCAGCGTCCGCGGCTCCAGCAGGCAACGCCCGTTCCCCAGATCGATCACACCCTCGGCATAGGCGGCCTCGCGCTGAGAATCCGGTACAAAGTTCTCTCTCTGGACGGTCAACATTGCGTCAATGATAGGGAATTTCGTGACATCCGAGGGTCGGACCTGCGTATCAACCATCGTACGGCGCCGAGTTGCGAAATCTGTCATTGGATCGCTCATGTTAGTCCCAAGTATGTCCGGCTTGTGCCATATTCAGACGAAACCGGCAACGGCTGTCGCGTTGAAAATTTGGCCGGATCGCAGGAACTTGGTGTCGCACCGCGCCATGTCGCACCACATGGGAACGGATTTTTGCAATCAACCCACTGGACGCCCCTGACGAAAGGTGTTAAAACGCCTGCCACACCACGGCAAGTATTTGATTTTGCTTGAAAAGGCGAGTTGGCGGAGTGGTGACGCAGCGGATTGCAAATCCGTGTACACCGGTTCGATTCCGGTACTCGCCTCCATTTAATTCTAAATCATTGACTTAACCCTGTAGTGCTCGGGTATGACACAAAGTGGGACACACCTACAATGGTGCAATCATCCTACCTAAGCCTTTCAAGACACGGTGTTTATTACTTCCGGTGGCCTATCCCTTCTTCTATTGAGGAAAAGCGGACATCTGTAGGAATATCGCTACGTACCCGCTGCCCGCACTGGACTGGTGGCTATGCAACTGCCCTGCCCCTCTCACGCAAAGTTAATCTGAAAGACCAACCCAAGTTCTTCTGACATGAACTTGCAAGAAGCCTGCTCCCCTCTCGGGTCCAGATTTTAGTCTAACTTGACCCAGGCCGCATTTCTTGAAGAGCTTTGCACGCATGCAGCTACAAACTTAACTCCATTAAGCCCGTCAAGGACCGTTGGATAGACAACCGAAGCGTCAGGTGAAAAACCATCTCGGAAAGCTTGGATGGCTGCAGCTGCTTCTCCATAGATGTTCGCAAAACCCTCCAGATATCCTTCGGGATGACCGGGAGGAACTCGGCTCAAACGACTAGCAGCATTACCAGCACCAGCTCCATTTCGGGTGATCAGACGCTTTGGTTCGTTGTAGGGCGTAAACCATAGGTAATTGGGGTCTTCCTGGGCCCACTCCAGCCCACCTTTTTCGCCATAGACGCGCAATCGAAGTGCGTTTTCATTGCCGGGAGCCACCTGAGAAGACCACAGCATACCCCGCGCTCCGCCTTCGAAGCGAAGCAACACGTGCGCGTTGTCATCGACTTTGCGCCCCGGCACAAAGGCCTGCAAGTCCGCCGCCAAGCTGTCCGCCTTCAGCCCGGTTACAAAGCAGGCAAGGTTGTATGCGTGGGTTCCGATGTCACCGGTTGATCCACCCGCGCCCGAGCGTTCGGGATCGGTTCGCCACTCAGCCTGTTTGAAATCCTGCTGCTCGGTCAGCCAGTCCTGCGGGTATTCAACCTGAACCACTCGGATTTTGCCAATGTCTCCGTTGGCAACCATTTCGCGCGCCTGCCGAACCATCGGATAGCCCGTGTAATTGTGGGTCAAAATGAATAGGGCATTCGCGCTTTCTGCTGCTTTGACCAGCTTTTTTGCATCGGCAAGGGTCGAGGTGAGTGGTTTGTCACAAATCACATGAATACCGCGCTTCAGGAACTCGCGTGCGGCTGCAAAGTGAACGTGATTTGGCGTGACAATTGAGACCGCCTCGATCCCAGATTTCAGCCGGGCTTCCCTTATCGCCATTTGTTTGAAGTCTTCATAAACCCGCTCGAGCCCCAATGCCTGACCACTTTCAAGAGATTTCTCTGGCGTCGAAGACAAAGCACCGGCGACCAGCTCGAACTTGTCGTCCAGTCGCGCGGCTATGCGATGAACACCCCCGATGAAGGCGTCGTTTCCGCCGCCAACCATGCCAAGCCGAATGCGTCCTGAGGTTTCTTCACTGCGTCCTGTGACCATCACTCAATCCCCAGCATTTTGCGATTGGCGGCTTCGTCTGCGCCACCGTCAGCGAAATCATCAAAGGCTTTCTCGGTCACACGGATTATGTGATCTGACACAAACTGAGCGCCTTCACGCGCTCCATCCTCTGGGTGTTTCAGACAGCATTCCCATTCGACAACCGCCCAGCCATCAAAGTCATTCGCCGCCATTTTTGAGAAGACAGCCCCGAAATCCACTTGACCATCGCCAAGTGACCGGAACCGACCGGCTCGATCAACCCAGCTTTGATACCCAGAATAAACTCCTTGCCGACCGGTTGGGTTGAACTCGGCATCTTTTACATGGAACATCCGTATTCGATCCCTGTAGATGTCGATGTTGTCCAGGTAGTCGAGGCATTGCAGGACGTAGTGTGACGGGTCGTACAACATGCAAGCCCTTGGGTGATTGCCTGTCCGTTCGAGAAACATCTCGTAGGTCACACCGTCGTGGAGATCCTCTCCGGGGTGAATTTCATAGCAGACATCGACACCGCATTCATCCGCGTGATTCAGGATGGGCACCCAACGGCGAGCGAGCTCATCAAATGCCGTTTCAATCAAGCCGGCAGGGCGCTGAGGCCAGGGATAAACATAGGGCCAGGCCAAGGCGCCAGAGAATGTCGCATGTGCTGAAATACCCAGGTTTTTCGAAGCTGATAGCGCTTTTTTAACCTGGTCTACCGCCCATTCTTGTCGGGCCTTCGGGTTTCCTCTGACGCTTTCGGTGGCGAATCCATCAAACGCACTGTCATAGGCAGGATGAACGGCCACTAGCTGGCCCTGAAGGTGCGTTGACAGTTCAGTGACTTCGACACCATTCTCTTTGGCTTGGCCTTTGAAGTCGTCGCAATAACCGGCGCTATAAGCGGCCTGTTCTAAGTCGAACAACCGGCCATCCCAACTGGGAACCTGAACGCCTTTGTATCCACAATCAGCCGCCCATTTGGTAATGGCGTCCCATGAATTGAACGGCGCTTCGTCACCCGCAAATTGCGCTAGAAAAAGAGCCGGACCTTTGATCGTTTTCATAGATTTCCTCCCCGAAACCAATGCCGCTAAGGCGGTAAATTTTCCTTCAGATAGATGTCGATACGGATACGTTCCTGTGCTTTATTGAATGGAACTTTGTCCGAAGTTGCGCGCAACAGACGGACGGCAGAACGAACAATATGCCCGGTGTCTTGCGAGATTAGAGCGTCAAATGTGCCTAGCCTCAGCGCCTCACGACTTAGCGGAGTAAGCTCATGTGCGATGATTACCAGATCTTTGCTAAACTCGTTCTCTGACAGAAATTGAATCAGACCAGCATTGCCCGCTGCTGACGAGTATATTCCGACCAGATCCGGGTAGGTTTCAAAGATTTCAGGCATCATCGTGTAGATCAGATCCGGATCATCCCGGCCCTCGACAGACGCCACGACTTCGAGGTGAGGAAAATCCTCAGCCACAACAAGATCAAAACCCTGGCGCCGTTCCAGGTGATCACGTGCCAAACGAGAGCCAGTCAGGACCAAAACTTTACCTTCGCGATGTACAAATCGTCCCATCAACTGAGCAGCTGTCCGTCCTGCCGAAACATTATCGATTCCTACAAAGTGATCCCGTTCAGAACTTGGCAAGTCAGACACCAAGGCAACTACCGGAACGCCCTTGTCCCTGACCCTCTTTACAGCATCGCGGACAGAAGGCGTTTCAGGTCCGAAAACGGCAACTCCATCAACGTCTAAGCTTTCGACAGTGTCCAAAATGTTGACGATATCTTGTGGCTCAAACGGAGCGACCTTCTTTATCGAAATACGAGTCCGCTCAATAAACTGATCACGCGATTGCTCTGCGATCTGACTGCTAATAGCCTCCACAAACTCGTTATCCGTGTCCGGCAGAACAAAGAGGAAGTTGTAAACTCGGTTTCGCGCTAGGTTGGCCGCGGCCGTGTCGCGCACATACCCCAGCTCATCAATCGCCTTTTGTACTTTCTGAACGGTCACGGTCCGCACGCCGGGGCGTCTGTTCAAGACCCGGTCAACAGTCGCCAGGCTAACACCCGCTACACGCGCGATGTCATTGACAGTTGGCTTTTTCACCAATTCTAGTTTTTGTTTTTGGTCTTCCACGTGTTCTTCAACCCTCAATCTCCCGCGCTAAGCCTTCAAACAACAAAGCAACAGCCTCAGCGCCAGGATCGTTATGTCCAACTAGGTTTTCTTCGGGAACATAGGCCGCGCGGCCCGCCTTCGCACGACGAATTTTAGCCGTGTTGTCCGCACCTTCGCGGGCAGCCTTTGCCGCATGGGTCATACCAGACGGGAGTGCGGCAAGTGCAGGTGCTAGAGCGTCGATCATCGTCCTGTCACCGACCTTGGCACCTCCGACTTGGCTAACGCGATTCAGGCCTTCGACCAAAGACTTCGGTACCGAAGCCCCGCTTGCGCAGGCATCTCCCGCTGCGTTGAAGAAGATTGCAAGTATCACGCCGGAAGAACCACCCATCGTCTGACTCAATTCATTGCCCAACGCTGGAAACAGTTGTGTCAAATCAGCAAGCGGCATTCGGTCAAGGCTCCCTTGTAACGCTCTTGCTGCGGTCGCCAATGTGCTCCCTGTGTCGCCATCCCCAGACTTCGCGTCCAACTCGTTCAGGTTCTTCTCAGCGTTGATGAGCAGTTCAGACAACCGAGAAATCGTTTCCCTTGTCGTGGGATTGTTCGAAGGAATTGGATCGATTGGAGTCAAGCCATCAGGCAAAGGCGCCACTTCTATTGGATCGATGGAATTGACGCCTGGCCAAGCCGCCAGATCAACACCAGCTTCAAGCGCCGATACATCGTCCTGATCTACAGGCAGTATGGATACGGAAAACCCGTGCATATCGAGCGACGTCATCATTGGTGCCGGACCAATGATACGGCGAGCGATCCCAGTCTCGCACAGGGCATGCGTGAGGACAGCCATTTCTAACGGTGTTGTGGAACCAAGGTTGTTGACCAACGCCACACAATCCCCAGAACCCACTCTTTGCTGTAGCTTCTCCACGACTGTGGACATAGCCGATACAGCATTCGAGAACTCCACCTGCTGTACTCCAGGCTCGCCATGGATGCCCAAACCGAGTTCCGCTTTGCCGGGCGCAATCCTGTCCTCTTTCGGAGAACCCGGAACGGTGCAGGTATCCAGACTCATACCGATGCTGACTACCTTGGCGATGGTGTTTCGTGCTGCATTGGTAACAGTGCCCAGGTCAGCACCACTTTCTGCAAGCGCGCCTGCAATTTTGTGCACGAACAAAGTTCCTGCCACGCCGCGTGGTTGCGGTAGGTCAGGCAGGGCGATGTCATCGTCGACAACGACCATCTCTACCTTGCGGCCCAATGCACGGGCGCGTTCAGCAGCCAGGCCGAAGTTCAACCGGTCACCGGTGTAGTTCTTGACGATAAGCAAGCACCCGGCCTCACCCGTGACCGCAAGAATGCCCGCCAGAACCGCCTCGACTGACGGGGACGCAAACACTTCCCCGCATACCGCTGCAGTCAGCATACCGGCACCAACGAAACCTGCATGGGCGGGTTCGTGACCAGACCCGCCGCCGGAAACCAGGGCGACTTTCGACTTGTCCCAATCTGACCTGTAGACAACCTTGATGTGCGGGTAGCCGTCCAACCGGGTAAGTTGCCCCCCAGAAGAGGCCAGAAGGCCGTCTATGGCCTCTATTACCAGGGTTTCTTTTGTGTTGAGGAACTGGGCCATGCTTTTGCTCCTTAGTTCACACGCGCGCCGGACGCGTCAAAATACAACGGGTTGTGGGGGCGGATTTTTATGAGTTTTCCAGAAGGGTAATCCTGATGGACATCAATCAGGGTAACCACCGGGTGACCATTCAGGTCCAGGTGCAGCCGTGTTTGGTCGCCCAGATGTTCGGCGCGTATCACACGTGCCTCACTGCCTTCACCTTCGATGATGTTTTCCGGGCGAAGACCAATCTGCGGGCCTTTGTGATCGCCTCCGAACAACTCGGACGGCAGGATGTTGATACGTGGCAGACCCAACCGGCTGGCAACGTAAACACTGCCCGGGTTTTCATAGATATCCCGGGGTGTTCCGTACTGAACCAATCGGCCGTTCTCCAAAACGCCGATATGCGTTGCCATTGTCATGGCTTCGACCTGATCGTGGGTCACGTAGAGCAAGGTTGACCCCAGATCGGCCTGAATCCTTTTCAGCTCGACCCGCAAATCCGCCCGAAGCTTGGCGTCCAAAGAGCTGAGCGGTTCATCCATCAGGAAAATCTGGGGGTCGCGCACCAGCGCCCGTCCGATTGAAACGCGCTGCATTTCACCGCCCGACAGTTCAGTGGCTTTGTTGTCCAGTTTGTGCGGGATCTGGAGGATCTCCGAGACTTCGTTGACCTTTCTCGTGATCTCATCCTCTGGTGTCTTCAGGATCGGCGATCGCAGAGGGAAAGACAGGTTCTCACGCACTGTCATATGCGGGTACAGCGAGTATTGCTGGAAGACCATCGCCACATCGCGCTGGGCGGGTGTATCTATACCAACATCGCGCCCGGCAATGCGCACTGCTCCGGAATCCAGTTTCTCAAGTCCGGATATCAATCTCAGTGTCGTTGTTTTTCCCGCTCCAGTCGGGCCCAACAACACCACAAAGGCGCCGTTGGGGATCGTCATTGAGATATCATCTACCGCTTTGACGTTGCCAAATGACTTCGAGATGTTCTCCAACACGACTTCAGCCATTGCTTAGTACCTCGTCGTTCAGAGCGGACCTCAGCGCGCGCCCGGTAGACTTTTCAAATAGGGTTACTGCGGGTGAGCGGAACTCCAATCCCACCGTCTCGCCGGGGTTAACGGCTTCGCGCGCATCAATGCGAGCTTTCAGCTCCCCGTTCGGGCTTTGCAGCGTCACGATCTGGGTGGTTCCCAAGTATTCTGCGGCCAGGACCTCGGCCCGGTAGGCACTCGCATCCGATAGAAAAACATGCTCAGGGCGAACGCCAAAAACCAAGTCACCTTCCGCCCCTTCCATCAGTTTGGGCACGGCTTCGTCATGGCCATTAAGTCGAACCATCTCCGAGCCAGGCGCGACCTTTCCCTGAAACGGCAGGAAGTTCATCGAAGGAGACCCGATAAAATCTGCAACGAACATTGTGGCTGGTTTGTCGTAGATTTCCTGCGGCGTGCCGAATTGTTCGATCACTGCGTTGTTCATAACAACGATCTTGTCGCCCATTTGCATGGCTTCCAACTGATCGTGAGTGACGTAAACAGTGGTCGCGCCCATACGATCATGAAGCGCGCGTAGTTCTTCGGCCATGTGCTCACGAAACTCGGCATCTAGGGCACCCAGCGGCTCGTCCATCATGAACGCCTTGGGTTCGCGAACAATCGCGCGACCCAGCGCCACGCGCTGCCTGTCGCCGCCTGAAAGCCCGCCTACCGGGCTATCGAGGATGTCCTTGATTCCCAGAATTCCCGCGACTTCCTCTACTTTGGCTTTGACAGCAGCACGCGGCATGCCCTGCGATATCAGTGGGTAGCTGATATTCTTGCGCACGTTCATATGCGGATACAGCGCAAACATCTGGAACACGAAAGCAATGTCTCGCTCTGAGGGTGGCCGTTGGCTGATTTCTTCGCCGTCGAGGTAGATTTCACCCGATGTTGGAAGTTCCAAGCCTGCGATCATCCGCAGCGTCGTCGTCTTTCCGCAGCCGGATGGCCCGAGCAGCATGAAAAATTCACCGTCCTCAATCGTGAACGAGCTTTCGCGAACAGCCGTGAAATCGCCGAACATCTTCTTTACATTTTTGACTACGATCTGGGCCATTTCTACTCCGGGAAATGGCTGACGATGATGAACATGACGGTTCCGATCAGCGTGACTACGAAGGAATAGGTGAAGGCCCACAGTACAAAGGGCTGCATCAGCATGAAAACACCCAGCGCGATTAGGATGGTCGCAACCATCTCCCATGGGCCGCGGCGGAGCCGCATCAATCCGGTAAGAAACTCGCTCATTTGCGTACGGCTCCGAATGTGATCCCACGCAGCAAGTGTTTGCGCATCAGGATAGTGAAAATCATGACCGGGATTAGGAAGATCGTTGCGCCAGCGGCAACGGCAGGCCAGTCTAGGCCTCCAATACCGATAATGGTCGGGATGAATGGCGGTGCAGTTTGCGCATTCGCAGATGTCAGCAGCACTGCAAATGCGTACTCGTTCCATGCGAAGATAAGGCAAAAGATGGCTGTCGAGGCTATTCCGGTGGCGGCTTGCGGCAGCACCACTTTGTAGAAAGCCTGAAACCGAGTGTAGCCATCTATTAGGGCAGCTTCTTCGTACTCTCTCGGGATTTCGTCGATGAATCCTTTCAGCAACCAGACCGCCAAGGAAATATTCACGCCCGTATACAGCAAGATCATCCCCAAATGCGTGTCGCTCAATCCAAGATTTCTGAACATCAGGAAAATCGGGATGGCGACGGCGACAGGAGGCATCATCCTTGTACTGAGGATGAAGAACAGAAGGTCGTCCTTGAGCGGAACCTTGAATCGGCTGAACGCATAGGCAGCCAGGGTGCCAAGAAAGATACTTAGAAACGTCGAGCCAAATCCGATGATAACCGAGTTCATAAAGCGCTCACCGAACTTGGAAGGTCCGACAATCACCATGTCGTATTGGCGCACGATCTCATCGGCCCAATTCTGTGGTGGGTTTGCTTCCAGAAACTCCTGCGTTTGCCGCGTGCGTGTGGTGAAAAGGTTAACATAGCCTTCTAGCGTTGGGTCAAAGACCACCTTAGGCGGATAGCTGATCGCATCAGCAGGCGATTTGAAGCCAGTCAGCAAAATCCACACCAGCGGGATCATCGTAATCAGGGCATAAGCGATTACCAGAAAACCAGCGATCCACTTGGACCGGTTCGAAGGTTCGGTGACGGAAAAACTGCTCATCTCTGTTTCACCTTGTTCAGGGCTTTGACGTAGATCGACGCAAGGCCGAACACGGTGACGAATAGGATGATCGCATAGGCCGAGGCATAGCCGGTGCGCCACTTCTCAAACGCCTCCCGTTTGAGATTGATCGAAGTGAGTTCCGTTACAGAACCCGGCCCTCCGCCGGTTAGCTGAACCACCAGGTCGAACATCTTGAAGTTCTCGATCCCACGAAACAGCACCGCGAGCATCAGGAACGGCAGCACCATCGGGATTGTGATTGTGAAGAACTGCCGCAGCTTGCTGGCACGGTCGATCTCGGCGGCTTCGTAGATATAATCGGGAATGCTGCGCAGCCCGGCCAGACAGATCAGCATCACGAAAGGTGTCCACATCCAGGTGTCGACGATCACGATCGCCCAAGGCGCCAAAGTCACCGACCCCAGCATTTCAAAGCTCGACGGGTCTTTGCCGGTGAACCAAGACACGATGTAATTGAATAAGCCGATTTGCGGTTGGTAGAGGAACTTCCAGAAGTTTCCGACGACTGCAGGAGACAGCATCATCGGCAGTACGATGATCGTCGTCCACAGGTCATTGCCCTTGAACTTTTTGTTGATCAGCCACGCTAGAGTGAACCCGATCAACACCTGGAAAAAGATTGTCCAGAACAGGAAATGCGCCGTCGCCTGCATGTTCAGCCAGGTGTCCGAGTCGGTCAGGATACGCTCGTAATTCCTGAACCCGACATCTTTGACTTCACGCCCGATCCGGTTGGCCTTGTAGTTGGTAAAGCTCAGTTGGATGGTCCAGATCAACGGAAAGATATTGATCGCCAGCAGTAGAAATATCGTTGGGGAAATGAATATCCAGGCGATCGCGCGGTCGGATAGCCCCCGGATTTTTCGCGCAACTCGCTGGGGCGTTGCCTGCGCAACGCGATCTACGGTCCTGTCAGACATCTCTTTGCCAGTTCTTGTTGGTTTCGAACTCACGGGAGGGAGAAGGTGGAGCGGGTTCGCACCCGCTCCTGCCTGCGTCCGGGCTACAGCTTGCCTTCGTCTTCGAAGACCTCCGTCCAATCTTCGATCAAAAGATCAAGCGCTTCTTGAGCTGTGCCTTGGTCGGCAACCACGTAGTCGTGGATGCGTTTCTGCATCGCCAAAAGTAGCTCCGCGTAAGCGGGCTCCTGCCAGAAGTCCTGCACCCCACCCATTGCTTCTAGGAAGTCACCGGCAAACGGTTGGCTATCTACGAAGCCAGGATCTTCCAGCACTGAGTTATGTGCCGAGTAGCCGCCTAGCTCCCACCATTTGGCCTGAACTTCTGGCTGCGCGAACCACTTTATGTACTCAAGTGCGGCATCCTGTTTATCAGAGTAGCTGACAACAGAAATGCCTTGGCCGCCCAGTGTTGAGCCAGCCTGATTTTGCGGTGGATTCACGAAAAAGTCGATTTTGTCACCGCCGGTATTGGGATCGGCATAAAGACCTGGGAAGAACGCAAACCAGTTCATAGCCATGGCAACCTGACCGGACTTAAAGGCATCCAAGCTCTCACCCATGTAAGAGTTGGTGTATCCCGGAGGCGTCGCCGTTTTGTAGAACTCCTTATAGAATTCCAAAGCCTCAACTGCTTCCGGTGAGTTTACGGCGCCTTCCATGTCGTATGAGCCCGGAGTGTTTTCGTATTTGAAACCCCATGGATACAGCGCTCCGGTCACACCCATGGTGATCCCTTCCGAGCCGCGCTCGGTAAAGATTGCTGCCCCGTAGACTGTCTTTCCGTCGATTTCACGACCTTGGAAGAACTGCGCGATCTGCAACAACTCTTTCTGGGACTGGGGTTCACGTAGGTCCTGACCAGTTGCTTCTTTGTATGCGGCTTGGATTTCGGGGTTTTCGAACCAGTCCTTGCGATAGAACCAGCCATTAGCATCACCCATCGCAGGCAGCGCGTAGTAGTTTGGTGTACCCTTAGGCCAGGTCGAGTACGCGTAGACAGTGGCCGGCGCGAAATCGTCCATGCTAATGCCTTCAGCATCAAAGAACTCGTTCAGCTGGACATAATGACCATTCTCAGCGCCACCGCCGATCCATTGGCTGTCACCAATCAATAGGTCGCAGAGCTTACCCCCAGAGTTCAGCTCGTTCAGCATCCGGTCAGCAAAATTTGGCCAGGGAACAAATTCGAAGTTCATCGTGTGGCCGGATTCTGCTTCGAATTCTTTTGATAGCTCAACAAGCGCGTTGGCCGGGTCCCATGCAGCCCAACAAAGCGTCAGATCTTCAGCATTTGCCTTGGTAGAAAGAGTAGTAGCGGCAAGGACTATTGCGCTGGCCGAGGCCAGTTTTGTGTAAGTCATCCATTCCTCCCTTTTTTCGCCGTCAATCGAGGATGTGCGAATCGCGGCATACTTCCAAGGCTATTTGAGGTACGCACCTCAAGTCCAGAAATTTTTGAGGTCCGTACCTCAAATAGCCAGAGAAGGTCGCTGATTTTGCTTCTGAGTTGTTGATTTTTAGCGAAATTGTTTAACGGCATTGATGCGCATGTATTTTCAGCAGCGAGGCATTAAATGGCCATTTCGACTAATATTGGCGCAGCCCACAATCGCTGCCATCACGTGGCCGACAAGTTTAGGAACCCGCTTCTGAAGCACTGACAGATTATTTGGTCGATACCTTTGAGAATTGGAGTTAGCGTCAAACAGCACGGATCACGCTGGATCGCGTAACTCGTTTGGTCAGGTACAGACATATGAACAATCTCTCTATCGTCCGAATAAACCGCTACCCAATTAAAGGCTTGAGTTCCGAGCCTATGCAAACCGTGACGCTGCAAGCAGGAGAGGGCCTTCCAGGTGATCGCCTGTTCGGATTTGCTCGATACAACTCCGGTTTCGACGTGCAGGACCCTAAGCCACTGCCGAAAGATCGTTTTGTCGTTTTGTTGAATGAGGCTGCATTGGCAGGCATTCAGACTAGTTTGGATGTCAGGACCCAAGATCTTGAGATCAAAGCGAACGGAAAGACACTGCGCTTTAATATGCGAATACCTGAAGATCGGATGAATGCGGAAAGTTTCCTTGCCTCAGAGATCGACTTAAATGATCCCGAACCGCCAAAGTTCGTCTCTTCAGCTCCCCATCGGTTTACAGATGTATCTGTGGTATCGCTGAAAATGATGAACGCGATATCCGTTTTGAACCTGGCCTCTGTGGAAAAGCTGGGTGAACAACTGAACGCAGAAATCCACCCTGCGCGCTTTCGAGCGAATATCGAGATCGACGGTTTACCTTCATTTTCTGAGCTGGATGCAGTTGGATCAGTCCTAAGATTTGGCGATGTCGAGTTAAAGATACTCTCACGCACGAAAAGGTGTGCGGCCACTGAAGTGAACCCGGAAACGGCCGAGCGGGACTTGAAGATACCCTACCTTATTCGGAAGTTGATGGGCCATATGGATATGGGCGTCTATGTCGAGGTGGTTAATGGTGGAACGCTAACTATCGGTCAAACTGGGGAAGTACTCGCTTGAACATTGCCCCCGCCAATGTGGCTTTTCAGGAGCCTTGAGCCGCGTTCCTTGAAGTGAGTAAAGTCTACTCCTATGCTAGTTTTTTCTAAGTCGTAGCCGAAACTGGAAGGAACCGCCGGGGTTCACAAACCAACAGCTGACGATATCTGGCGAGTTCAACAGCGGTCGCTTTGGGCTCATTGCAGACATCGGCCGCCTTGCGGGACAATCCCGACGTTGAGTACTTTGCGCTCAAACAGGAAAGAAGCGGGACACCCAGGCATACGAGATGATCGGTTGTGACTGATTGGAAAGTTGCTTTTCGCAGCCAAACCTTCGTATGTTGTTGGCAAAGTTCGAGGGCATATCCGCTTTCGAAGCCGAACGCAATCGGCACCATATGACAGCTCTACACCGTTAAGGAATCTTATAAAAAAAAGAGGTTGGACCGATGATCGGTCGAATAGCCCTCAAGAGGATCTTACTCTCGCTATCAATCGGAACAACTGGTCCCGTCGTCGCCGAGGCGCCAGATGCAAGGGCCGCTATTTCGTCCGGATCGGTTGATATCGTCGCAGTTTTCAATGCGACCTGTGCGTCTGGAAGGACAACTGCTGCAAGCTTACGGGAGAGCTTTGAATCTCAAGGCTTCACCACTGATTGGCAGAATGACACATACGGTTACTTTTCCCGTATCGGCTTTATGGCGAACTATCACATCTATCCAGGCAGCTGGAACTGCATCGTGTCCGCAGAGAGAGTTGTGGCCCCCGATCTGTGTGAGAAATTATCATCAGATGGTATTGAAGTGAGTGCACGGCTGCCCGATGGAACCTGTGTCGCCAATATACCAGAGCACGGCCTGACCGTGTTGGTCCGAAATATCTGTCCAGATTCGTCGCCAGGAGCTTGCACTTGGGTGCAGGCTACACTGACTTCGGATCGGGAATGCCACGCCGATGAGATTGTTGATTTGACCTCTTTCACCCAAGGTTTACTGAACACAAATTAGTTGGCATTGACCGGTCATCAGGTCGATGGAGGAAAATTTCCCTAGAGACTTTTGTCTGAATGCATGCACTGCAGCACAGAGAGATCGGTTGAATGCCAAGTTGGAAACATCCGTAGCCACCGTCCTGATCTTTGTTTGTTGAGCGCGCCCAATTCTCTGAACGCAGCCCCGTAAGAAGCAACCTGCCGCTTGGCTATGATCACCACGGCGAAGGCCGACGGTTGCGCTACTTCGTCTTCAATCGACTGATCTCGGGCGGCAAGGATAAATCCGGCTGGCGACTTCCCGGCCCTTCGCTGGAAAACGCTGTCATTGATGTTTTCGTCAGACATCTGCAAGACGCCTCCGCCGCGCACCAGGTACTGGCGCAGCCGGAGGCCGGGTCAGCGGAGGCAGTGCAGACTTCAGTTGCGGATTTAGTAACCCGACTTCGACGCCATGGCGGTCAGGTCGGCGCTAATATTCTGGCCAGCGGCGGAATTGCACGAGGACAGATCGACCTCGAATTGAACCGTAATACCCTGGAAAACTCACTGGGCATCGCTGCAGATCTTCTGCACCCGGATCTCACACACATCACTGCATCCTTCAATCTTCGCCGCCGCGGCGTCGAGGCTAAGGTCATCGCTGGAGACATGGCGCCCCAACCCGAACCCCACCTCCGGACTATGCTGCTCCGCGCCCATGGCTGGGCCCGTGATCTGAAAGCCAGTGTTCAACTGAAGGATATTGCGCAGCGGGAAAATCTCCCCGGCGCCTTCATCCGCACCCGCACCCAGCTCACCTTTCTCTCACCGAAGATTCAAGCCGCGATTCTCGACGGCACCCAGTCGCCCAAACTCACACTCAAGCGTCTGGTCAGCGTCACCCACCCACTTGACTGGGCCGAACAGGCGCGCCTGTTCGGCTTCTAAAACCTTCAGATGCGGCCTCCCTGATACAGGGTTTGCCCTCCCAGATCCGGCGGAACAATTCCCTGGACGCACTAGAAAATTCCCTGTTCCACTTTCCAGGAAATTCGAAGCATAAGCCTTTGAAAAACATTCAGTTCTGACATGAAATGTGCCGGATTTCAGTCTCGTTTGACGAAAACTCCCTGTAAATTGCAGGTAATCAGGGAAATCCAGCCCAAAGCGACCCCGCCAAAATGCGGCACTGAGACTGGGGCCTGAATTGTCCTCTGAATGTACGGTCTGCTCCGTCTCTGATTGATAGCGCATGCGCCAACGCGCGGGAATTGCGACACAATTCCGGATCAGAAAAGACAACTGAAGTGAGACAGGTATGGGTGGCGGGGAGACAGGGATTCGAACCCTGGGGACGCTCTCACGCCCAACGGTTTTCAAGACCGCCGCATTCGACCACTCTGCCACCTCCCCGCGTGGAGCCGGGTCTAAGGCCAAGTTGAAACGGTGGCAAGAGCAAATAGGGAAATCTCGCCGAAGCGCGCGCAGTGGTCTTTCCATGGCACTGTGCCCACGTTATGCTTTGCGGGAAAGACCGTAGCAGACCGGCACGACAGAACCGGCGATCGGCGACGGGGCTCAGGAAACGAGGCCTCTTCAGGCAAGGGATGACAAAATGAAACGAGCGAGTGAGACACGCGCAAAACCGCGATCGCTGGCGGTGCTTGTCGTGGGATTGGCAGTTCTGGCTGGTTGCGAGGAAGGCTTGTCTCCGGAAGGCGCTTCATCAGCAGACGCCCCAAGTGATGACGCCCAGACCGATGATAAGTTCGAGCTGTTCCCAGATTATTCGAAAACCTCGGCTGACTCCGTTGAAGCTCCGGAAGTATTCAACGTGGTTGAGGCCGGTCTTTGGGATGGCCGTCCTTCCTTGGGCGGCATCTGGGTCGCCCATCCCGACGTTACCCAGCCCGAACGCGTGGTAATCAAGAACACGGCCAACAACAAATCCATTACCGGTGCCTTGTTCCGGCGGGAAAGAAGCCAGCCCGGACCGGCGTTGCAATTGTCCTCGGCAGCGGCAGAGAAGCTGGGCATCCTTGCCGGGGCGCCAACCAAGGTCGAGGTCACCGCCCTGCGGCGCAAGCCGGTCGAAACAAAAGAACCGGAACCGGAAGAAACCCCGGAAATCGAAACAGTAGAAACCGCGCCTGCAACGGATGACACCAAACCTCAGGACGATGTGGCCGAATCCACAGCGGCCGACGCGGAAAAGCCAGCCAAGCGCAAGTGGTGGCAAAAGAAGGAAAAGGTTGCCGCCGCTGGCGCAACCGGAGCAGCTGCTGCAGCGGCGACCGACTCTGCAGCCGAGGCAACAACCGAAGCGGCAGAACAAGCGGTTGAAACGGTCGCCGAGGCGACTCCGGCCCCCACCCTGTCGGACCCGGAGGTCACTGCGCCCGAAGAAAAACCCGCCAAACGGAAATGGTGGCAAAAGAAGAAAACCGACACGATCACCGAAACACCTCTGGACCCCATCGCGGGCGCAGCGGCCGCCATCGACTTGGCAGAGCCGACCCCGGTCAGCACGACCGCTGCTACAAACTCTCAGCAAAAGACCCCGCGCTCGCTGGCCAAACCATTTGTTCAGGTCGGAACCTTCAATGTCGAAGCCAACGCCAAGAGCGCGGTTTCGAAGATTCAGCGAAATGGCATGTCCGCCGATATTCGTGAGTTGAAGTCCGACGACAAAAAGGTCTGGCGCGTGTTGGTTGGGCCGGCGAAAACCCGCGCGGAACGCAATGCGATACAGCGCGACGTCAAGGATCTTGGCTTTACCGACGCGTTCACTGTCAAAAACTGAAACAAAGGAGGCCCCCCGTGCTGTCCTCACTGCGATCATCTGTTTTGACCCTTGGGCTGGCGCTGTTTGCCCTGCCAGCCCATGCTTTCGACACGCAGGCCCGCGCGGCCTATGTGATGGATCAGACAACCGGAACAGTGCTTCTGTCCAAAGAGGCGGATTTGCCGCTTCCGCCAGCGTCGATGTCCAAGCTGATGACGCTTTACGTAGCCTTCGAGGCGCTGCGCGATGGCCGTTTGACGCTGGATGAAACCTTGCCGGTTTCGGAACACGCGATGAGCTATGGCGGCTCGACCATGTTCCTGAACACGCAGGACCGCGTCCGGGTCGAGGACCTGTTGCGCGGCATTATCGTACTGTCTGGTAACGACGCCTGCGTGGTGATCGCCGAAGCGCTCAGCCCCGATGGAACCGAGGCCGGGTTTGCCCGCTACATGACCCAGCGCGGCAAGCAGATGGGAATGGACAGCTCGAACTTTTCCAATTCCAACGGCTGGCCCGCAGCGGGTCACATGATGTCAGTACACGACCTTGCCGTACTTGCAGATCGGCTGATCTCGGACTTCCCGGAATACTATCCCCTGTTTGCCGAGGAAGTGTTTGAATTCGATGGCCGCGCGCCGTCGAACAAGCGCAACCGCAACCCGCTGCTGAAACTGGGGATCGGCGCAGACGGACTGAAGACCGGCCACACGCAAGAAGCCGGATATGGCCTTGTCGGCTCGGCCAAGCAAGGCGATC
Organism: Ruegeria sp. BF6; assembly: GCF_056538665.1. NCBI lineage: Bacteria > Pseudomonadati > Pseudomonadota > Alphaproteobacteria > Rhodobacterales > Roseobacteraceae > Ruegeria > Ruegeria sp. BF6. The sequence goes on from NZ_JBQFTN010000001.1 coordinate 1,156,686, forward strand.
GCCGGGTGATCTTCGTTCTCACCGGCCTCGACAGCACCGCCCGCCGCGCAGAGGAGGCTGAGGCCGTGGTTAACTGGTCGTTTCGAAATTTTGTCGAGAGGACGGTTGCCAGCGCGGACACGCCGATAGCACAGGCCAATATCTGGATGGGGGCGAAGAAGACCGTGGATCTGGTTCCTGAAGAGGATCTGTCCCTGTTGTTCCCGGTGCTGGGCGACAAGGATATTGAGGCCGAAGTGGTCTATAACGGCCCCGTTAACGCACCGGTTGAAAAGGGTCAGCAACTGGCCGAGTTGGTTATCAAGCCCGAAGGCCTGCCGGAAATCCGACGCCCCCTGGTGGCTGCTGAGAGCGTTGCGACCGGAGGGTTTGTGGTGCGTATGATGACCGTGGGCGGTATTGTTCTGACCGACGTGATCGGCAATCCCCTGGACGCATTGTGACGAGACCCGGGTTGTTTCTGACCTTCGAAGGCATTGACGGATCAGGCAAATCCTCGCAGGCGCGTATGCTTGCGGATCACCTGCGTAATTTGGGCCAAGAGGTCGTCCTGACGCGCGAACCCGGGGGATCAGCCGGGGCCGAGGAAATCCGTCGTCTGGTTCTGGAAGGCGACCCCGACCGTTGGTCGGCCGAGACGGAACTGTTGTTGTTCACCGCCGCGCGCCGGGATCATCTGGAGCGCACCATCGAACCGGCGCTTACCGCAGGCAAGGTTGTAATCTGCGACCGGTTTGCCGACAGCACCCGCATGTATCAGGGCCTTTCGCGCGGTAACCTGCGTGGGTTGGTCGACCAGTTGCACGCACTCATGATCGGGCGCGAACCCGACCTGACCCTGTTGATCGACATGGATCCGCAAACCGGCCTGACCCGCGCCAAAGGTCGCCAGGGCACCGAAGAGCGGTTCGAGGATTTCGGCATCGATCTGCAGGAAAAGATGCGCGCGGGCTTTCTGGCGCTGGCGGATGAATTCTCGGACCGTTTCCGTGTGATCGACGGCAATCGGGACATGGACAGCGTTGCACAGGATGTGACAGAAATCGTCCGGCAATCATTGTGACAGACGATAGATGAACGACGACACCCCAACCCCGGATCAGGCCCCCGGCGCCCCGCACCCGCGCGAAACCCGGCACCTGTTCGGACAGGCTGAGGCCGAGCAGGCGTTTCTGAGCGCCTACACCTCTGACCGACTGCATCACGGCTGGCTCTTGACCGGCCCACGCGGGGTCGGCAAGGCGACCCTGGCCTGGCGTATTGCCCGCTTCTTGCTGGCAACACCTCAGGTCGAGGGGGATGGGTTGTTCGGCGCCACACCACCGCCGGAGTCGCTGGAGATCGATCCCGACCACCCCGTCGCGCACCGTATTCTGGCGGGGGCGGAACCGGGTCTCGCCGCTATCACCCGCTCACTCAACGACCAGGGCCGGTTGCGCAACGAAATCGTTGTCGACGACATCCGCAAGCTTGGAAAGTTTTTTGGCCTTTCATCCACCGATGGCGGGCGTCGGGTCGTCATCGTGGACTCGGCGGATGAGATGAATGTAAGCGCAGCCAACGCGTTGCTGAAAATGCTCGAAGAACCGCCAGCGCGAACAATCCTGCTGCTGATCTCGCACCAACCGTCGCGCCTGTTGCCGACGATTCGGTCGCGCTGCCGCACCCTGCGCCTGTCGAAGTTGGGAGCAGAAGACGTGCAAGCCGCCCTGTCGCAATCCTGTGCAGAACTGCCCACAAAAGCCGATCATCTGGCAGCACTAGCCGCAGGGTCTGTCGGCGATGCAGTGCGGCTGATTAATCTGGGCGGATTGGATATCTACGCCGAACTGATCGCCATTCTGGGCACCCTGCCCCGCATGAATCGCCAGCGCGCACTGGCGCTGGCCGAGGCCGCCGCCCAGCGCGGCGCGGCGGAACGTTTCGAACTGCTGCTGACCCTGATCGACGTCGCCTTGTCCCGCCTCGCCCTGACCGGCGCAACCGGAGCCCCTCCTATCCCCGAAGCCGCTCCAAACGAAGCGGAAACGCTGGCCCGCCTGTCTAAGTCACCTTACCAAGCCCGCCAATGGGCCGAGGTCGCCGCGACCATCACAGCCCGCGCGCGCCATGGTCAGGCGGTGAACCTTGACCCTGCCGCTCTGGTCCTAGATACGATGTTCAAGATACAGGAAACCGCCGGTCAGAACAGATGAGCGACACCCCCCAGATCACCGACAGCCATTGCCATCTGGACTTCCCCGACTTCGAGGGGCAACTGCACCAGATCATCGCAAACGCCGCCGAGGCAGGCGTGACCCGTATGGTCACGATCTGCACGCGCTTGCGCAACGAGCCCACCGTCCGCGCCATTGCAGAGGACCACGCACCCGTCTTCTATGCCGCTGGCACCCACCCCATGAACGCGGCGGATGAGCCGATGGCGACCGTCGACGAACTGGTCACTCTGTCCCAGCACCCAAAATTCGTGGGCATCGGAGAAACCGGGCTGGATTACCACTACACCGCAGACAGTGCCGAGGCGCAGAAACAATCCCTGCGCATCCATATCGAGGCTGCCCAGCGCACCGGCCTGCCCCTGATCATCCACGCCCGTGCAGCCGACGAAGACATGGCGCGCATTCTGGCCGAGGAATACCGCAGCGCGCCTTACTCCTGCGTCATGCACTGCTTTTCGTCCTCGGCGGAACTGGCCAAAGCCACGCTGGACCTGGGGTTTTACTTGTCCATGTCCGGCATCGCCGCCTTCCCCAAAAGCCAGGAACTGCGCGATATCTTCGCCGCCGCGCCTGTTGACCGCGTACTGGTGGAAACCGACGCGCCGTATCTGGCCCCGCCGCCATATCGCGGCAAACGCAATGAGCCGGCCTATACTGCCCACACCGCCCGAAAAGGGGCCGAGATATTTGGCATGGACTATGCCGATTTCGCCGCCCAGACGCAGGCTAATTTCGACCGGCTGTTCACCAAAGCCGCGACCTACAAGGCTGCCGCATGACCGAGCTGCGCTGCACCATCCTCGGCTGCGGTTCTTCCGGCGGCGTGCCCCGGCTGGGCGGGCATTGGGGCGCGTGCGACCCGAACAACCCTAGAAATATTCGCCGCCGCTGCTCGATGCTGGTAGAGCGCGACGGACCTGAAGGCACCACATCCGTCCTGATCGACACCACGCCGGACATGCGCAGCCAGTTGCTCAGCACCGGAACCGGGCGGCTGGATGGGGTGGTCTATACGCACAGCCACGCGGACCATGTTCACGGCATCGACGACCTGCGCATGATCGTTTTCAACATGAAGGCACGTGTTCCCGTCTGGGCGGATGGAGACACCCAAAACGACCTGTTGGGGCGGTTCGGATACGCGTTCGTCCAACCCGAGAGCTCTCCATACCCGCCGATCCTGGACCTGAAAACCATCTCCGGTCCGTTCGAGATCGACGGCCCCGGTGGCACAATCCCGTTTCATCCGTTCAAGGTAAACCACGGCTCGATCGACTCGCTGGGGGTCAAGATGGGCAATCTGGTCTATCTGCCGGACGTTGCCGAATTCTACGACGATTCTTGGCCCTTGCTAGAGGGGTTGGACTGTCTGGTCATCGACGCCCTGCGCCGGTCACCGCACCCCACCCACGCGCATCTGGAAAAGACGCTGGGGTGGATCGACCAGTTGAAACCCAAACGCGCGGTACTGACCAACATGCATATTGACCTGGACTATGCCACGGTCGAAGCCGAAACCGCCGATCACATCACACCAGCCTATGATGGCATGGTGATCCACCAGGCTCTGTAAAGCGCTGCGGACACAGCCTGCGATATCCCTCGGGGTGGCAATATGCTGCAAAACCTGATCGACGTCATTCTGCCGGTTTTCCTCGTGATCGGTGCGGGCTACGCCGCGACGTCATTGGGGTACTTTAAAGAGGTCCATGTGGACGGCCTCATGAAATTCACCCAAGGCTTCGCAATCCCCTGCCTGCTGTTTCTGGCAATCGCACATCTGGACCTGAGCGCCAGCTTCGACCCGCGCTTATTGGCCAGCTTTTATACGGCTGCGGCGCTGTGTTTCACTGCAGGCCTGTTTGGCGCCCGCCTGATCTTTCACCGCGAATGGGAGGATTGCGTGGCAATCGGGTTCTGCTGCCTGTTCTCGAACTCAGTATTGTTGGGCCTGCCGATTACCGAACGCGCCTACGGCCCCGAAAACCTGTCCGGCAACTATGCGATCATCGCCTTCCACGCCCCGTTTTGTTATGCCGTCGGCATCACCGTAATGGAGGTGGTCCGCAATCGCGGCAATGGTGGCACGCGCATGATCAGATCTGTCTTGACGGCCATGTTTCGCAACGCCCTGATCCTTGGCATCGCGTTGGGTTTTGTCGTCAACCTGTCCGGAACTGGCGTGCCCTCAGTGGTGGACGAAGCGCTTGGCCTCATTACCCGCGCCGCCCTTCCCGGAGCTTTGTTTGCGTTGGGCGGTGTACTGGTCAAATACAAGCCCGAGGGCGACCTGCGTGCGATTGCCTATGTCTGCGCCATTTCGCTGATGCTGCACCCCAGCCTCGTGTGGCTGTTTGGTACGACGGTGGGCTTGCCACAGGATCTGTTCCGCTCGGGGGTGCTGAACGCAGCAATGGCTCCCGGCTTTAACGCCTATATCTTTGCCAGCATGTATGGCCGGGCCAAAAGGGTCGCGGCATCGTCCGTACTGATCGGGACGGCAGCTTCCATCTTAACGGTTTGGTTCTGGCTGACACTTTTGGGCTGATATTGGGACGGATTGGATTGACTTTGGCAGGTCAGGGAACACCTATCGGGAAAGAAGACAGGATCAAGTAGATGCCATACGCCCTCATAGTTGCCCATGGCCAACCGTCTGAGCCGATCCCGGCAGAACAGGCGTTGGCCGCCTATGCCGCCGAGGTGGACGCCCTTTGTGACGGCGTGACTGTTCGCTCAGCCACTCTGGCCGCTCCGGGCGTATTCGAGCAGCGCGTGTCACAGCTGCCGGATGATGCTGTGATCTATCCGCTGTTCATGGCCAAAGGGTGGTTCGTAACCGGTGCCCTGCCCAAACGTCTTGCCGGGCGAAACCTGCGTATACTCGATCCGCTGGGGGTTGATGCCGACCTGCCAGGCCTGGTTGCGGCTGCTCTGCGTGATACGTTGAACGAATACCAATGGCCCCCAGAGGAGACCGATCTTGTGTTGGCCGCCCACGGATCCGGCCGCAGCCGCAACCCATCTGCGGTAGCCCGCGCCTTTGCGACAGACTTGGCGCAACACCTGACATTCAAGTCGATACGTCTGGGCTTTGTAGAAGAGCCGCCCTCCATTGCCGAAGCCGCAGCTGGCCTGTCCGCTCATGCGCTGTGTCTGCCGTACTTCGCCTGCCACGGCGGCCATGTGCTTGAGGACGTCCCGCAAGAGTTGAACGCGGCAGCGTTCCAGGGGCAAGTGATGCCCGTGGTCGGAGAGTTGCCCCGGATCAAACACCACATAGCAACCACCCTGTCCCGTCTATTCCACGAGACCTAACCGATCGGACAACTGCAGGTTTTGGCGCAACCGGGGCTACCGTGAGCTAATCTCGGAAGGGCCCCTCTATCGCTGCCCTACAAGCGCCGAGTAAAGGCAGTGGCGAGACCTGCCCTTTCTTTTGGCTTCATACAGTGCCAAGTCCGCCGCATTCAGGATCTCGGCGGCTTTGGGGGGCTTGAACTGAGTGGACAATGCGGTTCCGATACTGGCAGAGATCCGGCAGGTATTGTTTTCGAACTCCATCGGCTTTCGCAGCCGGTCTATGAGGCGCGCCGCAATTGCTGACAGAACAGGTTCGTCCGACAAGCCTTTAAAAATAATGACAAACTCATCCCCACCAACGCGCGCAACCGTGTCATCGTTGCGGGTCTCTTCCACCATGATCCGGGCAGCCTGTTGCAGCACATAGTCCCCCGCGGCGTGCCCGTACTGATCGTTGACAGATTTGAAGAAATCTAGATCCAGATGCATAAGGGCAAACGGAGAACTCCCAGAGATCAGATGACCCAGCAACACATCCATCGCCCGTCGGTTCTTCAGCCCGGTCAACATGTCGGTAAAGGCTTGCTCTTCGGCGGCCAGCATTGCCCCTTGCAGCCTCAGGTTCAGCGACCGCGAGGCCTCCATCGCGGCGGATTTGGCCTCGACCAGATATAGCAATTCAATGGCCAGATCGGTGCCAGAGAAATCCGCACTGGTCAGCGCATAGTCGCGCACCGCATCCAGAATCGAGATACCAAAGGACAGGTTGATGACCGCACCCTTCCCCTGCGGGAGAGGGGCGATCAGCCCCTTGAGCGCCGTGCGTGGCGTGTCATGAAGCTTAAGGTGCAGCTTGGCCCCGGCGAGGGACATCAGCGCCGACAGCGTCGTCACGGCGCGTGGTCGAACCAGTTCGAAAACCTCCAGAAAGTCTTTTCCGGCCATCGGCTGATCAGGGCGCAGTTTTTGCAACGTCGGCCCAACGCGTACAATGCTTCCGTCTTCGTCCACCAGCACAAACATCGGACATAGCGTTTCCAAAAGCGCCGCAAGATCACCGGTTTCCATCATGTTTTCCGCGCCCCCAGATCGAAGTGACGCCCTTCGGCAAATGCGCTTTCAACAAGAACGATCGAGATGACCTCTGCCTGACCCTCCTGCCCGTCATGGGACAGCATCGCCAGAGCGCCGTAATCATCGGCCATCGCACGCAGGACTCCGACCATTACGCTGGAATAACCGGGCAGGCCCGGATGGCAGAACAGTTGGTATTCCGTTGGCGCCTTCTCTCTCAGCTCCAGCGCTGGCAGGCTGAGGTCTGAAACGGCCAGCCGCACCCGGTCGGACAGATCATCCAGGGAATGCAAGAACTCAACATAGGTGACACCTCCGAAGCGTAGCAAGCGCCGCAAATCCTCCATATTGGGATGAGAAACCAGATAGGTTCCCAGATCCTCAAGGATTTCGGCGCGCGGGCGGTTCAGGTCAACACACAGCGCGTCCAGCACCCGGATAGTCATGTCGTCGTCGTAAACCAGCATGGCCTCAAATTCGACCAAGCCCAGCTTCGCCGCCTCGGTCACGCGCAGCCAGCACGATTGTCCGTAAGTCGCGCATACAAAAGACTGTACCGCCCGATTGATCAGACCATGCATGAGAAGCCCCAGATTGGTTTCTGTTCCAATCTGGCCTGACAATCCTTAACAAAACCCCAAGATGGTTCGTGAGATACCGACAATCTGATGAAGAATCACGGCGGAAGCCGTTGACAGAAAATTAGAAATCCGTTGGCGCTCCGCCTTCCGCTTTCCGTCGGGCTACAAAGTCGGCCAATTCTTCGCGGATACCGTCCTCCATCGGCGGAGGCTCAAAGCTGGTGACGATTTCCTTGAACATGTGATGCGCACGTTCCGCCGTCCAGATACCACCCGCAACGTTCCACCCTTCGTAATTTCGCCAGTCACTCAGGAAAGGTTGGTAAAACGCCGTGGTGTAACGGTCCTGCGTGTGCTGGACACCAAAGAAATGGCCGTCATTACCAACCGCGCGGATTGCCTCCAGAGCGATCTCGTCCGGACCGGTCGCTGTGATCTCGGGCTGCATATAGCGTTGGATCTGCTGCAGGATTTCGCAATCCATGACGAACTTTTCGGGACTTGCGATCAGCCCGCCCTCAAGCCAACCCGCCGCGTGATAGACCATGTTTGTGCCCGACTGAACGGCCGCCCACAGAGAGTTCGACGTCTCCCACACCGACTGCCCATCGGGCACGTTGGCCGCACACACCCCAGAGGACCGCATAGGCAGGCCGTAATACCGTGCCATTTGCCCGGTCATCTGTGTCGAACGCATGTATTCGGGCGTGCCAAAGGCGGGTGCCCCCGACTTCATGTCCACATTCGACGTGAATGTTCCGATGACACAGGGAATGCCCGGGCGAACGTATTGGAACAAAGCAATCGCACACAGCGCTTCGGCCAGCGATTGCGCCACGGCCCCGGCCATCGTCACCGGCGCCATCGCCCCGGCTAGCGTGAACGGCGTCACAACAATCGCTTGCCCTCGTCGGGCCAGCCGCAGACAACCGTCAATCATAGGATGGTCGTGCTTCAACGGTGAGGTCGAGTTGATGTTGGTGTACATCCGCGGCGATGTTTCGAACTCTTCATGGCTAAGACCACCAGCGATCCTGACCATCTCCATCACATCTTCGACGCGCTCCTTACCCAACGAATAGGCGTGCATCGCCTTGTCGGTGAGGGTCAGCTTGTCGTACAGGACGTCCAGATGCCGGATGCTGGCGTGGATATCGACCGGTTCAACAGGATAGCCCCCCGCAAAGTGGATGCAGTTGAAATACTGCGTCAGTTTCAGCAGGTTCCGACACATCTCGCGATTGCCGGGGACCTTGGTGCCGATCTCCATGTCCCAATAGTTCGGCGGAGACGACACGTTGCCGAACACCATGGTCCGGCCACCGATTTCAATTGTCCGGTCGGGGTTGCGCGGCGTGATGGTAAAGCGCGATGGCGCCTTGGCCACCATCTCCATAACAAAGTCCCGACCCATGCGGACGTTGTCGCCATCAATGGTACACCCGGCCTCACGAAGGATGCCTATGGCCTCTTCGTTGTAGAACTCGATCCCGATCTCTTCGAGGATACGCATGGCCCCGTCATGGATCGCCTCAATCCCCGCCTGATCCAGCGGTTCGGTCGGTTTGTCGATATTGATCGGAGGGTTAAACGGCATCTGGTCGATGACAGCGCTGCCCCTGCGTTCGGCGGCACCGGCCCGTCCCCCACTGCGACGTCCGCGCCTTTTCGTATCAGCCATTTGGTCCTCCGGAACTTGCGTACCCCTATGCAAGCCCCGAAGGCGGGTGTCTGGCCGCTCTGTCTGCGACAGTCTATGTCGGTTTCTTATCCCGAAACGCCGAAAGTGACCGCCGCGCGATCAGTTATTGGACAGCCAGTCCGGAATGTGCCCGATATCCGGCAGCACGACATCCGCCATTGGCGCCAGCGCTTCGGCCGGAGCCAGTCCCGTGAGGACACCGATCGTAGTCATCCCGGCGGCGCGTCCGGCCTGAAGATCGTGCAGGCTGTCCCCGACCATGGCCACCTGTTCCGGGTCAACGCCTACATGGGCCGCAAAGGCCAGCAATTGCCCGGGACCGGGCTTGAACCCATGGCCACTGTCATAACCAGCGACAAAATCGAAAAGGTCGCGAATCCCGACCGATGCCAGATGCTGCAGCGCGGGCATTTCACCATCGTTCGTCGCAACGCCCAGTTTCAGCCCGGCCCGCCGAAGCCCCGCAAGAAACGGCTCCAATGGAACTGCCTGCGCCTGCGGGGCCGAGGCCGACTCGACGTTCAGGACGTCAATCAACTCATCCAGTGTCATATTCAGCAAATGCGGGGCGAGGACTTCGGCGATTTCCTCGACTGTGCCAGCAATGACGATGCTGTCTTCGGAATAGGCGACCTGTTCCAGATCGAATCCAATAAGCCGACCCAGTTCGGCGGCGCGTGCATGATCGCCGTCGGCCAGACGCAATACTATGTTGCGCCCAAACGCGCCCCAGGTATTGGCAAAATCAAACAAGGTTCCGTCCTTGTCGAACAGGATCGCGTCGATGGGCATTGATTGCTCCTGCAAGGTTGTTGATCAGGTCCAGTGGATGTCGGCGCCACCGGACAACACCGCGCGGGCCTGACCGGGCTGATCATAGGACACGGAGTTGGCGTCACAGAAAGCGATCACCCACGAATCGTCAAGCATTAGAAACTCAAGCACCGATCCCAGAAACTCCGGTTCGCCCGCCCTGTCACGAAGATCCTGCGCCGAAGCCCCGGTCGAACCCAGAAAAACCGGCAGCAATTCTTCGTTGCCTACCAGCCAGCCCAAAACATTGAGCGCCAGAGTTTCTGCAGATTGGGGGGAGATTGACATAAAGTAGCCCCGGATCAGGTCTTGGAAAGGGTTTATTAACCAGACTCATAAACACTTTGGCAACGCATGCAATCAATGGTGACTGATATGTCCGTGCAGGGAACCATCCTTGTCCTCGACGGGACCTCGACCAATCGCATCATGCTGAAGGTCCAACTGACGGCAGCATGGTACCACGTCGTACAGGGCGAACGGCTTCAGGGTCTCACCGGGCTGTTGCGACGCGCCAACCCCGATCTGGTGCTTACGTCTCAGGCCTTGCCGGATGGCACGGCTGCGGATGTCAAAAGGCTGGTTCTGGCCGACCCAGACCTGATCGGTGTACCGGTGGTGGCAATCGCGCCTCAAAACGACAAGGCCGCCCGGTTGAAAGCACTCTCGGATGGGCTGGATGATGTTCTGGCGCATCCGTTCAAAGACACGGTCCTTCTGGCAAGGGTGCGTAGCCTGTTGCGCGCACGGGCAGAAGCGCTGGACCTGCATGTCGGGTCCGGTTCACATCCCATGGGCTTTGCGGAGTCGAGTGCCGCACCCATTTTGCCGCCCAAGGCGGCCCGTGTGACTATTCTGACGCAATCCGCGCGGACCGGAGCGTTGTGGAAAAATGCCCTGTCACAGCGAACGCGGCACAACCTGTCTGCGCATACCACGACAAACCTGCGGGGTGTATTGTCCGGGCCAGTGCCGGACGCCATCATCTTTGAAATCAGCACGAATCCGTCTGGTCTTAACCTGCTGGCCGACCTGAAATCCCGCACCACCACCCGGCATACAGTGCTGATCGGCGTTCTTGCGGAAGACGATGCCGTGCTGGCGTCAGAGGCGCTAGACCGCGGCGCCGACGCGATCTGTATGGACGGATTCTGCGCAGAAGAGGTCCTGTTGCGCCTGGAAAGCCAGATCAAGCGAAAAACCAGCTTGGATCAGATGCGCGCGTCGCTGCGGCGTGGGTTGGTCGAGTCCTGGGTGGACCCTCTGACCGGGTTGCATAATCGCCGCTATGCGATGCGTGCGATGGATCAGATCGCCCATCAATCCACCCGCACCGGCAAAGGTCTCGCTGTGATGCTGGCCGATCTGGACCATTTCAAGGCCATCAATGACAAGTTCGGCCATACAGGTGGGGATCTGGTTCTGACCGAGGCCGCCAGACGCTTGAAGCTAACCGTCGGTTCGGCAGGTTTCATTGCCCGGATCGGAGGGGAAGAGTTCATGATCGGCCTGTCGGAAACCACGCAAGCCAAGGCGCTCGAACTGGCTCGGAGCTTGTGTGAGTGCATTCGCGAGAGGCCATTCAACCTGCCAGACACCCCTGCCCCTATCCCGGTCACGATCAGCATCGGACTGATCGCAACCCAGCCCAATCTCGCCTCGCCATCGCATCAACCTGCTGGGCTGGACAGGTTGATCAAATCAGCCGACACCGCGCTCTACGCTGCCAAGACCGCTGGGCGCAATCAGGTTCAGGTCCAGCAAAGCGCGGCCTGAGACCGTCAGTTCTTGTTCTTTCGACCGTGACGTTTGCGTTTTACCACCTCTTGCAGACGGTCCGCGTAAACCTGACGCTCGGCATCCGTCATCGCTGTGATCCGGTTCAGCCACTCCTCCTGTAACGCATTTTGCAAGTCTGCCATGGCCTGCGCCTGCTGCTGCAGCAAAGCCTGTACAACCGCTGGATCGAACGGCTCCGCCCGCAAGGCGGCCTCCAGCGCGGCAAAATCCTGAGACCGGAGTTTTGCCCCTTTCACATGCCGCTCGGACAATTCCCCGCGCAAGACTTTCCGATCTTCCTTGGGCAGCGCCCGATAAATCGCTGGCCCAAATCCGGGGGGGGCCTTGCCGTGATCCCCACCCTTGACCCGGTAAACCGTGCCCAGAGCGACCCCGACAACCAAAAGGTTCAGCGCCAGCGATACGGTCAGAAGAACCGTTACCCACCGTCTTTTGGGCTTGGTATTATCGCTCATTCGGCGTCCTCCAGAAATGTTGTGTCCAGGCCAAGGTCGGCGACCACAAAGCTGTTCTCCTGCGGGTAGATAATTGTCGCCGGATCAGGCAGGAAACCTGGTGCGGACACTCCGATCCAAATACCTGCTGCACTGGCCGCGACCAGTCCGCCCATGCTCTGCCAACCGCCGATTCCATCAAGAATCCGAGCCCAAACAGAGCGCGGGGGCACTGTGGGTTTCAACCGGTCCAGACGCACCGCTTCGGCATCCGTCAGAATGCGAACCGCCAGATCATCGGGCAGTTCGGGTTGGGTTTGCCGTGCTTGGGCAAGTAACTGATCCAGGTCCATATCGTTCTCAGCCATCTTCGTACCCCAGTTCATCCTGTCGCCCGGCCAGTATTGCCGCCAGGGCGCGTTTCCCGCGCGCGGTCAGGCTTTCCACCGCTTCCGTCGAAATGCCCATGATCCCTGCAATTTCGGGGTTGGGCAACTCCTCGATATGCCTCAAGATCACCGCTTGACGTTGACGATCCGGCAATTGCGATAACGCCTCCTGCAGCGCGTCCCTGCGCGCTGCGTCCTGCAATCGATCCGCCGCGCTGAGTTCTTCGTCCTCGGGCTCTGGCACATCGTCCAGACGGTCCGGCCGTTTCTTGCGCTGCACGTCCACACACAGGTTTAATGTCACACGATAGAGCCAGGTAGACACTTTCGCCTGGCCGGGCACCCAGTTCGGCGCCATCTGCCACAGCCGCATCATTGCGTCCTGCGTCACATCTTCCGCTTCGGCCCGATTGCTGAGCATTCGTAGAGCCACCGAAAAGCATCGTGGTGCCAGCCGATCCGTCAACGTACGTGCCGCCGCTGCATCGCCCTTGGCGAACTGCCGCAGCAACGCATCGTCCGACGCGTCCGCGGCGCATGAGGCACCGCGGACTTCGTTCAGGGGGGACGTCAGGTCCTCCATCCTTCATCAGCTGTCGTCAGAGTCCGCCTTGCCGTTCCTTTTGTTCTTCCGGCCCATCCGCTCTTTTGCATCGGTGTATTCCTGTTCCGAGATCGTACCGCTGTTATCCGCGTCGATACGGTCAAACATCTTGCCAGTGCGGCGTGGTTTGGGCAACTCGTCCTCGCTCAGAAATCCGTCCTTGTTGGCGTCATTCCTTTCGAACATTTTGGTCACGCGGTCATTGGCCTTCTTTTGTGCCGTAGCCTGCATTTCCTCGACGCTCAACTGACCATCGCCATTTGTGTCGGCTTCGGTGAATCGCTTCGTTCGGTGGGCCTCCATCTCTTCCTTGGTCAGTTGACCGTCACCATTTGCGTCCAATTCCTGAAAGCTCACAGGTTCGCGATCTTTCGGCCCGGCCGCCAGAACCGAGGTGCCTGTGACTGCAACGGCCGATATCAGGATGGCCGGAATGAGTTTCGCGCTTTTCATATCGTTTTCCTTTTGTTTGCGGCCCCATCGCCGCTGCTCACATTTATTCAAACGAGTAGGACCACGGGTTCCGTCGCTAAAACCTGAAAAACTTTTGGCGACCTAATGCAGCCGACCTAAGTCACAATGCGCCGCACCCCCTTTTCTGCGGAACAAAACAAGCGCATTATCCTGCGCAATCGAACGCGCGAGTTTCAAAATGACAGATCAGACGATCGACACCACGACCGAGGATGACCGTCCGACACGGCCCGCTTTGATCAAAGGGTTTCGCGGCCGTTGCCCGAAATGCGGCGAGGGCAAGCTGTTGCACGGCTACCTGAAGGTCAACGATAGCTGCAGCAATTGCGGGCAGGAGCTGTTTCATCACCGGGCAGATGACGGCCCGGCCTACTTGACCATTTTGCTGGTCGGTCACCTGCTGGCTCCGGCGTTGCATGTGACCTATGTCGAGTTTCGACCCGAGCCCCTGACCATGTTTCTGATCTTTGCTATCGGATGCACGGCCCTGTCGCTTTTCCTGCTTCCCCGGCTTAAAGGCGCTGTGGTCGCCTATCAATGGGCACGTCGGATGCACGGGTTTGAAAAAGCTTGATGACCCGCGCGGACAGATTGATCAGCGAATGACAGAAGACAAAACAGCGATACGAAATGCAGCGACGGTTATCGTCCTGCGGAACCGTTTGACCGAACCATCAATCCTGATGGGGCAGCGCGGCGCAAAAGCCGTCTTCATGCCCAATAAGTTCGTGTTTCCCGGCGGTGCAGTTGATGCGGCGGACGGAGGCATTTCTCTGGCCTCCCCCATGCCCGAACTTTGCCGCGAACGGCTGGACGAGAAGTCCGAACCGGGGCTGCAGAACGCGCTGGCCGCGGCGGCAATCCGCGAGTTGTGGGAAGAAACCGGGCTGATCTTGGGTGAACCCGGAACTTGGAACAGCACGGTTCCAGAGGATTGGCAAAGCTTTGCCTCCATGGGGTTCCGACCAGCCGCGGATGCTCTGCAGTTTGTGTTCCGCGCCGTAACGCCGCCGGGCCGCCCTCGCCGGTTCGACGCGCGTTTCTTTCTGGTCGATGCCAACGCGATCCAGGGCGATCTGGACGATTTCGGCCACGCCTCGGATGAGCTGTCCCACCTGCAATGGGTGCCCCTCGGCCGTGCGCGCGATCTGGATTTGCCTTTTATTACCGAGGTGGTTTTGGCCGAAATTGCAGCCCGGGTTTCAAACCCCGAGCCGCCTGTAACCGTGCCCCTCTACCTGCATACCGAGGAACAAAGCCTGTTCCTGCAGCTCAAAGGCTATCCGATGCCTGAAGCGGACTAGGCATCACTTCATCCGGCTGATCACCGTGGTCACTTCGGGCTTTTTGCCGATCTCGGCCTTGGCGGTCTGACGCACGATGCGGCGCATGGCTTCTTCCAGCTTGTCATCGTCGCGCAGGGTTTTGGCGTCCGCCCGCATCAGGAACTGGTTCAGATCTTCTTCCAGCACGTCGACCAGCGCGGCTTTGGAGGTACCGATCTCGGGCAAGCCCATCGTGTCGCACCACGGTTCATCCAGCGGTTCATCTTCTTCATCCAGAATGACCGTGACCGTCACGTGCCCGTTCAGGGCCATGCGGATACGGTCCCGCACGATTCCGTCCAAAGCGCCAACCTTGACGGTGCCATCCAGATAGGTGCGACCGGTTTCAATAAAATCCGCCACCTTCGGCTCATTGCCGGTCAGGTCCAGCATCGTGCCATTCACCGCCAGAATGCCTTTGCGTCCACCAGCTTCGGCCAGCTTGGCATGTTCGCGCAGATGCCGGTGTTCACCATGCATCGGGATCACCATTTGCGGGTCGATCAGCGCGTGCACCCTTTCAAGATCGGGACGATTTGCGTGACCGGACACGTGGTACAGGCCCGAGCTGTCGTCCACCACATCCACGCCCTTTTCGCTGAGCTGGTTCATGACAACGATTACGCCGCGCTCGTTGCCGGGGATGGTTTTGGACGAGAACAGAAATAGATCACCATCTTTCAGTTCAATTCCGCGATACTTGCCGCGTGCCAGTTGTGCGCTGGCGGCACGGCGCTCGCCCTGGCTGCCGGTTACGATCAGCATCAGGTTCTGGCGCGGCATGTCCACGGCCTCTTCGGCACTGACAACCTTGGGAAAATCAGAGAGGATGCCCGTTTCAGTCGCAGCTTCGATCATCCGCCGCATGGCACGGCCCAACAGCACAACCGAACGCCCGGCCCGTGCTCCTGCCTCGGCCAGCGTTTTCACCCGCGCCACGTTCGACGCAAAGGTGGTCGCGACCACCATGCCCTCGGCGCTTTCAACCAGCTTGGTAATCTCGGGGCCGACCTCAGATTCTGAGCGGCCAGCATGGGGCGAAAACACGTTGGTGCTGTCACAGACCAGCGCCTTGACGCCGGGTTTGGCAACCTCGGCCCACAGATCGGGATCAAACGCTTCACCCACCACCGGGTCGGTGTCCAGCTTGAAATCCCCGGAATGTACGATCCGGCCTTCGGGCGTGTCGATCACCAGCGCCGCGCTTTCGGGAATGGAATGTGAAACCGGTAGAAACCCAACCTTGAACGGGCCGACAGAAATCTGCTCGGGCCAGGCCGAAACCGTCTGCACCACGTCCTCAGGGTGGCCGTGTTCTTCCATCTTACGGCGCGCGATATTGGCGGTGAAAGCGCGAGCATAGACCGGCGCGCCCAGCGCTTCATAGCAATGCGCAACCGCACCCACGTGGTCCTCATGCGCGTGAGTGACAAACACGGCATCAAGCCGGTCAGCCCGTTCCTGCAGCCACAAAATATCAGCGTGGATCAGGTCAACACCGGGAGTCGTGTCCATATCCGGAAAGGTCACCCCCAGATCGACGAGGATCAGCCGCTCTTGCCCCGGCTTGCCGTACCCATAGACATAGGCGTTCATGCCAATTTCGCCGGCACCGCCCAGCGGCAGATAGATCAGTCGTTCACTGCTCATGTCGAGCCATTTTCCTTGTTATAGCGATGGATCACGGTCAGCCCGTGCATCGTCAGATCGTCTTCGATCGCATCAAACCCGACATCCGCCTGATCGAACAAAGGCGCAAGCCCGCCGGTGCCGACCACTTTCATCGGCATTCCGTATTCCTCTTTGATCCGGGCAATCAGCCCTTCGATCAAGCCGGAATAGCCCCAATACACGCCAGATTGAATGCAGCCAACCGTGTTTGTGCCTATAACCTTTTCCGGGCGGGTGATGTCGATATGCGGCAAGGCCGCCGCCCCTTGGTGCAGTGCTTCAAGGCTGAGGTTCACGCCGGGCGCGATGATACCCCCGACATACGCCCCGTCCGAGGCGACCACGTCAAAATTGGTGGCGGTGCCGAAATCGACCACGACAACATCGCCACCGTGACGATCAAACGCGCCAACCGCATTTGCCAGACGGTCAGGGCCGGGAATAGTTCCCTCGTCAATGCGCGGCGCCACGGGCAGCAGACATTCCGGCTTGCCCACAACCAGCGGGCGGCAACCAAAGAAACGGTCGGCAAAGATGCGCAGGTTGAACACCACACGCGGTACGGTCGAGGCAATGACCACATCGGTAATGTCCGCATCGATCCCGTAGTGTTTCACCAGCGTCGAATACCAGGTGAAATAGGCATCCGCCGTGCGGGAGTGATGGGTCGAGGTGCGCAGCGTGCACAGGAACACCTCACCGTCCCAGATCGAGAAAACGGTGTTGGTGTTACCGCAGTCAATTGCCAGAAGCATCTGCGCCTCCTTCAGAAAAACACATCCGCCGCAGGAATGCTGACGCGGCCCTTGGCGGTCTTTAGGACAAGGTTGCCGTTAGAGTCCACGGTTTCAAAGGTTCCCACCGTCTCGGAGGTTGAGGTGCGGGCGGTGATTACCTCGCCCAACCGGGCAGCACGGGACAGCCACGCCGTCCGGATTGGTTCGAACCCGTAGGTCACGAACTGGGTTTCATACCCTGCGTATGCCGAGGCCAACTCAGTCAGGAAATCCTCGGGGATGACAGCCGCACCGGTTTCCGACAGCAGAGAAACAGGACGCACCGCGCTTTGTTCGACCGCATAGGTCGGGGGGGCCTCAGACAGGTTCACTCCGATCCCGATGGCCAGATGAGACAGTTCACGTCCCTGCCCGGTGCTTTCCAGCAAAATACCAGCCAGCTTGCCACCGTTCAGCAACACATCATTGGGCCATTTCAAAGACAGCCCTGCCGCCCGGCCGGTCACCGCGACACAGGCATCAAAAAGCGCCAGCGCGGCCACAAAGCTGCGCAACGCCGCCTGTTCGGGATTGCCCTGCGGGCGCATCAACAGGGTCGCTGCCAGATTGCCTTTTGGGTTGGCCCAGGCGCGGCCTCGCCGTCCCCGCGCGGCGGTCTGGTGGTGCGCCATGATCCAGACCGGACCCGGCGCCGTCGGGGCAAGCCGGGCGGCCTCATTCAGGGTGCTGTCGATCTCCTGCACGATGTGCAGTCCGTATCCTTGCGGCCAAGCAGTCATGGCAAAAAGGCCCGGTCTGTTGACCGAGCCCCCTGCATTTGGATGCCTGTCACGTCAGTTGACAAGTGTTGCCGCTGCAGCTGCCGCAGCGCCTTCGATGCCGAACTGATAGAATACACCGACCAGCATCAGAGCGGCCGACCCCATCAAAGCGACCCACAGAACCGGCGTGGAACGCGTTTCGATCGGATCTTCGTTCTCATCCCCGAAATACATGTAAAACACGATCCGCAGGTAATAGAACGCACCGATCACAGACGCGATGGCCGAGACAATAACCAACCCGGTCAGACCTGCGCTGACACCGGCCTGCCAGACGCCGAACTTGGCGAAAAAGCCCAACATCGGCGGCACGCCCGCGAGGCTGAACATCAGGATCAGAACAGCCAAAGCCTTACCAGGATCACGCTTGGAATACTGCCGCAACGCGTCGATATCAGTGACTGGTTTGCCGTCCCGTTCCATCATCAGGATGAAAGCAAAGGTGCCGATATTCATGGTCACGTAGATCGCCAGATACATCAGCATCGCCTTGATGCCCATTTCCGTACCCGCCGCCAGACCGATCAGCGCATAACCCATGTGGGCTATCGACGAAAACGCCATCAGCCGTTTGATGTTGCGCTGCCCAATCGCGGCAACCGCGCCCAGCAGCATCGACAGAACGGACAGCAGAACAATCACTTGCTGCCAGTCCTTGACCACTCCGCCAAAGGCGTCGTGCATCAGGCGGGCAAACAGCGCCATCGCCGCCACTTTCGGCGCGGTGGCAAAGAAGGCGGTGATTGGCGTGGGCGAGCCCTCGTACACGTCCGGTGTCCACATGTGGAACGGCACGGCCGAAACCTTGAACGCAAGACCCGAGATCAGGAAGATCAGGCCGAACAGAAGGCCAACCGAAATATCACCATGATGGACGGTCTGGATGATACCCGTGAACAGCGTGGTGCCGGTAAAGCCATATACCAGCGATGCGCCATACAGCAGCAGACCCGAGCTAAGTGCGCCAAGCACGAAGTATTTCAGACCGGCCTCGGTCGATTTCGCGCTGTCACGGCGCAAGGCGGCCACAACGTAAAGGGACAGCGACTGCAGTTCCAGCCCCATATACAGGGACATCAGGTCACCTGCGCTGACCATCATCATCATGCCCACAGCGGCCAGAGCCACCAGCAGCGGATATTCAAACCGCAGCAGCCCGCGACGCGACATGTAGTCCTGACTCATCACCAAAACGGCCGCGGCAGACAGCAGGATCGCAACTTTGGCAAAGCGCGAGAACCCGTCGTCGATGAACATGCCGTTGAAGGCCACGTTGACGCCATCGCCATTGGTTGCAATCCAGATGGCCAGCAGCGCCATCAGGCCAGCCGTAGACCACACGAGAACCGGCGCCAGTGCATCCTTTGCCGTATAGACAGCCCCGATCAGAGCGGCCATCGCATATACGGCCAGAACGATCTCTGGCAGGATTATTGTCAGATCAGCCTGGATCATTTCTCCAAAGCCTCCTTAGTGCGAAGCGGCCGTCTGGATCACGGCCTCAGCCGCGGCCAGAGCCGTGTCATAGTTCGAAATCAGTGCGGCGGTCGAGTTACCGATTACATCGGTCACCAACGACGGGTAGACGCCCAGAAGGATGGTCATCACGATCAGCGGCGCGAAGATCAGCCGCTCGCGCGAGGTCATGTCGGTCATCGCCTTGAGGCTTTCCTTGATCAGGTCGCCAAAGACCACGCGGCGGTACAGCCACAGCGCATAGGCCGCCGAGAAGATCACACCGGACGCCGCCACTGCGGTGACCCAGGTGTTGACCTGGAACGTGCCCATCAGGGTCAGGAACTCGCCGATAAATCCAGAGGTTCCCGGCAGGCCGACATTAGCCATGGTGAACAGCATGAAGACCAGCGCATAGGCAGGCATCCGGATTACCAGACCGCCATAAGCGTCAATGTCACGGGTATGCATCCGGTCATAGATGACGCCGACACACAGGAAGAGCGCCGCCGAGATGAAACCGTGGCTGAGCATTTGAAAGATCGCACCGTCAATACCCTGCTGGTTTGCAGCAAAGATCCCCATGGTCACAAAACCCATATGCGCGACCGAGGAATAGGCGATCAGCTTTTTCATGTCCTCCTGCACCAGCGCGACCAGCGAGGTGTAGACAACCGCAATAGCTGACATCCACAGAACCAGATCGGTCATCACCGCCGAACCCACTGGGAACATCGGCAGGCTGAACCGCAGGAAACCATAGCCGCCCATCTTCAACAGGATCGCCGCCAGCACGACCGAACCCGCCGTAGGGGCCTGCACGTGCGCATCCGGCAGCCAGGTGTGCACCGGCCACATGGGCATTTTCACCGCAAACGAGGCAAAGAACGCCAGGAACATCAACGTCTGCATACCGCCAACGATATAGATGCCCAATACGCTGAAGCTTTCGGACGAGAACTGATGGCTCATCAGTGCCTCGATATCCGTGGTGCCTGCATCCGCGTACATCGCTACCATCGCCACCAGCATCAGCACCGAACCGAGGAAAGTGTAGAGGAAGAACTTGAAGCTGGCATAGATGCGATCCTTGCCGCCCCAGATACCGATGATCAGGAACATCGGGATCAGACCTGCCTCGAAGAACAGGTAGAACAGCACCAGATCCAGCGCCATGAACACGCCCAGCATCAGCGTTTCCAGCAGCAGGAAGGCGATCATGTATTCCTTGACGCGGTCGGTGACCTGCCAGCTGGCCAGAATGGTCAGCGGCATGATGAAGGTGGTCAGCAGCACGAACAGAACGCTGATGCCATCCACGCCCATTTTGTACTTCAGGCCAAGCAGCCACTCACCCTCTTCCACCATCTGGAAGCCGGTGTTGGACGGGTCAAAGCCCGTATAGATGCCGATCGAGACCAGGAAGGTCACCGTTGTCGCAACCAGCGCAACCCATTTCGCATTGCGCTGCGCGGCCACATCATCGCCATGCAGGAACAGGGCCAGAATGCCTGCCGCCACTGCGGGGATGAAGGTGACGATGGAGAGGATATTATCCATTATTGTGCGCCTCCGCCGATCGACATCCAGGTGACCAGGGCGGCGATGCCCAGAACCATCCAGAAGGCGTAAGTAAAGATGTAGCCCGTCTGCGCCTTGCCTGCGAGGCGGGTGAAGAAGGGAACAACGCCCATGGCGACACCGTTCAGGAAGCCGTCGATGGTGTTGCCATCGCCGCGTTTCCACAGGAATCGGCCAAGCGCCACCGTGGGCTTGACGAAGACCGCGTCATAGATCTCGTCAAAATACCACTTGTTCAGCAGGAACAGGTACAACGGCCGCTGGTTCTGTGCCAGACGTCCCGGCAGCGACGGGTTCACGATATAGAACCAGTAGGCCATGACAAATCCCAGCACCATCGCAACGAACGGCGAAACCTTGACCCATTTCGGAGCCGCGTGTGCGTCGTCCAGAATATGGTTATCCGGCGCGATATACAGGGCACCCTCGCCCGGCTTGCCGGTGAAGACATAGTGGTGATCCCCACCATGGGCCGCCTCGTCACCGTGACCAGCGTCAGCGTGCGCAGCCTCATCCCCGTGGCCGTCATCCGCAAGCGTGTCCGACCCGTTGTCATCACCCGCATGAGCCGTATCAGCATGCGTATCCGCCTGGCCGTGATCGCCCGCCTCAGCATGCTCGGACGCCTCGGCAACCGGAATTCCGTAGAATTTGCCGACCTTGTCCGCGTGACCAAAGAAGTTACCGTACCAGATCATGCCGGCAAAGACCGCACCCAGCGACAGCACGCCCAGAGGCACCAGCATACTCATCGGGCTTTCATGCGCGTGGTCGTGCGTATGCTGATCGCCACGCGGCTTGCCGTAGAAAGTCAGGAAGATCAGGCGCCAGCTGTAGAATGAGGTGAACGCAGCCGCGACTACCAACAGCCAGAAACCATAAGCCGACCCACCTGCATAGGCGCTCTCGATGATCGCGTCCTTGGACAGGAACCCGGCGAAACCAAATGTGGTCAGCGGAATGCCAACACCGGTGATGGCCAGCGTGCCGATCATCATCGCCCAATAGGTATAGGGGATTTTCTTCCGCAGACCACCGTACTCGGTCATTTCCTGCTCGTGATGCATCGCATGGATCACCGAACCGGCACCAAGGAACAGCAGCGCCTTGAAAAACGCGTGCGTGAACAGGTGGAACATAGCCGCCGAGTACATGCCGACACCGGCAGCCACGAACATATAGCCCAGCTGGGAACAGGTCGAATAGGCGATGACACGCTTGATATCGGTCTGCACCAGACCCACCGTCGCGGCAAAGAATGCGGTCGAGGCCCCCAGCACGGTGATGAACCCGGTCGCACCCGGCGCGAACTCCATCAGCGGCGACATGCGGCAGACCAGGAAGACACCGGCGGTCACCATGGTTGCGGCGTGGATCAGTGCCGACACAGGCGTCGGGCCTTCCATCGCGTCCGGCAGCCAGGTGTGCAGGATAAGCTGGGCCGACTTGCCCATCGCACCAATGAACAGCAGTACACAGATCACCTCGATGGCGGTCCACTCACCCCACAGGAAGTGCAACTGCGTTTCCGCCAGTTCAGGGGCCGACGCGAAGATGTCCGAGAGGTTGATGCTGTCCGTCAGGAAGAACAGCGCAAATATGCCCAAAGCAAAGCCAAAGTCACCGACCCGGTTCACCACGAATGCTTTAATCGCAGCAGCGTTGGCCGATGGCTTGCGATAGTAGAACCCGATCAGCAGATACGAAGCAACGCCCACGCCTTCCCAGCCAAAAAACATCTGAACCAGATTATCCGACGTCACCAGCGCCAACATGGCAAAAGTAAAGAAAGAAAGATAAGCAAAGAAGCGCGGCTTATAGCTTTCGCCTTCACGCCATTGCGGATCGTTATCCATGTAGCCAAAGGAATAAAGGTGCACGAGCGCCGATACGGTCGTCACCACGATCAGCATGATCGCAGTCAGCCGGTCCAGACGCACCGCCCAGCTTGTCGACAGCGAGCCACTCTCGATCCAGCGCATAACCTCGATCTGCTGGGTGTGGCCGTCGAAGGCGAAGAACACGATCCACGACAGCAGACAGGCCAGAAACAGCAAGCCGGTGGCAGTCCACATGGCGGCTTTCTCACCGATGAACCGCCAGCCAAAGCCGCAGATCAGTGCGCCCACCAGCGGGGCAAAGAGGATGGTGGTTTCCATGTTCTCTTACCCCTTCATCATGTTGACGTCTTCAACCGCGATGGTGCCGCGGTTGCGGAAGAAGCAGACCAGAATGGCCAGACCAATCGCCGCCTCGGCCGCCGCGACTGTCAGAACGAACAGCGTAAACACCTGCCCGACCAGATCGCCTAGGAAACTGGAAAACGCCACGAGGTTGATATTCACCGCCAGCAGCATCAATTCGATGCTCATCAGCAGGATGATGACGTTCTTGCGGTTTAGGAAGAGACCGAAGATGCCGATGACGAACAGCGTCGCCGCGACCGTAAGATAGTGTTCAAGTCCGATCATAGCTTCGCTCCTGGCGAGTCGGGATAGTAGAGTTTGCAGCCACAGGTGTAGTCGATGCGCTTGTGATCTTTGGTTCGAGCAAAGAAATCTCCGACTTCTTTGGTGAACGTGTACCGGTTGTCGGTCGCAACCTCTTCAACGTTGGAAACCGTTGTTTCGGGTGTTAGTCCGATTGCACCACGCGGTTTTTGGATGAGGTCAATGGAACTCGGTGTATAGCCCGCGATTTCCGAAGCGTAGTGCAACCCCTCCACAACGATGCCTGTTCCGTCAGTGCAGTTCATAAAAAACAGGCTCTCATCCGGGCTGCAGCCTTCGCCACTGTGTATACGTTGCCCAATACGCCCGTTGCCAATGTCGACAACAGGCTTGCCGCCGAAGATTGCAAATTGCCCTCTGCCGCCATTTCGAAAACTGCAATCAGGCAGAACCTTTTTAATCTTGTAGCCTTCGTTTTGCGGCGCGCTTTCACAGGCTATTGCGCCTGTCGAAAGCGAACCAAGGCAGCCGGTCATAGCCACTACTTTTGATAGACTGCGTCTCACAACCCCTGCCCCGGTTTCACGTCCTTCAACTCCATCGCCTTGGCCGGGTCGCGCATCATCTGGCCGATGATGTCCTGACGCTTGATGTCCTGACGGTGGCGCAGCGTCAAAACAATGGCGCCGATCATGGCCACCAGCAGGATCAGGCCCGCCAGCTGGAACAGAAGGAAGTATTGATCATAGAGGATGACGCCCAACGCCTCGGTGTTATGACGGTCGACCGGGACCGGCTGCGCCAGATTGGCCGCCGCGCCCTCGGCACTGTCCCAGGCGCCGATCACCATGACGAACTGCATCAGGATCACCAAACCAATCAGCAGCGCCAGCGGCATATAGCGCGCCATCTCGGCCTTCAGCTCGGCAAAGTCCACGTCCAGCATCATCACCACGAAGAGGAACAGAACCGCGACCGCACCGACATAGACGATAACCAGAAGCATCGCCACGAACTCGGCCCCCAGCAGCACGAACAGCCCCGCCGAAGACAGGAAGGACAGGATCAGCCACAGCACCGAGTGCACGGGCTGACGGCTGATCACCGTGAACAGCCCGCCGGTGATGGCGCAGATGGCAAACAGATAGAAGGCAAAGACGGTCATTGATCCTCATCCTCGTTGTCGCCCATGACTTCCTGCGCCAGTTCCAGCGCGCGGGTCATGGCTGGGATGCCGGCAAAGACCGACATCTGACCGATCGTTTCCACGATCTCTTGTTTCTTGGCGCCTGCTTCCAGAGCGTGACGCACGGTCTGACGAACAGCCGAGTCCGCCTGTGCGCCCTGACAGGTCAGCCCGGCAAGTGTCAGCAGCAGGCGGGTTTTGGCATCCAGACCGTCCTTGTTGACGGTGTTGCCGAACATCATTTCCATGACCTCTTTGGGCATGGTCGGCCACAGCGCCTCGAACCCCTTGGGCGAGAAATTCTCCATCGCCGGGTTCATGGCCTTGGCCATGTCCTGAGCCTGCTTCATCATCAGCTCGAACGGATTTGTAGGTGTGTCGTTCATTTCGGCCACCCCAAAGTAAACACAACGGCTGAAATGCCGAGCACTACCATTGACCAGCCCAACAACTGTC
The DNA here is from genome assembly GCF_056538665.1 of Ruegeria sp. BF6. NCBI lineage: Bacteria > Pseudomonadati > Pseudomonadota > Alphaproteobacteria > Rhodobacterales > Roseobacteraceae > Ruegeria > Ruegeria sp. BF6. The sequence goes on from NZ_JBQFTN010000001.1 coordinate 1,181,761, forward strand.
TCTCAAACTTGGAAATCGCAATGTAGGCAGTGGCAAACCAGCAAAAGCCGACGATGATCACCACGGCTGGAGTAAACGCTTGGGTGAAAGTTGTCCCCGGAATAGCAAACCATTTAAAGGTCGCCGAAGCTACCAATGCAGCCAAAACCCAAAGCATATTCCTGTTGAATGGAACTCGGTCAGTCATCTGTACGGCGCATCCATTTCCAAATTTCGGGCGATTTCGGCTTCCCAGCGTTCGCCGTTATCGAGCAGCTTCTGCTTGTCGTAGAACAGCTCTTCGCGGGTTTCCGTGGCGAACTCGAAATTCGGACCTTCGACGATGGCATCGACCGGGCAGGCCTCTTGGCAGAAACCGCAATAGATGCACTTGGTCATGTCGATGTCATAGCGTGTGGTGCGGCGGCTGCCGTCCTCACGAGGTTCGGCGTCGATGGTGATGGCCTGCGCCGGGCAGATCGCCTCGCACAGTTTGCAGGCGATGCAGCGTTCCTCGCCATTCGGGTAACGGCGCAGGGCGTGCTCACCCCTGAAACGTGGCGACAGAGGGCCCTTCTCATGCGGATAGTTGATGGTGGCTTTGGGGGCGAAGAAATACTTCATTCCCAGTTTGAAGCCGACCCAGAAGTCCTGCAGAAGAAAGTACTTGGCGGCGCGGGTATAGTCGATTTGCGTCATGATCAGCCTCCTACGCTCCACCGGGCAAAGATGCCCCAGAACCATTCGAATTTCGCTGCAAAGGCCACGAACACTACCCAGGCCAGCGAGAACGGCAGGAACACTTTCCAACCCAGCCGCATCAACTGGTCATAGCGGTAGCGGGGCGTGATTGCCTTGACCATCGAGAAGATGAAGAAGAAGAACGCCATCTTGCCCACCATCCACAGAACACCGTCGGGCAGACCCGGGATCGGCGACAGCCAGCCGCCGAAGAACAACAGCGTGGTCAGCGCACACATCAGGAAGATCGCGATATATTCACCGGCCATGAACAGCAGGAACATCGTGGCCGAATATTCCACCTGATACCCGGCCACCAGTTCCGATTCCGCCTCGGGCAGGTCGAAGGGCGGGCGGTTGGTTTCGGCGAGTGCCGAGATGAAAAACAGGAAGACCATCGGGAAATGCGGCAGCCAGTACCAGCCAAAGAAGCCATAGCCGGTATCCTGCGCGCCCACGATGGAGCCGAAATTCATTGATCCGGTCGAGATGATCACACCGATGATGATCAAGCCAATGGACACTTCGTATGAGATCATCTGCGCCGCAGACCGCAGTGACCCAAGGAACGGGTACTTTGAGTTCGACGCCCAACCGCCCATAATCACGCCATAAACCTCAAGCGAGGACACGGCAAAAACATACAGAACCGCCACGTTCAGGTCTGACAGAACCCAGCCATCGTTGAACGGGATCACCGCCCAGGCGATCAGCGACAGAACAAAGCTTGTCATCGGGGCCAGAATAAAGACGGCGCGATCGGCCCCGGCGGGGATCACGACCTCTTTCACGACGTATTTCAGCGCGTCGGCTACCGATTGCAGAATGCCATAGACGCCAACCACGTTGGGTCCGCGGCGCATCTGAACTGCCGCCCAGATCTTGCGGTCGCCATAAACAAGGAACAACAGCGAGATCATCACAAAGGCAACGACTGCGAGCACTTGCGCCAGAATGATGATGGCTATTCCGCCTGGGGTGTTAAAGAAATCAGCCATTGGTCCTCACACCGTGGGTATTCCGTTTTCCGCGAGCGATGCAAAGGCCATGTGCCTGCGCAAACTGCGGCTGGGTCGGCGCGTTGGTGTAAACAGCATATGCCGCCATTGCGCCACCCTTAATCTTGGGTTTCACACACAAATCAGGCGCGGCGTACTGCCACCCGGTATTCGCATTTGCCTGTGATATGAAACAGCTTTGGTTCATTCCGCTGCGATCTTCTCGGATTTGCGAGCCTGTGCCTGCGCCGACAATTCGGCCATAAGCTGTGAAGCCCGTGCAATCGGGTTAGTCAGGTAGAAATCCCTGATCACATTGCGGAAGGTTGCCTTGCCCAGAGGGCCTGCATCCAGCGTTTGAACTTCGTTCTCAATCACCTCGTCGATGCGGGCCAGATGCGGAACCGCCTCGATCAGTGCGGTGCGCAGTTGCGCCAGCGAGTCGAAGGGCAGCGTCGCGCCCAGTTCAGCCGAAAGAGCGCGTAGAATGGCCCAGTTTTCCTTGGCTTCACCCGGCGCAAACCCTGCGCGCATCGCCAGTTGCGGGCGGCCTTCAGTGTTCACGAACAGGCCGTTTTCTTCGGTATAGGCCGCTCCCGGCAGGATCACGTCGGCGCGGTGAGCGCCCCGGTCACCATGGCTGCCCTGATAGATCACAAAGGCACCCTCGCCGATTTCGACCTCATCCGCGCCGAGGTTGTAGATGACATCCGCCGCGCCGACCGCATCCATACTACCTTCGTTTGTGGCATCCACATCCATCGCACCGACGCGCGAAGCAGCGGTGTGCAGAACGATCAGACCGCTTTCAGTGTTGGTTGCAATGGTTTGCGCGGCAGCCAGAACGGCCGCACCGTCCGCCTCTTGCAACGCGCCCTGCCCAATGATGACCAGCGAGCGTTTGCCCTTGATCTCATCATCGCCGCCCATGCCGACGACTTTCTGCAGTGCTGCGCGATCGTCACCCATGTGATGGTATTCATAGGTCAGATCGACCGACGGACCGACCAGAGCGATCTCGGCACCGTGCGCCCAAGCCTTGCGGATACGGGCGTTCAGAACCGGTGCTTCGTCACGCGGGTTGGTTCCGATCAACAGGATACGCTCGGCGCCATCGATGTCCTCAATTGCTGCGGTCCCGGCATAAGCACCTCGATTGCCAGCTGGCAGTTTGGCGCCGTCGGTGCGGCATTCCACAACACCGCCCTGCCCTTCGATCATCTGCTTCAGCGCAAACACAGCCTCGACCGGGGCCAGATCGCCCACGATCCCGGCAGGCTTCTCAGCCCCTTTCAGCGCCTCGGCCGCTTTGGTCAATGCCTCGGGCCACGAAGCAGGGCGCAGCTTGCCGTTTTCACGGACGTAGGGCTTGTCCAGACGCTGACGACGCAGGCCATCCCAGACAAATCGGGTCTTGTCGCTGATCCACTCTTCGTTCACGCCATCATGGTTGCGCGGTAGGAAGCGCATCACTTCACGCCCCTTGGTATCGACGCGGATGTTTGAACCCAGAGCGTCCATCACGTCGATGCTCTCGGTCTTGGTCAACTCCCACGGGCGCGCGGTAAAAGAGTAAGGCTTCGACGTCAGCGCCCCAACCGGACACAAGTCGATAATGTTGCCCTGCATGTTCGAGTCGAGCGTCTGGTTCAGATACGAGGTGATTTCGGCATCTTCACCGCGCCCGGTCTGGCCCATCTGTGCGATCCCGGCAACCTCGGTGGTAAAGCGCACACAACGGGTACAGCTGATGCATCGGGTCATCGCGGTGCCGACCAGCGGCCCCAGATCCAGATCATCCACCGCGCGCTTGGCTTCCTTGAAACGGGTGCCCGACAGACCATAGGCCATCGCCTGATCCTGCAGGTCACACTCACCACCCTGATCGCAGATCGGGCAATCCAGCGGGTGGTTGATAAGCAGGAACTCCATCACCCCTTCGCGGGCCTTTTTAACCATGGGCGAGTTCGTCTTGACCTCGGGTGCCTGACCTTCCGGCCCCGGACGCAAGTCGCGCACCTGCATTGCGCAGGAGGCGGCCGGTTTCGGCGGGCCGCCCACTACCTCAACCAGACACATCCGGCAGTTCCCGGCAATCGACAGACGTTCATGATAGCAGAAGCGCGGCACTTCGACCCCGGCCTCTTCACAAGCCTGGATCAGAGTCATCGCACCATCGACTTCGATTTCCTGCCCGTCGATGTTTACTTTGCGGAGGTCAGACATGGTCTAGTTCGCCCTCAAATACACGCCAATGGCGCTGTTTCTTTCGATTTCCTTCCGCCCCAGCGTGCAGAAAGAATTCGGATTTTCATACGTGACGCCGTTCTGGGCCAGATACGCTTCGCCCTTGGCGCGCATCCTGTCCTTTTCGACGTCGGAATCCACATAGGCGCGGATTTCATCGTCCGAGTACCCCAGATTGTTTGCTTTGGACTTCAGCCCCCACATCACACCTATCGCTTTCAGACGTCGCCCGCTGATCGATGGGCAATATTCCGAAATTTCGTTTGCAATGGCGATGTAGTAGAGTTCGTTGTCGATCTCTTTGACTTCGCGCAAGGGCGGCTTTGCCTCGGCAAGGGTCGGCAGGGTCAGCACCGACAACAACACGAGGGTTTTCACACCAGACATAACAACTCCTTTCGTCTTGGGAGACCCAAGACGAAAGGCACGCGGGGCGCTATGCAATAACACCCGCCGCATCATGGCCTGATATGCAAAAACACGCATCATGGTCTTTGACAGGTTCCTGCAAATGTCAGTTTGTCATCGCTGATGCGCAGGTTCTGCGGCTCGGTATCCGGACCAACCTTCCATACGATTTTCGAAGAACCAAACTGCTTGATACAGAATTTGGTTCCCTCAAACCGACCTGCCTCCCGTGCACCGTCCAACGAGGCAGAGACTCCGTTGACGACAACCGTAAAGTCAGCTGGTGAAACTTTCTTGTCGACGGGCTTTGCTTTGGCCCGGAATGCGTGACCGTCAAACAGGACCTGATTCTCGGAAGGCGAGACGATTCCGCAAGCCGACCCCGCCGCTAGCGCGACAACTGCACTCAGCATGAAGCCGTGGTTCTTAACTTGTCTTAGCCCGAACATCAGATGTTTCCCCAACCCCACCATCAGAACGCCGCCACCAGCGCCATGAGGCCGGTGATAAGCATGCAGGCCCAGCCCACAACATACAGAACCGACCGTAAACCACTGTGAGGATTGCCGATTCCGCGGATATGTACGAACAGCATTGACAGACGTGCCAACAGTGCAACCGAGGCGAGCAGGTTCACCCAAAACGGGCTTACCCCCATCAGGATCGCCGCAGCTGTAACCGCCACATAAGCGGGCAACGTCTCGGTTCCGTTCAGATATGCGCGGTTCAGCCGATACGCCTTGTCGGAATAGTCCTGTTCCGGCGTCGCCCCCGGGGCCAGCCCCTTGCCCTGTTTGGCCAAGGCGGAAAACGGAGCCAAAAACAGCACGACGAGGGTGAAAACCATAACCGAGGCGACTGCATGACCGTATTGTGCGAAAGTCTCCATCTGGCTCACTCCGCCGCCATGGCGCCCATGCGACCTGACTTCTGTGCCTTTATGCGATCCTCGATCTCTTCGCGGAAATTGCGGATCAGGCCCTGTATAGGCCAGGCCGCTGCGTCTCCAAGGGCACAGATCGTGTGGCCTTCAACCTGCTTGGTCACGTCGAACAGCATGTCGATCTCTTCCAGTTCGGCCTCGCCGCGCACCAGACGGTCCATGACGCGCATCATCCAGCCGGTGCCTTCGCGGCACGGCGTGCACTGGCCGCAGCTTTCATGCTTGTAGAACTTGGAAAGACGCCAGATCGCCTTGATGATATCGGTTGACTTGTCCATCACGATCACCGCCGCTGTCCCAAGACCCGAACCCAGATCGTTACGCAGATAATCGAAATCCATGATCGCATCGCGCATGTTCTCACCGCGCACACATGGCACCGACGATCCACCCGGAATCACGGCCAGTAGATTATCCCAGCCGCCGCGGATTCCGCCGCAATGGGTCTCGATCAACTGTTCAAAGGGGATCGACATCGCCTCTTCGACGACGCAGGGGTTGTTCACGTGCCCCGAGATCGCAAAAAGCTTGGTGCCCGCGTTGTTCTGACGGCCAAAGCCTGCAAACCAGTCGGCACCCCGGCGCAGGATCGTCGGCACAACAGCAATGGATTCGACATTGTTCACCGTGGTCGGGCAACCATACAGCCCCGCACCCGCCGGAAACGGAGGTTTCATCCGCGGCATGCCCTTCTTGCCCTCAAGGCTTTCGATCAGAGCGGTTTCTTCACCGCAAATATAGGCGCCGGCCCCATGATGCAGGAACAGATCGAAATCCCATCCCGAACCGGCCGCGTTCTTGCCCAGAAGACCCGCGTCATAGGCCTCATCAATCGCGGCCTGCAGGGCTTCACGCTCACGGATATATTCGCCGCGCAGATAGATGTAGCAGGTATGCGCATTCATCGCGAAAGAGGCGATCAGGCAGCCTTCGATCAGCGTGTGGGGATCATGGCGCATGATCTCACGGTCTTTACAGGTGCCGGGCTCGGACTCGTCCGCGTTCACCACCAGATAGGCCGGACGGCCGTCGCTTTCCTTGGGCATGAACGACCATTTCAGACCGGTCGGAAAGCCCGCGCCACCGCGGCCGCGCAGACCTGAGTCCTTCATCGTCTGGATGATCCAGTCACGGCCCTTTTCGATCAGGCCAGCAGTGCCGTCCCAATGCCCCCGGGCCTGCGCGCCTTTGAGCGTGCGCTCATGCATCCCGTAGATGTTGGTAAAGATCCGGTCCTGATCCTTCAGCATCGTGTGTTACCTTCAGCTGTCCTGACGCATGCGCCAGAGTTGAAAAATGTTGACGCCCGCATAGATAAAACCTGCCAGAGCGGCGAGATCGAACAGAAGCGCATGGCGCGTTGTCAGTCCCAATGCGGGGCCGATGAACATGTTCATGGCAAGCCAGATCACCATCGTCACAGCGATGACGATGCCGATATGTCGGCCCTTGCGGGCTATGGCTTGTTCCTTATCCTTGTCCATCTCACCCAAGGCGCCCCGGATGGGCACCGTCGTTTAGTCTTCGTAAGTGCCGTCTTCCTTGGCACGTTTGGCGAATTCGGTTTCCTCACCCGCCGCAAGCTTGGACGCCTGTTCGATCCAGCCATCGCGTTCGATCCGGCCCTTGAATTTCAGACGCGCATCTACCCAAGCGACATGTTCCGGCGTCCAGGCTGCGATCTGATCGTAGTGGTAGAAACCCAGCTCGTTCAGCGTTTCTTCCAGCTTCGGACCCACGCCTTTCAAAAGCTTGAGGTCATCCGCCCTGCCATCCCGCGCTGTGGTCAGCGTCTCGGGTTGATCTTCCTTGGCCTCTTCCGGTTTGGGCTTGGCTTTCGCCTCCTGCGCCTGTTTCACAGCCGGTTTCGGCGTTTCGGGCGCTTTCGGAGGTTTCTCCGACGCCGAGGCACCCGCCTGCTTGCCATCCTTGCCCAGCCAAGGGGTCAGGATCGGGACCTCGGTCCCGTCAATCCGCTTGACCGTGTCACTCAGATCCGTCGCCAGTTCGACGCTTGCGTTGTACTGAGGTTTCCCGGCCCCGTACTCGGCCAGACTGCTCAGGCCCTTCAGCGGTTCCGCCGCATAGCGCCCGTTCTGCGGGCCCGGAGTTGGCACCTTGCCCGCCGCCAGATCGTCGAGGATCTTGCGAAAACTCTCGGCGGTCAGGTCCTCGTAGTAATCCTTGCCAATCTGCGCCATCGGCGCGTTGGTGCAGGAACCGAGGCATTCCACCTCTTCCCAACTCAGCTTGCCATCGGCGGACAGTTCATGCGGCTTGGCGGCGATCTTTTCCTTGCAGACCGCGATCAGATCCTCGGCCCCGCAGATCATGCAGGACGTCGTGCCGCAAACCTGAATATGGGCCACCGACCCAACCGGTTGCAGCTGGAACATGAAGTAGAACGACGCCACCTCAAGCACGCGGATATAGGCCATGCCCAGCATGTCAGCGACAGATTCAATCGCCGGACGGCTTAGCCAGCCCTCCTGCTCCTGTGCACGCCACAGCAGCGGAATGACCGCGCTGGCCTGACGGCCTTCGGGGTATTTGGTGATCTGCGCTTCGGCCCATTGCTGGTTGGCAGCGGTGAAGGCAAAGCTATCGGGTTGTTCGGGGTGCAGCCTACGAAGCATTTTCTTACTCTACGATATCCAGATAACAGGTTTCATCTGACTCAAATACGGCAACAGATAAGTCACCTCCTTGGACAACAGGTGTCAAAGGTTTCACATGAGGGATGTTGCTTGGTTGACTGCACGATAAGTCCACACCGGACATACCGCCCTCCAAAGCATTGCTCATCGTTCCAATTGTGTGAAACAACAAATTTACGTCGAGGACTCTATCCCCTGCACTGTCGGCGTAAGCTTCCGCAAAAGTCTCACAAACAAATTTGACTGTGTCGTCCAGAGTGCAGAAGCGAATGTTTTGGCTATATTGCAATGCATTCGCGGGAATGCTCGCAATAAAAGCCTCTCGGTCAATGCCGCCAGCCAACGCCTGTGACGATACCGCGACGCACCCAACGCAGAGAAAACTTAGCGTCAATCTCACCGATCAATCTCCCCAAACACAACGTCCATGGTGCCGATGATGGCGGCGACGTCGGCCAGTTGGTGCCCTCCGGCAACGTGGTCCATGGCTTGCAGGTGCAGGAAGCCCGGTGCGCGCAGCTTGGCGCGGTAGGGTTTGTTGGTGCCGTCGGCGACCAGATAGACACCGAACTCGCCCTTGGGGGCCTCGACGGCGGCATAAACCTCGCCGGCCGGCACGTGAAAGCCTTCGGTGTAAAGCTTGAAGTGATGGATCAGGCTCTCCATCGAGGTCTTCATGTCCGAGCGTTTCGGCGGAGTGATTTTGCCGCGCGCCAGAACGTCACCGGGGCAGTCGCGGATTTTGGCGATGGCCTGACGGATGATCAGCAGCGACTGGCGCATCTCTTCCATCCGAACCAGATAACGGTCGTAGCAGTCGCCGTTCTTGCCGACAGGGATTTGGAATTCGAACTCGTCATAGCATTCATAGGGCTGCGCACGGCGCAGGTCCCATGCAAGGCCCGATCCGCGCACCATCACACCAGAGAAGCCGTATTTCTGGATGTCATCCTCGGTCACAACACCAATATCGGCGTTACGCTGTTTGAAGATGCGGTTTTCGGTCAGCAAACCATCAATGTCGTCCAAAACGGTGGGAAATTCGTGGCTCCACGCCTCGATATCGTCCAGCAGTTCCGGCGGCAGGTCCTGATGCACACCACCAGGGCGGAAATAAGCGGCGTGCAGACGGGCACCACAGGCGCGCTCATAGAACACCATCAGCTTTTCACGCTCTTCAAAGCCCCACAGCGGCGGGGTAAGCGCACCTACGTCCATCGCCTGTGTGGTCACGTTCAGCAAGTGGTTCAGGATGCGCCCGATTTCTGAGTACAGAACCCGGATCAGCGAGCCACGACGCGGGACCTCGACCCCGGTCAGCTTTTCAATGGCCAGACACCAGGCATGTTCCTGGTTCATTGGTGCCACGTAATCCAGACGGTCAAAATACGGCAGATTCTGCAGATACGTCCGGCTTTCCATCAGTTTTTCGGTGCCACGGTGCAGCAGGCCGATATGCGGATCACAGCGTTCGACAATCTCACCGTCCAGCTCAAGCACAAGACGCAAAACTCCGTGCGCCGCTGGGTGTTGCGGACCGAAGTTAATGTTAAAGTTGCGGATCTTCTGTTCTCCGCTCAGCGCGTCCGTGCTGCCGTCATCGTATCTTGAGCCGTCCATCAACGCCCTCGTTTCTTCTTCGCTTCGGCCCGAACCCGGACCTTTTCCGCCTCGGCCGCCTTAACTGCGGCCCCCGCCAGCAGGACCCCCAGCGCGCCCAACGCGATCAGTTCCCCCAGCAGCATCATCTCAGCGGCGCTCCAGTTCCTGTAATTTCAGCCCAACCCACCAAAGCAACGCAATCGTGCCGAATGGGATCAGACAAAGAAGGCACCAGTATTTGTTGATCCCGAAAAACGGCAAAATCTTCACCATCGGGATGATGGTCAGTGCCGATAGGATCAACCACCAGATGCCACCCATTATTCACTCTCCTGTTTCTCGTCCCCCGGCAGAATGTAATTCGCGCCTTCCCATGGGGACATGAAATCGAATTGCCGGTATTCCTGCACCAGACTGACGGGCTCGTAGACCACGCGCTTCTGCGCCTCGTCATAGCGCACTTCGGTGTAACCGGTGGTCGGGAAATCCTTGCGCAGCGGATGGCCTCGGAAACCATAGTCGGTCAGGATGCGCCGCAGGTCCGGGTGGCCCGAAAACAGGATGCCGAACATGTCGAACACCTCACGCTCGAACCAGTTGGCCGAGGGGTGAACGTCCACGATCGAGGGCACCATGTCTTCCTCGCGGATCGACACCCGCAGGCGGATACGCTGGTTCTGGTACATTGACAGGAAGTGGTAAACCACGTCGAACCGCTTGGCCCGTTCGGGATAGTCCACACCGGTGATGTCAACGAGGGTCGAGAACTTGCAGTTCTGGTCAGACCGCAGGAATTCGACAAACTCCACAATGTTCGACGGAGCTACATCGACGTTCAACTCGCCATGGGTCACGTCCCAGGACAGAACGCAATCGGCTCGCTTCAGCTCAAGCTGTGCGCCGAGTTCTTTGAGTGCTTCGCTCATCAGCTCTCTCCTCAGCGTACGATGGTGCCGGTGCGGCGGATTTTGCGTTGCAGCTGCATCAGGCCGTACAGCAACGCCTCAGCCGTCGGAGGGCAACCGGGCACATAGATGTCCACCGGAACAACCCGGTCACAGCCGCGAACAACAGAATAGGAATAGTGGTAATAGCCACCGCCATTCGCGCAGGATCCCATCGAGATCACATAGCGCGGCTCGGGCATCTGGTCGTAAACCTTACGCAGCGCAGGGGCCATCTTGTTGGTCAGGGTGCCAGCCACGATCATCACGTCCGACTGACGCGGCGAGGCGCGCGGGGCAATGCCAAAACGTTCCGCATCGTAACGGGGCATCGAAGTGTGCATCATCTCAACCGCACAGCAGGCCAGACCGAAGGTCATCCAGTGCAGAGAACCAGTGCGCGCCCAGTTGATAATATCCTCGGTTGAGGTCAGCAGAAACCCTTTGTCCTGCAGTTCGGCATTCAGGGCCTGGGTGGCGACTTCCTTGTCGACGCCAGCGGTGTTTGCACCCGTCATCACTCCCATTCCAGGGCCCCTTTCTTCCATTCATAGGCAAAGCCGACAGTCAGCACCGCCAGGAACACCATCATGGACCAGAAACCCACATCGCTGATATCCTTGAAGCCGACGGCCCACGGGAACAGGAAGGCGATTTCCAGATCAAAGATGATGAAGAGAATCGAAACCAGATAGAATCGGACGTCGAATTTCATCCGCGCATCATCGAAGGCGTTGAAACCGCACTCATATGCGCTGACCTTTTCAGGGTCGGGATTGCGGACGGCCAGTACCACAGCAGCTAGAATCAGTACGATTCCAAGGCCCACGGCAACGGCCAGAAACACCAGAATCGGGAGGTACTCCCGCAGCAGGTCTTCCACGAATAGCTCCTTTCCTGCGCATACCCCCCAGGGACGCGCCGTCAATTGGCGTGTTGACTGGACATTCTCTATCCGCGCGGGGTCAGAGGGTCAACCGAACACAAACGCGCAGGGGCTTAATATTCCACTTGCTTCCACAAATGGAAAACCTGGCATTTTCGCGAATCTGATTTCGCGCTGACAGGTGCTAAACATGACTGTTCCATGCAGGTTTTCTCTTTTCAAAGAAGGCGTTGATGCCTTCACGCGCCTCGTCGGTTTCCCACCGCTCGACCAGAGACCGGATGGTCTGGTCAATCACGGTGTCGTCAATGCGCGGGCCCAGCGTTTGCACAAGATCCTTAGCCGAGGCCACGGCCCCCGGCGCGCAGGACAGGTAGGGTTGGATTTCGGTCTCAATTGCTTCGTCCAGATTTGCGACAGGAACAGCCTTGGCCAACAGGCCAAGATCCACGGCCTCTGCCGCGTCGAACACCCGGGCCGACATGAACACGCGCCGCGCCCGGGCCGCACCCATGCGGGCGATAACATAGGGGCCAATGGTTGCCGGGATCAGACCCAGCCGGGTTTCAGTCAGCGCCATCTTCACGCCATCCACACCAACGGCCACATCGCAAACCGCGGTCAGTCCGACACCACCACCAAAAGCGTTGCCCTGAAGCGCTCCGATCAGCGGTTTGGGCATCGTGTTCAACGCCTGCAGCATTTCGGCCAGCTTGCGCGCTTCGGCGAACCGGGTTTCGGGGTCGGCGGCCATCTGGTCCTGCATCCAGCCGAGGTCGCCACCGGCACAAAAGCTTTTACCCGCGCCGGTCAGAACCACGACCCGAACCGTGTCATCCGTCCCCAACTGCGCCGCCGCCTGCGTCAGCTCGGAAATCATCTCCGCCGACATTGCATTGTGCTTTTCCGGACGGTCGAGCGTCAGAGTCGCCACACCGCGCGCGTCCTGCGTAACCGAGATCGTTTCGAACATCGCCCCTCACTCCGCTAGCATTGCTCGGGCTATCTGGGCGGCCTCTTCGACAATCGCCTGATCAATCCCAGTCTCATATCCAAGCCGCTCCAGATGCGCGACAACGGCTTCGGTTGCAACATTGCCGGAAGCGCCGGGTGCATAGGGACAACCACCTAACCCACCAACAGCCGCGTCGAATGTCCGGACGCCCAGCGCCAGCGCCGCGTCGATATTGTCGATGGCACGGCCGTTGGTGTCATGGAAATGACCTGCCAACCGGGTCACCGGCATTCGCTCTCGCACTGCCAGCAACATATGCGCGACAGTGTCAGGCGTTCCCTGCCCGATCGTGTCACCCAAGGAAACCTCATAGCAGCCCAGTGCAAACAGACGGTCCGCGACCTCGGCCACCTTCTCGGGTGGGGTCGGGCCATCATAAGGGCAGTCGGTCACGCACGAGACATAGCCCCGCACCGGCAGATCAATGTGACGCGCAGCTTCAAGGATCGGAGTGAACCGTTCAATGGATTCCTCGATCGTGGCGTTGATGTTGGCCTTCGAAAACCCCTCGGAGGCCGAAGCAAACACCGCGATCTCATCCGCCTTGGCCGCCAGAGCGTCCTCATAACCGCGCATGTTTGGTGTCAGCGCGGCAAAACGCACCCCGTCCGGCCTTTCGATTTCGGCCAGCACCTCTGCGCTGCCCGCCATCTGCGGCACCCATTTAGGTGAGACAAAACTGGCCACTTCGATCCGGTTGAACCCGGCGCGGCTGAGACAGTCGATCAGCGCAACCTTCTCGTTCACAGGAATTTCACGCTGTTCATTTTGCAGGCCATCCCGTGGACCTACCTCGAAAATCTCGACCCGCTCATCCATTGCAGCGCTCCTCCCGGTTTAGTTTTCAACATGTTGACCCGACTGTGCCACGCGATGCGTCATAGGAACAGGCTACTCCTCTTCCAACCGGACCAGGGCAGCTCCGGCCTCAACCTGCGCACCGTCTTCGGCAAGAACTTCGGCCACGATACCGTCACGGGCGGCCAGCAGCGAATGCTCCATCTTCATTGCCTCCAGAATGGCCAGCCGATCCCCCTCTTTCACCACCTGCCCGACCGAGGCAAACACTGCCTTCACCAATCCGGGCATGGGAGCTTCAATCACATTTGTATCACCGGCGGCGCTGGTATCCCGATCCAGAGGGTCGACGACATCAAAGGCCTGCCCATAGTTTTCAAACACGGTGATCCGTGACCCCGACACCGCAACACGCGGCATAGGCGCACCACTGATCGACCATCCCTGACCGCTACGTTCTGCGATGAGGGTTTCTGCGCCAACTTGCCAGATCTGCCGGTTTGGACCTTCGACCTGCACATCCAGATCAATCAACTCGTCGGCCATCAACTGAACAGCACGATGCAAAGGTGCCCACAGAGAGAACCCGGTCTCATCAGAGGTCTCACCCAGACCCAGCGCGGTCAAGGCGGCGGCAACGCACGTTGCGGCAGAGGCTGGCCCATCCCGTGTCAGCGCTTCCAGATCCCGACCGATCAGGCCGGTATCCACGTCGCCTGCCGCAAATCCTGGATGTCGGGTCAGCGCGCCAAGAAAGGCCAGATTGGTGACCGTACCCGCCACTTCTGTCTGCTGCAGGGCGCGGTGAAGCTGCTCCAACGCAACTGCGCGGGTTGACCCGTGTACGGTGACCTTTGCAATCATCGGGTCATACCACGGGCTGATCGTGTCGCCCGTGCCCACACCGCTGTCGGCGCGGCAAGCAGACGGGAACTGCAGATGCGTCAGAGTGCCGGTTGCAGGTAAGAACCCTTTGGGCACGTCTTCGGCGTAAAGCCGGGCTTCGAACGCGTGGCCATTAATCGACAAGTCGCTCTGCTGCTTGGGCAGAGCCTCACCTGAGGCGACCCGCAATTGCCATTCGACCAGATCGACGCCGGTAATTGCCTCGGTCACCGGATGTTCCACCTGCAGGCGTGTGTTCATCTCCATGAACCAGAACCGATCCGGGCGCAGCCCGTCCGACGCGTCGACGATGAACTCAACCGTCCCCGCACCCTTGTAGCCAATTGCCTCAGCCGCGCGGACGCCCGCCTGCCCCATGGCCTCCCGCATCTCAGGCGTCATGCCAGGGGCCGGGGCTTCCTCGATCACCTTCTGGTGCCGACGCTGCAGCGAACAATCCCGTTCGAACAGATGCACCGCGTGGGTGCCATCGCCAAACACCTGCACCTCGATATGACGGGGTTTGGCGACGAATTTCTCGACCAGAACAGCGTCATTACCAAAGGCGGTGCGGGCTTCGCTGCGAGCACTGTCCAAAGCTGAGGCGAATTCAATTGGGCGTTCGACCAGACGCATCCCCTTGCCGCCGCCACCGGCCACGGCCTTGATCAGAACCGGATAGCCGATGGTGTCAGCGGCACCTGCCAGATGCTCGGGGTCCTGATTGTCGCCGTGGTAGCCGGGGACAACAGGCACACCTGCCTGTTCCATCAGCACCTTGGCGGCGTCCTTGAGGCCCATTTTGCGGATCGCATCCGCCGAAGGCCCGATGAAGGTCAGGCCCGCAGCTTCGACCGCATCCACGAAATCAGGGTTCTCGGAGAGAAAGCCGTAGCCCGGGTGAATCGCCTGCGCGCCCGTCTCCAGCGCCGCCTGAATGATCACGTCGCCCTTGAGGTAACTTTCTGCTGGGGCCGCACCGCCAATATGGACCGACTCATCCGCCATATGCACATGCTTTGCCGAGGCATCAGCATCTGAATATACAGCAACGCAGGCGACTCCCATCTTCTGAGCCGTTGCCATAACCCGGCAGGCAATTTCGCCACGGTTGGCAATCAGGATTTTGTTAAACATCTCTTACCCCTCAACCGCCAGGTCTTCGATTAGGTGGAACCGTTCGCACAACAGTTCCATCTCTGGATCGAAACCACCATTACGCTCAAAGTACCGGCGATGATCTTCGCGCCATCCCTCAAGCGTTTCATTCTCACCCTCGGCCAACGCGAAATCCTCGGTCATATCGCAGAAGCGACAGATCGAAACGTCGACGGTCTCGATCACCAAAGCAGGGCTTCCATCCCACTCCAAAGCGATGTCGCGGCGCCCAACAACCGGTGTTTCGGGGCTGCCATCCGGATAGTCCCTCAGCGCGCCACAGGTTGCCGTTTTCCGGCCTGCTCGCACCAGTGAAAGCAACTCGGCACTCATATTTGCGCTGTCGCCAAATTTGAAAGTTTGTGCGCCGGGATACCGGGTCAATACATCTTGCATTGTCATGTTCATCACATCCTGAACACGCCGAAACGTGTCTCTTCGATCGGGGCGTTCAGCGCGGCATTCAGCGACAGCGCGAGCACATCGCGGCTTTTGCGCGGGTCGATGATGCCGTCATCCCAAAGGCGGGCCGAGGCATAAAGCGGGTGCGATTGCTCCTCGAACATCTCAAGCGTCGGGCGCTTGAATTCGGCTTCTTCCTCGGCCGACCACGATCCGCCCTGCCGTTCGATCCCGTCGCGCTTGACGGTGGCCAGAACGCCGGCGGCTTGCTCTCCTCCCATCACGGAAATGCGCGAGTTCGGCCAAGTCCACAGGAACCGCGGCTGATAGGCACGACCGGCCATGCCATAGTTGCCAGCCCCAAAGGACCCGCCGACCAGCATGGTGACTTTCGGCACGTTCGTCGTCGCAACAGCGGTCACCATCTTCGCCCCATGCCGCGCGATACCCTCGTTTTCGTACTTGCGACCGACCATGAAGCCGGTGATGTTCTGCAGGAAGACCAGCGGGATTTTGCGCTGCGAACACAGCTCAACGAAATGCGCGCCCTTCTGCGCGGCCTCGGAAAACAGCACACCGTTGTTGGCGATGATGCCAACCGGACAGCCTTTCACATGGGCAAACCCGGTCACCAGTGTCTCACCGAACCGAGGCTTGAATTCATCAAACCGAGAGCCATCGACCAGACGCGCGATCACTTCGCGGATATCATAAGGCGTGCGCAAATCGGCGGGAACGACACCGAGGATTTCTTCGGGATCGTAAGCGGGGTCTTCGGGGCTGGCCCAGTCCACGGTCTGCGGTTTGCACCGGCTCAACGATCCAACCGCCCGCCGTGCAAGGGCCAGCGCGTGCGCGTCGTCCTCGGCCAGATAGTCCGCCACACCTGACAGACGAGTGTGTACATCGCCGCCACCCAAGTCTTCGGCGCTGACCACCTCTCCGGTCGCGGCCTTGACCAGAGGCGGCCCGGCCAGAAAGATCGTGCCCTGTTCCTTCACGATGATGGTCACATCGGACATCGCAGGCACATAAGCCCCGCCAGCCGTACAGGACCCCATCACTACGGCGATCTGAGCGATCCCCTTCGCACTCATCCGCGCCTGATTATAGAAGATACGGCCAAAGTGGTCGCGGTCGGGGAAGACCTCATCCTGATTGGGCAGGTTCGCACCGCCGCTGTCGACCAGATAGACGCAGGGCAGATGGTTTTCCTCGGCAATCTCCTGCGCGCGGAGGTGCTTCTTGACGGTCATCGGATAGTATGTGCCGCCCTTCACGGTGGCATCGTTGCAGACCACCATGACCTCGCGCCCCTGCACCCGGCCAATGCCCGCGATGACACCCGCACTCGGCGCGGCGTCGCTATACATCCCATGCGCCGCTGTCGCCCCGATTTCCAGAAACGGAGACCCCGGGTCCAGCAGGTTCGCCACCCGACGACGCGGCAGCATCTTGCCCCGAGATTCATGCCGCGCGCGGGATTTCTCACCACCGCCCATGCGGGCCGCTTCGGCGGCGGCAGAGATTTGCGCCAGCGCGTCGAGATGGGCCGTGCGGTTTGTCTTGAAGCCCTCGGAGGCGGGCATGGCTTTGGATGTGAGTTTCATTGCTTTTTGACACCTCTGATCAGAACAGCCTCGCATCTACTAATGCGTGGTACGCTCCAAGACTATTCGGCCGTACATTTTAGCGGCTTCATTCAATTCGCACGGAGCACGCAGGCTTTCGGGCGTGGAGCTGCTATCATCAGGCCGTGAAAGTAACTGCACATAGTAATCGCAGGCTGCTTCACCAGTACGTTGCGAATGGGTAAGCTCCGCATTGAAAATTTTTTTGCCAGCTTCCGTTGTGCTTTGCCGATACTCGGCGGCGAAATCGTCCACGAATTGCACGAGGGTATCTCTCCGCCCATTGATACAAGCTGTAGTTAACTCTCTGTCGAGTTGCGTACATTCAACCAGGACAGATGTTAGGCATTCCTTTAACTCATCCTTTGACGGATAGCCCTCCTGTATGCAAATTAGCCAAGCCGGGTTCTCCTCAAGTGAAGATTGCCCACCCATCTTCGGGGCGACTTGCGCGCCTGCATTTTGGGCCAGAACAATCCCCAAGACTAACGGCGTTATCATTCTCATGCAGTTCGCTCCTTTGCAGCCCGCGCCTTCAATTCCTTGCGAATAACTTTCCCTGTCACCGTCATCGGCAGTTCCTCAAGAAACGCCACCTCGCGCGGATAGGAGTAATGCGCCAGACGGTCCTTAACCCAATCCTGTAACTCTCGTTCCTCTGCTTCGGCCTCCGGCTTCAGCACCACATAGGCCTTCACGATCTCGGTCCGCAGCGGGTCAGGCTTGCCGACCACGCCGACCGTCGCCACCGCAGGGTGGGTCAGCAGGCAATCCTCAATCTCTGCCGGGCCAATGCGGTAGCCGGCCGAGGTAATCACGTCGTCATCACGACCGACAAAGCGCAGATAGTCGCCCTCCCACACGCCGCGGTCTCCGGTGATCAGCCAATCGCCTCGGAACTTCTCCCCCGTCGCCTTAGGCCGATTCCAGTATTCCAACAGCATCGAGGCCGATCCGCGCCGGATGGCTACGTCGCCCTCCTCATCGGTCGGGAGGCCAGTCTCGTCGATCACCGCCACCTCATGCCCCGGTACAGGCTTGCCGATGCAGCCGGGGCGCACCGGAAAATCCTCGGCGCAGGAAGACACGACCATGTTGCATTCGGTCTGGCCGTAGAATTCGTTGATCGTCAGGCCGAACGCCTTTTGCCCCCAGGCCAGCATTTCAGCGCCCAATGGTTCACCACCCGAGGCGACCGAACGCAGGCCGGGGATGCTTTGATCCGCAGCCTTCAGCATCCGCAGGGCGGTCGGTGGAAAGAACACGTTCCGCACCTCACCGCGCGCGATCACGTCGGCGCAGGCTTCAGGCGTGAATTTCTCAAGTCGCGCCGCAACCACCGGGATGCCCAGCGCCAGCCCGGGCATCAGCACGTCGAACAGGCCGCCGATCCAGGCCCAGTCGGCAGGCGTCCACAGGCAATCACCGTCACGCAAATGGTTATGGCTGATCGAAACACCCGGCAGGTGACCGGTCAGAACCCGATGTCCGTGCAGCGCCCCCTTCGCGGTGCCGGTGGTGCCCGAAGTATAAATCAACACCGCCGGGTCCTCGGGGCCGGTATCAGCAAAGGGCAGCGGATCATCGGACGGCGAGATCTGATCAACGCGCACCGAGCGCGCCAGATCACCCAGCAACCCTGCGCCGTCTTCATCTGTCAGCACCAGCTTCGCCCCGGCGTCCCCAACCCGAGAGGCCAGTGCGTCATGCTTGAACAGCTTGAACAGCGGCACCGAAATCGCGCCGAGCTTCCAGATCGCCAGATGGGCCGCCGCACACCACGGCGACTGGCTGAGCAGCACACCCACTCGGTCACCGGGTTGAACCTGCTTCAGCAACGCCCGCGCAATTCCGTCGGTCATACGCCCGAGCTGACCGTAAGAGATGGCATCATGCCCCCCCGCGGTCAGATCGCTAATGGCTATGCTGCCGGTGGGGCGCGAAAGACACTGTCGCGCCATGTTAAGCCGGGCGGGAATGTTCCAGCCCCCCGCGTCCCGCATAGCCGGTATGCATTTATTGGGACGCATACGCAAAACCCCTTGTTTTCATGACAGTCTCAGGTCGAACGCACGCTTTCGAACTCGCGGGAACTTGATGCAGATCAGAGTTTACCTTGCCCCTGTTCGGCAAAACCGTCCCATCATCAAATTCAAAGGCCTTAAAATGATCAAAACACTCGCCGCTTTGACACTTTCCACCGCGCTTGTCGCGCTTGCCGCCCCTGCAATGGCCCAGAACCAAGGTGACTGGACCGTCGGTGTTGGTATTGGCTACCTCGACCCGAAATCCGACAACGGTACTCTGGCTGGCTTCGATGCCGAAGTGGATTCGGACACCCGCCCGATCTTTACCGCTGAATACTTCGTCCGCGACAACCTTGGTATCGAACTGCTGGCCGCGACCCCGTTCAGCCACACTGTTACCCTGGGTGGCAGCGTTGATGCAGGTTCGGTCAAACACCTGCCGCCCACCCTGTCGCTGAACTACCACTTCCCAACCAACAGCGCCTGGAAACCCTATGTCGGCGCCGGTATCAACTATACCATCTTCTTCGACGAGAAATCGGCTCTGGGTGATCTGGAACTGGACAACTCGGTCGGTGTCGCGCTGCAGGCCGGTCTGGACTACATGGTCACCGATAACGGTGCTGTACGACTGAACGTCCGCTGGTTCGACATCGACTCGGACGTCAAACTGAACGGCGCCGATATCGGCACCGCCGAAATCGATCCTTGGCTGGTCGGCGTATCCTACGTTCATCGCTTCTGATCCTTTGAAAGAACGCCCCGCGGTTCCCTCGACTGCGGGGCGTTTTTCTGTCACAGCACTTCGCTCATCAATTCCCGCCCGATCAGCATCCGGCGGATTTCGCTGGTCCCCGCACCGATCTCCATCAGCTTGGCATCACGGAAAATTCGGCTGACCGCCGAATCCGACAGGAACCCGGCCCCACCCATCGCCTGCACCGCCTGATGCGCCTGCACCATCGCCTGTTCCGAGGCGTAAAGACAGCAAGCCGCCGCGTCCTGGCGAGTCACGTCCCCCCGGTCACAGGCCTTGGCAACCTCATACACATAAGCCCGCGCGGAATTCATCGCGGTGTACATGTCGGCGATCTTGCCCTGCATCAGTTGAAAGTTACCGATGGGTTTGCCGAACTGCTTGCGCTCAGCCAGATAGGGCATGATCTCGTCCAGACAGGCCGCCATGATACCTGTCCCGATCCCGGCCAGAACCACGCGCTCATAGTCCAAACCGGACATCAGTACCGCGACGCCCTTACCCTCTTCGCCCAGAACGTTTTCGAACGGCACTTCGACGTCTTCGAAAATCAGCTCGGCCGTGTTCGACCCGCGCATCCCCAGCTTGTCGAAATGGGGCGAGGTCGAAAATCCCTTCATCTCTTTTTCGATCAGAAAGGCCGTGATCCCCTTTGAGCCCGCCTCCGGGTCTGTCTTGGCATAGACAACCAGAGTGTCCGCATCCGGCCCGTTGGTGATCCAGTACTTGCTGCCGTTCAGCCTATAATGTTCGTTGCGCTTTTCCGCGCGCAGTTTCATCGAAACCACATCAGATCCAGCCGAGGCCTCGGACATCGCCAATGCGCCCACATGCTCGCCTGAGATCAGACGCGGCAGATACTTCGCCTTCTGTTCGTTGGTTCCATTCAGCTTGATCTGGTTGACGCACAGATTCGAATGCGCCCCGTAAGACAGCGAAACCGAGGCCGAGGCCCGCGCCACCTCCTCGACCGCAACGGTATGGGCCAGATACGACATCCCCGCCCCGCCGTATTCCTCGGGCACCGTGATCCCAAGCATCCCGAGATCGCCCATCTCTTTCCACAACTCGTTGGGAAAAGCGTTGGACTTGTCAACTTCAGCTGCCATCGGCTTGACCCGATCCTGAGCCCAGCGGTGCACCATCTCGCGCAGGGCATTCACGTCTTCGCCCAGATCAAATTGCATTGTGGCCGAGAACATACGCGATCTCCTCCTTCGCATAAATGAACAAATGTTCAATAAACTGATAACAGCCGGATTGCATCTGGTCAACGACCCTGATCGGCACGATCCCCCAAAAAACACAGACAGCCGCCCCAAAGGGCGGCTGTCAAAAAGAGCGTGCACCGCAGGTGCACTCAATTGGATCAGGATTGATAGACCGCGCCAACCTCGGATCGGATGATACGCGCGATCAAACGGCAATCCTCCAGCGAAAAGGTCAGAGGCACACGCATGTCCATGACCCCGGCCAGAATGCGATCACTGGTGGGCAAAGGCGTGCTGTCCGCGTAACGCCAACTGTCATAGCGGGAGGTAAACCCGGTCGGCTCCGCGCCGCCAAACCACTTGAGCTCCACCCCGCGCGCGGCACAGCGCCGGATTACCTCGGCAATGCGCTCCGGCGACCAGTCGAGCAACAGGAACTGGATCGACGACCCGACATAGGTCTCCTCCTCCGGGCGCTCGACGATGGTCAGACCCGGCGTTCCGTGCAGCCCCGCCGCAATCTCATCGTAGCGTTCGTTCCAACGCTGCACCTGCCGGTCCAGATCGCGCAGTTGCGGGCGCAGAATGGCGGCGCGCAGGTTGTCCATACGGCCGGATACGTTCGGCGTTGTGTATTTGATCCGCTCGAACACCTCGGGTCCCGGCGCAGCAAGGTGGCGTTCATAAAGCATATAGGACCCCGACAGCATCGTCGCCTTGGCTGCCAGTTCTTCGTCATCGGTGATCAGCAGCCCGCCTTCACCGGAATTGACATGCTTGTAGGTCTGACAGGAATAGCACCCGATCGCCCCCTGCCGCCCCGAAAGCTGCCCGCGCCACGCCGCACCCATCGTGTGGGCGCAATCCTCGATCACGATAACGCCAGCCGCATCGCACATCTGCATCAGTCGATCCATGTCACACAGATGCCCGCGCATGTGGCTGAGCATCAGCACCCGCGCCTGATCCAGCTTTGCCTCAAGGTCACCCAGATCAATGGTCAGGCCCTCAGTCACCCCCACAAAAATTGGCCGCGCCCCGACCGAGGCAATCGCCCCCGGCACCGGGGCCAGCGTAAAGGCATTGGTCAGCACCGGATCGCCGGGCTGCACTCCTACCGCCCGCAGCGCCGTCGCCAATGCGTAGCCACCGGAGGACACCGCCAGACAGTATTTCGCCCCCATCTGCGCCGCGAATTCCTGCTCGAGCAACGCAGTTTCGCCCAGCTCTCCGGGGACAACGTTGTAACGGTGCAGGCGCCCGTGGCGCAGGACGGCCATCGCGGCCTCGATCGCCTCTTCGGGGATGGGTTCCTGCTGGGTGAAGCTGCCAGTGAATGTCTCGGTCATAGGCTTGTTCTGATGCTGTACGTGTCGCAGGTCAAGAGATCACGCCGCCGCACCGATCAGCCCTTCGACCACAGAATGCAGATCGTCGAAGTGATGTAGCAAAGCCTCGGGTTCGAGTGCAGCCATGTCATCACCAGACGGGCCGAACGTGACCAGAACCGACGGCACTCCGGCGGCTCGGGCCGTATTGCGGTCAGTATCTGAATCTCCGATCAGCACACACAGATCTGGATGCCCGCCTGCCCGGCGCGCAGCCTCGCGCAGAGGTTCCGGGTCCGGTTTGCGCACCGGCAACGTGTCCGCGCCGACAAGAGAGGCAAAGGTATCCCGTACGCCCATCTGGGTTAGCAATTGATGCGCCAATGCCTCTGGCTTGTTGGTGCAGATGCCCACGCCGTAACCCGCCGACCGCAAAACCTCGACCGCGTCCAGCGCCCCGGGATAGAACTGTGTGTGAGTGTCGATGGCCTGCGAATACGCCTCGAGCAGCGTTGGGTAATAGGCGTGAACCGTATCCTCGTCATAAGCACCGACACGCTTGAGCCCATGCGTCAGCATCATCCGCCCGCCCCGCAATGCAACCGCTGCGTCCTGTCCGTGCACCAGCACATCCCCGTGCCCCATCTCGCGAAAACAGTGGTTCGCTGCGGCCAGCAGATCGCCGGACGTATCGGCCAGGGTTCCGTCCAGATCGAAGATAACGGTGCGCATTGTGCCTCCTGTTTCGGCGGTTTTTTGCCGTGTAGTATTGCAAACGGCAATCTTGTTTGATGGCTGAACCGCTTGCGCCTTTGACCCCAGCGGATAAAACGGAAGGCAACAAAACACAAAGAGAAATCATTTTCATGAGTACTGCCCTTGTCATCCTTGCCGCCGGAAAAGGTACCAGGATGAAATCGGATCTTCCTAAAGTTCTACATCCAATCGCCCAGACTCCCTTGCTGGTCCACGCCATGCGCGCCGGGGCAATTTTGTCACCCGAGCGCACCGTGATTGTCGCAGGGCACGACTCCGAAGCCGTGGCCAAGGTTGCTACAGCCGAGGACGACACTGCCCAGATCACGGTTCAAGAAGAGCAATTGGGCACTGCCCATGCCGTTGCCCAAGCGCGCCCCGCACTAGAAGGGTTCTCGGGCGATGTCGTTGTCCTGTACGGAGACACTCCGTTTCTGAGACCCGACACACTAGAACGCATGGTTGCAGCGCGGGCGGAAAACGATCTGGTTATTCTGGGATTCGAGGCTGCCGATCCCGGGCGCTATGGCCGCCTGGTGATGAAAGGGCAAAGTCTGGAGAGGATCGTCGAATTCAGGGACGCATCTGACGAAGAACGTGCGATAACCTTCTGTAACTCTGGACTTTTGGCTTGTGACGCGCAGACGTTGTTCGCCCTGATCGAAGCAGTGGGCAACGACAATGTCGCGGGTGAATTCTATCTGACCGACGTTGTCGAAATAGCCCGTGAGCGTGGGCTGAAGGTTACGGCCGTTGCCTGTAGCGAAGCACAGACGCTGGGTGTGAACTCTCGCGCCGATCTGGCCGCGGCGGATGCCGTGTTTCAATCCAATGCGCGCGCCGAACTACTGGACCTCGGTGTAACTCTGATGGCTCCGGAAACTGTCTATCTGGCTGCCGATACGATCATTGGCAGAGATGCGGTTATTGAGCCAAACGTAGTTTTCGGCCCCGGCGTAACTGTCGAAAGCGGCGCGACAATCCGTGCTTTTTCGCATCTCGAAGGCTGCCATGTCAGCCGTGGAGCCATCATAGGTCCCTTCGCCCGCCTACGCCCGGGTACAGAACTGGCTGAAAACACCCGCATCGGCAATTTCGTTGAAATCAAGAATTCTGAAATCGCTGAAGGTACCAAAGTCAATCATCTTAGTTACATCGGAGACGCCACGGTGGGGGCAACCTCGAATATTGGCGCGGGCACGATAACGTGTAACTACGACGGAGTTTTGAAGCATCGCACGACGATAGGTGAGAATGTCTTTATCGGATCGAACACCATGCTCGTGGCGCCTGTAACGCTAGGCAACGGCGCAATGACCGCCGCAGGTACTGTGGTAGCCCGGGATGTTGAACCCGACGCTCTGGCCGTGGCCCGTGCTCGGCAGGACAACAAACCCGGCTACGCACGCAAAATATTTGATATGTTAAAGGCGAAGAAGGCTCGTCGCGATAAAGGAGTTTGATTCATGTGTGGTATTGTAGGTGTTTTGGGTCAGCACGAAGCCGCCCCAATTCTTGTTGAAGCTTTGAAGCGGCTGGAATATCGCGGATATGACAGTGCTGGCATCGCGACTGTTGACAACGGCGCATTGGGGCGTCGTCGGGCGGTCGGAAAGCTCGTGAATCTAAGCGATCTGTTGGTGCATGATCCCCTACCCGGCAAATCCGGAATTGGACACACCCGTTGGGCGACCCATGGCGCGCCTTCGGTCACAAACGCCCACCCACACAGGGCAGGCCCTGTTGCTGTTGTGCACAACGGTATCGTCGAAAACTATCGCGAGTTGCGGGCCGAATTGGCCGAGCACGGTGTAGGTTTCGCTACCGAAACCGACACCGAAACCGTAGCCCTGATGGCTGAGCACTTCCTGAAAACCGGCCTGTCCCCGGTTGAGGCGGCTTTCCAAACCATCGACAAGCTGCAGGGCGCCTTTGCGCTGGCCTTTCTGTTCGACGGTCAGGATGACCTGATAGTCGCGGCCCGAAAAGGCTCGCCCCTGGCTATCGGGCATGGAAACGGCGAGATGTACGTGGGCTCTGACGCAATTGCGCTGGCTCCATTGACCGACCGCATCACCTATCTGGAAGAAGGTGACCGAGCGGTGGTGACCCGCACCTCGCTTGATATCCGCAACGAGGCCGGAGAACTGGCCAACCGCGAAACCCGCCGCATTAAGTTGGACCAGACGCGGGCTGACAAGGCGGGCCACAAACACTTCATGGCCAAGGAGATTGCCGAACAGCCCGTGGTGGTGGCCGAGGCGATCCGGTCGTACATGCCTACCGGCGGGGACAAGGTCGTCCTGCCCGATGATCTGGATTTCACCAAGCTTGACCGCCTGACCATGGTCGCCTGCGGCACCGCTTTCTATGCCTGCCTGACGGCGAAATACTGGTTCGAACAATTGGCCAAGATGCCAGTCGAGGTCGATATCGCCAGCGAGTTCCGGTATCGCGAGCCGCCGATACCGGGCCGGACGGCGGCGCTGTTCGTCAGCCAGTCGGGCGAAACAGCCGACACGCTGGCCGCGCTGCGCTATTGCGAGGGCAAGGCCGACAAAGTCGTGTCGGTGGTCAATGTCCGCGAAAGCTCGATTGCGCGGGAAAGCGACATTGCCCTGCCCATCCATGCGGGTGTCGAGATCGGCGTCGCCTCGACCAAGGCGTTTACCTGTCAATTGAGCGTATTGCTGATGCTGGCGCTTAAAGCCGCTGCGGATCGGGGAACGCTGAGCGACGAAGAACTAGCCGATCACGCCGCAGCGTTGCGCTCTCTGCCAACGGTACTCAACGCCGCGCTGGACCAGAACCAGGCCATCAAGAAATCCGCTCAGCGCTTGTCCGAAGCGCGCGACGTGTTGTTTCTGGGGCGCGGCCTGATGTATCCGCTGGCACTGGAAGGTGCGTTGAAGCTCAAGGAAATCAGCTATATCCACGCAGAAGGTTATGCATCAGGTGAACTGAAACACGGCCCCATCGCCCTTATCGACAAGCACATGCCGGTGGTCGTCATGGCACCGCGCGATGCAGTGTTCGACAAGACTGTCTCGAACATGCAAGAAGTGATGGCGCGCAAGGGTAAAGTCATTCTGGTCTCGGACGATGACGGTGTTGCCGAGGCGGAAGACGGCGTCTGGAGAACCATCCGTATGCCTCGTGTACACCCCAGCCTAGCCCCGATCCTGTATTCCGTCCCGGCGCAGCTGCTGGCCTATCATACGGCTGTGGCGAAAGGCACGGATGTGGACCAACCGCGCAACCTGGCGAAATCTGTCACGGTGGAGTGAAGAATGGCCAAGCAATTCCCTGAACTGGATGACGCCCAGCAAAAGTTCATCACAGATCAGCACATCTTTTTCGTCGGCACGGCGGCACCTGACGGGCGGGTGAACATCTCGCCCAAGGGGATGGACTCGCTGCGTATTCTGGGGCCCAACCGGATTGTCTGGATGAACCTGACCGGCAGCGGCAATGAAACCGCTGGGCATTTGCTGGAAACCAATCGCATGACACTGATGTGGTGTTCCTTCACCACGCGCCCACTGATCCTGCGCACTTATGGGACTGCGCGCACGTCGCATGTAGGCGACGCTGGCTGGGACGAACTGGCCGATCTGTTTCCAGACCACCGCAGCGCGCGGCAGATCTATGATCTGCATATCGATCTGGTTCAGACCTCCTGCGGCTATGCGGTGCCGTTCATGGAGTATCAGTCCGACCGGGACACCATGCAGAAATGGGTGGACGGAAAGTCGGACGACGACATCCGCGCCTATTGGATGGAAAAAAACCAACAGACCATCGACGGCAAACCGACCCGCGCCGACTAATTTGATGCTGGACACCTATCTGGATCAGATCAAAGCCCATGCGGACGCCGAGCGTGCCGAGCAGATGGCGGCCTATCACAAGGCCGACCGTCCTTATCTTGGCGTCGGCAACCCGGTACTGAATGACCTGACCAAGGCATGGCGTCAGGAACTGGACGTGCCTGCGCGCGTCGAACTGGCAGATGCGCTCTGGCAAACCAACGTCCACGAAGGTCGCCTGGCCGCAGCCAAACTGCTGACACAGGCCCGCATTCGCCCTGACGAGGCTGTCTGGGAACTTCTGCAAAGCTGGCTGCCCGATTTTGACGCTTGGGCTGTGGCCGATCACGCCTGCATGGCGATGCAGAAACGTCTGTCAACCGACCCGTCCCGGCTGGATCAGGTCGAATGTTGGACAACGTCGGATCATATGTGGACTCGGCGCGCAGCGCTGGTGGCCACGCTGCCCTGGACGAAACAGAACCACCCGAAACCCGAGGATCTGGCGCGTCGCGACCGCATCCTTGGCTGGGCGGCGGGCTTTGTCCCTGACCGCAACTGGTTCATCCAGAAAGCCATTGCATGGTGGCTGCGCGAGTTATCGAAACATGACCCGGACCGTGTGATTGCCTTTCTGGCCTTACATGGCGAGGCAATGAAGCCCTTTGCCCATCGCGAAGCCGGAAAGTACCTGAAAGATCAGTTGGAATAGACCTCAAGTTCAACCAACTCGTCAAACGGCAACAATAAAGCCCGCATCGCGTCCAGCGACAACCGGCTGCCGCCACTCTCCGGCCCCGGGGCCGGGACCAGAGTGATATAGGCTTGCGACCCGGTTTTCGGCACTACCACGCGACCGGTGAATTCAGTATCGACCAGCGGTGTTTCCAACCACCGTCCTGGCGTCGTCGGGTCCCCCAATCCGGCAATGGTGGTCTTTGCACCAACCCAGCTTGCAGGCGCGACCGCAACCGGTTCCGGTTCGACCGTTTCCTCAGTCACGACCTCTTCCGCCTCGGCGGGTGCGCTACCCGCCCCCAATACACGATCTGTTGTCGACCGCACGGTGTCGCATCCCGCAACCAGAACGCACAAAGTCAAAAGCGTATATCTCATGCCGCCAGCTTACCGCCCTGTGCGCATCTGTACCAGCGCAAAGGAAATTTCGCCCTTGTCGGAGATGGGTCCCGGCTTTACCTATGTCGCATGACTGCTCCGCTTATCGACCCGTTCGCACGTGCGATTACCTATCTCCGCGTCTCCGTCACGGACCGCTGCGATTTCCGCTGCGTGTACTGCATGTCCGAGGATATGAAGTTCCTGCCGAAGAAAGACCTGCTGACGCTGGAAGAGCTGGACCGCATGTGCACCACCTTTGTGAAGTTGGGTGTGGAAAAGCTGCGCATCACCGGTGGCGAGCCGCTGGTGCGCCGTAATATCATGACGTTTTTCAACAGCATGACCCGCCATCTGGACAGCGGCGCGTTGAAAGAGCTGACGCTGACCACCAACGGTTCGCAGTTGCATCGCTTTGCAGATGATCTCTATGCAGCGGGCGTGCGGCGCGTAAATATCTCGCTGGACACGCTCGACGAGGACAAATTCGCGCAGATCACGCGATGGGGCCGCCTGAAACAGGTGCTCAACGGAATCGACGCGGCGCAAAAGGCCGGGCTACGGATCAAGATAAACGCGGTGGCCCTGAAGGGCTTCAACGAAATAGAATTGCCCACGATCACGAAATGGTGCGCCGAGCGCGACATGGACCTGACCTGGATTGAGGTCATGCCGATGGGAGACATCGGCAACGAGGATCGGCTGGATCAGTATTGGTCGCTGAAGGACGTGCGCAAAAAATACGAAAACCACTATTCGGTCACCGATCTGGCCGAACGCACTGGCGGACCCGCGCGCTATGTCCGGCTGGAAGAAACCGGGCAAAAGATCGGCTTCATCACGCCGCTATCGCATAATTTCTGCGAAAGCTGTAATCGCGTGCGCCTGACCTGCACCGGCGAATTGTACATGTGCCTCGGCCAAGAGGACATGGCCGATCTGCGTGGCGCTTTGCGTGACCATCCCGACACCGAGCAACCGCTTGAGGATGCGATCCGCGCCGCGATCAACCTCAAGCCCAAAGGCCATGATTTCGACTATTCCCGCCAAGCGGTCGACGGCCAAATGAGCCGTCACATGAGCCACACAGGCGGCTGACATGCCGGATCAGCAGAGCCAGCCGACGCTGCTCTACAACTTGTATTGCGGCCTGACCGCCGTTGCAGGCCCGCTGGTCTGGCGCACGGTGCGGAAAAAACTGCGGGCCGCCGACGTTCCCGAAATACGACAACAAGAACGACTGGGCCACGCCAGCCTGCCCCGCCCCAACGGCCGCCTTATATGGTTCCACGCGGCCAGTGTCGGGGAAACCTTGTCGGTGATCAGCCTAATTAAGCGGTTGGGAGAGCGCCTGCCCGATGCCGAGTTTCTGATCACCTCTGGCACACCGACCTCAGCAGCGCTGATTGAAAAACGCATGCCGCCGCGCGCGCGCCACCAATTCCCGCCCCTCGACATGCCCGGCCCCGTCCAGCGCTTTCTGGATCACTGGCGCCCGGACGCCGGTATCTTTGTCGAAAGCGAAATCTGGCCGCGCCTGATTGTCGAAGGCGCGACCCGTGGTATCCCGCTTGCGCTGCTCAATGCGCGCCTGTCGGACAAATCCGTAGAGGGTTGGAAGAAACGCCCCGACACGGCGCGCTTCATTCTGGACCATTTTCGCCTGTTCCTGACTCAGAATGACAAGACGGCGGCAAACCTGATCGGCATGGGCGCGCGCGCAGACCGTGTTCAGCCCGGCACGAACCTCAAGGCGATGTCCGATCCTCTGCCGGTGGAGCAAACCACACTGTCCGACACTCGCGCGCAGGTCGGAGATCGCCCCGTCTGGATCGCCAGCTCGACCCATGCGGGCGAAGAGAAAACCGTGCTGGAGGCTCATGCGGATTTGCTCAATCGATGGCCCGACCTGCTTTTGTTGCTGATCCCCCGCCACCCTGAACGCCGCAATGACGTGGCCGCGCTGATTGAGCAGGCCGGACAAACCGCAGCATTCCGGTCTGCCGGGGATCAGATCACCGGAGAAACGCAGGTCTACGTGGCTGACACTCTGGGTGAGACCGGCACATGGTACGCCCTTTGCCCCGTTGTGTTTCTGGGCGGATCACTGAAAGAAATCGGCGGCCACAACCCGTTCGAACCCGCACAGGCCGGAGCCGCAGTGATCACAGGACCGGGCTACTTCAACTTCGCCGAAACCTATGCCCCGTTGATCGAAACAGGGGGAGCCCTGCAAGTCCAATCCGCCCCCGATCTGGCCGCCGCCGTAGCAACCTTGCTGTCGGATCAAGACGCTCTGGAGACGGCGCGCAGCGCTGCAAAATCCTGCGTGAACACCCAAAAATCCGCACTGGATTCCATCGTCGAAACGCTCTGTACCCAGCTCAGCTTGTATGACCGGGATCCAGCTTCATCGGGCTATTAATTTCCCGGCTGTGCGGGGACCGAGCCCCCGCCCTGCCCATCAAGCCGCAGGCATCCGCTGCTCAACGATCCCGGCCCACCAACTGCATCCGGCAGGAATCGCTTCATCGTTGAAATTGTATTCGGGATGATGCACCGCTGCTGTATCGCCATTGCCGACCAGAATATACGCCCCCGGCCGTTCCTCGAGCATAAAGGCAAAATCCTCACCGCCCATGATCAACGGCGCCTCATCACAACTGCCGGAAATGGATCGCGCGACATCTGCGGCGAAATCGGTCTGCTCGTCGCTGTTCACCATCACCGGATAACCCCGGTAATAGGTCACCTCGACGGTCCCGCCAAAGGTTGCGGCCACACCGTTGCAGATCTCCTTGATGCGCTTTTCTGCCAGATCCCGCATTTGCGGGCTCATCGTACGGACGGTCCCTTTCAATTGCACCGTCTGCGGGATCACGTTGAATGCCGTAGTCGAGGTCTCAAATGATGTTACCGAGATCACAACCTGATCCACCGGATCGGCATTGCGCGCGGCGACTGTCTGCAAGGCCAGCACCGCTTGCGCGGCCATCACGGTGGTATCTACGGTCTCATGCGGCTTGGCTGCGTGCCCGCCTTTGCCTTCGAATGTGATGTCGAACTGATCGGTGGCGGCAAAGAAAGCGCCCGGACGAATGGCAAAGCTGCCCACGGGGCGGCCGGGCCAATTGTGCATCCCGTAAACCTCCTGAATGCCCCAGCGGTCCATCATCCCGTCTTCGCACATCTCGCGGCCGCCTCCGCCGCCCTCTTCCGCCGGCTGAAAGATCACAACAACAGTGCCGTCGAAGTTCCGTGTTTCCGACAGGTATTTCGCCGCCCCCAGCAACATCGCCGTGTGCCCATCATGGCCACACGCGTGCATCGCCCCTTCGGTCTTGGAGGCATAGTCCAACCCCGTTGCCTCGTGGATTGGCAACGCATCCATGTCCGCCCGCAGGCCAATCACCTTGCCGCCCGTATCAACCTTGCCCTTGATAACACCAACGACACCGGTGCGGCCGATGCCGGTCACCACCTCATCGCAGCCGAACTCCTTTAGCTTGTCCGCGACCAATGCGCTGGTGCGATGAGTCTCGAACAGAATCTCGGGGTTTTCATGAATATCGCGGCGCCACTCGGTGATTTCACTCTGCAGTTCGGCGAAGCGGTTCTTGATCGGCATAGTCATCTCCCAACTTGTTCTTTTGACCGGGGTACATCCCAGCGTAGTCGCGGCGTCAATCCAAAGGCGCAGGCCGCAGCGCGCCAGATAACAGGACAATCAGAATGGCCAAAGGCAGCAAAGCCGTGAACGCCAGTCGTAATGTAAGCATCTCTGCCAGAAACCCAATAAGCGGTGGGCCGATCAACAACCCTCCGTACCCCAGCGTCGCCACACTGGCGATGGCCTGCCCCGGCGGCACGTGCGGATCATTCGCGGCCCGGCTGAAGGCCAGCGGCATGATTACGGCATAGCCAACCCCCATCAGCGCAAAGCCTGCCAGCGCCAGCCCTGCCTCTGCTGCCGAGACCACAATTAACACGCCCAACGCCGCGCAAACGCCGCCGAAACGGGCAATGGCAACGGGGCCAAAGCGGGCGATCACGAAGCCCCCGGCCAGCCGGAAGGCCACCATGGTCACCGAAAACACAGCGTACCCAAGGGCCGCGATGCTTTCCGCTGCTCCGGTTACATCGCGCAGGAATATCGCGCTCCAATCCGCCACGGCACCTTCACCCAATGCGCCGCACAGGGCGGTGAAACCCACAAGGATCAGCGCACCGGAGGGTAGTGCAAAAACCGCGCCCCCTGGCGACACGGCCTTTCGGGACGACCAGCGCACCCAGGACAATGCCAACGCCAAGGCCACGACCGCGCCACCAGCCAGCAAAAAATGCTGCATCACCGTCAGTCCCATCTGTACCGCGCCAAACCCACTGAGCGCACCCAGTCCGGCCCCAAGGCTCCACATCGCGTGAAACGAGGACATGACCGGCTTGCGATAGGCCTGTTCCACTTCGGCCGCCCAGGCGTTCATCGCCACGTCCATCGAGCCATGAAAGGCCCCAAATACGAACAGGAACGCTGCCAGCGTCCAGAACCCGCCCGCCATGGCCAGCAGGATCAGAGACAGCGTGTAGAGAACCGCAATGACCCGCGTCAGCGCTACGGCGCCAAACCGGTCGGTCAGTCGCCCGGTGACGGGAAAGGAACACACCGCCCCAGCCGCCATGAACAAAAGGCCGTAGCCCAACGCCTCATGCGTCAGGTCCAGTTGGTCGCGCACAGCGGGGATACGCGACGCCCAAATTCCGAAAAGCGCACCGTTCAGGATGAACATGGCAGCCACGGCCCGCCACGCGGCCACAAGTCCGATCACCGGGTTTCCTTCGCAAACAGCGTCACTCGCCCCCGTTCTACAGGCTCGCGACGGATTGGCAAACGCCGTTCATTCCAGCCGCTTGCGGACCTGCCGGATAAAGAACCACACCGCCAGCACCACCGGGATCGTCACCGCCGCCGTCAGCATTCCCTTGCTCATTCCGGCCTTGGTCAGCGGGTACAGCACATAACTGACCAGCGAGACGGCATAATAGCTGATGGCCACCACCGAGAGCCCTTCGACAGTGTGCTGCAGACGCAGGGCCAGATCGGCACGGCGATCCATGCTTTCCAGCAGTGCCTGGTTCTGCGCGCTGCGCTCCACGTCCACCCGCGTGCGCAACAATTCTCCGGCCCGAATGGCCCTGTCGGAAAGCGCCTGCAGGCGACGCTCGGCGGCTTTCACAGTGCGCATGGCAGGATCGTAACGGCGCATCATGAAATCGGCGAAACTCTGGCGACCATCGAAACGCTCTTCCCGCAACACTTCGATCCGCTGGTTCACGATTGCCTCATATGCACCCGTGGCCCCGAACCGGAAGGAGCACTGGGCCGAGAGGGTTTCAAGCTCGGTCGAGGTAGACAAGAGATCGGGCAGCAATGCGTCGGGATGGGCCGAATTGTCGGTCATCTGCCCCATCAACCCGGTCAGTCTGCTGTCCAGCTCACCTATGCGGGACGTCAGTTGTTTGACCCGGGCAAAACCCAGCATCGACATCGCCTTGTAAGTCTCGATCTCACACAAGCGCTGAATGATACGACCAGTCCTGCGCCGCCCGGTGCCCTCGGCCACAAACAGCGCAAACCGCATATGACCGGCCGGATCGATACGGAAATCGCAGGCGCAAATGGCAGCGTCGTCCAGCACCCGCGCGACGGCCAGACTTTCGGGCTCAAACCAGTCAGCCAGCGCCGCCTGAACCGCTTCATCCTCTTGCCGCTCGACCACCCGGATCATCGCCGAGGTAACTCGTTGGCCCGGGCTCGCCATCAACCAGTCGGGTGGGAAGACTTCGAAATCAGCTGGGTTGAAGGGACGGTCACTGACGTTTTGTGTAATCGCAGTGTAGGTGACGAATTCGGTATGCTGTTCCCATTTCAACCAATGACGGCCGATCCGCCCTGCATAGTGGGTGGCCTGAGGTTGAGGATGCTGCGCCCCGTGTCGATCCAACAGGTTGATCAGATGGGTCAGATCCTCATCCCGATCCCGTGCTGCAGCGGCTTCCGGCTTTTTAACCGCCAGAAAAACCACGGTGCACGGAGTACCCGCTACCGGAAAAGGGCGTGCGTGCAGCTCATTCGCCAAAACATAGCGCAGAGGATGGTCGTCGATTGGCGTCATATGGGGCTCCGATTCATTCGGGCACTATAGGGGACATGAAAAATACATCAATTCTCTTTTATTTCATATACTTACATGGATACAACAGTATACACTATAGGCTATGTCATTGATTTGGCTGCCACAGCTCGATCGGATTGCCCTCGGGGTCGTTTATACGGGCGAGTTTTCCAACCTCACTGTCCCACTCGGCACGGCTTTCAACCTCAATCCTAGCGGCCTGCAACTGTGAGATCATCGTAGCCAGATCATCGACACGGAAATGGATCATCCATTGTTGCTCGGCCCGTCCAGAAAACTCGGTGTCCTGCGCGAATGGGGCAAACACCGTGTAGCCTTCGCGCTGCTTTCATGGCACCGGCTCGTAGTGATTGACGCAAGGTAATTTTCATACCAAGCACTCAGGGCTTCGGGATCACGCGCGAGAGAGAACACTCCGCCTATACCATTCACTTTTTTGCATCACCGATCTCCCTGATTTGCGTTTCCCCAGGGTACCCGTCTGCTTAATCTGGCCAAAATTTCTTGGGGGGCTTTGAGGGGCAATGCCCTCCATTCATAAGAAAAAGAAAAGGGCGCCCGCAGGCGCCCTTTGCAATTTGGTTAAGCCTGTTGATCAATCGATCATGGGCAGGAGTTTGTCGAGCGACTGCTTGGCATCGCCATAGAACATGCGGGTGTTCTCTTTGAAGAACAGCGGGTTTTCGATGCCCGAATACCCGGTGCCCTGACCACGTTTCGACACGAACACCTGCTTGGCCTTCCAGCATTCCAGAACCGGCATGCCGGCGATGGGGCTGTTGGGATCCTCCTGCGCCGCAGGGTTCACGATGTCGTTCGAACCGATGACGATGGCCACATCCGTATCCGGGAAATCGTCGTTGATCTCGTCCATCTCCAGCACGATGTCGTAAGGCACCTTCGCCTCGGCCAGAAGCACGTTCATGTGGCCCGGCAGACGACCCGCAACGGGGTGGATCGCAAACCGCACTTCCTTACCCTTGGCACGCAGCTTGCGGACAAGTTCCGAGACCGATTGCTGCGCCTGCGCTACCGCCATACCGTAGCCGGGGATGATGATCACGCTGTCGGCGTCATTCAGTGCGGCTGCGACACCATCGGCATCGATCGCCACCTGTTCGCCTTCTACTGCCATCTGCTCGCCCTGCGGGCCGCCAAAGCCACCCAGGATCACGCTGACAAAGTGACGGTTCATCGCCTTACACATGATATAGGACAGGATCGCACCGGACGAGCCCACCAACGCACCGACCACGATCAGAAGGTCGTTGCCCAGCGAGAAGCCGATAGCCGCCGCCGCCCAGCCCGAGTAGC
Source organism: Ruegeria sp. BF6 (assembly GCF_056538665.1). Lineage (NCBI taxonomy): Bacteria > Pseudomonadati > Pseudomonadota > Alphaproteobacteria > Rhodobacterales > Roseobacteraceae > Ruegeria > Ruegeria sp. BF6. Next base: position 1,217,567 of record NZ_JBQFTN010000001.1, read on the forward strand.
TGTTCAGCATCGATACAACCACCGGCATGTCGGCGCCGCCGATGCCCATGATCAGGTGATAGCCGATGAACAGCGCCGCCAAAGTCATCAGGAACAGTGGGAAGAAGCCGCCTGATGCGGTGTACCAGATCAGGCAGATCAGCGAGAGCCCCGCCGCCGCCGCGTTCAGCGCATGACCGCCGGGCAGCTTGGTCGCTGCAGACGTTACCTTGCCCGCCAGCTTGCCATAGGCCACGACCGACCCGGTGAACGTGATCGCGCCGATGAAGACGCCCAGGAACAGTTCGACATGCAGGATCGACAGTTCCGCCGGGGTTTTCTTGGCGATCAGCTGCCCGAACCCTCCGAGACCGGTGTACAGCACCTCTTTCGAGGCATCCGCAACCGCCATCACTTCGGCGACGTTCAGAACTTCAAAATGCGCGTTGAAGCCCACGAACACAGCCGCCAGACCGACCAGCGAGTGCATCGCGGCCACCAGCTGCGGCATCTCGGTCATCTGCACGCGCTGTGCAACATACTGGCCAATGAAACCGCCACCAGCGATCAACAGCAGCGACAGCAGCCACAGGCCGGAACCGGGACCAACCAGCGTAGCAAAGACCGCCAGCGCCATACCGACGATGCCGTACCAGACCGCACGCTTGGCGCTCTCCTGGTTCGACAGACCGCCGAGCGAAAGAATGAAAAGGACAGCCGCAACGACATAGGCGGCAGTAGTGAAGCCAAATTCCATGTGCCCGGCCTCCTTAAGATTTCTGGAACATGGCGAGCATGCGCCGGGTTACGAGGAAGCCGCCGAAAATGTTGATCCCGGCCATGAAGACGGACAGCGCTGCCAGCAGAATGACGAGGAACGACCCCGATCCGATCTGCATCAAGGCACCGACGATGATGATCGACGAGATCGCGTTGGTGATCGCCATCAGCGGAGTGTGCAGGCTGTGCGAGACATTCCAGATCACCTGGAAGCCCACGAAGATCGCCAGCACGAAGACGATGAAGTGCTGCATGAAGCTGGCCGGAGCGATCAGCCCCACCAGCAGCATTAGCGCGCCGCCGACACCCAGCAGGGTGAACTGCTGCTTGGTCTGCGCCTTGAAGGCCGCGATCTCCTGCGCCTTTTTCTCTTCCGGGGTCAGTTCCTTGACCTCGGGCTTTTTCTGCGCCGCGATGGCCTGCACCTTGGGCGGCGGCGGCGGGAAGGTGATCTCGCCCTCATGGGTCACGGTCGAGCCGCGGATCACGTCATCTTCCATGTCATGGTTGATCTGACCGTCCTTCTCGGGCGTCAGGTCCGTCATCATGTGACGGATATTGGTCGCGTACAGAGACGAGGACTGCGCCGCCATCCGGCTGGGGAAATCGGTGTAGCCGATAATGGTCACACCGTTGTCGGTGACAACTTTCTCGTCCGGCACAGTGCCTTCGACGTTGCCGCCACGTTCGGCCGCAAGGTCAACGATGACCGAGCCCGGCTTCATCGCCTTGACCATATCCTCCAACCACAGCTTGGGCGCCGGGCGGTTGGGGATCAGCGCCGTTGTGATAACAATGTCCACCTCCGGCGCCAGCTCACGAAATTTGGCCAGCTGCGCGTTGCGGAATTCCTCGGACTGGACCGAGGCATAACCGCCGGTGGCCGCACCGTCCTGTTGTTCTTCTTCAAAATCCAGATAGACGAACTCGGCCCCCATGGATTCGACCTGTTCGGCCACTTCGGGGCGCACGTCGAACGCATAGGTGATCGCACCCAGCGAGGTCGAGGTTCCGATGGCTGCCAGACCGGCCACACCCGCCCCGACGATCAGAACCTTGGCAGGCGGCACCTTGCCAGCTGCCGTCACCTGACCGGTGAAGAACCGGCCGAAGTTGTTACCAGCTTCGATCACGGCACGGTAGCCTGCGATATTCGCCATCGAGGACAGCGCGTCCATCTTCTGCGCGCGGCTGATCCGAGGCACCATCTCCATGGCTATGACGTTTGCGCCCTTGGACTTGGCCAGTTCCATGCCCTCTTCGTTCCCAGCAGGGTTGAAGAAGGAAATCAACGTCTTGCCCTTGGTCAGTCGCTTTAGCTCGGCCTCGGTCGGGACCCGAACCTTGGCAATGATGTCCGAGGATTTCCACAGCGAAGCGGCGGTTTTGACAATCTCGACGCCTACGGCCTCGTACGCCGCATCCGAAAAGCCAGCAGCAGCACCCGCCCCTTTTTCAATGGCGCATTCATAGCCCAGTTTCTGCAACTGCACAGCCGAATCCGGGGTCATCGCGACCCGGTTCTCACCGTCCAGTATTTCCTTTGGTGTGCCTATCTTCACTGGCAGTCCCCCTAATTCTCGCTCGTTTCGAGTGTGTGGTCGGTTATGTTTGTTCAGCACACATGTATCTTGCGCAACATTATTTCGCAAGCGCAGCAATCGTTACGTGATGTCATGCCGTCGGCCATTCTAAATCCATCGGCGAGTCTTGCGCTCATACCGGGCGAAATCCGCGCGAAACGTACGACGCAGGCGGTCTTCTTCGGGCAGTATGAAGCGGCGTTCCAGCACCCACACGAAAACCGGAATTAAAACCAGGGACAACACTGCATCAAACCGCAGAACTAGCCCGGCCAGGATCAGAACATCACCCACATAGATCGGATTGCGGCTGCGGGTATAGATGCCTGATTGCACCAGCGACGAAGGCGTTTCGTGCGGTATAACCGTTGTCTTGTGGCGCCGGAACTCGACTACTGCCAGCAATGCGAAAAGGACACCGCCGCCGATCAGGATGCCGCTCAGCAGGCCGGTAAGTCCGCTGTCCAGGGACAGCCCCAGCGAAAAATGGCGCGCTTGCAGCCAGGCCAGCAAAGCAAACCCAACAAGCCAGACAGGCGGTAAGTCGATCCGGCGCATGTTCATTCCCCACAATTGACGAAACGTAAAGGCGTGTCGTTTCTGGGCGCTTTCCTATCGCTTTCGGAACAGATTGGCAAAAGCTCAGTATGTCGCATCAATGGACAGGCATGTGCGGATCGGATAGGCCGAAAAAGACCACCGAGCCGTAACACAAACTGGTGAGCCCCTGATGACCGATTTCTCCGCGACCAAAGCCATGTTCGATCTGCCTGAGGGTGTTATTTACCTTGACGGCAACTCACTGGGTCCTCTGCCGCTTACCGCTATAGACCGAGTGAGCGGCATGATGGGCAGAGAATGGGGTCAGATGCTGATAACTGGCTGGAACAAGGCCGGGTGGATGGCTTTGCCGACCGGGCTGGGCGACCGCATTGGTCGGCTGATCGGCGCGGCGCCCGGCACGGTGGTGACCGGCGACACGTTGTCGATCAAAGTGTATCAGGCCGTGGCCTCGGCCCTTGAATTATGCCCGGATCGCAAGGTTGTATTGTCGGACAGCGGCAACTTCCCGTCCGACCTCTATATGGTGGATGGCCTGTTGCGGTCGCTGGGGCCGGATTTCAAATTGCGGATTGTCGCGCCTGAGGACGTGGCCACCCACATCACTGAAGACGTCGCCGTCCTGATGCTGACAGAGGTCGATTACCGCAGCGGTCGGATGCACGACATGAAGGCGTTGACCGAACTCGCCCACGCCAACGGGATCGTGACCGTGTGGGATCTGGCCCATTCCGCCGGGGCGATCCCGGTGGACCTGTCCAGCTGCAATGCCGATTTCGCGGTGGGTTGCACGTACAAATACCTGAACGGAGGCCCCGGCGCGCCTGCATTCATCTATGTCGCCCCACGCCTCGCCGAAAGTGCGCGCCCCGCCCTGTCCGGCTGGCTGGGGCACGAAGCGCCCTTTGCCTTTGATCTGGACTACCGCCCCGGCAGCGGGATCGAGCGGATGCGGGTGGGCACCCCTCCGATCATCCAGATGACTGCGCTGTCGGCTGCGATGGATATCTGGGACATGGCAGACATAGCAGACGTGCGCGCCAAATCCATCGAACTTACCGAGCTGTTCATAGCCCGCGTCGAAGCCTCCTGTCCCGAGTTGGAACTGGCCAGCCCGCGCGATCCGAACCAGCGCGGCAGTCAGGTCTCCTTCCGGTTTGATGACGGGTACGCAGCGATGCAGGCCCTGATCTCCCGCGGCGTGATCGGAGATTTCCGGGCCCCGGACATTATGCGCTTTGGCTTCACACCGCTTTATATCGACGAGCAGGATGTGGAGCGCGCGGTCGAAATCCTGACCGACATCATGCAGAACCGTTTATGGGATGCACCGGAATTCAAGGTGCGTCAGCGGGTTACCTGACCTCAAGCCCCGTGCCGATCAATGCGGCGACCTGCGCCACCTGCTGTTCATAGACTTCGGCCCCGGCCCCAATCAGCTTGAGCCCCTTGAGCGTGGCCGTGATCGTCCGCCCGGTCTCGGCCGCATCGGCCAACAGGCGCACCCGCCCGGCTTGCGCTTGTTGCGTCAACCAATCGGCATAGAGGCCGGCCAGTCTGGCCTCACCTTCCGAGATGATCTCGGTCGCCATGGACTTGGTATTGTCCAGCATCTCGAGCCCATGAGGTGAGGCCAGTATCGCCGCCATCCCCTCGGTCTGGGCCTTTATCGCGCGGGTCAGAACGTCGGGCACCGACCCTGAAGAGGCCAGAGCTCCGGCGACTGCCGCGCTTTTGTCGGCATAGTAAATCTCGGTCAGCTTGCTGACGATCGCCTCTTTATTCCTGAAATGCAGATAGACGGCTGGCCGGGACATTCCCGCCCCGCGCGCTATGTCATCCATCGAGGTTTTTCGAAATCCATAACTGGCAAAGGCCTGAAATGCGGAATTCAGGATCGCCTTTTGCCGTGAATCGTCAATTATTTCCGTCATGCTGAACTCGTGACATTTTTTGTTCATTTTGTCAATTGACATACTGACACTTTAAGCCAATTATGTCACAGAACCAGCCACAGCTAGATGAGGTGCGCCATGGCGACCGCTCTTAAAATCAACGGAAAGCAACATCAGATTGACCTGCCCGATGACGTCCCCCTGCTTTGGGTGCTGCGGGATGAAGCTGGACTGACCGGAACCAAGTTTGGCTGCGGCGTGGCCGCCTGCGGTGCTTGCACCGTGCATATCGATGGCGAGGCCGTTCGGTCCTGCCAAGTGACGCTGTCGGATGTCTGGGGCGATGTGACGACAATCGAGGGGATGGGATCGCCCGACGCGATGACCACGCTCCAACAGGCCTGGGTCGATCATCAGGTGGCTCAGTGCGGCTACTGCCAGTCGGGCCAGATCATGCAGGCCGCCGCATTGCTGGCGGAAAACCCCGCCCCCTCGGACGCCGAGATTGACGAGGCGATGCAGGGTAATCTCTGTCGTTGTGGCACCTACCCCCGTATCCGCGCCGCGATCCATGACGCGGCCGGCAAATTGAAGGAGGCGTAACCGATGGCTTCTGTTGGAAAAATCCTGCGTCGCACTTTCCTGATCGGCTCCGCCGCGATTGTCGGCGGCGTGGCGTTTGGCGCCTATTACGTGAGCCGCCCCGCCGCAAATCCGCTGAAACCCGGTCAGGGTCAGGCGGCGCTGAGCCCGTTTGTTCTGATTGACCAGAACGGGGTGACCCTTTTTGCCCCTCGTGCTGAGATGGGACAGGGCGTCAGAACCACATGGGCTGCGTTGATCGCCGAAGAGTTGGACGTAGATCTGGACCAGATCAATGTCCTGCACGGCCCTGCGGCAGCGGCCTATTACAACTCGGCCCTGATGGGGGAAAGCCTGCCCAACAAGGGCTATGATATCTCGGACTTCCAGCACAATCTGGGCGATGCGTTGGGCGTGCTTGGCAAAGCGCTGAGCCTGCAGGTCACCGGCGGCTCGACCTCGATGAAAGACGGGTTCGAGCGGATGCGTCAGGCCGGAGCCTCCGCCCGCGAGACGCTGAAACAGGCCGCGGCGGACCGGTTGGGCGTTGATCGCAGCGAACTGAAAACGGCCTCGGGTCACGTCATTGCCCCAAACGGAGACAAGATCGCTTATACCGAGCTTGCCGTCGACGTTGCCAAGCTTGATCCGATCGAGGCACCTCTGCGTGACCCGTCCGAATGGCGCTATCTGGGTCAGGCCCAACCACGTCTGGACATGGTCGAAAAGGTGACCGGGACGGCTGAGTTCGGCATCGACGTCCGCCTTCCCGGCATGAAATTTGCCGCCGTCCGCATGAACCCCAAGCTGGGCGGAGCGATGAACGGTTTCGACGACAGCGCCGCGAAATCCATGCCGGGGGTCGAGAAGATTGTCGATCTGGGCAACGGAGTCGCGGTGATTGCCACTAACACATGGCTGGCCAATCAGGCGGTCGAGGCCATCGACGTGGATTGGGGTGACGCCCCCTATCCGCCCGACACGGACGGTATCTTTGCCAAGATTGCCGAAGCATTTGACGATGCCCCGAACTCGACCATGCGCGATGACGGCGATGTCAGCGTGACGCCCGAGGGCGCGACAGAGATCACAGCAGAGTATCGCCTGCCCTATCTGGCTCACGCCACGATGGAGCCGATGAACGCGACTGCGCTTTATACCGTCGATGCGTTGGAACTGTGGTGCGGCAATCAGGCCCCGACCCTGATCCGTTTTCGTGTCGCGAACACCGCGGGCCTCGATACCGAGGCCGTGCAGATCCACACCACCTATCTGGGCGGCGGCTTTGGTCGTCGGGGTGAACTCGACTTTGGCGATATCGCTACCAAGGTTGCCATGGCTATGCCCGGCACGCCGGTTCAGACCACGTGGAGCCGCGAAGAAGATATGCGCCACGACTATTTCCGCCCCGGCGCCATCGCCCGGATGCGCGGAGCGGTGCAGGACGGCAAGGCGGTCCTGATCGATGGCAAGGTCGCGGCGCAGTCCTGCACGCAACAGGCGGTGACGCGTTACACCGGTATGCCCGGCGCAGGACCGGATAAGGTGTTGGTCGAGGGCTTTTTCAACCAGCCCTACGCGGTGCCGAATTACCGGATGAGCGGCCACATCGCCAAGCTGGACGTCCCCGTCGGATTCTGGCGCTCGGTCGGCAACAGCCACAATGGATTTTTCCACGAAACTTTCATGGATGAGATGGCCCATGCCGCCGGTCAGGATCCGCTGGAATTCCGGCTGGAACTGATGAAATCCGAGCACGCGCCTTCGGCGGGTTGCCTGGAAGCAGTGAAAGAAATGTCAGGCTGGACGGGCCAAACACCGGATGGCGTTGGGCGCGGAGTTGCCTTTACCTACAGCTTCGGCACTCCGGTCGCTCAGGTGATCGAAGTGCTCGACGAAGATGGCACCATCCGCATCAACAAAGCGTGGATCGCCTGCGACATGGGGCTGGCTCTGGACCCCGAAAACGTTAAGGCGCAGATGTTCGGCGGCATGATGTATGGCCTGTCCGCGGCCTGCTACGGCGAGATCACCTTTGCCGAAGGCGAGGTCGAGCAATTCAACTTCCCCGACTATGACGCGCTGCGGATGCACACCGCGCCGCAGGTCGAAGTGCGCGTGCTGGAAACCAACCGCCATATGGGTGGCGCAGGTGAGCCCGGCACGCCTCCCTCGATGCCCGCACTCGGAAATGCGCTGTTCGACCTGACCGGAAAACGCGCCCGCACCTTACCGCTGATCAATCAGTTCAACCTGCTGGTCTGATCGCGCCGCGCCGGTCCGGCCCCTCTCTTTCGGACCGGCGCAAAATTCACGCCATTTGCTGTATCAGGCCGGCGTCCGATCCCGTCGCCCAGGCACGCACGGCTGCACCGAACGCCTCGAACAGGGGGCGGGAGACAGGATCGTTGATCGCATCCCACTCGGGGTGCCATTGCACCGACAGGGTAAATCCGGGCGCATCCTTGATATAGATCGCCTCGGGAGTACCGTCAGGCGCATGTCCGTCGATCACCACGCGCTGTCCGACTCTTTTGATGCCCTGACCGTGCAGCGTATTGGTCATGACCTCGGGCGCGCCGAACAGTTGGTGAAACACGCCACCGTCGTTCAAGGACACCACATGGCGCAGGGCGAACTTTTCCTCAAGCGTCCCGTCCGGCGGCATCCGGTGGTTCATCCGGCCCGGCAGATCGCGAATTTCTGGATAAAGCGTCCCGCCCATCGCCACGTTGACCTCTTGGAATCCTCGGCAAATGCCCATGAACGGCTGGCCGCGTTCCACGCAGGCCCGGACCAGAGGCAGGGTGATCGCATCCCGCGCCCGATCGAACTCACCATGTGCTTCGGTGGCGTCCTCACCATATTCCTCGGGGTGGACGTTCGGGCGCCCGCCGGTCAGCAGAAAGCCGTCACAAACCTCCAGCAATTCCTCGACCGTGACATAGCGAGGATCGGAGGGGATCAGCAGCGGCAGGCAGTGCGATACATTGGCCACGGCGTCGGAATTCATCGTTCCACCCGCGTGCGTCGGATATTCATCGTTCATGAGGTAAGAGTTGCCGATGATACCGACGATTGGTCGAGACATTCCGCATTCCTTGCTGCTTGATTGATTAACAGGGAAGCTATCCGCAGCAATGAAAACGTGCAACAGAACACGCCCTGCAAAACAGCGCAAGGACGTGTTCAATCACGCACAAATCGTTCCGTTTTTTGCGAATTTTTCAGAACGATATTGTGAATTTTGACGCGCCTCCGGGGCAACTTCCCGGAAAACCCGATTTGTCAGCAGTAAAGACCGTTGGAAGTCAGATTTCTCCGAGCAAACCCGCTGCCTCAATTCCGGTCAGTCCCGCGGTCGCATCATTGTCCGAGGTATCACCAGTCACGCCCACCGCACCGACAATCTCTCCTTTGCGGTCCCGCAGAAGTATGCCACCCGGAACTGGAACGACCTGCCCTCCATAGACGCCGTTCACAGCGGCCATAAAATAGGCTTGTGCCTCGGCCCGCTGCATCTGCGCGGTACCTGCCATGCCCAGCATTACCGAGCCATAGGCTTTACCATGCGCAATCGCAAAACGACCGGGGGCCGCGCCGTCCTCACGCTCAAAAGAAATCACGTGACCACCTGCGTCCAGAACGACGACGGACAGAGGCTTCAGCTCCATCTCGCGGCCTTTTTCCAGTGTTTTGCGAATGATCGTGCGGGCTTTGCGCAAAGTAATTGCCATGTTCTGTCCTCTCTGTGTGGGATTAAAGGCAGGCTTTCAGTTCAAGACGACGCGCGTGCAGGACCGGCTCGGTATAACCCGAGGGCTGGATGCACCCCTTGAATACCAGATCGCACGCTGCCTGAAAGGCGATACCGTCGAAGCCCGGTGCCATCGGTGAATACGACGGGTCGTTTTCATTCTGACGATCCACCACGGTGGCCATCTTGCGCATCGCCGCCATCACTTGTTTCTCCGAGACAATGTCGTGATGCAGCCAGTTGGCCAGCGCCTGGCTGGAAATCCGGCAGGTCGCGCGATCCTCCATCAAACCGATATCGTTGATGTCCGGCACTTTCGAGCACCCCACGCCCTGATCGACCCAGCGCACCACATAGCCCAGAATACCCTGCGCGTTGTTTTCGATTTCCCTTGTGATCTCGTCATCACCAAGGTTGCGACCGCCCAGCAACGGTATGGTCAGCAGGTCATCAAGCGAACCCCGCGCGCCGTCAGCAGCCAATTCGCCCTGACGGGCCAGAACATCGATCTTGTGGTAATGCGTCGCGTGCAGGGTCGCGGCGGTCGGTGAAGGCACCCAAGCGCAGGTGGCGCCCGATTGCGGGTGGCCGATCTTGGCGTCCAGCATGTCGCCCATCCGGTCGGGCATCGCCCACATCCCTTTGCCGATCTGCGCCTTGCCCTTCAGACCGCAGGCCAGACCGATATCGACGTTGCGATCCTCATAAGACGCAATCCACGGCGTGTTCTTGATGTCACCCTTGGGCAACATCGGGCCTGCTTCCATCGAGGTATGAATCTCATCCCCCGTCCGATCCAGGAAACCGGTATTGATGAAGGCCACGCGCGATTTTGCGGCGCGGATACATTCCTTGAGGTTGGCCGAGGTGCGGCGTTCCTCATCCATGATGCCCAGCTTAACGGTGTTGCGCGGCAGGCCGAGGATGTCTTCGACCATGTCGAATATCTCGACCGAGAACGCCACTTCTTCCGGCCCGTGCATCTTGGGCTTTACCACGTAGACCGACCCGGTGACCGAGTTTCCGCCTTCGCGAGCCAAATCGTGCATGGCGATCAGAGTGGTGCAGAGCGCATCCATCAGGCCCTCACCGATCTCATTGCCATCGGCGTCCAGAACGGCGGGGTTAGTCATCAGGTGGCCGACATTGCGCACCAGCATCAACGAACGGCCTTTCAGCGTGGCTTGATTGCCGCTGGCGGTGATGTAGTCCACGTCGCCTGCCAGTTTTCTGGTGAAGGTGTTGCCGCCCTTGGTGACCTCTTCGGTCAGGTCGCCTTTCATCAGGCCCAGCCAGTTGCTATAGGCCACCACCTTGTCTTCGGCATCGACACAGGCAACCGAATCCTCGCAATCCATAATTGTGGACAGGGCCGACTCCAGTCTGACATCCGCGATTCCCGCCGGGTCGGTCGCACCGATGGGTGTCGATCTGTCGATCACAATTTCAGCATGAAGGCCATTCTTTTCTAAGAAGACAGAAGTTGGTGAAGCCGGGTCACCTTTGTAACCCACAAAGCGGCCCGTTCCGTGCATTTGCGATCCATACATGTACGCTCTTTCACCGTCGTCCAGTGTTGCAACGAGGTTTCCGTCTTCAACAGCAATGCCAACGACACTTGTCCAATCATCGATTGCTGGCGTGCAAAAGAAGCCCAGATGATACTTTGCCCAGGCAATCACGCGTGCACCGCGCTCTGCGTCATAGCCTCCGCCCGCTGGTAAATCGCCCATCGCGTCAGTACCGTAAAGCGCATCATACAGGCTGCCCCAGCGCGCGTTGGCCGCGTTCAGGGCGAAACGGGCGTTGGTGATCGGCACGACCAGTTGCGGACCGGGGGTCAGGGCAATCTCTGGATCAACATCAGCGGTTTCGATCTGGAAGGCATCGCCTTCCTCGACCAGATAGCCAATCTCGCGCAGAAAGTCCCGGTAGGCGATGGCGTCATGCGTCTGCCCTTTGCGGTCCAGATGCCAGGCATCGATCTGTCCCTGCATCTTTTCCCGTTTTGCCAGCAGCGCACGGTTCTTTGGGCCCAATTCGGCGACCATCTGCGCAAGACCGTTCCAAAAAGCTTCGGACGAAACGCCCGTTCCCGGCAACACCTGCCCCTCTATGAACTCGGCCAAAACCGTATCGACCTTAAGTCCACTCCATGTTTGCCTGCTGCTCATGCCTCTAATCCTCGTTTGTACGCCACTGTATACGCGCCTCAATTAGGTCGGATGTTTCCGATAGGCAACACGTCTTGACCCGTTGCGGAGGTGATCCGTTGGGTCACGTGTAAACCATCACGTATTTGATGGACCGTTGAACAAGCCGCTTCACACCGCTTGCAGCCCGTCGTCGCAGCCCATAACGTCGCGCCAGACACGAACCGATGCGAGGCCCCCGATGCGTGACGCCGCCCCTACCACGATCTACCTGAAAGATTACACGCCCTTTGGGTTTCTGGTGGACAGTGTACATCTGACCTTTGATCTGGCCGATCACGCAACCCGAGTGACTTCTCGCATCGCATTTACGCCGAACCCCGATGCGACGGACCGGGCTTTCTTTCTGCATGGTGAAGACTTGGCCCTGATCCGGGCTGTCATCGATGGGGTCGAGATCACCCCCGAGGTGACAGACAAGGGCCTGACCGCTGATGTCCCCGATGCGCCCTTCATCTGGGAGGCTGTCGTCGAGATCGACCCTGGCAACAATACCGCGCTTGAGGGGTTGTATATGTCGAACGGCATGTACTGCACTCAATGTGAGGCTGAGGGCTTCCGCAAGATCACCTATTACCCCGACCGTCCCGATGTGATGTCCACCTTCACTGTGCGCATAAACGGCGACCTGCCGGTGCTGCTGTCCAACGGCAACCCCACGGGCCAGGGCGAAGGCTGGGCCGAATGGACGGATCCGTGGCCCAAACCCGCCTACCTGTTTGCGCTGGTTGCCGGAGACCTCACCGCTCATCCCGACCAGTTCACCACCATGTCGGGCCGCGACGTGGAATTGAACCTGTGGGTGCGCCCGGGCGACGAGGGCAAATGCGCCTTCGGCATGGAGGCGCTGAAGAAGTCGATGAAATGGGATGAGGACGTCTACGGCCGCGAATACGATCTGGACGTGTTCAACATCGTGGCTGTGGATGACTTCAACATGGGCGCGATGGAAAACAAGGGGTTGAACATATTCAACTCGTCCGCTGTTCTGGCCAGCCCCGAAACGTCAACCGATGCCAATTTCGAACGGATTGAGGCGATCATCGCGCATGAGTATTTCCACAACTGGACCGGCAACCGCATAACCTGCCGCGACTGGTTCCAGCTGTGCCTGAAAGAGGGCCTGACGGTGTTCCGCGACGCGCAGTTCACCTCTGACATGCGCTCGGCCCCGGTGAAACGCATCCAAGACGCCATCGACCTGCGAGCCCGGCAATTCCCCGAGGATAACGGACCGCTTTCGCACCCAGTACGCCCCGAAAGCTTTCAGGAAATCAACAACTTCTACACTGCCACCGTTTATGAAAAAGGCGCCGAAGTGATCGGGATGCTGAAACGGCTGGTGGGGGATGAGGCCTACGCGCAGGCGCTGGACCTATACTTCGACCGTCATGACGGGCAGGCCTGCACCATCGAAGACTGGATCAAGGTGTTCGAGGATACGACGGGCCGCGATCTGTCCCAGTTCAAACGCTGGTATAGCCAATCCGGTACGCCGCGCGTGGCCGTGGCCGAGGAGTACGCGGACGGCACCTACACCCTGACCCTGTCACAGCGCACCGAGCCGACCCCCGGCCAGGCCGAAAAACTGCCTCAGGTGATCCCGGTTGCTGTTGGCCTGCTAGGCCCCAACGGGGATGAGGTCCGCGCGACCGAAATTCTGGAACTGACCGAGTCCGAACAGAGCTTTCAGTTCCCCGGGTTGGCCGCCAAGCCGGTAGCCTCGATCCTTCGCGGTTTTTCGGCGCCGGTCATTCTGGAGCACGACCACACGGATGCCGAGCGCGCCTTTCTGCTCGCCCACGACACCGACCCGTTCAACCGCTGGCAGGCCGGACGGTCGCTGGCAGAGGACACGCTGCTGCGCATGATCCGCGACGATAACGTACCCGGGACCGACTATCTGGACGGCATACTGGCCGTACTGCGCGACGGCGATCTGGACCCGGCCTATCGCTCGCTGATGCTGGGCCTGCCGACGCAATCCGAACTGGCCGCCGCGCTGTTCGAAGCCGGAGAGACCCCCGATCCGATGGCGATCTGGAGGGCAGTGGAAACGCTGCGGCAGGCGACAGCGCAACATGTGCAGGACCTGTTGCCACGGCTGCACAGTGAGACCGTGGTCGACGCGCCATTCCTGCCCAATGCCGAGCAGGCGGGCAAACGCGCGCTTGCCGGCGCGGTGTTGTATCTGACATCGCGGCTGGATGGTGGCGCCAAGGCCATCGATGAGTACGCGTCCGCCAACAACATGACCCACCAGTTGACCGCCCTCTCGTGCCTGTTGCGCGCGGGGACAGGGCAGCAGGAATTGGCTGCATTCTATGATCAGTGGCAGCATGATCGGCTGGTGATGGACAAGTGGTTCGGCCTTCAGGTGACCACGGCCGACCCCGAGGCCGCAGCGGGCATCGCCCAGGCACTGACCGAGCACGCAGATTTCAACTGGAAGAACCCCAACCGCTTCCGCGCGGTCATGGGGGCGCTGGCCATGAACCACGCCGGTTTCCATCATGCGGACGGGGCCGGGTATGCCTTGCTGGCGGACTGGCTGATCCGGCTGGATCCGGTAAACCCGCAGACAACGGCGCGGATGTGTACGGCTTTCCAGACTTGGAAACGCTATGACACTGACCGTCAGGCCCTGATCCGAACTCAGCTGACCCGCATCGGCGACACGCCGGACCTGTCGCGGGATACCACGGAAATGGTGACGCGAATCCGCGGCGCATGACCCCGTTCACCTTCACGCGCCACAACCGGACACCGCGCACGGTCCTAATCCTGACCTGTGTCTACGCGGCGCTTGCGGTTCTGCGGATCCTTTTCGATGCAGCGTGGTGGCTGGTCGGACTACTGGCCCTGTCTACTCTGCCCGCCCTGTGGGACATCGTGCATGGAACACGTGCGGGCATGACGCTGGATAGCGATCGGATAGGGTGGTTCTCGGGCAATCGCGAAGCCGAGGTACCTTTGGCCGATATCGACTACATTCGCTTCGATACCCGCTGGGACTTTTCGGTGCGCGTCTCGCTGGTTCTGGCGTCGGGCAAGCGAATTCGGCTGCCAGACGAATCCACACCACCCCACAAAGAGCTTGAAACCGCCCTGCAAAAGGCCGGTTTCCGGGTTGAGCGGCATCATTTCAACGTTTTCTGAAACAATGTGCCCCAAAGGAGACCATTCCACCGGCACTGCCCCTCACATCCTGCAAAAAGCTTGAATTTGAGGTGAATTTCAGTCAAAATCCCTAGTCAGCTTACCTGTTTGTTTCGGTTTCGAGTTTTGCCATGTTTCGGTTTCTAAGGGCACGTAAGGCCCGTTCTTCTTTACCTTCCCGTCAGTTCACGCAGGACATGCGCGCAGCGGATTGCGCCGTGGCAGCTGGTCTGCCGGACAAAGGGCAATTGAACATTCCGCTGGCACGGACCTGTGCTGGGGACCTGATAGGCCATGAAACCATTAGACTTGGGCGCAAGCTGGCCAGACAGGACCGCTGGGCCGAGTTGTCCCGACAAATACGCGCTGCAGACGAAACCCGCAAAACCGCACCCGACGGGATGCCCATTGCGGATTTGCTGGCCTTTGGCGCCCGCTCCGACGTTGTTCTGGCGGTGGAACACGCCCTGTCTGACGGCGCCGCTCTGTCCGAATATGACCTTCTTGGCGGCATCTCCGAGCTGGAAGACGAAATGCGTGCGCATCCCGAAGATCCGATGATCGCACTTGTGGTCGCGCTGACGCATATTGACCTGGCTTGGGCGTGGCGCGGGACTGCAACGGATGCTTCATTGCCTCCGCTGCACCGGTCGCGCTGTGCGGCGCATTTCGACCGGGCCGCAGCGCTATTGCCGAAATGCCGCGCGGCCGCGCCGGACAGCCCAGTGGTTGCCGCAGCCGGTTGTGCCCTGCTGGCCGGTCAGCGGAAAACCGACCTTCGTGTGGCGGAAGAATACGAACGTCTGATCACGCTGGATCCGAATAACCAGCGTCATATGCGGGCAATGGGAACCCATCTTCTGCCGCGCTGGTTCGGCAGCTACGAAGAGCTTGAGGTTCAGGCACTTCGTAATGCGGCCCGCACCCGCGACGTCTGGGGGGCCGGCGGTTATACCTGGGTCCAGTTTGACGCCATCGCCTTGGATGAAGAGGCCTGCGCACGCCTGGATGTCGAGTACTTTCTGGAAGGTTTGAATGACATTCTGCACCGCCGTCCGGATCAGCAGACAGTCAACATGCTGTCGGCCTATTGCGCCACCACGATTCAGAACGGGTTGGGCCTGAACGAACAGGCCGATCTGGTGCGTTCGCAAATTCACGACGCCGCAAACTGGCTGATCCGCGACCACATGACTGAATTGCACCCGCTGATCTGGGCGCATGCTGCGAGCGGTTTCAACAATTCAGTTCGCATCAACTCGGCCGAACGGTTTGCGGCACGCGGTCAACGCCAAGCCTTGCGCGCCATCGGCGATCTGTTCCGCGACGAGTTGCGAAGCGGCATGGATGTGACGTTCACACCATCGGGCCTGCGCCTGTCTGAGAACTGATTCCCCCTTGCCCCTGGACCGCACCGGGCCTAATACGCAGGCTTAGACTTCTGCGGAAATGAGGCGCGCCATGCTCGACCTGACATACGAAATGCCCAAACCCAAAACCATTGCCGGGGCCAAGCACGATTGGGAACTGGTGATCGGGATGGAGGTGCACGCTCAGGTCTCATCCAATGCCAAACTGTTCTCGGGCGCATCGACTCAATTCGGAGCCGAGCCGAACTCGAACGTGGCCTTTGTGGACGCCGCGATGCCGGGCATGCTGCCGGTTATCAACGAGTTCTGCGTTGAACAGGCTGTTCGAACCGGCCTGGGTTTAAAAGCGGATATCAACCTGAAATCTGCCTTTGACCGCAAGAACTATTTCTACCCTGACCTGCCGCAGGGCTATCAGATCTCGCAGCTCTACCACCCCATCGTGGGCGAAGGTGAAGTGCTGGTTGAGATGGGGGATGGCACTGCACGTATGGTGCGGATCGAGCGCATCCACATGGAGCAGGACGCAGGTAAATCGATCCACGACATGGACCCGCATATGTCCTTTGTCGACCTGAACCGGACGGGTGTCTGCCTGATGGAGATCGTCTCGCGCCCGGATATTCGCGGCCCCGAAGAAGCGGCTGCATATATTGTCAAACTGCGTCAGATTCTGCGCTATCTGGGCACCTGCGACGGCAACATGCAAAACGGCAACCTGCGGGCGGACGTGAATGTCTCGATCTGTTTGCCGGGCGCGTACGAAAAGTACCAGGAAACGCAGGACTTTTCGCATCTGGGCACCCGCTGCGAGATCAAGAACATGAACTCCATGCGCTTCATCCAACAGGCGATCGAGGTTGAAGCCCGCCGCCAGATTGCCATTGTCGAAGCCGGAGGCAAGGTCGATCAGGAAACCCGCCTGTACGACCCGGACAAGGGTGAAACCCGCTCAATGCGGTCGAAGGAAGAGGCGCACGACTATCGCTATTTCCCCGACCCCGACCTGCTGCCGCTGGAGATTGAACAGGCATGGGTCGACGACATTGCCGCCAAGCTCCCGGAACTTCCCGACGACAAAAAGGCACGGTTTATCAGTGAATTCGGGCTGACCGACTATGACGCATCGGTTTTAACCGCCGAAGTGGAATCGGCTGCTTATTTCGAAGAAGTTGCCAAGGGCCGCAGCGGCAAGCTGGCTGCAAACTGGGTGATCAACGAACTGTTTGGTCGTCTGAAAAAAGAAGACCACGACATCACCGACTCGCCCGTGTCTCCGTCACAGTTGGGCGGGATCATCGACCTGATTTCCTCGGATGCCATCTCGGGCAAGATCGCCAAGGACCTGTTCGAGATTGTTTATACCGAAGGCGGTGACCCCGCGCAGATCGTCGAAGAGCGCGGTATGAAGCAGGTGACCGACACCGGCGCAATCGAGGCTGCATTGGATGAGATTATCGCCGCCAACCCTGCGCAGGTCGAAAAGGCCAAAGTAAACCCGAAACTGGCCGGCTGGTTCGTCGGTCAGGTGATGAAAGCCACCGGCGGCAAGGCCAACCCAAAGGCGGTCAACGAACTGGTCAGCCAAAAGCTGGGTTCGTAAACCGATTAGGGTACGAAATACCGACGGCGGGGTTTGCTCAAAACCCCGCCGTTTTTCTTTTCCGCCTGTTTCCGCGTGAAGATGACTTTCCCAAAATCTCCAGCATGTTAGATTGCCGGGAACCGACCACCAGGAAGATCCGATGCAGCGCTACGAATACAAAGTTGTCCCCGCCCCTCAAAAAGGCATCAAGGCCAAGGGCCAGAAAACCGCAGAGGGCCGGTTTGCCGCTTCAGTTGAACAAGTGTTGAACCAGATGGGCCAAGATGGTTGGGAGTATCAGCGCGCCGAGTTGCTGCCCAGTGAGGAACGCGCGGGCCTGACAAGTTCGACAGTGAACTGGCGTAATGTTTTGGTGTTCCGGCGTGAGATCGAAACTGATCATGTTTCGGCGCGGATGGATGAGAGCATCGCACAGGCAAAGCCCATTCCCGGCCCCGAGACAGTTCAGGCCCCGGCCCCCATTTCGGAAGAAGTAAAAGAGCCTCCTCTCTCTTTGAAAGGGACTGAAAAGGTGACAGAACCGCCCAAAGACGAAAACACGCCCTAGCCGTTTCTCAAACCTCATTTTACAAGAATTTATTAGTTATCGTGAGATCTGACCATTTCTTTTCAACGTCACTGTTGACGTTCACCTTGATGGCGCACGCAGCCGTCGCCAACCCCGTCACAGACTTGCAATGCCTTGAAGCTGAATGGTCTGAAAGCACAACCAAACTGCAGGAAAACCGCGCGACGGTCTGGCAATGGTTGCACCGCATTATCAACAGACCCGATCAGGTTGAATGCAGCGACGAAGAATTTGTCAATGCAAACCCTGACTGGCTTACATTGCCCGAGTACTCCTGGACCTGCCTCAACGGTCAATCCAGTCTGACTACGACACTGAATTTTCAATTACCTGACAAAGAACAGCGCGATGCTGCCCGATCCGGATTGATGATTCTGGGCGCGATATACAGCATTTCAAACCCGGAGTTCATAAGTGCTGCGCGAACAGCAACCGCGGACTTTGCGCAGAGGTTTGCAGAAACACTAGAGGAACTTGAGGCTGCGGGCATCGACATAACGATTCATCCCGAACCCGAAAACTCTGTGTCTACAAAGACAGATTCGGAAGAGACCGTTTCGATAGACGATTTGTTGGCAAATACACTTCCTTTGCAAAACAGGTGGGGATTGACCGCCAACCTCGTCTGGACGCCAGCCTCGTTTCAAATCCCGGAAGTCGCGGATGATCTGGCCGGGGCGCTTTATCTCGGAGAGATGCGGACCCGGATCGGGAACGTGCAACACATAGAGTACATCTTGCGAAGCCTAGAAAAAGCGAAGGGCCATCCCGGTATCGCTATGCAGAATGCCTCGGCGGCTCATGCAAGCGTTGTTGCAACAACCGAGCAGAAAGCAGACATCTGGGCTGCGGAGAACCTCGACGTCGCGACGCGGAACTTTCGCCTTTTCGGCGAGAAGGTAGATATACGGCAGCGCGACGCGAAAAGCATTTCGGTAATCGACGTACGCTCGTGGTCAAAAACACCAGAAGCCGATTGGCAAAGCACTTCAGATGCGCAGATCGTCGAAGGCGTGAATGAGCTGGTGTTCTATTTTGAACCACAGCCAGAGTTCGAACGACAAAAAAACGTGAACAGCGATTGCAGGATCACCAAAACCTTCCCATGCCCGCCGTTCAAGAAAACCAATACCATTCAGGATTTTCTTTCAGACGACTGGACCGAGGCCTGCGGGAAAGCAGAGGGGTGCCAAATTACATCCCTCCGCTGGATCAACCACCACGTGGCGATACGGACACATTTGCGTGCGAGAAACGCCGGTGCCGCATATCTTTCCCGATTTGCGGCAAAGATGTTCACCCTAAGAACCATAGCATTGCTGACCGCCTTTGAACCCGACCCTGGATTTGATCCCGGGCAAGCCTGCAGGTAGCTAGGCCAATTGGCCGTTCAGACCCCGATATCCAGCGCCAGCGCATGGATGCGCGGCACGATATCGCCCAGCGCCTTGTGGACTGCGCGATGGCTAACGACACGCGATTGTCCCTCGAAAGCGCTGGAGCGGATACGGACGTTGAAATGGCTTTCACCACCATCCTGATAACCCGCGTGACCGCGGTGGCTTTCGCTGTCGTCGATGACTTCAAGCTCATGCGGATCAAAGGCCGCCTGCAGGCGAGTTCGGATTTCGTCAGTCACAGTCATTTTTTCGCTCAGCGGTAAAAATTTTACCGCCCCCCTCTTCTACTTTCGGCTGCTTAGATTAAACTGCTGCCTCCGAGTCGAGAAGATGCGTTCTTAAGGATCACAGCATGACGAAATCAGACCCTTTCGGATTCGATATGTCCGTTTCCAGCGCCAAGAAAAAGAACCCGCGCGGGCGTCGGGGGATGTCGGGCGCGTCTGAGACCTCGGTGCGCATCTGCGACCATCCCGACTGTAATGAGGCGGGCAAGTTTCGCGCGCCCAAAGCGCCGGATGTCCTGGATGATTTCTATTGGTTCTGCCAGCAGCACGTGCGCGAGTATAACCAGAAATGGAATTTCTTCGACGGCACCACCGAAGCCGAGCTGAACGCGCAGCGATCCAAGGACAAGGTGTGGGAGCGTGAGACCAAGCCCATGGGCGATCCCGAGGCGCGCGCCTGGGCACGTCTGGGCATCGAGGACCCGCATCAGGTACTAGGTGCAAACGCCACCAAGAATCCTGGCCGTACCGCGGGCGGTGGTGGCCGTCGCCTGCCCCCAACCGAGCGCCGCGCGATCGAGATCCTTGAGGCCAAGGACAGCTGGACCAAGGCCGAGGTGCGCAAGGCTTACAAGAAGCTGATCAAGGTGCTGCACCCTGACATGAACGGCGGTGACCGGTCGCAGGAAGAACAGCTGCAGGAGGTCGTCTGGGCCTGGGATCAGATCAAGGACAGCCGGAACTTCAAGTAATTGGGTTACTGGGTAAGCATACTACTTAACGCCTCGGTCTCGGGGCGTTTCAAACAACGAATACGTGTCTGTTTCCAATTGGATGCAGGGACACGCAGTTCGGGAAAAAGCTCACGAAGCTCTTCGAGAGCTTCACGATCGAAAGACAGAAGGGCCATATCGCCTAGAAATAGGCTTTCCGTTGGCAAACCATGCGACATCAATATCGCGTGGCGGCTGCACGCAATGTGGTAGTATGTGACCGTTTCATCGGATTGTATCTGACGAATTGTTTTATCATTAACCAGATGAATTGCTGCGGCGAAGACCTTCGGCTCTCCAAACAACAATTCCGCGCGCCACCCTTCCATAACAATCCGGTGTTGGGGAGACACAAATAGATCGCGGGTTGGTAAGCCGTCCCCCATCGCTCCCTTCTGAATGCAAACTGGCCGCAAGTGTGGATTTCGCTTCAACGTTTCCGCGCTTAGGGTCTTTTCACCAATCCACAGAATAGGCAGCAATTCACCGCTGGACACGCGAACCTTGTCCCCCACAGACAGTTCTTCGACCGGGCAGTCACCTTTTTCCGTCTCTATCAAAGTCCCCTTCACGAAACACGGCACAGTTCCGGCAGGAAGGTCAACCGTCACTATGAGCGAGTCATTGTTACCGTTTCCAGGACCAGTCGATGCGAATATTTCGACGGTGAGCTGCGTGTTCAGGGGTATGTCCGCACCCGGCGTAAGTTCGACGGTCAAAACGCCGGTCGGAGAAATTGACACAGTGTAATCAGAAGGGTCCAACCCGCCTGTCCCCGTAACAACCACAGTCCATGAAGCCCCGGCTTTCGTAGCGGTGTACTGCTGCATAACGGAGGTCGATCCACCGGGAATCGCGATCGAAGACGGGCCAAAAATCGTAAGTGACATGCGAACCCTTGGAACCTAACTACAAACAGAAACACTTGGCACAGTGTACAAGATGCACATTAACTCAAAATTAACATCTAGATGTTAGAATTTGATTTTTATGCATTGGCGATGTTCTGCATTCCCTTTCGATGTCTGCATTCAGTCGCTTTGGGGTGGGGTGTTTGCTCAATCTGTTACAATTTGCCGTTACGCCCTATCTAATAAGCCGAACCCTTGGCCCATATCCAACCAGAGATCTGCCCCACTTGGGCCTGTGGCCCAGCGCCAGCGGCTGGCGGCATCACATGGCCTTTGGTCTGTTCCGGCTGTTCTGCGGAGCCACCATTGTTTTCGCCATGTCCGAGGTCTGGATGAATGGCTGGGGTCACTGGCTGCGGTACGTGATCGGTGTTCCGGTGATGCTGCTGTCTTTCGGGATCACGCTGTGGGGATATCGCTTTCTGGGCCTCGACAACACCTACTGCGACAGCGACGGGTTGGTGACCGGCGGGATGTATGCCTATTCGCGCAACCTGCAATATGTGA
The DNA here is from genome assembly GCF_056538665.1 of Ruegeria sp. BF6. NCBI lineage: Bacteria > Pseudomonadati > Pseudomonadota > Alphaproteobacteria > Rhodobacterales > Roseobacteraceae > Ruegeria > Ruegeria sp. BF6. The sequence goes on from NZ_JBQFTN010000001.1 coordinate 1,239,438, forward strand.
CCTCGGTGCTAGCTACGGTGGGGCTGGGCATCTCCAGCGGATCGTGGGTGACTCTGGCGCTGGCGGCTGCGCTGTTCGTGATCTATTTCCTGTTCGTCCTGAACGAGGAACGCTGGCTGCTGCAGGGCTATGGGCAGGCGTTCCGGGACGACATGCAATCCACGCCGCGTTTTGTCGATAAGCGCAGCCTGATCCGGGTGCGGGACGCGATTCTCGATTGATCAAAGCGCGCGGATAAGGCCAGTTTCAAAGAAAGATTTGCCGAAGCCGCGGCACGCACGGCTTTCCCTTGCCCTTGCTCGCAATATGTTGCACCACACACGGGTTCAAACCCGGCAATACGGGCCAAAGGATAAGGACGACGCGCATGGCTGACGGATCGATTGATATCAACGCAAAACCCACCGAGGATATCTCGGTCCGTGAGGTGTTTGGCATTGACAGCAACATGGCGGTTAAGGGCTTTGCCGAGCGCAGCGATCGGGTGCCGGTGATCGACCATACCTACAAGTTCGACCCCGAGACCACGCTGGCGATTCTGGCAGGCTTTACTCATAACCGCCGGGTGATGATTCAGGGCTACCACGGCACCGGCAAATCGACCCATATCGAACAGGTCGCTGCCCGTCTGAACTGGCCTGCCGTGCGCGTGAACCTGGATAGCCATATCAGCCGGATCGACCTGATCGGTAAGGACGCCATCAAGCTGCGCGACGGCAAGCAGGTCACCGAATTCCACGAAGGCATCTTGCCCTGGGCGCTGCGCAACCCCGTCGCCATCGTGTTCGACGAATATGACGCAGGCCGTGCAGACGTGATGTTCGTGATCCAGCGCGTGTTGGAGCATGACGGCAAGCTGACCCTGCTGGACCAGAATGAGATTATCACACCGAACCCGAACTTCCGCCTGTTTGCCACCGCAAACACCGTGGGCCTGGGCGATACGACCGGGCTCTATCACGGCACGCAACAGATCAACCAGGCACAAATGGACCGCTGGTCGCTGGTATCGACGCTGAACTATCTCAGCCACGATGCAGAGACGATGATCGTTCTGTCCAAGGCGCCACACTATAACACCGAGAAGGGTCGCAAGACCGTCAGCCAGATGGTCACCGTCGCTGACCTGACTCGGACCGCCTTCATGAACGGCGACCTGTCCACGGTGATGAGCCCTCGAACCGTGATCAACTGGGCGCAGAACGCCGAGATTTTCCGCGACATAGGTTACGCCTTCCGCCTGTCCTTCCTGAACAAATGCGACGAGTTGGAACGCCAGACTGTTGCCGAGTTCTATCAGCGCTGCTTTGACGAAGAGCTGCCCGAAAGTGCAGCAAGCGCAAGCCTGGGCTAAGACGTGCATTTTGCCGAGCAAAAATGCGTGTTCATTCACGTCCCGAAAACCGGGGGAAACTTCTTTACGCGGTGCTTCCTTCGGTTTTCCGACGACGCGATCGTCACCAGTGGGCATCAGGACGGCACAGACCGATTTGAACTGAATGGCGAGGCGACCAAGTCCAAGCACCAAACACTGGCAGAGTACAGTGACCTGATCGGCCCGGCCTTTTCAGACTATACTGCTTATGCCTTTGCCCGGCCTCCGGTCGAGCGGATGATCTCACTGTATTATTCTCCCCACCGCTGGATGCGCGAACAGGAGGACGGCGGCTTTGGTCTCGACGCCCGCAACGAACCTATCGATTTGCGGGAATTTGAAGCGCTTGTGTCGTCCAATCATTCCATCTCGGATCTGCTCGACACCCAGAATATCCCGGCGCGCCTGATGCTCAATACCAGTGCCCTGCACACGTCCGGAGCACGTGTTTCGCTGCTGAATTTTGCAAATCTGCAAAGTGGGCTGAAAAGGTTCGGGCGGAAAAATGGGTTCGATCTATCCGACATTCCTGCCGATAAGGTGAATTCGAGCGCCGTCAACGATCCGATTGCACTGAATGCCGGTCAAATGGACCGTTTGGCGGAAACCGTTCTGGATTCGCACCACCGCAAAGATCAGGAATTCTTTCCTGCGACTGGCCTGAAAGGTGTGCTGGACAGCGTTTCAAGGTGGTTCAACCTGTACGCATAGGCGCAAACGCGACTGTTCGGCGCGGCACCCCTTTTATGTGGTGTTCTCACAACCGGCTGAGTTATTACACGCAAGCGTTTCTGTATACAAACATTGCACGTTAGACATTCGAAGCATGTCATTTTCATAGTAGTTTTAGTTGCCTCTGCCGTGGCACTGACTATTGCAATGCCGTCGCAGGCGCTTCCCGCCGGGACATCAAATCGCGTCGCGTTGGTTGCCATCTGGTCCGGACAGCCCGAGGCACCGGCCACACGCCAATGCACCCAGATGAACGAACAGGCCGCGTCGGTTACCGATCCGCAGCGGAAATTCGACCTTTTGCCGGACACAATTCCCCCTCCCCCCCGGCGCCTGCCCGGAGGGGTTGAGGCAAATCTGTCCCGGCGCTGGCCCGTGCGGTGCTGGGTCGAGGTGGCCTATCTGCTGGCCGACATGGACTACAGCATTGACGACCGGGCTGCCGCAAGGGTGGAACGATAGCCTGCGCGTCGAGTTTCCGAATGCCGCAAGGTTTTGCTGTGAACACCGCTCTGGTTTCATGGGAAAACGGGCTTGGCCCTATGGCCAAGCCCCCGGAATGGCTCTAGGTTGCCCGAACAGAACAAGTCCGGACCTGCCACCGATGAGCAAACCCAACGACAACCCCGCCGATCCGTTCAAGAAAGCCTTGGCCGAAGCCACCAAGGTGATGGCAGACGACCCGGAACTGAACGTCTCTTACACGGTCGATCCTTCGGGACTGGCGGGTGAATCGATGCGCCTGCCGCAGGTCAGCCGCCGGATGACACGCGAAGAAGTTTTACTGGCGCGCGGGACGGCGGATGCCTTGGCGTTACAGCGACGGTATCACGATGACGCGACCCATGCGCGCTATGCACCTCCGGGCGATATGGCGCGAGACCTCTATGAAGCAATGGAGGTTGCCCGATGCGAAGCGATGGGTGCGCGGGACATGCCCGGCACGGCCAGCAATATCGACGTCAAGATCGGGCACGAGGCACTGCGCCGCGGCTATGACCAATGCAAACAGCCTGCGGATGCGCCTCTGGCCGTCGCAGCAGGTTATTTGATCCGCCATCTGGCCACCGGGCGCGACCTGCCACCGGCGGCCGAAAACATCATGAACCTGTGGCGCGGGTTCATCGAGGAACAGGCTGGCGGAACGCTGGAAAACCTTGATGATATCCTCTCGGATCAGGCCGAATTTGCCAAGTTCGCGCGCCAGATGATCAAGGATCTGGGCTATGGTGACCAGCTGGGCGATGATCCGGATGAACTGGACGACGAACAGGAAGATCAGGCCGAGGACAACGCCGAGGAGCAACCCGATCCCGACAGTACCGGGCAGGACGATCAGGACGAACAGGACGCCGACGCGACCCCTGAGCAGACGCAGGAAGAACAGCAGGACCAGTCTCAGGCTCAGGTCTCGATGGATGAAATGGCCGAGGATGAGATGGGCGATGAGGCGGAGATGCCCGAAGGTGAGGCTCCGCTGGAGCCACCTGCCCCGCCGCCCGCATCCGAGGCCGATCCAGATTACAAGGTGTACCTGAACACCTATGACGAGGAAATCGCCGCCGAGGATCTGGCCGAGCCGGCCGAATTGGAACGGCTGCGCGCCTATCTGGATCAACAGTTGGAGCCGCTTAAGGGCGCGGTCAGCCGACTGGCCAACAAGTTGCAGCGCCGCCTGCAGGCGCAACAGAACCGCAGCTGGGAGTTCGACCGCGAAGAAGGCATTCTGGATGCAGGCCGTTTGGCACGCGTAGTGGCGAACCCGACCACGCCGCTGAGCTTCAAGGTCGAGAAGGACACCGAGTTCCGCGATACGGTGGTGACGCTGTTGCTGGACAACTCGGGTTCGATGCGCGGACGTCCGATTTCGATCGCTGCGATCTGTGCCGACGTTCTCGCGCGGACGCTGGAGCGCTGCAACGTGAAGGTAGAAATTCTGGGCTTTACCACCCGTGCATGGAAAGGTGGTCAAGCGCGAGAAGCATGGCTGAACGATGGTCGCCCGCAACAGCCGGGGCGTCTGAATGATCTGCGGCACATCATCTACAAGGGCGCCGATGCGCCGTGGCGGCGGGCGCGGCCCAATCTCGGTCTGATGATGAAAGAGGGCTTGCTGAAAGAAAACATTGACGGCGAGGCGCTCGAATGGGCGCATCGCCGAATGTCGGCCAGGCGCGAGCAGCGCAAGATCCTGATGGTGATTTCCGATGGTGCGCCGGTTGATGATTCAACGCTCAGCGTCAACCCCGCGAACTATCTGGAAAAACACCTGCGCGATGTGATCGCCATGGTCGAAAAACGCAAGGTGGTGGAACTTCTGGCCATCGGGATCGGCCACGACGTGACCCGCTACTATGATCGAGCGGTGACGATCACGGATGTGGAGCAACTGGCGGGTGCAATGACCGAGCAATTGGCAGCGCTGTTCGACAGCGACCCGCGGGCACGGGCCCGGGTGATGGGAATGAAGAAGGCCAGCTAGGGCTGGTCTTGCCTCCGGCGGCAGTAATTTCCAAAAAAGGGGGTCGGCCCGATTTGGGAGAGGTAGGAAATGATTCAGTCCTTTGAAGTCACCGCGCGTCCGGAACAGGGGCCGCCACGGTTGGCTGCGCTGCGCAAGGAAATCGTGCGCGAAGGGTTGGACGGGTTCCTGATCCCACGTTCGGATGCGCATCAAGGCGAATACGTGGCGCCGCGGGATGAACGGTTGGCCTGGCTGACTGGGTTCACCGGATCGGCAGGGTTTTGCGCCGTTTTGGCGGACATAGCAGGGGTGTTCGTGGATGGCCGTTATCGGACGCAGGTGAAGGTTCAGGTCGCGTCGGAGTATACACCCGTACCTTGGCCCGAAGTCAGCCTGAGCGCATGGCTGAAAGAGCAACTTCCGAACGGCGGCAAGGTGGGCTTTGATCCCTGGCTCCACGCTGCAGGTCAGATCGACAGCGTCCAGAAAGAGCTGGAAGGCACCGGGATTGAACTGCTGCGCTGCGACAATCTGGTGGACCGGGTGTGGGCAAACCAGCCCGCACCGCCGATGAATCCGGTCAAGGCGCATCCGATCGAATTTGCCGGGGAATCAGCGGACAACAAGATCGCTCGTCTGGCCGAGGCGTTGCACGAAGCCGACTGCACCGCGGCCACAATCACATTGCCGGATTCGATCATGTGGCTGCTGAACATTCGCGGCTCGGATATCGGATATAACCCGGTGGCGCATGGTTTTGCCATTTTGCACGCCAACGGGATGGTAGACCTGTTCATGACCGAAGAAAAACTGACGGTCGCTATGGGTGATCAAGTTCGGGTCCACGCACCGGACACGTTTCTGGCAGCCGTCGAAGCGCTGGAAGGCAAGGTTCAGGTCGATCTGAGTACTTTGCCTCAGGCGGTTGCGGACGTGTTGAAGGGCCGAATGCTCGATGGCGGCGATCCCTGCGCCCTGCCCAAGGCCCGCAAGAATGCCGCCGAAATCGCGGGCAGCGCCGAGGCGCATCTGCGCGACGCGGTGGCCGTGATCGAAACTCTGTGCTGGATGGACGCACAAGCGCCCGGCACACTGACCGAAACGCAGGTGGTCACCCGGCTTGAGGAAAACCGCCGCAAGGACAACGCGCTGCAGGATATTTCATTCGATACGATTGCAGGCACCGGACCCAATGGCGCGATCATGCATTACCGCGTGACCGAAGAGACCGACAGCCGCCTTGAGGACGGGCACATTCTGGTGCTCGATAGCGGCGGACAATATCTGGACGGCACGACAGACATCACCCGCACAATTGCGATTGGCAAGGTCGGTGACGAGGAAAAGTTCTGCTTCACCCGCGTGTTAAAGGGCATGATTAACCTGTCCATGCTGCGCTGGCCCGTCGGACTGGCCGGGCGCGATATCGAATGCATCGCCCGCACACCGCTTTGGGCTGCAGGACAGGATTTCAACCACGGAGTCGGGCATGGGGTCGGTGCATACCTGAGCGTTCACGAAGGTCCGCAACGCCTGTCAAAGGTCAGCCATGTACCGCTGCAACCGGGCATGATCCTGTCGAATGAGCCGGGATACTACCGCGAAGGTGCGTTTGGCATCCGCATCGAAAACCTTGTCGTCGTGCAAGAGGCTCCGGCCCTGCCCGGCGGTGACGATGAACGCGCAATGCTAAACTGGCGCACGCTGACCTATGTGCCAATCGACCGGCGGTTGATTGTGATCGACATGCTGACAACGGCAGAGCGCGACTGGCTGAATGCGTATCACCGCGACGTTGCGGAAAAGATCCGGCCAAGGCTGGGCGACGACGCCCAACTGTGGTTGGATGCCGCAACCGCGCCGGTCTGACACCGGACTGTTACATATACCGGGCAGAGGAGTGGCCCAAGAAAGACGAGGAAATTGGAATGGTTGAGATCACAATCCGCAAACTACCGGGCAAATGGAGTGTACGTTCGGGCGGCGCCGTACTGGGTGAAAGCACCGGCGCTCTGGAATTGTCGGAAGGGGACCTGACTCCGGTGATCTATTTCCCCCGTTCGGACATCGCGATGGCGTTTCTGGACGTGACCGACAAGGTCACGCATTGCCCGCATAAAGGCGATGCGACGCATTTTTCGATCGTCAACAAATCCTCGGTGACCGAGAACGCGGCCTGGAGCTTTGAGAATCCGTCGCCTACCATGGCCGAAATCAAGGACTATGTGGCCTTTTATCCGGTCGAGTCTGTAAAGGTTGAGCAAATCTAGATCATCCCGCCCCTCCGGGAATTTTGGGGTCAGATCGGTCAATTCTTAAAAAAGCACTGGCCCGCAAGCCAGTGCTTTTTTTGTTTCTGGATGTTGGTCCCGGTCTTTCTCACTCTGCCTGTCGACGCAAGGAGATCAGAATGTCCACGATCGCGTCGATCACTTCGGGATCATCCAAGGCAGGGTTCGGCATGGAAGTCTCCCCAGCCACGGATTGCGGATCGCTAAGGAAGGCTACAAGCTGACTCCGGTCCCACTCTCCGCCCACTGCAGACAGCGATTGCGAGTAGTCGAAATCCGCCAGGCCTGCGACCTTGCGTCCGTAAACCTCACCCAGAGACGGGGCGCTGGCACTGGGCAGCACACCGAAACCGTGGCATTCAGCGCAGCCTTCCAACGCGGTTTCGACAGCCTCGGCCTTGTGTTTGGACAGATCGAGGTTTCCGATTTTCGAAACGGCAAACTGATAGCTGGGATCAAACTCGCCGACAGTAAGGTGCAGCACCTTTTTCTGATCCGTCCACAGAACAATCGCGTCACCGTGTTGATGGACATACCGAATACGAAAACCCAGCGGGATGCGCTCATCAAACAGGATGCTATCGCCTTTCGTGCGGATACGAAAAAGGCTGTTGCCAGCCAGTGAGCCAGCGATTAGATCGCCGTCCCATGCGGGATGAAAATTCTCAATGGGTGCCAGCGAGCTGACAGCGACGGATGGCAACCAGGAATAAGCCGGTAGTTCGAATTCAGGGTGGCGCCCGTAATCCAGCGTGTCGGGCAGCGGCAACCGGTTATATCGCGTCCCCAACGAGACCTGCGGCCAGCCGTAGTCATTGCCTTCACGAATGAGGTTCAGCTCATCTCCACCGCGCCGACCATGTTCAACCGCCCACAACTTGCCCTCGGCATCAAAGGCAATGCCCTGCATGTTCGAATGACCCTGGCTAACAATATGGTTTTCGCCGGTTTCCAGATCGATTGCGATCACTTTGCCATACATCTGCTCGGGGTCTTGAGACAGTGGCACGGGCGCATATATCCCATCCTGAGCATAGTCACCGGCCGCCAGATAAAGCGTTCCGGTTTCGTCAACACGAAAACGTCCCCCGGCCATGTGCCCCTGAATGGCGCGGCCGTTCGGGCTTGGCGCAAGGCAGGGCTCTGTTGAAAATACAAGGCTCCAGTCATCTGCTCCGATCGATAGATCCGCAGCAGCAGTACCGTTCAAATCCGCCCGTGCGATCGAAGTTCGGTAGCAGTTTTGTCCTTCGACCCATTCGGTAAACGAAACGAGTAGAACACCATCGACAACGTCAACATCGTTATAGCGAAAGAAAAAGTGGGCGAAGTTGTAGCTTGGATTCGCGGCCTCGAAATCCAGCATGGCCTTCCACCCGTTGGGTGGGGGGGCAATGTCCAATTTGCTGGCCTCATCCCCGCTTACTTCGAAGAACCCGCCCTCATGCGTCATCAAAAGCAGATCGTTGCCCAGGCTGGCCAGGGCACCGCCGCCTCCGGCGCGTTCTACCGGGACGTCCAGCGCGCGCATGTTCAGCGCGGTGAAAATGGTCTCAACCTGCATGGTCTGATCGTCGGCCCAGACTGGCGCGGTATGCGCCACGCCACCCTGGCTTTTGCGCAATTCTTCAATCTCAAGGACCAGCAAAACAACCGCAACAGCCAAGGCCACCATGACGATTGGGCTAGTCAAAACCCGTTTTACAAAATTCATTCCCTGACCTCGTGTTATTTTTCGTTGGCCGATGTGCGAGAAAGTACTGCTGGAGCACATAGAAACTGGATTTCCTGGCAGTATCAACCCGGCTAGCCGTTTCCAACTGCCGAGATCGGCAAATGTGGTTCACGGGTCCTTCTGGCAACTGGCAGGTACCGCGAATGAGCTTACGAGTTCACGCGGCTGTTGAGTGCATGTGAGCGGTAGACCGTGCAGAATACGCGTGCTCACCACCGGAGGATGCCATGTCGATCACTCGCCGCCGTTTTGCTGGACTGTTGGGGGCAGTCGCGCTGCCCAACGCACTTTGGGCGCAACAGGATCCTGTGCTAGAGGCCGTCAGGACCACGCTTTACGGCAGCAACGCAGAATTCAAGCAGGGCATGGCCTTTCTGGTGCAGCGCGGCGACCCGGACGTAGTTCCCGCCCTGCTGACCGGAATGCGCTATGGCCGACGGCGCAGCGCCGAGATCGCCAAGGTCATACAAACCCTGACCGGGGAAAGTATCGGCGCCGACTGGTTCATCTGGATGTTGTGGCAGGAACGGAACCCGCAGCTTGTCCCCCACCCGTCATTGATCCCGTTCAAGCGCGAAGTATTGCTGGGGATCGACCAGAACTTCGACGATTTCCTGCGCCCCGAATACCTGCAGCGGGACAAGATGAAAATCCGGTTGGAAGAGATCGCCTGGGGCGGCGTGAGCAAGGATGGTATCCCGTCGCTAGACAACCCGACGCTGATACAAGCCGCGCAGGCCAATTACCTGAAAGATGACGATCTGGTTTTTGGGATCTCGATCAACGGAGATGAGCGCGCCTACCCGCTGCGCATCATGGGCTGGCACGAAATGTTCAATGAGGTGATCGGCGGCGTGCCTGTCGCGCTGGCCTATTGCACATTGTGCGGCTCGGGCATTCTGTTCGAAACGCAGGTTTCGGGGCGGCGAAAGCCATTGATCTTCGGCTCGTCGGGGTTCCTGTATCGCTCGAACAAGCTGATGTTTGACCGTGAGACGCATTCGCTGTGGAACCAGTATACCGGCAAGCCCGTCGTGGGTCCGCTGGTCGACAGCGGGATCGAACTGAAACAGCGCCCAGTGGTGATTACCACGTGGGAAAGCTGGAAGGCCTCGCATCCCGGCACTCGCGTTCTTTCGTTGAACACCGGGCATCGGCGCAACTATGGCTCGGGGGTGGTGTATCGTGAGTATTTCGCCTCGCCCGAGTTGATGTTCCCCGCGCTGGTCGATCAATCCTCGCATCGGCAAAAGGACTACGTCTTTGCCATCCGCCAGTTCGGTGCGGCGCGAGCCTGGCCGCTGGAGGCGTTCAGCAGAACCCGGGTGATCAATGACGCGATTGCCAAACACCCTCTGGTTCTGATCGGTAATGCTGACAAGCGCACCGTTCGCGCCTATGAGAGGAAATCACACCAGTTCAAAGCCTCGGACGGCGGGCTGGTGGATCAGACCGGCCGGAAATGGATTCTGACCGAAGAGGCCCTGATCGGGCCGGACGGCACCCGATTGCTGCGGGTCGCGGGTCATATCTCGTACTGGTTCGCCTGGGACAATTATCTTGGCGATGTGGCGACGGTGTATCGCGACTAGGAGTGTTCTTCGGCGGCAGTCGCCGCCAGCGCTCGGTTATAGGCCTTGAGCGCATCGATGTGATAGAGCGCACCCACCGGGTTTTCGCTGCCATCTTCCTCCAGGGTCACAACCGGAATGCAGGGGATCTCGTCGCGATCGAAATAGGGCATCGCCGCCTCCAACGTAGCGCTGGCCTGCACGCAAAGACCCTGCTCGATCAGATCCAGCGCCTCGTCCCTGGTGATTGACTTCGCATCTCCGATAGGCCGCATCACCGCCCCGGCGCGCAGCATCGCCAGCAGGTAGGCCTGCGGTCCTGCGGCCAAATGCACGTCGCGGCGTTCCAGCTGGGTCAGGAAAAAAGACCGATCCACAAGGCGCGAGGCCAGCGCCGTGGACATCGAAACCGAGACCATCACGGCGAGACCGATCTGCCAATCTCCGGTCAGTTCAAAGACGATCATGGTGGTTGAAATCGGTGCGCCCAACACGGCGGCGGCCACGGCCCCCATTCCGGCAAAAGCATAGAGCGTATGGGTCCCGGATACATCCGGCAGCAGCCCCGTGGCGATGAGGCCAAAGGCCAGCCCGGTCAGCGCCCCGATCATCAGTGAGGGCGAGAAAACCCCACCACCCATTCGCCCACCCATGGTGATCGCCAAAGCGATTGTCTTGATTACCGCAAACAGGATTGCGACAGTCAGAGTCAGATCGCCCGCCAAGGCGCGGATCGTCGTCTCGTACCCGACGCCTATGATATGTGGGAACCAAATTGCCAGAAGGCCCAGCATTGCCCCGGATACCGCTGGCCGCAGCCAGCGTGGTAAGGACAGGCGGTTTTGGATATGGGTGCCGATATCCTCGGCAAAGAAGATCGAGCGCATCAGCAGTAAGGAAACCAGCCCGCAAATGAGGCCGAGGATCAGGAAAGCGGGTAGCTCCACATAAAACTGCAATGACCCGGGGGTATCTAGAACGAATTCAGTTACGTCGCCATATTCCAGCCGGTTGATCACTGTACCTGCAACCGAGGCGATAACGATGGGCGCAAAGGCGTGCACGGCAAAGTGGCGCAGCACCACCTCAAGCGCGAACAAAGCGCCTGCGATGGGCGAATTGAAGCTGGCCGAAACCGCCGCCGCCACAGCGCATCCAAGCAGATCACGCCCGGTGATTCCATCGGCGTGGATTCGGTCGCTGACCCAGGTCGAGATCACCCCGGCCATGTGCACCACCGGCCCCTCTCGCCCGGACGAACCGCCGGTGCTGAGTGTGATCAGCGAGGCAAGGAAGGACGCGATCCCCGCCTTACCCTCGACCCGGCCATTTGTCAGCGCAGCGCCCTCGATAACGTCCGCAACCGAGCGCACCCGCCCGTCATCGGTGAACTTGTGCAGGATCAGCCCCACGATCAGCCCGCCGATAATGGGGGTGATCAGGATCAGAAACCATGGCAGTTTCTCGGCATGGCTGTGCAGCAGCAGGATGTCCTCGGTATCATAGACATAGGCCTGCAGCGCTCGGATCGCCTTGCGAAACCCCAGCGCCATGAACCCGGCGGCGACCCCGATGGCCAGCGCTATGAACCAGAACTGAATCTGGCTGGGTCCGCGCCGCCGCATAACGCGCCAAGCATCCTTCATCGCGGCCAGAGCCTGATTGAGCTGGTTGCGCAAGACGGTTCGGGTCGATTGGGTCATTGGCCCTCGGGGATCAAGTCTTATCCCTTACTAAGCTACGGGGCGCCCTTATAAAAGTGGGATCGCGACGGTTTGAGAACCGGAAAGCGGCAGAAATATCTCAGGCATCCAGCAAGGCACGGGCTGCGGCGCGGGCCTCGTCGGTGATGGTGTCTCCGGCCACCATGCGGGCGATCTCATCCACGCGGTCGGGATCGGCCAGCGGGATGACTGTGGACAGAGTCTGCCCGTCCATGACCTGCTTTTGCACCCGCCAATGATGCGCCGCGCGTGCGGCGACCTGCGGCGAGTGTGTCACCACCAGCACCTGCCCCCCCTGCGCCAGCGACGCCAAACGCCGTCCCACCGCGTCGGCCGTCGCCCCGCCGACGCCTCGGTCAATTTCGTCAAAGATCATGGTGCGTGCGCTGTCGTCACCCGTCAGACAGACCTTGAGCGCCAACAGGAAACGGCTGAGTTCACCTCCCGAGGCGATCTTGTTCAGCGGCCCGGACGGTGCACCGGGGTTGGTGGCGACGGTAAATGCCACCGCATCTGTGCCTTCAGGGCCAGGATCAGCGGCAGTGATTTCGGTCTGAAACACCGCGCGTTCCATTTTCAGCGGTGCGAGTTCGGCCATCACCGCAGCATCCAGCTGTCCGGCAGCCTGCTGCCGCGTGGCGCTTAGCACCGCGGCGGCGTTGTCATAGGCGACCTGAGCGCCCTCGACCGCGGCCCGCTGTTCAGCCAGATCGGCATCGCCCGCGTCCAAACGGTTCAGCCGGTCACGCAGCGTATCAGCAAATGCCCCCAGATCGTCCGGGGTCACATTATGCTTGCGCGCCAGCGCGCGGATGGCGAACAGGCGCTCTTCGGCGGCCTCAAGCTCTGCCGGGTTGAAATCCAGCACCTGAAGGCAGGCATTCACACCATCCTGCGCCTCACCCAATTCGATCAGGGCTCGGCCAAGCGCGGCGATGGGCTCCTCAAGCTGCCCGCCCGCATTGTCCGACACACCTTCCAACCAGCGGACTGCGTCAGACATGGACCCTTCGGCCCCGTCCCCGCCCAGCAGATCAAAAGCACGAGCCACGTCATCGCGGATACGTTCGGCCCCCTGCATCATCCGGCGGCGCGCATCCAGTTCGGCATCCTCACCCGGCTGCGGGTCCAGCTTGTCCAGTTCTGCAACCGCGTGGCGCAGGAATTCTTCTTCGGCGCGCATGGCGGCGAGGGTCGCCTCGGTGTCTGCCATAGCCTTACGCACGCGGGACATCTCGGTCCACGCAGCACGTACAGCGGCCAGGTGCGCCCCTGCGCCGGCATAGTCATCCAGCATCGCCCGATGCCCGCGCGGGTTCAGCAACCCGCGATCATCGTGCTGACCATGCAGTTCAATCAAAGTTTCGGACAGCGCCCGCAGCACCTCACCGGAACAACGCCGGTCATTGACCCAAGCGGTCTTGCGGCCTTCGGCGGTGTTGATGCGGCGCAGGATCAGCTCCTCGCCTCCGGGGAAGCCAGCTTCGGCCAGAACCGCATGGGCAGGGTGATCTGGGCCGAGTTCAAATTCGGCAACAACTTCGCCCTGAGCCGCCCCCTGACGGACAAGTTCGGCCCGCCCACGCCAGCCCAACACGAAACCCAGCGAATCCAGCAGGATCGACTTGCCCGCACCGGTTTCCCCGGTCAAAGCGTTTAAACCCGGCTGAAACGTCAGTTCCAGCCGGTCGATGATCAGCATATCGCGGATATCAAGGGCGCGCAGCATCGGGTCTCAGCGTCCCACGCCTGTAGCCATGGCGATTACAACCACTCACCTTTGATCGTCTGGCGGTAGATCTGGCTGAGCCAGTTGTTGCCGCGGCTCTTCAGCTCCAACCCGCGCGAGGTCAGCAGCTTGTAGCCCGCATCGTACCATTCGGACGACTGGTAGTTGTAACCCAGAATAGCCCCAGCCGACTGCGCCTCATCTACCAGACCCAGCGACAGATACGCCTCGATCAGACGATAGAGCGCCTCGGCTGTGTGGGTGGTGGTCTGGAAATCCTCAACCACCACGCGGAATCGGTTGATGGCCGCAGTATAATGGTCCTGACGAAGGTAATAGCGCCCGATCTCCATCTCTTTGCCAGCCAGGTGGTCAAAGGCCAGATCGAACTTCAGCACGGCCGAGGTAGCATATTCGCTGTCCGGATAGACCTCGATCACCGTCCGCAGCGATTGCAACGCCTGGAAGGTCAGACCCTGATCGCGACCGACCTCGTCGATCTGGTCATAGTAGCTGAGCGCCAGAAGGTACTGCGCATATGCCGCGTCTTCATCCGTCGGGTAAAAGTCGATATAGCGCTGCGCGGCAGCGCGGCTTTCTTCGTAATTCTTGTCCGTGTGGAACGAAAACGCCTGCATGATCAACGCGCGTTTGGCCCAGTCGGAATAAGGATACAGACGCTCCACTTCCGAGAAATACCACGCCGCATCGTCCGAGCGATTCTGCGACAGCTCAAACTCACCACGTGTGAAAATCTGTTCTGGCGTAAAGCCTTCCAGGTTCTGATTGCGGTCTGCGCCACTGTCGCCGCAGGCCGTCAAAACTGCTGTCAGAAGAATCGCGCCCGCGAACCTGACTGCCGCTTTGGTGCCAACCATTCCGCCTATCCTTGTCGTATTGCTTATCGGGGTAAGCCCCGGATTGGGCTTCGGTTTAGCACATATAATTCCGGGGCAAAACGCCTTAGTACACCCGCTGGCGGAATTGTCGGCAGAGGTGATCTAATCAGGCAACTTCGGGAATTTCGTCCCAGACAAGGCCCTGCCCCGGCAGGCGCGCGGCCTGTTCTGGGGTGCACAGCACCGGGCGTACCGCACCGGGTGTTTCGAACAGCTTGCGAAGCAGCGTGTTTGTCATGGCATGGCCGGACTTGTCACCGGTGAAGTGGCCCAGAATCGGACCACCCGCCAGATAGAGGTCACCCAGAGCGTCCAGCATCTTGTGGCGCACCGCCTCATCCGCGTGGCGGAAACCGCCCGGGGTCAGCACTTCGTTACCCTGTACGACGACGGCGTTTTCCAAGGTACCACCTAGGGCAAGGCCGTTTTCACGCATCGCTTCGACATCCGTACGGCGGCAGAAGGTGCGGCAATCGCTGAGTTCACGTGCGAAAGAGCCGTTGCGCATGTCCAGACGCTTGGTCTGACTGCCAATCGCGCTGTCCTCGAAATCGATATGGAAGTCGATGATCAAACCGTCCGCAGGTGCAATCGACGCGCTTGCGCCTTCGCGCGATGCGGTTACCGGCTTGAGAACTTCGAAGGCCAGAACCGGGCTGGCCTGACGGCGGACACCCTTGGCCATGATGCCGCGCACGAAATCGATCGACGAGCCGTCCATGATCGGAACCTCGGGACCATCGATCTCGATCAGCGCGTTATGAACGCCACATCCGGCCAGCGCGGCCATGATATGCTCGACAGTCGACACCGAGACGTTTGCTTCATTTACCAGACGGGTGCACAGTGGCGTGCGCTCTACCACGTCATAGATCGCAGGGATCAACGCATTGCCCAGCTCGATATCCGTCCGTTTGAACCAGATGCCGTGACCGGCAGCTGCCGGCTTCAGGACCATCGTCGCAGGCTTGCCGCTGTGCAGCCCAACGCCTGTAAACGTGATCGGAGATTTGAGCGTATGTTGCAAGGTGAACCTCGGTGAGTGGTTTCCGGCCTTTCTGGCCCGTGTTGGACATTCAACTAAGGAAGGTCGGGAAAAGGCTCAACTCACTCTTTGTAACTGAATGAAACATGAATGTAACAGATCGGCAAATCCCTGCTTACATACGGACAAGCCCATGTATTTAAAAATAAAAGGGCCGCCAAACGGCAGCCCCTTTTAGGTACATTGTTACCGGGTTCAGTTGGCCTGACGGCGCAGGAACGCGGGAATTTCGATCCGATCCTGCTCGGGGTCGGCCTCGTCATGCGCAGGTGCCGTAGCGTCAGCCTGGCGCATCGGAGGCTGCTGGCGCACCGGTTGGGCCGGGGTATCGGCGGCGTGGCCGGTCATCCGGTCGATCAGGCGGTTAAAGCCGAACCGGGGACGATCATGTGCATCCGCCTGCGGCGTCGCTGCCGGTTGCGGGGTCTGCGGACGGGGCGCGGGATGGCCACGCGCGGCCGCTGGGATATTCTGAACGGCGGCCTGAAGACGCTGCAGTGCCTCGGGCGACGGTGTGCCGGCCGCGGCCTGCGGCTGCGGTGCAACAAAGCTCTCGGGCGCAGGCTCAACCGGCTCGGGGGTCGGTTCGAATTCGGCCACGCGCGGCTGATATGCCGGGGGCGGCAAACCGTCATCGTCCTGCTCTGCCCGCGGCTGGAATTGCGGCTGCGCCGGTTCCTCGGCAGTTTCGAACAGCGAGGGTTCGCGGTTGACTTCAGGCTGCGGCGCAGGCTCGGCCACTTCAGCCACTGCCGCGGGGGCCTCGTCCTGCCGCGACTCTTCTGCCGAAACGGTGCGGGTCAGCGGAGCCGACATGGGGCGGCGCGCAACGGGTACGTCTTCGCTTTTCTCGCTGGCGTCGATGCCGGTGGCCACAACCGAAACACGCATTCCGCCTTCCATCGCAGTATCCAGGGTTGAACCGACGATGATGTTGGCTTCGGGGTCCACTTCCTCGCGGATGCGGTTGGCGGCTTCGTCCAGTTCGAACAGCGTCAGGTCATGGGAACCGGTGATGTTGATCAACACGCCTTTGGCGCCCTTGAGGCTGATTTCGTCCAGCAGCGGGTTGGCGATCGCCTTCTCGGCCGCCTGAACCGCGCGATCTTCGCCGGTGGCCTCACCAGTACCCATCATCGCCTTGCCCATCTCGTCCATCACCGCGCGGACATCGGCAAAGTCGAGGTTGATCAGGCCGGGACGCACCATCAGGTCGGTCACGCCCTTAACGCCCTGATACAGAACGTCATCCGCCATCGAGAACGCCTCTGTAAAGGTGGTTTTCTCGTTAGCCAGACGGAACAGGTTCTGGTTCGGAATGATGATCAGAGTGTCAACGACCTTTTGCAGCGATTCAACACCGTCTTCGGCCTGCCGCATCCGCTTGGCACCCTCAAACTGGAAAGGTTTGGTGACAACGCCGACAGTCAGTACGCCCAGTTCCCGCGCGGCCTGCGCGATGATCGGAGCCGCTCCCGTTCCGGTACCACCGCCCATACCGGCGGTGATAAAGCACATATGCGCACCAGCCAGATGATCGACGATTTGTTCTATGCTTTCTTCGGCGGCTGCGGCACCTACGGCGGGCCGCGCACCAGCGCCCAAACCTTCGGTGACTTTCACGCCCAATTGCACCCGCGCAGACGACTGGCTTTGCTGCAGCGCTTGCGCGTCGGTGTTGGCGACAACGAAATCGACGCCGTCCAGCTGTTTTTCAATCATGTTGTTAACGGCGTTTCCGCCCGCACCGCCAACGCCAAATACTGTAATCCGAGGCTTCAGTTCGTCGTGCCCGGGCATCGAAAGATTCAATGTCATGCTCTGTCCGCCTGTTTTTTTGACCCGCCAAAGCGGTGTTTTTCTTACCTATCCGCATACAATCCTACCGATCCAAACCGCAAAGGTCACGCCAAAAATCGCCAAATTCCACAAAATATGGAGGAAATATGGCGGCAATCAGCGGTATTTCGCATTGAACGCCAGATGTTGCGAAATAATCTCAACCCACCACAACGCAAGCGACACATGCGTCGTAGTCAACATGCACGTCACTTAGGGTTTCGACCGATTTTCAAGATGCGGAAAACTGCTCAGGTCCTGCCGCGGGGCCTCTGACGGGCCTTGTGGATATCTTGCGGGATAAAACTGAGGGCCGCAACCCATTTCTTTAGCTAATAGGGACACTTGGACAATTCAGCCCGTCCTCGGTGATGCTGCGCACCTCTTGAATCTCGCGGCGGCTGAAACTGGCCAGTCGAACCATCAGGCGGTCTTGATGCAGAAAGGGCCACCAGCAAACCGGCACGTCATCAGGATCGTCATCGTACAAAAAGCAGATCTGGCCGTTCGGCGTGGTGATTTGCCCGTAAACGCAACCCCGCCCCTCCATCCGCCAAACGGACAATGTGGGGCTGAGGAATTCCTCGGTACCCACCAGAAAACCGCTGGGATAGTCGACGAATGTGACCGTCTTGCCTTGGACCGCAGCCAGGAAGGTTTCAGGCGTGATGCGGGTCTGGGCATGCGCAGCGAACGGGGCTAGGGCGATCAACGCCGCGACCCCTGCCCGATTACCAATTGTCACGGAACCAGCGCATTGCACGCTTGAAGGGCCGCGCGGCATAGGTGTCGACCGGGATTTCGAAATCCCACCATTCGTCCTGCGGATGCGCGGCGAACAGGCTTAGCCCCACAGCCGATGAGAACCCCGGCCCGGTTGCCGACTGCGGCAAGCCGTGAACACGCAACGGGCGGCCAAGTCGGACACGCTGGCCCAATATACGGGTCGCAAGTCCATCAAGCCCCATGATCTGACTACCCCCGCCGGTCAGCACGATCTGCTGGCTGGGCATATGCTCGAACCCGGCCGCATCCAGACGCACTCGCACTTCTTCCAAGATCTCTTCCACGCGCGGACGCATGATTCCGATCAACTCGGCCCGGCTGACGGTGCGGCGGTCATGCTCCCAATCGCCGGTATCGCCTCTGATATCAATAAGATCCCGATCATCGGCCCCGGTTGCGTGAACGCCACCGTTGAAGGTCTTGATCCGTTCGGCCACAGCCGCCGGGACGCCCAGCCCCATCGAGATATCAGCAGTCACGTGATCCCCACCCATACGCACGCAATCAGCATAGATCATGTGTTTCTTCATGAAGATCGAAACGCTGGTCGTACCACCACCCATATCGATACAGGCCGCGCCCAATTCCTGCTCATCCTCGACCAGCGCGGAAATGCCCGACACATAGGCCGAGTTTGCAATCCCCGCCAATTCCAGATCGCAGCGTTTGATGCAGCGCACGATATTTTGGATCGCGACCGCGTCGACGGTCAGCATGTGCATGTCGACTGCCAGCGACTGCCCCATCTGCCCACGCGGGTCGATCAGGCCCGAGCGGTTATCGAGCGCGAAATTCACCGGCTGGGCGTGCAGCACTTCACGACCTGCGCCGTAGTCCGGCACGTCGCAGGCGTTCAGCACGCGGCCGACCTCGGCCTCGGAAACCACTTGTCCTTCCAAATCGACCTGCGCGTCCAGACCGTACGAACGCGGATTTGCACCCGAGAAACTTGCGATCACGTGATCCACTCGGATATCAGCCATCTTCTGAGCCGCCTGCAGAGCCGTCCGGATCGCGCGTTCGGTCTCCTGCATGGCGGTGACTTCGCCAAACTGTACGCCGCGCGACCGCGTAGTCGCTGCGCCGATCACCCGGAACCCGGTCTGACCGGCCAGAGACCCAATGCTGTTATCCTCACTCAGCCGTCCGGTACCGTCGAACCGCAGCACAAGGCAGGCGATCTTGGAACTGCCAACATCCAGAATGGCGACAACACCGCGTTGCATCGCTTGTCTGCGCATCTGCCGCATGGCACGTTGGGACTGATAAAGATCGGTCATCATGGTCGTTACTGCCCGTTACCCACTGTCACTTTTGTATTCCACCAGTCTTCGCTGGCGGCTTTGGTCATTCTGATGGTCGGACGCTGCCCAAGGCGCATATCCACCACCGCCACATCACGTTCCAAAAGATCCTGCACTTCGTTCACCGCCAGCACGCGCTCTAGCGCGCGCACGGGGCGCTCGGTTGGCAGCATGATGCGTTGGCCGCGATCCAGAACCAGATCCCAGCGGCGCTCGCCGATCCGCACCAGGCCCCGCACCCGGGTGCCAAGGCTGCGCGCGGTTGTCATCAGTTGCAGCGCTTCACCTACATGAGCATCCGCCCCCTTGCCCGCGATCAGCGGCAGGTCAGAGTGATCCTTGCGCGACGCGATCCGCTCAACATGCGCGCCGGTTTCGTCCAGCAATTCGATCCCACTGCGTGTACGCCAGACGATGACCGGCTGCCGCTCGACCACATCGACCTGAAGAATGCCACCAGGGCGGACGCGGACCGAGGCGGATTTGACCGGATCCAACCCGGTGATCGTGTCGCGGATCTGTTCGACATCCAGATCCCAGGAACTCATCGGGAAATCCAGCGGCACAACCTCGCGGATATCTTCGGACAGGTTGGTGCCTGCGCCATCGATGGCCATCAGATTGACAATGAATTCCGGGCGCTGCTGGATCGAGGTCTTGATGTCGTTGACATAGGCAACCACGGCCTCGCGCCGGTCTTCTGTGCTGAAGTACAGCCCGATGGCGGCACAGACCGCCGCAATCGGCAGCCCGACCTTCAGCCCGCGCCTAACACCCGGCGTCAGCATCCAACGTTGAAGGCGATAGCTCAAACGCGACGGGGCCGGATCGAACCGCTGCGATTTACGCCCGAACAGCTTTGTCCCGCGCAGGCGCAGTTTCGGCTCGACATCGTGATGGGCACCTGACGCGAAATCGGCATCCGGCCCGGCCAGCGGTTTCGAGCGATGGATCACCGGCGCGCGGGTAGCTCTCAGCGGTTGCACGAGGCGTCCTCCACCATCCAGGCGCAAAGCTGACCAAAAGTCATGCCGCGATGCTCGGCTTGTTCTGGCACCAGCGAGGTCGGCGTCATGCCGGGCTGCGTGTTGGTTTCCAACAGGAACAACCCATCGGCCCCCATACTGTCATCCCAGCGGAAATCGGTTCGGGAAACGCCCTTGCACCCAAGCGCGTTGTGGGCGCGCAGCGCGTAGTCCATGCAGAGGTCAAAGATGTCCTGTGGGATTTCAGCGGGCAGCACATGCCACGAGCCACCGGGCTTGTACTTGGCGTCATAGTCGTACCAGCCGCCATCGGTCATGATCTCGGTCACCGTCAGGGCACGGTCACCCATCACTGTCACGGTCAACTCGCGGCCAGCAATGTACTTCTCGACCATCACATGCTCGGGCATCTCGTCCGACAGCTGCGGCGGACCGTTCGAGCCTTCGTGAACGATATAGATACCAACGCTGGACCCTTCGTTGTTCGGCTTGGCCACGTAAGGCGGTTCCATCACGTGGACCTTGATTACTTCGACCTTGGGCACGATCACGCTGAGAACAACGGGCAGGCCTTCGACCTGAAACACCTCTTTGCTGCGTTGCTTGTCCATTGCCAATGCCGAGGCCAGCACACCGGAATGCGTATACGGGATGCGCATCCATTCCAGCAGGCCCTGTACACAGCCATCTTCACCCCAGCGGCCATGCAGAGCGTTGAAAACTACATCCGGCTTGATGTCCAAAAGGCGCGCGTGGAGATCGGGACCTGCGTCCAGCTCAACCACTTCAAAGCCTTCTCCCCTTAGGGCGGCCGCGCATTCGCGCCCAGAGCTGAGAGACACCTCGCGTTCCGCCGAGGGGCCACCCATCAATACCGCCACTTTGGGGTTTGTCCTGCTCGACAGTCCCACTTCGTGCGCCTCAATGTCCCCGGACCTTATGTGGTGGTCCGTACTGCGTTATGCCTTTGATCCGTCGCCTGATTTTGCCTGTTATGGTCTGACGGTTGGGGCTTTATTCTTTCAGCGGATCACCGACCCGCATGATTTCCCACTCTAACGTTATGCCGCTTGTTTCGTAAACCTTTTTTCGCACCTCTTCACCCAGACCTTCAAGGTCGGCGGCTGTGGCGGTGCCGGTATTGATCAGGAAATTCGAGTGCTTCGGGCTCATCTGAGCCCCGCCCAGCGTCGCTCCGCGCATCCCCGCGTCGTCGATCACCTTCCAGGCCTTGAGGTCATGTGCATCATCCGCCCGCCCGGTCGATGAAAACCCGGCCGGGTTTCGGAACGTCGACCCGGCGCTGCGGTCCTTGGTGGGTTGAGTCTCGTCGCGTTTCTGCAACTGCGCCGTCATGCGGTCGTGCAGGTCCTGCGGGTCACCCGCGGGGCCTTCGAACGTCGCCGAAACCAATACCGCCCCTTCGGGCAGGTCGGATTGCCGGTAGCGAAAGTTCAGGTCGTCAGGGGTCAAGTCAACCACCTCTCCCTGCCGCGTGACGATGGTGGCCTTGCGCAGCACGTCAGCGGTGTAGCTACCGTAACAACCGGCGTTCATCCGCACCGCGCCGCCGATCGAGCCGGGAATGGTGCGCAGGAAAGTCAGGTCCACGCCCCCATCCGCCGCCTTGCGCGCTACATGCGCATCAAGCGCGGCTGCGCCTGCGGTAACCGTGTTACCCTCAACCGTGATACCGTTGAACCCGCGCCCCAGCCGGATCACCACGGCGCGCAGACCACCATCCCGCACGATCAGGTTCGATCCGACGCCCATCGGGAAAACCGGGGCCTCTGCGGGTAGATCACGCAGGAAACGCTGCAGGTCCTCGATATCCGCGGGCTGAAACAGGTAGTCTGCCGGCCCGCCAACACGCAGCCAGGTCAGGTCGTTCAGAGATCGGGCCTGCGTCAGGCGCCCCCTGACTTCGGTCAAATTGATCATGTGTTTGCTCTTGCAGCCAGGCTACGCCCACCGACCCCGCCCACTATGACCGCCAAAAGGAAGGGCAGGACCGCTCCGGTCAGCCAGATGAAGGGCCCAAAGGCCTGTTCCTCTTCGCCAGTGCCGACGCCTGCCAGCATCACAATCAAAACCAGCGAAACGACAAAAGTCAGCCCGATCAGCAACAACAGACCCCTGAGGCCGATCCAGCGCCCCGCAACAAAGCCTGCCACGGCCCCAAGGACCAGCGTGATCAGTGGCAGATAAGCGAATGTGGCGATGTCGACCATGGGGGCCTCCTGAAAGCGGTCGTTACTTGTTGGTCGCCTTCATGCCCTGCATTTTCGCCTTTGTCCAACGGGTCAGGTAAATAACCGGCCAGCGCAGCACCGACATGCCCATCGCCAGAACCAGCAGCCCGACCCACGGGCCGTTCTGCAAAGTGACATAGCCCAATATCGGGATACCAACCGCAACCAGGATATAGGCGCGCGTCCAGTGATTGTCTTTGCTTGGGAGCATCGCCAGCACATTCGCGGCAATCCCCCACAGCGCGGCAAGGGCGATGGACCAGTTCATTCCTCGACCTCCCTACCCGACCACCGGCGCCAGTAATACCGGATTGGGTTACGGAACATGGACACAAAGCCGGCGAAGGCCAGTACCGAGAGGAACCAGCCATAGTCGTATCCCAGCCAAACGATTAAGACAGGCGCAGAGATCAGCAACACAATTCCCGGAGGAAACTGCAACCGCATCGGCAACATGGCCACGATTGTCGCGGCCACGACCCACATGGATGCGAACACAACTGAATACACCTGCTGCCCCTCCGAGGACGTTGCGACGCTACACTTTAAAGTTGCGTCACCCAAAAGTCCATTGCGTCAAACTGCTTGTTTTTGCTGCAGCCGCGCAGGCAACCCATGGGCCCAGGTACTGATCGTCCCGGCGCCCAGACAAACGACCATGTCACCGGGACGAGCCTGCTCGCGGACCAATCGTTCCAGATCGCTTTCATCCAACAGCGCGCGGGCGTGGCGGTGGCCGTGACGGATCAAACCTTGGACCAGATCGTCGCGGGATGCGCCTTCAATCGGGTCTTCTCCGGCGGCGAAGACTTCGGCGATGGCCACCACGTCTGCATCATTGAAACAGGTGCAGAAGTCGTCAAAAAGGTTGGACAGCCGAGAGTAGCGGTGCGGTTGATGCACCGCGATGACACGGCCCTCGGTCGCCTGACGCGCGGCTTTCAGCACGGCGGTTATTTCAACCGGGTGATGGCCGTAATCGTCGATGATGGTGACACCATCAACTTCGCCCACCTTGGTAAACCGGCGATTCACACCGCCGAAATTGGCCAAAGCATCGCGGATCTCTGAGGCTTTCATACCCAGATGACGGGCAACCGCAGCCGCGGACAGCGCGTTCGAGACGTTGTGATCGCCCGGCATCGGCAGGGTACAACCTTCAATCACCGTGTCTTCGTATTGCAGGTGGATGTCGAAATGGGCAACGCCGCCCTTATAGGTCAGATTCACCGCCCGCACATCAGCCTGAGCGTTAAAGCCATAGGTGCGCACGCGGCGGTCGGTGATGCGGCCCACCAGTGTTTGCACTTCGGCATGGTCGGTACAGCACACGGCCAAACCGTAAAAAGGCAGGTTCGAGACGAACTCATAGAACCCGTCGCGCAGTTTGTCGAAATCGCCCCAGTGCTCCATATGCTCGGGGTCGATATTGGTAACGATGGCAATGGTTGCGGGCAGACGGTTGAACGAGCCGTCGGATTCGTCGGCCTCGACCACCATCCATTCGCCCTGCCCCATCCGCGCGTTCGAGCCGTAGGCGTGGATGATCCCGCCATTGATCACGGTCGGGTCAAAGTCACCCGCCACCATCAACTCGGCCATCATCGTGGTCGTGGTGGTCTTACCGTGGGTTCCGGCGATGGCGATGTTTGATCTCAGCCGCATCAGCTCGGCCAGCATGTCGGCGCGGCGCACCACCGGCAAACCTTGTGCGCGGGCACCGTCCAGTTCCGGGTTGCCGGGTTTAATCGCGGTCGACACCACAACAACGGCAGCGTTTTCCAGATTTTCCGCACGTTGCCCCACGAAAATCTCGGCCCCCAAACCTGCCAGACGATCGGTGATCTTCGAGGCTTTCAGGTCTGACCCCTGAACCCGGTAACCCAAGTTCAGCAGCACCTCGGCAATCCCCGACATCCCGATCCCTCCGATCCCAACGAAGTGGATCGGCCCTACGTCTTGCGGCAGTTTGGTTGCTGGATTCATGCGGTCTCCTTCTGCGCCAGATCTTCGACAAGGTGCACCAGACGCTCGGTCGCATCCGGCGCGCCGGTCGAAAGGGCGGCATGGGCCATCTTTTGTGCGGCTTCGGGGTTTGTCAGAACGGCGGTGATTTGCTCGGTCAGCGCGGAAACGTCAAGCAGGTTTTCTGGAATCATGATCGCCCCGCCTGCCTGTACCAGCCCACGCGCATTGGCGGTCTGGTGGTCGCCTGCGGCCGCAGCAAACGGGACCAGGATCGAAGGTCGCCCGATCACCGAGATATCGGCAACACTGGACGCGCCCGAACGGCTGATGACCAACTGAGCGTCGGACATACGTCGGGGGACATCCTGAAAGAATGGTTTAACCTCGGCTCGGATGCCGTGATCGGCGTAAAAGGCGGCAACCCGCTCTCCGTCTTCGTCGCGCGCCTGATGAGCGACGCGGATATGATTACGCAGTTCGTCCGGCAAAGCAGCAATCGCGCCCGGCACCACATCGCTGAGGATGCGCGCGCCCTGCGAGCCGCCCATTACCAAGACAGACATCGGGTAATCGCCGGGCGGGATATAGCCAGCTGCTGCCCGCTCCAACACCGCGGCGCGCACCGGATTGCCGGTATGGATACCTTTGGCCCCCTCGGGCAGATCAGTGGGCCAGATTCCGCAGGCCACTTGTGACACGCGGGTCGCGAACAACTGGTTCACCCGACCCAGTATACCGTTCTGTTCGTGAATCATGCGCGGGATTTTCAGCATCGTCGCCGCGCCCAGCGCCGGAATCGACGGGTAACCGCCAAAGCCCACAACCACATCCGGCCGGTCACGCATCAACTGAACAGCCATGCCGGTCACGCCAGCGGCAATCTTCGGCCCCACCAGTGCTTTCGCAGCCAAACCGCCCCGGGCGAAGGTGGCCGAGGAGGCCTCAACAATCTCAGTCGAGTGCGGAAAACCACCGGTATAACGCGCGCCGCGCGCGTCGGTGGACAAGCGCACGCGCCAGCCCTTTTGCAACATCGCCTCGGCCAGGGCCTGCGCCGGGAACATATGGCCCCCAGTGCCGCCCGCCGCAATCAGTAGATAGGGTTTGGTCATCAACCTCGTCCGCGCAGAATATCGCCAAGCTCGCCCTGTGGGCGGGTGCGGGTAAACGCCAATAGCATCCCGACTGCAATACCGCCCGCAATCAGCGACGAACCGCCATAGCTGACAAACGGCAGCGTCATGCCCTTGGCGGGTAGCAGGCGTACCGCGACACCCATGTTGATCATCGCCTGCACGCCGAACATGCAGGCCAGACCGGTGCCCGCCAGGCGAATGAACATGTCGCGTTCCTTCATCAGCCGCAGCAAAGAGCGCACCACGATGATCGAATACAGCGCGATGATGATCAGCACCAGGATCAGGCCGAATTCCTCGGCCGCGACCGCGATGATGAAATCCGTGTGCGCATCGGGCAGAGACCACTTCACCTGCCCCTCGCCAACACCCACTCCGAACAGGCCACCCTCGCGAATTGCGTTGGTGGCGTAACCGATCTGAGTGGTCGGATCGACCTCTTGGTTCAGAAACCCATCAATCCGCCGGGCGAAGTGTTCCGAATTGGAATAGGCCAGCATACCACCCAGCACCACCGCGCCGGCCATGCCAACCAGCAGCAGCATCGGCGCGCCGGCGACGAAATACATAACGCCCCAGCCGAACAGGATCAGACAGGCTTGTCCGAAATCCGGCTGCAACACCAGCATCCCGACAATGGCCATGCACAACGCAAAGGACCACAACCGTCCCGGAGGGCCATTGATCTCCTGCGACGCAGCCAGTAACCATGCGGCCACAACAACAAAGCCGGGCTTCAGAAATTCGGAGGGCTGCAGCGAGGCAAACCCCAGCGAGTACCAGCGCACGGCGCCCTTGCCAAAGTCGGTGCCGAATACCGGCAGGAAGGCAAGCGCCACGAACGCGCCCAGAAAGCCCAGCACCGCCAGACGCCGCACCAGCGTCGGCGACATCATCGAAGTCAGCAGCATCGCAATCAACGCCAGCCCGCCGAACAGCGCCTGCCGTTCGACATAATGGAACGGATCGAATCCATTGCGCCCGGCCAGCGGCGGTGATGAGGCCAGCCCCAGCAACAATCCGATGACAAACAGGATCAAAACGCAGGACATCGTCCAGCGATCAATTGTCCGCCACCACTTTGGTAGAATCGGTTCGCCGCGCTGGTCCTGGACCGCGCCATACACCATCTCAGTCATGAGATACCGCCACTATCTGCCTCGTTAACGCCCCGTTTTCGGGGTCTGATTGAGACTCTACAGGCATTTTGGCGTTTGGGCTAGCAGAATGACAGGCCGGTTGCGGAAATCAGCGCCCTAAGGCCAACGGCTTGAATTCAAGGCTCTCCGCCCCAAGCTTCGGATCGCCTAGGCAACAAGATCGTAGTGTTTGATCGTTCTGGACTCGACCAATTCGGCTTCGGCCGGATCAATGTGCGGACTTTGATAATCGTCGCCAACAAAGGCTTTCAGCGCGTCCAAACTGCTCCAAACCATCACGAAGCTGAACTCACGCGGCGTGTCGGTCCGCGGAGCGCCCGGCAGAACCTGAACAATGCCATCGGTGCTTTGCATCAAAGGGATCGCGGTCTCGTGGAAAAACTTTGAGAATTCAGCCTCTTTGCCGGGGCGAACTGTGACTTGGAAAATTCGCATGATCATCGGGGTGCCCTCCTTTGCATTGGGCGTATTTCAGTTCTTTGACGGCAGGAGTTTATCACAAAGCCTGTCCGTCCGTTAAACACGCCCCACTTGCCATCCCCGCCAATTCACGCCATGCGCTGCACATGACCTATGACGCGATCATCCTTGGCGCCGGTGCAGCCGGAATGATGTGCGCCGCCCATTGCGGTTGCCGCGTGCTGGTCATCGACCACGCCAAGGCGCCGGGCGAGAAGATCCGCATCTCGGGCGGTGGGCGTTGCAATTTCACCAACATGTATGCGGGACCGGCTAACTTCCTGTCGCATAACCCCCATTTCTTCAAGTCCGCGCTGGCACGCTACACGCAATGGGATTTCGTCGATCTTGTCGGGCGCCATGGCATCGCCTGGCACGAGAAAACGCTGGGGCAGTTGTTCTGCGACGGGTCGTCGAAACAGATCATCCAGATGCTGCTGGACGAGATGGAGCGTGCCGGGGCCGAGCTGTGGGTGCGGACCGAGGTGAAGGACCTGCGAAAGACCGGGTCTGGGTTCGTGCTGGAGGTTGACCGCGAGGGCCAGCGCCTCAGCCTGAGTTGCGCCAATCTGGTGCTGGCCACGGGCGGTAAATCGATCCCCAAGATGGGCGCAACCGGGTTGGCCTATGACATCGCAAAACAGTTCGGCTTGCGGATGACCGAGACGCGCGCGGCACTGGTGCCGTTCACGTTTTCGGACGGGAAATTCAAGGAACTGTCGGGGCTATCCTTACCCGCGCGCCTGTCGAACGACCGCATTAGCTTTGACGAGGCGCTATTGTTTACCCATCGCGGCCTCAGCGGGCCATCGGTGCTGCAACTGTCCTCCTTCTGGCACGAGGGTGAGGCGATCCGCGTCAACCTGATCCCCGACCTGCCCCTGTTCGACCTGCTGCGCGAACAACGGCAAAACAGTGGCCGCAAGGCGCTGACAACGGAACTGGCCCGTCACCTGCCCGCGCGGCTGGTGGATTATCTGAGCGAACACTTCCCGATGCAGGGTAATCTGGCCGACCAGTCCGACACCGCGCTGACCGAGTTGATCTCGGCCCTGTCCAACTGGCAGCTCACGCCCTCGGGCACCGAAGGGTATCGCACCGCCGAGGTCACACTGGGCGGGATCGATACGGATGACTTGTCGTCCAAAACGATGGAGGCCAGGGATGTCCCCGGCCTCTATGCAATTGGTGAAGCGGTAGATGTCACCGGCTGGCTGGGCGGCTACAATTTCCAGTGGGCGTGGTCCTCGGGCCACGCCGCCGGAACCGCAATCGCGGCCCGTTAGCCTACGACGTTGTATCCACGACCGCGCATACAGTTGCGTACCAGAACCTCCTTGTTCTGGTTCTTGTTGATCACATCCGCACCCGCACCGACAAGCGCGCCAGCAATGGCTGCGCGACCCAGATTGTCGCTGCTGTCCTGAACAATCCCAGTAACCGCTGCGGCACCCGCCGCGCCGATTGCCGCATTTCCGGCGGTAGAGCCATCCACACTGGCCTGCGAGGCGGCAAGCTGCTGGCATTGCTGCAGATCGACGTTGTAGTTCGGACCGATCGGACCATCAACGATAGGCTGATAATTGGCGCCTGTATTGGTGCAGGCACCCGCAACCAGAATAGCAGGCAGGATCAGAGAAAACTTACGAAATGGCATAGTCATGACCTCGTGTTGAATTTGCCCGGAGCCAAACGTAATTGTCATGGCGCGTCAAGCTGATAGCACCGCAGCTTGGCCCAACCGGCGGTCTATTGCAAATGACTAGTTCGCCAACCGCCTCAGAACCTGTTCGGCAAAATCGTCTCCACGCTGTTCGAAGTTGTCGTACTGGTCGAAACTGGCCGCCGCCGGAGCCAGCAACACAGTCTCACCCGGCTGGGCATCGGCCATGGCCTGCGCGACAGCCTTTTCCATGGTGGTACAGACCTGCGCTTCGACCTCAAGCTGCATTGCAAAACCTGCGGCCTCGCGTCCGATCACATAGGCCTTGAGTACTTGATCCGCTGCACCGTTAAGCGCCGCCAGACCGCCTTCTTTCTCAAGCCCCCCACAAATCCACCGGATCTTCTTGAACGCAGTCAGCGCCTTCAGCGCACTGTCCACGTTGGTGGCCTTGGAATCGTTCACATAAGTTACACCATCAGCTTCGGCGATGATCTGGCTGCGATGAGGCAGTCCGGGATAGCTGTGCAGTGCGTCCTCTATCACGCGCGGCGCAAGCCCCAACGCGCGACAGGCGGCATAGGCCGCACATGCGTTCTGATGGTTATGCGTGCCAGGCAACCCCTTGATCTGGCGCAGATCAATCGACCCGGCCTGCCGCCCCTTGCGGTATTCCGACAGGAACCCCTTGCGCGAAAAGACTTGCCAGCCCGGCCCTGTTAATCTGCGCGCTACCGAGACGCGGATCACCCGGTCATCCGCCGGCCCTTCAGCCAGCTGTCCCGCCAGAAACGCGCCTTCGTTTTCGTCAATCCCGATCACCGCACGATCTGGGCCACCCTCAGCAAACAGGCGCCGCTTGGCTGCGAAGTACCCCCCCATCCCGCCGTGGCGGTCCAGATGGTCCGGCGACAGGTTGGTGAACACTGCCACATCCGGCGTCAGCGACCGGGCCAATTCGGTCTGATAACTGCTCAACTCCAGCACCACGACCGAACCATCCCCGCCCTGATCGATATCCAGCACACCACGCCCGATATTCCCCGCCAGTTGCGACGCGCGCCCGGCTTCAGTCAGGATATGTTGAATCAGCGCGGCAGTGGTCGACTTCCCGTTCGACCCGGTCACCGCGATCACGCGCGGAGGGGTGTCATAATTGTTCCATTCCGGCCCCGCAAAGGACCGGAAGAACAGCCCAATATCATTGTCCACGGGCACCCCAGCTACAAGCGCCGCAACCACCACCGGATTCGGTTCAGGATAGAGATGCGGGATACCGGGCGAGACAATTAAAGAGGCGATGTCGTCAAACGCCCCGTGACGGTGCAGATCTAGGCAGGCGAACCCTTCGGCCTCGGCTATTTCGCGGGCGGCTGGATTGTCATCCCAGCAGATCGGCTCGGCCTTACCTGCCCGCAACGCGCGCGCTGTGGCCAGACCCGATCGGCCAAGCCCCAGAACCGCAACTTTCTGCCCTGAAAACCCTTTGACCGGGATCATGCCACCTACCTTTTTCTGACGTCCAATTGGCCGCCACACTGCGCAGATGGGACCACCGAAGGCAAGAGTGACAAAAGGCTCGCGCATCAGCGCGAGCCGGACCCAACAGGAGGCAGGAGGACCGCAGGTCCGCCGAACCTGGCGGGAGTACTACCTGACTTTCAGCGTAGCCAAGCCAATCATCGCCAGGATCAACGAGATGATCCAGAACCGGATCACGATTGTCGGTTCGGCCCAGCCCTTTTTCTCGTAGTGGTGATGGATCGGCGCCATCAGGAATACACGGCGCCCAGTGCGTTTGAAATACAGCACCTGAATGATCACACTCAGCGCTTCGACCACGAACAGGCCGCCGACAACAGCCAGAACCAACTCGTGCTTAGTGGCCACCGCAATCGCACCCAGCGCACCGCCCAAGGCCAGCGACCCGGTATCGCCCATGAACACGGCCGCAGGTGGCGCATTGTACCAAAGAAAGCCCAGCCCGCCCCCGAACAACGCCGCAGTAAAGATCAGGATTTCCCCGGTTCCGGGCACGTAATGCACGTCCAGATACTCGGTAAAGTCGACCCGACCGACCGCATAGGCAATCACCCCAAGGGTCGAAGCCGCAATCATCGCCGGCATGATCGCCAACCCGTCCAGGCCATCGGTCAGGTTCACCGCATTGGCCGCCCCGACGATGACAACAATCGCAAAGGGGATATAGAACACACCCAGATTTACCAACGTATCCTTGAAGACCGGCACGGCCAGTTGGTTCTGCAGCGCCTCGGGATGGTGCAATGTTGCCCAGAGCGAGGCCAGAACCGCAATAATCACCCCCAACGCCATCCGCATCCTGCCGGAAACGCCCTTGGTGTTCTGTTTCGATACTTTGGCGTAATCGTCGGCAAAGCCGATCGCCGCATAGGCAAGCGTCACGAATAGCACCATCCAAACATAAGGGTTGTCCAACCTCGCCCAGATCAGTGTCGATGTCACCAGTGCCCCAACGATAAGCAAACCGCCCATGGTCGGCGTCCCGGCCTTGGAAAAATGCGCCTCTGGCCCATCATCCCGGATCGGCTGCCCCTTGCCCTGCTTGCGACGCAACACGTTGATCAACGGCTTGCCAAAGATGAATCCAAAGATCAGCGCCGTCAGAAAGGCCCCGCCCGCACGGAAGGTGATGTAGCGGAAGAGGTTAAAGAAATCCCCTCCATCCGACAGGGCGGTCAACCAATAGAGCATTACAATACCTTTCCTAGGCGGCAATCATGGGTCAAGCGCGCTCCCTTGCCCCATTTTCCGCAAACCGTCAACAATCTGAGCCAGCGCCATGCTGAGCGAACCCTTGGCCAGCACCGTATCCCCCGCGCGGATCAATTCCGGCAGGTGTTTTTCCATCTCGGTGCTGGTCTCGAACCAGAGCCCGCGCTTTTCGTCGGGCAACGCCTGATGCAAGGCCTTCATCAGCGGGCCTATGCAGTGAACCTGATCAACCTGCGTCATTGCCGCGACATTGGCCAGTCCGGCATGCATGGCAATTTCCTGCCCGCCCAACTCTTTCATATCGCCCAGAAACGCAATCCGACGGGCGCCTTGCGACGCGGCCAGTACATCCAGCGCGGCCTCCATCGAGGTTGGGTTGGCATTGTAGCTGTCGTCCAACAACTCGATCTGCCCACCTGTCGCCAAAGGCAGCGTTTCCCGCACGCCGCGCCCCTTGAACGGAGACCACCGGCGCAATCCGGCGATGGCCGCGTCCAGATCTACGCCCATCTCAACACAAGCCGCCAGAGCACCCAGCGCGTTCATGGCAAAATGCGTTCCTGCTGACTGCACATCATAGGTGATGACTGCATCGCCGACGGTCGCCCCGGCATGAACCGAGTCAGCGCTTTGCGTTGCGTCGGTCAGGTTGTAGTCCGCAGCACTGCGACCAAAATCCACGATTCCGGCCCCATGTTCCTGCGCGGTTTGGCGCAGGATGTCCGCGTGATCGATATCGGCATTCACAATGGCCGCGCCGCCGGGTTCAAGCCCTTCGAAGATCGCGGCCTTTTCATGGGCGATGCCCGCAACCGACTCGAAAGCCTCAAGATGCACTGCCGCCACGGTCGTCACCAATGCCACATGCGGACGCGCCTGCCGCGCCAGCGGAGCAATCTCTCCGGGATGGTTCATGCCGATCTCGATCACCGCGAATTCAGTGTCGCGCGGCATCCGTGCCAGTGTCAGAGGCACCCCCCAGTGGTTGTTGTAACTGGCCACGCTGGCATGGGTTTTTCCCTGCGTTTCCAAAATGGTGGCCAGCATTTCTTTGGTCGAGGTCTTGCCGACGCTGCCTGTTACCCCCACGACACGCGCGTCCGTCCGGGCACGGCCCGCTCGCCCCAGCGCCTCGAGTCCGGTTTGCACGTCATCGACGATTAACAGCGGTGCGTCTTCAGATACGCCCTCAGGGATGCGAGACACCAACGCCGCGCCCGCCCCTTTTTCTAGCGCCTGCGCCACGAAATCATGCCCGTCCCGCGCGGCCTTGAGCGCCACAAACAGGTCTCCGGGTTGGAGGGTTCTGGTGTCGATCGACACGCCGTTCACCACCCAATCGTTGGTGGCGCGCCCACCGGTAGCCTCAGCAGCCTCGGCCGCGGTCCAGAGCGTCATGCCACCCTCCCGTCCAGCGCGGCGACGCTGATGCTGGCTTGTTCCACATCGTCGAAGGGCAGAACCTGATCGCCGACGATCTGGCCGGTCTCGTGACCCTTCCCTGCAATCAATAAGGCATCGCCCGGTTGCAAAGCATCAATGCCGCGCAAGATGGCCTCGGCCCGGTCACCGACTTCGGTGGCCTCCGGCGCGCCCAGCAAAACAGCGGCGCGGATGGAGGCCGGATCTTCGCTGCGCGGATTGTCGTCAGTAACGAAGACGACGTCAGCGTTTTCGGCGGCGGCCTGACCCATCAACGGGCGCTTGGTCGCGTCGCGGTCCCCGCCCGCGCCAACGACAGCGATCAGACGGCCCATCACATGCGGGCGCATCGCCCTCAGCGCCGTCGCCACCGCATCCGGGGTGTGCGCGTAGTCGACAAACACCGCTGCGCCATTGTCTCGCGTCGCGGCCAGTTGCATACGGCCCCGAACAGTTGTCAGATGCGGCAAAGTTTCGAAAACACGTTCAGGTTTCTCACCAGCGGCAATGACCAGACCGCAAGCCAGCAGAACGTTCTCGGCCTGAAACCCTCCGATTAGGTTCAGGCGAGTCTGGAACACCTTGCCCTGCCATGAAAAGCGCAGGTCCTGCCCGGTCGAGTCGAAGCGCTGGTTCTTCAGGCACAGATCGGCGCCGCCCGACCCGACGGTCAGAACTGACTGACCGCGCGCTTCGGCGATCTTGCGGATTTCGTCGCCCTTGGAATCGTTCATATTGATGACCACGGTCCCGTCTTGCGGCAGAACCCGGTCGAACAGCCCAGCCTTGGCGGCGAAATAAGCCTCGAACGTTTCGTGATAGTCCAGATGATCCTGAGTGAAGTTCGAGAACCCCGCAGCGGCTAAATGCACGCCATCCAGGCGGCGCTGTTCCAGACCGTGCGAGGACGCCTCCATCGCCGCATGGGTCACGCCATTCTCGGCCGCTTCGGCAAGACAGCGGTGCAGAGTGATCGGCTCGGGCGTGGTGTGTGCCAGCGGCGCTGTCCATGCGCCCTCAACACCCGTGGTGCCGAGGTTTACTGCCGCGTAACCAAGTTCCATCCAGATCTGGCGCACAAAGGTCGATACCGAGGTCTTTCCGTTGGTTCCGGTCACGGCCACAATCGTCTGCGGTTGAGCGCCGAACCACAGCGCGGCACATCCGGCCAGTGCCTGACGCGGGTCTTCGACCACCACCAGCGCAGCGTCCGATGCGGCCAAGTCCTCGGCAGCAATCTCAGCCCCTTCGGCGTCGGTCAGAATTGCGGCAGCGCCCATGCGTAGAGCGAACTGAATATACTCTCCACCATGAACACGGGTGCCGGGAAGGGCCGCGAAGAGGTAACCGTCCTTGACCTCGCGGCTATCAACGGCCAGCCCGGTGATCTCGGGATTCGCACCGCCCCTTGCGGTCAGGGCCAGTTGGCTGAGTGTTTTCGTCCTTATGCCCATGACCCACCTTTTGTTGGACAGCCTAATTTGAGGTCAGGGTTATAGCAGCGCGGGCCTCAGGCTCAACCCGGGGACGCAGGCCCAGCAACGGGGCAATGCGGCCGATCAGTTCTGCGGCCACAGGAACCGCCGTCCACCCCGCCGTGCGGCGCTTTTCGCCATAGGCCACGATGGACGGTTCATCCAGCGTGACGATCAGCACATATTTCGGATCATAGGCCGGAAAGATCGTTGCAAAGGTCGCGATCACCTTGTCATCGTAATAGCCACCGCGCGGCTTGGGCTTATCTGCAGTGCCGGTTTTTCCAGCCACGTCATAGCCAGCCACGTCGCCAAAGCTGGCCGTGCCGTCGGTCACAACCTTGCGCAGCATTTTCTGTGCCTGCTTGGCCGCGTTTTCCGACAACACGCGCGGGCCGTACTGGGGGCCGTTCTTGCGCAGGATGGTAGGGCTGACATAGTGCCCGCCATTGGCAATCGCCGCATATCCGGCAGCCAGATGCATCGGGCTGGTCGACAACCCGTGGCCATAGGAAATGGTCACCGTGCTCAGCTCGCCCCATTTCTTGGGCTTGAGCGGCGCGCCGCCGGCGGCCTCAACAATCTCAAACGGAGTCGGATCGAACATACCCAGCGATTGCAGGAAATCCTGCTGACGCTTTGCGCCAATCTGCAGCGCCAGCCGCCCTGTGCCCCGGTTCGAGCTGTGGACGATCACGTCCGCAACGCTGATCTTGCCGTAGTTCTTGCCGTTGAATTCACCAATCGGAAAGCGACCGATTTTCATCGGACCCGAGGTGTCGATGATCGTCTCGGAATTCACCAGACCCAATTGTACCGCTTGCGCGGCTGTGAATATCTTGAAAACCGAACCCAATTCGTAGACGCCCTGCACATAGCGATTGAACAGGGGGCTGTCTGATGGATCAAACCCCGAGGTCGGCGGACGCGGGCGATCATTCGGATCAAAGGACGGAAGCGATGCGGCCGAGACAACTTCACCCGTATGCGCGTTCATCAGAACGGCCGAGGCGCCTTTGGCATTCATGATCTTCATACCGCCGTAAAGAACCTGCTCGACCGCTGCCTGAATGGTCAGGTCCAGCGACAGTTGCAGCGGTTTGTTGCCATTCGCCGGATCGCGCAAATAGTCGTCGAACTGTTTTTCGACGCCTGCCACACCGATAACCTCGGCGGCGCTCACACCCTCGCGACCAAATCCCGAGCCACCCAGGATATGCGCGGCAAGACGGCCATTCGGGTACAGCCTCATCTCACGCGGGCCGAACAGGATGCCGGGATCGCCGATGTCATGCACAGCCTGTTTCTGTTCGGGCGAGATACGCTTCTTGATCCAGAGGAACTTACGGTTACCGGTGAAGTCCTTGACCAGGCGCTCTTTTTCCAGATCGGGGAAGATCGCAACCAACTGATCAGCAGCGGCGACCGGGTCGATCATCAAAGGTGGCTGAGCGTAGACCGAATAGGTATCAAGATTGGTCGCCAGAATGCGCCCTTCCCGGTCCACGATATTGGCCCGTTGCATCGCAATCGCGGCACCGGGCGCGCTGGCCAGCGGTTCTTGTGCCTCGGAAGTGGCCAACATGCCCATGCGGACGCCCACGACCGAGAAAGCGCAGAAGAAGAACAGACCCAGCACCAAAAGGCGCCCCTCGGCGCGGGCGCGGGCGCGGTCTTTCATGTCTTCGTGGCGCTGACGGATGTTTTCCCGCTCAATCACCTTGGGATTTTCGCCCCGGGCGCGGGCGTCGAGGATTCGGGCCAAAGGGCGCAGGGGCGTGCGGGTCATGGGATCTGCACCTCACCCAGCGCCTGAGTGTTGGTGATCGCCTGCAATTCAATCGGGTCAACGATGGGCAGATCCGGGTCCTCGGCATATGAAATCTGATCGGCGCGACCGAATTGCTCGGCGCGCAGCGGCAACAGGCCCAGGCGCTCAAAGTTCAGGTCAGCCAACTCGCGCAGCCGGTCGGGACGGTTCAGATAAGCCCATTCGGCGTTCAACACGGCCAGCCGCACCTGTGCCATGCCAATCTCGCGCTGCAGCTTCTGTGTTTCCTTCACCACTTGCTGGGTGCGGTAATTCTCTTGATACGCCCAAAGCGCCAGTCCGAACACGGCCAGAGCGGTCAACACATACAAAACACTCTTCATTTCGCCCTTCCCCCAAGTTGTGGCATCCCAATGGCGCGGGCCTCAATTTCCCCTGCCGGAGCCTCGGTCCGCACCGCCACGCGCAGCTTGGCCGAGCGCGCACGTGGGTTTTCCTGCAATTCCTGCTCGTCCGGCCCTACAGCTTTGCGTGTCTTAAGCGTGAACTGCGGTTGCCCTTGCTCAATCTCGGGCGCAAAGCGGTTGGCGCGCCCGGTTTTACCCGCACGGGATTGAAAGAACCGTTTGACCATACGGTCCTCGATGGAATGGAACGTCACGACGGCCAGTTGCCCCCCGGGCTTCAACGCCCGCTCGGCTGCCATAAGACCCTGAAACAGCTCTTCATATTCGGCATTCACTGCAATTCGCAGCCCCTGAAAGCTGCGCGTCGCAGGGTGCGATTGTCCCGGCTTGGGACGCGGCAAACAGGATTCGACGATCTCAACCAGACGCAGGGTCGTGGTGATCGGCTCTTCTGCCCGCGCCTTGACGATGGTTTTGGCGATGCGTCGGCTTGCCCGTTCTTCACCATAGTGAAACAGGATGTCCGCCAGCTGCGTTTCGGTCGCCGTGTTTACCAGGTCAGCAGCACTTTCGCCTTCCTGACTCATCCGCATGTCCAGCGGGCCGTCCTTCATGAAGGAAAACCCGCGCTCGGCCTGATCCAGCTGCATCGACGACACGCCGAGGTCCAGCACGACCCCATCCAAGCCCTGCGCATATTCATCCATGCGCGAGAATACACCGGGCTGCATCACCAGCCGATCACCATAGTCACTTGCCCAGTCCGCTGCCATTTCGAAAGCCAGCGGATCACGGTCCACGCCGATTACCTTGTCCGCCCCAGCCTCCAGCAACCCGCGCGTATAGCCGCCCGCGCCAAACGTCCCGTCCAGCCAGACGCCGGACACCGGTGCCACTGCGGCCAGTAAGGGGCGCAACAGGACAGGGATATGAGGTTTATCGGAAGGGGTTTCAGCGCCGGCCATGCCGCTACGCGTCCCCGACGCCGTCTAGGTACACAAGAGGATCAAAGTCCTCGGGCTGTTCGTCCAACCAATCCTCGGCTGCGGCTAGCTCTTCGGATTCATAGGTCTCGGGCTTCCAGATCTGGAACGTGTCACCGGCAGCAATAAAGAACGCCTCGTTTTCAAGCCCGATCTTGGTGCGCAGCTTGGCGGGCAGCACCAAGCGCCCCGTCTCGTCCACCGTGGTTGGGAAGGACTGACCATGGAACATGCGTTGCAGCATCTTTCGCTGCATAGAGCCACGCGGCAGTGCGTCGATCTTGTCATCGACCTCGTTGATGGCCTGCATGGTATAGCATTCAAGGAATTTACGGCGGTGGTCCCCATAGACGATCACCAGTTCAGGCGTATCACCGGGCTGCCAGTTGGAATCAGAGGCTTCAAGCACACGGCGAAACGAGGCCGGGATCGACACCCTGCCCTTCGTATCCACCTTATGGTGGCTTTCACCTCTAAACCTGCGCGCCAAGACGATTGTCCCTTTCGCTTGCGCCCCACCTAAATCTCACGTCCCCCGGATGAAAAACGGCGGGTTGATCTGCTGCCACTGATCAACCCGCCGCATTGACCCGCTTTGCGGGATGTCCAGCTGCGCGCGCCACCTGGGGGGATGTCTGCTCGCCCGCGCGCCGGATCTCTTGAGTGATGAAAGCGAGATGCCTGTATGAAACCTGTTTTTATTGGTTCGGGGTCGTTTAGCGCCCCATGTGCCTCGTCCTCATCGGATAAACTAGGGATGCCATGGGAATTCATGGAAATCAACAAGAAAATTCATCGAGTCATCGATGGATTCACAGCATAGACAAACTGAGGACAAATGAAAACCACACACAACTTACCACAGATACGAAAAATCTCTACTTCGCACACTATATATTGTGTATATTTTCAATGCCCGCTTTGTCCCATGATTTCCCAATATTTTTTAAGTGAGCAGGGATTCTTGCGCTTAATCACCTATCCAGGTGGTACTACCCACCTCGAATCACCCCGCATTACACAATGTTGAACCGCGTTTCCAAGCCCGGCCAAAATTCACCCATGAATTCCCATAGGCCTGGAGACAACCGTCAACGGGGCTCGCCATCGATCAGCGATTTCAAAACGCACAAATTTCAAAACAAGCCGCACAAAGAAAAAGCAATCACACATACCTTGTGGCGCCCGGTCTCATGCGAATCCTGCCAACACGATAGCTAAATCCTTTATTTAAAGGCTTTTCATCACCCGAATGTTCAACTCATTGATATCTATGCAGTTGCTGCATAGCAGCATTGACGACGCGAGCTATTGTGCAATTGCAGCATTTGCCTATTTTCAATCTCAAGCAAACGCCGGGCCACACCGGCACCAACAAAAAAATCGGGTAAGGCAGATGGCTGCAGCAACACATCATTCCGCGCTAAAAAGCGCACCGGCAACCGGGCTGACTTCGCTGATTGAGGCTGTAAAGACCCGGTTCGTCCGATATCGCGCCTACCGCCAGACGGTCAACGAACTGTCTGAACTGTCGAACCGCGAGTTGGCCGATCTGGGCCTGCACCGCTCGATGATCCGCCGCCTTGCACTGCAAGCGGCCGAAGAACACGTCGCGCACTAAGCGCGCAACGACATAACCGAGATCAGGTCCTTCCTCCTCCCTTTAGGACCTGTATTTCAGCGGCGACATCTCTCCTCCTCCCTGATGTCGCCGCGCCCTATACCGGCCCTGAACGCCGGAAACTGACACATCGGGTACTCCTCCTCCCTTTCCCGGTGTTGAAAGTGCGCGGTGACGTCGTCCTCCTCCCTGACGTCGCCGCGTCTTCCTCATACCCGGATCAAACCCGGGCTCGCATACATCGGGGCTCTCCTCCTCCCTGCCCCGATGTTGAAAAGAACGGCGGTTTCCTCTCCTCCTCCCTGGAAACCGCCGTTTTTTGTTTTTCAAGGGCTGATGTAGAATGGAACCCTGAATGGATTGTCAGGAGCTTCCAATGGCCGCCTATTTCATCGCGCAGATTTCTATTCACGACCCGGATGGGTATCAGGAATATCTTGAAGGCTTCATGCCGATCTTTGACCGCCACGGAGGCCGCTTGCTGACAGTCTCATCGAAACCGGTGGACGTAGTTGAGGGCACTTGGTCTGAAAACGGCATCGTTCTGATGGAATTTCCATCGCTGGAGGCCGCCAAGGCATGGAAGGACGACCCCGACTACATCGAACTGGCAAAAGTCCGGCACCGCACAGCAAAGACAAATATGGTGTTGATCGAAGGACTCTAGAACGGCACGTCATCTTTAGCTGACAAGAAACGGGACACCACTTTCTTGGTGCCCGCCTTGTCGAAATCGACCTCGACCTTATCGCCCTCAATGCCAATCACCGCGCCATAGCCGAATTTCTGGTGAAACACGCGCTCCCCCAGCGTGAAACTGGCCAGCGCAGTGGCATCGATCACCGAATTGCGGCTTTCGCGGGGTTGTGACGTGCCGTATTGCCCCTGCCGTGCCTGCATGCGCTTCCAACCGGGCGAGTTGTAGACATTCGCCTCGGCCGCTCGGGTTTCGATGCTGGCAGTTGGCTGCCCACCGCCATAGAGGCCCGGAGGCGTCAGCACCTCCACATGATCCTCGGGCAGTTCGTCGATGAATCGCGACGGCATCGCGTTCTGCCACTGCCCGAACACCCGCCGGTTGGCGGCAAAGGAGATCGTACAGACCTCTTCCGCGCGGGTTATACCCACATAGGCCAGCCGCCGTTCTTCCTCGAGGCCTTTAAGGCCGGATTCGTCCATCGACCGTTGTGAAGGGAATAACCCATCTTCCCACCCCGGCAGGAACACGGCGGGAAACTCCAGCCCCTTGGCCGCGTGCAGCGTCATAATCGACACCTTGGCTCCATCACCGTCCTGCTCATTATCCATGACCAGACTGACATGTTCCAAGAAACCCTGAAGATTCTCAAAGTTGTCCAGCTGATTGACCAGTTCCTTAAGGTTTTCCAATCGGCCCGGAGCCTCGGGTGTCTTTTCGTTTTGCCAGTGGGCGGTATAGCCGGATTCGTCCAGAATGATCTGCGCCAGTTCGATATGCGACTCTTCGGGTTCCCCGAACCGCAGTGGCGCACCGTCATCAATCACCGAGTCGTCTTCCACCTCGATACGAGGTCCGCGCGTCATAGCGTTCCACCGGGCCAGCCCGTCGATCAACTCGCGCAGGGCTTTGCCGCCTTTGCCCTTGATCAACCCATTATCAACCGCGATCCGGGCCCCATCGATCAGAGACACGCCATTCTCTCGTGCCGTCATCTGAATCGTCTGCTGCGCCTTGTCGCCAAGGCCCCGCTTCGGCGTATTCACGATCCGCTCAAACGCTAGATCATCGCCGGGGCTGACCACCAGCCGGAAATAGGCCATGGCGTCGCGGATCTCCATCCGCTCATAGAACCGGGGACCACCGATCACCTTGTAGGGCAGACCGATGGTCAGGAACCGGTCCTCGAACGCGCGCATCTGGTGGGAGGCACGGACCAGAATGGCGATCTCATCCAGCCCTATGGGCCGAACACCGCGCGTGCCGCCCTGCATCGCGTCGATTTCCTCGCCGATCCAGCGGGCCTCTTCCTCGCCATCCCAATGGCCGATAAGGCGAACCTTTTCGCCCTCTTCCGCGTCGGTCCACAGCTCTTTGCCCAAGCGGCTTTCATTACCCCGGATGACATTGGACGCGGCGGCCAGAATATGCGGGGTCGAGCGGTAGTTCTGTTCCAGCCGCACCACATACGCGCCGGGAAAGTCCTTTTCGAACCGCAGGATGTTGCCCACTTCGGCCCCGCGCCAGCCATAGATCGACTGGTCGTCATCGCCCACACAACAGATGTTCTTGTGCGCCCCGGCCAGCAGTCGCAGCCACAGGTATTGGGCGACGTTGGTATCCTGATACTCGTCCACCAGAATATAGCGGAACCAGCGTTGATATTGCTCCAGAACGTCCTGATGGGTCTGGAAAATCGTGACCATGTGCAACAGCAGGTCACCGAAATCCACCGCGTTCAGCTCGCGCAGGCGTGTCTGGTATTGCGCGTAAAGTTCAACACCCTTGTTGTTATAAGCCCCGGCATCCGCAGCAGGCACCTTGTCGGGCGTCAGTGCGCGGTTCTTCCAGTCATCGATGATCCCGGCCAGCATCCGCGCGGGCCAGCGTTTGTCGTCGATATTCGCGGCCTGAATCAGCTGCTTGAGCAGGCGCAGCTGATCGTCCGTGTCCAGAATGGTGAAGTTCGATTTCAGATCGACCAATTCCGCATGGCGGCGCAGCAGCTTGACGCAGATTGAGTGGAATGTGCCCAGCCAGGGCATCCCTTCGGCCGGCTGGCCGAGCAAGCGCCCTATACGTTCTTTCATCTCGCGCGCGGCCTTGTTGGTAAAGGTCACCGACAAAATCTCGTTCGGGCGCGCCCGACCGGTGCTCAGCAGATGCGCGATGCGCGCGGTCAGGGCTTTGGTTTTGCCCGTCCCGGCCCCGGCCAACATCAGCACCGGACCGTCCAGCCGTTCCACCGCGTCGCGTTGGGCCGGGTTCAACTCGTCCAGATAAGGTGATGGCCGCGCGGCCATGGCTCGCGCGGAAAGCGATGCGCCCT
The DNA here is from genome assembly GCF_056538665.1 of Ruegeria sp. BF6. Taxonomy (NCBI): domain Bacteria; kingdom Pseudomonadati; phylum Pseudomonadota; class Alphaproteobacteria; order Rhodobacterales; family Roseobacteraceae; genus Ruegeria; species Ruegeria sp. BF6. The sequence goes on from NZ_JBQFTN010000001.1 coordinate 1,282,015, forward strand.
CAAAGGCGTCCATTTCGTCGAAACTGCTCATTCCTCCAAACTACGCCGGATGCGCGCCGAGGGAAAGAGTTTGTTCACCCCTTGTTCGCGCAGTGTCTTCACCCAGTTTACCGCCAATTCTAACCAAAACGCTTTGGTACGCCGCGACCGCGTTAACTCACTGTCAAAGCTTGCATCCGATGCTGAGATCAAAGCTGTGGGAGCGCGGATCATGAAAAGCCTTGGCGGATCGGGCATGGCGTCCCGCCTGAAACTTGCCGGCATCGTTCTGACCATGGGAGGTCTCACCGCCCTGTCAGGCTGAGGCGTTTTCGCGTTTCCGGCTCAGGTGGTCGACCGGATGCTGGAAACGGACCTGCGCCACGCCGCAACGCAGATGAACCGGCAGGTGGTTTCACATCTCCAGGATGTTGATGCCACCTTTCGCACCGGCGTGCTGGACGCTCACGACGAAGAGTTTCTGGAATTGCTGTCCGCGACCTCGGATATCTAACGGTTCAAGCTTTTCAACGATGCGGGGCGCGTCCTGTGGTCAACCCGCCCATCGGATGTGGGGATGGTCAACAGCGACGCCTATTTCAGCGACGTTCTGGGCCGGGGCAACATCGTCTATAAACATGAAGAAAACCCCTAACCGAGGTGGACAATTTCGAACGCGACCCGCTTAAGGTCAGCGGGCCGCGGTCCCGCCATGTGGCCGAAGTCTATACCCCCGTCCTTCGCGAAGGGCGCTTTGTTGGTGCGATCGGGTTTTATTCGGACATTACGCAGGTTCGAAACCTGTTCATCAACCTGGTCCGGCTGTTGCTGACCGTGCTCAGCGGTGTGGCCCTGCTTGCCTTGTCGGCGGTGACACTGGTCATTTTCCGCGCGAACCGGCGGCAAGTGCGCAGCCTGCGGGGCCGCGCCGAAAAAGAGCAAGAGCTGATGGATGACCAACTGCGCCTTGCGCGCAAGGTTCGATTGCTGGGCGAGTTGAACGAATGGCTGCAATCCAGCCGGTCGCTGGATGAGTTGTTCGACATGGTCTCACGCTTCATGACCCATATCCTGCCCGAGGCCGAAGGCAGCGTGTATGTCTATTCCAATTCACGCGATGTGCTGGATGGCTGTGCCAGCTGGAATGGTGGCACTCACAAAGCGCATATCCAACCCGAGGGTGCTGGGGTCTGCGTCGGGGGCGCACATACGAATATGGCGCGACCGAGATCGACTTTGTCTGCGAACATGCGGACCCCATGACGGTCGCCCCTATTTCTGCTTTCCCATTCTGGCGCACGGGGAAACGGTTGGTCTTTTGCATCTGCGGGCCCATGAGGGTAGTGACGAGGTGTTTCATGCCAGCAAGAAGCTCGTCCAGCTTTGCGCCGAACAGTTCAGCATGGCGATAGCAAATGTCCGGATGCGTGATCAATTGCATGACCAATCAGTGCGTGATCCCCTGACCGGATTGTTCAACCGTCGCCACATGACCGAAACGCTGCGCAAATCCATAAGCCGCAGCCAGCAGACCGGCGCATCACTGAGTCTGATTGCCGTGGATGTCGACCAAATCAAGAAGTTTAACGACACCCATGGGCATGACGCCGGAGACATGTTGCTGCGCGCGGTCGGATCGGCTCTGGAACAGGGCTGTGACCGGGATGAGGTTGCCTGCCGCATCGGAGGTGAGGAGTTCATGTTGATCCTGCCGGACAACACGCCCGACGATGCCATGACCCGGGCAGAGCAATTGAGGCAGGCGGTTGAGGCTGTCTCGGTCCGGTATGGTGAGAAACCCTTGCCACGCATCACGATTTCCGTGGGTGTCGCCCACTACCCCGCACATGGCACCATGCCGCAGGATCTGATGCGCGCGGCAGACGATGCTCTTTACATGGCCAAAGATAAGGGTCGCAATCAGGTGCAGGTCGCCAAAGATGCAGCCTCGGTCACTTCGACTGCGGCAGATTCGAAACACAAACGGTCGCCTAAACCCGAGCCACCGACCTCAGCCGCCTGAAAACCTTGCAGAATCGCCCGGCAGGTTGGATCAATCCATATGGACCTGCACAGCACATTCCCCGGCATTGCCGACCTGAAACGACGCGCACAGCGCAGGGTTCCTTTTTTCGTCTGGGAATATCTGGCAAGCGGCACAGGAACCGAGACCACGCTGCGCCGCAACCGGGCCGCTCTGGATCAGGTGGAGTTTCTGCCCTCGATCCTGCATGGCCCCATCGAATGCGATACCGGAACGCGTTTTCTGGGGCAGGATTTTCCCCTGCCCTTCGGCATCGCCCCCATCGGGATGGCCGGTCTGGTCTGGCCGAACGCAGAAAAGCTGCTGGCGTGCGCCGCCGCCGAAACGGGCCTGCCCTACACCCTTTCGACAGTCGCCAGCCAGAGCCCCGAAGGTCTGGCCCCTCATCTGGGGCGGAACGCCTGGTTTCAGCTATACCCTCCGAAAGATCCGGATATTCGCACAGATATGCTGAATCGTGCCAAATCGGCGGGATTCTCGACCCTTGTGCTGACTGTTGATGTCCCGGTCGCCTCGCGCCGTGAACGGCAAACGCGATCCGGTCTGACCAATCCCCCCAGACTGACCCCGCGCCTACTGGCACAGATTGCACTGCGTCCGGCCTGGGCATTGGGTATGGCGCAGAATGGAATGCCCCGGATGCGCACGCTGGACAAGTATATCGACGGGGACAGTGCTCTGCCGCCGACCGCCCATGTCGGTTACCTGCTGCGCACTTCACCCGACATGGATTATGTCAAATGGCTGCGGGACGCATGGGACGGGCCGTTTATCGTAAAGGGCGTAATGCGGGCCGGGGATGCCGAGCGGCTGCAACAGGCCGGTGTTGATGCCCTTTGGGTCTCGAATCACGGCGGTCGTCAGTTTGACGGAGCCCCTGCAAGTATCAATGTGCTACCGTTGATCCGAGAGGCGACAAACCTGCCCCTGATTTTCGACAGCGGCGTCGAAGGTGGTCTGGACATCCTGCGCGCACTGGCTCTGGGCGCGGACTTTATCATGCTCGGGCGCGGATTTTTGTATGGTCTCAGCGCCTTGGGCGCACAAGGACCTGCGCATGTCATAGACATCCTGCGTCAGGACTTGATCGCGAATATGGGTCAAATGGGCCTGCCGAACCTGCAGGAAACTCCGTCGGCAATCACGAACATTGATGCTGCAGCGCAGCGTGTGTAAGACAATCACGTCAAAAGGCGGCGTTTGCGAGCGATAACATGCCGGTTCTACCCAGAAGGACTGATATACGAGCGCGTATTGTCCGCCTAATAAAACGGCCAAACCACTAAGACCGGGACCTGATATGACCGACTTCAACAAGATCCTGATCGCCAATCGCGGCGAGATTGCCATTCGCGTGATGCGCGCAGCGAACGAGATGGGCAAACGCACCGTCGCTGTGTTCGCCGAGGAAGACAAGCTTGGCTTGCATCGCTTCAAGGCTGACGAGGCATATCGTATTGGCGAAGGGATGGGGCCGGTCGCGGCTTATCTTTCCATCGACGAGATCATCCGCGTGGCCAAGGAATGCGGCGCGGATGCCATCCACCCAGGTTACGGCCTGCTGTCGGAAAACCCGGACTTCGTGGACGCATGTGTCCAGAACGGCATCACCTTCATCGGTCCCAAGGCCGAGACCATGCGCGCGCTTGGCGATAAGGCCAGCGCGCGGCGCGTGGCCATCGAGGCCGGAGTGCCGGTGATCCCGGCGACCGAGGTTCTAGGCGATGACATGGACGCAATCCGGGCCGAGGCCAAAGAGATCGGCTACCCGCTGATGCTCAAGGCCTCATGGGGCGGCGGCGGACGCGGTATGCGCCCGATCCACTCGGAAGACGAGTTGGAAGAAAAAGTTCTGGAAGGCCGCCGCGAGGCTGAAGCCGCTTTCGGCAACGGCGAGGGCTATCTGGAAAAGATGATCATCCGTGCCCGCCACGTTGAGGTTCAGATCCTCGGCGACAAGCACGGTGAGATTTATCACCTCTACGAACGCGACTGCTCGGTCCAGCGCCGAAACCAGAAGGTCGTGGAACGCGCCCCTGCCCCGTATCTGTCCGAAGAACAGCGTGCCGAGATTTGTGAACTGGGCCGCAAAATCTGCGCCCATGTGAACTATGAATGCGCCGGCACCGTTGAATTCCTGATGGATATGGAGACCGGCAAGTTCTACTTCATCGAGGTGAACCCGCGCGTGCAGGTTGAACACACCGTCACCGAGGAAGTCACCGGTATCGACATCGTGCAGGCGCAGATTCTGATCGCCGAGGGCAAGACGCTGGCCGAAGCGACCGGGGCCGCCAGCCAGGCCGACGTGCATCTGAACGGCCACGCCCTGCAGACCCGGATCACCACCGAGGACCCGCAGAACAACTTCATCCCCGATTACGGCCGCATCACCGCCTATCGCTCGGCGACCGGCATGGGCATCCGTCTGGACGGCGGCACAGCCTATGCGGGCGGGGTGATCACGCGGTATTACGACTCGTTGCTGACCAAGGTTACAGCCTGGGCTCCGACACCTGAAAAGGCGATCAACCGGATGGACCGGGCACTGCGCGAATTCCGCATCCGCGGCGTCAGCACCAATATCGACTTTGTTATCAACCTGCTGAAACACCCGACCTTCCTGTCGAACGAATACACCACCAAGTTCATCGACACGACGCCGAACCTGTTCACCTTCAAGCGTCGCCGCGACCGGGGCACCAAGGTTCTGACCTATATCGCGGATATCACCGTGAACGGTCACCCTGAAACCAAGGACCGTCCGGAACCGCGCGCCGACCTGAAAGAGGCCAAACCCCCCGCATTAAAGGGCGAACCCAAAATGGGCACCCGCAATCTGCTGGAGCAGAAAGGCCCGCAGGCGGTCGCCGACTGGATGAAGGCGCAGCGACAGTTGTTGATCACCGACACCACCATGCGGGACGGTCACCAATCGCTGCTGGCGACCCGAATGCGATCGATCGACATGATCAAGGTGGCGCCCAGCTATGCTGCAAACCTGCCGCAACTTTTCTCGGTCGAATGCTGGGGCGGTGCGACCTTCGATGTGGCCTATCGCTTCCTCCAGGAATGCCCGTGGCAGCGTCTGCGTGACCTGCGCGAGGCGATGCCCAACCTGATGACCCAGATGCTGCTGCGCGGTGCCAATGGGGTTGGCTACACCAACTATCCCGACAACGTGGTTCAGGAATTCGTCCGTCAGGCCGCGAAAGGCGTAGACGTGTTCCGAGTGTTCGACTCGCTGAACTGGGTCGAGAACATGCGCGTGGCTATGGATGCGGTGATCGACAACGGAAAAATCTGTGAAGGTACCGTTTGTTACACCGGTGACATTCTGGATCCGGATCGCGCCAAATACGACCTGAAATACTATGTCGGCATGGCCAAAGAACTGCGCGACGCAGGTGCGCATGTTCTGGGCCTGAAGGATATGGCAGGCCTGCTGAAACCGGCATCGGCCAAGATTCTGATCCGCGCGCTGAAAGAAGAGGTCGGCCTGCCGATCCACTTCCACACCCACGACACAGCCGGTATCGCCAGCGCCACTATTCTGGCCGCATCCGAGGCGGGCGTGGACGCGGTGGATTGCGCGATGGACAGCTTCTCGGGCAACACCTCACAAGCAACGCTGGGCACTGTGGTCGAAGCGCTGCGCCATACCGAACGTGACACCGGTCTGGACATCAAGGCGATCCGCGAGATCAGCGACTATTTCGAGGCGGTGCGCGGCCAGTACGCGGCCTTTGAGTCCAGCCTGCAGGCTCCGGCCTCGGAAGTGTATCTGCATGAAATGCCCGGCGGTCAGTTCACCAACCTCAAGGCGCAGGCACGTAGCCTCGGGCTGGAAGAACGCTGGCACGAAGTTGCTCAGATGTACGCCGACGTGAACCAGATGTTCGGTGACATCGTGAAGGTGACACCGTCGTCCAAGGTCGTTGGTGACATGGCGCTGATGATGGTCAGCCAGGGCCTGACCCGTGACGACGTGGAAAGCCCCTCGACCGATGTGGCCTTCCCCGACTCGGTGGTCGACATGATGCGTGGCAACCTTGGCCAGCCTCCGGGCGGCTTCCCCGACACCATCATCAAGAAGGTGCTTAAGGACGAGGTTCCAAACACCCAGCGCCCAGGCAAGGATGTTCCTGCAGTCGATCTGGAAGCCACCCGCACCGAGCTATCCAAACAGTTGGAGGGCAAAGAGGTCGATGACGAGGACCTGAACGGATACCTTATGTACCCCAAGGTGTTCCTGGACTACATGGGCCGCCACCGTACTTACGGCCCGGTCCGCACCCTGCCCACGCGCACCTTTTTTTACGGGATGGAGCCCGGCGAAGAGATCACCGCCGAGATCGATCCGGGCAAGACGCTGGAAATCCGTTGTCAGGCAGTCGGTGAGACCGACGAAAAGGGCGAGGTCAAAGTGTTCTTTGAACTCAACGGCCAGCCCCGGGTGATCCGGGTGCCCAACCGCCTGGTGACGTCGACCACGCAAGCCCGGCCCAAGGCCGAGGCGGGCAACCCCAATCATGTCGGCGCTCCGATGCCGGGCGTTGTCGCCACAGTGGCCGTCACTGCCGGGCAAGACGTAAAGGAAGGCGACATGCTGCTGACCATCGAAGCCATGAAAATGGAAACCGGCATCCACGCCGAGCGTGACGCAACGGTCAAAGCTGTTCACGTTCAGCCCGGCGGGCAGATTGACGCAAAGGACCTGCTGGTCGAACTGGAATAACCGGTTTAACTTTCTGGGCTAACAGGGGCCGCTCGGGGAACCGGGCGGCCTTTTTTGACCCGAAGAGGATAAACGCCCATGCTGTCCATCACACCTGTCTACGCCGCATTGCTGGCAATCTTGTTTGTCGCGCTCAGCGTCAGGGTCATCAGTCAGCGGCGCAGCGATAAGATTTCCTACGGTGACGGCGGTAATACGGCAATGCTCAAGGTGATGCGGACGCATTCCAACTTTGTCGAATACACACCCTTTGCCCTGCTGTTGATCGCGATGGTCGAATTGCAGGGAGCGAGCGGCCTGTTGCTGAACCTGCTGGGCCTGACTTTGCTGAGCGGTCGTCTGTTGCACGCTTATGGATTTGGACGCAGCCCGCAGATCGTCATTCTGCGCCAGATCGGGATGCTGCTGACGTTCACTGCGATTCTGGTAGCCGCCATCGCTAATATCGTTTTGGCGTTGTGATCTGATCGGTGGGGCTTAACCCGCCAGCACCCGCGTTTCGACCAGCGGTGCATCTCTGAGGACAGGCTCAACCTCGCCCAGCCTGTCCTGATCCGGTGCGCAAAGCACCGATGTCAGCACGATTAGTGCCGCAAGCAGGGCCATCTTCAAGTCTGCAATCCGTGTCATTTCTTCTCCTCGAACCCTCTTGTTTTGTAATGTCTTAAATCTTGAACGCATGGCGCGCAGAATTCCGTCGAAAGATTTTTCCCGATTTTTGTGTTTTTCCGCTTGCAGCCTCGCGTGGGAATTTATACATCCCTCCTCACTCAACGGCGCGGGCGTAGCTCAGGGGTAGAGCATAACCTTGCCAAGGTTAGGGTCGGGCGTTCGAATCGCCTCGCCCGCTCCATTGAGAGGTCTTCGGACCAAATATGTATCTGATGCGGGCGTAGCTCAGGGGTAGAGCATAACCTTGCCAAGGTTAGGGTCGGGCGTTCGAATCGCCTCGCCCGCTCCAGATACCAAGTCTTCTGAACATTCTGGTTCTCCGCAAAGCATTGCGTCATTCTGGTTGCATTGAGCAATACAGGATTCACCCATGTCTGAATACGTTATCCGCCCCCTCACCGCTGACGAGTTGCAGCAGGCCGTAGACTGGGCTGGGCGCGAAGGGTGGAACCCAGGCCATCATGATACGGCGTGTTTCCACAGCACCGATACTAACGGATTTCTGGGAGGTTTCTTGGACGGCGAGATGATCGCCTCAATCTCGGTGGTACATTACGACGAAACGTTTGCTTTCCTTGGCTTTTACATCGTTCGCCCCGAGTTTCGTGGCGCTGGACATGGGTTGAAGCTGTGGCAGCGCGCTTTGTCTAACAGCACTGCGCTCAATGTCGGGTTGGATGGGGTCGTTGACCAACAGCACAATTATCGCAAATCGGGGTTTACCTTTGCCTACAACAATTTCCGTTTCACCGGGTCCGTGGCGGGTATCCAGCGGGTGTTGACGCCATCGGCTGGTACCGAAGCTCTGACCGCAGTTTCAAATGAGTTGACGGCGTATGACCGTCAGCTGTTCCCGTCCCCGCGCGACGCTTTCCTGCAGAGCTGGATCAGTGCGCCGAACCATATTTCCCGCGTACATTGTGAGGACGGCCAAATAAAAGGCTATGCAACGTTGCGCCCGTGTCAGATCGGTTACAAGATCGGGCCGCTGTTCGCGGACCGCACGGACATAGCCGAATCCCTGCTCATCAGTCTGCTGCAAGCTTTACCAGACGAGCATGGCGGGCATGAGGTCTTCATCGACATGCCTCAGCCAAATGAAGCTGCTTTTGCACTGGCGACGAAGCTTGGGCTGGAGAAAGTATTTGAAACGGCCCGGATGTATTCAAGCCACCAACCGGAAATCGATCTGAACCGTATTTTTGGCGTGACGACGTTCGAACTGGGTTAAAACGCCTTGAACGTCATTGTGGTCAACGAACGTTCGATATTGGGAATCACCAGCAGGTTTTCGTTGATGAAATGGCCCACATCCTCGGTTTCGGGGATGTAGAGTTTCAGAAGCAGATCATATTCACCGCTGGTCGAATAGAGTTCGGAGTGAATTTCGCGCAGCGCGATCTCTTCGGCAACCTTGTAGGTGGTGCCGGGTTTGCAGCGGATTTGAATGAAAACGCAGGTGGACATGGGCCAGGCCTTTTTAGTTGAATTGCCTGCAGGCTTACACGCGCCGCGCCCACGTTCAATCCCCTGCAACAGATTGCGCCGAATGCGACGGGCGGGCTGGAAAAGCCTGCCCTTCCCCGTCTATAAGCGCGCTTGTAGCAAAAGGAATTCGCCCATGCGCAGCGCAAAGATCAGCCGTCAGACCGCCGAGACCGAAATCTCGGTCGAGGTCAACCTGGACGGCACCGGCCAGTACGACAACCAGACCGGTGTTGGCTTCTTTGACCATATGCTGGACCAGCTGGCGCGCCATTCGCTGATCGACATGACAATCCGCGCCAAAGGCGACTATCACATCGACGACCACCACACGGTCGAAGACACCGGTATCGCGCTGGGTCAGGCGCTGACGCAGGCATTGGGCGACAAGAAGGGCATCCGCCGCTATGGCGAGTGCCACCTGCCTATGGACGACGCACAAGTCCGCTGCGCGCTGGACCTGTCGGGCCGTCCGTTCCTGATCTGGAATGTTGACCTACCTACGCCCAAGATTGGCACGTTCGACACCGAGTTGGTGCGCGAGTTCTTTCAGGCGCTCAGCACACATGGCGGCATCACGCTGCATATCGATCAGTTGCACGGGTTCAACAGCCACCACATCGCCGAGGCCGCCTTCAAGGCCGTCGCCCGCGCCTTGCGGCTGGCGGTCGAAACCGATCCGCGCAAGGCCGATGCGATCCCGTCGACCAAGGGCGCGCTGTAAATGCTGACTGCCATTATTGACTACGAGAGCGGCAACCTGCACTCGGCCGAGAAGGCGTTTCAGCGCATGGCGCGCGAGTTGGACGCCGGCCAGGTTGTTGTGACCTCGGATGCGGATGTTGTTGCGCGGGCTGATCGGTTGGTTTTGCCCGGTGACGGCGCTTTTCCGGCCTGCGCCGCCGAGTTGCGCGGGCATAAGGGCATCTATGATGCGATGGTCGAGGCGGTCGAACAAAAAGGCCGCCCGTTTCTGGGCATCTGTGTCGGGATGCAACTGATGGCCTCAAAAGGCCACGAGTACATCGAAACGGATGGCTTGGGCTGGGTCGCAGGTGATGTGGTACGGATCGAACCTTCGGACCGCGCGCTGAAAGTTCCGCATATGGGCTGGAACGATCTGGTTGTAGAAAGCGAGCATCCCGTGTTCAACGGGGTTAAATCGGGTGACCACACCTATTTCGTCCACTCCTACCATTTCCGCGTCAGAAATCCGGCGCAGCGGTTGGCTTATGTGCAATATGGTCAAGAGGTCACGGCCGTGATCGGCCGCGACACTATGGTTGGAATGCAGTTCCACCCCGAGAAAAGCCAGGATGTTGGCCTGCGTATGATCGGGAATTTCCTGACCTGGGCTCCGTAAAGGTTACTGAACGCGCGTCCAGGTCTGCCCACGGCAAACCAGACCACCCGCGACACAGCCTTTGACAGTCAGCTTGTTCTGGTTATCGAGGGTCATTTTCGAGTTGTAGGTCTTGTCGCGATCCGGCGCCCAGATCTTGCCGCTGTCATATTGGCCACCGCCCTCGGGCAGCATGTCCCAAATGATCTGTTTGCCGAGATTTTCATATTCCAGTTGCTGGTTGCCCTCGCCGTCAAACGCGCTGTCGATGGTCCCGCAAATCGCGCTGCCGCATTCTCCAATAGAAACGTGCAAATAGCCCCCGGTATCGCCCGGCTGGGTCTTCCACAGCCCATCAACCGGATCGGCGGCAAATGCAGAGGTCGCCAGCCCTGCCAATCCTGCTGCGAGTAGAAGTTTCTTCATCATATCCTCCCTGTTTTGCCGCCAGTCTGACGAGCCGCGCCAGCCGGGGCAAGAATGACTTAGCGTCGCGTTGCATCCCCTGCCCCGCCTGTGCGATATCCCGCGCGTGTAACATTGATATAGGGCCGCCGATCATGATCCTTTACCCCGCCATCGACCTCAAAGACGGCCAGGCCGTGCGCCTACTGCGCGGAGAAATGGACAAGGCAACCGTGTTCAACGAAGACCCGGCCGCACAGGCACGTGCCTTTGTCGAGGCTGGTTGCGAATGGCTGCACCTTGTGGACCTGAACGGCGCCTTCGCGGGTGAACCGGTCAACGCAGCCCCGGTCGAAGCCATTCTGAAGGCCTGTGATGTGCCTGCCCAGCTGGGCGGCGGCATTCGCGATATGGCAACCATCGAGACCTGGATCGGCAAAGGATTAGCCCGAGTGATTCTGGGCACGGTCGCAGTCGAAAACCCTGATCTGGTGCGCAACGCCGCGCGGGAGTTCCCCGGCAAGGTCGCGGTGGGTATCGACGCCCGCAATGGCATGGTCGCCACCAAAGGTTGGGCCGAGGAAACTGACGTGCAGGTCACCGATCTGGCTCGCAGTTTCGAAGACGCTGGCGTCGCCGCAATCATCTATACCGACATCAATCGCGACGGCGCGATGCAAGGACCGAACATCGAAGCCACCGCCGACTTGGCCCGCGCCGTGTCGATCCCGGTGATTGCTTCGGGCGGTGTCAGCTCACTGGACGACCTGATAGCGCTGCGCGATTGCGGTGTGGACCTGAACGGCGCGATTTCCGGCCGCGCGCTTTATGACGGTGCGATTGACCTGGAAGAAGCCTTGTCCACTCTGAGTAAATAGAGCCGCTCAGCAGCGGGTTACTGTATTTTCCATTTGTTCCTGGGCTGCCCGTCTTTGTACGGCTGCAGTTCCTTTTCGCTTATGCGAACGAATTGAAAGCACCCCACCCAATCGCCGGTCTCTTCACACCACATGTCGCCATCGACATACCATTTGCCTTCATACTTATTGCCACCAGAGTTACCGGCAAGCTTTCCCTTTTTGCGGCCTTTGCTGTAGGCCTGCGCCCATTGGGTTTTGTTATCCTGGTTCGAAATACCGTAAATCGTCGAGCCCGGAATGGTCGCCAAAATTTCTTTTTGTGTCATGAAGTCCTGGGCCTGCGCGGCACCTGATACAGCCACAAAAAACGCTCCAGCAATCCACATCATATGCAATGATAGTTTCATGGAAAACTCCTCCCTAAATTTCTGAAATGGGAGGAATTTACCATAATCCCGGCAATCAAACAAATTGCCGAGGGGAAGATGTGCCAGCAGTCAATTCTTCCGGCACATCCGTTTTTTGTTATTGCGCCGCGACTGCAGTCAACTTAGCCAACGCACCGCGCATCTTTTCAATGACGGGGGATTTTTCGACAGCGTCCAGCTCGTCCATGGTCTCTTTCGGGTCTTCATAAGCCAACCAGACTTGGCCGTTTTCATCTTCGTAGGCCTGCACTTTCAGCGGCAAAAAAAGTCCGGCACGCGGATCGATCTGCATGGCGGGCGTGCCCAGCGCCGGGTTGCCGAAAATCAGAACCTGATTGGCCGGAATGGTCAGCCCGACCTTTTCGGCCCCCGCTGCGTGATCAATACGAGCGAACACCGTCGCGCCCGCGTTGCCAACAGCCGCCTCAAGCGCATCCAACGCCTCGGACACGGATTTGTCGGTGTTCACCTTGACGATATCGTCTGCCATTGCTGTGACAGCTCCTCCAATTACGAAAGCGGTTGCCAAAAAGAGTTTACGCATCTCATTGATCTCCTGATGAATTTGGGGACAGTGTTCACAGGTTTGAGGGATGTGGCAATCACAAGTCCGGCATCGGCGGGGCTTTGCCGGTTGCGGGGAACACTTACCTGAAGACCATCCAAGCGCGCCTTTCGATCTCGAAACGTAAACAATTCCGCACAAACGCAGTGAATTTGCACTGATAAGCCGCAAAAAGGTCAAGATTCGCCAATACGGCTGGACCGCTAGCTTATGCCGGAGTTTCACCTTGTCTTTTTCGAACGCATCACAGCCAACGGCAAATTGGCACAGTTACGCTCCGGTCATCAGTTTTTGTGCGTCAATTTTCGTCAGCGCTAGCCTACTGTTCTTTGTTCAACCGCTGTTTGCCAAACTCGTATTGCCCAAAATCGGCGGCACCCCAGCAGTCTGGACCACCGCCATGCTGTTTTTCCAGCTGATGCTGATCCTGGGATACCTGTATGCCCACATGTTGACCCGCTGGTTAACCCTGCGCTGGCAACTTGCAACACATCTGGCCTTGTGGCTGGTGGCGCTTAGTTTTCTGCCTTTGGCCACGCAGGAAGGCTGGAGGTTCGAGGCCTCGCAATCCATCGCTCTGCAAACACTTTTGTTATTTGCGGCCGGCGTGGGAGTTCCATTTGCCGTTCTGTCTGCCAACGCGCCATTGCTGCAGGCCTGGTATTCGCGATCGGGTGGTCCGTCGGCCAATGATCCGTATTTCCTGTATGCGGCGAGCAATGTTGGATCGCTGATGGCCTTATTGTCTTTTCCGCTGCTTGCCGATCCCTTCTTTGGCGCGCGGGAAATCAGCCTGTTCTGGTCTGTCGGATTTGTCGTTTTTGGCGTCCTTCTGGCACTCAGCGGCCTGATTGCATTGCGCGGACCTGCCGAAACAGCGAACCCGGAAGAACCCCGCAAGGTGGGTAAAGCGTTAAGCGCGAAAACGATTGCCTCGTGGGTGTTTATTGCCTTCATCCCCTCGTCCCTGATGCTGGCCACGACAACCAAGCTCAGCACCGACCTTGGCGCCATCCCACTGATCTGGGTCGTGCCGCTTGCGACCTACATCCTGACGTTCATTCTTGCTTTCGCAAAATGGCGCCGACATACTCTGGACGGCCTAAGGACTTCGGTTTTGCTTGTGATGGCGATCGGCATTGCAATGTTGTCCAAAATCGGTTCTTCGCAACAGCCTTTGGCCGCTATGCTGGTGTATATTCCGCTGCTGTTTTTGGTGGCCCTGTTCGCTCACAGGCTTCTCTATGAATTCCGACCACCGGCAGAACATCTCACAATATTCTACCTTGCACTGTCGGTCGGAGGTGCCTGCGGCGGGCTGTTCAACTCGATCATCGCGCCTGCGATGTTTAACCGGGAAATTGAGTTTGGCCTGACACTTCTTGCAGCAGGAGGTTTGTTTCTGCTTCAGGCTGGAACATTCAGTCTTCGCCATGCCCTGATCGGGGTTGCCGTTGCCGCCCCGATTTCAGTCGCGATCAGCGTATTGAACGAAGGACGCGCAGCGGGTGCAAACGCCATCACTACGATCGTAACTGCCGCATTGGTCGCCATGGTATTGCTGACCTTCCGGAACGCACCGACCCGCGTTGCAACGGTGCTAGTAGTGTTCCTGGTGCCAACCGTGCTCCCGAAATACGAGATGCTCTACCGCGACCGAAGCTTTTTTGGAACCCATGCTGTTTTTGATAGCGGCGGTTTCCGTGTCTATCAGAACGGCACCACCATGCATGGCTGGCAAACGCCAACCGACCCCGGCACTCGACCAGTTGCTTCTTCGTATTACCACCCAAACGGGCCGATGGCGGAAGTCCTGACATCCGAATACGGTTTGAGCACTGATAGCATTGGCATTGTCGGCCTCGGGACTGGTGCGCTGGCCTGCTACGGGCAACCCCATCAAACGTGGGAGTTCTTTGAAATCGATGAAACTGTCGATCGTATTGCCCGCAATCCGAACCTGTTCACGTATATGTCCGAATGCGCCCCGGATTCGGAAACTCATATGGGTGATGCGCGAGTCGTGCTGGAACACCAGAAGTTCGTGTTTGATATCTTGGTGCTCGACGCTTACAGCTCGGATGCAATTCCACTGCACCTGATTACACGCGAAGCGATCGAGACTTATCTAAGCCAGTTGAACCAGGGCGGCACTTTGGTCTTTCACATCTCGAACCAGTACTATGACCTTGCTCCGCAATTGGCGCGTTCCGCTGCAACGCTTGACCTGCATGCCGCGCTCCAGAAGTACTACGCCGACGAGCAGGCCAAAAGTCAGGGCGCGTCAGATACGCATGTCGTTATCCTGAGCCGTGACGAAAACCGCATCGCAACGTTTGTCGACACCGGCAGGTGGACGAAGCTGACCACAGATGGTCGGGTTCCGTGGACAGACAACAAGGGTAACCTTTTGTCGGCACTAAGAATACTGACTCCGCATTAATGCAACGCCGCGCGGTACACCTCGCGGCGCGGCATCTTCAAAACTCTCAGGTCTGGCATCGGCAGAGCTTTGTCGGTAGAGGTGCGGCAACAAAGGACGCCGACATGCTGAAAACCCGCATCATTCCCTGTCTGGATGTCGCCGATGGCCGCGTGGTCAAGGGCGTGAATTTCGTTGGCCTGCGCGATGCAGGTGACCCGGTGGAATCGGCAAAGGCCTATGACACCGCCGGCGCGGACGAAATCTGTTTTTTGGACATTCACGCCACCCATGAAAACCGCGGCACCATGTTCGATGTCGTCCAGCGCACGGCAGAACAGTGTTTTGTCCCCCTGACCGTGGGCGGCGGCGTTCGCACCAAGGATGACGTGCGTGCCCTGTTGCTGGCGGGCGCTGACAAGGTTAGCTTCAACTCGGCCGCGGTGGCGAACCCGGATGTGATCGCGGAATCGGCGGATCAGTTCGGCAGTCAGTGCATCGTCTGCGCCATCGACGCCAAGACCGTCAGTCCCGGAAAGTGGGAGATTTTCACCCATGGCGGTCGCAAACCCACCGGCATCGACGCGGTGGAATTCGCCAAGACCGTTGTCGCCAAAGGCGCCGGAGAAATCCTGTTAACGTCTATGGACCGCGACGGCACCAAGGCTGGGTTCAACCTGCCCCTGACTCGCGCTATCTCGGACGCGGTGGACGTGCCGGTGATCGCCTCAGGCGGCGTCGGCAATCTCGATCACCTTATCGAAGGCGTGACCGAGGGCGGGGCCAGCGCGGTGCTTGCCGCCTCGATCTTCCATTTTGGTGAATACACCATCCGCGAGGCCAAGGAACACATGGCCGCCGCAGGCATCCCCATGAGGCTGACATGAGCATTCTGCACGATCTGGCCGCTACTATCGAGGCCCGCAAGGGCGCCAATCCCGATTCCAGCTGGACCGCCAAGCTGCTGGCCAAAGGCCCGGAGAAATGCGCCGAGAAATTCGGAGAAGAGGCCGTTGAAGCCATCATCGAAGCTGTCAAGAACGACAAAGCCGGGCTGACGGCTGAGGCTGCGGATGTGCTCTATCATCTGCTGGTAATGCTGGCCTCGCGGGACGTGGCGCTGGATGACGTGCTGGCCGAGTTGGCGCGGCGCCAGGGCACCGGTGGTATCGTTGAAAAAGCCGCCCGCCCCAAGGGCTAATCGGCGGGGTTTCGTCCCCCCGCCCTACCCATTATGATCGGACCTCACGGTCCACAGATCGAAGGGCAAATAATGATCAGAGCTTTGGCCATTGTTCTGGCCCTTGTGACACTGGGCGCGTGTTCTGCCCCTCCGCCATCCACGGGAAACGAGGTGCAGCGGCTGGCGACCGAAATCCGCAGCCTAGGCCCGGATATCGACCCGGAAGAGGCCGACCGCGCCGCCCGTGTCGCCTATTCCTATACCGCGCAACTGGTGCAGGAATATGAAATCACCGACCCTCCTCTGGTCCATAACGCCAAGGTCAACAAGGGCCTGCGCCCGCGCGGGCTGTGCTGGCACTGGGCCGAAGATATCGAACGCCGGTTGAAGCAAGAGAACTTCCAGACGCTTGAGCTGCACCGCGCCATTGCCAATGCCGACAACCCATTCCGAATCGACCACAGCACCGCCATCATCAGCCGCAAGGGTGAGTCGATGTTTGAAGGCGTGGTGCTGGACCCTTGGCGCTATGGCGGTGTGCTGTTCTGGTCGCCACTGATCGAAGACACGAAATACGAATGGGTGCCGCGCGACGTTGTCTTGGAAAAGCGCCGGGTGGAACAATACGGTGAATTGCTGCCCTATGTCGGCGGCTAGATTTTGGACGAGATTACACCGGTGGCGAACCCACCCATGCGCAGCTCTCCATACAGGCGCTGATATTCAATCTTAGGACAGCGGTTCATGATCACATCCACGCCGCGCGCCTGTGCTTTGGCGGCCGCATCTGCGTTCTCGACACCGATTTGCATCCAGACCGTGCGTAGGTTCGGGAAGGCGGCCAGCGCCTCATCGACGATTGGCGGTACGGCCTCGGACCGGCGGAAGATATCGACCATATCCACAGACTCGGGTATCTCGGTCAATGAGGCCCGGACGGTCTGACCAAACAGCTCAGTCCCGGCATGGCCCGGGTTGACTGGAATGACCGTAAACCCCTTCAACGACAGATATCTCGCCACGTAATAACTGGGCCTGACCGGATTCATTGAAACGCCGACCACAGCAATCACCTTGGTGCGCTGTAGGATGTCTTTCAGAAACGCATCGGAATACTCGCTCATGCGGCCACCCTAATCTGGCTGCAAAAAAGAAAAAAGCGCCCAGGTCGAACCTGAGCGCCAGTTGTTGGAACGAGGGACAGTGAAATGACCCGCGGCAGTTCCGTTCCGCGGTCACTGTGACATTTAGGCATAAGTTTAGAGAAAAAAAGAGGGGGTGCGCATTTTTGTGATGACATATCACAAAAAGCGGACCGCCGCCTATTGCTCGTACAGGACAACGGGCCAGTGCGCCTCGGCCATGCGGATGTACTCGGCCGTCGCTTCGCGCCACATTTCCTCTATCTCAAGTGAGTGGGTCAGATACAAACGACCGTCGACCACCTGCCATGCCATTGGGTCTGTGCCGACCAGAATCCCCTTGGCCATGGCATAGGCACAATACCCACCGAACTGAGGCGCAAAGGCGCGCGGATCACGTTCGAACGCTTCACGGTTTTCATCTGAGGCAAAGTGCCATTCCACCCCTTTCCACATGACTGCGTATTCCGGCTGACCCAGCACGGGTGCGTCGCTTTCAAAATAAGAAACCGGATCATACCCTGCGAGGGCCGCGCCATCGGCCTCATAGTATACGGGCATCTCTTGCGCCGTCGCGGCAGGAGCAATCAAAGCGGCGGCTATCACGCCAAAAAGGAAACGTCGGGTTAGCATAACGGTGTTAGATCTTCAGACATCAGGGTCTCAAGATGCAATTTTTGCGGCCCAGTGGAACCCCATTTAACGGGGTTGTGATCGACTGTGTCGCCCAGACGTCATTTCAGTCGAAGATATCTTCGATGACGTCCCATGCTTCATCCAGAACACGTGAAAAGACACCATTCTTCTTTTTCTGTTTCTTTTTCTTGTTGTTACCGTTTGCGTTCATGGTGTCCCGTCTTGACTTGTTCTCGTTCAATTTGCGTTTTGGCACCATCTTTAGGTCATGCAACGGCGCACCGCAGCTTGAACAACTCAGCTCTTGACGTTGCTTTCCTTTCAGAACCAGCGCAGCGCGGGTTCCGCAATAGCAGCAGGTGGCGATTTTTGACGGGCTGGGAATGAGTCTCTCCTGTTTATCTGTGCCTTGAGGCATATAATGCGATTGCGGCAGCATTTGAGACGTTAAGCGAGCCAAATCCGCCAGCTGCGTCGATTTTCACCAGCCGGTCCACGGTTTCCTTGGTTTTCTGTCGCAATCCCGGCCCTTCGGCCCCCAGCACCAACGCAACAGGCTGGTCCAGCTTTCCGCCCATAGCCGACTCGACAGTGTCGCCGGCTTCTCCATCCAGACCCAGCACCAAAAAGCCCATGTTCTGCAATTCCATGATCGCGTCCGCCAGATTGCGAACCCGCAGATAAGGTTGCCGTTCCAGCGCGCCGCTTGCCGTTTTTGCCAGCGCACCAGTTTCCGGAGCTGAATGGTGTCGCGTGCCGATCACCGCACTAGCTCCCAGAACCTCAGCCGAGCGCAGAATCGCCCCGACATTGTGCGGGTCGGTCACTCGATCCAGCAGAATCACGCGGGGGTGTTCGCGCCCAATACAGTTCTCGGCCAAACTGCCCCAGTCCAACGGCTTGACCTCCAGTGCGGCGCCCTGATGAACAGACCCCGGATCAATCGGCGCCGAGAACTTGCGCGGATCAACCATTTCGGACTCGATCCCCGCAAATTCAATCGCTTCGGCCAGTTTATCACGCGCATTTCGCGTCACGATCAGGCGCAGTTTCTGCCGCTTGGGGTTCATCAGCGCATCGCGAACTGCGTGCAGACCGAACAGCCAAACAGTTTCCGCAGCAGCCGCTTTGCGCGCCTGTTCCTTTTCAACGACCCACTTGGGTTTCTTCATTTCTTGGGCCTCCGGGCCGGGAATTCGGTTTCCTGCGTCAAAGCGGTATTTTCCTGTTGACGCTCCTTTGGTGCGCTAGTAATCACGCCTCCACGTCAGGTGCAACGCCTGACAGTGGGCGACAGGCCGCAAGGTGTGGCAGGGGACTGTAACTCCCTCGCGGAGACGCACGCCTGGTTCGATTCCAGGGTCGCCCACCATCTTCCTTAGATGATGACAAAGTGCAACGGGCCGCTAATTCGGCAGGCATTCCCATTCTGCGACCACCTGATTATCCCGTACTGCCAGCATGGTTCCGAACTGGTTCAGCACGGCCTCGCTTTGGGTCGGGCGCAGTATGGCGATATCTCCGGGCGCAACCATGGCCGCGCGTGGCCCTGTCCAGACCTCCTGATTGCTGGAGCGGCCAAAGATCGTGGAATAGTGAAACCCCTTGGGAAAGACGGGTTGTGCCAGAAAATGCCCGCCGAACACTGCGATATCCGTTTTGGTTCGCCTTAGAAAATCCAACCCGGGCAGAGAATTACCAGGCATCGCCTTGAGAATCGGCGTGGCGATGAACGCCGCAGGCTGAAACTCTTGCGTCGAAGTGTGGTCGAAATCGCCTGGCTTGACCAGAACCGATCCGACGGCAACTTCGGTCGCATCGCCGTCGGCCCCATAGGACTGAAAGGTCAGGCTGCCGCCGGTATTCAGGCACAGCCCTTTTCCGCCATTGGGCAAACCGGAAACAGCCTGCCGATAGGCAACTGCACTCATAAGGGTGGCGCGTTTTCTCAAAAACCCCGGCAGTTTGGCCAGATGTGCCTCATACCCCATCATGCCTGACAGGCGTGCGTTGGGGCTGGTGTCGATTTCCTGCGCAATATCCGCGATGCAGTCAGGTTTAAAGCCTCCGCGATGCAGACCGACATCCACTTCCAGCGACAAGCGGAGGGCAGACTGCCTACCTGCCGCAAGCGCCAGATAGTCCTGCAACCGTTCCGGCGTGTCGATCAGCCACTGAACGCGCGCCGCGGCGTCAGGGCACGCGGCTAGAACCCGAGCGGCCGAACTGACCGGAAGCGGTTTGCCGATCAGATGATCCGTCTTGGGCTCGGCTTGCAACAGCGCCAGCAGCATCGGCTCGGAAAAGGTCATCAGACCCGAGGTCGAAATCCGCCCGCGGATGTGGTCGAGAAGTGGCAAACAGGGCAGAGACTTAGCGACCAGACGGCAGTCCAACACGGCATCCGTACCTCTGACGGCAAGTGTACAATTCGTCTCCAGCCGATCCAGATCGACCACCGTGACCGGTTTGTCGACACCATACGCGCGCAACGTGTCGGACAGATTCTTCAGATACTCAGTCATGGCCGAAACAGTTTGGTCAAAGCGGGTGTCAGGAATTTGCCGCCGGGATCGAACTGTTCCCGCAACGCGCAGAAGCGGTCGAAATCCGGGTAAATACCTGACAGCTCCTTGTAGGTCAGACTGTGTATCTTTCCCCAGTGCGGACGTCCGCCTGCCTCGACAAACAAAGGCTCCAGCGCGTCGAAGTATCGGCGATGGCCTTCATTCGCATCCGTGTGCACGGCAATCGAAATCCGAGGACCGCCCTGGAACGGAGACAGGCAGGCCGTGTCGCCCGCAGTCTGGCGCACCTCGATCGGGAAGTAGATATCGTTGTGATCTCGATGCAGACGAGTGATGACTTCTTTCAACACGTCTCCGGCCACGTCGGGCGGTAAGTGGTACTCCATCTCGTTGAACCGAATATGCCGGTCGCTGCACAGTACTCGCCAACTTTCACCGACATAATCTTCGTTCGAGTGGGCCAAGATCAGCAACTTCAGCAGCATACTGCGCAACCCGCCACTAAGCCGGCCTGCGTTGCGCGCGAGCTTCAGCACCTTGACGGCGATCATGTCCAGATCACGCGGCGCCGCCTCCTCGGGCGCGTCAGTCAGGTCGTGACGGATTTCGACAGCCTTGCCCGTGAAGGGAATGTAGAAGAACTCGAAATTCCGGTTCTGCGCCCAGTTTTGGTGCATGTCGGCGAGACTATCCTGCAAATCGGCCAATCGCACCCGGCGGCGCAGGTTGTATTTTGGCACGACCGAGATTTGCGCTTCGGTCAGCACGCCCAGCATCCCAAGCGTGACTTGCGCCATCTCAAGCGGAATAACTTCGGTGGACAGGATATCTCCGCCCGCGCTGACCAGTTTCGCGGCGGTGATTTCGGCGGCAAGACACGGCAGCGTCCGCCCGGTGCCATGTGTCGCGGTCGAGGCCGCCCCGGCCAGAGATTGTGCGTTGATATCGCCGAGGTTGCGAAAAGCCAGCCCCCGCGCGGCCAGCGCCGGTGACAGATCCCGCAGCCGTGCATTTGCGTTGACCCAAATCCGGTCACCGTCCCGGTCGCCCAGCGTCGGTAGATCCAGTTCAGACAGGTCCAGAATCCGGTTCCCGCCCGCAACGATCGGCGTGAATGAATGCCCTGACCCCACAACGCGCAGGCTGGGTGTTTCCGCTATTGCCTGCCGCAATTCGGCAATCGAGACAGGGCGTCTGACCGCTGTTTCGGCGCTCTGGTTTCCGGCCCAGTTGGTCCACATGTGCTGCCTCCTCCGCGGTCAGAGGATTGCAGCACATGAATGTTGAAACAAGTCAGGTTTACAGTGCGTTACCCAACGAAACTTACGTCAGGCCGCAGCCGCGCGTTGCGCTGTGACACGGTCAAACCATTCAGTAACGGCCTCGACGCTTGGCTCAATTTGTTCAGCAGCGTCGCCGGTGAACTCCTGGAACTTTTCAGTGTTCAGACCGTTCACGCCGACCAAAACCGGGATATCCTGCGCCAGCGCCTCGGCGATCACCGGGCGGAAACCGCGCCCATCAGCCTCGTGCTTGCCGAACTTGTTGATGATCAGCAGTTGCGGCGCGTCTTCAAGCGAGTTGGTGACATATCCCACCGCCTGTTCCAGCGCCGCCGGGTCCAACCGGCAGCCGCGTGCGTGTTCACCCAAGGACTGCGAGATTCGTATGACCTCTCCGTCCGGCAGGACACGTACGTCCATGTCGCATTTGCTGCTGTCCGCGCATTCGCTGTTGGTTTGAACCACACCGGCAAGATGGGCACCCTTGGCCTGCAGATGCTCGGCAACGGCGCTCAGCAGGCGGTCGGTGGCGCCGCGTTCGGTGGTGGTGACATAGGCCAGGTACATTGAAAGACCCTCGAATTAAAACTGTGACATTCCAGATAGCACGCATGACCCTGCCCGACCACTCCCTCGCGTTACGGTAACGGAGACAGGCCGATCGCAGGTGCGTGCAGATGAAGCAGTGCCGCAAATACGGCAAGTGAAACCAACCCAATCCAAATGCCGGGCCAAGGGCGCGGAGCCCGCAGGGAAAACCGCGCGGTATTGCGGGACAGGCGTGTCCATTCGATCCCCATCTCACGCGCCTTGCGGCGGTCGATCAGAGACATGCCCAGCACGGCAAAGCCCGCGAACAAACCAAACAGGATGACATGCGACAGGCTGCCATTGGCCAGCAGATGCGCCAGCGCCCACAGCATCAGCGCCGCCAGCAAAGGGTGGCGCGTTGTGCGCAGGATGCCGGGATTTTCCGGCTCGAACCGGCGGTGCCCCAGCCCGCCGAACGAAAACGGATTCTGAATCGACATCCCCGCCAAGGCTAACCAGCACACGACCGGCATCACCAGCAGCGGCACCCAGCGCAGAACGGCAAAGGGCGGGATCACCTCGACGTAAGGCGCCTGCGCGGCGGCGACGATCAGCCAGCCGAGAACAAGCAGGGATAAAACAGAGTAGGCGACAAAATAGCCTCTGCGCCCCATCACCTCGATCAACCGCCCACGCATCGCGGGCCGCGCCGGTATGGCGTGGGTCAGCAGGAATGTAATCAGCGCAGCAAGGAAAAGGCTCCAGCCCAGCATAGTGGTCTCCGTGAGTGTTGGCCCGGTTTAGGCGCCGAATGAGGGGTGGTCTTTGTCCGAAGTCAAGTCGAACGCACAAGCACTATTCGGCTCGGAACCAATACTTGCAACCCGGCGGCGAACACGCGACCTTGCCGTCGGAGGACTCTGATGCACCATTTCGACGACATCTTTACCATGGCCGCCGACCGCCACGGCGGGCCCGACGCCTTGGAGGCCAAGCTGAGCAAACCCAAAAGCGTGGCCGAATTGACGGCCATGCCGGATGATCGATGGCTTTCGATCATCACCAAATGCGTCTTTCAGGCCGGATTCAACTGGAAGGTCATCGAAAACAAGTGGGACGGGTTCGAGACCGCTTTTGACGGGTTCGATATTGGCCGCTGTGCCTTCATGGATGACGAGAAATTCGACTCGCTGTTGCAGGATACGCGCATTGTGCGCAATGGCACCAAGATTGCTACCGTCCGGGACAATGCGGCGTTACTGCTGGAACTGCGGCAGGAAGGCGGGGTCGGTCAAATTCTGGGCGGCTGGCCCTCGACCGATTATGTGGGTCTGCTGGCGATGTTGGGCAAACGCGGGTCGCGTCTGGGCGGGGCCTCGGCCCAATACGCCATGCGCTTTGCCGGGCGGGACAGTTTCATCCTGTCGCGCGATGTCACCGCGCGGTTGATTGCCGAGGGCGTGGTCGATAAAGCCCCCAGTTCGAAAAAGGCGATGGCGGCTGTACAACAGGCCTTTAACACATGGATGGACCAATCCGGGCGATCACTGACGGAAATAAGCCGCGTATTAGCGATGAGCCTGTGAAAACCGGTTGCAGCGAAGGCGCTTCACATTAGGCTTTGAGCATGGCCTGGCGCATTTTGATGACGTTACTATTCCTGCTCGCCTCCTGCGGTCGTCCGCTGACGGATCAGGAGCGCGCCTTTGCCGGTGCCGTTCAGGGCGAGACCTTGAACCTGGACCACGTGCGTCTGGTCGAAGGTGCCCCTGTCGCGCCGATCACCTTTTACCGCAAGGAACGCCCGCGTCTCGCCTGCCGTGAACGTATCCTTCCACCACCGGTCGAGGGTGTCGTGACCGCAAAACCCGCCGCCGTTGCCTTGTTCAACAAAGTCTATTTCACGCGCGACTGGTATCTTGACGACTATATGTCCGACTTCCCCGAGCAGATGAATCTGATCGCGGCGATGCTGCTGGCGCATGAGCTGACTCATGTCTGGCAATGGCAGAACCGGGAAACCACCGGCTATCACCCGCTGCGGGCCGCGGCCGAACACGGCGGCAACAAGGACCCGTATCTGTTCGATATCGAGACCTCATCCGATTTTCTGTCTTACGGGTTCGAACAGCAGGGCGCGATTGTCGAAGAATATGTCTGCTGCCGGGCGCTGGACCCAAAGGCTCCCCGCACCCAGCGCCTGCATGACATGCTGGGTGCGCATTTCGATCTGTCGCCCTTGCCGGGTCAGCCGCGCGAACGCGACATCGTGATCCCCTGGAGCGGCGCCGAAATCGACGGAATCTGCCGCTAACGCCTACTGCCCCTGCAATGTCTGCAGATATGCGACCAGATCCACAATCGGCTGGCTGGTCAGGATCGGTTGACCCTCGGGCGTTTTCATCGATGTGTCCTGACCGTCGAAATAGGGCCCATAGACCGGCATCGGACTACCATGGCTGACCAGCGGGTCGCGCCCGTCAATCCGCGCCACGACGCGAGCGGTTGGAAACACGCCATCTTCCCCGGCCAATTTGGTCAGGTCGACCGGTTGAATGACCAGTACCCCGGCCATCGGGCCATGACCGGTTGCGTCGATCCCGTGACACGTCGCGCAGTAATGCTGATACAACTCTGCGCCCGTCTCAACGTCCTGAGCGGCTGCTTGTGATGCCAGTGCCACCAAGCTTATTGAAACTGCATTCCGTATCGGTCCGATCATCGCATCCTCCTGCCCTGATTGACATTTACAGGCTTGCCCGAGGGCCAGCTTGCCGCAATGATCCAGATCAACGCAGCGAGAGGATACGGGCAATGACACAATATGTAGCCATCATGTTGGCCGCCGGGATTGGCGTGCCGATCCTTGCGGCGCTGAACGCGGCCCTGGGTCGGCTGATTGGCTCTCCGACCACCGCCGCCGTTGTCCTGTTTGCCATCGCCTTCGGCGCATCCGCTCTCGTGATGATGCTGTTTCCGGGGTTCGGAGCGCTATCCAAAGTCGCACAGGCGCCCAAACATCTGTTGTTGGCTGGCGTTCTGATCGCCTTCTACGTGCTGTCGATCACCCATGTCGCCCCGCATTTCGGCGTCGGAAACGCTGTGTTTTTCGTGCTGCTGGGTCAGCTGATCAGCACAGCAGCGATCGACCATTTTGGCCTGTTCGGGGCACAGGTGACTCCGCTCACATGGGTACGCGCAGGCGGGATCGCCGTGATGGCCGCAGGGGTTGCCATTACTCAACTGGCCTAAGCACGCCCCCGTCCAACCGCAGTTTTCGATCCATCCGCGCTGCAAGGTCCATGTTGTGCGTGGCGATCAGCGCCGAGAGTCCCTCGTCCCGAACCAGTGCCATCAACGCATCAAACACCTGATCCGAGGTCTCGGGGTCCAGATTGCCTGTCGGCTCATCCGCAAGCAGGACGCGCGGTTTATTGGCCAAGGCCCGGCAGAAGGCCACACGCTGTTGCTCGCCCCCCGACAAGGCCGCTGGGCGGTGATCCGCGCGCGGCGCTACCCCGACGCGGTCCAGCAGAGCCATCGCCCTTTCTTGTGCCGCCTTTTCGGACACGCCATTGGCCAGTTGCGGTAGGGTGATATTCTCCAGCGCGGTGAATTCAGGCAGCAGATGGTGGAACTGATAAACAAACCCCACATCCCGCCGCCGCAGAGCGGTGCGGGTACGGTCGCCTTTGCCCGTCACACTCTGGCCTGCGATCTCGACCGAGCCCTCATCAGGCGTGTCCAGCAGACCAGCTATGTGCAACAAGGTCGACTTGCCCGCGCCGGACGGCGCAACCAGCGCCACCGCCTCACCCGCGCGCAAGTCCAGATCGGCACCGCGCAGCACCTGAACCTCGCCCGGCGTGCCTTTCAGATAGGTCTTGGTCAGACCGTTCAACCGCAACGTCACATCATTCATAGCGCAGCGCCTCGACAGGGTTTAGCCGCGCCGCGCGGCGGGCGGGAAAATAGGTGACAAAAAAGGACAGACCCAGCGACAATCCAATTGCTTTGAGTACGTCCGACAGGTGCAGTTCCGCCGGCAGGGCATAGATGCCACGAATGGACGGATCCCAGACGCCGCCGCCCATGACGAAGTTCACGAACGAAAAGATCGGATCGATATAGATCGCAAACACGCAGCCCAGAACGACGCCCATCACCGTGCCTATGATGCCGGTGAACGCACCGCAGATGAAGAACACCCGCAGGACCGACCCTTCGCTCAGGCCGATGGTACGCAGGATGCCAATATCCCGGCCTTTGTTTTTGACCAACATGATCAGACCCGAGACGATGTTCATAGCTGCGATCAGAACGAGGATCGACAGGATGATGAACATCACGTTGTCTTCGACCTCAAGCGCGCGCAGGAACCCGCCCGAGGCGTCCTGCCATGTCCATATCTGGCTGCGTTCACCCGCGGCTTCGAGGATCGGGATCAGGATCGGGGTCAGCTCCTCGGGACGCTCGACCATCACTTCGATCTCGTCTGCCACACCCTCGCGGTTGAAAAAGCTCTGCGCCTGTTCGAACGGCATGTAGACGCGCGTGCGGTCAATGTCATAGCGTCCAGCCGAAAATACATAAACCACCCGATAGGCACTGACGCGCGGTGAAGTGCCAAAGGCTGTCTTCACCCCGTTGGGTGAGGTCAGCTTGACCGTATCGCCAACCGTGGCCCCAATGCTGCGTGCCACGCCTGAGCCGATGGCGATAACGAACTCGTCATTGCGAAACTCGGAGAGATCACCCGCCGCCTGTTCACTTTCAGCAATACCCGGCAGGTCAAGCAGATCGTCAGGCTGGATGCCGAACACCTCGACACCGCTGCTGCGCTCGCGATTGGTGATCAACACTTGACCCTTGACCAAAGGTGCCGCGCGCACCACACCCGGCACCTGCGCGACCCGGTCGGCCACACCGTCAAAATCCTCGATTGTGCGGTCCAGACGCCCCTGCGCATCCAAGCTTCCTGCCGAGTAGACCGTGACATGCGCATTGGCCCCCAGAATGGTGCCCACGAACTCTGACCGGAAACCCGACCGCACGGCCAGCGTGGCAATAAGAGCGAACACGGCCAGTGTGATCCCGATCAGCGAAATCCACGTCATCACGCTGACGCCGCCTTCGGCCTTGCGCGCGCGCAGGTATCGCCAGGCGATTTTCCATTCGAATGGGGCAAAGGGCGGGGGCGTCTTGGCCATGTCTGCTCCGGGCTTTTTTGTTCGGCGCGACCCTTTCGGCATTTCACCGGATGGTCAAGCTGGTTATGCGCGCCCTGCCCTGGGATGAGCGGCCTTGCGATCAGTTCGGGGTGCGATATGGGACGAATCACCTCCGAATCCGAAGCTCCCGCACTGGTATTAGGAGATGGTAAAACCGAGGGCTACACCTTTGGTTGTGATACCGTTCACAGACAAACCCTGATTGTTTCAGTTATGAATTCAATACGGCAGTTGCGTGAGGTACTGAACTCAAAATGCAACATTCGTTAAGCAATATTATTTCGTCCTTTGCTTATTTTGCGAAACTTTGTCACCCTAGCATTAGGGGGAAAGTAATTAACCATTTTAAAGAGCGGGGGTCGCTCATGTTTGTAAAGAGTAATACGGAATTGTTGGACCCTATTTTGGTCCGAAACGCATCTTCAGAATTGGATTGTGAAACCGCGGCGCTGTTGCGCGCTACGATGCGCCCACTTTTCGACACTGCGGCAAGTTGGGCAAGTTTGACCGATATCCTGAAAGACAAAGGTTATCGCCTCGCGTTCCGTCAGGGGCGGTTGTGCATCACGGATCGCGCAACTGACGCAAGGGTCTGCGGATTGCATTTTCTGGGATTTGAATTCAGGGAACTGGTAAGGCGTCTGGGTCGTCCGATCGTTGTGCCACGCGGCAACAGCGCGGATGGAGACGTTCTGGCCGAACGCCCTGAACCGAAAAGAACATAGAAGCCCGGCCAGACCTTGAGTAAGCGTTACAAGGGTTTTAGCAACCCCGGGTGCTAAGCGGTATTGAGGTTGATGCCTAGCGCGCAGCCATTGACGCAGAGTTCTGGTGGTCAGTCCGAAAAGTAATCCCAGGTTCGCCACGGCTGAAGCGTGCGCCTCAAAGTCACTTTCAAACTATGCAGGGCGGCTTTGCGCAATTGCGGCCGGTTCCGGGACTGGCGCAGCAGATTTACGCAGAACCCAAGCGGCAACTGACCTATCCGGAACCAATTCAGCATTTCGTCTTCGGAATACGTCCGCCCACCGAAGAACGGAGCGTAGTTCTTGCGCCAGCTCTTCGTCATTTCCAGCGCCGTTTTCATCTGATCCGCCGAGACGCCTCCGGGATGGAAAACCGCAATCGGAACCGACAGCATCTGGTATTCGCATCCTGCAAACAACATGCGCAGCACAAGGTCATAGTCAGCTACAATGCGAAGATCCAGATCGTGACCTCCAAAACGGTCAAACACGTCGCGCCGGATCAGCATGGAATTGTGGCAAAACGGAATGCGTTGCAAAATCGAATGGACCTTGCGCTCTCGCGACAACCGCTTGCTTCCATCCTTTTCAACAAAGATGGTTCGTCCAAAGCAGAAATCGGGACGGCCCGAACCAATCTCTTCACGTGCCTTTTGCAGACAATCCGGCGACGCCAGCTGATCATCCGAATTGAGGAAGACCACGTACTCGCCCTGGGAAATCTCAACCCCCCGGTTCATGGCGTCATAAAGACTTTTGTCCGGCAAACTTTGAAAGCGGATCGGGACAAAGCTTGGGCGCGCCTCAATCTCGGCGATCAGTTCTTTCAGAAGCGCAACTGTTCCGTCGGTGGACGCACCATCCCAAATGACATGCTCGACAATCGCGTCGCCTTGATCTTGGGCGGCCTCCAGTGCCGCCCGTATCGCATCGACACGTCCCTCATCAATGAGGTTGCGCGTTACGGTAATGATGGAAACCGTAGGCAGAGCTATGTCCGATCCAGCCATATCAGGCGCTGTTTGCAAGCTGGTAAATTTCAGCGATCTTGGTCACTGCGGCTTCGGGGCTCAGCTCTTCGCTTTCGCCGGTGCGGCGGCTGGTCAGTTCGACCACGCCGTTCTTCAGGCCGCGCGGACCGACGGTGATGCGCCACGGCAGGCCGATCAGGTCCATGGTGGCGAACTTGCCCCCTGCCCGTTCGTTGCGGTCGTCATACAGCGGCTCCAGCCCCAGCGCGGTCAGGGCGCCGTAGAGCTTCTCACACGCTCCATCCGCTTCTTCGTCGCCTTGTTTGAGATTGACGATACCGCAATGGAACGGAGTCACGCCTTCGGGCCAGATGATACCCTTTTCGTCATGGCTGGCCTCAATGATCGCACCGATCAGGCGGCTGACTCCGATGCCGTGGCTTCCCATGTGGACTGGCGTCGGTTTGCCATCGGGGCCTTGCACAGTCGCGCCCATCGCCTCGGAATACTTGGTGCCGAAATAGAAGATCTGGCCGACCTCGATCCCGCGGGCCACGCGGCGACGCTCTTCGGGCACTTGGTTGAACAGCGCTTCGTCATGGGTTTCATCCGTGCGGGCGTATTTCGAAGTGAACTCTTCCAGAATGGCCTGGCACTGTTCACGGTTGTCAAAATCGATCTGACGGTCGCCAAAGGTCAGGTCGGTGACGGCGCTGTCATAAAAGACCTCGGATTCACCAGTGTCGGCCAGTACGAGGAATTCATGCGTATCGTCACCGCCGATGGGCCCGGAATCGGCGCGCATCGGGATGGCTTGCAGGCCCATACGTTCGTAAGTGCGCAGGTAGCTGACCAGATGGCGGTTATAAGCGTGCAGCGCGTCTTCTTTGGTCAGGTCGAAATTGTAGCCGTCCTTCATGTAGAACTCGCGGCCCCGCATCACACCGAAACGTGGGCGGATCTCGTCACGGAACTTCCACTGGATCTGGTAGAGCGTCAGCGGCAGATCTTTGTAGCTGTTGACGTGGCCGCGGAAGATATCGGTCACCAGTTCTTCGGCAGTCGGCGTAAACAGCATGTCACGATCGTGGCGGTCCTTCATACGCAGCATTTCCTGACCGTAATCGTCGTAACGACCGGACTCGCGCCAAAGGTCTGCCGATTGGATAATGGGCATCTGGATCGCGATGTGGCCCGCGCGCGCCTGTTCTTCGTGGATGATGTTTTCCAGCTTGCGCAGCACTTTGAAGCCCAGCGGCAACCAAGAGTAAATTCCAGCGGATGCTTGCTTGATCATCCCCGCGCGCAGCATCAGCCGGTGGCTGACGATCTGGGCCTCGGAGGGGTTTTCCTTGAGAACGGGCAGAAAGTAACGGCTGAGGCGCATTGATGAACCTTTAAAGGTGTGAATTTGACTTCAAAGGTCCTTATTCCAAAGCCCCGCCGGGGGCAATCGGCCATTGGCGATTTTGCGACCTGAGGTCAGTCGGTTTTCTGATTGACCCGCCAGTTGGGGTTTTCAATTGTGACAGGAATGTAAAACTCAAGAGGCGCCGATGCAGACCATTCAGGAACCCGCCCGTCAAATCCCTGTAGTCCACCAATCCGATGTTCTGGTCGTTGGCTCCGGCCCCGCTGGTCTGGCCGCCGCGTTGGCCGCAGCGCGTGCCGGGGCCGAGGTGTCTCTGGTTGACCGCTTCGGCTGTATGGGCGGTAACATCACCGCCGTGGGTGTCGAGGGCTTCGCCTGGTATCGCCACGAACAGACAGTTGAGGCCGGTGGGATCGGTATGGAGTTCGAAGCTCGCGCCAAGGACATGGGCGCGGCGGTGCCGGAAAGCCAATCGCTCAGCTATGAGCTAGACAGTGAAGGTTTCAAACTGGTTGCCGACAAGCTGGTCGAAGAAGCAGGTGTGCACCCGATGCTGCATCGCCAGTTCGTCGCGCCCATTATGGATGGTGACCAGATCACCGGCATCATCACCGAATCCAAGGCCGGACGCGAGGCGATCCTGGCCAAGGTCGTGATCGACGCCACTGGTGATGCCGATGTGGCCCATCGTGCCGGTGCACCCACGCTCAAGACCCCTCGCGAAGAGATGATGGCCGCCTCTGTCATGTTCCACTTGGCCGGAGTCGACAAGCGCGCCTTCATGGAGGGCGTCAAGGCCGATCCACAGACCTACAAAGACTGGGGCGGCGGTGGAGAATGGAACATCGAAACCAGTGGCAAGGAGGACGACATGTTCTCGCCCTTCGTCAAGAAGCCGTTCCAGCAGGCCATCAAAGAGGGTCTGATCCCGCCGCATCTGAACACCATCGCGGGCACATGGGGGGCAATGCATGACACGGGTGAACTGACCTATATGAACCTCATCCATCTGGCCGAGATTGACGGCACCGACCCCGACAGCTTGACCCGTGGTGAGATCGAAGGCCGCCGTCAGTCAATGCTGGCCATCGAAGCGCTGCGTCGATACATGCCCGGCTGCGAAAATGCGCGGTTACGGAACTTCGGTATGACCATCGGCATCCGCGACACCCGCAAGATCGACGCCGTTTACAACATGACCGAGAACGACGCCCGCCATCAGGGCCGGTTTGAGGACACCATCGGCATCTACCCCGAATTCATCGACGGCTATGGCATCCTGATCCTGCCGACCACCGGGCGGTATATGCAGGTCCCCTATCGCTCAATGCTTCCCAAGGGGATAAAAGGCCTACTGGTCGCGGGCCGGTCGCACGGTGCAGACAAGGTGGCCCATGCCGCCACCCGTAACATGGCGTGCTGCGCCGTTATGGGACAAGGCGCAGGGATCGCGGCGGCACTGTCTCTGAAAAGCAATCAGGATGTGCACGAGTTGAACCTTGCTCCGGTCCATGCCGAGCTAGCCCGTCAGGGTGTGAGGATTCATTGATGGACCATATCCCCACAATCGACATCATCCCGCTGCATGATCCCGCCCATGCCGACTATGATCGAACCGTCCGGCAGGTGATGGACGCCTGCACCGAGATTGGATTTCTGTCGATCACCGGTACAGGTATTGCCCAGCAAACGGTCGCCGAGGTCCGCAGCTGCGTTCAGGCCATCTTTGCCATCGACGAAAGCGCCAAATGGGATCAGGCGATCACCCGCGAGAACTATCGCGGGTTTATTCCGATGGGGTTCTTCACGCCCAACGACGGGTCCGGCAAGGCCGACAAGTACGAAGGCTACAAGCTGCACTACGAGACCGCGCCGGACGCGCCCATTCGCAAGGACTGTACGCTCTACGGCCCGAATATCTGGCCGCCCGAAGTGCCCGAGGCAGGCCCGGTCATCCTTGGCTATTGGACGCAACTGGATCGCGTGGCGGACATGTTGCTTGGCGCACTTGAGATGGGGCTGGGTTTGCCCGAACGCCACCTGCGCGACGCATTCCACGAACCGATGACCAACATGACGCTGCTGCACTACCCTCCTCAAGCGCCGGATCAGGGCGGCTTTGGCATCCACCCGCACAAGGACACCGACGCGCTGACCATCATCGCCCCCGATCCCGTGGGCGGGCTTGAGGTTCAGACCCGCGACGGTGGCTGGATCACCCCCAGCTGCCCGCCGGGCGGCTTCGTCGTCAACATTGGCGACATGTTGGAGCTGTGGTCGGGCGGTCGTCTGAAATCCACGCCGCACCGCGTCGTCAATCGCTCGGGCCACGAACGCTACTCGTTTCCCTATTTCGCCGTGCCCCGTCATGATGTGGTGGTCGCGCCATTGCTGTCCTCCCTGCCCGGCTTCGACCGTCCTTCCGTGCATTGCGGTCACTGGTCGGCGGAAATCTGGCGCACCAACTGGCCGGATGAAAAAGCAGACGAAGCGACCCCTGAACTGGGCACGCTCAGCGACTGAAACGCCGAAATCCAAGGGGCATGAAGCGCTTGCATCAAGGCGCTGCATAAGCGAAGAACACCTGCAAGAGCCGACAACAAGGGGACAGCCATGGCTTTGCCGGTGAAAGATCAGCTCAGGTACTGGGGGGTTGCCGCTGCGGTATTTGTGCTGCTGATGTGGGCACTTGGTGACGTTTTGCTGCCCTTCGTCATCGGCGGAGCGATCGCCTATTTCCTTGATCCAGTTGCAGACCGTCTGGAAAATCTGGGTCTGTCGCGCATGGCGGCAACCGGGATCATCACCATTGTCGGCGTTTTGGGCTTTGTCCTGATGATTCTGATGGTGGTACCGGCATTGATCACCCAGCTGATCGATCTGGTCGAGGTCCTGCCCAGCCTGTTCAAAGAGCTGCGCGGCTTTATCGAGAAGCGATTCCCGTCGCTGCTGGACAGCAATTCCAGTTCGCATCAGGCTTTGGTCTCAATCGGCGAAACCCTGCAATCGAAAACCGGCGATTTGCTGCAATCGGTCGTCGCATCGCTTGGCTCTGCCATCAACGTAGCCGTTCTGCTGGTGATCGCGCCTGTCGTGGCGGTTTACCTGTTGATGGACTGGGACCGCATGATTGCCCGCATCGGAGAGCTTCTGCCCCGCGACCACGCCCCCACGATCAAACGTCTGGCAGGTGAGATCGATGACGTTCTGGCCTCGTTCGTGCGCGGCATGGGGACAGTCTGTCTGATCCTTGGAACTTACTACGCAGTAGCGCTGATGATCGTTGGTCTGCAATTCGGCCTGATCGTCGGGTTCATTGCCGGATTGGTCACCTTCATCCCTTATCTGGGCGCCCTGATCGGCGGCACGCTGGCGATTGGTCTCGCGCTTTTCCAGTTCTGGGGGGATTGGGTTCATATCGGGCTGGTCGCCGGTATTTTTGCCTTGGGTCAGGTGACCGAGGGCAATTTCCTGACCCCCAAACTGGTCGGCAGCTCGGTGGGTCTGCACCCTGTCTGGCTGCTGTTGGCATTGTCGGTGTTCGGCGCATTGTTCGGCTTTGTGGGTATGCTGGTTGCTGTGCCTGTTGCTGCGGCGCTGGGTGTCGTGGCCCGGTTCCTGACCTCGCTCTATCTGGAAAGCCGTTTGTACACCGGCCTTGAAGGGCTGAATCAGGAAGACGAATAAATGCCCCGACAACTGAGCTTTGATCTGCCGGCCAAAACCGCTCTGGGCCGTGAAGATTTCTTTGTCTCGCCTGCCAATGCACTCGCCGTTGCGATGATTTCAGCAACCTCGTGGCCCGGCAACAAACTGGTGCTCAGCGGCCCGGCCGGGGCTGGCAAGACGCATCTGGCTCATGTCTGGGCGGCCGATACCGGAGGGCGCATCATTCAGGCCCACGACCTGCGATATGACGACGTGCCAGCCTTGGCCCAAACCCCGGTTGCGGTCGAAGACGTGCCGATGATCGCGGACGATCCCGAGCAACAAAAAACCCTGTTCCACCTGCACAACCTGGTTTTGGCCGAGGGGCACGCCCTGCTGATGACCGGGCGACTGACCCCAAAGCTATGGCAACTGCCGCTGCCCGACCTGCAAAGCCGTATCGAAGGCGCGCATCACGTGGCGCTCGACCCGCCCGACGACGCGCTGCTGGGGGCTGTTCTGGCCAAGCTGTTCATCGACCGACAGCTTAACCCGGGACCCGAGGTCATTGCCTATCTGGTCAAGCACATGGACCGTCGCTTTGAAACCGCCGCCGAGGTCGTTGCGCGACTGGATCAAATTGCCCTCTCGGAAAAGCGCGAAATAACGCGCACGCTGGCAGTCAGAGTATTGAATTCGGACGGAAACGATGTCGAACCAGACAATTGACCCACACCCGGTGATTTCGCAAACTGTGACCGGAACACTTGGAAAAGACATGGATCAGACCGTCGAAACCAAAATTCCGGACTGGGGGTCTTTCGGTAAGCCATTGTTTGACAACCCCGAAGCCCGCGCCCTGTCGCGTGTGGGTGTGGTCGACGTTGGTTCAAACTCTGTCCGGATGGTGATTTTTGACGGCGCTGCGCGATCCCCGGCCTATTTCTACAACGAAAAAGTCATGTGCGAACTGGGCGCGGGTCTGTCCGAGACCGGCCGCCTGAATCCCCGCGGACGGGTGCGCGCACTGGCCGCGCTGCGCCGGTTCCGGCGTCTGTCCGACGATCTGGGCCTTCCAGGTCTACATGTTGTCGCCACCGCCGCCGTGCGCGAGGCAAAAGACGGGCCGGACTTCTGCGATGAGGTCAGATCAGAAACGGGCCTGACTGTCTCGATCATTGATGGTGAGGAAGAGGCGCGGCTGTCAGCGCAGGGCGTGCTTTTGGGCTGGCCCGGCGCCTATGGATTGATCTGCGACATCGGTGGTTCGTCCATGGAACTGGCCGAGATCGGTGCCGGTGACGTGGGACGCCGTGTGACCTCTGCCCTGGGTCCACTGAAACTGCGTGACATCAAGGGCGGTCGGCGCGCGCGTAAAGCCCACATCAAGGCCACCATGGAAGAGTTGCGCAACCAGATGGGCAGGCAACGTGACCGTCTGTTCCTTGTCGGCGGCAGTTGGCGCG
Source organism: Ruegeria sp. BF6 (assembly GCF_056538665.1). Lineage (NCBI taxonomy): Bacteria > Pseudomonadati > Pseudomonadota > Alphaproteobacteria > Rhodobacterales > Roseobacteraceae > Ruegeria > Ruegeria sp. BF6. The sequence continues at coordinate 1,317,692 of NZ_JBQFTN010000001.1, forward strand.
CCTTCGCCCGGCTGGACATGCTGCGCCGGGGTTACCCGCTGAACGTACTGCATGAATACCGCATGACCACCAAGCAGGTTCACCAGACCATCAAGTTCATCGAAAAGGGCGACCCGGACGAAATGCGCAGCCTTGCCGGTGTTTCCAGTTCCCGTATGGCGCTGATCCCCTATGCGATGGATGTGCTGGCGCGTCTGATCCGGACGTTCAAACCAAAAGACATTGCGATCTCAAGCTATGGCATACGCGAGGGGTTGCTTTACGAGCAAATGCCGCAATCCCTGCGCGACTGCGACCCACTGATCGAGGCCAGCCGGTTTTCCGAGGCCAAGGACGCCCGCCTGCCGGGCTTCGGCAAGCACTTGTTCGATTTCGTCATGCCACTTTTCAAATCGGCCCCCGAGGCGCGCGTGCGCCTGATCAAAGCGGCCTGTTTGCTGCATGACGTCAGTTGGCGCGCTCATCCCGATTACCGGGCCGAAGTCTGTTTTGACTATGTCACCCGTGCCAATCTGGGCGGGCTGAAGCACTCTGAACGGGTCTTCATCGGCCTCGCCCTGCAGCACCGGTATCGCAACAAACGCGAGGGCAACAGGTTCGAGCCGATTTACAAGCTGCTGGACGAGAAGGGTCAGAAACAGGCAGAGGTTCTGGGCAAGGCCATGCGCTTTGGCGCCATGCTCTGGATGCAGAATGACGCCCCTATGGGGACTTTGCGCTTTTTTCCAAAAAAGCGTCAGCTTGACCTGCTGCTGCCACCTGAAGCACGCCCGTTGTTCAACGAAGTGGCCGAGGCGCGGCTGACATCACTGGCAAACGCGCTGAGGTCGAACACCCGCGTAGTCATCCGGGATTGAGGATCAGATTTCCGTTCCCTCGTCCGTTTCCTCTTCGGTGTTTGCCGGGGGGACGGGTTGATCTTGCTCGGGTTTCTTGCGGATGATGATGTCTCCGTTCGGCAAGATTTCGGGCGCTTCATAGGCGCTCCAATCCTCGATCTCACCCGCCAGCTCCGTCAAAGCAGGCCCCATCTGCTCAAAGAACGATTGCATCGCCGGACCGAATTGAGTGACCAGACCTTGCAGGTCATCCAGCGCGGGCTCCATTTCCTGTCGCAGGCCCTCAAAAAACAGCTCGGCGCCCTGCTCCATCAGAGATTTGCCGGTTTCTTCCTCGGCATGGGCGGGCAATGCCAGAGCCGCTGTTACCGCGCAGATCGGAAAAAAAAGTTTCATGACCCGAAATATAAGCCGTGATGCCCCATGATTAAAGGTCAGAGGTCGATATCCAGCGTAACCGGGAAATGGTCGGATGCCGTCAGCAGTGCCTGTTGCAGGTCCGGCAAGGCGCGGAGGCCGGCGTCCTTCAGCGGGTGCCATATCCGCCAGGCAGGACGCCGGGCGCGTAGGTTATCACTGACCATGATATAATCCAGCAGCGCCTCGAGGAATTGGCCGCCCTCGCGAGCAAACCGGGCTGTAGACAGGGCCGGACCCGCTCCTTTCGCGTGTGGATCGAACAATCCGGCCTGCAGCAAAATCTCGACCGAAGACCGCCCGAACAGATGCTCAAACTCATCCAGCCCCGGCCCGTCGTTCAAATCCCCCAAAAGAATGACCTGCTCTCCTTCCGCGATATGCGTCCTTACTCTACGGGACAGCCAAACGGCCTGCGCCAGTTGCTTTCTGCGATTCGCAATCGAGATTCGGATCGCCTCGTCCCGCGATCCGGCGCCGTGCGGTGCCTTGGATTTCAGGTGCGCTCCGATCAGCCGAACCTGCGCCCCGGCCCGGATCTGCACCGCCAACTCCATCGGCGGCTTGGAAAAACGCACATGGTCTTCGGTGGCGTCGATATCGAGGTCGATTTGAAACACCCCGTCGAAACGCGGCGCCGCTCTTTCGCCCGCGACCGGATCGTGCCGCACGGTCAGCGCATTGGGGTCGTAAAGAAGGGCAAGTTCCTGATGGGTGTCGTTTGCAAATCCCATAATCGCGTGCGAGGTGCGCAGATCGAATGCCTCGGCAAAGCCCTGCAACGCGCGGATGGTGTCCTGAGTCTTGCCAGAGTTCGGTGCCTCGACGATCAGGATCGCGTCTGCGTCGACCGCCGTCAGAACCTTGGCGATGGCCTCGACCTGCTGCGCTTTGGTGACGTTGTGGCGGCCGGACCAGCTGTCATCGACGACCAGATTGTCGTTGCGATCGAACAGGTTGGCGAACCATTCGATATTGTAGGTCGCCAGTCGCATCGCGGTTAAGCCCGCGCGCCGTTGATCTCGTCCCAGGCGCGGTTGATGTCGATCATCTTCTTTTCGGCCAGACGGATGGCTTCCTCGGGCACACCGCGCGCCATCATCGCGTCGGGATGCGTGTCTCGTACCAATTGCCGCCAGACCGTACGGATATCGGGCAGCGGCATGTCTCGGGGCACACCCAGAACCGTGTAAGGGTCCTTGGGCGCGTCGGGCACAAACCGCGCGCGCAGGGCGAGGAACTGCGCCTCTGACTGACCGAAAATGCGGCTGACCTCTTCCAGGAACTCGTTCTCGTTGGGGTGATAGAACCCGTCGGCCATGGCAATGTGAAACAGCCCCTCCATCAGATCGCAAAGGGTGGTGCTGTCATCGGCGAACATGCGGGCAATCTTGCGAGCATAGTCCTGATAGCCAGCAACATCCGTTCGGGCCATGTCGAAAACTCTTGCCGCGCCGGCCTCGTCTTCGCGCGCGATCTGGAAAACGTCGCGGAAGGCTGTCACCTCGTCGCGCGTCACCTGACCATCGGCCTTTGCCATCTTTGCGCCCAGCGCAATCACGGCAATCGCAAATGCGACCGAGCGTTCGGGCGGCGTGCGCAGTTTCTCAAAAACAGCCGTCAGGCTTTCGCCTTGGGCAAGCGCGCTCAGCGCGTCGGATATACGAGTCCAGATCGACATGAGCGCACCCTAGCGCCCCAAATCGCAACTGTCAGGTGCAACCTATTCGTCAGTCGAAAGAATTTTCTGCATCAGCACAAGGTCCAACCGTTTGCCCCATTTGCACCCGACCTCGAGCATGAGACCCACCTGCGTGTACCCAAGCGCGGCGTGAAACGCGACCGCCCCTGGGTTGGCCGAGGAAATCCCGGCGACCAACACGTGCACGCCCTCTGCCTGCGCCGCACCCTCAAGCGAAGACATCAAGGCCCGCCCTGCGCCCTGCCCGCGCGCCTCAGGGGCCAGCTGGATTGTGTGCTCGCGGCAATGCGCATAGCCCGGACCGTCACGAAACAAACTGTAAGTGGCGAAGCCCAAAACCTGTCCATCCGATTCGGCCACCAGATAGGCAGGACCGCGGGTTTTAATGTCCGCGGCAATGGCATCCACGCTGCGCTCATCGGTGGTGAAGGTCACCAGCGTGTCGCGAATGATCGCGTTGGTGATTGCAACGACTGAGGGGGCGTCTGAAACCTGCGCCGCTCTAATGATCATTCCAACACGCGTGGGCCATGCGGCGTTTCGAACTCGGCCCGCAACGCTGCGGGGCCGGTGTCAAACACCACGTTTTCCAAATCACCCAGCAATCGGGCCAGATCCAGCGCATCGGGGTGGAAGACCACAAGGCGTCGAAGGTGGCACCCGCTGTCCTGCAGCATCTGCGCCGGGTGCAGATCGCCGTGCCATTGAATCAGGGCGGGAAACAGATTGTCGAACGGCAACCTTCCGTTCGGGGGCACCGCCATTTTCCACCTCAACGCGCCACGGGCCAGATCAATCGGCTGCCCCACACCATCAGGAAACATGGACACGGAAGCTTCAATATCCGAAACCCGGCAAATCCAGTTGCTCAGGCGCGGCGCGCCTGCAAACCGGTCAAGGTCGAACCACCGTGTGCGTTCCATCCTGGGCGCCTGTGGGTCGATTGCGATGGCCTCCAGATACAGCCCATCCCGCAACCCTAACAGACGGTTGTGAGTCCCAAAGGCGTCGTGCTTGCCGCCGTCTTGCAGTGACACACCCAAAGCGCCTTCGATGTGTGCAGATGCAGCTTCCAGCGTCTCACCCGCCACCGCCAGATGATCTAGTAACACGTGCATCCTCCCAAAAGATTGCGACCAGACCCACGAAGGGCCTGGTCGCATGTTTCCGTCAAAGACGCCGGATCACAAGATTTTTTGTCGAAAAACCTCGTTGGGCTCACCCCTTGGCTTCGGCAATCAGACGCAGGATATCCTGCGCAGCTTCGGGGATATTAGTGCCCGGCCCAAAGATCGCCTTGACCCCGTGGTCATAGAGGAACTGATAGTCCTGTTGCGGAATCACACCGCCGCAAATGACGATGATATCCTCGGCACCCGCCTTCTTGAGTTCCTCGACCAGCTGCGGCGCAAGCGTCTTGTGCCCCGCTGCCTGCGAAGAGATCCCTACCACGTGCACATCATTGTCCACGGCGTCTTGCGCAGCTTCGGCTGGCGTCTGGAACAGAGGTCCGACGTCCACGTCAAAGCCAATATCCGCAAAGGCGGTGGCGATCACTTTGGCGCCCCGATCGTGGCCGTCTTGCCCCATCTTGACGACCAACAGGCGGGGGCGACGACCTTCCACCTCGGCAAAATCTTCGATGGATTTCTGGATCGCGGCAAAACCTTCGTCGCCTTCGTAGGCCGCACCATAAACTCCTGCCAGGGTTTTCACCTCGGCGCGGTGACGGCCGAATTCCTTTTCCATTGCCATGCTGATCTCTCCTACGGATGCGCGGGCACGGGCGGCCTCGACGGCGGCGGCCAGCAGGTTTCCACCCTCGCGGGCAGTGGTGGTCAGAGCGTCCAATGCCTGTTGGCAGGCTGCTTCGTCCCGCGTTGCGCGGATACGTTCCAACCGCGCGACCTGAGCTTCGCGCACGGCTACGTTGTCGACGTCCAGAATGTCGATCGGGTCTTCCTGTTCCTTGCGGTACTTGTTGACGCCGACGATCACTTCGTCGCCCCGATCGATCATGGCCTGACGCCGCGCTGCGCTTTCCTCGATCCGCAGCTTGGGCATGCCCGAGGCGACGGCCTTGGTCATGCCACCCATCTCTTCGACCTCTTCCATCAGGGCCCAGGCCTTTTCGATCAGTTCGCTGGTCAGGCTTTCGACATAGTAAGAACCTGCCAGCGGATCGACCACATCGGTCACGCCGGTCTCTTCCTGCAGCACCAACTGCGTGTTCCGCGCGATGCGGGCCGAGAAATCAGTTGGCAGCGCGATCGCCTCGTCCAGAGCGTTGGTGTGCAGCGACTGAGTACCACCCAGAACCGCGCTCATTGCTTCATAGGCGGTGCGGATCACGTTGTTATAAGGGTCTTGTTCCTGCAGCGACACGCCCGAAGTCTGGCAGTGGGTGCGCAGCATTTTGGACCGCTCGGATTTCGCGCCGAAATCTGTCATCACCCGGTGCCACAACGTACGGGCCGCACGCAGCTTGGCGATCTCCATGAAAAAGTTCATGCCGATGGCAAAAAAGAAGGACAAACGACCTGCGAACTTGTCCACGTCCATTCCAGCCTCGGTCGCGGCGCGTACATATTCGCGGCCATCAGCCAGCGTATAGGCCAGTTCCTGCACCAGGTTCGCCCCGGCCTCCTGCATGTGATAGCCCGAGATCGAGATCGAGTTGAATTTCGGCATCTCGTTCGAGGTGAACTCGATGATGTCCGAGATGATCTTCATCGACGGCTCAGGCGGGTAGATATAGGTGTTGCGGACCATAAACTCTTTCAGAATGTCATTCTGAATAGTGCCGGACAGAACCGACTTGTCATGCCCCTGTTCTTCGCCCGCTACGATGAAACTCGCCAGGATCGGAATCACCGCGCCGTTCATCGTCATCGAGACCGAGACCTTGTCCAGCGGGATGCCGTCAAAAAGGATCTTCATGTCCTCGACGCTGTCGATGGCCACACCGGCCTTACCAACATCGCCCACAACGCGCGGGTGGTCACTGTCATAGCCACGGTGCGTCGCCAGATCGAATGCCACCGAAACGCCCTGCTGACCAGCAGCTAGGTTCCGGCGGTAGAAGGCGTTCGATTCCTCGGCCGTCGAAAATCCCGCATACTGACGAATCGTCCAGGGACGCCCGGCATACATCGTCGCCTTCACCCCGCGGGTGAACGGCCCGAAGCCGGGCAGCGACCCCATATGTGGCAGGTCGGCGGTATCGTCCTGCGTATAGAGCGGTTTGACGTCGATGCCTTCCAGTGTCTCTCTGGTCAGGTCTTCCAGAGGGCGACCGCGCAGCTCTTTCTCGGCCAACACCTGCCAGTCCTTCGTATCGGTCATAGCGATATCCTTTTCTCAATTCGGGTCGCGACAGAGCATTCCCTTCGCGATGTGATGCTCTGGGCGCCCAATCCGGTCGCGCTCAAACGCAAGATTTTGAACGCCTCGCGCAATTCACCGGTCGCATTCGTGGGCACAGAGGCTATATTCATTTCAACAGGAGGCCCCATGACACGAACGCTTGCCCTTGTTTTCTCGGCACTATTCCCGCTAGCCGCGATGGCTGCCGATGGGTCTGCTCCGGCAGAGGACGAATTCGTCCGCTCTGCTGGTGATAGCGAACTCAGCGAGTTCCTCTGGGTTAATCGGCCCATCGTGGTATTCGCCGACACGCCCGCCGACCCGCGGTTCCAGCAACAGATCGACATGCTGGTCGAGGGCGAAGCAGCCATGCGCGACCGCGACGTGGTCGTACTGACCGACACCGACCCTTCAGCGCGATCACCGATCCGGTCGCAATTGCGGCCACGCGGGTTCCAGATGGTGTTTGTCGACAAGGACGGCGTCGTCAAACTGCGTAAACCGTCCCCATGGAGCGTGCGCGAGATCGGCCGGTCAATTGACAAGACACCCCTGCGTGAACGCGAGATCCGCGAACGGCGCGAGGGAGGCTGAGCGCCTTCGCTACGCCCCAAGCCCCCGGCGCGAAACGCCGGAGACCCTGTGCGATATGGCAAAAACGCGGTCATGATCATTCGAACTCGATGATCACATCGTCCACGGCGAGGCTGTCGCCGGGGCCTGCGTTGATCTTGGCGACGGTACCCTTTTTCTCGGCGCGCAGGATGTTCTCCATTTTCATCGCCTCAACGGTGCACAACGCCTGACCTTCCTGCACTTCCTGCCCCACTTCGACGTCGATCTTTACGATCAGGCCGGGCATCGGGCAGAGCAGCATTTTCGAGGTATCGGGCGGCAGTTTCTCAGGCATCAGCCTGGCCAGAGCGGCCTGATGCGGACGGCGCACATGCACCTTCAGATCCGCGCCCCGGTTGCGAATGCGGAACCCGCCCGAGATTTTGCCGACCTTCATGACCAGCGGGCTTCCGTCCACATCCACGACGGCCAGTTGATCGCCCGGGGTCCAATCCGATACAACGCGCAAGCTTTCTCCGTCGGAAAACTTGACGGTCGCGCCCTCTTTGTCGGCCTTGACTTTGACATCGAACTCCTGCCCCTGCAGCGCCACGTTCCAGCGCTTGCCGACCTTGCGTTCGTGGTTGTCCATGCGGCCCGAAACACGCGTGCGGCGGATCTCGGCCACACGATACATCGCCGCGCAGGAAGCCGCGATCCGGCGCAGATCAACTGCAGACAGTTGAACGCCTTCAAAACCGTCAGGGTATTCCTCGGCAATAAACGCGGTGGTCATGTCACCGCTGACGAATTTCGGGTGGTCCATCACGGCAGACAGGAACGGCAGGTTGTGGCCGATACCTTCGACCTCGAAACTGTCCAGCGCCACGCGCATCGCCTCGATCGCCTGTTCGCGGGTCGGGGCCCAAGTACACAGCTTGGCGATCATCGGGTCATAATACATGCTGATCTCGCCGCCTTCATAGACGCCGGTATCGTTACGCACCGCAGCCTCACCTTCAGGCGCGTCGCCCTGCCATTTTCCGTTCACCAACATCGGACCAGCAGCCGTTTCCTGCGGCGGACGATAGCGGGTCAGTCGTCCAATCGACGGCAGGAAGCCGCGATACGGATCTTCGGCATACAGACGGTTTTCAATCGCCCAACCGGTCAGAGTCACGTCATCCTGAGTGATCGTCAGCTTCTCACCGGCGGCCACGCGGATCATCTGTTCGACCAGATCGACGCCAGTGATCAACTCGGTCACCGGGTGTTCCACCTGCAGGCGGGTGTTCATTTCGAGAAAGTAGAAGTTCTTGTCGCCATCGACGATGAACTCAACCGTGCCGGCGCTGGCATAGTTCACGGCCTTGGCCAGAGCCACAGCCTGTTCCCCCATCGCCTTGCGGGTTTCGGGGTCGAGGAAAGGCGACGGGGCCTCTTCCACCACTTTCTGATTACGGCGCTGGATCGAGCATTCGCGTTCGCCCAGATAGATGCCGTTGCCATGGCTGTCGCACAGGACCTGAATTTCGATGTGTCGCGGCTGGGTCACGAATTTCTCGATAAAGATCCGGTCGTCGCCGAACGAGTTCGCAGCCTCGTTTTTGGAGGATTGGAAACCCTCACGCGCCTCGTCATCGTTCCACGCGATCCGCATGCCTTTGCCACCGCCACCGGCGCTGGCCTTAATCATCACCGGATAGCCTATTTCGTTTGAGATTTTCACGGCCTCATCAGCGTCTTCGATCAGGCCCATATATCCAGGCACCGTCGAAACCCCCGCATCCTGTGCGATTTTCTTCGAGGTGATCTTGTCGCCCATGCTTTCGATAGCCCCGACCGGAGGACCGACGAACGCCACACCTTCGGCTTCCAGCGCCTCGGCGAATTTCGAGTTTTCAGACAGGAAACCATAGCCGGGGTGAACGGCCTGCGCTCCGCTTTGGCGGATAGCGTCCATCACCTTGTCGATCACGATATAGGACTGGTTCGCGGGTGGGGGCCCAATGTGAACGGCCTCATCCGCCATCGACACGTGCAACGCGTTTCTGTCCGCGTCCGAGTAAATGGCAACAGTGCCAATGCCCATTTTACGAGCGGTCTTGATGACTCGGCAAGCGATCTCGCCCCTGTTGGCGATCAGGATCTTATTGAACATGGAACGTCCTTTGTCTTGGTGTTCTGGAAACGCAAAACGCCGCCACGGGGCTTGAACCCCACGACGGCGTGTTGCGCGATGACGGTCGGGGCGACGGGCGCCCCGTAGTTTAAGTTAGTAGCAGTTCTTTTGCGTCTTGCAGTAAAGCACGTTGCCCGCGGCACCGACTGCCGCTCCGACGAACGGATCGGCACCCAGGACCGCCGAACCCAGCGCCCCTGCGCCGCCGCCAAGCAAGGCCTGCTCGCCGAACGAGTCGCCACAGGCCGCAAGCCCAGCACAGGTCGCCACGGCAAGGATGATTTTTGAGATTCGCATACGCTCTGCCCCTTTTGGTTTCTTGATGCGTCGGGGCGCTGATGGCGTAAGTGGGGGCTGTTATTCAATAACAGGTCCCCCAAATCTGCATTTTGCGCAGAATTATGCCGCTTTAAGCGCAAAGAGCGCTCAAAGAAAAACGCGGGCGAGGTATTGTGAGTTTCACAAACCTGCCCGCGGAAGGAAGGGGTACGGAATAGTAGGTGCTTGTGCGGCGCAGGCAAAGTAGAGCCGCACGGCTCATTCACATTGCACGGCACAATCAAGGCCGCAAACAAAGTATTGTTTCCAAGAGAGATTCCGGCTGGAATTCGCCCATACGGTGAATTCCCGCGCAAATTTGCGCCGACACGCTGCGCCATCGGGTGCGCGAAACCGGTGGCCCGCACAGTCACATTGGCGTTACAAAGCTCACCATCGACACCCGTTTCTGCACGTGCAGCATCACGGCCTGGCACCGGCCACCGCTTCAAATCTCCGTTCACAGCCGTAGGGTTAACCGATCTGTTCACCCGGCTGTGAAAACTACTGAGCCCTCGCACAATTCTTCTTGAGAAATAACGCGATTCCCATCCCGTTCTCGTGATTTCCCACGCTGACATTTGCGTGAAACCTTGCCCTTGCACTTCTGCACACAAGGGAACACCCACATGATTATAAAGAGAAAAAAGGCATTCCTGCTCGCTGCCTATGCTCTTAGCGTGACCAGTACGCAGGTCTTTGCCCAAGATGCTGAAACTCAGGCTGAACTGGATGCGTTGCGTGCCCGGATCGAAGCGCTGGAATCTACAGGACCGGGCACCACCCCCGGAGAATTCAGGATCGGCAACACCACTTTGGACGTCTATGGCTATGTAAAAGCCGACTTCTTCTATGACTTCGAGTTCGACCAGGGCGACACCGCCTTCGTGAACGTCATCGGTGAGCCCTCGGCAGCCACCGACGGCACCTTCGGCGCCACCGTACGCCAATCGCGGATCGGTTTGCTTACCACCACGCCCAGCGCCATTGGCGACATCGGCGGCCAACTGGAGGTTGACCTTTTTGCCTCGAACGGCACCGCCGAATTTCGATTGCGCCATGCCAATATCCGAATCGGGGACAATTGGCTGATCGGCCAGTACTGGACCAACTTCCAGCCACTGGACACCTATCCGACCTCGGTCGAATTCAACGGACCCGTTGGCATCGCTTTCGCCCGTGTTCCACAGGTCCGCTACACCAACAGTTTCGGGACCAACACGTCTTTTGCCGTTTCGGTCGAAGAAAACGTCAGCGGGTCGAACTCGGATGATCCGGTGCTGACCGCCTCGGCGGAATACAATGACGGCACCTATATCGCCCGCGCGTCGGCCCTTTATGGCAAGGCCGAAGGCGGAGGCGTCGAGGTGGACCAGACCGGCTTTACCCTGTCCGGATCGGTGCGTCCGTGGCAGGGCGGGCTGTTTCAGGTCAACTATGTCAACGGAGAGGCCCTTGGCCCCTATCTGATCGGCCTTGGTGATGCTGTTGTTGGCGGTCAGGCCAACGACGTGGACGGCTACACCATCGAGTTCCGTCAGGACCTGGGAGAAAAGTGGAATGTCGGCATCGCTTACGGCAAGGAAGACTATGACCTGCCGACCTCGACCGGCACTTTGTCCTTCACCGAGTTGGAGACGATCCACGTCAACGCTTTCTATCAGGCCACCGAGAACCTGACGCTGAGCGCCGAGTACATCTATGGTGAGCGGAACGACGAACCCACGGGCCGGACCTTTGACGGCAACCGTATTCAGGTCGCCGCGCAGCTGAATTTCTGAACGCACTGAACCGCCCTGCCCGCAACCGGGCAGGGTTTTTTCCGAAGGTGCCCCCGGATGGATATGCGCGACAGTGGCCTGCACGGTTCAGCGCACCCCGTCGAAGACATCGGGGAACGACATCCGCGCCGCGTCCACATCAATGATCAGCAAGGCGTCATAGTTGGCCGGATCAAACGGGTCTTCGGCCGGGATCACTTCGCGCTCGAACAGCCAGCTCAGGCGGCCGGCGTCCAGATTGCCACGCTCGAAAGGCTGATCCCCGAAGTTCTGCCACAGCGCTTCCATGAAGGCGGCATCCGCACGACGGTCTGCCGGTTTGCGATCACGGAACCGCTCGCGTCGCGTAATCGGCGTGACCCCTTTGGGGTTCGCGCGGCGAATGGTGAATTGAAAATCCGTCCCCGGAAGGCGCCCGGGAAAACCGCGGTGCTTCAGCATACCGGCACCTCGCTATTCACTGAGAGTAGAGAAACAGAATCGCCCTTAAATGCAGACGGGATCATATCGCGCACCTCCAAAGCCGCATTGGTATTCAGAAACGCTCTGAGGTGAAGAAAACGGGATTTCATGGTCAGAGCGCCTCCCAGATACATTGGGATTGCTCCAACCGATAGGCTTCAAAAAACTGCGTGGCGTCAGGCGCGGATCGCCCGAATTCGACAGGCCGGTCAGACAACGAAATCACGACACGCGCCGGATCAAGCTCATGGTGCGCCAAATAGGCAACCGCTAGGGTTTGGCACAAGTGTTCCATGTCGTTCGAAGCGACGTCATAGCCAATTCGCCCAGCGGTGTAGCCGATCTTGGGCGCCACAAAACGGAACCTGACCCACAGCTCGCCCGGGGTGTTGTCCAGCAGAACATCGCTCAGATGCACGGGTTGACCCGACGGAACCGGCAACAGGCTTTCGGGCTGCGCAACAGCGGTAGATGACCATCCGAGACACATCAGAATTAAGGCGCGACCCCAGCCCCGATTGACGCGGGCTCCTCTCTCCGGGGTCGCGCGCGCATGGCTTGTGGCCCGCGCTTTTCTATGTCTGATAAGGTCAGTCATCTATCAGCATTGGTCTCAAAGTCAAACTTCCGCTCGACAGTTACGCCATGATCCGCCGACGGAGTGGCCCCCGGCAGGTGGTTCGTTTGGACACCCCTTACAACGGGATATTGTCGTGCTTTTTCCACGGGTTTTTCAGCTGCTTGTTGCGCAGGCTGGCAAACGCACGGGACACGCGGCGGCGGGTGGATTGCGGCATGATCACCTCGTCGATGAAGCCACGTTCGGCGGCGACAAAGGGGTTGGCGAACCGGTTCTCGTAATCCTGCGTGTGCTGCGCGATCTTCTCAGCATCGCCCAGATCGGCACGATGAATAATCTCGGTCGCGCCCTTGGCGCCCATCACCGCGATCTCGGCCGTGGGCCAGGCATAGTTGAAATCGCCGCGCAGATGCTTGGAGGCCATAACGTCATAGGCACCACCATAGGCTTTGCGAGTGATCACGGTGACTTTCGGGACGGTCGCTTCACCATAGGCGAACAGCAGCTTGGCACCGTGCTTGATCACACCACCATATTCCTGCGAGGTGCCCGGCAGGAAGCCCGGCACGTCTACCAGCGTCAGGATCGGAATCTCGAAACAGTCGCAGAAGCGCACGAACCGTGCCGCCTTGCGCGAGCTGTCGATGTCCAGACAGCCAGCCAGAATCATCGGCTGGTTGGCTACGACACCTACGGTCTGCCCTTCCAGACGGATAAAACCGGTGATGATGTTCTTGGCGAAATCCTCCTGGATTTCGTAGAAGTCGCCCTCATCCGCCACTTTGGTGATGAGTTCTTTCATATCATAGGGTGTGTTCGGATTGTCGGGTATCAGCGTGTCCAGCGAGGTCTCGATCCGCTCCGGGCTGTCAAAGAACGGGCGCACCGGAGGTTTCTCGCGGTTGTTGAGCGGCAGGAAGTCGACCAGGCGGCGCACTTCGGCCATCGCCTCGACGTCGTTTTCAAACGCACCATCAGCAACCGAAGACTTCTTGGTGTGGGTCGAAGCACCGCCCAATTCCTCGGCGGTGACGACCTCGTTGGTGACGGTTTTCACAACGTCAGGGCCGGTCACGAACATGTAGGAGGTGTCTTTGACCATGAAGATAAAGTCGGTCATCGCCGGGCTGTATACCGCGCCACCGGCACAGGGGCCCGTGATTACACTGATCTGCGGCACCACGCCCGAGGCCATGATGTTGCGCTGGAACACTTCGGCATAGCCCGCCAGCGAGGCCACGCCCTCCTGGATTCGCGCACCGCCCGAGTCGTTGATTCCAATCACCGGCGCACCGTTCTGGATCGCCATATCCATGATCTTGCAGATCTTCTGCGCGTGGGTTTCCGACAGCGAACCACCAAACACCGTGAAGTCCTGACTGAACACATAGACCATTCGGCCATTGATCGTGCCCCATCCGGTGACCACGCCATCGCCCGCAGTCTTTTGTTTTTCCATCCCGAAATCGGTACAGCGGTGGCTGACGAACATGTCGAACTCTTCAAAGCTGCCTTCGTCCAGCAGCAGTTCGATCCGCTCGCGCGCGGTCAGCTTGCCACGCCCATGCTGCGCGTCGATACGCTTTTGTCCGCCGCCCAGCCGGGCATCGTTGCGGCGGTCTTCAAGCTCGGTAAGGATATCTTTCATGGCGCTCATTCCCTGTGAGATTTCGCGCGACACTATACGCATACGCTTCAGGTCCAAAGCATCTTTCGGCAAATTTGCAAAGTTACCGCAACAAACTTATGGAAAACTGTAAATTTGCTAAGTTTCACAGTGAGACGCAGTCTTGGATAGCATTCCCTGAAACGGTCACTATACATGTGAACCATGCAGTTTAGTTCTTCCCGGGCGCACCGCTCGCCCCCCACGATCTCAACGCTGGTTTTGCTTTCTGGGCTGTCCGCGCTCAGCCTGAACCTGTTCCTGCCCAGCCTGCCGAACATGGCGATACATTTTCAGGCCGACTACAAGGTGATGCAGTTGTCGATTGCGCTGTACCTTCTGGTCAATGCGATATTGCAGATCCTGATCGGCCCGATCGCGGATAAGGCCGGGCGCCGGCCCGTCATGCTGTGGGGGCTGGCATTGTTTCTGATCGCAACTCTGGGCTGCATCTTCGCCCCGAGCATCGAAGTTTTTCTGGCCTTCCGGATGTGCCAGGCCATCGTGGTCGTCGGCATGGTGCTCAGCCGGGCGGCGGTGCGCGACCTGTACGATCAGGATCAAGCAGCCTCAATGATAGGCTATGTCACGATGGGCATGGCGGTTGTGCCCATGATTGGTCCGGCGATTGGTGGTCTGCTGGAAGAGAGCTTTGGTTGGAAGGCCAATTTCTGGCTTCCCTTTGCATTAGGTGTAATGACACTGGCGCTGACCTATGTCGACTTTGGCGAAACCTCGGCCAAGAGCGGCAAAACGCTGATACAGCAGTTCCGCGAATACCCGGAATTGCTGCGCTCCCCCCGGTTCTGGGGCTATTCGCTGTCGTCCGCCCTCTCCTCTGGCGCATTCTTTGCCTATCTGGGCGGGGCCCCCTTTATCGGCACCGAACTATTTGGCCTCAGCGCCGCGCTGGTCGGCATCTATTTCGGCGCGCCAGCGATTGGGTATTTCTTCGGCAATTTCGTCAGCGGGCGCTATTCGACCCGCTTTGGCGTCAACCGGATGGTGTTTTGGGGGTGTTTGCTGAACGCAATCGGCGTCGCTCTGTCAGCCATCCTGTTTCTGGCTGGCTTTGGAACGGCACTCAGCTTTTTTGGCTTCATGACCTTTGTGGGGATCGGAAACGGCATGACAATTCCCAATGCCACTTCAGGCGCATTGTCGGTACGCCCTCATCTTGCCGCCACCGCTTCGGGACTGAGTGGCGCGATCATGCTGGGCGGCGGTGCTGGTCTCAGCGCCCTGGCTGGAACCCTCCTGACCCACGAAACCGGAGCGATGCCACTGCTTTGGCTGATGCTGGCGACATCCGTTTTGGCAATCTGCGCCATTGTTTCGGTCATCCGCCGCGAACGGAAATTGGGCCTGTAACACGGCTTGCACCGATCGGTTTGCAAAGTTAGCCTGCGACAACAGAAAAGTTGCAAAGGCACGCCATGGCCACCCAAAAGCTTTATGCTGGCGCGAAACTGCGCGAAATGCGCACGCGCCTGACCCTGACGCAGAAAGAATTCGCCACAAAACTGGGCGTTTCTCTGCCCTACCTAAACCAGATGGAAAACAACAACCGTCCGATCTCGACCACGGTTGTTCTGGCGCTGGCGCAGGAATTCGGCATGGATGTGACCGAACTGAGCACCGGCGACAGTGAGCGTCTGGTCTCGGACATGCGAGAGGCGCTGGCTGACCCGGTGTTCGACGACATGCCCCCGCTGGCCGATCTACGCCTCACTGCCTCAAACGCCCCCGCTCTGGCCCGTGCATTCATCGCCTTGCACAGAACCTATCGCCAAACTCACGAACGGCTTGCCTCTCTGGACGAGGCCCTGGGCCGTGAAGACGCGCAAATTCAGGCCAGCCCGTGGGAGGAAGTGCGCGATTTTTTCCATTACTGCGACAACTATATCGACGCTGTCGATCGCGCCGCCGAGCGGTTTTCAACCCGCGCCGAAGAAGCCGGCGGTATTCGCGCCGCAGCGATCAACAGCCTCGGTGAGCGCGGCATTCGGGTACAGTTCGTGCATATTTCCGAGACCCGGAAATACGATGCTGACAGCAAAACGTTGCAGCTCTCATCCCGAACAGCACCGCAAACACAGGTGTTTCAACTGCTGCTGCAGGTGGCGCTGATCAGCCAGGACAAGCTGCTCGACGCGACGCTGGACTTCGCCAAGTTCCAAAGCGACGAGGCCCGGGCCATCGCCAAAATCGGCCTGGCCAACTATTTCGCTGGGGCCTCGCTGATGCCCTATGATGCGTTTCTGACCGCCGCGCAGGAGTACCGCCACGATCTCGAACTTCTCAGCAATCGATTCGGAGCATCCATTGAACAGGTGGCGCACCGGCTTTCGACACTGCAGCGTCCCGGCGCCAAGGGCATCCCATTCTTTTTTGTGCGCGTCGATCAGGCCGGGACCATCACCAAGCGCCACTCGGCCACGCGCCTGCAATTTGCCCGGTTCGGCGGCGCCTGCCCCCTTTGGAACGTCCACCGTGCTTTTGAAACACCCGGCCACTTCCTGCGGCAACTGGCAGAAACACCGGATGGTGTCCGCTATATCTCATTGGCAAGGGATGTGTCGAAATCAGGCGGTTCTTACGGCGCGCCCGTGCGCCGCTATGCCATCGCCCTAGGGTGCGAAGTCCGTCACGCCGAGGCGCTGGTCTACGCTGATAACCTCGATATCACCAACGCAAGCGCTTATGAACCCATTGGCATTTCCTGCCGTATCTGCGAGCGGCAAAACTGCCACCAACGCTCGGTCCCGCCTCTGGAACGCCGCCTGTCCATTGACGCCCATACCCGCGGCACCCTGCCCTACGAAGTCACCTGACTATATCCGGCCGGAAAATGCCCCGGGGAAGCCGCAGTCCGTCGCGACGGGGGCAGAGCCCCCGCCCTTGGGTCTTAAGCCTTGGACAGGATCGACCAGATCTCATCTTTAAGTGCAGCGCGCTTCTTGCGCAGCTCGCCTTCGGCCAGATCTTCCATCGGTTCGATGTTGGTTTCCGCGCGGTGTACGACGCGGTTAACTTCGTGATACTCATCCGCCAGGCGGGCAAAATGTGCATCCGATTGCTTGAGCTGGCTCATCAGTTCGACTTTTTCCGGAAACTCTTCGGCCAGTTCATGCGGGGTGTGGGACATTCCTGTTCGCTCCTAAAATATGTCGTTGCGATTCAGGTCTAGACATGTTTCCCACACCCCGCTTTGACGCGGATCAAATCACCGCTGGGCAGTCGCCCATGCCGGGTGAATCCACGGGCGATCATTGGCCTTTGGCAAGGCTTCTTTACCCAGCAGGTGATCCGACATCTTCTCGCCCACCATGATCGACGGCGCGTTGAGGTTGCCGTTGGTGATTTGCGGAAAGATCGAGCTATCGGCGACCCGCAGCCCGTCTACACCAATCACCCGACCCTCTGCATCAACAACCGCGTTTTTGTCATCGGCCCGCCCCATACGACAGGTGCCGCAGGGGTGATAGGCGCTTTCGGCATGTTCGGCGATGAACCCGTTCAGTTCTTCATCGCTCTGCACGTCCGTTCCCGGTTGGATTTCCTTTCCAGCATAGGGTTTGAACGCATCCTGCCCGAAAATCTCGCGGGTCAGACGGATACACTTGCGGAAATCCTCCCAATCTTGCTCGTGGCTCATGTAGTTGAACCGGATCTCCGGTGCGTCCTCAGGGTTGTCCGAACGCAGCGTAACCGCCCCGCGCGATGGCGAGCGCATCGGCCCCACATGCGCCTGGAACCCGTGCCCTTCCGCCGCGGCCTGGCCATCGTAACGCACAGCTATGGGCAGGAAGTGATACTGGATATCCGGATACTCGACACCCGGGTTCGAACGGATGAAGGCCGCGCTTTCGAACTGGTTCGACGCACCAAGGCCGGTCTTGGTGAACAGCCACTGCGCCCCGATCAGACCTTTGCTGACCAAGTTCCAATGCTTATACAGCGTGATCGGCTGCAGCGAGGCCTGCTGGATGTAAAGCTCCAGATGGTCCTGCAGGTTCGCGCCCACACCGGGACGATCCGCGACAGCTTCGATCCCGTGGTCGGCCAGATGCGCTGCCGGACCGATCCCCGACAGCATCAGCAACTTGGGTGAGTTGATCGAGGACGCGGCCAGAACCACCTCGCGCCGGGCACGGATGACTTCCTTTTTGCCGCCACGGATCAACTCAACGCCTGTCGCACGGCCACCCTCCATCACGACCCGAGACGCCAAGCCGCGCACGACTTCGCAATTGTCACGCTTGAGGGCGGGCTTTAGATAAGCATTTGCCGCCGACCAGCGCCGCCCTTTCCAGACGGTCTGCTCCATCGGGCCAAAGCCTTCTTGCTTTTCACCGTTATAGTCGCCGGTGACCTCATACCCCGCCTGCTGGCCCGCATCGACAAACGCCTTAAACAGAGGGTTCTCACGCGGGCCGCGTGATACGTGCAGCGGGCCGTCTTTACCGCGCCATTCGGGATCTCCGCCATGGCCGCCATCATGCCAGGTCTCCATGCGCTTGTAGTACGGAAGAACATCGGCGTAAGACCAGCCATCCGCGCCCATTTCAGACCAGGTATCAAAGTCGCGCGCGTGGCCGCGCACATAAACCATACCGTTGATCGAGGACGACCCACCGATCACCTTGCCGCGTGGGCAAGCCAGACGGCGGTTGTTCAGATGCGGTTCGGGCTCAGACTCATAACCCCAGTCATACCGCGCCATGTTCATCGGATAGCTCAGCGCAGCGGGCATCTGGATGAACGGTCCAGCGTCGGTGCCGCCATGTTCGATCACCAGAACTGAGGCCCCGGCCTCGCTCAGGCGGTAAGCCATCGCGCAGCCTGCGGACCCTGCGCCAACGATGACGAAATCTGCTTCCATATTCAGGTCTCCATAGCCCGCCGAACCACGTTTGGAACTGTTCGGCAGGAGTAATTCTCAAAAACGAAGAGGTTATTCGCCGCGCGGGAAGCGCTGGCTTTCCTCGACGGTGTTCAGATCCATATGATTGCGCATGTAGCGTTCGGACGCTTTCTGCAGCGGCTGGTAGTCCCACGGGTAGTAACCACCCTGCCGCAACGCCTCGTACACGACCCAGCGACGGGCCTGGCTGGCCCTTATTTCTGCGTCGAACTGATCCAAATCCCAGCGGGCCTCGGATTTCGCACGCAGCGATTCCAGCGTTCCGGCATGCGCGGGGTCTTCGGCGAGGTTCACCTGTTCCAGCGGGTCGGCCTCAAGATCAAACAACTGATCGGGGTCCAGCGCACAACGGTTGTACTTCCACTTGTCATAGCGCAGCGAAACCAGCGGGGCGTAGGACGCCTCGGCTGCGTATTCCATCGCCACCGGCGTGGTCCGCCCACCACCTTGCGCCAAAGGCACTAGGTCTTCACCATCAGTCCACGGCGCTATCTCGGCCATGTCCACGCCCGCCAGCGCGCCCAAAGTAGGTGTCACGTCAATCGTCGAAACCGGCGTGTCGATACGCCCTGCAGGCATACCCGGTGCCGAGATCATCAGCGGCACGCGCGACGAGCCTTCGAAGAAGGTCATCTTGAACCACAGGCCGCGCTCGCCCAGCATATCGCCGTGATCCGAAACGAAGAGGATGATCGCTTCCTGCCGCGTGGTTTCCAACACCTCGAGAATCTCGCCGATCTTGTCGTCCAGATACGAGATGTTGGCGAAATACGCGCGGCGGGACTTGCGGATATCTTCCTCAGTGATGTCGAAACTGCGCCAGTCGTTGGCGTCGAAGATGCGTTTGGAATGCGGGTCCTGGTTGTCATAACCCAGGTCTGCGACCTCGGGCAGCAAGTGTTCGCAATCCTCATAGAGGTCCCAGTATTTCCGGCGCGCAACGTAGGGGTCGTGCGGATGGGTAAAGCTGACAGTCACACACCACGGGCGGTCATCATTGCCACGCGCCAGATCATAGAGCTTGGCTTTGGCGTGATAGGCAACCTCGTCGTCGTACTCCATCTGGTTCGAGATTTCTGCCACACCCGCGCCAGTCACCGAACCCATGTTGTGATACCACCAGTCGATCCGCTCACCCGGCTTGCGGTAATCGGGAGTCCAGCCAAAGTCGGCGGGGTAGATGTCGGTGGTCAGGCGGTCTTCGAACCCGTGTAGCTGATCAGGGCCGACGAAATGCATCTTACCCGACAGGCAGGTGTAATAGCCTGCGCGACGCAGGTGGTGCGCATAGGTGGGGATGTCACTGTTGAACTCAGCGGCGTTGTCATAAACGCCGGTGCGTGAGGGCAACTGGCCGGACATGAAGCTAGCCCGCCCGGGCGCACATAACGGCGAGGCCGTGTAGGTGTTGGCAAACCGTGTCGATCTCTCGGCCAGTTTCTTCAGGTTCGGAGCATGCAGCCAGTCTGCGGGACCGTCGGGAAAGAGGGTTCCGTTGAGCTGATCCACCATCAGGATCAGAATGTTAGGTTTTGTCATTTTTCAGCCTCGAGCAGAGTGTTGAGAACACGCATCGCGTGTTGCACGGCCAGTTGGGGGTCTTCAGGCGCGCTGAGCGCGGCGCGAATATACAACCCGTCGATCAGAGCGATCATATTCTCGGCCGCTTCGACCGGGTCCTTCATCAATGGGCGCAGGGCGTCAATCAGATTGGACCGAATACGCGACTGATAAATCTGCCATAGACGCAGGGCTTCGTCGTTTGTCTGAGCCAGAACGTAAAACGTCATCCACGCGGCGATAACATCAGGCGTAAAACAGGATGGTGCAAAGGAGGCGCGGATGATGGCCTGCGCCCGCTCCTTCGGCGCAGCAGTTTTTAGCTCGCCCCGGGTCTCGGCACCAAAATCAGACAGGATGCGTCGCATCGCGGCCAGAAAAATCTGATCCTTGCCGCCAAAATAGTGATGCGCCAGGGCGCTGGACATTCCGGCCCGCTTGGCGATTTGGCTGACGGTCACGTCAAGGGACTTCTTCGACCCAAGCTCGGCAATTGTCGCGCGAACGATAGCGTCGCGACGGATTGGCTCCATTCCGAGTTTCGGCATAGCTGTCCTCTCCCAACGTTAAGTGGGGAAAACGCTACGGGGTTTTTATTGACTCGTCAATTAATAACCACTTTGACGCGCTGAATGTCGCTATAGTTTGGGCGCAATACTGGGGGTGGTCAGGTAGCTGCGGTTCAAAATCGCCTCGCGCCAGGCGATGAAGCTGACGGCCGACAGGATCAGCGAACCGCCCGCGACAACCCAGATGTCGATGCTTTCATGAAAGACCAGTGCACCCAGCAACGTGGCCCAGATCAGTTGCAGGAAGGTTACCGGCTGCGTAACCGCCACCGGTGCCGCTTTCAGCGCAATCGTCATGAAATAGTGGCCCGCCGTGGCAAAGCTGGCGACCAGAAACAGTACGCCCAGGTCGCGCAGGCTGGGCGGTGTCCAGACGGCCACCGCAAACGGGATCAGGGCAATCGTCACCCAGATCGACATATGTGCGACAACAACTGAAGGTGGAATATCCCGTACAAGCG
Source organism: Ruegeria sp. BF6 (assembly GCF_056538665.1). NCBI lineage: Bacteria > Pseudomonadati > Pseudomonadota > Alphaproteobacteria > Rhodobacterales > Roseobacteraceae > Ruegeria > Ruegeria sp. BF6. The sequence goes on from NZ_JBQFTN010000001.1 coordinate 1,339,077, forward strand.
CCTTTGCAATCAGATACGAGCCGCCGAGCGCCAGAGACGTGCCCAGCATGGCCAGGTGACCTGCCGAAACTTCGCGGAATCCGGGACGCAGGATGATGAGGACGCCGACAACTGCAACACAGATCGCCGCTATCCGGCGAAAAGCCAGTTTCTCTCCTAAAAACAACGCCGCGCCCAAAGTCACATAGACGGGCGTCATGTAGTTCATCGCCGTGACCTCGGCCAAGGGGATCTGCGTCATCGAGAAAAACCACAGCATCACAGCCACGGCATGCACGATCCCGCGCACACCGAACAGGGTCAAATGTCGGCGTGTCAGGTGCGTTGTCAGAACAAGCTTCAGGGCTGGAAGCAGAAAGATCAGACCAAAGACGAACCGAAGAAACGCCGCCTGAATCGGGTCCATCGTCGAACCCAGCGACTTGACCAGCGCGGTCATGACAACAAAGGACACCCCGGCAGCAAACATCCAGAACATGCCCACGAGGGGACGATATGCAGGCGCATGAGTTGTCATGTTAACGGTTGAACACCGAAACCCCGACCGGGGCAACCCATCACATAGCCACGAGTTTGAGAGCAATCCCCAGCATGACCACGCCGATCACCGCGTCCAGAACCTGCCAGGCTCGCGGCTTGGCAAAGACAGGGGACAGGATGCCTGCCCCGTAGCCGAGGGAAAAGAAGAACACGAAGCTGGACAGCATTGCGCCCAGCGCAAAGGCCAGCCGATCATCATACTGAGCCGAGATCGATCCGATCAGCACGACCGTGTCCAGATAGACGTGCGGGTTCAGCCAGGTGAAGGCCAGAACCGTCAGCAGGACGGTCCTCAGGCTGGCGCGCTGACCCTCGGCCACATCCATTACCGCTCCCCCACGCCATGCTGATTGCAGGCTGCGCAGGCCGTACCACGTCAGGAAAATTGCCCCGCCGTATCGCATCACCGTTTCAAACCAGGGCGCTGCCGCCGCCAGCGCGCCGAACCCCGCGACACCTGCTGCGATCAGAATGGCGTCCGACACCGCACAGGTCAGGCACAGGGGCAACACATGTTCGCGCCGCAACCCCTGACGCAGCACAAAGGCGTTCTGCGCACCTATGGCTAGAATAAGGCTGAAGCCCAAAGCAAAGCCTGCGATCAGGGATGTAGACATGTGACCTCCTGTGGTTCCGAGGTATTGACTACGGGTATTGCCGCCCTCTATCAAATTAAAGATGTTGACCTCAGTTAAGTTTGGCTAATGTTGCTCGATCCCAATCACCTTTCGGCACTGTCTTCCATCCTGCGCCATGGCAGCTTTGAGGCAGCCGCTGCCGAGCTGGCCGTGACGCCCTCGGCCATTTCGCAACGGATCAAGGCATTGGAGGATCGCGTGGGTGCCGCCCTGATCCATCGCGGCACGCCGTGCACAGGCACTCCGGCGGGGTTGCGTATCGCACAACATGCAGAGGACATCGGGCTTCTTGAGGCAAAACTGGCCCGGGAACTGACCTTGGATCAAGCGACTGGTCCTGCACGTGTCCGTGTGGCGGTTCCCGCTGACGTATTGGCGACGTGGTTCATCGATGCAATGGCGCAGGTTGACGGAATACTGTTCGATCTGGTGGTCGACGATCAGGACCATTCCGCAGAATGGTTGCGGCGCGGAGAGGTCAGCGCCGCCATCACGGTGGGCAGTCAACTGGTTGCAGGCTGCGATTCCTCTGATTTGGGGGCACTGCGTTACATCGCAACCGCAAGCCCAGGTTATATGCGCAAGTGGTTCGCCGATGGGGTGAACGCGCGCACGCTGGCCCGGGCACCTTGCCTGACCTTCAACCGCAAGGACAGCCTGCAGAAATCATGGATCACCGAACAGACCGGCCAAAGGATTAAACCGCCCTCGCATTTCCTGCCCTCACCACAGGGCTTCGTGGGCGCAGCGATGGCCGGGATGGGTTGGGGCATGAACCCGATCGGGCTGGCACAGCAGGCGCTAGATGACGGAAGGTTGGTTCCCCTGCTACACAATGCGCCCCTTGACGTGCCTCTGACATGGCAAGTGGGCCGCATTCTTTCCGCTGCGCTGGCCCCGCTGAGTGATGCAGTCAGACGGGTTGCAACGCAGACACTCCTGCCCACTCAGCCCTGACTGGGCGTGTCAGGTCGGCTCAGACATTTTCACGTTGGGTAAAACCACCCGGTAACAGGTAATAGCGGCAAACAAGCTGACGAGAACAATGAAGAAAATGGCCCAAGCAACTTCGTGCATATGAGCGATGGCAGCCAATGCGGCCGACAGGATGACCGCCGTGATCCGACAGATGCTTTTGATCGCAGCGGCCCCTTTGACGCGCTGGTCCTTGGGGGCCACGTCCAAAAAGTACAGCTTTCTCGCCCCGCTGATGCCCGTCACGGCCACCGTCACGATGAACAACGCCACCGCATGAAGATGCACCGCGTGATCGACCCCCAGAAAATGCACCACCAACAATGCGCCTCCGGTAACGGCCACCATCAGGTTGCCCACCACCATCACGGCCCGGTGCGACTTCATGTTCACCAACTGCCACAACGGAGCTGAGACCAGATACCCTGACGCGGATGAGATGATCATGGCTGTCAAACCTTTGGCTGACGCGTGATGCGCCTCGGCCGCGATCAGGGCAAAGAACGGCACCGACAGGGACACCACCACCAATGGTATGCGCATGACCATGTAGTGGCGGAACCAAGCTTGATCGAACATGGCCAAAATATCGGTGAAGTTTTCAAAGAATTTCCGTTTCCGCGCTGACGGCGCGCCGGCGTTAGTTGGTGCGTCCTTGTCGATCTCGGACATTGCCAGAATGCACAGGCCCGACAGAACGAAGAACGTGACCGAAACGGCAATCACCGCAGAATGGCGTGAAAAGGGCGGGTTTTCCTTGGTGATCTCATGCACCAGCAACACCAATCCGATGGCCCCCAACCCGCCAATGCCAAGCTGCAAGTAGTGCAAGACCATCCGCGACTTGGAATGTACGTGGTCGCCGAGCAGGTCGGTATACATCAACGACTGAATCTCTTCGATCAGACCAATCAGAAAAAACGCCGCGACGAAAGCCATTCCGATGGCTGGAACCACCCCGGTCGACGCGACCACCACCGCCATGACAAGGCAGGCACCGATGGCAATTTCAGTCAGGGCAATCCCGCGTTTCTTCCGATCCCGCGCCGCAATTGGCTGCGCCAGGAACACGTCCGAGATCATGCTGCCGACCATTCGGACCGACACCAGTCCCCCGGCAATGAACATTGGCAGTTCCAGCGAAACGGCCAGAAACGGAAGAACCACGGAGGGGCTGCCTAGTGTCCACGCAACCTGAGACAGGATACTTTGCCCGGCCAGAACCGGAATATTTCGTTTGGGTGCGGTGTCCGTCATGCGCTCATTTGGGTCATCTACGCTGCGAAGAGAACTGCCTGGCTGCAAGCCTATAGGGATACGGGCCACCGGCCAAGAACCACATGAGTCGCAAAAGAAAAACCCGGCCAACGGCCGGGTTTTCAAAGACTGCTATCTGGCGCGTGTCAGAGCTGCGCCATGACCTCGTCCGTGGCTTCGAAGTTGGTAGTAACGCGCTGCACGTCATCGTCGTCTTCCAACGCATCGACCAGCTTCATCAGCTTTTGCATGTCGTCCAGACCCAACTCGGTCGTGGTGGTAGGTTTCCAAACCAACTTGGTCGACTCGGTCTCGCCCAGCGCTGCTTCCAACGCGTTCGAAACGTCATTCAGGTCGGTATCGGCGCACCAGATGATGTGACCTTCTTCCGAGCTTTCGACGTCTTCGGCACCCGCATCGATGGCTGCTTCGAACACGGTGTCGGCATCACCCACGGATGCAGGGTATACTACCTCACCCTTGCGTTCGAACATGAATCCGACCGAGCCGGTCTCGCCCAGATTGCCACCGTTCTTGGAAAAGGTCGAACGCACGGTCGAGGCAGTCCGGTTGCGATTGTCGGTCATCGTCTCGACGATGACAGCGACGCCATTGGGGCCATAGCCCTCGTACCGGATTTCTTCGTATTCGTCGCCTTCACCTGCAACAGATTTTTTGATCGCGCGGTCGATGACGTCCTTGGGGACCGAATTCGACTTGGCCTCTTTGACAGCCAGACGCAGGCGCGGGTTCTTGTCGGGATCGGGGTCGCCCATTTTGGCAGCGACGGTGATCTCTTTCGACAGTTTGGAAAACAGCTTGGACCGCGCGGCGTCCTGACGCCCCTTGCGGTGCTGGATGTTGGCCCATTTGGAATGGCCTGCCATGTTGCGTCCTCGTAATAGTGATTGCGTATTCGGCGCTCATATAGACGTTTGCAGGGCATAGGATCAAGAGAGCGGCTTGTTCAAGACCGCCTTGTGGGTATGGTGGCGGCATGACGACAGACCAGATTATTCTTTTTGCCCTTTTCGCAACTGTATTTGGAATGCTTCTTTGGGGGCGCTTCCGTTATGATCTCGTAGCCTTTTCCGCGCTGTTGATTGGTGTCGTACTTGGGGTGGTACCCGTCGATAACGCCTTTGCCGGGTTTGGCCATCCAGCGACCATAATCGTAGCCTTGGTCCTTGTGGTCTCGGCCGGGTTGGTCCGTTCCGGCGCCGTGTTCCTGATCACCCGCACATTGGTCGATGCCTCGCGGGGCCTCGGTGCGCATATCGCGCTGATGGGTGGGATTGGCGCAGTCTTGTCGGCCTTCATGAACAATGTGGCCGCATTGGCCCTGCTAATGCCAGTCGATATCCAGACCGCGCGCAAGGCTGGGCGGTCAGTGGGCTTGACCCTGATGCCGCTTAGCTTTGCCACCATTCTGGGCGGCATGGCGACGTTAATCGGTACGCCGCCGAACATCATTATCGCTTCAATTCGGCAGGAAACACTGGGCGAGCCGTTCAGGATGTTCGACTTCGCCCCCGTCGGTGGATTGGCGGCAATAGCCGGGCTGGCCTTTGTGTCGCTGATCGGATGGCGATTGATCCCGAACCGCGGGCCGCAGAAGGAGACTTCGGAGGCGCTGGCCGAGTATATTGCCGAACTGACCATCCCGCCGGAGTCGGCCCATATCGGCAAGCGGGTCAGCGAGCTTTATGAGGCCGCCGAAAAATCCGACGTCGCCATCATCGGCCTGATCCGCGATGGCAAGCGGCGTTATGGCCGATCCGCCCATGCGACGCTTAAACAGGGCGACGCGCTGGTGTTGGAAGCCCGGCCCGAGGCACTGGATGAATTCCGCGCCGCGCTAAACCTCGACTTTTCGGACACACGCCGTCAGGAATTGCTGACCGCCGAGGGCGATGGGCTGGAGGTGATTGAGGTCGTCGCCCCCGAAAGCGCCCGTATTACCGGGCGCACTGCGCAGGGGCTGGGTCTGGCATGGCGTCAAAGCACTGTGCTGATGGGTATCTCACGCCAGGGCCGTCGCATCACCGAACAGGTCCGCAAGACCGAGGTTGAGGCCGGCGATATCCTTCTTCTTCTATGCCCGCGCGACCGCAGCGCCGATGTGACCGAATGGTTGGGTTGCCTGCCACTGGCCGAGCGCGGGCTGAACGTCACCGCCAATGACAAGGCGTGGCTGGCCATCGGTCTGTTCGCCGCCGCCGTTCTGGCAGCCAGCGTCGGGCTGATCTACCTGCCAATTGCATTGGGGTTGGTCGTGGTGGCCTATGTCCTGACCAAAATCATGCCAATCGCCGATCTCTATAACCATATTGAATGGCCGGTCGTTGTGCTGCTGGGTTCAATGATACCATTGGGCAGCGCTTTAGAAACCTCGGGCGGTACCGAACTGATCGCCAATGCGCTGGTGCAACTGACCGACGGCTTGCCCGCCTGGGCCATTCTGACAGTGCTGATGATCGTCACAATGACCCTGTCGGATGTTCTGAACAACACCGCCACCGCCATCGTCGCCGCCCCGGTCGGCATTCAGATGGCGCGCACGCTTGAGGTCTCACCGGATCCGTTCCTGATGACGGTCGCTGTGGCGGCCTCAGCCGCGTTCCTCACCCCCATCGGACACAAGAACAATACGCTGGTGCTTGGTCCCGGCGGCTATCGCTTTGGCGACTATTGGCGCATGGGGCTGCCGCTGGAAATCCTCATCGTCGCGGTTTCCATCCCCGCTATTCTTGTCTTTTGGCCGCTTTGACGGGTAAAGGCACTGCATGAAACGATTTCTGATCCTGCAACTGCGCCCTGAGACCGAGGCGTCGGATGCCGAATACGCCTCGATCCTGGACAAGACCGGCTTGTTGCCGGACCAGACCCACCGCATCCGTCTGGATCGCGAGGACCTGCCCGCAGGGCTAGACGTCACCGCCTATGCCGGAGTGATCGTCGGTGGCGGCCCCGGTTGCGTCAGTGACGATCCGGCTAGAAAGTCTGCGATGGATGCCCGCATCGAAGCCGCCATCATGGGCCTGATGCCGCAGATCACCGCAAAGGATCACCCGTTCATGGGCTGTTGCTATGGCCTGGGTATTCTGGCAGCACACCTGAACGGAGACGTCAGCAAGGACCAGTTCGGAGAACCCGTCGGCCCCTCGACCTGCCACCTGACCGAGGACGGCGCCCGCGACCCGTTGACCGCCGGGCTGGACCAGACCTTCGACGCTTTCGTTGGCCACAAAGAGGCCGTGCAGACCCTGCCTGCCGGGTGCGTTCACCTTGTGGCCTCGGACCCTTGCCCGTTTCAGATGATCCGCTGGGGCCAGAACGTCTATGCCACGCAGTTCCACCCCGAGGCCAACGCGCAGGATTTCGAAGAACGCATCAATATCTACAAACACCACGGCTATTTTCCGCCTGACGACGCGCAGCGCCTGATCGATATCTGCCACGCGGCCGACGTTACCCAGCCCGGCGAAATTCTGCGCCGTTTTGCTCAGCGCTATGCGTGACCCAACGGCGCGGTTGCCTCAAACTTCACCCCTCGCATAGGCTGGTCCGAACGGCTTTGGGAGGAGTTGTTCTTGGATCTGCTTATCAATGTCGGCCTGCCGCTGTCGCTGGCCATTATCATGCTGTCTCTGGGTATCGGGCTGCATATTGCCGATTTTCGCCGAGTTCTGACTCGGGGTTACCCTTTCGCCATCGGCGCGCTGAGTCAGGTGGTACTGCTGCCGATTGCAGCTTTCTTCACCGTCAAGCTGTTTGCCCTGCAGCCCGAGATTGCCGTGGGCTTCATGCTGCTCAGCTTTTGCCCCGGCGGTGTGACCAGTAATATCCTGACCAAATTGGCCAAGGGAGATGTTGCGCTGTCGGTTAGTCTGACCGCCGTGATCAGCCTGCTGTCGATGGTGACCGTACCTGTCTTGGCCGCCTGGTCGATCAATCACTTCATGGGGGAAGACGCACCCGAGGTCTCGATCGCAGGTCTGGCGATCGCCATGTTCCTGATCACCACCCTGCCCGTGGCCATCGGCGTCAGTATTCGCCATTTCGCGCCAACGTTCGCAGAAGGGATCGACGCACCGCTATCCAAAGTTTCGACTGTCCTTTTTGTCCTGATTGTCCTCGCGGCGCTGGCCGGGAACTGGCGGTTGTTCATCGACAACCTTGGGATCATGGGTGCTGGGCTGGTCACTTTGAACATCGCTCTGCTTGCAATCGGGTTGGGGCTGGCGCGTGCCGCGAAACTGTCGTGGAATGAAAGTAAGACAGTCTCAATCGAAACTGGCATCCAGAACTCGACGTTGGGGATCACTCTGGCGGCGCTTATCACGGGAACCGACAGCGGATTCAGCCCGCTGGCCCTGCCCTCGGCCGTCTACGGTATCATGATGTATGTCGTGGCCCTGCCGTATATCGCCTGGCTTCGCAGCCGCTGAAAGGACAAAACATGACCAACAATACTGCTGATGCTATCGTTGTGGGCGCCGGGCTGGCTGGGCTGGCCGCTGCGGCTGAACTGGGGGATCGCGGCAAGAAGGTGATCGTGCTGGATCAGGAACCCGAGCATTTTCTGGGCGGACAGGCGTTCTGGAGCCTTGGCGGGTTGTTCATGGTCGACACCCCGGAACAGCGGCGGATGGGCATCAAAGACAGTCACGATCTGGCGCTCCGCGACTGGATGGGCAGCGCGCAGTTCGACCGCGCCGAAGACGCCTGGCCGCGCAAATGGGCCGAAGCTTATGTTGAGTTCGCAGCCGGTGAAATGCGTCCTTGGTTGCACGAGATGGGTCTGCGCTGGTTCCCCATCGTAGGCTGGGCGGAACGCGGCGGGTCCTATGCGGATGGTCACGGCAACTCGGTGCCACGGTTTCACATCACATGGGGCACCGGACCGGGCGTTCTGAAACACTTCATCCGCCGTGTGCAGGACCATGTCAGCGCCGGGCTTATTGAACTGAAATTCCGCCACCAGGTCAGCCATATCATCATGCAGAACGGCGGCGCCAAGGGTGTGTCGGGCGAGATTCTGGCCGATGACACTGCCGCTCACGGAGCAAAGACAAACCGCGATGAGGTGGGTGAGTTCGAGGTCTATGCGCCCTCGGTCATCGTCACCTCGGGCGGGATCGGTGGCAATTTCAAAATGGTGCGCAAGAACTGGCCCCGCGACCGGCTGGGCCAGCCGCCCAAGGATATGGTGGCGGGTGTGCCCTTTCATGTCGATGGTCGTATGATCGGCATCAGCGAAAAGGCTGGTGGCCACGTGATCAACGGTGACCGGATGTGGCACTACACTGAAGGTGTGCGCAACTGGAACCCGATCTGGCCCTCGCATGGTATCCGCATTCTGCCCGGCCCCAGCTCAATGTGGTTCGACGCACAAGGCAATCGGCTGAAACCACCCTGCATGCCGGGATTCGACACGCTGGGCACGTTGAGAGAAATCCTGAAAACCGGTCATGAATACAGCTGGTTTGTTCTGACCCAGAAGGTGATCAAGAAGGAATTCGCCCTGTCCGGCTCGGAACAGAACCCCGACATGACCGATGGCGGCTGGCGCGAGGTGCTGTTCCAGCGCGTCCTGACGGGTTCAAAAGCCACCGCACCGGTTGAGGCCTTCAAGGAACACGGCGAGGATTTCATCGTCGCCAATACCCTGACCGAGCTGGTCAGTGGCATGAACCAGTTGGGCGGCGGTCTGATCGACGAATCTCACCTGCGCGCCCAGATCGAGGCGCGGGATAGTCAGGTCGACAACCCCTTCACCAAGGACGCGCAGATGGCGGCCATTCTGGCCGCGCGCAATTATCGGGGGGATAAGCTGATCCGCACCGCCAAGCCGCACAAATTCCTTGATCCGGCCAATGGCCCGCTGATCGCGGTGAAGCTGCACGTGCTGACACGCAAGACGCTGGGCGGGCTGCAAACCAATCTCGACAGCCAGATGATCGGCGCGGATGGTCAGGTCGTCCCCGGCCTGTTCGCGGCCGGAGAGGTCGCCGGGTTCGGCGGCGGCGGCTATCACGGTTACAACGCGCTAGAAGGCTCGTTCCTTGGCGGCTGTATCTTCTCCGGCCGCAATGCGGGGCGGTCGCGGGCAGTGGCCTGACCGCCCGGCTTTATTGCATTCTCACGAATTTCAGCACCGGCTCACCGGCGCTGTCCAGCATGACCAAACTGTCTCCGGCGACCGCGTAGGACACAACATTCTGCAGCGCGTCTAAAAACTGACGCTCGACCTGTTCCATTTCGGGCGGGCAGGCCATCAGGGTTGCCGCGATATTGTCTGGAAAGTCGATCTGCCCACCCGACATCTCTGCCTGCCCTTTAAAGCGGTTGCAACCTCCGCTGCCACCAAAAGCTCCGCCGGACTCAAACGCGATCTCGGGGCGTTTTTCCATATCCAGAACACCTCCATTCAACCCGATGGCGGACCATTTGGTATTCTCAAGACTCACTGGTTCGTTTGTGGTTTGGGCCGTGCTGTGACCGCCCAACAACCCCAATACAACTGCACTGGCCACGATGGCCTGACCGATCTTTGGAAAAGGCATGATCCTGTCCTTTCTCTTCAAGGGCTTTGAAGAGAAACATTGGGGCGGGATCAGAGATTACAAGCTAAGCCCCTAAAAACCGGCGGTTCCGCGCCGACCTTAAAGGGGCCAGATAAAGGGGATCAGTAAGGACGCCAGCAAGCCGACCGTCAGGTTTAACGGCACACCGACTTTGAGAAAATCAGTAAACCTGTAGCCGCCGGGCCCGTAAACCATCATGTTGGTCTGATATCCGATCGGCGTCGCGAACGAGGCCGAGGCCGCCACCATCACCGCCACCACCAGCGGCCGCGGGTCAATCCCGACCGCCTGCGCCAGACCGATTGCAATCGGCGTCACCACCACGGCCACCGCATTGTTCGACACCAGTTCGGTCAGCACCGAGGTCAGCAGGTAGACGGCCCAAATGATCAGGAAGGGTGGCAGAACGCTCAGGCCCGGAGCAATCGCCTCGACGATCAGCGAAACGGCTCCTGATTTGTCCAGTGCCGCGCCGATGGCCAACATGGAAAAGATCAGCGCCAACAAGCGGCCTTCGACAAAGGAAAACGCCTCATCCGCGTCGATGCAGCGGGTCAGCAGCACCACGGCCACAGCCAGAACCGACAGCAGCAGGATCGGCGCCACACCTAGCGCGGCCAGCACGACGATCCCTACCAGCGCGCCTATGGCAATCGGAGCATGGCTACGCCGGAATGCACGGGCCGAGGGTTGGGTGACATCTACCATATCCATGTCAGAGGCCAGCTTTTGGATATCTGCCGGAGACCCTTCCAGTAGCAGCGTATCGCCGACGCGAACGACCAGATCATCCAGTTGACGCCCGATATTCTGGTTCCGCCGATGCACCGCCAACACATAGACACCGTACCGGCGACGCAGACGCAGCGCGCCAAGCGTCCGACCCACCATTCGGCAACCCGGTGTGATCAGCACCTCAACTGTTTTGGTCTCAACCGCCGAAACCTGATCGACGCGCTTGAGTTCCTTGTTGCTTTGCAGGCTCAGCAGTTCTGTCATTTGGGTACGCAAAACCACACGGTCACCGACCTTCAGCTCAACCCCTTTCAGGTTTCGTCGCAGCGACTCGTCGCCCCGGATCACGTCGATCAGGCGCACGCCGGGGCGTTTGAACAACTGAACCCCCGTCACCTCGCGCCCGATCAGGTTGCTTTCCGGGGGTATGACGGCCTCGGTAAAGAATTTCATCTTGGACCGGTCGGACAGCAGCGAGGCCATGCTGTCGCGGTCCGGCAACAGGCGCGGCGCGATGAAACGCAGGTAGAACATGCCATAGATCACCAGCGCAATCCCCAGCGGCGTGACCTCGAGAATCGAGAACGCTTTCATCCCCTGCGCCCGAGCCACACCATCCACCAGCAGGTTGGTCGAGGTCCCGATCAGAGTCAGCGTACCGCCCAGAATCGCCGCGTAGCTCAGCGGGATCAGCAGTTTCGAGGCTGGAACGTTCAACGTGCGCGCGATCTGCACAAAGACCGGGATCATAACCACCACCACCGGCGTATTCGACACCACGGCCGAGGCCAACACGACAAACGCCATCAACAGACCGATGGCAAAGCGCGGATTCACCTGCGCCTGCTTTTGCGCGGTCGAGGTAAACGCATCCAACGCCCCGGTCCGCACCATGGCGCCCATGATGATGAACATCGCCGCAATGGTCCAGGGCGCGGGGTTGGACAGTACGGCCAGCGCACTCTGATAGGGCAGGATGCCAGTCACCAGCATGATGGCAACGCCACCGATGGCGACAACCTCGGTCGGGTACACCTCGCGCAGGAACATGACGAACATGCCTGCAACGACCATTAGCGCCACGATCGCGCTGCCCGTTTCTGTCAGTTGAAGGAATTGCATTCTTGGTTTTGTGTCCGAACCTTGACCTGGCTTGCGCGCCCGTCGGGCAGTTTCCCGCATTGCGCGCGGCAGAGCAAGCCTTACTGCGGCACGGCCTGCTGCAGTCGTCCGCCAACGCGCACCATCTGCACAGATTTTGCCTGTCCATCGCGGTCATCGGTCTCGACGAATACGCCGCTCAGCGTTGCCTCGCCGTTAGCCGGAGAGAACCGCGCCTTCGGCATTCCGGTGATAAAACGGCGCATCGGTTCGACCTTGTCCATGCCAATCACCGAGTCATAGTCCCCGCACATTCCCGCATCTGTCAGATAGCCCGTACCACCTGGCAAGACCTGAGCATCTGCGGTGGGCACATGGGTATGCGTTCCCACCACAAGGCTGGCGCGTTTGTCGCAATAGTGGCCCATCGCCATTTTTTCAGACGTCGCCTCGCAATGCATATCAACGATGATCGCCTGCGCCTGCCCCCCGCGCGGATGGGACTTGAGGATCGGTTCAATGGCCGAGAACGGATCATCGAAGGGCCGTTTCATGAACACCTGCCCCAGGACCTGCACGACCAGCACCTTTCGGCCTCCAGGAGCGTTGAACAAGCGATGTCCCCGCCCCGGCGCGCCTTTGGCGAAGTTCACCGGACGCACGATGCGCGCCTCTTTCTCGATGAACTGCAGCATGTCTTTCTGGTCGAAGGCATGGTCGCCCAGCGTCAGACAATCCGCACCGGCGTCCAGAAGCAGCTTGGCGTGATCTCCGGTCAGGCCCATCCCGTTCGAGGCGTTCTCGCCATTGACAACAACGAAGTCCAGCCGCCATTCGTCGCGCAAACGCGGCAGATGTTGCTGAATGGCCGTGCGTCCCGCGCGGCCCATGACGTCACCCAGAAAAAGTATCCTCATTCAACCTGTCCTAAGTGTGGTAATGCTCAAGCACAAGCGGTTAAGCTGCACTGATATCCATCTACGCGATTGCGAACGGAGAATTTGATGCATCGATTTGTACTGACCGCCGCCGGTCTTGCGATTTTGTCCGCCTGCCAACCCGTAACGCCGCCTGAGACCGCACCGCAACTGGCAAACCCCGCTGCCACCTTCTGCGTGGAAAATGGTTCGAAGTATGAAATCCGTGATGGCGATAACGGGCAATCGGGCGTTTGCATTCTGCCGGACGGGCGCGAGGTGGACGCCTGGGAGTTCTTCCGCGAAAACAGCCCGACCTGAGGCGTTCAGGCCGTAAACGTCAGCACACGGCTTTCCGTAATCACCATATCCAACTGCTGATCGGTGGGCTCCAGCGGTAGCCCTTCGGCCTCTTGCGCGTCAAAGGCAAACCCGATGGCCAGCGTCGGGCGCTTGGCGCGCAACCCTTCCAGCGTGCGGTCATAGAACCCGCCGCCATAGCCCAGCCGCCCGCCCTGCGCATCGAAGGCGACAAGAGGTACGATCAGAATCTCGGGGTCAAAATAGTCATCGACCTCGGGCACTTTGGCTCCGAAAGGGCCATCTTTCAGCGCGCCTTCGGGTGTCCAGCGGGAAAACTTCAGTGGCTGACCGGCGGCCTGGATCACCGGTACGCCGACCGGGCCATAGGCCGAAGCTTCGGCCATCGCTGCCACAGGGTCAATCTCGGTGCGGATCGGCATATAACCCGACAGGGGCACACCCCGATGCCCGGCCAGCACTTCGGACAATCGCCCGGCGGCTCCGGGCAAACGGGTGTCAAACGCAGCCTTACGGCGAGCGAAAGCCGCCTTGCGTGCGGCAGCTTTGATTTCAGTCAGGTCGGTCACAATAGCACCACGCTGGCAAGCCCAAGAAAGATGAAGAAACCCATGACATCCGTTGTGGTCGTCACAAAGGTCCCCGACGCCAGCGCGGGGTCAACACCCATGCGGTCCAGCACCACCGGTACTACCGTACCTGCAAAGCCCGCGATGATCATATTCACGACCAAGGCCGACCCGATCACGACACCCAGCATCGGAGAATCAAACCACATCATGCCCACCGTTCCCAGCACGATGGCAAAACACAGCCCGTTCAGCATCCCCACAAGCAATTCCCGCCGGATTACGCGCATGACGTTTGCATTGGTCAGGTCACGCGTTGCCAGCGCCCGCACTGCAACCGTCAATGACTGTGTTCCCGCATTACCTCCCATCGACGCCACGATCGGCATTAGAATCGCCAGCGCCACCAACTGATCAATCGCTGCCTCAAATTGCGAAATCACCAGCGAGGCACAGATCGCCGTACACAGGTTCACCGCCAGCCACGGCAGACGCCGCCGACTGGTTGCCGCCACACTGTCCGAAATCGAGCTTTCGTCACTCACACCCGCAAGACGCAGGATGTCTTCTTCATGCTCTTCATCCAGAACCACCATGGCGTCATCGATGGTGATCACACCGACCAGCCGCCCGTCCGCATCCACCACAGGGGCCGAGATCAGGTGATACTGGTTGAAAGCATAGGCCACATCCTCTTCGTCCTGATCAACGGGGATAGAGTGGAATTCCTCTTCGGCAATATCATGCAGCGACACATCGCGCCGGGTGGCCATCAATTTGCCCAGCGTGACCTGCGCCACGGGCTTCAACCGCGGATCGACCAAAACCACGTGATAGAATTGTTCCGGCAGATCGTCATTGGCGCGCATGAAATCGATGGCCTGCCCCACCGTCCAATGCTCGGGCGCCATGACCACCTCGCGCTGCATGAGACGACCAGCCGAGTTCTCGGGGTAGGCCAGCGCCTGTTGCGCTGCGATCCGTTCGGAAGCCTCCAGTGCGCCAAGGATGGCTTCCTGCTGTGGCTCTTCGAGGTCTTCCAGCAGGTCGACAACGTCGTCGCTTTCCATTTCGCGCACGGCGTCAGCCAGAACGTCGGGATTCAGGATGCCGATAATCTCTTCGCGCACCGCCTCATCGAGTTCCGAGAGGATATCGCCGTCGAACTCCTTATCATACAGACGGATCAGACGCGCGCGGTCATAGGGGTTGATCTGCTCCAGAAGGTCGGCGATGTCGGCCGGGTGCAGCGGCTCCATCAACTCGATCAGTTTATTGCGGTCGTCTACATCGACTGCATACAGAATGGCCGCTACGGTCTTGCGATCCAGCGCATAGACGTCCTCATCGCTGGTCGCCTCGGTTACGGGTTCATCAAAGCCTGTCGTCATGTCTGCCCCCGTTTCTTCGGTCATTGGCCCCTAATTAGAAGAAGCTGCTACCGGAAAACAATGACAATGCGGCGATTTACCGACAAGTTTCGCGCGCCTATGCTGTTTCGCAGTCCCATACAGGTGGAGATGAAGGATAATGGCGCAAAAAACGCTGCTGAAAGGACGTGTTCTGAGCTTCACTGGTTCGCCGTTCGACGATGAGCCGACCGAAGCCGTCAAAATCAGCGAAGCGGTTCTGGTCGAAAATGGCCGTATATCGGCCGTGGCGGATGCCGACGGCCTGCGTGCAGCCCATCCGCACGCCAGCGTAACCGACTACGGCCAGCGCGTCATCATGGCGGGTTTTGTAGACGCCCATGTCCACTATCCACAGACCGCCATGATTGCCAGTTGGGGCAAGCGCCTGATCGACTGGCTTAACACCTATACCTTCCCCGAAGAGATGAAGTTCGACGATCCCGCCTATGCGTCCGAGATCGCCAACCGGTATCTGGACCTGACGGCGGCACACGGCACGACGACCATGTGCAGTTTCTGCACCATTCATCCCGAAAGCGTCGATGCCTTCCTCGCTGCCGCGCAACAGCGCAATCAACGTGTGGTCGCCGGTAAAACCTGCATGGACCGCAATGCGCCCGAGGGGCTGCGGGACACGGCGCAGACAGCTTATGACCAGTCCGAAGCGCTGCTTAGGAAATGGCACGGGGTCGACCGGTTATCTTACGCCATCACTCCGCGCTTTTCCCCCACCTCCACACCGGAACAGCTTGAGGCGATGGGCGCGCTCTGGGCCGAGCACCCGCATTGCCTAATGCAAACCCATCTGAGCGAGCAGACCGACGAGATCGCCTGGGTTCGCGAGCTGTTCCCCGAAGCGCGGGACTATCTGGATACATATGAGAAATTCGGCCTGCTGGGCGCGCATGGCGTCTACGGCCACGTCATCCATCTCGAATCGCGCGAACGCGACCGGTTGCGCGAGGTTGATGCAGCGCTGGTCCATTGCCCGACTTCGAACACCTTCATCGGCTCGGGCCTGTTCGACATGACAGGGCTGATGCGCGATGGCCACCGGATCGGACTGGCCACGGATACCGGCGGCGGGTCGAGTTTTTCAATGCTCCGTACGATGGCTGCGGCCTACGAGATCGGACAGCTACGGGGCGCACCTTTGCACGCCGCACAGCTGTTGTGGTTGGGAACCGTCGGGTCGGCGCGCGCATTGCGGATGGACGATTGCGTCGGCAATGTCGCACCGGGGATGGAGGCTGATCTGATCGTCCTTGACCTCGCCTCGACCCCCGCCATCGCCCAGCGCGAAGCCAGCGCCGACGATCTGTGGGAGGCCATCTTCCCTACCATCATGATGGGCGATGACCGAGCGATCTCTGCCGTTTGGATTGGAGGCGAGCCCGTCGTTCAATAAAGAATGGCCTCACCCAATTCGGTGCACATTCTTGGATCAAGGCTCCACTTAGTACTCGGCTTGATCGTGCA
Source organism: Ruegeria sp. BF6 (assembly GCF_056538665.1). NCBI lineage: Bacteria > Pseudomonadati > Pseudomonadota > Alphaproteobacteria > Rhodobacterales > Roseobacteraceae > Ruegeria > Ruegeria sp. BF6. The sequence continues at coordinate 1,355,611 of NZ_JBQFTN010000001.1, forward strand.
GGCAGTTTGCGAACGCTGCCCGGACCGTTAAATTGTCCAGCCAGACGGGTAAGCCCTACAGACCCAGTTTCTTCTTATTTTTCCTTATATTGGATTTGAATTTGTCACCTTTCACGAGGCTGCTGTCATCGGTCATAGACCACCATTCGTTTTCATTCAGCCAATTGCGCCAAATTGCGCCATCTGGGGCAACAACTTGCTAGATGCATTCGAGGTCATCCGGTTTAGACCCCGTGGAATCACCCTTTGGCCAGTACCAGACCAATTCACGGCAAACACGCGCCTTTCGATCAACTTTCCATGTACCAAGGGCTACGTTGTCACTGTGCTTTTTGCACCAGGCACTCGCCCGCCAGCCTGAGCCAAAGTACATGCCAGCCTCGCATCCTTTCCAAATTTGAGTTTTTCCCGCGTAAAGCTGGGCAACCGTGTTTGGATCAGCAGGTTTCGCGCCCTGCGGTTTCGGGTCCGCCCAAGCTATTGCCGAATTCAGAAAGGTCAGGACGGCAGCGCCAACAGAAATTGCTTGAAAACTCATCTACCCACTCCTTCAAAAAGGCGGAGTGATACCACAAATGTGCGGTTTTCTAAAAATCCTTCGCCGTACCGAGCGCGGTAAAGCCAAGGAATGCCAGCTTACCGCTGCAACGCCATTGCAAGATGGTTTTGACGTTCGATGACCCGTGGCAGGTCTATCGTCGTGATCTGACAATCACGCACAATCTGACGTCCCTCTACGAACAGGTGCTTCACTTTCGCAGGACCCGCCAACAACAGAGCCGCGGTGTCCCAACTGCCTGCGCTTTCGATGCCGCGGGTGTCCCAGACTGCAATGTCGGCGCGTTTGCCGGGTTCCAACCGTCCGCAATCGGGGCGATTCAAAACGTCGGCGCCGCCGCGTGTCGCAATTTCCAGCGCTTCGCGGGACGACATCGCATCCGCACCGTTCGCGACCCGTTGCAGTAACATGGCCTGTCGCGCCTCGAGGATCAGGTTGCCGATGTCGTTGCTGGCCGACCCATCCACGCCAAGACCGACCGGAACACCGCGGTCGCGCATGGCGCGGACTGGTGCGATACCTGATCCCAGACGACAATTGGAACAAGGGCAATGGGCAACGCCAGTACGGGTTCTGGCGAACAGGTCAATCTCGGTCCCATCCAGCTTGACGCAATGGGCGTGCCAGACATCCGCGCCGGTCCAGCCCAGATCCTCGGCATACTGCCCCGGGCGACAGCCGAACTGCGCCTGCGAATAGGCGATGTCCTCGTCATTCTCCGCCAGATGGGTGTGTAGCATCACCCCCTTGTCGCGCGCCAGGATCGCCGTATCACGCATCAGATCACGACTGACCGAGAACGGGGAACACGGCGCCAGCCCTACCCGGCACATCGCACCCTCGGAGGGATCGTGAAACGCATCAACAACTCGGATTATGTCGTCGAGGATCGCAGCCTCGCCTTCGACCAACGAGTCCGGCGGCAAGCCGCCATCGCTTTCGCCAATGCTCATGGCACCGCGTGTGGGGTGAAAGCGCAGGCCAATCTCGGCGGCGGCGGCAATCGTGTCGTCCAGCCGCGTGCCGTTCGGGTACAGATACAGGTGGTCGGAACTGAGCGTGCATCCAGATAGGGCCAGATCGGCTAGGCCGATCTGGGCCGAGACGTACATCTCCTCCGGCCCAAAGCGGGACCAGATGGGATAGAGCGTTTTCAGCCAGCCAAACAAAAGCGCATCCTGCCCGCCGGGCACCGCGCGCGTCAAGGTTTGGTAAAGGTGGTGATGGGTGTTCACCAAGCCCGGCGTCACGACGCACCCGGCTGCATCGTGAACGTCGCCGGCGGTCTGCAGGCCGTGGCCGATCTGTTCGATCTGTCCGCCGCGGATCAGGATATCCGCGCCAGAAAGTTCACTGCGCGAATCGTCCATCGTCAGGATGGTGTCTGCATTCTTGATCAGGATTTCGGTCATTCCGCCCCCCTTGCGATACACCCGTTTCGTGCAAGAAGAGCATTTGCTGGCGGAAAACGGGCACAAGAACCAGCCCGACAAACCCTACCCGACAGGTTCAGACCCGGCAATAACTTTCAGTGATTGCGCAAAACCTCCAACGCCGCCGCGTGCAACACTGTATTCGCTGCCGCCAGCACGCGCCCGCCTTCATGCACCGGACCGCCTTGCCAGTCGGTGACAACACCACCTGCAGCTTCGATCACCGCAATCGGCGCCTGGATGTCATAGGCGTTCAACCCCGCCTCTATCACCAGATCAACCTGCCCCGCAGCAAGCAGGGCATAGGCATAGCAATCCATACCAAAACGCGTCAGGCGCACGTGTTGCGCCACAGCGTCGAACCCGGCGCGGTCCTCGGGGGTGCCGACCTCGGGAAACGTGGTGAACAGGATCGCCTGATCCAGACTGGATGTCGGACGCGTTTTCAGCTGTGCCGTGCCGGTTGGGCCGGTCACCTGCGCGATATCGGCAGCCCCCACGAAACGCTCTCCGATATAGGGCTGGTCGATGACGCCCATGATCGGACCGTCCTGTTTGCTCAGCGCAATCAATACGCCCCAGGTGGGTGTGCCGCTGATGAAACCGCGGGTGCCATCAATCGGATCCAGAACCCATGTCCGTCCACTGCTGCCCGGAACCTGGCCGAACTCTTCCCCAAAGATACCGTCATTGGGTCGGTGTTTGGCCAGAACCGCACGCATGGCCTGTTCGGCGTTACGGTCTGCAGCCGTTACCGGGTCAAAACCCTTTGCCAGTTTGTTGTCGGTTTCAAGATTGGATTGTCTGAAAAACGGAAGAATGGCCTCGCGCGCAGCGTCGGCCATTTCTTCGGCAACATCCAGATCGCTCAATGTCGTCTCTCGCATGCGCTACCCGTGCGGTTCGCGCGTGCCAGAGTCAACCCCGTTTGCTCAGGCGACGTCGCTCAGCACTCGGGCAAGTTCGAACAGGCGGCGGCGTTGATTTTCAGGGATTGCATAGTAGGAACGCACCAAATCCAGAGCTTCCTTGTCCCCCATCAGGTCGGCCGGAACCGATTTCTTGCCGGTTGGTTCTTTTTCAGCCTCTTCAAGACCTTCAAAGAAAAAGCTGACAGGTACGTCCAATGCCTCGGCAATGTCCCACAGACGGGATGCGCTGACACGGTTGGCACCCGTCTCATATTTCTGAATCTGTTGAAACTTAATACCAACTTGCTGCGCCAACTGCTGCTGGGTCATGCCAATCAGCCAGCGGCGATGCCGGACGCGCTTGCCCACATGGACATCGACGTGATGGGTCATTGGTAAACTCCTCTAATACACACACAACCAATTCGGGTGCGCGACATGCCTTTACTACCGCAACACTAGCAAGCCGCCCTTAACCACTCCCTAATCAGGAACATGCCCCCAAATCAGCACCCCAGACAATATTGCGCTTTTTCAGTATTTTTTCAAGAAGGTTGAATCTGTTTCCACGAACAGAGATTTAAGGTTGTGCCAAATCTGTCTGGCACACGTCCTTGCCATTGGGAAAGCCTGACATGGCCGCCACACCCTCTTGCGGGGCTTACCGGGTAAGAGATTGACAATCCCCGAGCGGAACGAACCTATGCGCCAAACCACAGGAGTGCTTTCATGTTGGCCTACAGAATTCCGTCCCAAGGTGCGGTCGCACAGCTTTGTGATATTGACATCCCGCAGCCCCTGGAAGGCCAGGTGCGCGTGGCGATCAAAGCCTGCGGACTGAACTTTGCCGATCTGCTGATGCAGAAAGGTACATATCAGGATACACCCCCCGCCCCATTTACGCAGGGAATGGAAATCGCTGGCGTGGTCGATACAACCGGCCCCGGCGTATCGCACTTGAAACCAGGTGACCGGATCGCTGTCTATTCCGGTCAGGGCGGTCTGGCGGAATTCGGAGTGTTCGACGCAGAGCGTGCGATTCCCCTGCCCGATTCGATGAGCTTCGAAGACGCTGCGGCCATGCAGATCGCCTATGGCACCAGCCACATTGCACTGGATCACCGCGCCCACCTGCAACCCGGCGAGACCCTGCTGGTCACGGGTGCGGCGGGTGGTGTCGGCCTGACGGCGGTCGAGATCGGCAAGCTGATGGGCGCAACCGTGATCGCTCAGGCCCGGGGCGCGGACAAGCTGGCCGTGGCGCAGGCATCCGGCGCAGATCACCTGATCGACGCGTCCGAGGATCTGCGCACGCGTGTCAGGGAACTTGGCGGCGCGGACGTTGTATACGATGCGATCGGTGGGGATGTTTTCAAAGCCGCCTTCCGCGCCACCAACCCCGAAGGGCGCCTGCTGCCGATCGGCTTTGCAGGCGGAGAGGTTCCGCAGATTCCCGCCAACCACCTACTGGTCAAAAACCTGACGGTGATTGGCTTCTATATCGGTGGATACCTGACCTTCCGGCCTCAGATCGTGCAGAACAGCTTTGAAACGCTGTTCCGCTGGCACGTCGAGGGAAAAATCACGCCGCATATCAGCCACGTGCTGCCCCTGTCGGACGCCGAAAAAGGCCTGAAACTGCTGCGCGACCGCACGGCAACCGGCAAGGTTGTGATTACGCCCTAGCCGACAACCGCCTTCAGAGGACTACTGCCTAGCATGCGGAAATTCTGCCGGACGAGGTCGGCCAGCGCCTCAACCACAGGGCCACGTCCGGGTTCACCTCCGTACAGGTTGATCATATGCGCAGGCAGGGTGGGCAGCACGCCGCCGTCGTCGATTTGCACCAGATGCGCGGCTTCTGTTCCGTCCAGCATGGCGTGAATCGCCAGGTCGGCAGACACGGTAGCCTCGATGGTGCGGTCGTTTTCAGTTTCCACCGACAGCTCCCACGGAAGGCCGGCCTCATCCAGTGCCGCGATCATCTGCGGCCGGAACATGCAGCGACGACCCACCGCAATGGGGATCGGCCGTTTACGCCAGGCCGAACCGCCGGGCGCACCAATCCAGCGCAGCGGCAATTCCGCGACAGTTTCAGCGCCATCTCCCCTGTTTGCTTCGGTCGTCAGAATCAAGTCGCACTCGCCGCGCTTGAGCATATCCTTCAGTTGCATTGAGTACGAAGACACCAACTGCACCCGCACTCGCGGGAAGTCCGCGTTGAATCGCTGCAACACCCGGGGAATCGCCGGGTAAACGATGTCATGCGGCACGCCCAGAACCACCTCACCTTCAAACGCCTGATCGGTGAGTTTTGAGATCACCTCATCATTCAGCGCGATCATGCGGCGGGCATAGGCCAGCAGCTGCTCACCTGACGCGGTCAGCGCGATGGTCCGGCCGCTGCGATCCAACAGTTCAAGCCCCAGCAGCTCCTCAAGCCGCTTCAACTGCATCGAAACAGCGGATTGCGTCAGGTGCAGGAAACCTGCAGCACGCGTCACACCGCCCTGATCCGCCACCGCCACGAACGAGCGTAAAGTCGTAATGTCCAGATTTCGCATCTTCACGAATCCTTATGTATCACTTCATAAATATTCATTTTCAAAATGTGTCATAACGCGCCATATAAATCAAGGAACTTGATGAGACAGCGAAAACTCATCGAGGATCGATGAGAGGACAAACATTATGACCCAAATCGCAATTGACAGACACTGCCCGCCCCGCCGCCGATTTGGCCTGACCCTGCTACGAGATGCGTTTTCCCTGCGCCGTCAGAGACGCACCCTGGCAAGGCTGGACGCCCGGGCGCTAGAAGATATCGGAATCACCCGCGAACAGGCCGAAGCAGAAGCGGCCCGCCCCATTTGGGATGCGCCGGAATTCTGGCAAAAATGACTCTGACATTCATCTTTTCCCCATGAATGGCGACCCGCACCCGCAGGTCGCCATTTTTGTTTCGTGTTTTAGCTGGATTCCGGCGCTAAACCCTTGAAACGTGACCCGCAGTTGCCGATATTTGCGTGGAACGGGGTTCGAATTTCGAACCGCGACAAGAATGATGTGAAGGGAGACCCTTTTATGGCACAATTTGACACGATCCGGACGGCGGCCGGCGCGCGCGCTGCCCAGATCCATGAGGGCCTGCGCGCCCATATGAACAAAGTTTACGGCACGATGTCCGTGGGCATGCTGATCACGGCACTCGCCGCTTGGGCGATTGCCGGGCTTGCAGTGACCGCAGACCCGACCGCCACCGGTATTCAAATCGGCACGGATCGTTACCTGACCGGCTTGGGACAGACTCTGTTTCTGACTCCGCTCAAATGGGTCGTGATGTTCGCGCCGCTTGGTTTCTTGCTGTTTGGCTGGGGCGCCCTGATGCGGCGTGGCTCCGCCGCTGCGGTTCAACTGGGTTTCTTCGTCTTCGCCGCAGTGATGGGCGTGTCGATGAGCTCGATCTTCATGATCTTCACCCCCTACTCGATCACGCAGACCTTTCTTGTTACGGCTATCGCATTTGCGGGCCTAAGCCTGTTTGGCTACACCACCAAGCGTGACCTGAGCGGCATGGGTACTTTCTTGATCATGGGTGTGATCGGCTTGCTGGTTGCTATGGTCATCAACCTATTCCTGCAGTCGGGACCGATGATGCTGGCAATCTCGGCGATTGGCCTTCTGATCTTTGCTGGGCTGACCGCGTTCTACACGCAGGACATCAAGAACACCTACGTTGCACATGCAACCCACGGTGATCAGGAATGGCTGGACAAAGCGGCTATTGACGGCGCGCTGAGCCTGTACATCTCGTTCCTGAACATGTTCCAGTTCCTGCTGATGTTCATGGGGCAGCAAGAATAAAGCTGGCCGCCAGTACAGAATCAAATGGGGCGGGCCCGCAACGGCCCGCCCCTTTCTTTTTGTCGAACATCCGTCCGCCTGAAACGCGCCGAGTTCTGTAGCTAAGGCGCCTGCACAAAAAAGGCCCCGTCCAAACGGGACCTCAACCCAACATTTGTCAGTCGCTTAGCTGCAGTTCAGCGCCACTGCAAAACCCGAACTGCGCTCGGAAGATCCCTTGCGGAATACGTCACCCGCTGGCAGGCAGCCGGTAAACTGCTCGGCATCGCGGCCAAACGTTGCGCCGACCTTGTTGTCCACGCGGGTGCTGTTGTTCGCTGTGCGCAGGACGCCGAACAGAGTACCGTTCACGTTGACCGTGCTCAGGAACAGGTTGGTGTCAGACCCGGTCAGTACCACCGCGTCGGTGTCGCTGCGTCCGCCGTTGTCGATTGCGACACGGGCAACTTTCTCGGCATCGGTCTGGTCGGTCACCACGGGAACTGCAGGCAGCACGGCCAGTTCAGCCGGTACGTTCGTCGCAGGCGGCAGGAAGGCCGCCGCACCCGGCACATCCGAGATGGAGCGGGGTTCACCATCGATCCCCGTAAACCCGACGCCTTCGCGGTTATAGGGGTCCTCGCAGGCCGCTAGGGCCAGAACGGTTATTGTGGATAACAAGATTTTTTTCATGACGGCCAACATTTTGGAACAGTTTGTTGAAGCGTAGGGGTAAGCCCCTGCAAAAAGCAACCCACCGCAAAACCGATTGCCCTGCCCGCTGATGCTTCGTTGCAACGGCGCGAGACGCCATGAAGAACCGTCCACAAAATGAACCGAAATGAAAAAGGGTCCTGCCAAGGCAGAACCCTTTGAAAATGTCCAAGCTGGACGGCAGATTACTTAATCTTGCCTTCCTTGTACTCGACATGCTTCCGAGCGACCGGATCGTATTTACGAACGGTCATTTTCTCGGTCATGGTGCGTGCGTTTTTCTTGGTCACGTAGAAGTGGCCCGTGCCCGCGGTCGAGTTCAGACGGATCTTGATTGTCGTCGGCTTCGCCATGGTTATCTCCTGCGTCCGAAAAGGCAGGGGCCTTTCGGTTGAATTCCTATGAGCGTGCGCTTTTACCCGGTCGCGCGGCTGAGTCAACCGAATTCCGCCCGTAAAGCGCACAAATCATGCGCTTGAGGTTTGCCCCTGTTTGGCTGGCTCACGGTTCTGTGATATGGTCGCGCGATTAAACCCCAGTAAAGAAGCCGATAACAGGCTCGCACCCCGAGGCGCCACGTCCAGGCGAGACGCTCTGCCAGCAGAGTTTTAATGATCACTTGGGGGGCATGACAGGTGAAGACACCGACGAGATGGCGCCGTGGCATGTCGTGGATTGCCCCGATCGGCCGGAATTGGAACCGGGAAGAACATACAGGGCGTGCCCGGTCCAGATTATCGCCTCCGTGGTGCCCCACCGGACACCTTTTCTCCTGCCAAACAGGCTTGAATGCCATCGCGTGGAAACGGGCGGACAGAGCTATCAGCCTGCCCTCAATCTCCCGGGGCAGCATGGCGTGCACCTGGTACCGGAGCCGCATTTAACGCTGTGGACGTTTGACTGATCGCGGACCCAACAGACTGCGACAGGCTGACAATCGCAAGAGGGCTGTAGGACCAGCCTGATTAAAGGTCCTGGATCAACTTTTTACAGGAGGTAGACATGCCAATTTTCATTACATACGCGTCCTATTCGCAGGATGGCGTCAAGGGGATGCTGAAAAAGCCTGTGGACCGTACGGCCCCTGTCAGGGCTTTGCTGAAAAAGGTCGGCGGCAAGCTTTTGGGATTCTATATGACGACGGGTGAAAATGACGTGGTGGTCATCAGCGAAGCCCCGGACGGTACGGATGCTGTGGCTGTTGGGATGGCCGTTGCCGCATCAGGCGCGGTGTCGAAAGTCCAAACGGTACGCGCCTGGAGGGCGAAGGACTTTGTCACCGTGACCAAGAAAGCCGCAAAACTGACCGGCGCCTATAAGCCACCGGGCAAGTGATCAAAAAGACGCGCGGAGGGCCTGTAAGCCGGATCTTGTTCCGGGGTTGCCCCCTTCGATGACCATTCCTCTAGGCCGTGCATTGCTGCGCGGCTCAAGCTGCCAACCCGGTCCCTCTCGGCCAAGACGCGCTTAGCGGCGGTATCGGCGGACGCCGACCGGCCCGCGCGGGGACCCTATTTGGCATTGCTCCCGGTGGGGCTTGCCGTGCCGCCGCTGTTGCCAGCGGCGCGGTGGGCTCTTACCCCACCGTTTCACCCTTACCGCGCTTTGCCGGGGGCGAACCTCAGCAAAGGTGCGGCGGTCTGTTTTCTGTGGCGCTTTCCGTCGGGTTGCCCCGCCCGGGCATTACCCGGCACCGTTGTCTTGTGGAGTCCGGACTTTCCTCTCGGGCTTACACCCCAGCGGCCATCCGGCCCTCCGCGCAGTGCGGTGGGTATGCTGTGGTCTGGGTGGCGTCAAGAGGTTAGGTCAATAAGGGACCAGATGAAGGCGGATCCGGACTTACGTTACGAGTGGTGCGAAATCGGCGGGGTGAAGAGCGCCGGTGGCCCAGGGACGATACCTGAGCCGTACTGCAGCCAACAGCGTGTCATCGTCGACCTCAGATGAATACCCTGCGGCGCGGGCCGAAGCCCGGAACGATTGGATCGTTGCGTTTTGCGGCGCCTTACCTTCACCGCGGCGGCCTGCGAGGTTCAAACGCTCCATTCGTTGCCATGGGAATCGGGGGCCAGGGTCGCATTTTCGACCCGGAGCCATATCGGAATGGCCGATCACATGATCCGGGCTGATCGACCACCGCTTTTGTATCTGGTGCAACAGGGTTTCGAGCGCTGCCAATTGAGGCTCTGAAAACGGATGTGCCCCGGTATTGTCTAGTTCGATACCGATTGAGCGGGAGTTGATGTCGCTTTGGCCGTTCCATTCGCCCGCGCCTGCGTGCCAGGCGCGGTCTTCCTCGCGAACCATCTGCCAGAGCGTGCCGTCAGAGCCGATCAGATAATGTGCCGAGACTTCATGAGCAGGATCGCACAATCGATCCAGAGCAGCACTGGCGCTGTCCATTGCCGTGTAGTGTAGAACGATCAAGGTGGGCGTAAGCCCATCTCTGCGCTCACCGAATTTGGGGGACGGGTGCCAGATCGGCGTCAGCGGCTTAGTTGTTAACGGCACTGCGGAACGGGCTGGGGTCCCAGCCGCAAGCGTAACCGTCACCATCCGGATCGAGGCCTTTGCGGTCACGCTGGGGGCCGCCATTTGCAAGGAACTCAATCTGGGCCTGGTCGGCCGACGGGAAGCGCGCGCAATTGCGCTGCGCCTTGGCCTGCAGGTTGAACCCGGCACGGCTATAGAGTTGCGTTCCGACCGGGTTCGACGTGTTCAGCGCGTATTGCACGATGTTGGGCTGACCATCCGAACCCCGTGCCGGAACGGCGGTCGGCGCAACAACCTCATAGGTCTGGCGATTCTGTTCGATCAGCGCTGCGTCAGATTCGATGGTGCGACGGCCAGAGACCGCCTCGAAATCCTGTTCGTCCGAAATGGTGTTGTTGATGGGGTCCTCAACGGGTGACGGTTCGTAGGTGCTTTGCCCTGACGTGCTGGCCAAAGCTGCTGCCGTTGCCGAGGCAAGGTCAGCATTCTCCCCGGCTGGCAACGGAGCACCAGCCCCGGGCGCGCCAAGCTGCTGCTCGGACACCTCAACTGGGCCAAGCAGCGGGTTTCCGGTATATCCCTGCCCCGCCAACTGCGCCTCACGCTGCGCCTGATAGGTCGGCGTGTTGAAATCCGGGCCACCCACCGGCGCCACCGTATCACAGGCGGCCACCAATCCGATTGCGGGAATCAGAAGCGTAAAGCGCATCCAGCTGCTCCGTCTTGCGTTGTCTTGCCTGACCTGAGGCTTACCACCATTTGCCCGGCTTGGCCACAAACCCGGCCGCGCTCTCCAGCGCGTAGGCCGTGTTCAGCAGATCACCCTCTTCCCACGGGCGCCCGATCAGTTGCAGACCAAGCGGCAGACCTTGCTTATCCAATCCGGCAGGCACCGAGACACCCGGCAAACCGGCCAGATTCACTGTCACGGTGAAGACGTCGTTGAGGTACATCTGAACCGGATCGGCTTCGGTCATTTCGCCCAAACCAAAAGCGGCGGACGGTGTGGCCGGGGTCAAAATCGCGTCGACGCCTGCGGCGAAGACATCCTCGAAGTCTTTCTTGATCAGGGTACGGACACGACGCGCGCGGTTGTAATAGGCATCGTAGAAACCTGCGGACAGCACATAGGTGCCGATCATGACGCGGCGCTGCACCTCGTGGCCGAAGCCCTCGGCGCGAGTTTTCTCGTACATCTCGGTGATGCCGTCGCCCTGCGCCAGCTGCGCGCGGCGGCCATAGCGGACACCGTCATAGCGCGCAAGGTTCGAGGACGCCTCGGCCGGGGCAATCACGTAATACGCAGGCAGAGCGTATTTGGTGTGCGGCAGCGAGATATCGACGATCTCGGCACCCGCAGCTTTCAGCATCTCGGCACCGTCAGCCCAGAGCTTTTCGATCTCGGCAGGCATACCATCCATACGGTATTCTTTCGGGATACCGATCTTCTTGCCCTTGATGTCGCCAGTCAGCATCGCCTCGAAGTTCGGCACGGCCAGTTCAGCGCTGGTCGAGTCCTTGGGGTCGTGACCGCACATCGTTTCCAGCATGATCGCCGCGTCACGCACATTCTTGGTCATCGGTCCGGCCTGATCCAGCGAGGACGCAAACGCTACGATGCCCCAACGCGAGCAACGACCATAGGTCGGCTTGATGCCGGTGATGCCGGTGAACGCTGCAGGCTGACGAATCGATCCGCCGGTATCAGTGCCGGTTGCGGCCAGACACAGGTCGGCGGCGACAGCCGAGGCTGACCCGCCGGACGAACCGCCCGGTGTCAGCTGTGCATCGTCATTGCCACGGCGCCACGGGCTGACCGCATTGCCGTAAACAGAGGTTTCATTGGACGAGCCCATGGCGAATTCGTCCATGTTCAGCTTGCCCAGCATCACGGCCCCAGCGTCGGCCAGCTGCTGTGACACGGTGGATTCGTATTCCGGCTTGAAGCCTTCCAGAATCTTCGAGGCCGCTTGCGACGGCACACCCTTGGTGCAGAACAGATCCTTGATGCCAATCGGCAAACCACACATCGAAGGTGCGTCACCACCCTTGATCCGCTCATCCGCGGCCTTGGCCCTTTCCAGCGCGATCTCGGGGGTCTTGTGGACAAAAGCGTTCAGCGCGTCGGCGTCGTCAACGGCCTTCAGACAGGATTCGGTCAGCTCGACCGAGGTCACTTCACCCTTGCGCAGCGCGTCGCGGGCCTCGGCCAGGCCCAGTTTGTTCAGATCGCTCATGTCTTACTCCACCACTTTGGGGACTGCGAAAAAGCCCTCGCGCGCGTCGGGGGCGTTGGCCAGAACCTTGTCCTGCTGGTTTCCGTCGGTGACCACGTCCTCACGACGCTTCAGTCGCATCGGCTCGACCGAGACCATCGGTTCGACGCCTTCGACGTCCACTTCGTTCAGCTGTTCGATGAAGCCGAGGATGGTGTTGAACTCGGACGCCAGCGCGGGCAGCGCGTCATCCTCGACCTTGATCCGGGCCAGTTTGGCCACCTTGGCGGCGGTGTTTTGGTCAATCGACATCGGAAAACCTCATTTGCGTTAAGGGGCATTTACCTGTCCGATGCTCAGGTCGCAAGGGCATGGAAGGGAGGATATGGCCTCGTTCGTGCAGATCACCGCAGCTGCCATTCAATTTTGCATACCCCCTATGCGCAAAAGTAAACCGTTTAGTTCATTTTTGTCATTGAAAATGTATACTGAACGGTTCATTTCATGAGGTACGGCACAGCCTCAAACGGAGAAAGACAATGAAAACGTTCATGACTGCATTAGTATTGTCCACCACTGTTCTTGTTGCCCAGGCGCAGGCCTTTGGCCCCACCATGAACACCCTGACGCGCGACCTGACTTTCCCCGAGACTGTATCGCAGCCCGTCACACAGGATCAGACCAAGCTGGGCAAATGATATTCCCCCTCGTTCCGGGTCGGGCATTCGACATCCGGCCCGGAAAGCTGCAATTGACTACTGCGCTTATTGCGTCCAATCGCTAGGGTGATCAAAGTGATCCGCCGGGCCAGACAGCAGGTTCGGCAAGCCAACGGAGCGGAAGATGAGCGTGCGCAAACAAGCAGTTCTGGACGCAATTGATGCGGCCAATACCCAAGATCCCAACCTTGAAGACGGCCAGCCGGTCGAGCTGCTGTACGGCCAGCGCATGAGCACCGAATTGGACCGACTTTTCCCAGACGCTTCAGATGTGTTGCAGATAGCTGCCCGGGGCCAGCACGTCGAACGCTGGAAGTTGGCACGCAGCGAATACCCCGAAGGCCGGGCCGGATACCTCGCCTGGCGCAAGGCGCAAGCTGTCCATCACGCCGAGGTCGTTATGGCGATGATGGAACAGGCCGGTTACGGCGCGGATGAAATCGATGCCGCCGGACGGATGCTGCGCAAACAGGGCATCAAGCGGGATGACGAGGTTCAGGCGCTGGAAGATGTGATCTGTTTCGTGTTCCTGAAATGGTACTTCGCGCCCTTCGCCGAGAAACACTCAACCGAGAAAATCCAGAGCATCGTCGAAAAGACCGCCCGCAAGATGTCGGCCGAGGGCCGCGCGCGGGTTCTGTCCGAATTCGATCTGCCCGAACACCTGGCCTCTGCGTTTCAAGGCTGAGATGCGCGGGCCATGTGCCTGCGATAGACCTCGATCATCCAGCCCAGCATTGTGGCGTTCAGGATGTGCCACATGAAATGTGTGCCCAATGGAAGCTGGGCGCAAAGGGGTTCGTCCAGAGCCCGGAAGGTGATCGAGGCGACCAGGATACCCGCCCCGATCGCAAGGCCACGCGCTGTTTCGGGGACGCGATTGCGCAGCAAAAATGCGTAGATCAGAATCAGCAGCGGCACCGGAGCATATGCCGACGATCCACCCAGACCCGGAATGAACTGGAACAAAGGGACCGTGGCTGCGGCATAAGGCACGAACAGGACGGTGACGATCAGGGCATAGACTGGCCGCATGTGCCAGACATCCCGATTGATCGCAAAAATATAGACCAGAATGTACAGCAGGATCGGCGCGACATCGGCCATTGCGGCCCAGACCTGCGCATGGGTGTGGAACAGATAGCTACCCACCCCGATCACCGCGAGGATGACCACCAGCCCCATCGCCAGAGGCACCCCCTGCCCGCGCACGCGCCGCCACATGATGAACGCCGCGATCAGAAATGCTGCGTTTGTCACCGCGTTGATCGGCTCGGCCCAATAGGCGGGCGACAGGCGCTCGCAATATCCGTCAATTTCCTGAAACCAGTCCATGAACTTTTACATATCCGATGCTAGGTTGATGCCAAGAGTTTGTTTTGGGAGGACGTTTTCATGAATATCATCTGGCTGGGGCACGGCAGTTTCCGTATTGAAACCGAAGGGCAGGTTCTGCTGATCGACCCTTGGCTGACCGGTAATCCGGTGCTGTCCGAAGACCAGCACGATGCCGCCGTGGACGGTGCGACGCATATCCTTTTGACGCACACGCATTTCGATCATGTGGCCGACGTAGTGTCACTGGCCAAGCACCTGAAGGTGCCGGTGGTGGGCCAATATGACCTGATGGGGTATTGGAGCGAGGCCGAAGAGCTGGAGACCATCGGTTTCAACAAGGGCGGCACGGTGAACCTGAACGGGGTCATGGTGTCGATGGTTCCGGCGTCTCACAGCTCAACTTTCTCGACGCCAGACGGTCTGCGCACCGGTGGCAGCGAGGTAGGTTTTATGATCGCCTCGGAAGGGCACATGCTCTACGTCTCCGGCGACACAGATATCATGGCGGATATGGAATGGATGGGGGATTACTACAAACCCGATATCGGCATCCTGTCGGCGGGCGGCCATTTCACCATGGACATGAAAGCGACGGCCTATGCGGCCAAGAGGTATTTCAACTTCAAGACCGTGATTCCCTGCCACTACAAGACCTTTCCGATTCTGGAACAATCCGCCCATGCGCTGATCGATGGGTTGCCGGGGGTCGACGTAGTCGAACCCGAACTGATGAAACCCATCACTCTCTAGGATCGCGTCGCGCAGCGAAGAATTCCTTCAGCAGATCGGCGGCCTCCTGCCCTGCGATGCCGTCGTATATCTCAGGGACGTGGTGCGCCTGTTTGTGTGTAAACACCCGCGCACCATGGGCCACTCCGCCGGATTTAGGATCGGCGGCGCCATAGTAAATGCGCCGGATGCGCGCCGCGGCCAATGCCGCCGCGCACATCGCACATGGTTCCAGCGTGACATAAAGATCATGATCCGGCAGCCGTTCGGACCCGGCCTCGGCGCAGGCGGCGCGAAGGGCCAGAATCTCGGCATGAGCGGTGGGATCGTTCAACTCTCGCGTCCGGTTTCCGGCTGCGGCCACAACGCGACCATCCGGCGCGACGATGACCGCACCCACCGGAACCTCTCCGCGGTCCGCGGCAGCGCGCGCCTCAACCAGCGCCCCGTCCATATGCGATCTGAACTTCATGCCTCTGACTGCATCAGAAACCTGTCTTTCGCAAGCGGGCGGGATGCGCTATGGCCAGCGGATGACTAAAACCCCTCCTCCCGGCGACCGGATCGCCAAAGTGCTTGCTCGCGCGGGTGTCGCCTCGCGCCGTGAAGCTGAACGCATGATCGAAGCGGGTCGCGTGGCCGTGAACGGCAAAACCATCGACAGCCCTGCCCTGAACGTCACCGGCAAAGACAGGATCACTGTGGACGGCAAACCGGTGTCTGAGCCCGAACCCTCGCGCCTGTGGCTGTATCACAAGCCTCCCGGTCTGGTGACGACGACACGCGACGAAAAAGGCCGCGCGACCATATTCGACAACCTGCCCGAAGACATGCCCCGCGTCATGAGCGTTGGTCGGTTGGACCTGAACTCGGAAGGCTTGCTGCTGCTGACCAACGATGGCGGCATCAAGCGCAAGCTGGAATTACCTTCTACAGGATGGCTGCGCAAATACCGTGTGCGTGTGAATGGCCGCCCCAAGGACGAAGATTTTGCGCCGCTACGCAAGGGTTTGGTGATCGACGGCGAGCGGTTTCTGCCGATGGAGGTCTCGCTGGATCGCCAGCAGGGTGCGAACGCCTGGCTGACAATCGGTCTGCGCGAAGGCAAGAACCGTGAAATCCGCCGTGCGATGGAGGACATCGGTTTTGCCGTGAACCGTCTGTTGCGTGTATCCTACGGTCCGTTTCAACTGGGCAGCCTCAAGCCCGGCGAGGTCGAGGAAGTCCGCCGCCGCGTGATGCGCGATCAGCTAGGACTGGACGCAGAACCCGAAGCCCGGCCGAAACGCACCGCGCGACCGCAACGAAAACGGGCACCCATCGGCAAGAAAACTCGCAAGTGATGCGGGTTTGGCAACCTTCCCCCTAGCGCCAAGCCCTCGTATCGCCTAAATTTTCCGAAAGGAAAGCCATTGGGGGGCGCCATGTCAGGGACCGGAGTGCAAAAACTGGCCTACGCGGCCCTTCTAGTGCTGTTGTTCGGTATCTGCACCGGCGTGCTGGGGGGCTTGTAACGCATGTCACAGCGATATGGCGGAAAATTTAGCCCACAAGGCGGTGGGTCTGACGACGACCAACAGCCGCGCGGGCAATTCCACGGCGCGCGGGTCGAACCGGCAGGCGCGCGGGTGAATATCCTGTTTCTGCCCGCCATTCCGTTGGTTTTTCTGTCTCTGAACGACGGCGCAATCGGAATGACGATCGGGCTGATCGCAGCGGGCCTGCTAACCGGCGCCGCCTTTCTGCTGCGCGAGGGTTTGCGCGCCGAAGCCGCCTATAACGCGCGCCGCTCTGCGCGCCGTCCTGCTTTTCCCCGCAAGATTTTCGCAAGCGTTTTGACTGGGCTGGGTGCCGCTCTGGCCGCGTATCGATCCGAGTATCTGGACGCCGAGGCCGCCGCGCAGGCGAGCTTGCTGGCTCCGATCCTGTTTGGAGCGGTGGCCACGGTGCTGCATTCCGTGTCTTTCGGGCTGGACCCGATGAAGGATAAAGGCATGGAAGGCGTCGACACCTTTCAGCAGGACCGTGTGGCCCGGGTGGTCGAGGATGCCGAAACCCACCTGTCTGAAATGACCGACGCCATCAAGCGCGCCGGGGACCGTCGGGTCGAGGCGCGCGTCGAACGCTTTCAGAACACCGCCCGCGATCTGTTCCGCACGGTCGAAGAAGACCCGCGCGATCTGGCCGGTGCCCGCAAATACCTGACCGTCTACCTGCAGGGCGCGCGTGATGCGACGGTGAAGTTTGCCGATGTCTTTGCCCGCACCCGCGATGCACAGGCGCTGGCCGATTACACCGCCTTGCTGGACGATCTGGAACAGAATTTCGCGGCCCGTACTCGCAAGATGCTATTGGATGACCGCAGCGATCTGACGGTTGAAATTGACGTGTTGCGCGAACGCCTGCAACGCGAAGGCGTCCGGTTGGACTGACCGGACAGTTATTTGAGAAAGGATTACCCCATGTCTGATGCGATCAAGAACAAGGCGGTTGAAGCTGAAACGCTGGTGCAGGAGGTCACGGCCGTTGCCCTACCCGACCCCACCGCCGAGGTCATCTCGCTTGAGGAAGCAGACGAACCCGTCAGCGCCGAGATCCGCAAGCGGATGGACGAAATCGACATGGAAAACACCAACTCGATCGTCTCCTTCGGATCATCCGCCCAGGCCGAACTGCAAGAGATCAGCCAGGCCATGCTGGCGGATGTCCGCAACAAGGATGTGGGTCCCGCCGGGGACAGTCTGCGCAACATCGTGACCACGATCCGCGGCTTTTCCGTCAGTGAACTGGATGTACGCCGCGAACGCAGCTGGTGGGAAAAGCTGATTGGTAAGGCCGCGCCATTCGCCAAATTCACTGCGCAATTCGAAGACGTTCAGGGACAGATCGACAGGATTACAGACGACTTGCTGGGCCATGAACACACGCTGCTTAAAGACATCAAGTCGCTGGACTTGCTGTATGAAAAAACGCTGGGATTTTATGACGAACTCGCGCTGTACATCGCAGCAGGTGAAGAAAAGCTGACCGAGCTAGACAGCCAGAACATCCCCGAAAAAGAAGCCGAAGTTCAGGCCGCGCCCGAAGACCAACAAGTGATGAAGGCGCAAGAGCTGCGTGACTTGCGCGCTGCGCGGGACGATCTGGAACGGCGCGTGCACGACCTGAAGCTGACCCGTCAGGTAACCATGCAATCCCTGCCCTCGATCCGGTTGGTGCAGGAAAATGACAAGTCGCTGGTAACCAAGATCAACTCGACCCTCGTCAACACCGTACCCCTATGGGAGACGCAATTGGCGCAGGCCGTCACCATCCAGCGCAGCGCCGAGGCGGCCTCGGCCGTGCGCGATGCGAATGATCTGACGAACGAGCTGCTGACCTCGAACGCGGCGAACCTGCGTCAGTCGAACAAGATGATCCGCGAGGAAATGGAACGCGGTGTATTCGATATCGAAGCGGTCAAACAAGCCAACGCCGACCTGATCGGCACTATCAACGAAAGTCTTGCGATCGCGGACGAAGGCAAAGCCAAGCGCGCCGCCGCCGAGCAGGAATTGAAGAAGATGGAGGCCGAATTGCGTGACACGCTGGCCTCGGCCAAGGCGCGCCGGGACGGTATCGGCGACAACGCCGGAACGGCAGTTCCGGGCTGACGGCGGGCTGCGCGTGAAGGTATCGGGATATCTGAAGCCCCTTTTGGGTTTTGTCGTTCTGTTGGCTTTGGCCAACTGCGATGAAACTCTGACGTCTTCGGTTGTCCCGCAACCGCGTCCCGCGGCGCCCGCACCTGCACCCAACGCCTATGTGCCACCGTCTGCAGCCAGTCAGGATTTGGCCCGGTTCTATCAGCGGGTCGAACGTGACCTGTTGACCCGCGGGTTGTTGCGGACGGACGGAGGAGGCCCCGATACACCGTATGACGCTGATGATTTAGCCCGCAATTTTGGGAAAATTGCTTTCATCAACGAACACTCCGGCAAATCCGCCGCATTTGTTAGCGGCCCAAGCGAGATTAAGTTAAATCGCTGGAAGAGCCCGATCCGCATCAGGACTGAGTTTGGTCCGAGCGTTTCTATGGAAAGCCGTGAAGCTGATCGGCAAACCATTCAAAACTATGCCAAGCGGCTACAGAAAGCGACCGGGCACAGCGTTAGAAGTGTAAATGGTGACGGGAACTTTCTTGTTTTCGTAGCAGGTCAGGATGATGTGGCCTATGCTCAGAACAGGCTGAAATCACTTGTTCCGGGTATCCCGGACGACAGGCTGGACCTGCTGAGAACGCTGGACAGGCCGTTTTATTGTTTTGTCTTTACGTTTTCCGGCCAAGAGGACACCAATACCGTAATCCGTGCCGTAGCTTACATACGTGCAGAACTGCCCAACCTGCTGCGTTTGAGTTGCATCCATGAGGAAATTGCACAGGGATTCGGCCTTCCAAATGATAGCCCCTCAGCCCGACCGTCGATTTTCAACGATGATGATGAGTTTGCGCTGCTGACCAGCCATGACGAAAAACTACTGACCATGCTTTACGATCCGCGTCTACAGCCCGGAGTGACCGCGGATGACGCCCGCCCCGTGGTGCGGATCATAGCACGCGAATTGATGGGCCAGCAGCTCTGAGCCCGAGGAAAGGAGACCCCAAATGGGTATTTTCGATTTTCTGACCGGAGAATTTATCGACGTCATTCACTGGGTCGACGACACCCGAGACACGATGGTCTGGCGGTTCGAGCGTGAGGGCCATGAAATCAAGTACGGCGCTAAGCTGACGGTGCGCGAAGGTCAGGCCGCTGTGTTCGTGCATGAAGGGCAGTTGGCGGATGTGTTCACGCCGGGTCTCTATATGCTTGAGACCAACAATATGCCGATCATGACGACCTTGCAGCACTGGGATCACGGCTTTCAGTCGCCCTTCAAGTCCGAGATCTATTTCGTCAATACGACCCGGTTCAATGACCTGAAATGGGGCACCAAGAACCCGATTATGCTGCGCGATCCCGAGTTCGGGCCCACGCGTATTCGGGCCTTCGGCACCTATACCGTGCGTGTAAAGGATGCGGCGAAATTCCTGACTGAGATCGTGGGCACCGATGGTGAGTTCACGATGGATGAGATCAGCTTTCAGATCCGCAACATCATCGTGCAGGAATTCAGCCGGGTGATCGCCGGGTCGGGTATCCCGGTTCTGGACATGGCCGCCAACACCGCCGATCTGGGCAAGCTGATCGCGGCCGAGGTCTCACCCGTTCTGGACGGCTATGGGTTGGAGATGCCTGAATTCTACATCGAAAACATTTCGTTGCCGCCCGCGGTTGAGGCAGCGCTGGACAAGCGGACCTCGATGGGGTTGGCGGGTGATCTGGGCAAGTTCACCCAGTATTCAGCGGCCGAGGCGATGACGGCGGCCGCCAGCAATCCCGGCCAAGGCGGCGGCATGGGTGCCGGACTTGGTATGGGGATGGGAATGGCGATGGCCAACCAGATGGCAAACATGGCAGCGGGTCAACCGAGCGGCCCGTGGGGCAGTTCCGCCGCCGCTGCCACGCAACCGGCAACGCATGCGGCACCGCCCCCTCCTCCGCCAGTTGAGCACGTGTGGCATATCGCGGTCGATGGGCAGACAAGCGGACCCTTCTCGAAGGCCAAGATGGGACGTATGGCAACGGACGGGGAAATCACCCGCGACACCTATGTCTGGACCGCCGGTCAGGATGGCTGGAAAAAGGCCGGAGATGTACAGGAGCTGGCGCAGTTGTTTACCATCCTGCCACCGCCGCCGCCGGGAGCCTAACCTTTCAGGCGTCAGCGCAAGAATAGGGTGGCACGATGACCGAAGAACACAGATTCCCTTGCGAACAATGCGGTGCGGACTACCGTTTCAACCCCGGTGACGGCAGCCTGACTTGTGACCACTGCGGGCATTCCGAGGCAATCGGCGCCGGCCCCTGGGGCGGTGGCAGCCTGAAAGAGTTGGACTTCGATGCGGCCATTGCGGATCGGCTTCCGGACAGTGAGATCGAGGAAACGCGGGTTTTGTCCTGCCCCAACTGCGCGGCTCAGGTCGAGTTCGATCCTGCCACACACGCGGCTGAATGTCCGTTCTGTGCGACACCGGTTGTGACCGATACGGGGGTCAACCGGCACATCAAACCGCGCGGCGTGCTACCCTTTGCGCTGGATGAACGCGCGGCGCACAAGGCGATGGGCGACTGGTTGGGACGGCTGTGGTTTGCACCGAACGGGCTGAAGGATTACGCCCGCAAAGGTCGCAAGATGCAGGGCATCTATGTACCCTACTGGACCTTTGATGCCGACACGCAATCCAGTTATCGCGGAGAGCGCGGCACCGTCTACTATGAGACCCGAACTGTCATGCGTGACGGCAAGCGCGTGCAGCAGCAGGTACCCAAGGTGCGGTGGTCTCCGAAATCCGGGCGGGTGAAGCGGTTTTTTGACGACGTGCTTGTGCTAGCCTCACGGTCTTTGCCCAAAAGCTACACCGACGCGCTTGAACCCTGGGACCTGCCAGCGTTGGAGCCCTATCAGCCTGAATACCTGGCTGGGTTTCGGGCCGAAGCCTATACGGTCGAATTGCAGGAAGGATACTCCGAAGCGCGCGGGTATATGGCGCGGGTTATCGAGCGGGACGTGCGCTTTGACATCGGTGGCGATCGCCAGCGGATACATGCAATCGACACGGATGTACGGGATGTGACTTTCAAGCACATCCTTCTGCCGGTGTGGATGGCGGCCTACAAATATCGCGGTCAGACCTATCGTTTCGTCGTCAACGGACAAACCGGCCGCGTTCAGGGGGAGCGCCCCTGGTCAGCCATCAAGATCACTATCGCCGTTATTCTGGGTATGCTTGTGGCGGCTGGTGTCGGATATCTGATGGCCACCGGCCAACAAGGGTAAGGCGTCCTCGAAATCCGCAATTGTTGGCGCTTGAACTCCGCTTGATCAGACGCCACTCTGCGACGCGTCAACGCCGAGCGGGGAGGCTTGTGTGAAACTATCCGATCTGAACCACTTGCTGACAGCACGATATTCGTGTCGGGCATTCCTTCCCGACCCGGTTCCGAAGGAGCAGATCGAACAAATCCTGACCAGCGCCGCGCGTGTACCCAGCTGGTGCAATGCCCAACCGTGGCACGTGATCCTCACCAGCGGCGAAGAAACCGACCGGTTTCGAGCGGCACTGCAGAAAGAAGCGACTACAGGCACACCTGCCCCGGACCTGCCGTTTCCGACCTCCTACACTGGGGTCTATCAGGACCGCCGCCGCGCGTGCGGCTGGGCTTTGTATGAGGCAGTGGGCGTGGAACGCGGCGACCGCGCGGCCTCGACCCAGCAGATGATGGAGAATTTCTCTCTGTTCGGCGCACCGCATTGTGCCATCATCACCAGCCCGAAAGAGCTTGGGGCTTATGGCGCGCTGGATTGCGGCGGGTTCGTTACAGCGTTTTCACTGGCTGCTCAGGCTCGGGGCGTGGCCACGATCCCACAAGCAGCGGTGGCTACTTACAGCCCGTTCCTACGCCGCTATTTCGACATCCCGGATGACCGAGTGATTTTATGCGCGATTTCTTTTGGCTATGCAGATAAGGACCATCCAGCCAATGGCTTTCGCACCGATCGCGCCGATCTGGGTGAGATCGTCGAATGGGTCGGATAACAAACGCACTTAGCGGAGAATAAATTTGCGCGCAGTAGTACAACGAGTTTCACGCGCCAGCGTATCGGTGGCCGGTCAGGTTATCGGCCAGACCGGGCCCGGGCTGACGATCCTGGTCTGCGCAATGCAAGGCGATGACGAGATCAAGGCGGATCAACTGGCTGCCAAGGTTTCAAAACTGCGGATTTTCAAGGATGACGCAGGGAAAATGAATCTCTCGGTGAAAGATATCGAAGGATCCGCCTTGGTTATCAGCCAGTTCACGCTATCCGCCGATACATCGCGCGGCAACAGGCCAGGCTTTTCGGAAGCCGCCGCACCGGATCTTGGCAAGCACCTGTATGAGGTTTTTGCCCAGCGACTTGTTGCGCATGGCGTGCCGGTCGAAACCGGTGAATTCGGGGCGGATATGGCGGTAGAGTTGGTCAACGACGGACCGGTCACAATTTGGATGGAAAGCTGATGGACAAAAAAGAACAGGCAATTCGCATCTGGCAGGCCGGCGTCGATGCAGTGGGCGGCCACGCTGCAACCAGCAAAGTGCTGCACGATGTCCCCGCACCCGACCAGATTCTGGCCGTAGGCAAACCCGCAGCGGCCATGGCACGCGCTGCGTTAGAGCATTTTGGCCCTCGCCCGACACTTGTGGTCACCAAGGACGATCACGGGCGCGACCTGCCGGAACATGTGACGGTGATCGAGGCCTCTCACCCGGTTCCCGACAGTCGCAGCCTTCAGGGCGGTCAAGCCCTTCGTGAAGCGGTCGAAACCATGCAGCCCGGCTCGCATCTGCTCTTGCTGGTTTCCGGTGGGGCATCCTCGCTGGCCGAGGATTTGCTGCCGGGCAAAACCCTGTCCGATCTTGAACAGCTGAACAAGAAGCTGCTGGCCGAAGGGCTGGACATCACAGCCATGAACGCTGAACGTCGCAAGCTATCGCGGATCAAAGGCGGTGGCCTGCTGTCTCATTTCAAAGGAGAAACAGCGACCGTTCTGGCAATCTCGGATGTGCCCGGGGATGATCTGAATGTTGTCGGCTCGGGGATCGGAGCGTTGCCGGACAGCTACGACTTTGAGGCAACAACGCAGATCGTGGCGTCAAATGCACATGCTCGCGCGGCCGCTACGGAATTGGCGCAGGACGAAGGCCTGACGGTTCTTTCCAACGAAGAATGCCTGCACGACGACTTTCTGAACGTCGCCAAATCTCTGGGCGCGCGTATCCGATCCATGCCAAGCGGCGTCATGGTCTTTGGCGGAGAGCCGACGGTTGTCCTGCCCGAGAACCCGGGGCGCGGTGGGCGAAATCAGGGGCTGGCGCTGGCACTGGCCCGTGAGATTGCCGGAACCGAGGGACTCACCGTGGTCGTGGGTGGAACAGATGGCACAGACGGCCCAACCGATGCGGCCGGAGCGATCATTGACGGCGCCACTTGGGGGGAAGGCGCGGAACAGGCTCTGCAGCAGGCCGATAGTGGCAGCTATCTGGATCGCGCAGGCGCATTGCTGGTGACGGGGCCGACGGGAACGAACGTAATGGATCTGCTTGTCGCAATCCGCGATTGAACTGACGATTTTGACCCAACCTGATTTGTAATTCCCCCGGACAGTGTTGAAATGACGCCGCCAGCCAACGCGCTACGCACCATCGAAGACCATCCCGACGTCGGCATTGAGATGCCTGATGGTTGCCGCTTGTCCGCGCGCGTCTGGCGTCCGACGGATGCAACGGACAACCCCGTCCCAGCCATTCTGGAATTCCTGCCCTATCGCAAGCGCGATGGAACGACAGTGCGCGACGCGCTGACTCATCCGTGGTTCACCGAGCGCGGTTGTGCCTGCATCCGCGTCGACATGCGCGGCAATGGCGACAGCGAAGGGCTGATGGAGAACAAATACAACCAGCAAGAACTTGACGGTGCCGTCGCAACGATCAATTGGCTGGCGCAGCAGCGCTGGTGTACAGGTTCGGTTGGAATGATGGGGATCAGTTGGGGCGGGTTCAACGCGCTTCAGGTCGCGGTGCTGCAGCCCGAACCGCTGAAGGCGATCATCACCCTGTGTTCCACTGCCGACCGCTGTGCGGACGACATCCATTTAAAAGGTGGCTGCCTGCTGAACGAGAACCTGGGCTGGGGCGCGACGATGTGGTCGTACTCTTCCCGACCGCCGGACCCGGAGCTGCGGTCGAACTGGCGTGAGTTGTGGCTGGAACGGCTGGAGCATGAGCCGTTTCCACCCTCGGTCTGGCTGCGCCACCAACGGCGGGACAAATATTGGCGGCACAGCTCGGTCTGCGAAAATTTTAGTGCGATTCAGGCGGCGACCCTGGCCATCGGTGGCTGGGGGAATGCCTATAAAAACACAGTGCCTTTGTTGGTTGAGCAGCTGAAAGCCCCGGTCAAAGGGATCGTTGGGCCTTGGGTGCATAAATACCCTCATTTCGCGGTGCCCGAACTGCGGATCGGATTCCTGCAGGAAGCTCTGCGCTGGTGGGATCACTGGCTGAAAGGTGTCGATACCGGCGTCGAAAACGACCCGGATTTTCGTGCCTATCTGATGGATGGCGTGCGGCCGCAGCGCGGGTACAACGAACGGCCGGGGCGCTGGATAGCCGAGGCTGATGGCGCCACGTCCCACCTGCCCGGCCTGACGCTGGGCTTGTCCGATGCCGGTTTGGGGCAGGACGGCCCACTGGACATTCGGGTGCAGTCCCCGCAAACCTGCGGCATGGAGGGCGGAGAGTATTGCGCCACCTGGCTGGGTCCTGACATGCCCGGAGATCAGCGCTCGGAAGATGCGCTTTCGGCCTGTTTCGATGGCGCATCGCTGGCTGAAGACATGGACATCGTGGGCGCGCCGCGCATCCGCCTGCGTCTGAGCACCGACCGCCCGCAGGCGCAGATTGCTGTCCGGCTGAACCATGTGCACCCTGATGGGGCTTCGACACGCATTACCTATGGTGTGCTGAACCTGTCGCATCGCGACAGCCATGCGGAACCAACGCCGCCGACACCAGGCGCCGTGTATGACGTTGCGCTGAAACTGGATCACATTGCCTATCGCGTGCCCAAGGGACACAGGCTGCGAGTCGCAATCTCCAGCGCATATTTGCCGCTGATCTGGCCGTCGCCAGAACGTACCGAACTGCACCTGACGCAAGGTGACATCACCATACCGCAACGCCCGTCCGTTGATGACGAACACACGTTTCCGCCGCCCGAGTCGGCCCCGGCCTTGGGTCAGTCATCCCTGCGTGCGCCGAACAATTCGCGGCGGGTGGAAATGGACATGAACTCGGGCGAAACCCACCTGATCATCGAGGATGATTTTGGTCTGGTCACCAACAATAACCACAGCCTGACACATGGTGGAACGGCGTATGAACGCTGGACAATTCACCCGGATGATCCCCTCTCTGCTCGGGGATATTGCAAATGGACACAAGAAATCAGCCGGAACGGTATCGACCTGCGCAAAGAGACCTCCTGCGAGATGTGGGCGGATCAGAATTCCTTTTTCCTCAAGGCCCGCATGGATGCTTTTGAGGCCGAAAAACTAGTTTCGACTAAGCAATTGGGGAATACCGTACCTCGTGACCAAATGTGATGCGGGTCGCTCAAGTGTCAGACATTTGTTCTTGCCCGTCCGACCGAATTCCGCCTACTTTGACTCATGCGTCAATAAAAAGCCCAAAAGGGCAACAATCCAATCAACTGGGAGACCATAATGAACGAACAAATCACTCACATGACCAAACAGGTCACAGCTGGCAAGCTCACCCGCCGCGAATTCATGGGGAAAGCAGCGGCTTTGGGTGTTTCTGCAGCCATGGCCAGCACCATATTTGCAGACGCCGCGCGCGCGGCTGGCCCGAAACAGGGCGGCGACGTGAAGATTGGCTCTGTCGGTGGCGAATCGACTAACTCGCTGGACCCCGCAACTTACGCCAGCCAAGTGCCCGCGCTCAACGGTCGCCAATTCGGTGACACGCTGGTGGTTGTAGCGCCGGACGGTTCGATTGAATCACGTCTGGCCGAAAGCGTGGAAGCCAGCGCGGATGCCAAGGTTTGGAACTTCAAAATTCGTCCCGGCGTTGAATTTCACAACGGCAAGACGCTGACTAGCGAAGACGTGCTAAAAACAATGCAACGCCATTCGGACGAGAACTCGAAATCCGGTGCCCTGGGCATCATGAAAGAGATCGAGTCCATGAAGACAGACGGCGACGTGTTCTCAGTCACGTTGAACAGCCCAAATGCTGATTTGCCTTATCTCATGGCAGACTATCACCTGATTATTCAGCCGGACGGTGGCCTCGATAATCCGGGCGCGGGTATCGGCACAGGGCCATACAAGATGGAAGTAAACGAGCCAGGTGTGCGTCACGTTTACACGAAGTTCGACAATTACTGGGCGGATGACGGCCATTTTGACAGTGTCGAAATTATTGCCATCAACGATGCAACCGCACGTACCGCGGCGCTTCAGTCCGGTCAGGTTCACCTGATCAACCGGGTTGAGCCCAAGGTCGCTGGCCTTCTGGGCCGCGCTCCGGGTCTGAGCGTGCAGCCCACGACGGGTCGCGGACATTACGTATTCATCATGCATTCGGATACCGCTCCGTTCGACAATCTAGACCTGCGGCTGGCTCTGAAATATGCGATCAACCGCGAAGAGCTGGTTGAAAAGATCCTGCAGGGTTATGGGTCTGTTGGCAACGACATGCCGATCAATGCGGCTTACCCGCTGTTTGACGATACAATCCCACAGCGCCCGTTCGATCTTGAAAAGGCGGCCGAGCATTACAAGAAGTCCGGCCACGACGGATCACCGATCGTTCTGCGCACCTCGGATGTTGCATTCCCGGGTGCGGTGGACGCTGCGGCGCTCTTCCAGCAGACGGCAAATCAGGCCGGTATCCCACTTGTGATCGAACGTGTGCCGGGTGATGGCTACTGGTCCGAGGTCTGGAATGTCCAACCGTTCTGCGCCTCTTACTGGACGGGCCGTCCCGTGCAGGATCAGATGTATACCACAGCGTATCTCTCGACCGCCGACTGGAACGACACACGTTGGAAACGGCCCGAGTTCGACGATATGCTGAATCAGGCGAAAGGTGAGCTCGACACCGCCAAGCGAAAAGAGATCTACTCTCAGATGGGTCGACTGCTTAACGAAGAAGGCGGCCTGATTTGTCCGATGTTCAACCAGTTCATTGACGGTGTCAGCGACCAACTGGCTGGTTGGGAGCCGGATCCGTATGATGAACTGATGGGTGGCCAGGCCACACGAAAAATGTGGTTTGCCTAATACAGGCCAAGGACAATGCATCCCATCATCAAACTGGTTTCCCAGCGCCTTGCGCTGGGTCTCCTGCTTCTCTTCGGCGCATCGGCTCTGATTTTCGGCCTCACCGAAGCTCTTCCAGGGGACGCCGCGCAAGCCGTCCTTGGTCAATCCGCAACCCCCGAATCTTTGGCAAACCTGCGCGAAGAGATGGGCCTCAACCGCCCTGCCCTGACCCGTTACTTCGAGTGGCTGGGCGGCATTCTTCAGGGTGATCTGGGTCAGTCCCTGACCAACAAACTCGATATCGCGGAAAGCATTGGAAAACGGCTAGGGAACACGCTGTTTCTGGCCTGTGTGGCGGCTGTCGTCTCCGTTCCGCTTGCCATCTTTCTGGGCTTGCTGGCCGTCCGGTACCGCGACCGCTGGCCGGACAAATTGATCTCTGCCGTCACGCTTACAACAGTGTCGATCCCAGAATTCCTAATCGGCTACCTGGTGATCTACTTCATCTCGGTGAAACTGGGATGGTTTTCTTCGCTTGCTATGATCAATGATTCAATGTCCTTCGGGGAAAAGCTCTATACCATCGCGTTACCGGCTTTCGTGCTGACTCTGGTGGTTCTGGCGCAGATGATGCGAATGACCCGTGCTGCAATCCTGAACCTGATGCAGTCGGCATATATCGAGACAGCCGAACTAAAGGGCCTGTCGAACTTTCAGGTCATTGCACGTCATGCCTTTCCCAACGCAATCTCCCCGATTGTCAACGTCGTGATGCTGAACCTGGCCTATCTGGTCGTGGGAGTCGTCGTGGTCGAGGTGGTGTTCGTCTACCCCGGCATGGGGCAATACTTGGTGGATTCGGTGACCAAACGTGACGTGCCGGTCGTTCTGGCCTGCGGTGTCGTCTTCGCCGCTGTCTATATCGGGCTGAACATGGTGGCCGATATCGTGTCGATCCTGGCCAACCCAAGACTGAGGCATCCGAAATGATGAAGAATATTCCTATTTCGGCCATGATCGGTCTGTTTTTCACCGGGCTTTACTTCTTCGTGGCATTCACCGCACCGCTGATTGCGCCCTACGGCATGGCCGAAGTGGTCGGCGATGTATGGGAACCCTCAAGCGCCGAGCACCTGCTGGGCACCGACAATATCGGGCGCGATCTGTTGACCCGCATGATCTACGGTGGCCGCACGACCATCTTTATCGCCGCAGCAGCCACGATCCTCAGCTTTGTCACCGGCACCTCTCTGGGTCTGCTAGCGGCCGTGCTGGGCGGTTGGGCCGATCAGGTGCTCAGCCGGGCGGTTGATCTGGTCATGTCGATCCCGACGCTGATTCTGGCGCTGGTTATCTTGGCGATTGTTCCGGTGACCGTTCCGATCCTGATCCTTGTAATGGGCCTGCTGGACGCCACGCGTCCCTATCGCCTGTCGCGATCTGTCGCCGTAGACATCAACGTGATGGACTATGTCGAAGCCGCCAAACTGCGCGGTGAAGGTCGCGGCTGGATCATCTTCCGGGAAATCCTGCCCAACGCCCTGTCGCCTCTGGTCGCTGAATTCGGGCTGCGGTTCATCTTCATGGTCCTGTTCATCTCGACCCTGTCGTTTCTGGGCCTGGGCGTTCAGCCACCGCTGGCGGACTGGGGCGGCATCGTGAAGGAAAACAAGGACGGCATCGTCTATGGCATCGGCGCGGCGCTGTACCCCGCTGTGGCCATCGCGACGCTGGCCATCTCGGTCAACCTTGTGGCTGACTGGGTCCTGAACCGTACCACATCGCTGAAAGGAGGCCGGGGATGAGTGATGTCCTTCTCAAGGTCCGCGACCTCAA
Source organism: Ruegeria sp. BF6 (assembly GCF_056538665.1). Taxonomy (NCBI): domain Bacteria; kingdom Pseudomonadati; phylum Pseudomonadota; class Alphaproteobacteria; order Rhodobacterales; family Roseobacteraceae; genus Ruegeria; species Ruegeria sp. BF6. Next base: position 1,385,378 of record NZ_JBQFTN010000001.1, read on the forward strand.
GATCGGCGCGACCGTCTATCCACCGGGCGAAAAGCCCCATGACATCGAAATCGTGCACGGGGTCAGCTTTGACCTTGAACGCGGCAAGGTGCTGGGGCTGATCGGTGAATCCGGGGCTGGCAAGTCCACCATCGGTCTGGCCTCGATGGCCTATGGTCGGGGTGGTGTGAAAATCACCGGCGGCGAGGTCTGGGTAAACGGGCGCGATATCCTCAAAACATCTCATGGGGATATCCGCAAACTGCGCGGGGGTGAGGTCACCTATGTGTCCCAATCCGCCGCCGCGTCGTTCAACCCGGCCAAAAGGATCATGGATCAGGTGGTCGAAGCGGCAGTCGAACAGAAGAAATTCTCCCGCAAAGAGGCCGAAGGCCGCGCGCGTGAGCTGTTCGCCAAGCTGGGTCTGCCTGACCCGGACAATATCGGTGATCGCTACCCGCACCAGGTTTCGGGCGGTCAGTTGCAGCGTTGCATGACGGCGCTTGCACTGTGCCCCGAGCCTGATCTGGTGGTGTTCGACGAACCCACCACAGCCTTGGACGTGACCACTCAGATCGATGTTTTGATGGCTATCAAGGAAGCCATCGCAGCGACCGGCGTTGCCGCGCTTTACATCACCCACGATCTGGCAGTTGTGGCGCAGGTGAGCGACGACATCATGGTGCTGCGGATGGGCAATACGGTCGAATACGGCAACACCGATCAGATCATCAACAACCCGCAGGAAGACTATACCAAGGCGCTGGTCTCGGTGCGGTCGATTGAGCACGAAGAGAAAAAGCCCACACCGGAACCGGTGCTGAGCGTTGATGGTATCACCGCGCGCTACAAGGGTCTGAACTTCGACGTGCTGCACAACGTCAATGTCGAGCTTCATCCGGGGCAGACACTGGCGGTCGTGGGTGAATCCGGCTCTGGCAAGTCCACGCTGGCTCGTGTGATCACCGGCCTGTTGCCCCCGCGCGATGGAGAGATCACCTTTAACGGACGCAAGCTGAGCCGCGATTTGAAAGGGCGTTCCCGCGAAGACGTGCGTGAGCTGCAGATGATCTATCAAATGGCAGACACTGCGATGAACCCGCGTCAGACCGTTGGCACAATCATCGGCCGCCCGTTGCAGTTCTACTTCAACCTGCGCGGGTCCGAAAAGCGCAAGCGGGTCATCGAGTTGCTGGATGAGATCGAACTGGGCGAAAAGTTCATCGATCGTTATCCGGCAGAGCTGTCTGGCGGTCAGAAACAGCGCGTCTGTATCGCGCGGTCGCTGGCGGCCAAGCCCAAGTTGATCATCTGTGACGAGGTCACCTCGGCGTTGGACCCGCTGGTGGCGGACGGCATCCTCAAGCTGTTGCTGGATCTACAGCAGATCGAGGATGTGGCTTACCTGTTCATCACCCACGATCTGGCGACGGTGCGCGCGATCAGTGACAGCATCGCAGTGATGTATCAGGGCCGCGTGGCGCGGTACGGGTCTAAGAGCGAGGTGCTGAGCCCACCGTTCGACGACTATACCGACCTGTTGCTCAGCTCGGTGCCCGAGATGCATCTGGGCTGGCTGGAAGAGGTGGTCGCCCACCGCAAAATGGAGAGCGCCGGGAACTGATCCCCGTCCCCATAAAAGCTTCGAAATCCCGGCACGTGTCAAAAACAGGTGTCGGGATTTTGCAATTCGGGGCGCGAATTGGCAGCCCATACTTTGCGAATCCCCTAGGCTCGCCTGAAGTGTTAAAGAAAAGGGTCAGAATATGGACCGCAAACTCCTCCTTATCATTCTGGACGGCGTCCCGTGGCGCAACTTTCGCCGGTTGTTCGGCAACCTCGAAGGCTGGGTCGACAGTGGCGAGGCGCAGGTCTGGAAACTGCGTTCGGTGCTTCCGTCGACCTCGGCCAGTTGCTATGCCTCGATCCACACCGGCGTTACACCGCAGGAGCATGGCTGTACCGGCAATGGCAATGTCTTCCGCCTCAGCCATAAGGACGTTTTCAGCCAAGTGCGTGAGGCCAGCGGCGTGACCGGCGCGGTCACCCACAGCTATTGGTCGCAATTCTTCAACCGCCACCCGTTCGATTACGTCCGCGATGTCGAATATGACGAGCCCGACAGCAAGACCATCAACCACGGCCGGTTCCACTCCATGACGGGCTACGGCAATGCCAATCAGATGACGCCCTGTGATGTGGACCTGTTCGCGTCTCTGACCAACCTTTGCCTGCGTTTCGGTCTGGATTACGGCATCCTGCACACCTGCACACTGGACAGTATGGGGCACCGATTCCACCACGACTGTCCAGAGATGGACCACGCCTGTTTCGTTGCGGACGAAATGCTGGCCCCTTTCATCCCCCGCTGGCGGCAGTTGGGCTACGAGGTCATCGTCACCGCCGACCACGGCCAGGATGAGCGCGGCCACCACGGCGGACGCAGCCCGTTGCAGCAGGAAACCGCGCTGTATTACTTTGGCGATGCCAAAGGCCCCGAGGTGGACGCTGTGATCGACCAGCTACAGTTGGCCCCCACGATCTTGAACCGCATGGGCGCACCGATTGCCGAAACGATGAAGGCCGTGTCATTCCTGAAATAGGGGATCAGTCGTAGGGCCAAACCTCTTGGCCCAACGCTTCGATAGCGATCGAAATCCGTTCAAAACTGTCTGCGGCGCGCTTCACCGAGGTTCGCGCCCGCAGATAACCGTGCACGAGTCCGGGTTCGTTGATCCATTGTGCTCGTCCTCCAGCTGCTGTGATCTGCTCGCAATAGATCGGCCCGTCATCGCGTAACGGATCACAATCCGCCGTCACGACAATGGTCGGTGGCAAGTTCGAGAAATTCGTATCGCACAAGGGCGCAAAGGTCGGGTCATTGTGCGGAACCGTGCCGCCACAGCGTATCTTCTCGTAGAACTTGATTTCCTCAAGCGTCAATAGCGGGGCGTGCGCGTGTTCGATGTAAGACCCCGCTGATGTATCTCCGCCCAATCCGGGGTAAATCAGAACCTGGCCCAGCACATGCTCAAGCCGCCCGCGGCCATAATGTGCAACCGCAGCCGCAAGATTGCCCCCCGCGCTGTCTCCAGCCAGAACCAGAGGGTCTTCGAATTCCGCGACCACCCAGTTGACAGCGGTCCAGCTGTCCTCAAACTGCGCTGGATGCACATGCTCGGGGCAAAGGCGGTAGTCGACGGCAACAACCCGATAACCGGTCTGCGTGCAAATCTCGGCGCAGACGTCGTCGTGGCTGTCCAGCCCACCGACAACAAAACCGCCGCCATGAAAATAGACGACGGTTCGTGTTGGATCTCCGGCGGTATAAACCCGGACAGGCACGCCATCAGCGGACCCGTCCTGCACATCCAGACCCGGAGGCCGGGGTTGGCGAAATTCCTGACACATTTCGTTATAGACGCGGCGCTGATCTTCGATTTTTAGATCAACCGCGTTGTCAGGATAGCTTTCAGCCGTTCGCCTTATGAACGCCCAGGTTTCTTCATCGATCAGACGTTCATAATCCATTGTCCCTCCGCGGTCAGGTAGCCCATTCCCATGGCCGGGTGAAAGATCCCAGCACTTTCCCGACATCGTCGTCCGATGAACCGTTGGCGTCAAGCTGCGCGACAAGCCCGCGTTTCTTATCGTCGATCACCGAGACAACGCGCGCATCCAACTCGGCTTTTTCAAGCGCGCCGTTATAGATGCGGGTGATTGCCTGTTTGCGAAGCTCAGGCTTGAACACCTTTCCCACGGCGGTTTTCGGCAGCTCGTCCAGAATAGTCATGTGCTTGGGCTGTGCCGCGCGCTCATGGACATGCACGCTGCAATACTCCATCAGCTCCTTCTCGGTCACGCTGGCCCCGTCGACCAGTTCGACAAAAGCGCAAGGCACTTCGCCGGAATAGGCGTCGGGCTGGCCGATGGCCCCGGCAAAGGCGACGGCGTCGTGACCCAGCAGGGCCTCTTCGATCTCAGCCGGGTCGATGTTGTGTCCGCCACGGATGATCAGATCCTTGGCACGACCCGTAATCCACAGATAGCCATCCTCGTCAAACCGGCCCAGGTCACCGGTGCGCAGGTATTTGTCGAAATGATAGAGGTCCACATTCTTATCGACCTCGGTATAGGTGTTGCCCGCATAGACACCGGGATTCGAAATACAGATCTCACCAATCTCATCTGCATCGCATTCCTTGGGGCCGTCCGGCCCGTTTTGTAGGATTTTGACATCCGTATAGGGGAACGGAATCCCGATCGAGCCGATTTTCTTTTCCCCATCCACCGGGTTGCATGACACCAAACAGGTTGCCTCGGTCAGACCATAGCCTTCGACGATGGTCACGCCCGTGGCTTCTTCAAAGCGGCGGAACAGTTCGACGGGCAGCGGAGCCGAGCCCGAGAACGCTGTTTTCACGGTTGAGATATCCGCGTCCACCGGGCGCTGCATCTTGGCGGCAATAGCTGTGGGCACGGTGATGATGAAGGACACTTTCCAGCGTTCGATCAGCTTCCAGAAATTATCGAACACGCCGTCGCCGCGATACCCGGCAGGGGTCGGGAAGACCACATGCGCGCCCGACGACACCGCCGCCATCACGATCACATGGACGGCAAACACGTGGAACATGGGCAGCGGGCACATGATGACGTCTTCGTCCGAGAACAGCAGTGTATGACCAAGCCAGCCGTTATAGATCAGACCCGAATACTTGTGCTGCGCCACTTTGGGCATACCCGTGGTACCGCCGGTATGGAAGTAACAGGCAACACGGTCTTCCTTGCTGTCTTCGAAGGTCAGCGTCGTGGGTTGCTTGGCCAGTTCCTGATTGAAATTCTTATAATCCGCATGGGCCAGATGTTCCTTATCACCCATCTTGGGGCGCAGGAAAGGCACGAGCCAGGATTTCGGCGGTGTCAGATACCGGTTGAGGTCAATCTCAAGAATGGTATTGACCTTGGGTGCGTGTCGCACCGCCTCTTCGACCTTTTGCGCCACATCGGTCTTGGGGAAGGATTTCAGCGTCACCACCACCTTGGCGCCGGTCTCGCGCAGGATCGCGGCGATCTGTTCGGGTTCCAGTAGCGGGTTAATCGGGTTGACGATCCCGGCCACCGCGCCGCCCATCATGGTGATCAGCGTCTCGTTACAATTGGGCAGCACGTAAGCGACCACGTCCTTTTCGCCCACACCCAGCGACCGGAACAGATTGGCGGCCTGGTTGGCCTTGCCCAGCAGTTCGGACCATGTCAGCGTCTCGGCCTTGTCGGTCGGGCCGGACAAAAGCTGAAAACTGATCGCGTCGCTGTTGGGGAACTTGTCTGCTGTGCGCGACAGCAGCTGGTGGAAGGTGACCGGAACATCGCGGTCCTCCCACGACATTTCCTGCTCCATCCTCGCCTTGTCTTCCAAACCCACAAAGGCCATGTGGTTCCTCCCTTATCTCTCCCGTGTCCCGCACGGGTTTCGTATCCACGCCAAGATGGAAGCAAAACCGCGCAGGTTCAAGAAAGGCATTAGCTGTGAAGGCAGCAAAGAGGTAGAATGACGCTGCGGACTTAGCCGTTTTGCCCCAGCGTCACTTTATTCGGCAGCCAATCCGTCGGTGAATTGCAGGCGCGCCAGACGGGCATAGAGCCCATCCTGCGCCACAAGATCGTCATGGGTACCTTGTGCCACGATCTGGCCTGCCTCCATCACTACGATCCGGTCGGCCTTTTTCACCGTCGCCAACCGGTGTGCCACGATCAGCGTCGTACGGCCCGCGCGCATTTGATCTACGGCCCCCTGAACGGCACGTTCGCTTTCCGCATCCAGCGCCGAAGTTGCCTCATCCAGCAGCAGAACCGGCGCGTCGCGCAGGATCGCGCGGGCGATGGCAATACGCTGTTTCTGCCCGCCCGACAACATAACGCCGCGCTCACCGACGAAACTGTCATAGCCCTCGGGCAGCGCCGAGATGAAATCATGCGCAGCCGCGGCCCGGGCGGCGGCCTCGACCTCGGCATCCGAGGCATCCAGACGGCCAAAGCGGATGTTTTCGCGCGCTGAGGTGGCAAAGATGATCGGGTCCTGCGGCACCAGCGCCATATAGCGGCGGAAGTCGGCCCGGTCGATGTCTCGCAAATCGACGCCATCCAGCCTGACCTGCCCCGAGGCCGGGTCATAGAACCGTTGAATCATCTGGATGACGGTTGTCTTACCCGCCCCGGATGGGCCAACAAACGCTACAGTCTCACCCGGGTTGACCTGAAGCGTGAGATGCTCAAGCGCCACGACATCGGGGCGCGACGGATAGCGGAAAGTCACATCGTCAAATCGAATCTCGCCACGAACCGGCGACGGCAGCGCGGTCGGGTTGGCCGGGTCGTTGACCGTGTCCTGCGTATTCAGCAGCTCGACCAGACGCTCGGTCGCGCCGGCGGCGCGCTGCAACTCGCTCCAGATTTCCGACAGGGCTGCGACGGACCCCGCCATGATGATCGAGTAGATCACGAACTGGATCAGAACACCTTCGGTCATTACGCCGTTGCGAACGTCATTCGCACCCATCCACAGCACGCCGACGATGCCGGTGAACACCAGAAAAATTACGATGACCGTAAGAACCGCGCGGGTCTGAATTCGGCGCAGCGAGACAGTATAAGAGGTCTCGGTCATGTCATCGAACTGCTTGCGGCTGGCTTGCTCGTGGGTGAAGGCCTGCACCGTTTGCACCGCGCTCAGCGCCTCGCCCGCGTTGCCGGACGAGGCCGCGATCCAGTCCTGGTTTTCCCGACTGATCACGCGCAGACGCCGCCCCAGCAGCAGAATCGGCACCACCACAATCGGTATCAGCAACATCACCATGCCGGTCAGCTTGGCCGAAGTCAGCAACATCAGCACCAGACCGCCCAGGAACAACAGCACGTTCCGCAACGCGATAGAGACGGACGAGCCCAAAACCGACTGAATCAGGGTCGTGTCGGTGGTGATCCGGCTCAGAACCTCTCCTGTCATGATGCGTTCATAAAACTCGGGGCTCATGCCGATAACGCGATCGAACACCGCCTTGCGGATATCGGCCACCACGCGTTCCCCCAAACGGGTCACCAGCGCATAGCGCAAGCCTGTGCCTACGGCCAATACGGCGGCAATGCCCAGCGCCGCCAGAAAGTACCAATCCAGCAGTTCTCCATCTTCGATACGGAAATTATCGACCACGCGGCGCACGGCCAGCGGCAGCGTCAGCGTCATGCTGGCGGTCAACACCAGCGCCAGCGTCGCACCGATCATCAACAACCGGTATGGCCGCATGAACGGCCAGAGTGAAGCCAGAACGCCAATTCTCTTGGAGCCCGCGCGCTCTTCGCTGGCGCCCGGTGCGGATTGTTGTGCTGGACTGGCTGAGGCTCTTCTTGCCATGCTTGGCCCTTAACTCATGTTCGCGTTCGTTTGCCCGCTTCTTGGCGGCAGCGCACCGCCGGGTCAAGCTGCGCATCGCAAATTGATCCCTTCTCAGGGCCATTTGACGCAGAATTTCAGGGCTGACTTGGAGCGGGCGGCGGGAATCGAACCCGCTTCATCAGCTTGGAAGGCTGAGGTAATAGCCAGTATACGACGCCCGCTCAGCGCAGGTCGGTTTAAGCGATGCGCCTGACGCCGTCAAGCGCCGTTCGACGGTGGATTCCAATTTCTGTGCACAGCCTTGGCGAACCGTGAATAGTGGCCGTGCTACGCCTGCGCCGGAAGCCAGTCACATGTGTCGAGATCAGACGAAATCCGGATCATCGACTCATATTGCAGCGGCTGCGCAGCCGTTTGGCCGATCAGTGACGCCGGATAGGTCGTTGCAGCGACCAGCGCCTCCTGCAGTGGCACCCCCACCTGAGTAACGAGATTGCGGATGGCCGTAGTCAGGTGCAGATCGGCCCCGGCCAGTGTTCCGTCCCCAAGCGTCAACCGCCCATCTGTCCGCGCAATTCGGCGGCCTTCCAGTTCGAACGCGTTCTGATCCGTGCCCGCAACGGCCATCGCGTCGCTGACCAAAAAGATTTGACCTGGCGCGGTTTTAGCGGCCCACGCAGCGCGCATCACCTCGGGGTGAACATGGATACCGTCGGCGATCAGCCCCGCTGACAAGCCGCCATTGGCCAGCGCCGCACCGACCAGACCCGGTTCGCGGCTGCCCAGTTGGCTCATGGCATTGAACAGATGCGTCACACAGCGCGCACCTGCCATGGCATAACGCTGGCACGTCGCGAAATCTGCGTTGGTATGGCCCAACGACACCAGAACACCCGCATCGAATAAAACCTTTACCTGTTGCTCGGACACGGATTCGGGTGCGACGGTCACCATGAGGCACGGCAGTTCCCCCGCCGCCGCGATCAGAGCCGCCACGTCTGCATCCTCCATCGGGCGGATCAGCGCCCCGTCATGTGCTCCCTTACGCGCAGCAAACAGGTGCGGCCCCTCCAGGTGCAGCCCGGCCACGCCCGGAACATCCGAATGCACCGCCTCTATCGCGGCCTGGATGGCGGCCCTTGTCTTCTCGGGCGTGTCTGTAATCAGGGTAGGCAGCAAGGACGCCACACCCAACCGGCGATGCGCCTCGGCAATTCGTCGGATCGTGCCGACCGAGGGGTCGTCGTTGAACATCACCCCATCGCCGCCATTGACCTGCAGATCGACATACCCAGGGCATAGGATATCCCCGTTCAGATCAGTAACCTGCCCTTCGGATGTTGCCTGCTCCTCAGGCACTAGCGCGGCCAGCGCACCGTCGCGAAAAACAATCGCCTGGCCGAAATGCAGGCGCCCGCCATCAAACAGGGCCCCATTGCGAAATGTCACTGAACCTGAGGTCATACTTTCTCTGTCGCCTTTCTCAGATGGCGCGGCGCGTCAGGGTCGGTTCCACCGGCGCGGGCCACGGCCTCGACCATACCGTAAAAAGAGGTGATGGTGGCAATGGGATCCGTCAGCCAATGATCGGTTCGTGTGACTGGCAGGCTCTGAGAGCGTATCGCCTTGTCGGTTGACGCAAAAACCGCAGCCCCTTTGACCACCAGAGTATCTGCAGCATCGGCTGTAATCTGTTCTGCCGCATCTCATGCAGTGGAGACAATAGTGGGGAGCCCCTTTTCCGCGATCGAAACCGGCCCATGCAAGGCTTCGGCGACCGAATAACTTCCGGCTTGAATCTGGAAGGTTTTCTTGATTTTCAGCGCGGCCTAGTTGGACATCGCAAAGGACGGACCGCAGCCCAGCGTGAACAGCGACACACCCGTTATCGCCTCGGCCACCTCCGTCCAGTCACATGGCGCGGCCCGCGTCAAATGCCCCGGTATGGACTGGATCGCGCCGGACAATTCACTGTCGCCCCTGACCTCTGCCTGCAACCAAAGCCCAACCACCAAAGAGGTGACAATAGTCTTGGTCGCGGCCACGCTCAGTTCCGGCCCCGCGTGCACAGGCAGCACCGCATCGGTCATCCCGGCCAGGCGCGAGCTTTCGTCATTGGTGATGGCGACGATTACCCGCCCCCGGATTTCAAGAACCGTGTCATGCCTAAAAAACCCTTGCTTTGTCCCAACCGGGCACCGACAGGCACAACGCCCCTTGACCCGCAGACCCACACCCTAGATCGAGCTGACCGACGGCCCGACCGGGGCAGCGAGCAGGTTCAGCAGCAACTCGGCCTCACGCAGGCGATGGATGTGGAAAATCTGTTCACCGTCTTTCAGGCTCAACGCCTCAACTTCTTCGGGGGGGGGGGCGTAAAGACACCGCGCTCCTGCCACTACGAGGATGTAGCACACCTCGAATCGACATGCCCTCGGAAAAAGATGTCAGATGCGTCAGCGATTGCTCCACCCGCAGCGCGCGCTCACGAATGAACGAGCCCGAGCCCTGCCGCTACTCAGTCACGCCCTTCTGAACCAAGTCCTTTATCGCTTTGCGCACGGTAACCCGTGACAGATCGGTGATCTCTACCAGTTACCGTTCCGAGGGCAGCACGGCGTTCAGAGCCAGCACTCTGGTATCGAGCCCCTCTTGCAGCCGGAGACGCAACTGGACATAAAGCGGGCTTTTTCCGGGATTCCGCCACCGGCCGGGCAGATCGCCTCACCCGATTGCCAGCCCTGCCATTTCGCGGTTTCGGCGATGCAATCGGCCATGGCTTGCAAAACCTCTACGGCAACAGAGTTACCAGCCTGTGCGGAAGCTGAGATTGCGGTAGCAACCCCACCGATCTGCGCAGGCCTCGCAAACCCGGCGAAAGACAAGAGGCCCGCCGCACCACGCAGATCGGCCAACAGTTTCCGCGGCGGGGCAGTCATTTTCGACCCGCGCGCAGGTCAGGCCCTGCGTACCGCCTAAACGCCAGGCTAGGGCGGCACCGGCAACACCCGCAAGACCAGCAATGCGGGCCAGACGTACTGGTCGTCGATGTCAGCCCCGATCTGCCGGGACAAGGCATCAAGCCCGCCCCGAATATGCGCGAGCACCCTGTCAAAACTGGGTGAGACATTGGCGGCCCCGGCTTCAACACAACGGTTCATGTCATTGGCCTCACAAGCCACCCGGCAGCGCCTTCCGCCGCCATCAACCGCTAATTCCGCCCTATCTCAAGACTCGGCCAGAACAATACCATTACAACACCTTTTAAGACTAAGAATGCCCACACGCCCCGAAAGCCACAGTTTTTTTCCCGAAAATTGGCAAAAATAGTTCCAAAATTTCAAGGAGAAAGAAGAACCAGGACAGGTGGTGTCACATAGATATCTTATGGCGAACAAACGGGGGCACTTGATGCCCCCGCAATTGGGACACCTGCACCTTGACGAAAAACAGCTGACCTCATGCAATCTGGTCAGCGCATGGCGCGCGTTGACCGAGTCGCAGATCGCTGAGGCCACCACGTCCGTGACGCGTAGGGCTTGTCGCCCACGGATGCCTGTATGCGATTGCAAGTACCCGACGGGGTTTTGTCCGCCGTACTGGCACAAAATTGAAAACGACAAGCAAATCCAAAGGACAATGACACACTGAAGCCTTATGCTGGCCTCGCTGGACACAACCCAGATGACCACAATCGCATTTGCCAAGGACTTGACGTTGACCAACGGAAGCTGGCGCAACGATGACCTGACCCCGCGGCAGGACCAGATACTCCCCGCATTCGGAGCCAAACACCCCGGCATCTAGGATCAGTTCATCCCCTCGGCCCCGGCAGAATACAACGCCGTTCTGAACTCGAAACGCGACGCGGATTCGGTCGGCGACCTGATCACCTGCCGCCCGTTCTAAATCTTTCTGGCACTGTTTGGGGCGGCCACCTGATCGATCTGTTCGAGGTCGAGGCGATGAGCAATCTCTCGGACGTGGCGAAATTGGCGTGACAGACAGATGATGCGCAGTAAGTTTCTGCGATCCGATGGCCTCGGCGATCCACGGTTTCATCTGCCGGAATGCCCTCGCCGAAATCCACAATGAGGTTCCCAGCACCACTGAGGATGAGTTCTTTGCCGCACTTGACAAGATCACTGAGAACGGACCCCATCTCCACCGCCATCGGCCCGAACGAATGGAAGGGCGAGGCAAGCCGTCAGGTGCTGTTCACCGCTTAGCAAAATAATGACCGATAAGGACCGGGCTGCAATCTTTCCCGCCGGGTCGTGGCAAATCTTGGGCTTCAATACGAAGGCCGATTTCAGAATGGCGCATTCAAGCCGTTGATCCGCGATGCGGGTGTCACCTGTTGTTTCTCGGACAACACCGAAATCTGTATCGGCATGAACGAAGACACCAAGAAATTCAAAGCCGCTGAGATTTTTCCGACATGGCGTGCACGGCGCATGGTCGAAACATCCATTTGGCTGAACCGCAAGCCGGTCGTAGGGTATATCCTGCGCCACCATCCCTCGTGGATGCGCCTGATCGCCAAGGCATGCGATCTATGCAGACCCTGATATTCCGCCTGTACCGGAATCAACAATCCTCGAGTCCGGAGCGGGAATTGCGAAACGCGTTGATGCAAACCGCCTCGCCTGCCGCGGCCTGTAAAGTGCATTACGTGGACACGATGAACCAGATCACCGACGCGCGGCCCGTTCCAGATGGCCTTCGATAAAAGCTCGGTCGGTCGGTACGAGGCCAGAAGGTCCTTGGTGATGTCAGAGGCCGCATTTCTCGTGACAGGTATTGCCTGGACCAACGGTTCCGTTTCAATCACCGTTAGCAATAAGGGCGCATCGACCGATATCAACAGCCATACCAAGGTCGGCAGATTGCTGATCCACAAAACCGACAGAGACCGTACCATCGAAATACCCGATGAACCCGACCATCAGAAACTGAGTGACGCCGAGCAGGCCTGTTTTCTGCGCACCAATTCTGTAAACAACGACTTGACGCGCCATGGGAATGACACCGTCGAATCCCTCTCCATTTGTCTGGGCGGCGATGAAGGTACCCGCGCCGGTCAACCCGTTTCTCTACAAGTGTACAAATCATGCCCACTCTGGCCTGGACAAACGTGAAAAAAGCTTCGGCAATGTGCATGTCCTGAAGGACATTTTCCTGACGGTCGAGGACGGAAAACTTGTCGTCTTTGTCGGGCTGCGGCAAATCCAGCTTTTGTGTGTGAACGCGGATCGAATTTGCGAACCAGTACTGAGCATTGGATATCCCCATGATTTGTGTCACCCATGACCGAACCAAGTTAATGACGCTGGTCGTACTACAAGACGGGCGGGTGGCACAGGTCGGCACCTGACGGAGCTGTACAACAACTTCTCCAACCAGTTTGTTGCCGGTTTTCCGAGGTCTCTGTCGAGGAACTTCCTGCCCAAATGGCTGCTGAAAGGCTGAACACCATCGGCAGCCAACCCGAAGACTTGTTCCTGTTCGATGAAGGTCCGTTGGCTGTTTGCGTAAACCATGCCGAAAAACTGAGAAGAGACACAAACGTCATCACAAGGTTGCGGGACCATACAGCAACGGCACAACGGTTCGGTCAACTCGCAATCGCGGAAAGTCAGGAACTGAGATTCGGCATTTCGGCCGACAAGGCCTATCGAATCGCCCCGGAAGACCAACAACTGCGCCGAGAAGCGGCTACGCGCAAAGGTGATCTTTGTCCGATGCCCTCATCCACCATGCAGTGGGTGGGTTTTGGCTTGTTTTAAAACCTGAAAGAACCCCTTTCCCGATGACCCAAGCAGCGTCCTAACTAGTGCTGTCAACAACTTGTCACAAAGACGCACTACATCCGATTCAACACTTTTCATATGACCGCCAGGAGCCATCCATGAACAACGTTGACCCCACCACTTTGTCTGCCGACGACTGGGACGAGCTGCACTTTCCCCGCCCAGAGGATAACGACTTTGACCACGTTGTTGAAAGCGCCATATCGCGGCGTGGTTTTCTGGGCGGCGTGTTGGCCTTTGGCTCGGGTGCAGCGGCCATGGGTGCGGGCCTGATGGGGTCCACCTCGGCGCAGGCGCAAACCGCCTCGCGCTTTGCGTTCACTCCGATTGCAGCGCAAACCGACGGCACCGTGCACGTCCCGGAAGGGTACGAATGGAAAATGCTGATGCGTTGGGGCGACCCGTTGTTTTCCGACGCCGATGGTTATGACCTGACCGACGGTGGTGCGATCGAGAAATCAGACCGCGTGTTTGGTGAAAACACCGACGGAATGGAGACGTTCTCGTTCCAGGGTCACGAACTGATCGCGATCAACCACGAATACCCGAACCGCAAGATCAACCTGCCCGCCGCGAATGAAGGCGTGCCAGCCAATGCCGATGACGTTCTGAAGCTGCAAAACATCCAGGGCGTCACCGTCATGGAAATCACCGAAGGCCCCGATGGTTGGTCAGTTGTCAAGGACAGCCCCTTCAATCGTCGCATCCACCATAACACGCCCATGAAGATCGTTGGCCCGGCGGCTGGTCACGATCTGCTGAAGACCGAGGCCGACCCGACCGGGACCACATCGCTGGGGACAATGAATAACTGTGGTGCGGGCAAGACACCTTGGGGCACTTACCTGACTTGCGAAGAGAACTTTAATGGCTATTTCGGCTCGTCTGACGGGAATGCCAGCTATGATCAGAAGGTCGCGGATGGCATGGCACGGTACGGTATCAAGGCCGAAAGCTGGAACGGCTACGAGTTCTTTGATCCGCGTTTCGACACCTCGAAAAACCCGAATGAGCCGCACCGCGCCGGCTGGATCGTTGAAATTGACCCGACCAAGCCGGACAAAACACCGGTCAAGCACACCGGTCTGGGCCGCTTCAAGCACGAAAATGCCGAGGTGACACTTGCTGCCGATGGCCGCGTGGTTGTCTATATGGGCGACGATGAGCGCGGTGAATACCTGTACAAGTTTGTCTCGAACGGCACCTACCGGCCGGGTGGCGAGACCGAGAGTCTGCTGAACGATGGCACGCTTTACGTCGCCAAGTTCAATGATGACGCGACCGGTGCGTGGTTGCCCCTGACACCGGAAACAACCGGCATGGAAGACGCAGAGATCGCGATCTTTACCCGAATGGCCGCATCCAAGGCCGGCGGCACCACCATGGATCGTCCGGAATGGGTCGCCTCCAGCCCGGTCGTGGTCGAGGCATACTGCTGCCTGACCAACAACAAGAACCGGGGCGTCAAGCCGAATGCCGGGGGTGACGATACCTCGGTCAACGGACCTAACCCGCGCGAGGCCAACAAATACGGTCAGATCGTGAGATGGCGCCCTGCGAATAACGACCACGCCGCTGAAACTTTTGACTGGGACCTGTATGTCATGGCCGGAAACCCGACCGTGCATTCCGACGATCGCGCCGGTTCGCAGAACGTGAACGAGGGCAACCTGTTCAATTCGCCCGACGGCATGGCCATCGACTCGACCGGCCTGGTCTGGATCCAGACCGACGGCAATGACGAAAACGAGGATGATTTTGCAGGTCACGGCAACAACCAGATGCTGGTTGGTGATCCGGTCACCGGTGAGATCGCGCGCTTCATGACCGGCCCGAATGGCTGCGAAGTCACCGGTCTGGCATGGTCCAGTGACCTGCGCACCATGTTTGTCGGTATCCAGCACCCGGGCAGCAACTGGCCCGATGGCGGCACACCTCGCTCCTCAGTGATTACGATCAAACGCGCCGATAGCGGTCTGGTTGGGTAAGCCATACGAAAACGCCTCCGACCTAGCGGCTCGGGGGCGTTTTTTCCTCAGATATCCTGACCGGGCGGCTCCAGTGGACCGCCCGGCCCCAAAAGATGGCGTTCCGACAGCCACGGGTTCAGTTGCAGCGCATAATTCAAAGTCTCTCGCGCCTCATCCAACCTTTCTAGTCCCAACAAGGTCAACGCACGCCCGCTGATCGCGGCCACATGGTTCGGCGATAGTTCGATAGCCCTGTCCAGATCGGGCAGGGCGGCGGCGAAATCCTGCCCGAGGTAATACGCAAAGGCGCGCTGGTTATACCCTTCGGCATAGGTTGGGCAGTAGGCGATCAGCTTGTCGAAATCCTCGATCGCACCCAGCAAGTCCGACGCCCTGAGACGCGCCATTCCACGGTCCAGCAACCGTTGTGAACTTGCATCAGGCGCGTCCGCCCAGAACTCCCACAACTGACTCGATAGGGTTCGGGCGGCCCGCTCGGTCTCGGCCTTCTGGATTTGCGCGATAACTCCGCTGACACCCGCGCTGTGATCTGGTGCAGCCGGGCATTCCCCGGCTTGCGCGGGTGTATAAACGGTCAACAGGATGAAGGCGAAAGCGATCTGTTTCATGATCCAATGGTGGCGCCACCGAACGTTTCGTCAACCCATCCCTTCGAGGGCCCCTGATACACCGGTTTCTTTAACGGCCTCCATGGCCACGAAAGTAGAAGTATTGGCCACATGCGGCAGGGAGGAGATTTTCTCGGCCAGAACGGCGCGATATTCCGACATCGAACCGGTGCGGATTTTCAGCAGATAATCGAAATTCGACGCGATCATATGGGCTTGCTCGATCTCGGCGACCTTGCGTACCGCCGAGTTGAACTCGGCCAATGCCTTTTCGCGCGTGTCGGTCAGGCGCACCTCGACAAAGGCGACATGGTCCAGCCCAAGACGGATCGGATCCAGCAGAGCCCGATATCCGGTGATGATCCCTTCGGCCTCAAGCCTTTTTACGCGGGCTTGAGTCGGGGATTTCGACAACCCGATGCGTCGCGCCAGATCTGCGACCGAGATACGCCCGTCCTCGGCCAGAATCGTCAGGATCGCCCGGTCAAACCGGTCCAGATCGGGGCGGTTCATTTGCATCGAAACCTCACAAAATTTCAGTCCATTCGCCTCTCTCAACTCAAAATTAAGGCAATCATCCCGCAAAATCGATCCTATATTTAACAAAAGCTCGGAGGATACATGACACACAGCCTGCGCACCCATATCGACAGCCAGACCTATGCCGATCAGTCCGAAATTCTGGATGTCCTGATCGCTCAGTCGGAACTGAGCGAACCCGACCGCGTCGCGATTTGCGCGGCGGCAGCGCAGTTGGTGCGCGATATCCGGTCCAGCACCTCACCCGGTATGATGGAGGTGTTTTTGGCTGAATATGGCCTGTCCACCGATGAAGGCGTCGCGCTGATGTGTCTGGCCGAGGCGCTGCTGCGGGTCCCGGATGCCGACACGATTGACGCGCTGATCGAGGACAAGATCGCGCCGTCGGATTGGGGAAAGCATCTTGGTCAGTCCTCATCGTCTCTGGTGAACGCATCGACCTGGGCGCTGATGCTGACGGGCAAGGTACTGGATGAGGGCAGAGCCTCGCCGGTCAGTGCTCTGCGCGGGGCGATCAAAAGACTGGGTGAGCCGGTGATCCGCACCGCCGTAGGCCGTGCAATGAAAGAGATGGGCCGCCAATTCGTTCTAGGCGAGACGATCCGATCTGCCATGGACCGCGCCAACGCGATGGAAGCCAAGGGCTACACCTATTCCTACGACATGCTGGGCGAGGCAGCACGCACCGAGGCCGACGCCGCCCGCTATCACCTGTCTTACTCGCGCGCGATTGCCGCCATTGCAGATGCGTGTACCCATGATGACATTCGCGCCAATCCCGGAATTTCAGTAAAACTTTCGGCGCTGCACCCTCGCTATGAACTCGCACAGGAACAGCGCGTGATGGATGAGCTTGTGCCCCGCCTGCGCGCGCTCTGCCTGTTGGCCAAGGCGGCCGGAATGGGTCTGAACGTCGATGCCGAGGAAGCCGACCGTCTGTCGCTGTCCCTGCAGGTGATCGAAGAGGTGATGGCCGAGCCCGCCCTCGCCGGATGGGACGGGTTCGGGATCGTGGTGCAGGCTTACGGCCCGCGCGCCGGGATCGTGCTGGATACGCTCTATAACATGGCGGAGCGCCATGACCGCAAGTTGATGGTGCGGCTGGTCAAAGGTGCCTATTGGGACACCGAAATCAAGCGCGCTCAGGTCGAGGGTGTCTCAGGCTTCCCCGTGTTTACCCGCAAAGAGGCGACCGACATCTCGTACATCGCCAATGCGCGCAAGCTGTTGGGAATGACCAACCGAATCTACCCGCAATTCGCCACTCATAACGCGCATACGGTCAGTGCCATCCTGCATATGGCCAATGATCAGCCGTTCGAGTTTCAGCGCCTGCATGGCATGGGCGAGACCCTGCACCAGATCGTCAAGAACCAGGGCAACACGCGCTGCCGGATTTACGCCCCCGTTGGGGCGCATCGGGACCTTCTGGCCTATCTCGTCCGGCGCCTGCTGGAAAACGGTGCGAACTCGTCTTTCGTGAACCAGATCGTGGATGAAGCCGTGCCACCGGAAGAGGTTGCTTCGGACCCGTTCGCTACCATTCAGGAACCGAAACCCAGCCTGCCAACCGGGCCTGAACTGTTTCAGCCCGAACGTCCGAACTCCATGGGATTCGACCTGCACCATACGCCGACGCTCGACCGGATCGACGCAGCCCGGGACGATTTCCGGGCCCACCACTGGTATGCGCAACCGCTGCTGTCGGAAGATGCGCGTCCCGGAGAAGACCAGCCGATTACCAACCCTGCAAACCCGCAGGACCGGCCCGGTGCCGTCGCTGCGGCCAGCGCACAGGATGTCGAACTGGCCCTGGCTTCGGCCAGCCCGTGGCAAGCCCCTGCCGAAGACCGGGCGCGCATCCTGAACGCCGCCGCTGGTCTGTACGAAGCACATTACGGCGAGTTGTTCGCCCTGCTGGCCCGCGAGGCAGGCAAGTCCGTTCCCGACGCGGTGGCCGAACTGCGCGAGGCGGTCGATTTCCTGCGCTATTATGCGGCCAACATCCCACAGGCCGAACCGGCGGGGACGTTCACCTGCATCAGCCCGTGGAACTTTCCGCTGGCGATCTTTACTGGCCAGATTTCGGCGGCTTTGGCTACGGGCAACGCCGTGCTGGCCAAACCTGCGCCGCAGACACCGCTGATTGCCCACCGTGCAGTCCAGTTGCTGCATGAGGCTGGCGTCCCTCGCGATGTGCTGCAATTGCTGCCGGGTGGGCCGTCCGTTGGGGCGGCGCTGACCTCGGATCCGCGGGTTTCGGGGGTGGCTTTCACAGGCTCGACCGCGACGGCGCTGAAAATCCGCAAGGCCATGGCCGAAAACCTGCGGCCCGGCACGCCTCTGATCGCGGAAACCGGCGGTTTGAACGCAATGATTGTGGACAGTACCGCGCTGCCCGAACAGGCCGTACAGTCCATCATAGAAAGCGCATTTCAATCGGCGGGGCAAAGGTGTTCGGCCCTGCGATGCCTTTACGTGCAAGAAGACATCGCCGACGACCTGCTGACCATGCTGACCGGTGCGATGGGGGCGTTGCAGGTCGGAGACCCATGGATGCTGACCACCGATTGCGGCCCGGTCATTGATCAGGACGCATTGCAGGGAATCGCGGATCACATCGCACAGGCCCGTGCAGAAGGGCGGGTTCTGAAGGAACTAGCCACGCCGCCCGAGGGCACCTTCATCGCCCCTACCCTGATCGAACTCTCTGGAATTGCTGCGCTGGAACGCGAGGTCTTTGGCCCTGTTCTGCATGTGGCGCGATTCAAGGCGTCAGAGATCGATCAGGTCATCGCCGACATCAACGCAACCGGCTATGGGCTTACCTTTGGCCTGCACACCCGCATCGACGACCGTGTGCAGCACATCACCGAGGCCGTTCACGCGGGCAACATCTATGTCAACCGCAACCAGATCGGGGCCATCGTCGGTTCTCAGCCATTCGGCGGCGAAGGGTTGTCGGGCACCGGACCCAAGGCGGGTGGACCGAACTACATGGCCCGCTTCTGCGCGCCGGATCGGCAGAACAGCACGGCGCAATGGGACAGTACCATGGGTGACCTGCCCGCCCCGCAGGGCGAACCCGTCGCCATCCGCACACAGTCCCTGCCCGGCCCGACGGGCGAATCCAACCGGCTGAGCGAAACCCCTCGTGCACCCCTACTGTGTATGGGTCCGGGACCGGACGCGACACGAGCACAAGCCGAGGCCGTTAAATCTCTGGGTGGCACGGCCATCCAGGCAACTGGCATGATGGATCTGCACCGGCTCGAGAACGCCACCGGGTTTTCAGGTGTACTCTGGTGGGGCGACGAAGACACAGCGCGTGAAATCGAACGTCGCTTGGCCCGCCGCAACGGTCCCATCCTGCCGCTGATCCCGGGGCACCCTGACCGCGCGCGCGTATTGGGCGAGCGCCACGTCTGCGTCGATACTACCGCCGCAGGCGGTAACGCCGCCCTGTTGGGAGGTGCGGCGTAACCGTACCTTGACGCTGGGCTGCGAAAAGCCCAGCGTCGCCGCATGTTTCCGATCCGTGACCATAACCCCTCGGGGCGTACGCCATATGTCGTCTATCTTCTGATAGCGGCCAATATCCTGATTTTTCTCAGCTATGTGGGGTTCATGGGTAACGAGAGGCTGATAAGTCGGCTCTATTTCGACTACGCGGTCATCCCGTCGCGGATCACTGACGGGTTTGCGCTGGAAACACTCGTGACTTCGATGTTCCTGCACGGCGGTTGGATGCATCTGGCGGGCAATATGCTGTTTCTGTGGATTTTCGGCGACAACCTCGAAGACGAGATGGGCCACCTGCCCTTCTTACTGTTCTATCTGGTCGCCGGCGTAGGCGCGGGGTTGATCCACGTCATCACCGCTCCGGCCTCGGTGGTGCCGACGATTGGCGCGTCAGGCGCTATCGCCGGAGTGATGGGGGGCTATCTCCTTTTGTTCCCGAAGGCCCGCGTGGACGTCCTGTTGATCCTGATCGTCTATTTCCGGGTCTTCACAATTCCGGCCTTTATCATGCTGGGCATCTGGCTGGGCATCCAGTTCGTCGGCAGCTTCGCCAGCAATCCGGACGAAGGCGGCGTCGCCTATTGGGCGCATACCGGCGGCTTCCTTGTCGGCCTGATCCTGTGCATCCCGCTTTGGTTGAAACGCGGTGGGCCGGCATATTGGAGCCGTACCCACGGCCACCCGCCCCACCCCGAGCACAATTACAAACTGTCGCAATCCCGTATCCCGCGGATACCGCGTAAATAAAGGTCAACCCTTTGCTTGATACGGTACTCAGCCGCCGCTGAGGCGCGTGATTTCCTGCGCCGCATCTTTCACCAAAGCGCCAAATTCCAGTGCCCTGTTCCCGTGAATACGGACAGACGGGCCAGAAACGGAAATCCCGGCGCAGGGTGCGGCACGGTCGTTGTTGATGACGGCTCCGATACCGAGCATTCCTTCGTACTGTTCTTCGTGGTCCTACGACCATCCCCAGCCACGAACTTGTCTAAATCCACCGTCAGGTCCGAGCCTGGCATCTGCCTGCGGCCCATAAAACGATCGGGATTGACCGAACTGAGGAACATACTGGCCGCATGCGGATTCATCGCAGCCAGTATCGTCTTACGCGCGCCCGGCGGACATCCCGAACCGGCTGCGGCAGGCGATACACGTTCAGACCCAGGACCTCTGCACTCCGGATTTTGTTGGGACATTCTCACCGGCGCTAGAGGACAGAAAAAAGGTTTTTGAAACAACTACGGATCAGGTCATCACTTTACTTGCCAGCGGAACGAGTGAGTGGGAGGCTGCGGTGACCAACACAGTCAGCCCCAAGTACGCAGTTCTGATGGCACGGTATGGGATGTACATCCATCCTTTGATCAATCTGTGCCAGCATCACGGTCTGGACGTGCGGATCATCGGGAGCCCCTGGAGCAGCAGAGCGCCGGCGGAGAAGTTTGCCGATGCTCTGGCAGCAGACACGGACCATGAGATCAAAGCAGTCCTGGTCACCCATAACGAAACAGTCCCCTGGGTGCGCTCGGACATGGCAGCGAAGCGCAGGGTGATGGATGCCAGTGTCCAACCTGCGATCCTGTTCGTGGATTGCACCAACTCGCTGCCCTCAATGCCGTTCGACTATGATGACTAGGGCATCGATATCGCTTTGCCAGGATCGCAAAAGGGCTTCCTTCTAGCGACAGGTTTGCAATTCTCTGCGTCAACCCTGAGGACTTTAACAGCAATACCCGACTGAATATGCCTTCAACGCGGATGGCGTCAGTTTTAGCATCTGGCTGGGCGAGATGAATGGCAAGGCCTTCCGCATCTGCGATCTGGGCAACCTGACGGACGTTATGGTGCTGTCCGGCCTCGCTAGGATCAAAATGACCATGGCCGATCTGACCTAACCTATCGAACCGGGCGGCGTAAAAAAGAGATTAATCTTGAACGCGCTAACCACTGTCGGCTGCCTGACGCTCTCCTAATTTCACGAGGCGCATGAGCGGATCGAACCCCATTTCAACCGCGCACCTGCCCTGCGGTCCGACTATCCGGACGAGCTAACCGGTGCGCAACTGTTCTTCATAAGCGAGAACTATCAGGAGGCCGGGGCCTTCAATGAGCGGTCTCATCTGAGTGGTCCAAACTGGTTTTTGTGTGTGATTGGCCTCAGTTCTATCAGGATGTCGGTTTCAGGGGCCGGTGGGCGGCAGCCCAATGCACTTCGCACTTTTTTACTATGTGTTTCCCTAATAATTCGATCAGAAATTGAGCCTCGAGCAATCTGTAGAAGGTCACGCAATATCCGTTCTCCCGAAGTGCCCCTGGTTCTATGCAAGCGATCATTGTGCAGGCGGCGGCGATCCAATTTCGGACAGCATGTGCAACGAATTCAGGGCCATAGTCCGACTGGAGGAAGGCGGGAGCGCCACGCAGGATGAACAGGTCTGAAAGAACATCAATTACATCAGTGGAGTTCAGCCTGCGCTTCAACTGGTTCGCCAGACATTCCCGGCTGTGTCCATCAAGGACGTTTTTATTGCGGAACACCTTCCCATCATCTGACCGGCAATGAACGAAACCATGTGTCCAGACTTAGTTTCGATACTCTGGCCGTAATCCGACGGTAGCCATTGCAACCATATTGTCTCGCCGGCTCGATCGCATCGGCAACCAACCGATCCTCATCTGCTCGGTCTCTTGGAACATGCACCTTTGTCGAACAATGTTGCCCCATAACATGGCAGGCCCTGCGTTCAGACTCTTTAAACTGGCTGCGCACATGATCGATGCAAGCGCGACGACGAGCGGGGCTCAGAATTTTCCCTTCGCAGCTTCCCTTAAGATCAACTTGTCGAGCGCCGGTCTCAAATCCAATCACCTCAACCTGTCATTCCCCAGCTGAAGGCACTTCAGTTCCATCAGTTGATCTTCACCCATTCCACCATATTGTTTACACCAGCGTTAATAAGTTTGATCCACAACTCCGATCTGTCCGATCGCGTCCAGTCGGGACATATCCTGCCCTATCGGCACCTCAACTTGCCTTACCTTCAAGACAATCCCTTCGAGCTGCGGTCGCTTGTTTGCCATTCTTGGTCCTCCGTTTACAAAACACAGCGGTGGACCAATTCAGTTTGGAGGCTAAAGCACCGGCACAAAAGGCAAGCATATGGTCGACATCGCACCAGTGGCGCACGCCTCTGTATTCGCCGACGAGGTCGTCCAATCGATATCCATCAGCGAGGCACAACATGTCGTCGGCAGCGGTGACCTGAAGGCCGCGCAAGTTACCCCACCGACGCGGTCATCGGCCGCGATCGCCCCGGACGGACAAGCTAGGGTGAGATCATCCTGTTTGATGGAACCGGCGTCGGGCTAAAGGGCCTAACCATCGCCTCCGGTGCCGCGCGTTTTGCGGATGCGACAGGCCCGGCGCTGCGCGCCACACTCTGAAACGAAAAAGCGCACCTCCAACGGGGCGCGCTTGCTCAACGGGTATATCGGGGTATTAGCCCCGGATCACCTTGGAGAACTGATCGAAGATCGGTTCGTTCGAACAGATCACCTCACCATCCTCCAGCACGCTGCCTTCAGAGTTCAGGGCTTGCACAAAGCCGCCGGCCTCTTTCACGATGATGATCCCTGCAGCCACGTCCCAGGCGTTCAACCGACGTTCCCAGAACCCTTCATAGCGACCCGCGGCCACATAGGCCATGTCCAGCGCCGCAGCGCCCCAACGGCGCACACCGGCGCACACGGGCATCAGGCGGGCCAGATCCTGCAGCGTGGCAGGCAGGTCCGAACGGCCACCAAACGGCAGGCCAGTCGAGAAGATCGATTCGATCATGCGATGACGGCCCGAGACACGAATTCGGGTGTCGTTCATCCATGCGCCTTCGCCTTTTTCAGCGAAGAACATCTCGTCCTTGGCGGCGTCGTAGATCACACCGGCGACAATCTTGCCCTTGTGCTCCAGCGCGATCGAGATCGCCCAATGCGGCAGGCCGTGCAGGAAGTTTGTAGTGCCGTCCAGCGGGTCAACGATCCAGCGGCGGGTCGGATCTTCGCCAGCGATGGAACCGCCCTCTTCGGCCAGCCAGCCGTAGGTCGGCCGCGCGCCCAGCAGTTCCTCTTTCAGGATTTCCTCGGCTGCAATATCTGCCTTGGAGACAAAGTCACCCGCGCCTTTCATCGACACCTGAAGGTTCTCGACTTCGCGAAAATCCTTGACCAACGAACGCCCCGCCTTACGCGCGGCCTTGATCATGATGTTGAGGTTTGCACTGCCTACCATTGTCCAACGGCTCCTGTTCGGTCAAACCGCGCGTATACTGGGGCAATGCGCCCTTGCCAAGAGGAATGATGCGCATAGCAGATCCGCGTTTCGCACCTATTGCTTCTGTAGTTTGCGCGCCTCGGTTCCCGCCAGTTCGATTAGCTTTTGCACGTAGGGTTTTTCAAGATCTTCGGTGCGCACCGCAGCGTAAAGCCTGCGGGTGATTCCATCTTTTGTCAGCGGGCGGGTGACGTAGTCGGAATTGTACTTTACTTCACGCACGACCCAATCGGGCAGCACTGAAACACCCCGGTTCGACGCCACCAGCAACAGGATCACCGCGGTCAGTTCGACCTGTCGGATCGCGGCAGGTTCGACCCGTGCGGGGATCAGCAACTGGCTGAAGATATCCAGACGGGTGCGTTCGACCGGATAGGTGATCAGGGTTTGGCCACGGAAATCCTCGGCTTCGATGAAATCCTTCTGCGCCAAAGGATGCGACGAAGCCGCAACAAAAACCGCGTCATAGTCGAACAGTTCGATGAACTCGACGCCCGGCAGATCCTCGGGATCGGATGAGACGACCAGATCGACCTCTTCCTTCTGCAATGCGGGCAACGCATCAAAAGCAAGGCCCGGACGGATATCGACATCTACATCGCCCCAGGATTTACGGAAGGACTCCAGCACCGGAAACAGCCATTCAAAACAGGCGTGGCATTCGATAGCGATATGCATTCGCCCGGTGCGGCCATCGCGCAGCGACGAAAACTCCTGCTGCGTCGCTTCGACCTGCGGCAGAATCTGTTCCGCCAACCGCAACAGGCGCAACCCTGCCGCCGACAGCTTCATCGGCTTGGACCGGCGCAGAAACAGCTCGACTCCGGCTTGATCCTCTAATCCTTTGATTTGATGACTTAAAGCCGATTGCGTAATATTCAACTGGTCCGCCGCACGGGCCAGGCCACCGCATTCATGAATAGCTTTGATCGTACGCAGGTGGCGAAATTCAATGTGCATTGCAATGTGACTCATGTTGTTCTTGAGTAATATGAGTTTGTCTCACAATGCGGAAACTGGCACAAGTGTTTCAGTTTGGACCTGTGAGGCAACTATGACAAAACCAGAAATCTCATTCGAGTTCTTCCCTCCGCAATCTCTTGAGGCGTCGTTCCGCCTCTGGGACACGGTTCAGACTCTGGCACCATTGGAGCCGCGTTTTGTCTCGGTCACGTATGGTGCAGGGGGCACAACGCGAGAGTTGACGCGCGAGGCAGTGGCGACGCTGCACAAGTCGTCTGGCCTGCAGGTAGCCGCGCATCTGACTTGCGTTGACGCGTCACGCCAAGAGACACTTGAAATCGCGGATACCTTCGCACGAGCCGGAGTACAGAGTATTGTTGCCCTGCGAGGCGACCCGCCTAAAGGCCAGGATCGCTTCCAGCCACACCCAGAAGGGTTTGCCAATTCGGTTGAATTGATTGAGGCGCTGTCGGAAACCGAGATGTTCAGCATTCGCGTTGGGGCATATCCCGACAAGCACCCGGAAGCGCGTGATTTTGCGGCGGATGTTGACTGGCTCAAGGCCAAGCTGGACGCCGGTGCGGACGAAGCACTGACTCAGTTCTTCTTTGAAGCCGAGACGTATTTCCGGTTCCGCGACGCCTGCGAAAAGGCTGGCATCGACAAGCCCATCGTGCCCGGCATCCTGCCGATCGAGAACTGGAAAGGTGCCCGCAACTTTGCGCGCCGGTGTGGGACACATATTCCCGACTGGATCGAACACGCCTTTGAAAAGGCGGTACGCGACGATCGTGAAGATCTGCTGGCCACCGCCCTGTGTACTGAGCTGTGTTCCGACCTGATCGATGGCGGCGTGGACAAGCTGCATTTCTACACGCTGAACCGGCCAGAGCTGACACGTGACGTGTGCTTTGCGCTGGGTATCACACCACGGGCCGAACTGCAGAACGTCGCCTGAGTCTTCCTGTTAGTTACCTTCGCCCGGATCCCGCTCAGGCTCCGGGCTTTTTTCGTGGGGTTGCGGCGCGTTTGGAAGCCGCAGCTCATGCGAGAACAATAGTCTTCTCTGGGGCAAACTGTCCCTTGAGCCGCAATAAATTTTCGCAAAATTTGACAAAACCCTGCGCCTCCTCAAACTGAGGTTGTTGTGTTTGTTTAAAGAGTTACTTGGGCATGGAGCCATTTGAGAAGATAAATGCACGCGCTGATGCATTGGCGGCTCTGGGATTGGACCAGACTGCAGGTTCCGACGATATCCGGGATGCCTGGCGCCACATCGCATTTCGCGCTCATCCAGATCACAGAAATGGCGACTGCACCCGTTTTGCACGTGCCAAAGAGGCGTATGACTTTCTGCGCCGCGAAGGACTGACCACCAAAGGGAAAACCGCCGGCGCGCCCCGACGGCCGAAGTTGCGCAAACGCGTGATCGAACTGGAAAGCACCGACATAGACGCCTGTCGCGTATTGCTTAACACCGCTCTGGCACACAGCCCGGACGGTGCCGATCCAAACCCAGACCCACACGGCATCGCAGAAGCGGACCATGTCCCTGATGCGGTCGGTTTCTATGGCCGTCATCTGACTTATTTCGTTCCGACCCCGGTGCAGGAAGGGTCGAACCGTGTGGCGCTGCCGACCTCGTTTCTGGCTGCGGCCCGGCGATTGGAAACCGAGGTGCTAAGCTTTCAGTCCAATGATTCCGGCGCGGGTGAGGTCGTGGTTCCGGAAACGATCACAGCACGAAAATTCCCCGGAGCAAAAAGCGTGCGCATCAAGTTTGATGCGGATCAGCAAATGCGGGATGACTTTTGGCTGGCCAGCTGAATGGAAAAAACCCGGCCTTGTGAAGACCGGGTTAATCTTTAACCAGTGTCGGTTTAGTTCGCAACCGGACCTTCCGAGGTGAATTTTGGAATAACGCTTGTCGATGCGCCATCGGCTTCGATCCCCGGCCAGTTTCCTTCAGCAAGATTGATGTTCCCAGGGACATCCTCTTCCCAGAACCCGACAACCACATCCGTAATGTTCAGGTACAGTTTGTCATCAACGATCCGCCACAGGTTCGGGTTCGCCGGAACCTTACCGCCTTTCGAGACGCCATAGGCACAGTGGCCATCGTATTGCGGTGCGTAATAAGCCGGGTTTTCAAGGAACTTGTCGCGGTTCTCTTGAGACGAAAACGCCCAGGTCGCACCGTTGTAATCCGCCGTGATATCCGCATGGCCGCGCACCGCTTCGGGCTGGGACTGGCCAACTGGCACCTGATCCAGTCCGCGATAGGCGACTACGTCATAACCTGACACGGCAAAGCCGGTGCCGTCCACATATTGATCCCCGGCAAAAGCCGGAGCGGCAAGGGTCAGAGCAGTCGCGAAAGTCAGGGCAAAGCGTTTCATAGGGTCATTCCTTTTGTCCTTTGGGTATGGCGTTGCAGAGAGAATAGGTATTTTCGCTCCGATGGGCAGTCCTGCTCGCGCCGCTGTGAGGTCGGATGAAAAATCGTGAGAAGTTCGCCCCCGATTGTTACAAAACCTCTTTCACATCCGGGGTTGGACTCAGGGCATTGCAACATTAGCTGTTATGGCGGACGGACAATTCACTCGAACTTTGCTGAGAAAGACGACAGATGACCGAGCAATCCCCATATACGCCCCCCGAAGTCTGGACATGGGATAGCGAAAGCGGTGGCCAATTTGCCAATATCAACCGCCCCATCGCTGGTGCCACCCATGACAAGGACCTGCCAGTCGGACGCCATCCGCTGCAGTTGTATTCGCTGGCGACCCCGAATGGTGTCAAAGTGACCGTCATGCTGGAGGAGCTGCTGGCGCTGGGTCATGAAGGTGCTGAATACAATGCATGGCTGATCAATATCGGCGAGGGCGACCAGTTCGGCTCGGGCTTTGTCGAGGCGAACCCGAACTCGAAAATCCCCGCGCTGTGGGATCGCTCGGGTGACGCGCCTGTGCGCGTTTTCGAAAGCGCTTCGATCCTGTTCCACCTGGCCGAGAAATTCGACGCCTTCCTGCCGAAATCCGGCCACAAGCGGACTGAGGTGATGAACTGGGTCTTCTGGCAGATGGGCAGCGCGCCCTATCTGGGCGGAGGGTTCGGCCACTTCTACGCGTACGCGCCCGAGAAATGGGAATACCCGATCAACCGCTTCGCCATGGAAGCCAAGCGTCAACTGGACGTTCTTGACCGTCAACTGGCCGAGAACACCTATATCGCGGGTGAAGACTATACCATCGCTGACATGGCGATCTGGCCCTGGTATGGCCAGCTGGTTCTGGGCCGTCTGTACAGCGCGGCCGAGTTCCTGGATGTAGAGTCCTATAAAAATGTGATGCGTTGGGCCAAGGCCGTCGATGCGCGCCCTGCGGTTCAGCGGGGTCGTATGGTCAACCGCGCGTTTGGTGAGCCGCACACTCAGCTGCACGAGCGCCACGAGGCCAGCGACTTTGAAACGCGTACGCAGGACAAACTCGAAGCCGCCGCAGAATAACAACACGCGGCCCCGCGACCCAACGGGTTGCGGGGTTTGCCTATTTCAGAATTGGCGGCTTGTCCGGGTCGCGGCCCGGTGTGATCTGTTGAACTACCCTTTGTTCGGGCTGCGGCAGGTCAAACTTCAGACCGACTCGTGCCAATGCCGCCGCGGCGGGGTCATGCGGGCCAAAGAACCCGACATCCATCGCCCCGGCCTCGATACCGGAAAAGGTCAGCGCCTCCGAAGCCGCTTTGGCCAGCGCAGGCTCGGCCCCTTCAACCGCGCCGACAATGCCCAGCAAATGCCCCGCGCCTCCATCCTCTGATATAGTTCCAACCAGAAACGCGGCCTCGGCCAAACCAACGGCGGTGGCCAGCTTCGTGTCCAGCGCTTTCAGCAAATCATCCGGCAGGCCGGTCGGAGGCAGGAATTCGGCCAGACGTTGCTCCACCTCTTCCGGCGCATGTTCCAGCGTTGTAGCCAGCCAGCCCAGCGCTTCGGCCGGGATCAGCATCGAGGACGGCGCGACCTCTAGGTTCAGCCCAAGACCGACCTCCTGACCCGCCAGCATCCCGGACAGAACCCGCCCCGAAAGCGCCACGTAGGGCACCGGGCGTTCGGCAAAGCGGGCCAGCCGGTCCTCGCGGTCGAAGGCCAGAACGAACCGTCCATCGGCTACATCGAACAGCTCGGGCGTGATGTTTTCATCCTGTGCCTCTTCGGCCAGCAACAAAAACAGTTCGCTGTCAGCGAGCCGTTCGAAGAAGCGCAACCGCGCTACGTCGTCCTGTCGATTGGCCTCCATAGCGGCGTGGGCGGTATCAAGGGCGGTTGTGTCAGTCATTCAGAACCTCTTGCACCCGCGCGCGCAGAACCGGCAACAGTTCGGCCTCGAACCACGGGTTTTTCTTCAACCATGCCGTATTGCGCCAGGACGGATGAGGCAAGGGAAAGACCTGCGGCGCATAGTCTTGCCAGCGCTGCACCGTATCCGTAACCGAACCGCGTGCACCAAGGTGGTACTTGTGCGCGTGACCACCGACCAGAATGGTCAACGGTACCTG
Organism: Ruegeria sp. BF6; assembly: GCF_056538665.1. Taxonomy (NCBI): domain Bacteria; kingdom Pseudomonadati; phylum Pseudomonadota; class Alphaproteobacteria; order Rhodobacterales; family Roseobacteraceae; genus Ruegeria; species Ruegeria sp. BF6. Next base: position 1,415,071 of record NZ_JBQFTN010000001.1, read on the forward strand.
CCCCAGTTCGTCCATCACCCTGTTGTGCCACGTTCGCCCACAGACCGGCGGAGGCGGCAGGTCGGCTTTGCGTTCGTTATACCCCGGAAAGCAGAACGCCATCGGCACGATCGACACACGGGCACGGTCATAGAACACCGCCGCATCGATCCCCAGCCAGTCGCGCAAGCGGTCGCCGGACGGGTCGGTGAACGGACGGCCCGAGGCATGGACCCTCGCGCCCGGCGCCTGCCCTGCAACCAGCAGCGGGGCGCCGTGTCGAAACCAGACCACTGGGCGCGGTTCATGCGCGGTTTGCGTGGCCCGAAATCTGTCCGCGCAGATGCGACAGGCTTCAATCTCTTTCTGCAGCGAATTCATCAGATCGCAAGATTCCCTGTATCAAACTGGTTGACGGTCGAAGTGAAAGATAGTCAACGCGTTGCCCCGGTCCAACCGATGCATTAGTCACAGTGCCGATTGGTCGCTTTCACGCGCATTGATCATTTGTTTCATAATTCGACATAATGTAGCCAACATGGATCGGTAAGTTTTCCGTTCCATCACCGGCCGGATCGGTGCAACAAACGCAAGAGCAGCAGGCCTTGAATGCTTGAGTTCGAGAATGTCAGCAAGTCCTTCTGGACCGGGACACGCCGCAAGGTGATCCTGGACCGGGTCTCGTTCCGGATTGAGCTTGGCCGATCGATTGGCATTCTGGCCCCCAATGGTACCGGCAAGACCACGCTGATCAACATGATGGCCGGACTGGAAAAACCCGACGAGGGTGTAATCCGCAAATCCTGCCGAATTTCGTTCCCAATGGGGTTCTCCGGCGGCGTGGCAAAGAAACTTTCCGCCCTGGAAAATGCCCGCTACATCGCGAAAATCTATGGAATGGACCCTGATTATGTCGAAGCGTATTGTAAATGGCTCTGTGGCCTGGGTGAATACTTCGACCAACCGCTTGGAACCTATTCATCCGGTATGCGGGCACGCTTTACATTTGCCCTGATGTTGGCGTTGGATTTCGACATGTACCTGATTGACGAAGGGATGCCGGCAACAACGGATGTGGAATTCAACCGAAAGGCGGGCGACATATTGAAAGAGCGGTTGCGCACCACGACCCTGGTCATTGTATCGCACAGCCCCACCGTTCTTGAGAAATTTGCACAGCAGGCTGCCGTTCTTCTGGACGGCCAGCTTTACATGTTCGAAACCTTGGAAGAGGCACGACAGCTATATGACTACCAAGCCCAAGGCTAAGAAATACCGCTGGCGACGCGACCGTCAGGGCGCGAGCTCAGCAGCCGCGCGTGCCGATGCTATTTCGCGCATCAGAAAAGCAACACAATCACCTGAGGTTGCAAATGATCCTCAGCCCTCGACCGATATCGATGCGATCAAGCGCGAGGGCCTGACCGGGCGGCAACTGCGTGTAGCGCGGCGCCTGGCCCAGAAAAACGGCCTTGCGGCGACGTCGGATTACGACGCGGTGCGACTGCTGCGTCAAAAGGGCATCGACCCCTTCGAGAGAGCCAATCTGCTGGACTTGGCGGCCGAAAAAAAAGATGTGGAAGACAAGGCCAGGGACAAAATCACCATCCAGCTGCCGCAGACGGTCAAGGAAACGCCCCAAACCCTGCCGGGCCCCGAGTTGAGCCCTGCGGAACGGCGCAATCTGGAAATCGGTGAAATCCAAAAGGACATCGCACGCCGCCGCAGACGCAAACTGTTTGCGCTTTTTGCTCGGCTGGCGGTGTTTGTTCTGCTTCCGACCGTGATCGTCGGCGTCTATTTCTACCGGGTAGCGACACCGATGTACGCAAGCGACTCGGCCTTTTCGATCCTGCAGGCAGATGGCGGTGGCGCGTCCTTTGGCGGGTTCCTGGCAGGCACCCAATACGCTACCGCGCAAGACTCGGTCGCCACACAGGAGTTTCTGGAATCCAAAGACGCGCTGGTCCGGCTTGAGAACGACACCAATTTCTCGGAGATTTTCAAGCAGGAGTGGATAGACCCGATTCAGCGCCTGCCTCAGGACGCGACGCTGGAGGATACCTATAAACTGTACAAACGGATGATCACCATCGGGTATGACCCAAGTGACGGCATCATCCGTATGGAGGTAGCGGCCCCAAGCCCGGAAATATCGGTCGAGCTGTCCTCTCTTCTGCTGTCCTACGCCGAGGAAACCATCAACGGTTTGACGGAATTGAAGCGCGAAGACCAGATGCGCGATGCCCGGGCCGGATTTGAACTGGCGCAGGAAGAACGTAGGAAAGCGCAGGAACAATTGATCGAGTTGCAGCTGCAGGGGGCGGTGCTGGACCCGGAAAACGTCCTGGCCGGTCTGCGGGCGCGGATCAATGCGATCGAAATCGAGTTGCAGGAAAAGGAACTGCAGCTGGCGGCCCTTCTGGACAACCTGCGGCCGAACCAGGCCAAGGTTGACGGTGTCCGCGCGGACATCAAACGGCTTGAGGTCGTATTAGCTGAGCTGAACGAAGAAATGCTGGACGTTTCGGCGGGCGAAAACTCCTTGGCGCGATTGAGTGTACGGATTCAGATGGCCCAGGCCGATCTTGTGGCACGCGATATGATGCTGCAAACCGCAATGGAGCAGATGGAAACCACGCGTACCGAGGCAAACCGCAAAGTGCGTTACCTGACTGTTTCGGTGAACCCCGTCGCCAGCGAAGAACCTACCTATCCGCGCAAGTTCGAAAATACGATTTTGGCTTTCCTGTTGTTTGCTGGTATCTACCTGATGATCTCGCTTACCGCGTCAGTCCTTCGTGAACAGGTATCCTCGTAAGACACATGAAACATGTAAAAATCTCCGATCTCACGGTCGGTAATGATCTGCCTCTGACGATCATTGCCGGTCCCTGCCAGCTTGAAACCGCGGATCATGCCCAGATGATCGCCGGTAAAATGAAAGAGGCCTGCGATGCCGCCGGTGCGCAGTATGTCTTCAAGGCCTCTTATGACAAAGCCAACCGGACATCATTGTCCGGCGCGCGCGGTATGGGGATTGATGCCGGGCTGAAGGTTCTGGACGACATTCGTAAAACGATGGGCATTCCGGTTCTGACCGACGTTCACACCGAGGCCCAGTGCGCCATTGTAGCCGATGCGGTTGATGTACTGCAGATCCCTGCTTTCCTGTGTCGCCAAACCGATATGCTTCTGGCTGCGGGCAACACCGGTGCTGTGATAAACGTCAAGAAGGGTCAGTTTCTTGCCCCGTGGGAAATGCCAAACATCGTGGCCAAGATCGAAAGCACCGGGAACACGAAAATCCTGCTGACGGAACGCGGCTCGTCGTTTGGATACAATACGCTGGTTGCCGACATGCGTTCGCTGCCGCAGATGGCCCAGACAGGTTACCCGGTGGTGATGGACGCCACCCATTCGGTGCAGCAACCCGGCGGACAGGGTGGTTCGTCTGGCGGTCAAAGAGAGTTCGCTCCGGTCATGGCACGGGCCGCGGTCGCCGTTGGTACTGGCGCTGTGTTCATGGAAACGCATCAGGACCCGGACAACGCGCCTTGCGATGGTCCGAACATGATCTATATGGACCAAATGCCTCAATTAATTGACACATTGATGCGCTTTGATGCATTGGCCAAAGCCAACCCAATTCAGATTTAATTAAGAGCGATAGTATGACCAAACCCATCCCCGAGGTGACCCCGAACACCTGGAGCTTTCTGCGCGACGCGATGATCAAACCTACGGGATTTCGCGAATACGACGCCCGCTGGAAATACCCCGAAGAGATCAACCTGCCTGGCATGACGGCTTTGGGTCTGGGCCTGGGCACACAGATGCGCAGACGCGGGATCGAGCCTGTGATCGCAGTCGGCAACGACTATCGCGACTATTCTCTGGCGATCAAGAACGCGCTGATCCTGGGCCTGATGCAGGCCGGTATTCAGGTCAAGGATATCGGCCCGGCGCTTAGCCCTATGGCCTATTTCGCCCAATTCCACCTGGACGTTCCGGCGGTGGCCATGGTCACCGCCAGCCACAATCCGAACGGCTGGACCGGTGTTAAAATGGGCTTTGACCGTCCGCTGACCCATGGCCCGGACGAGATGTCGGAACTGCGCGATATCGTTCTGAACGGCGAAGGTGTTCCGCACGAGGGCGGCTCGTACGAATTCGTCGATGGCGTGAAAGAGGCTTACATCGCCGATCTGGTCGGGGACTTCAAAATGTCCCGCCCGCTCAAGGTTGTATGCGCAACCGGCAACGGCACGGCCTCGGCCTTTGCCCCTGAGATTTTCGAACGGATGGGCGTTGAAGTGGTGCCAAGCCACAACCGGCTGGATTACAATTTCCCCAACTACAACCCCAACCCCGAAGCCATGGAGATGTTGCACGACATGGCCGGTACCGTGAAATCCAGCAACGCCGATCTGGCGCTGGGGTTTGATGGTGACGGCGACCGCTGCGGCGTTGTGGATGACGAGGGTGAAGAGATTTTTGCCGACAAGGTCGGCGTGATCATGGCCCGCGATCTGGCCAAGCTGTATCCCAACGCGACCTTCGTGGCCGACGTGAAATCGACTGGCCTGTTCGCCAGCGACCCCGAGTTGCAGGCGCATGGCGTCAAGGCGGACTACTGGAAAACCGGTCACAGCCACATGAAGCGCCGGGTCAAGGAAATCAACGCTCTGGCCGGGTTCGAGAAATCGGGACATTATTTCCTGGCCGCGCCGATCGGGCGCGGTTACGACTGCGGCATGCGGGTTGCAGTTGAAATCTGCAAGCTGATGGATCGCAATCCGGACAAGAGCATGTCGGACCTGCGCAAGGCGCTTCCGAAAACCTGGTCGACCCCGACCATGTCTCCCTATGCCGCCGACACCGAAAAGTACGACATTCTCAAGCGACTGGTGGACAAGCTGGTCGCCAAGGCGGACGCTGGCGAGGCGTTTGCGGGTCGCGCGATCAAGGAGGTCGTCACCGTCAACGGCGCGCGGGTCATTCTGGACAATGGCAGCTGGGGTCTGGTGCGCGCGTCTTCGAACACACCCAACCTAGTTGTGGTCTGCGAAAGCAGCGACAGTGAAGACGAAATGCGTGCCATCTTCGCCGATATCGATGCCGTGATCCGTACCGAACCCGGCGTCGGCGATTACGACCAGACTATCTGATCCGAAACAGAATTGGGGCGCCTGCGGGCGCCCCGTTTTAGTCTCCGCCCAATAGTTTGAGCAGGCCTTTCCTGGCCTCTTCTTCCAACTTGTTTTTCAAAGCGTCCTCGGCACTTTCGGTGTCGGTCACCACGGTGCCCAGTTCATCGCTGACCTTGTCCAGCACCTTTTGCTTGGCATCGTCTTCCAGATCCTTGAGTTGCCCCTCGGCTGCGGCTTCGATCACTTTGGTCAGGTCAGGCTTTATGGACGGATCGCTCCACGGTCCTACAACACGAACCGGTACCGACAGGCCCTGCCCGGAATTGGCCCTGAGAGCGGTAGGCGTGAACAGATAGTCAATCGTTTGCGCCCCTATATTGACCTGCCCGGTTCCGTCCGCCCGGAAATTATCCAGCGACATCAACAAGTCATTATTGGTCAGAATACCCTGATCGATGATGAAGCTGGCTGTCAGACTGTTGAACACCGTCGTCCCGCCGGCCCCCTTGCCCCGCCCCATCAGGCGGTCCAGGTCAAAGCCCGAAATTACACCCTGTCCTACATTCAGGCTACCTTGGCCGCTGAGGGATCGCATAATTTGGTCCTCGGTCTGCCCGACGCCCAAAAACTCGAACTCACCTGAAGCTGCACCCGTCAAACGGTTTATCCCGGCCACTGCGGACAGGGCTTGTTGCAGGTCGATGCCTTGGGCGTTCAGCTTACCGCCGACGGACAGACCGTTCCTGTTATTGGCAACCACCTGCCCGTTCACCTGACCCGCAAACAAAGTGGCCGGACTCATCCGCAGCACCGCCCGGGACCGATCAAGGCTGAGCGTCAGGTCACTTGGCCCCAACGTCAGCTCTGGTACGGCAATGGATGAAGCCGTCAGGCGGATCTCTCCATTCGCCAAGGCCAAGGCTGAAGCATCGATTGGATCGGTTGACCAACCGCTTTCCGGCGCTGAAGTCTTACCGGATCCACCCCCGGTCGATGCAGGTGCGTCGTTGTAGCGGGACAGGTCGATATCGCCGCCCTTCAGCCGTGCTGTGATTTTGGGTGGATCCGAAATCTCGATATCTGCCTCACCGGTGAATCGGTTGTGATCCAGCTGCGCCACCAAATTTCGCAACGATATCCGGCCATCACCCGTATAGGTCATATGCCCTGACACATCGGCGGCACGACCCAACCCCAGTGGCACACCAACACCGTCCTGCCCGAATGCGGCCAGCATCTTTTCTGTACTTTTGGTCTTAACCTCCAGATTGCCGTCCATCTCACCTGCAATGTTGACGCGGCCGTCAAACCCGAACTCCCCTCCCGGCGCTGTCAGGGCCAGTTGCAGCGGCGTTACAGCGCCCGAGGCATAGGAGGGCAGGTCCGGGATTTCCAAATTCACCTTCACCTTGCCGCCCGGAACGGCCATCCGCGCCTCCATTATCATGGGAGCCGTCGGGTCAGGCCAGTTGGCAGACAGATCAACATTCGAAAAATCATACGTCGTCGTGCCATCCTCGATATAAAGAAGGCGCGCGTTGGTCAGTTCCAATCGGTCCAGAGTCACCACCCCTTGCGAAGTCGCTTCGGAAGATGCAGTGCCGCCACCAGAGGTCGGCTGAGGGCTTGGGGCGCTTAGCTCCCAATTCCCACGCCCGTCTGACAGTTCCAACCGTAGGACCGGCTTGGCTGCAATGACTCGTCGTATCCGGAAATCACCATTCCACAATCCGGCAGCATCAACCCCAACCGCCAGGCTTTCGGCACTGAGCATCGGGTCCGGCCCTGCCCAAGGCGCATTGCCGAACGTAACAGGGCCGGTCTCAACCCCCAGAACCGGCCAAAAAGACAGGTTAACATCCCCGGACAGGGTCAACTCGCGGCCCGTCTCCTTTTTGACCTGTTCTACCAGGATCGCGGCCAGCTTGTCGCCCGGCATCAGCAACAATACGCCGATGACAAGGCCGAAGGCGATCACAAACAGGAATAGAATGCGCAACAGCCACTTCATTTTTCTGCTCTCCGCTTATTGGGCATGCGTTGAAAAGATCATTCAAAGCCTAGCCCCCATTTGCAAGGGGAAGCTTTCCCCACTATATGCCGCGCCATGAGCTCGAACCCTCCAAACCTCCGCCCCGACCTGGCACCTACTGCCCGGATCACCGACACGCCGCGCCTGAACCAGCCGACCATTGGTATGGTGTCACTGGGTTGCCCCAAGGCGCTGGTCGATAGCGAGCGGATTCTGACCCGCCTGCGGGCAGAAGGATACGGTATTTCGCCGGATTACTCCGGGGCTGATGCCGTGATTGTGAACACTTGCGGGTTCCTCGACAGCGCAAAGGCTGAATCTCTGGATGCTATTGGTGAAGCTTTAGTGGAAAACGGCAAGGTCATCGTGACCGGATGTCTGGGGGCCGAGCCGGATTACATCCGCGAACATCATCCCCGTATCATGGCCGTGACGGGGCCACATCAGTACGAACAGGTACTGGATGCTGTACACATCGCTGTTCCACCCGACCCAGACCCCTTCGTGGACCTGCTGCCCGCCGCCAGCGTGCAACTGACCCCGCGCCATTACAGCTACCTAAAAATCTCCGAGGGCTGTAACCACAAGTGCAAGTTCTGCATCATCCCGGACATGCGCGGCAAACTGGTCAGCCGTCCGGCTCATGCGGTGCTGCGCGAGGCTGAAAAGCTGGTCGACAATGGCGTGCGTGAATTGCTGGTGATCTCGCAGGACACCTCGGCCTATGGGCTCGACCGCAAATACGATGTAAACCCGTGGAAAGACCGTGAGGTGCGCAGCCACATCACGGATCTCGCGCGTGAGCTTGGGCAACTCGATGCCTGGGTCCGGTTGCATTACGTCTACCCCTACCCGCATGTACGCGAGTTGATTCCGCTGATGGCGGATGCGGGCAGCAACATCCTGCCCTATTTGGATATTCCCTTTCAGCACGCCCACCCGGACGTGCTAAAGCGCATGGCCCGCCCTGCTGCGGCCGCCAGGACGCTGGACGAAATCGCCGCGTGGCGCGCGACCTGCCCCGACATCACCTTGCGGTCGACCTTCATCGTTGGCTATCCCGGCGAGACCGAAGCCGAGTTCCAGACCCTTCTGGACTGGATGGACGAGGCGCAACTGGATCGTGTGGGGTGCTTCCAATACGAAAACGTGGATGGTGCGCGGTCGAACGACTTGCCTGATCACGTTCCGACCGAGGTCAAGCAGGATCGTTGGGAAAGGTTCATGGAAAAGGCGCAAGCAATCTCTGAGGCCAAGCTGGCCGCAAAGGTTGGCCGGACGATCAATGTAATCGTGGACGAGGTCGATGACGAGTCCGCCACCTGCCGGACCAAGTCGGACGCGCCCGAAATTGATGGCAATCTGTTCATCGACGAAGGCTTTGAAACCCTCAAACCCGGCGATATCGTCTCGGTCGAGGTCGATGAGTCCGGCGAATACGACCTGTGGGGCAAACTGGTCTGATCCATTCACCCTGTCTGTACAAAACGTGAGCCAAGTTTATTGGCGTTTACAACGCGATTCGTGGATGATGAAAGGACATTCCGCCTTGTGTGAAGGAGGGTTCGATGTCCTGTCCGCGCCCCTTCGGCCTGAAATGCATAGCAGCGATCCTTGCCGCCCAGCTTTGTCCTGTGCCCGCCATTGCCGATAGCGTCAGCTCGGGCGGGTTCATTATCATCGGCTCCAAACAGCTGAGCCTTCATCTTCGCAGCAAGCACCACGTGCATAGATTCTATGGCGCGCCCAAGGCTTACCATTCCAAGGCCAGGGTTCATCAACCTAAGGCCAAGATTTATCATCACAAGGCGAAACCCAAGGTCTACTACCAAAAGACCAAGCCCAAAGCGTATTACCTGAAACCGACGAAACGACACCACCGCTCGGCGCGAGGGTTCCCAAAGAGACACACCTCGCCTTACCACATTCCACAAAACTATGGCATTCAGCGGCGGGGTTACCGCTTTGGCTGGTAGGAAAGCTGCGGCTTGCCTCAGAAAAGGCTGACCAACCCGACTATCCAGGCCACCCCTGTGGCAACAGCCGTCAAGGCAACTGCTGCGCTGGCTGCGTCCTTTGCCTGACCGGCCAGTTCGCTGTGATCGGTTGAGGTGTGGTCAACGGCACGCTCAATCGCGGTGTTGAGCAATTCGGTCACCAGAACAAGCAGCCCCAAAGCCAGTATCAATGCGCGTAATCCATCGGCAAACGGCAACCACAGCGCCAATGCTGCGGACACAAGGTTCGCCCAGACCCACGACCGGAACGAGTATTCTGCATGCCATGTGGCGACGACGCCCTGCCAGCTCCAACGGGTGCGGTCCTTGAGACGGGTAATAAATGTTCTCATCTGCCCTCGACTTTTTATGGCTGAAACAGAAACCGGAATAGTGCGCGGCAGACAAGAAAAAACCGCCCAACGGCGGCCATGTCGCTGATGTTTGTGCGGGCGGCTTTGGCAATAAGCCGCCCGCGAAGTTCTTATTGAGCGACCGGGTTACAGACGGTCTGACCAGCTTCAGTCGTGGCCAACTCGGTCCCTGCCGGGCAGCTCGGCGTGCCGTATTTGTCATACTCAGGCGTGATGTATACCGGTGCCGGCTCTTCCTGCTGAGAGCAAGCAGCCAAAACAAGGGCAAATGCACCTACGGCAGCAAATTTTAGTTTCATGTCCGTCGTTCCTCTATTAATTTCCTGATATTGCCCAAGAATTCGGGGCCGGGCATAGAATAGGGCCTTGATGGTATTATTGCAACGAATTCAATCACAGGTTTGTGAGTAAAGGCGGAACCACGCTGGTAACCCCCTCAGAAACAGCGGATTAATGAGCAAAAGCTACCGTTTTCTACGCATCCGTCTACACTCTTGGGATTACATCAGCCAAAGACGGAGTAGCCCCATGTCAGACAGCCCCATCATCGCGCAAAAAGGCCCCTTCCCGGTCGAGGTAACCGAAGGAAAAAGCTATTTCTGGTGCGCGTGCGGCCAATCCAAACGGCAACCGTTTTGCGACGGATCGCACAAGGGGACCGGCTTCGAACCGGTCAAGTACACCGCAGACAGCAGCAAAAAGGTCTTTTTCTGTGGGTGCAAACACAGCGCAAATCCACCGCTGTGCGACGGGACTCACTCCAAGGTCTGATCAGGACTTCAGCGCGTTCAACAGATCGGCATTGGCGCAGAAATCCGGGGCCGCGTGGGCCTCGGATTGTTGTTCAGACAACCAGATTGCGCATGGGCCACTGCAGTTCGATGCCCGGCAGCGTGTCACCAATTCAGCGTATCGGTCCGGTGACAACCGACCTTCGGCCATTGCTTCGGTCAGCGAGATATTCATACACCTCGCCACAGACCGGCTGAGCCAAAAGTGTTTCTCAACATCTCCCAGAGCAACCCGTTTCATGCGTTTTCCTGCACTAGTCTTGCTTTGAGCGCCGAAAACCGTTGTCGGTTCTTACAGGTTTGCGGAGCGCCAGCAACGGTTTCATGTTGATCCAGCCAGTCGGGGCACCGGTTGGCCCAACTGCAGCCCCTACAATATTGAATCATCTCCGCCCAGTCCTGCTGGGTCAGGTGCCCTTTCTGGTGCGCCTCGACCATATCCGTTCCGGTCAACCGTCCCATATGCAGGACAAGACGCAGATGGGTCATGATCTCTCCGAGATGCGGCATCGAGTTCTCCGGTAGTTAGGTGGCAAGTTTACCGAGCAGTTCCTGGTTACGACAGTACTCTGGCGTTCGGGTCACCAAGGCGGGCTGGTTCAGAAAACGTAGGCAATGACCGGGGTTCGGGCAGTCCGTGCAATTCAGTACAGCGTCGGACAACTGGTCGATCGACACGTCGCCACCGATAGCCGCCTCTTGCAAATCCACCCCCAGTTTGGAGGCCATCCGGTCCACCAGACCGGCATGGAGTTTTAGAACTTCTCGGTTGGGCATCGAAGGTCCTTTCTGTCACGCGTCCAGAACAGGATAGCTCAACGCCCCAAACGGGCCTTTGACTCAGGTCAAGACCCCATTCCGATGTGATCCAGATAGGCCCGGGTGGCATCCTGCACGCGGCGGAAACGGTCCCCACCGAGCTTCTTTCCGCCATACCAGCGGGTGACGATCACCACGTGATCATCCATCCCTGCACGTTCCAACATACGCAGGATCACCATGCCCGCGCCGCTTTCGCCGTCATCCGCCTTGAGCGCACCCGTAGGCAAAACAGCCGCCCAGGTGTTGTGCGTGGCCTTGGCATAGGCCTTGTCCGACTTGAGGTCCTGCAACGCCGCGTCAACATCCGCACGCGTTCTGACGCGTGCACCCGTCACTGCATATTTGGATCCCCGGTCCGTCAGGATCACGCCCAGTCGTGTCAAAGACGTCATTGTGTCAGACCCAACTGTCTTGCTGTATCCTGAACGATCTGAACCCGCGCTGCATTTGGGGGATGTGTGCCCAGAAACCTATCCCCCGGATCAGGAAGGCGGTCGAAATACTTTGCGCCGATCAGGGGATTGTACCCGGCGTTGTGGGTGATGATCGTTCCCAGTTGATCCGCCTCCAGTTCAAATGCTTTTACGTTCACCTGCACGCCGACCTCAGCCCCCAGCTTCTGCGAACGTTCGAGGTCTTCGCCATCCTCGCCATGCAGCTTGCCCAGATCGTTGAAGATCGCAGCACTTTCCTGCGCGTTTTGCGATTGCCGGTCGATATGTCCCAACACGTGATGCGCCGCCTCGTGCCCCATCACAAAGGCCAACTCGTCAGCATTTTCTGCGGATTGGATCATCGCGCGGGTAAAGATAATCACCGGCTGATCCTTGTCGTCCCGCGTCTGAAACGCGTTCGCCGGAGCGCGCGGGTTCAAATCGACCAGAATCGTGAAATCACAGTTGCTGACCCTGGCCTGACGCAGGCACTCGGCACGGGCTTCTTTGCTAACTGCGCGGCTGATCTGCTGAAAAGTTGCCGCGTCGACCTGAAATTCACCCGAATCCTGCGACCATTCCGCCGCCGGTTGCACACGCAGGACACCGGTGCTGCAGGCCGCCAGCACCAGAGGAAACAGCAAAAAGGTCAGACGGCGCATTCATGTTCCTTTGAAACGGCGATCCCGTTTATCAAAACCATAGCGCGGCCCGCGCGGGACTGCCACCGCGCTAATGTAGCAGAACGGGTTGCATTGCCGCCCAACGCCCTGCACTTTGGCTTCATGTTTTCGATTGAGCATGAATTCGACTCGACAGTCATTACTCTGGTGGACGAAGGCCCCAAGCCTTTGCAAGAGGATGTCGTCATCAACAGCTTCGCCGAATGTGTGACGCTTGAGCAATTGGACCCTCGTACGGACCAGATTCAGAAGATAACCCTGTCGCCCGAACAAGTGCGCGACCTGGCTGCCGCGCTGGACCTGCCCGAGGGCGTGTATCAGATCCACGAAAGACCGGATCAGGACGCATAGACAAACAGCTTGTCCCGCGCGGTCTGCCCCTTTTTCAGGGTCAAATCGGTCGGGGCAACTCCCATGGCAACGGCCAGTATCTGACGCACGGCGTCATTCGCTTTGCCGTTTTCGGGTGTAGCGGTCACGGTGATGCGGATGACGCCCTTGTCCAATGCAATGCTGTCCTTTGCCGCTTTGGGCGTCACCCGGACCGGAATTGCCGCGCCGGCAGTGGCATGGGCGGTTAAATCCGGCACATCGCGCAGTTTAGGTTTTGCCATCTTTTTCCTCTTGCTCGCAAACACTCTTGCACGGCGGACCGGGGAATGGAATTGATCCCGCATCTCCAGCTGTTTGCACTTGAAACGCGCCAGACGCTTAACCAGATACAGATTGCCCATGTAAAGGAAGTTAACATATGTCCTTGAAAAACCCGGCCGCCCTGGAATTTCTACAATCGCGCCGGTCGCGCCCTGCGAAGACACTGGTCGCTCCTGCACCAACACGCGAAGAGCTGTTGCCCCTTTTGACGGCCGCCGCACGCAGCCCGGATCACGGCAAGTTGGAGCCGTGGCGTTTTATCGTTCTCGAGAAGGGCGCAATGGACCGTCTGTCGGCGCTGACGCAGGACTGTGGCACGCGGCTGGACAAAGCCCCCGAGGATATCGCAAAAGCCCGCAGCCAGTTCGACATGGGCCATCTGGCCGTGGCGGTGATCGAGGTCCAGAAGCCATCGGAAAAAGTCCCGGTGATCGAACAGACCTACTCCGCTGGTGCTGTATGCCTGGCGCTTCTGAACGCAGCGCTGGCGGCCGGTTGGGGCGCAAACTGGTTGTCCGGCTGGCAGGTCCATGACGCCGAGTTCTGCCGGCAGGCCTTCGGGTTGCAAAACGACGAACGTGTCGCCGGCTTGATCCATATCGCCACCGAAGGCAAAGCCCCACCGGAACGTCCACGCCCCGATATGGCAGCGCTGACCGAGTGGGTCTCGGAATGATGATCTTCAAAGCGTTCTACGCAGCGCTTGGCCAGATCGGAGACCCCAGGTTCCGCGCCGTCCTGTTGCGCGGTGTTGGTCTGACGATTGTGCTGTTGATCGCAGCCTGTGCCGGTGCAATCTGGCTGATAAACTGGCTGTCCGGGGATGAGATTTCGCTGCCCTGGATCGGTGCCGTACCCTGGCTGAACGACGTGTTGAACTATTCCGGCATATTTTTGGTGCTGATCCTGCCGGTGTTCCTGATGATGCCCGTTGCCTCGGCCATCATCTCGATGTTTCTGGAAGAGGTCGCACAGGCGGTCGAGGATAAGCATTATCCCACCCTGCCCGCAGTGCCCGGTATCCCGCTCAGCGAAGGGATGCGCGACGCAGCGGAGTTCATGAGCGTGCTGATCGTCGCCAATCTACTGGCGCTGATCCTCTACGCCATTTTCACGCCGCTGGCCCCGTTCATTTTCTGGGCGATGAACGGGTTTCTGTTGGGTCGGGAATACTTCACACTGGCCGCCATGCGTCGGATCGGGCGGGACGGCGCGCGCAAACTACGCGCCAAGCACACGCCCACAATCTGGCTGGCTGGCACCTTGATGGCCATCCCGCTGTCGGTGCCGCTGGTCAATCTGGTGATCCCGATCCTCGGGGCAGCCACCTTCACCCATATCTATCACAAGCTGTCGGGTCCTGCGCCCTGATGGTTACTCGCGCGACTCAAGCTGGTTCAGCCAGTCAAAGTCGCGCACCGAAATCGCTCCCGAGATGATGATCCCGGCAATGATCGCCCAGATCACCACCGAAATCCCGGTGGTGATCCAGAGCTTTTTCTTCATGTGATGCACTTCCGGCGCACCTGAATGGGTGCCCGGAACGATGTCCCCCAGATCACCCTGCGTCTTGATGCGGATCGGCAGCACAACCAACAGCGTCATGAACCAGATGACGGCAAAAAGGACCAGTGCAGCGGTGATCGTCATGACAGCCTCGCTTGGGTCAGACCTGTTCCAGTTCGACCAGGCAGCCGTTGAAATCCTTGGGGTGCAGGAATAGCACCGGCTTGCCATGCGCGCCGATCTTGGGCTCTCCGGACCCCAGAACGCGGGCACCGGATTCCTTCAGATGGTCGCGGGCGGCGATGATATCCTCGACCTCATAGCAGACATGGTGAATGCCGCCCGCCGGGTTCTTTTCCAGAAAGCCGTTGATCGGACTGTCGTCGCCCAGTGGATACAGCAGTTCGATCTTGGTGTTGGGCAGTTCGATGAACACGACAATCACGCCATGATCTGGTTCGTCCTGTGGTGCCCCAACCTTGGCGCCCAGCGCGCTGCGGTACTGCTCGGATGCGGCCTCAAGGTCAGGCACGGCAATGGCGACATGGTTCAGACGACCAATCATGGAACTCTCCTCCGTTCTGCGTTGCAGCGGTTATGGGGGCTGTTCGACCAAAGAACAAGTGCGCCAATTTGCCGTTAACGTCGTGTTAGCCAGAACTTCCTAGCGTGGGTCATCTGCTGATTAGGAGTTCTGCCATGGACGATTCGAGCCCCTTTGCCTCTCCCGCGCAGCCGACGGCCACGCGGCCTCTGCTGGGTCAAACCATTCTGGTTGTCGAAGACAGCCGATATGCCTGTGACGCGATCCGGCTTATGTGCCTGCACAGCGGTGCCCGCATCCGGCGCGCGGATTGCCTGACCTCGGCACGGCGGCATCTGCAGATATACCGCCCTTCGGTCATACTGGTTGATATCGGCCTGCCGGATGGCTCCGGCGCGGAACTGATCGCTGAACTGACCGAGGCCAGCCCACGGATCGGCGCCATTCTGGGGATGTCCGGCGATGATGATGCGCAGGACTTCGCGTTGCAGGCCGGGGCAGACGGTTTCTTGCACAAACCTCTGAAATCACTGTCTCACTTCCAGAAGTTCATCCTGGAAAGCCTGCCCGAGGATCGCCGCCCCAACAGCCTGCACGCAGTCCGGGATGAGGTCATTCGCCCCGACCCGATGGCCTATCAGGACGACATGGCCCATATCGCGGACGTGCTGGCCGGGCCAAACGATCACCGCACATTGGACTATGCGGCGCAATTCCTGCGTGGTGTTGCCCGCGATGCCGAAGACACCATTCTGGCCGATGCGGCGCAAAAGCTGACGGAATCGCGTGCAGGCGGCACGCCCGTTACCGCTCTGGCCGCGCAGGTTGCCGGCATCGTTCAGGCGCGGCTGGAACAGCGCGAGGCGATCTGAGATGGCGACAGCTTACTTTCTGACCGCCGCGATCCTGAGCATCTGGGCCTATTACCAGACCAGAACAACAGCTCGGAGTATTCGTGTGGCACGCGGCACACGCCCCTGCCCATTGTGCTCGGCGGCGCACTCAGGCACGGCACCCGCAACCAAAGAATAACCCGCCGCAGGGTCTGCGACGGGCCTTTGATCAATCCTGCGGGATGATGCGCAATCCCAGCTCCATCAACTGATCCGAGGTCGGATCGGACGGCGCGTCCATCATCAGGTCCTCGGCTCGCTGGTTCATCGGGAACATCATGACTTCGCGGATGTTGGCCTCGTCAGCCAGCAGCATCACGATCCGGTCGATCCCGGCAGCACAGCCACCGTGCGGCGGGGCACCATAGTGGAATGCGCTGAACAGGGCACCAAAGCGGGATTTCACTTCGTCCTCGCCATACCCTGCCAGTTCAAAGGCTTTCAGCATGATCTCGGGCTTGTGGTTCCGGATCGCGCCCGACACCAGCTCATAGCCGTTGCAGGCCAGGTCATATTGATAGCCACGCACGTCCAGCGGGTTACCGTTCAGGGCTTCCAAACCACCCTGCGGCATCGAGAACGGGTTGTGTTCAAAGTCGATCGCGCCGGTTTCCTCGTCCTGCTCATAGATCGGGAAATCCACGATCCAGGCAAAGGCGAAACGGTCTTTCTCGGTCAGGTTCAGTTCATCGCCGATCACATCACGGGCCTTGCCTGCGACCTTTTCAAAGGCTTTCGGCTTGCCACCCAGGAAGAACGCGGCATCTCCGACGCCCAGACCCAGTTGCTGGCGGATCGCTTCGGTGCGTTCGGGGCCGATGTTCTTGGCCAGCGGTCCCGCAGCCTCCATACCCTCACCCTGATCGCGCCAGAAGATGTAGCCCATACCGGGCAGACCCTCTTTCTGGGCGAACGCATTCATGCGGTCGCAGAACTTGCGGCTGCCGCCGGTCGGCGCGGGGATGGCGCGGATTTCGGTGCCTTCCTGCTCCAACAGCTTCGCGAAAATCGCGAAGCCAGACCCGCGGAAGTGGTCGGAGACCACTTGCATTTTAATAGGATTGCGCAGGTCAGGCTTGTCGGTCCCGTACCACAGAGCCGAGTCCTTGTAAGAAATCTGCGGCCAGTCCTGATCAACCTTGCGGCCACCGCCAAACTCTTCGAACACCCCGGTCAGAACGGGCTGGATGGTGTCGAACACGTCCTGCTGCTCGACGAACGACATCTCGAGGTCAAGCTGATAGAAATCGGTGGGCGAACGGTCGGCGCGCGGGTCTTCATCGCGGAAACACGGTGCGATCTGGAAATACTTGTCGAAGCCCGACACCATGATCAGCTGCTTGAACAGCTGCGGCGCCTGCGGCAGCGCATAGAACTTGCCCGGATGCAGACGCGAGGGCACCAGGAAGTCACGCGCACCCTCGGGCGACGAGGCGGTGATGATCGGCGTCTGATACTCACGGAATCCCTGATCCCACATACGGCGGCGCATCGAAGCCACGACGTCCGAACGCAGGGTCATGTTCTGCTGCATCGCCTCACGGCGCAGGTCCAGATAGCGATAGCGCAGGCGGGTTTCCTCAGGGTACTCCTGATCGCCGAACACCATCAATGGCAGTTCGTCGGCGGCACCCAGAACTTCCAGTTCGCGCACGTAAACTTCGATCTCACCGGTGGGCAGTTTCGGGTTCACCAACTCGGGAGCGCGTGCCTTTACGGTGCCGTCGATCCGGATACACCACTCTGAACGCACCTTCTCCAACTCGGCAAAGGCCGCGCTGTCGCCATCGCACAGAACCTGCGTGACGCCGAAATGGTCGCGCAGGTCGATGAACAGCACGCCGCCGTGATCTCGGACACGATGCACCCAACCGGACAGGCGGACGGTTTCACCAACATTGGCGGCGGTCAGAGCGGCGCAGGTGTGGCTGCGATAGGCGTGCATGGATCATATCCCTTCGGGCGCAGAATTCGTCGCGCCGATACACCCCGTCAGGATTGGAAAGTCAAGGCGGGTATGCCGCTCAAAACGGCCTTTGCACGTTGCCCGAGTAGAAATAGATGCCCAGACCCGCAGCGAAGATGATATTCCCCGCTATCGCATGTAGAAGGACCGCATAGAAAAAAGATCTACGCTGGCGATAGGCCCAGGTGAACAGCAGCCCTCCGGCAAATGTCATGCCAGCGACGATCCAGCTCCAATACATCAGATGCGCCAGCGAAAACAGCGCCGCATTCAGCAGGTAGGCCGCCCGCCCATTCGGCAGGATCGCGTGATAGCGGCGGAAAAACAGCGAGCGGAACAGCAACTCCTGCGGCAAGGCCGACAGCAGCGGATAGCCTAGCCAGATGAGCAGCAGAAATTCGGGCCGGTTGCGCAGCAGGAAGAACGCAGCCTCGGGCCGGGTGGCCGTCACAAGCGCGGCGCAGAAAAAGATCATCGCAACTGCAAACAGCGCGACTTCGGCCCAGGACCAGTTGCGCCAATTATATCGCAGCTCGGCCCAGGAAAAGCCCGGTGTGCAGTGTAGTAGAACAATCCCGATCGCCGTGAAGGCGAACAGCGACGGGAACATCCAGTTCGGAGGGAAAAACACAGCGATCAGTACCGGCACGGCAATGAAGAACAGCCCGAATTCCAGTCGCAACCACGAGAGCGGCGCGGCGCTGTCTGCCCAATCGGTTGATTTGCTCATTGTACTGCGAACTCCGCCCGGATCAGACCACGCAACGAATTTCCCATATGGATTTTCGATGCGTTTTTCAGATCGGACAAGGTCAGGGTCGCTTCAGTAACCTGTTTATTTTCCAGCAATTCTTCGCGCAGGATGCCCGGCAGGACGCCGCTGGACAATGCAGGGGTCAGGCAGCGACCGTCCGGCATGTGCAGAAACAGATTAGTGATGGTGCCTTCGCACAATTCATCACGTTCGTTGAGGAAAACGACCTCGTCAATCCCCTTTGGCAAGGACGCGCGGGCGCTGTCATAAAGCGCGCGTTGGGTCGTTTTGTGCCGCAGCCAGATATCATCTGCGGTCAGGCGCGCCTGAGCAATCGCCACACGCCAGACCGGAGGGTTGTCTGCCAGCGCCCCGGTTGTCACATCAATCTCACCCTCTGCGCACAGCGTCATACGACAGCGCAGCGGCGATGCGCCCGAAACCGCATCCAGTTTGTCGGCGGCCAACCCGTCGTCGAACGGAAACCCAAAGGTTCTGGCCGAGCGCGCCATACGAGCCAGATGCTGATCCCTTCGCACAAATCCCTGCCCCGGCCGAAAGGCTAGCGTTTCAATCAGGCGGAATTCAGGGTCAACTGGTGGGCAAAGCGGGCTTTCCATAACGCTTCCTCATATTCGGACGGGGCCGTGCTGTCCCAGACCACGCCACCCCCCACGTTCAGGGTCGCCGTGCCATTCTCAACCATCAGGGTTCGGATTGCCACGTTGAATTCGGCACGCCCGTCGGGCGCGGCCCAGCCAATGGCGCCACAGTAAATGTCGCGTGGCCAGGGTTCGAGATCGGAAAGGATCTCCATCGCGCGGATTTTCGGCGCGCCAGTAATCGACCCACAGGGAAACAGCGCCATCAGGATATCTGACAGCTCGGCCCCCAGATGCAGCTGTGCCTGCACCAGAGAGATCATCTGGTGCACGGTGGCATAGGTTTCGACCTTGAACAGCTCGGGCACCTTGACCGAACCAGGCAGCGCGACGCGGCTGATGTCATTGCGCAGCAGGTCGACGATCATCAGGTTTTCGGCCCGGTTCTTTTCATCAATCGAAAGGAAGGCTCGCCGCCGCGCGTCCTCGGCCATATCCTCGCTGCGGGGTTGGGTGCCCTTCATCGGACGGGTTTCGATCATCCGGTCCGCCTCGATGCGAAAGAACAACTCGGGCGAGCGGCTGAGAAGATCAGGCAGACCGTCCTGCAGAACCAGCGCACCGTGACCTACCGGCTGCCCGCTCGCCAAAGCAGCGTAAATCGCGGCGCTGTCACCCTCGACGGTCAGGTCGATGGGAAAGGTTAGGTTGGCCTGATAGATATCCCCGGCCCCGATGGCATCGTGAACCAGCTGAAAGGCTCTGGTATAACGGGCCTCGTCCCAGCGCGGTTCAAAACCAGTGACGCCGCCCGAAGCCGCAGGCAGCTCACGTTGGGCAGGTGCATCATAGACGCCAAAGCACAACAAAGGCAGGCGGCGATCCTGAGGCAGACGGTCGGTCAAACGGGGCTCCAGCGCATAGCCCAACTCATAGCTGGCATAGCCCGCCAGCCATGCCCCTTCGGCACGCGCCGCATCCAGCGCCGCCAGCGCGTGGGGCACATCCTCCGCCTTGACCGCGCGGATCACCTTGGCAGGCCGGTCGAAATCGGTTCCAGGCCCGGTCGGCCCCTGATCAAAACGAATACGCAATTGCATCCTCATTTGCCGTGTTGCGCGGTATAGAGGATAGGGCGGCAAGGGAAAGAGGGGAAAGCGGCAATTTCACACCCAATTCCGATACCCCTTGAACCTTTTCGCGCGGTCCCTATAACGCAGGACAATTTGGGCGCTTGGGGGCGCCCTGACTCGCGGACAATCGAAGGAACGTGGCCATGCCGAGAAGAACCGACATCAAGTCGATCATGATCATCGGGGCGGGCCCCATTGTTATCGGTCAGGCCTGCGAGTTCGACTATTCCGGTGCCCAAGCCTGTAAGGCGCTGCGGGAAGAAGGATACCGGGTCATTCTGGTGAACTCAAACCCAGCCACCATTATGACCGATCCCGGGCTGGCGGACGCCACATATATCGAGCCGATCACCCCCGAAGTTGTTGCCAAGATCATCGAGAAAGAACGCCCCGACGCGCTGCTGCCCACCATGGGCGGGCAGACCGGCCTGAATACCTCGCTCGCGCTGGAAGAAATGGGTGTTCTGGACAGGTTCGGTGTCGAGATGATCGGTGCTAAGCGCGACGCTATCGAGATGGCCGAAGACCGCGCCTTGTTCCGCGAGGCAATGGACCGGTTGGGCCTAGAAAACCCAAAAGCGACCATCGTGACTGCTCCCAGGCGTAAAGACGGTTCCACCGATCTGGACGCCGGTGTGCAGATGGCGCTGGATGAGTTGGAAGAGATCGGCCTGCCTGCCATCATCCGCCCTGCCTTTACCTTGGGCGGTACCGGCGGTGGTGTAGCTTATAACCGCGAGGATTATATCCATTTCTGCCGCTCGGGCATGGATGCCTCGCCGGTCAACCAGATCCTCGTCGATGAAAGTCTGCTGGGTTGGAAAGAATACGAGATGGAGGTGGTGCGCGACACCGCCGACAACGCGATCATCGTCTGTTCCATCGAAAACATTGACCCGATGGGCGTGCACACCGGCGACTCGATCACCGTGGCCCCTGCCCTGACGCTGACCGACAAGGAATACCAGATCATGCGCAACGGCTCGATTGCCGTTCTGCGTGAGATTGGGGTCGAAACCGGCGGTTCAAACGTGCAATGGGCGATCAATCCTGAAGATGGCCGGATGGTCGTGATCGAGATGAACCCGCGTGTTTCTCGTTCATCGGCACTGGCATCGAAAGCGACCGGTTTCCCGATTGCCAAAATCGCGGCAAAACTGGCCGTTGGTTACACGCTGGACGAGTTGGACAACGATATTACCAAGGTCACGCCCGCCTCGTTCGAGCCGACCATCGACTATGTCGTCACCAAGATCCCGAAGTTTGCATTCGAGAAGTTCCCCGGCTCAGAGCCTTACCTGACCACCGCCATGAAGTCGGTGGGTGAGGCCATGTCTATAGGCCGCACGATCCATGAATCGATGCAAAAGGCGCTGGCCTCTATGGAATCGGGCCTGACCGGCTTTGACGAAATCGAAATCCCTGGCCTGAATGTGGGTGTGTGGGAAGAAGCCGACGACAAGGCTGCAGTGATCAAGGCGATCAGCCAACAGACGCCCGACCGGCTGCGTACCATCGCACAGGCCATACGTCACGGTCTGACTGATGACGAGATCTTTGGCGTCACTAAGTTCGACCCTTGGTTTCTTGCCCGTATCCGCGAGATTATTGAGGCCGAGCGTCAGGTCCGCAAAGACGGCCTGCCCGTCACCGAAGAAGGCATCCGTAAGCTGAAAATGCTGGGTTTCACCGATGCGCGCTTGGGTAACCTGACGGGCCGAGACGAGGACAACGTCCGCCGCGCCCGCCGCAATCTGGGCGTCAATGCCGTGTTCAAACGCATCGACACCTGTGCCGCCGAGTTCGAAGCGCAGACGCCTTATATGTATTCGACCTATGAAGCCCCGATGATGGGCGAGGTCGAGTGCGAGGCGCGGCCCAGTGATCGCAAAAAGGTCGTCATCCTCGGCGGTGGCCCGAACCGGATCGGTCAGGGGATCGAGTTCGACTATTGCTGCTGCCACGCCTGTTTCGCGCTGACCGAGGCCGGCTATGAGACCATCATGGTCAACTGCAACCCCGAGACAGTCTCGACCGACTATGACACCTCGGATCGCCTGTATTTCGAGCCGCTGACCTTTGAACACGTGATGGAAATCCTGACGAAAGAACAGGAAAACGGCACGTTGCACGGTGTTATCGTACAGTTCGGCGGCCAGACACCACTGAAACTGGCCAACGCGCTGGAGGCCGAGGGTATCCCGATCCTCGGCACCACACCGGACGCCATTGACCTGGCCGAAGACCGTGAGCGGTTCCAGGCGCTGGTCAACGAACTGGGCCTGAAACAGCCGAAAAATGGCATCGCTTCGACTGACGAAAAGGCACTTGAAATTGCCGACGAGATCGGCTTTCCGCTGGTCATCCGCCCCTCCTACGTTTTGGGTGGTCGCGCGATGGAAATCGTGCGCGATATGGACCAGTTGAGACGTTACATCAACGAGGCCGTGGTAGTGTCGGGCGACAGCCCTGTGCTGCTCGACAGTTATTTAGCAGGTGCCGTGGAACTGGATGTAGATGCGCTCTGCGATGGTATTGACGTCCATGTCGCGGGCATCATGCAGCATATCGAAGAGGCGGGTGTCCACTCGGGCGACTCCGCCTGTTCGTTGCCGCCCTACTCACTGTCGAAAGAGATCATCGGTCAGATCAAGGATCAGACCTTCAAACTGGCCAAGGCGCTGAATGTCGTTGGTCTGATGAACGTGCAATTCGCGATCAAGGACGACGAAATCTACCTGATCGAAGTGAACCCCCGTGCCTCACGCACCGTGCCCTTCGTGGCCAAGGCCACTGACAGCGCGATTGCCTCGATTGCCGCGCGCGTCATGGCAGGCGAGAAACTGTCGAATTTCCCGATGCGTCCGCCGTATCAGGAAGGCAAGGACACCAAGATCGCCGACCAAATGACCCTGGCCGACCCGGACATGCCGTGGTTCTCGGTAAAAGAGGCCGTGCTGCCCTTCGCTCGGTTCCCCGGCGTTGACACCATTTTGGGCCCGGAAATGCGCTCAACCGGCGAGGTTATGGGCTGGGATCGCGACTTCCCGCGCGCCTTTCTTAAGGCGCAGATGGGGGCTGGTATGGTGCTGCCGTCCTCGGGCCGCGCATTTATCTCGATCAAGGATGCTGACAAGACCGCTGCGATGCTCGAGGCCGCTCAGGTTCTGACCCAGCAAGGGTTCAAGCTGATTGCGACCCGCGGCACCCAAAGCTGGCTGTCCAATCACGGCGTGGACTGCGACGTGGTCAACAAGGTCTATGAAGGCCGTCCGGACGTCGTTGACATGCTGAAAGACGGTCAGGTGCAGCTGTTGATGAACACAACCGAAGGCGCACAGGCGGTCGAGGACAGCAAATCCATCCGCTCAATCGCGCTCTATGACAAGATCCCCTATTTCACCACTGCGGCCGCCAGCCATGCTGCGGCACTGGCGATCAAGGCACAGGCCGAAGGGGATGTTGAGGTGAAGTCGCTACAGGGCTAACTCGCCTGCGGCGAAACCCGCGCATTTTGAACCAAACACACCGCGCCCGTTGACCCCGTGTCTTCGGGCGCGCATCTTTTCTGCAAACGAGCAGAAGGAATACGAAATGCGCAGGTTTATGGTTCTCGCCGCTTTGATGACGCTTGCCGCATGTGATGTACCGCTGATCCCATTGATCTGACACGGCCTTCAGTACTGTTTAGCTGTCCCTGTGCGTGCGCAGGCTGCATGATGCTTTTTTAAACCAGCAGGAGAGCCATGCGCCTTTACACCACATACGGCACAAATGACCTGAAACGGGCCATCCGGTTTTATGGCGCGATCTTTGTTGTTCTGGAACAACCCCGCCTGCCAGGATGATCCGAGGATCGCGCAGGTTTGGGAAAGGAACCGGAAGACGGTACCGGATTTTGGGTCTGTTCCTCCTTTGACGGCAGGGCCGCCAGCGTGGGCAACGGGACCATGATGGCCTTCCCCGCCAACAACGCGACACAGGTCCGGCAATTTCACGCGGCGGGGCAGCACCACAGCGGCACCGACGAAGGGGTACCGGGCACACGTGATTCCTACGCGCCCGATTTCTATGTCGCCTATCCGCGCCACCCGGATGGCAACAAGCTGTCAGGTTTTTTCAATCACTACGACCCGGCAGAAGATCCGGGCGACTGAAACAGCCGCCCGGTGATTGTCAGGCCGTTGCTGCCTCGCGCTTTTCATCCCGCGCGAATAACACGAGGTAAAAGACCGGCGCCGCAACCATTGTCAGGATCGTGGCGAAGGCCAGGCCACCCATGATCGTCACCGCCATGGAGCGGAAGAACGCATCCGTCAGCAGCGGCGCCATCCCCAGTATAGTGGTGATCGCGGCCAGCATTACGGGGCGCAGACGCGAGACTGAAGCCTCGACAATCGCTTCTCTCAAGGGTTTGCCGGTGGCGCGGACCAGATCGATTTCTTCGACCAGAACGATGCCGTTCTTGATCAGCATCCCCGACAAGCTGAGCAAGCCTAGCAGCGCGGTGAAGGTGAACGGAAGACCGGTGCCCAGCAGGCCGATCACCACGCCGTTCACCGACATCGGAACCAGCAGCCAGATGATGATCGGCTGACGGATTGCATTAAAGATCAGCACCGAGATCAGCACCATGATCAGCAGGCTCAGCGGCAACTGGCGGCCAAGGCTTTCATTGGCTTCACCGGCGTTTTCGAACTCGCCTCCCCATTCCATCCGGTACCCCGGCGGAAGCTCCATACCCTCGATGGCCGCACGGACTTCGGAGTGGACCTGTGCTGCCGTCATATCCGGTGGGATGTCAGCGCCAACGGTGATTGTCAGCACCCGGTCGCGGCGATGCACCAGCGTGTTGAGCGACTTGTATTCGAACCCATCGACCATTTGCTCGATGGGAACAAATTTCTCCGACTGATCCGAGTACACAACCTGATCCACGATCGAGTAGTCCCCGTCCGCGGGGCGGCGCAGGATGATCGGGATCAAGCGGTCCCGCTCGCGGAAGCCGCCAGCAGTGATGCCATCTGTGGAAAACTGTAACGTTGCCGCAATGTCCTCGCGTGAGACACCTGCAGTCTGGGCCCGCTCGGTCGCGTAGATCGGCTGCACTGCCAATTCTTGCTCGCGCCAGTCGTGATAGACGTTCAGCGCGTTGGGCGAGGCCTCGCGCATTTTCAGCACCGCAGCATCGGCCAGTTCGCGCAACACCGCCGGGTCACTTCCCGAGAACCGCGCCTGAACCGGATCACCTCCTCCAGGGCCAAAGATCAAACGCTTGGTACGGAACTGGCCTTCGGGGAATTGCGCCTGACCGAACGCCTCAAGATCCGCCCGCAGCGCCGGGATGTCATCCAGCGTGTTGGTTCGGATGATCATATGACCGTAGCTTGGGTTTGGCTTTTCCGCCGAATAGGTCAGCAGGAACCGAGTTGCACCCTGTCCGACAAAGGTCGTGACGGACACAACATCGTCGCGCTCGGCCAGCCAGTCTTCGAACACGGCCATGTCTTCGGCTGTACGGGCAATCGGCGTACCTTGTGGCAAGTTGTAATGTACGAAGAACAGCGGCGTGTTCGAGTCTGGAAAGAACTGCTGTTTTACCAGACCGAAGCCCGCGAAGCAGGCCACCGTGATTCCGACCAAGGCTGCAATCACCAGCCAGCGCATCCGCAGCGACCAACGCAGGATCGCCCCATAGACACGAAACATGATACCGCCATAGGCATCAACCTCACCCTCTTTACCCTGTTTGAAGAAGTAGTGTCCCAACAAAGGTGTCACGGTCAGCGCCAGCACCCAACTGAGCATCAGTGAGATGCCGATCACCGCAAACAGCGAGAACAGGAATTCGCCAGTCGCATCGGGGCTGAGACCGATCCCGGCAAACGCCATGATGCCGATTACCGTGGCCCCCAGCAGCGGTATCTGCGTCTTGGACGCGGCCTCATCCGCCGCATCGCGCGAGTTCTTACCGCGCAGCATGGCAATCTGCATCCCCTCAGCGACAACGATAGCGTTGTCCACCAGCATCCCCATCGCAATGATCAGGGCGCCGAGCGAAATCCGCTCCATCTCGATCGAGAAAATCGACATGAACAACAATGTGCCCACAACAGTCAGCAACAGAGTCGAGCCAACGACCACCGCCGCGCGCCACCCCATGAATATGCCAAGCACCGCAACCACGATACTGACAGACATCGCCAGATTCACCAGGAAATCGTTGGAGGCCTGCTCGACCACAACATGCTGTTGATAGATCGGCAGGATTTCCACCCCAAATGGGATCTGGGAATCCAGCGCGGCAAACTTGGCATCCGCGCGTTGACCAACCTCGACAATGTTCTCGGTCGACAGCCCCGCAATGCCCAGCGTGAACGCCTCAGTGCCGTTGAACCGGATCATGACATCCGGGTCGGTCTGACGACCCCGGTAAACGTGGGACATGTCGAACAGGTTGATCACCTGCCCTTGCGATCCCACCGACAACCCGGCAATGGCCGAAACGGTGTCCGACCCTTCGGCCGTCAGGATGGTCGTGCGGTCATTCTCGGACCGAACCGAACCAGATGCGTTCACGGAATCTGCGTTGGCAATGGCTTCGTTGATGGTTTGAATAGGTACATTCTGATTCACGGAAATGGCAAGGTCGGGTTCAACAAAGATGGCCTCTTGCGGCAGGCCCATAACCTCGACATCCGCCACACCAGATACGGTCAGCAGCTCGCGTCGCAGAAAAGTCGCCAGTTCGTGTTTCTCGGCGTCTGTAAAACCTTCGGCCGTTACTGCATAAAACAGGCCAAACACATCGCCAAATCCGTCGTTGACCAAAGGCGCGCCAACACCCGGAGGCAAGCTTCGCCCCGCATCGCGCACCTTGGCGCGCAGTTCGGTCCAGATACTCGGCAGTTCCGTACCGTCATACGTAGATTTGATCTCGACCTCGATCAGCGAGAAACCAGGTTGGTTGACTGATGTGATGGTATCGACTTCGCCCATTTGCTGAATGGCAGATTCCAGCGGCTCCGAAACCTCCAACGCCACTTGTTCTGCAGTGGCACCCGGATACTGGGTTGCGATGACGGCGTTTTTGATGGTGAAGGCAGGGTCTTCCAAACGGCCCAGCGAAAGGAACCCCCAGATACCGCCAAACAGGGCAAACAGGATGATCAGCCAAGTATAAAGTGGCCGGTCAATTGAGGCGCGTGCGATGTTCATCTGTCCACCCTCAGTTCGCGAAACCGGCAAAGCGGCGCACGGCCTGACCATCGGTCAGTGCTCCCCCACCGGCGACAACGATTTCATCGCCATCCGACAGGCCGGTTAGCACCCGAACATCACCCGTTTGGGTCGGTTCGATAGTAACAGGCACGTAACGGATAGAGCCCTCATCGGCACCGACCGGCGAGAATACCATGACGCCCAGCGCACCATCAGCATCGGCAACGATTGCCGAAGCCGGGACGACAATGCCAGTCCGTGTATCCTGCACCTTAACGTTCACAGTCACGGACGAGCCCGGCAGAATCTGCAACCCCTCTGGCGGGGTCAGGCCGAACTGGATACGAAACGTCTGCCCCACGCTGGACGTTTCGGCATCGAACTCGCGGATCTCAAGAGGAAACACTTCATCACTGGTGGGGAATTTCGCGGTGATCGTCAGTTCATTTTCTTGAGATGACCGCTGGAACAGAATCTCGGGCACGTCGACCTCGATCCGCAACTCGGACATGTCGTGAATGCGAACAATGGGCGCACCGGCTGACACCGTGGTAAAGGCCTCGACCGCCCGGCTGGACACCAGCGCGTCAAACGGTGCTGTCAGCGTGGCGTGTTCCAGATCGTATTCCGCATCCCGCACCGCGATCTCGGCCAGTTGTGCTGCAGTTTCCGAGTCGTCCACTGCCACCTGGCTGGCTGTCGTTCCGCGCAGGCGCGACAGACGGGCCAGGGTTCGATCAGCCTGATCCTTTTGCAACACGGCTCGGTCGTAGCGGCGCTGGAATGGGGCCTGATCCAGTTGCGCAATCAACTCGCCCTTAGGGATCACAAAGCCTTCGTTCACCGGCATTTTCACAATCTGACCGGAAACCTGAAACGCCAGATCAACAGTCTGCCGGGCAGCTACACGCCCAAAAAACTGCCGCGAAAACCCCGGCGAGGTTTCCTGTACCTGCATTAACTTGACCGGCTTGGCCGTGTCTTGTGCCACAACCGTGGTCGCCAGCGCAATCAGGGTCGCGCTCAAAACAGAGAGGAGTTTCATTTCGTCAATCCCTCGGGAATTCCCGTTTTCAGAATGTTGTCTCGGATTTTGCGCGCCAGCCGCGCGAATTGGGCAGTTTCTTCCGCATCCAGACCAGAAGAGCGGTGAAACACGTCTCCGGCCACGGACACCAGCATGTTGCGCAGGTCCTGGCCCTGCTCTGTCAAAACCAGCAGCCAGGCTCGACGGTCATCCGGGTCGCGTTCGCGGATCAGTAGCCCCGCCTTTTCCAAACCATCCGCCGTTGCCGTGATGGTCGAAGGGACGGTCAACATATCAGCAGCCAATACACCCATGCGTTTCGGCTGATCCAGTTTTATCAGCATATGGCATTCGAGATGGCTCAGATCGGTTTCGACGCAGTCAAAGGCCTCTTCCAGCTTCCAGTACAAAGCATACACACCCATAATGGCCTGAATCTCAGGACTGAGACGGCTAAGCCTGGTGCTGATATCGTCTGACATACGAACTCTCCGGATGAGTCTGGCTGGTCATATACTTCGATTTTCGAACTATTCAAGATATGAAGCGCAAATAGGAAGAACCTACCACATTCCGTTAGGTCACCATACCTTGATCAAACCCTGCTGTGACTGCATTTTAGGCAAACTCGAAACGTCCAGGACCCGCCATGTATACCCCTGCAATCACCGGCACCGGTGTTTTCACGCCCGAAAGCGTCATCACCAATGCCGAGCTTGTCGCCGCCTTCAACGCCTATGCCGACAAGCAGAACGCTGTGAATGCCGACGCGATAGCAGTTGGCGAGATGGAGCCGATGCAGCATTCCTCCGAAGAGTTCATCCTAAAGGCCTCGGGCATTGAGAACCGCTATGTGATGGACAAGTCGGGTGTTCTGAACCCGGATGTGATGCACCCTCTGCTGCGCCAGCGCAGCGATGACGAGCCCGGCATCATGACCGAAATGGCTGTGGATGCCTGCAAAAAGGCGTTAGCTCAGGCCGGGCGCAGCGCCGAAGATGTCGATCTGGTGATTTGCGCCGCCTCGAACCACGAACGCGCCTATCCGGCAATTGCAATTGAAATCCAGCAGGCGCTGGGGATCAAAGGGTTCGGTTTCGATATGAACGTCGCCTGTTCCTCGGCCACGTTCGGCATTCAGGCGGCGGCGGACATGATCCGTTCGGGTTCGGTGCGGTCGGCGCTGGTGGTGAACCCCGAGATCTGCTCGGGCCATCTGGAATGGCGCGACAGAGACTGTCACTTTATCTTTGGCGACGTGGCCACGGCCACCCTGATCGAACGGATCGAAGACGCGCAAGGCCCTCATTTCGAAATCCTCTCGACCCGCTGTGCCACTTCGTTCTCGAACAACATCCGCAACAACAACGGCTTCCTGCGCCGCTCGCGCCCTGCCGGAGTGGTCGACCGACGTGACATGCAGTTCATGCAGAACGGCCGCAAGGTGTTCAAGGAAGTGCTGCCGATGGTCAGCAAACACATCTCGGATCACATGGAGTCCGAAGGTGTGACCAGCAACGAACTGAAACGCCTGTGGCTGCATCAGGCCAACAAGACGATGAACGATTTCATCGGAAAAAAGGTGCTGGGCCGTGAACCCGAAGCGGGCGAGCAACCCAACATCCTGCAGGATTATGCCAACACGTCCTCGGCCGGGTCGATCATTGCGTTCTCCAAATTTTCCGATGATCTGACGGATGGGGATGTCGGGCTGATCTGCTCGTTCGGGGCAGGTTATTCCGTTGGCTCAGTGATCGTGAAGCGGCACGGGTAATGGGCTGATTCCAGAGTTCGCACAAAAGAGTGTTTGACTGTCTGCTTTGAGCCCAAAGCGGACTTTGTCAATCCAAAAGGGTGTTGCAAGAGCGGTAGGCAGCTACAGCCCAAACCAATTTCTTGGGAACATTCAGCGCAGCGAAAAGAGCATTGGGAAGCCCGTATGAATAGAGTGAATAGCGTACCGCTAATTCTTTGCTTTTTTGGCAACAAAGAATGGGTAAATTCCGACGTCATCACGAAACTGAGCGAAATTACTTATGATGCGAAACGCAATCAACACTTCCCCTGCGTCGAAGAAGTAAATCAATGTACCTAGCGAAGGCTCTGTCCGAGACCGTGACAGTTGATATCTCCAAGCCCCATCCTCAAGGTCAATTAGTTGCAAGATACTGAAAACATCGGATAACTCGTCTTCAATATCGCAGGCACTTCTGGAACCACAACTCTGCAGCCACAACACTAAATCGCGCAACTGGTCTGGAACCATAGGCACGTGTTTTATCTCTCTTTCGTTTTTTGTGACTTTGTCACCTACTTTCGTTCCGAATGTGACAAGACCACCTTCTCCTTCGGAGACGATTTCAGCATCCTCGAGGCACAGCAACCGGCCTTTACTTTCCTCACCTTTTTGCCAGATTAGAGCGCACTCGGGGGAAACCTGCCAAGGGTACACTGGATAACTTGGGTCGGACGCCGCAAGCGAACCAACGGAAAGCATCAAATAAATCACTGAAAAGGTTGGTGGAAATACCTTCATCGACACACCAACATCAACACTTTCCTCAATCATTAGAACACACTCATCTTCTACAATCCGAAGCTGCCGTTGTCGAATGCAAGGTCGGCTTTGTCTGCAAACCAGACCTTTATAGCCCGTGTCAGAAGGTATTCGTAACGAGAAGGTCAGCGACTAACCCTAGCTCACGCTTTCCTCTTCCAGATGCAGCTTCATCTCGATCAGCACCTGTTGCAGCAGGCTGGTTTCCTTCAGCAGGCGCTTGGCTTCGTTTACGGTGATGATGCCGTCTTCGATGGCGGCCTGATATTCGGTCATCAGCATCGCGAACCGCTGGCTCAGGGCGATGACGTCCGAGTTCACCCCGCCGGTGCGCGGTGTGTCCGCATTGCGACCGTCATAGGACAAGGTGATGTTTTTCAGATCGGCCAGTGCCGAGGTGACATGCGGATAGGTAGAAACGGCCTCAAGCCGCGCGACTGAATCCACCGGCATGAACCGATCAACATGTTCGGCGTTGTCTGAATAATACCGGCCCAGAGTCGCCTTGGATTTGCCAGTGATCTCACATGCGGATTCAATGCCGACGTCCTTGACCAATGCTTCTGTGTGTTTTTTCAGATAGGCCCCGATATCTGCCATGTTTTTACCTTTTCTGCCTGTCTCTCCCACAACATCTGCCACTGTGGGGGAAAGGGAAAAGAAATTTCCCATACTCGAGTCTTAATTGAAATGTCATACATTGGCTATCCCTCAGATATTCGGGGGTTTTGTGAGTGAGTGGCGGCCGTTTAGGCCGGTGACGAGTAATTGCGGGGCAGAATACTAGCCTCGCTCTGTTTTGGCCGCATGTCGGCCAACGGCGTCGTTGTTGTGAAAGCGGGGGATCCATCCCCCTTGAGCTTAGGCTCGGCCCCTGCAACAACAGCGGCGACGTCGCTTGTTTCGTATCTTGCCCAAGGGGGTAAGGCGTTTTAGACCCGGGCGCATGGCAAAGCTGTATTTCAACTATTCGACCATGAACGCGGGTAAATCGACCGTGTTGCTGCAGGCCTCGCACAACTATCGTGAAAGGGGCATGGACACTTATCTGATGACCGCTGCTCTGGATGGACGGGCTGGCGCGGGGAAGATCGCCTCGCGGATCGGGATTTCCGCCGATGCCGATACGTTCTCGGGGGGCGATGACGTGTTTGCAATGATTGAGACGCGCCTGAACCGAGGTCAGATCGCCTGCGTTTTCGTGGATGAGGCGCAGTTTCTGACCGAAGAGCAAGTCTGGCAACTGGCCCGCGCAGTGGATGATCTGCGTGTTCCGGTCCTGACCTATGGGTTGCGGGTGGATTTTCAGGGGCACTTGTTCCCCGGATCAGCTGCCCTGCTGGCGCTAGCGGATGAGATGCGAGAGGTCCGCACGATCTGCAGATGCGGCCGCAAGGCGACGATGGTGATTCGCCAGGACGAAAACGGCAAGACCATCACCGAGGGAGCACAGGTACAGATAGGTGGGAACGAGACCTATGTCTCGCTCTGCCGCAAACACTGGCGCGAGGCAACCGGGTCTTAAACCGGATTTGGCAGCGCGCGACCCGCGACGAAGGCGGCGACGTTGTCCAGCGCAATGTGCCCCATATCGGTGCGCACCTCTTCGGTAGCGGTACCCAGATGAGGCAACAGGGTCACGTTCTCCATATTGCTCAGAGCTTGCGGAACGGCGGGTTCGAATTCGTAGACATCCAACCCCGCACCCGCAATCTGGCCCGATTGAAGCGCGGCGATCAGGGCGGTCTCGTCCACAACCTCTCCACGCGCGATGTTGATCAGGATGGCCGAGGGGTTCATCGCCTCCAACACCTGTGCGTTGATCAGGTGGCGGGTTTCGGCACCGCCAGGGACGGCCAGGATTAGAAAATCGACCGATCCGGCCAAAGCGGCCGGGTCGGGGGTGAATTCAGCGGCAAAGTCCAAGTCCTTCGGGCTGCGGGACTGATAGGCAACCTGCATTCCAAACCCGAAATGGCAACGGCGCGCGATGGCCTGACCAATCCGTCCCATGCCGACGATGCCGACTCGTTTGCCGGTGACGTGATGACCCAGCATCTGCGTCGGGTGCCAGCCCTGCCAGTAACCAGCCCGAACCAGCCGTTCGCCCTCGCCCGCGCGGCGCGCGGTCGACAGCAGCAGGGTCATGGCGATGTCGGCGGTGGCATCGGTCACTGCCCCGGGTGTATTGGTGACGGCAATGCCAGCGGCACGGGCCGCGTCTACGTCGATATGATTGTAGCCGACGCCGAAATTTGCCAGCAGTTTGCATCGCGGTTTGGGCGCTTCGGCGAGCACCTGAGCCGAGAATAGATCGCCTAATGTGGGCACAACCACGTCAAAGTCAGTCAGCGCGCGCAGCATCTCATCGCGTGTCAAAGGCAGCGTTTCACTGCGGATCTCGACATCAAACTCTGCACGGGCGCGGGCCTCGACGGTAGCCGTCATTGGGCGAGCGATAAACAGTTTCATCAGTGCATCCGCCCGCCGATGGGAACCTCGCCGTCCGGGCCGATCAGGACGATTTCACCGTTTTCATCGGGCAGGCCCAGTACCAGAACCTCAGACATGAACCGGCCGATCTGGCGTGGTGGGAAGTTCACGACGGCCATCACCTGCTTACCTACCAACGTCGCAGGATCGTAATGCGCGGTGACCTGGGCCGAGGTTTTTCGCTCGCCGATCTCATCGCCGAAATCGATCCACATCTTGATCGCGGGTTTGCGGGCTTCGGGGTACGGTTCGGCGCGGATCACCTCACCCACGCGGATATCAACCTTGAGAAAGTCGTCGAAGGTAATCTCACTCACGGGACAGCTCCTTGGATCGGTCGGTTGCAGCTTTGACAGCGCGGTGCAGCAGGTCGGGGAAGCCCTCTTCTTCGTGCATCAGCACTTCAAGCGCGGCCTGCGTGGTGCCGTTTGGTGAGGTCACGTTGATACGAAGCTGTGACGGGTCTTCCTCGGCCGCCTTCGCCAAAGCGCCTGCCCCGGCCACGGTTGATTTGGCCAGCTTCATCGCCAACTCATGCGGCAGGCCCTGCGCCTGCCCGGCAGCTGCCAGTGTTTCGATCAAATGGAAGACATAGGCCGGACCTGAGCCGCTGAGGCCGGTGACGGCGTCCATTTGCGCCTCGTCCTGCAACAGAACCGTTTCACCAATGGCCGACAGCAGGTTTTCGGTCAGCGCTAAATCAGCATCCGATGCAACCGAGTTGCCGATCAAGGCTGTGATTCCCTGCCGGATCGCGGCTGGAGTGTTTGGCATGGCGCGCACGATCGGTGTGTCGTCACCCAAAACGGATTCGAATGTGGCAATCGAGGTGCCCGCAGCGACCGACACGAACAGACTGCGACCCCCTCCCAAAGCTTTTATGGCGGGCAGGGCCTCACCCATCATCTGCGGTTTGACGGCCACCAGCACCACCGCGGGCGCTTCGGGCAAAGGTGTGTTGATATTGACACCCTGCGCCTTCAACCAGTCCGAGGGGTTCGGGTCGATCACCCAGACGGCGGACGAAGGAAGGCCATGCTCCAACCATCCGGCGAGCATGGCCGATCCCATCTTGCCGCATCCCAAAAGCACCAGCCCCTGCTCGGCGACGCGTGACATGTCCATGATTGCCCCTCCCCCTACACGGTTTGGGGCAAAGCTTTACGCGCGGCCGTAGGCCTCTGCAATGGCGACTTGCATCGCCTCTTCAGGGGTACGGTTGCCCCATGTGACCAGTTGGATTGCCGGGTAGAACCGTTCGGCGCTCAGCACCGCTGCGTTGATCAGGGTGTCGATCTGTTCTGGGCTCGCCATCTGACCGCCGGCCAGAACCAGTCCGTACCGATAGACCATCAGTTTCTGGTTGGCCCAATAGGTGAACGCCCCCGCCCAGCACTGATCATTCATCTTGTTCAGCAGCTCATACAGCTCGTTTTCGCGTTCGGACGGAGGCTCCATTTCAAAGGAGCAGACCATCCGCAGGGTTTCATCATAGTGCGACCAGGCCAAAGTGATCGAATACGTCCGCCACTGCCCTTCGACAGCCATGGCAATCTGATCATCCCCGATCCGGTCAAAGTCCCAGTCGTGATGTTCGGCCAAATGTTCAACAATATCAATCGGATGAAGGTCTTCTTCGAGAAACTGCTCGGAAAGGGCCATAATGCCACCTCACTAATCTCTAGCATTTTGGGGCTGGCAGCGCCCCAGCGCTAGTTGCCTGCTCTACAAGCCGGGCTTCCCCCGTAGGCCTGTACTAAATATGGTGCGACGCAAGATGGGTTCTGGCAACCCTATTTATTGGGGATAACAGCAATAAGTTGTGGACAGAAGGCAACTGCGATCAAAATATTGGCTCATCACGCAGCTTTGTCTTGATTAAACTCCGCAAGACGGCAAGATGCACGACACCGCACAACCCGGGTCCGGATTGTACGGTGAATGTGTTTTACCGAAAACTGAATGTGGGCTTACTTTTCCAGCTTCGCCTCAAGCGCGGCAATGCGTGCTTCAAGCGCTGCGTTCTCTTCACGCGCCTTCTGGGCCATTGCGCGAACGGCATCGAATTCCTCACGCGTGACGAAATCCCGGTCGGCTAGCCAGCGGTCGATCATAGACTTCATCGCATTCTCGGCCTCTTCCCGCGCGCCCTGAGCCACACCCATGGCATTGGTCATCAGCTGGGATACGTCGTCGAGAATCTTGTTGCGGGTTTGCATGGCTTT
This sequence comes from Ruegeria sp. BF6, assembly GCF_056538665.1. NCBI lineage: Bacteria > Pseudomonadati > Pseudomonadota > Alphaproteobacteria > Rhodobacterales > Roseobacteraceae > Ruegeria > Ruegeria sp. BF6. The sequence goes on from NZ_JBQFTN010000001.1 coordinate 1,450,911, forward strand.
ACTCCGAAATCGCGGTTGGTCTCTATATGGGGAATGATTGGCGCAGGCTCAAGGTTGACTTGCCCAGTAAACCCCGGGCAATGAGACGCACATGCAGGCTGTTTTGAATTTCCCCGATCTGTCTCCCGAATTGTTCTCGATCTCGCTGTTCGGGATGGAGTTCGCGCTGCGGTGGTACGCGTTGGCCTATATCGCAGGTATCCTGATTGCATGGCGGATGGGCGTTATGGCGCTGAAGCGCCCGGCACTGTGGCCCGACAAGACTCCGCCGATGAAACCCGAACAGCTTGAGGATCTGATCACCTGGATCATCCTCGGCGTGATTCTCGGGGGGCGCTTGGGGTTCGTGTTGTTCTATCAGCCGTCTTACTACCTTTCGAATCCGCTGGAGATCGTGAAAGTCTGGCAAGGCGGTATGGCCTTCCATGGCGGGTTGCTGGGGGTGGTGATTGCGTCTTTCCTCTATGCACGGCGCCACCAGATTCCGGTTCTGCCCATGGCGGACCTGATCGCCCATACCGTGCCACCGGGGTTGTTGCTGGGCCGGTTGGCAAATTTCATCAATGCGGAACTCTGGGGCCGACCGAGCGAGCTGCCCTGGGCCGTGATCTTCCCGGGTGCGGCCGCACAGGACTGCCCCGGCGTGCTGGCGGGCATGTGCGCACGGCATCCGTCGCAACTGTACGAGGCCGCATTGGAAGGGCTGCTGCTAAGCGCTCTGTTGCTGTGGCTGGTTTATCGGCGCGGCGCCTTTCACAAACCCGGCCTGATTATGGGCCTATTCATGGCGGGTTATGGTGCCTCGCGTTTCATTGTCGAGTTTTTCCGTCAGCCCGACGCGCAGTTCATCTCGGCCGGAAATCCGCTGGGACTGGCCCTGCAAGTCGGTGGATATGGCCTGACGATGGGGCAATTGCTGTCGCTTCCGATGATCGCACTTGGCTTGTGGTTTGCCTTGCGTGCAAGATCGGCATCATGAGCCTGATAGATCATCTGCTGGCGCGTATCGCGCAGGACGGCCCGATGAGCGTGGCCGATTACATGACCGAATGCCTGCTGCACCCGACGCATGGCTATTACACCACCCGCGACCCGCTGGGCGCACAGGGGGATTTCGTCACCGCCCCGGAAATCAGCCAGATGTTTGGGGAACTGATTGGCCTGTCTCTGGCGCAGAGTTGGCTGGATCAGGGGCACCCGGACCGTTTCGTGCTGGCCGAGCTTGGCCCGGGGCGCGGCACACTAATGTCGGACATGCTGCGCGCCACGGCTCGCGTACCGGGGTTTCTCGACGCCGCCGAAATTGTGCTTGTCGAGGCCTCTCCTACCCTGCGGGACATGCAGGCGCAGACCTTGAAGGAGTTTAAGCCGCGCTGGATCGATTCTGTTGCGGACCTGCCCGAAGCACCGCTGTTTCTGGTCGCGAACGAGTTTTTCGACGCCCTGCCAATCCGCCAGTTCCTGCGTGACGGCAATGGCTGGCGGGAACGTCTGATCGGTTTGGATGGCGAATCGCTGACTTGGGGGCTGGGGCCGCGGGGCGAACAAGTTGCCCTGAAGTATCGGCTGGATGACACCAAAGACGGCGATCTGGTCGAGCTGTGCGCAGCGGCGATTCCCATCATCACAGTGATCGCAGGGCGGATCGGCACCCATGGTGGTGCAGGGCAGATCGTGGATTACGGTGACTGGCGCTCTCTAGGTGACACTTTTCAGGCACTGCAGGCGCATGAACGCACTGATCCACTGGTCCTGCCCGGTCAGGCCGACCTGACAGCGCATGTGGATTTCGAACCGCTGGCCCTGGCAACCCGCGCTGCTGGATGCGCCCATTCGCGCCTGACACCGCAGGGCGTGTTCCTTGAACGACTGGGAATCACCAACCGCGCGCAGGCATTGGCAGCATCTCTCAGCGGGTCTGAGCTTGAAGCACTGGTTGCCGCACATCGGCGGTTGACCCATCCCGAGGAAATGGGAAACCTGTTCAAAGTGCTGGGCCTCTACCCTACCCCTTCGTCACCGCCACCGGGACTGGAGCCATGACCCTCGAGATTTTGACCTCAGATTTACTGTCGCCCATGCGTCACGGGTTCTTCAGCCGCCGCGGCGGTGCATCTTCGGGCGTTTTTGCCGGGCTCAACTGCGGCTATGGCTCATCCGACCAAACCGAGGCCGTCACATTGAATCGCAGCCGCGTGGCGCAGGCGATGGACGTCGTGCCCGAGGCGCTGATCGGCGTTCATCAGGTCCATTCCCCAACCGTGCTAACCGTCGATGCCCCCATCAATGGCGAAAAACCCAAGGCCGACGCGGTGGTCACGGCAACACCCGATCTGGCCCTGACGATTCTTACAGCCGACTGCCAACCGGTCCTGTTTGCCGATTCTGACGCAAATGTGATCGGGGCAGCCCATGCCGGTTGGCGCGGCGCGCTGGACGGGGTGCTTGAGGCAACCCTTGATGCGATGGAAGCCTTGGGTGCCAATCGGGAAAACACCGTAGCGGTGATCGGGCCGTCAATCTCGCAGCGCGCTTATGAGGTGGGACCCGAGTTTCTGGACGAGTTCATCGCTGATTCCCCGGAAAACCTGCAGTTCTTCGCTAATGGCAACGGTGACAGGTTGCAATTTGACCTGCCTGCCTTTGGCCTGCACCGGCTGCGCCAGGCCGGTGTCGGCCAAGCCGAATGGACCCGGCACTGCACTTACTCGGACCCTGACAGATTCTATTCCTACCGCCGGTCGACCCACGCGAAAGAGGCCGACTACGGCCGCCTGATTTCAGCCATAAAACTTTAAGAACTCGTCCGGGCTACGTTTGTCTTGCCGCTTTTTTGCCACAATTCTTCTGTCTACCTGAGTCGCAACAACTCATTTTTTATTGTCCGCTCTCAGTTGGTTATCAGCCGAAACCTTAGCCGAGCGCGACGTATCCGCAAAAGAGGAGTCGCTAGCTGCGCATTGTCCTGAATTCATCCCGGATCAGCCTTATCGCCGCCGCAATGACACTTCACATTGGGAGCTCAGAGGAAACGGGACAGACGCTCCCAAACGGGCAGGACATAACATGAAGACGAAATCGCGCTTTCTCAGCGCCGTGGTTGCGGCCACCAGAGAGCAACAGCTGGAAATGCCGTGGAAACGGGTCTCCAGCCATTCGGTCAGAGTTGCGCGCCGCCTGGCGGCACGTCGCTGATCAAAAGGCCCCGTGAACCAAGCTGCCGGTTTTTAGGGGTAAAGACGCACACGGAGGAAGGCTCCGATCCGGTGTGTGGCCTGCCGCGAGTATTGTGTGCGGATCAGGTTTGGGGCGTGTGTGCGCAGGTAATTTCGCCTGCGTTTGTGTGAGTTTGTCTGGGGGGACCAGTGGTGACTAAAAGCATAGGGAATATTGTTTCGACAAGCGCCAACCGTGCCTGTCGCCCTGCAGTCACCAGTTTCTTGCGAGACAAAAGTAAATCCAATCAGGCGGGCCTGTACGGGGGTTCAGCTTGTCTGTGCGGTAGTTAGAGGGGACGGAATTGAAATGGATATTCCACGTTCGTTATCGCGCGCTGCAAGAAATGCCGTTGAAACCTCGCCGTTGCTGCGCGACGCACCGAGGCCGACGATTCAAAAAAAGGCGCAGTTGCGGCGCTATGAGGTCAGTACTCTGATGAGAAACGGGGATGTCGTACAGACCCGTCACATTGCGCCCGCCCTGCCCATGTTCGAAGACGCATTTTGCGCCTTTACCCGGGGATCTCTGGTTGAAACCGAATTCGGGCCAATGGCGATTGAAGACTTGCTGCCCGGCGATACCGTACTGACGCAAAGCGGTGCCTCTGAAACGGTACTGTGGAAAGGGTCTGTCACTCTGGTGCCCGGGCGCGAAGACGCTCGCGGCAGGACACGACCACTGACACGGATAATGGCCGACACGTTCGGGATGCAAAAACCGATGTCGGGCGTTATCGCCGGCCCCGCCGCGCGGTTGCTGGGAACGCCTGCGCACCTGCGGCATCTACACGGCGACGATCAGGTTCTGACACCGGTCCACGAGTTCCAGGACGGTACAAGCGTTATCGAAACGCTGCCACCGACACCAGTCGAGTTGTTTCATATCTGTCTGAAACGCCATTCAGTGATCAGGGTCGACGGGTTGCAGTTCGAATCCTATCACCCCGGCATCAACACCATTCGCAGAGTCAGCCAGTCACTGAGGTCGATCTATCTGAACCTGTTTTCGCATATCGACACGTTAAACGATTTCGGGCCGCTGGTTTTGCCGCGCGCCGGGGACGGAGAGGTGAATGCGATAACCGCTTGAATCCGGGCTTTTTCTGCAATGTGGGGGCGTTATGCAGTTGTTGTTAAGTTGGGTGTTTTACATGACGGTGGCAGCTTTTCTGCCACCGATGAAGCCGCACCCGAAGGGGACGGCGCTCACGCCGTCCGATTCATTCGTTCTTCCAGAACATCAAAAGGTACGCCGGGCTCGTCTTTTGCACCGCGAATGACCAGCGAGGTCTTGACGCTGGCCACGTTTGGCGTGGTCAGCAACTCGCCCGTTAGAAATTGCTGAAAACTGCTCAGGTCCGGTGCCACGCATTTCAGGATGAAATCAACTTCGCCATTCAGCATGTGGCACTCCCGCACCAGCGGCCATTCGCGACAGCGTTCCTCAAATGCGCTCAGTTCGGATTCGGGCTGGCTTTCAAGGCCGACCATGGCAAAGACCTGAACTTCGAATCCCAGCTCGCGCGAATTCACCTCGGCGTGGTAACCGCGGATCAGGCCCGATTCTTCCAGCGTGCGCACACGCCGCAAGCACGGAGGTGCCGAAATACCAACGCGCTTTGCCAGCTCGACGTTGGTCATGCGACCGTCTGCCTGCAATTCCGCCAGAATCTTGCGGTCAATCTCATCCAGCCGTATCGCGACCATCTAATGCTCCTGATTTTTCGGTTGTTATATCAGCACCCGGCAGATGCGCAATAATCTTTCGCGGTCGCGCAATATTGTTTATTTTCAATGTCCTTTTTTTGTGCGCCATTCTCGGGGCACATAGCGGATGTGAAACAGGAAGGGGCTTTAAGCGCGGCACTGGGGTCGCTATATCCATCGGCCAAGGGCCATGCGCCCAAATCAGGCATATCGAGTTGGGGGTACCATGTCCGAAACACGTCACACCAAGGTTCTGATCATCGGGTCGGGACCGGCAGGTTATACCGCAGGCGTCTATGCAAGCCGCGCTATGCTGGAACCGATCCTGGTTCAGGGCATCGAACCCGGCGGTCAGCTGACGACCACCACGGATGTCGAGAACTACCCCGGCTTCTCTGAAGTTCAGGGCCCTGATTTGATGATCAAGATGCAGGAGCACGCGCAGGCCATGGGGTGTGAGGTGATCGGTGACTTCATCAGCGATCTCGATGTCTCCAAACGCCCCTTCACTGCCAAGGGCGACAACGGCACTACCTACACAGCTGATGCCGTCATTCTGGCCACCGGCGCGCGTGCGAAGTGGCTGGGTCTGCCGTCGGAAGAGAAATTCAAGGGCTTTGGCGTGTCAGCTTGTGCCACCTGCGACGGGTTCTTCTATCGCGGGCAGGAAATCGTCGTAGTCGGCGGCGGCAACACTGCCGTGGAAGAGGCGTTGTTCCTGACCAACTTCGCCAGCAAGGTCACTTTGATCCACCGCCGTGACGAACTGCGGGCCGAGAAAATCCTGCAGGATCGCCTGCTTAAGCACGAAAAGATCGAACCACTGTGGTTCCACGAGTTGGAAGAGGTGGTCGGCACCGATGCCCCGCTTGGCGTCGAAGGCGTCCGCGTCAAGAACGTCAAGACCGGCGAGATCACCGAGATCCCCTGCAAGGGCGTATTTGTGGCCATCGGCCACGCCCCGGCCAACGAACTGGTCAAAGATACGCTGGACACTCACATGGGCGGATATGTCGTGACCAAGTCGGGCTCGACCGAAACTTCGGTGCCTGGTGTCTTCGCCGCAGGTGACCTGACCGACCACATTTATCGTCAGGCTGTTACCAGCGCTGGCATGGGCTGCATGGCCGCGCTGGACGCGGAACGTTTTCTGGCGGAGCAGGACTAAACGCTTTTAAGAATTCCCCGGTCTGTTCGGGGAATTCTGCCCTCCTTTCCCCGCACAACCTCTGCTTGACCCACTCGCCCGCCCGTATCAGACTCGGGCGCACGCAAAGCGAATGCAGGTGACCTGATTGAATAGCGCTCTATGGCGAGGCGGGTGGGCAACCCGGCTGAGGATCGGCAGCGGCCTGATCCTGTTTACCTTTGCCTTCTTTCACTTCATCAATATCGGGTTGGGCCTGTTTCACACCGACTACTTGCACGGAATGCAGGATGGCCGCAAAGCCGTCACCCGCCACGACGTCATGAGTGTGGTTTTGTATACAGCCTTGCTGGTGCATGCCGGTCTGGCGTTGTACTCGATCAGCCAGCGCAGGACGCTACGAATGCCGGTTGCGACCGGTGTGCAGGTTGTGCTTGGCCTGCTGATCCCGCTGCAACTGATCTCTCATATCGTGCAAACGCGCTATGCACATGAGATTTACGATGTAAATGACGAGATGGGCTATATCATCATCCTGATGTGGCCCGGCACCGTGATTTGGATGCAAAGCCTGCTGTTACTGCTGGTATGGATTCATGGCTGCATCGGGCTGCACATGTGGCTGCGACTGACCCGATGGTGGTCGAAAACTGTACCCTATCTGATTGGTACGGCGGTGTTCATTCCATCCTTTGCGCTGGCCGGTCTGCTGACTGAAGGGCGGCGCATCTGGGCGGATTTCACCGATCCATTCCTGCGCGAACAGTATATCGAGCATTACAACTGGCCCTCGCCCGAGGCATTTGAGGCCATGTTCAGCGTCAAGAACAATGCACTGATGGCCTTTTGGTTCGCGCTGGGGGCCGCGCTGGCGGTGTTTGCGATCCGCAAGCTCTGGCGTCGCAGGCATTCTGTGCGGGTGAAATATGTCGAGGGCCCCGAGGTCGTGGCCGAAAAGGGCATGACCTTGCTTGAGATTTCGCAGGCCAATGGCATTCCGCACACGGCCCTGTGCGGCGGCAAGGGGCGGTGCACCACATGCCGCGTGATCGTCGAGGATGGTGGCGACAATCTCCCCGCCCCCGCTGTGGTCGAGGCCCGCAGTCTCACCGCAGTTGGTGCCCCGAAAGGCGCGCGGCTGGCTTGCCAGATCCGCCCCACCGAACCACTTACCGCGTATCGGATGTTCCGCCCGGAAGGAGGGCGGCACCGTGCCCATGCAAGCCAGGGACAGGAGCGCAAGCTGGCCGTTCTGTTTCTGGATATGCGCGGGTTCACCTCACGCACGACCGGGCATTTGCCCTATGACATCGTCTTTCTGCTGAACCGGTTTTTCGACGCCATTGTTCCATCGATCACTGCCGATGGCGGTGTGGTCGACAAATACATGGGCGATGGCCTGCTCGCCGTGTTCGAAACACCCGACGCCAAAAGCTCGGCCCGGGCAGGATTGAAGGCTGCGGCCGATGTCAGCCGCGCCCTCGCGCAGTTCAACCAGCGGCTTGAGGCCGAAGGCAGCCCACGGATACGCATTGGAATGGGGCTGCATCTGGGCGATCTGGTGCTGGGGGAAATCGGGGCTGCCGGTCATGCGGCACGCACCATCATTGGTGACGCGGTCAACGTGGCCAGTCGGCTTGAGGGTGAAACCAAGGCACTGGGGGTCGAGCTTCTGGTTTCGACGGAATTACTGCAGATGGCAGGCTATGAAGGCGACCAGAGCGGTACGAAGTCATTCGAATTGCGCGGCGTAACGCGCCTGATTCCAGCCCTGCCGGTAGCAAGCGCCGCAGATTTGACGCTGGTCACCGCAGGATAGGAACAGATGTGCTGAATCCGCACGACAACCACGCACCAGCGGGAATAAAGTCGTCAAAAGCTGATCCTGCCGAAATTTCCTTCCAATCCGGGTAAAAACCGCGCATATCGTCCTTAATTTCGTGAATGTATATGGACTTCGACCAGTAGTCGGGGCAAATGCCCCGCAAGCACCCCTGAATCACCGGTTAAACCGCACTTCGACAAGAGTATTCCCATGACGATGTTAAGCAATCTGGCTCCGATTCCCGAGCTTTATGTATCTTATGAATCGGCCCAAAAGCTGAAAGTGGAAGCCGCCGACCTGACCAGCTGGGACCTCAGCCCGCGTCAGATCTGCGATCTGGAGCTTCTGATGAATGGCGGGTTCAACCCGCTCAAAGGTTTCCTGTCCGAGGCCGATTATGAAAACGTCGTTGAAAACATGCGACTGGCCGATGGCACCCTATGGCCGATGCCGATCACGCTGGATGTCAGCGAAGATTTTGCCGAGACCATCGAACTGGGTCAGGATATCGCCCTGCGCGATCAGGAAGGTGTCATCCTTGGCACCATGACCGTGACAGACCGGTGGACTCCGAACAAGGTCCGCGAGGCCGAGAAGGTCTTTGGCGCCGATGACGATGCGCACCCGGCGGTGAACTACCTGCACAACGTGGCTGGCAAGGTCTATTTGGGTGGACCTGTGGTTGGCATTCAACAACCGATTCATTATGACTTCCGTGGCCGTCGCGACACCCCGAATGAGCTGCGCGCCTATTTCCGCAAGCTGGGCTGGCGCCGGATCGTTGCATTCCAGACCCGCAACCCGCTGCATCGAGCGCACCAGGAACTAACCTTCCGCGCCGCCAAGGAAGCGCAGGCTAACTTGCTGATCCACCCGGTCGTTGGCATGACCAAGCCCGGCGACGTGGACCACTTTACCCGTGTCCGCTGCTATGAGGCAGTGCTGGACAAATACCCGGCCTCGACAACCTCAATGTCGCTGCTGAACCTGGCGATGCGCATGGCTGGCCCGCGCGAGGCGGTCTGGCACGGTCTGATCCGCGCCAACCACGGCTGCACCCACTTTATCGTGGGCCGCGACCACGCCGGCCCCGGCAAGAACAGCCAGGGCGAGGACTTCTATGGCCCCTACGACGCGCAGGATCTGTTCCGCCAGTTCCAGGATGAAGTCGGCGTCGAAATGGTCGATTTCAAACACATGGTCTACGTGCAGGAACGCGCCCAGTACGAGCCGAATGACGAGATCGAAGACAAGGAAAACGTCACGATCCTGAACATCTCGGGCACCGAACTGCGCCGCCGTCTGCGCGAAGGTCTGGAAATTCCTGAATGGTTCTCGTTCCCAGAGGTCGTATCGGAACTGCGCCGCACATCACCGCCTCGCTCAGAGCAGGGCTTTACCGTGTTTTTCACCGGCTTCTCGGGTTCGGGCAAGTCCACCATCGCCAACGCGCTTATGGTCAAGCTGATGGAGATGGGAGGCCGTCCGGTGACGCTGCTGGATGGTGACATCGTTCGTAAGAACCTGTCCTCGGAACTGGGCTTCTCGAAAGAGCACCGCGACCTGAACATCCGTCGCATCGGTTATGTCGCCTCGGAAATCACCAAGAATGGCGGTATTGCCATCTGTGCGCCGATCGCGCCTTACGCCACCACCCGCCGCGCCGTACGGGAAGACGTCGAACAGTTCGGCGCCTTCTGCGAAGTGCACGTTGCGACCTCGATCGAGGAATGCGAACGCCGCGACCGCAAAGGCCTGTACAAGCTGGCGCGTGAAGGCAAGATCAAGGAGTTCACCGGCATCTCGGACCCCTATGACGTACCTCAGAACCCAGAACTGAGCGTCGAGACCGAGAATGTGGACGTCGACAACTGCGCCCATCAGGTTCTGCTGAAACTGGAAAGCATGGGTCTGATCGCCGCGTCGTAAGCTGGCACCAGAATCATTCCAAGGCCCTCGCATCGCGGGGGCCTTTTTTCGTGGTCAGAGTTCAGCGCGGATGGCGGCGACGGCGCGGGCTTCGAATTCTCCGAACTCGGCCGCTTGGGGCTGGATCGCCCGCAGGTGCGGCAGGCGGGCAACGTAGTCCTCGGCCGAAGCTACCTGAATTGCATGCTGAATATCGCCCTCGGATTCACACAGGATCATGCCGGACGTATCGAAGAAATCCCCGATATTCGGACAGCCCCAATAGATAGGCACCGTCGAGCACAGTATCGCGTCCGTCAGTTTTTCCGAGAAATAGTTCCGTTCCCGCACATTCTCGATCACTACGGAATAGCGATACGGGACCAGCCCGTCAGACTTGCGATCAAAGGGCGTATAACCGCGCCCCATGATATCCACGTCCGCGCCGGTTTCCCGCACCCAGTCGATCACCGAATGACGCAGCCGGTGACCCTCCAGGTCGCGCTTGGCCGAGGCGATCAGCGAGCAGGATTTAGATTTACTGACATCAAGATCCTGCCAGTCAGGCACCATGGTGACGCCATAGGGCAGGAACACCGCGTTCGGAATGCTCTGCAGCAGCACATCATGAAACGTCAGCACCCGGAAAAACCGGCACCAAGTATAGCGCAGCATCCGGTCGTGTTTGGCGTGGATGGCCGACGGCTCTCCCATCATAAGAGAGATCCGCGCGCGGGTGCCCCGACGCAGGCGTAGATGCACGGTCGAGTTCGGGTACATGATCAGGTGATCGGTGGGCTCCAGATCACCAACCGTCTTGCCGGTCAGGCGGTCGGGGCAGCCCTCGGGCCAGATCAGTTCCGACAACGGGACCGAGGCCAACTTTGGCCCCAGCCGGTGCCCATAGGGCAAAATCGCAATCGCCGGATGGATCATAGCCCGGCCTCAGGCAGGTCGACCTGACCGCGCATAAGCACATGGCCGCGACCTGCGACCTTGATGCCCGTCATTGCATCCGCCGGACCAACACGGGTGACGGTCGCTTGTCCGGGCCGCCCCATATCGTGCCCCTGTTCGGCTGTGAATGTATCTTTGGGCATCAACCCGTGTTTCCACAGATAGGCCGCCATCGCGCCGGTGGCCGATCCGGTGAACGGGTCCTCGGGCGGGCTTGGTGGCGCCATCAACAGGCGCGAGAACGTATCACCTGCGTCAGTCGCGCCTTTGAGCGTGACAAGGAAGGGTTCGGCCATGTCCGACCCGGAAAATCCGGCCAGTTTGGTGATCTTGTGCAACGCTTCCTCGTTCAGCTTAGCGGTGCGCAAAGCCTCATGATCGCGCAAAACGGTGATGCAGAATGGCAGTCCAGTGGATACGAATTGCGGCGGAGAGATGATGGCGCCGTCCGGCAGGCCAATTGCGGCGGCGACCAGATCCGCCGGTACTGAATTTCCGAATTGCGGCGCGACTTGCGTCATCTCGATCTCGTCCCCGTTCAATTGGATCGAGACGATCCCGGCGCCGGTCTCCAAAGTCAGCGTGTCGCCCTGAAACAGGCCGCGCGACCGCATCGCGGCCACAGTGGCGATGGTGGGGTGCCCGGCAAAGGGAATCTCTCGGCTGGCCAGAAAATATCGTACCCGGATATCGGCCACATCGGAGGGTCCGGTAAACGTACATTCGACCAGAGAGGTTTCGCGAACATAGGCCATACAGACTTGCTGCGACAACACCGCCCCGCCGTGGACAACAGCACAGCCATTTCCGCCAAAGGCACGGTCGCTGAAGGCGTCTACCCAGTCAAAGTCAAACCAGCTCATATCTCGCCCCTTCCGATATGCGAACCGCTTCAGGTCCGCATATCTCGCCTGCGGGGCAGCAGATGTCACGGGGAAATCGCGTGGCTCAGTGGACGGCCACCGGCGAAAAGTCATGTTCGCGCGCCAGAACAAAAGCCAGCTTGCGGTCGGCGACCAGTGCCAGTTGCTGACCGTCGGAATCGTGAACGGCATAAAGCTGATCCAGATCGCCCGCCTGCTCGCGCACTTCCCGAGGCAGATCAGCGACGTCGACAGCTTTCACATAGACGATCCGGTCGCCCTCGGTGTTCAGCTCAATCGGTGTATTCATTGCTCTTACCCCTTTCTTATGTTGATCGTTTGCACCACGGTTTCCGGCACGGCGCGGGTCAGGTCCACATGCAGCAGACCGTTCTCCATGATCGCCTCGCCCACCTCAACACCGTCGGCCAGCACGAACATGCGCTGGAATTGACGCGCCGCGATGCCACGGTGCAGGAAAATACGCCCCTCGCTGTCGTCGTGTTGACGGCCCCGGATCACCAATTGGCGATCCTCGATGGTGATCGACAGATCCTCCTCCGCAAAACCGGCCACCGCCAGGGTGATGCGGTACGAAAAATCCGAAGTCTGCTCGATGTTGTAGGGCGGGTACCCTTCGTTGCCAGCCTTTGCAGACCGTTCCAGAAGACGTTCCAGCTGCTCGAACCCCAAAAGATGCGGGTATGAGCCAAGAGTAAGTTTCGACACGTATTTTCGTCCTTTATTGTCAAAGCGACGTGTGGTGCGGCCCCGTTCTGGCAACCGCGTAGAATAGAATATGGGAATATGCAGGGATGTCCACAAGGTCTGGCCGGATAAAGCCTGACACACTATCTTGTGTTTCAAGCACCACAAAAGGCACTGAGTCGCTCATGAACGCGCCCACCGATCTTTCGATGAAAACAGACGAGGTTTTGCGGGTTGAACTGGAGGTTTTCCGCCGTCAGCACCGTGATCTGGACGAAGCAATCGAAGCGCTGCAAGCCACCGGCACAGCCGATCAACTGACGATCAAGCGGCTGAAAAAGCAGAAACTGCGGCTGAAGGACATCATTCGTCTGATCGAAGACCGTTTGACCCCTGACATCATCGCCTGACGCATTGCCACGATTTTGGATTTGGCTATAGTGCGCGCTCTTTCGGAAGGCAGGGAAACAAGCGGATGAGCGACGTCAAAGTGGGGATCATCATGGGCAGCCAGTCGGACTGGCCCACGATGAAAGAAGCCGCAGACATTCTGGATGAGCTGGGCATCGCATATGAAAAACGCATCGTTTCGGCACACCGTACTCCTGACCGGTTGTGGGACTATGGCAAGACCGCCGTTTCACGCGGCCTGCATGTGATCATTGCCGGGGCCGGAGGGGCCGCACATCTGCCGGGCATGATGGCCTCGAAAACGCGGGTGCCGGTGATTGGTGTACCAGTACAGACGCGCGCGCTGTCGGGCGTCGATTCACTGTATTCCATCGTGCAGATGCCCAAGGGTTTTCCGGTGGCAACAATGGCGATCGGATCGGCTGGCGGTGCAAATGCGGGCCTGATGGCCGCCGGCATACTTGCGTTGCAGGACGACGCGCTGGCACAGCGGCTGGACGCGTGGCGTGAGGCGTTGTCGGCCTCGATCCCCGAGGAGCCACAAGGATGAGCCGGATCGGGTTTATCGGAACCGGACATATTGCGGCTCCGATGGTTCGGTTTCTGGCTTCGAAAGGGCATTCCATAGCCGTCACTGAACGCAACACCGACGTTTCGGCGGCCCTTAAGGCCGAACTGGATGTGACGGTCACCGATGCCCAATCCGTTATCGATATCTCGGACATCGTGTTTCTGTGCCTTCGTCCGCAGATTGCGCCTGGCATTCTTGAAACCCTGAGGTTTCGCGCCGACCAGCAAATCGTATCGGTCATGGCTGCGGTATCGGCGCAGCAACTGGCGCAACTTTGCGCCCCGGCCTCGGATTTCGTGCAGACGATCCCTTTGGGCTTCCTGCTGCAGGGCGGGTGCCCGTTGGCAGCTTTTGGAAATGACACTCTGCTGGCCGATTTGTTCCAACCGGAAAACCCGGTCGTCGCAGTCTCGGACGAGGCGGCGCTGAATGCGCATTTCGCAATTTGCGCGATGGTCCCCGGAATGCTTGACCTGATAGCAACAGGTGCGGCGTGGCTGACCGAACAAACCGGCGACGCCGATGCTGCCGAATTCTACACAACACAATTGCTGTCAGGGTTCCTGTCCACGATGGAGACGGGTAAGTCGGGGCGACTGGCCACAGAGCGCGACGCCCTTGCGACCGAAGGAACGCTGAGCCTGCAGATGACGGATGGATTGCAGTCCGGTCGCGCCCATGATGTGTTGCGCGCGACCCTGGCGGCGATTGGATCACGGTTGGAGACGAAAGAATGACCGACACACTACAACCCGGTGCGAAGATCGGTATCCTGGGCGGAGGTCAGTTGGGCCGGATGTTGTCCGTGGCAGCAGCTCGTCTGGGATTTGTGACCCATATCTTTGAGCCCGGCACCAACCCGCCCGCCGGGCAGGTGGCCGACCGGGTGACAACCGCTGCCTATGACGACGCGGACGCCTTGCGCGCCTTTGCCGAGTCGGTCGACGTCATCACCTATGAGTTTGAGAACATCCCGACCGAGGCGCTGGACCTGCTGGAATCCCACCGCCCGATCCGCCCGGGGCGAGAGGCGCTGCGGGTCAGTCAGGACCGGCTGACCGAGAAGAGCTTTCTGCAGGGGCTGGGTCTGCAAACAGCACCCTTTGCCGACATCACCGATCTGGACAGTCTGAACGCGGCGATCGCTCAGATCGGCACGCCCGCTATCCTGAAAACCCGCCGCTTTGGCTATGACGGCAAGGGACAGGCGCGGTTGCGTGCGCCTGAAGACGCCGAAGCCGCCCTGGCCGATATGGCTGGCGCGCCGTCGATCCTTGAAGGGTTCGTAGAGTTCAGCCACGAGATTTCGATCATCGCAGCCCGTGGTATGGACGGACAGGTCGCCTGTTTCGACCCCGGCGAGAACGTGCACCGCGATGGTATCCTGCACACTACGACGGTCCCTGCTCGCCTGCGCCCCGCACAGCGTACGGATGCGGTGCTGTTGGCCGCCAATATCCTCAACGCGCTGGATTACGTGGGTGTCATGGGGGTTGAGCTGTTCGTCACACCCGCAGGGTTGATCGTGAATGAGATCGCGCCGCGTGTACACAACTCGGGTCACTGGACACAGAACGGTTGTGCTGTGGATCAGTTCGAACAGCATATCCGTGCGGTGGCCGGATGGCCTCTGGGTGACGGGCAACGGCATTCGGATGTGGTCATGGAGAACCTTATCGGCGACGATATGAACCGGGTGCCCGAATTGGCGCGGGAGCGCGACGTGGCTCTGCATCTTTATGGCAAAGCCGAGGTCAAGGCCGGTCGCAAAATGGGTCATTTCAACCGTATCGCACGGTAACTAGCCCACGAAACGCGCCGCGATATCACCTGCCATGTAACTCACCCGCCCCGCTGCCAACGTGGCGGCCACCCTGTAGGTAATAGCATCCAAAATGACCAGATCGGCGCGCTGGCCCGATATCAGCGTGCCCCGGTCATGCAATCCCAACACACGTGCAGGTCCCGAGGACACCAGCGCCCAAGCCCCTGCCATGTCGACCAACCCGGACTTAGCCAGCATCAGCGCCGCCCGTCTGGGGCTGGGGTAATGATAGTCTGAGGCCAGCGCGTCGCAATACCCCATCGTGATAAGGTCCAGCGCGCTGACGTTGCCCTTGTGCGAGCTCCCGCGTACTACATTGGGCGAACCTAAGATGATGTAGTCTCCAGCGGCACGGGCGGCCTCGGCGGCCGCAAGCGTTTCTGGGAATTCGGCAATCCGTGCCCCCCGGGCGCGCCAGTCAGCGCGGGATTGCGCGGTGGCATCGTCATGGCTGCCCATGCGCACGCCCTGCTTGGCGAGAATCGCACACAGCGCGTCCAGCGCCGCAGGTACCTCGGACCGACGGTCATGCATAGAAAGCAACAACTCGAAATGTTTCTCCGGGTTGCGCCCGGCTTTGAGCGCCTGCCCGGTCAGGCGCGGCGGCTTGCGTCGCTCGGCCAGACGGTCATGCGGCAGGTGGTCGTTGAACACCACATAGGGCACCTGCCACTCGGCAATACGTTGGGGCAAGCCCGCATAGTCGTCCAGCATATGCGTCTCAAACCGCAGTTGAGGCATCAGGTCAGTCACGACGCGATCCTTGACGGCGGCAATGGCGTCAAAAACCTGCCCCGCAAACTCGGGACCTCGCACGCCGCCCTCCCAACTGTGGAATTGGGCAAGAACAGCGGTAGTGATACCGTTGGCGGCCAGTTCAGCCTCGACCGAGAGGATGCCCTCGTCCATTTGCTTCATCGCCCCGCGCCGCGGCGCGATATGGCGCTCGAACCCATCTCCGTGCAGATCGATGATACCGGGCAGCACGAGGTAGCCGGACAGGTCGATCACCTGCCCAGTGAGGCCCGGCTGAATGACGCCCTCCGCCATGGCCAAGTCGGAGGGTACAAGGCCCTGTTCCGGTAACAGTACCTCTGCGCCGGTCAGCGTCAGGTTCAAGGCGGTCATTGCGATGGCTCCGAAGCGGGTTCCGAGCAATCCTGCCCGATGCAGATTTCGTCGATGACATCCAGCACCCCGTCCAGCCAGGTGATCTGGGGATCAAACTGCCCGAATTCGATGAAATGCAGCACCTGCGCCATGACCCGCGGATTGTTCATCATAAACGTATGGGTCACCGGCAGGACGATATGATCTTTCATCCCTTCGACCTTCGTCGTCTCGACCGACACCTTGCCGTCATCCCTGCCGTCGATCATTGACGAAAACACCGGATTCAAAGAGTTTTCTCCCGCGATTACGCCCAGTTCAAAATCCACCGGCGGCAACTGGCGTGGTACGCCTTCAGGGCCGGTGCCCAGCGCCAGCCCGGCCGGACCATGCAACATGCCGAACACCTCCCAGGCGCCCAATTCATCGACCAGTTGGCTGCCTTGATTGGGCGGGCCAAGCATGACCACGCGACCCAAGTTTTCGGGATGGTGATCCTGAAGCCAATAACGCAACAGAATGCCGCCCATCGAATGCGCGACGACATTCGCCGTGTCGTCTCCGCAGGCCGCAAAAGCATCCGGCAAAGTCTGGTCAGCCAGTTCCGGGATCGGCAGATCGGTAGAGGGATAGCCGGGGCGCACCACGGTGTACCCGTGCGCCTGAAAAAGTTGTTCCATAACGGTGAACGACGCCTCGGTCCGTGCAAGCCCGTGCAGCAGCACCACGCATTTCGCCTGGGCCACGGCCGGAACAAGAAACAAAAGCAGGGCGGTCAGATACCTCATAGCGGCCAGATAAGCCTTAAGCGCGGGTGATGAAACCCCTAGCGCGGTTTCAGGCGCAGGACGGCCAGCGTAATGCCGCCCAGAACCAGCAATGCCCCTAATAACAAGCGCCAGCTGGCGACCTCACCCAGTAAAAGGACGCCGCCAAGAATGGCGATGATAGGAACGCTCAGTTGTACCACCGCCGCCGTGGTGGGTGCCAGTTGCGGCAAGACGCGATACCAAAGCGCATAGCCCATCCCCGACGTGACGCCGCCGGAAACGGCTGCCAGCAGATAGCCCAAACCGGTCACCCGCCATTCTGCTCCGTTGGCCAAAAGCGCCAGTGCCGTGACCGGCAGCGCGACGACGAAATTGGCCGCCGTACCGGCCAAGGCGTCCGGTTCAGACCGCCCAACCAGCGAATAAACTGCCCAGCCCACGCCCGCGACCGTCATCAGCATCGCGCCCGCAAGGTCGACCTGTACCGCGCCGGTCGGCCAGAGCACATAGGCCAACCCTGTCAGTGCAATCACGGCACCGGCTATCTGACGGTGGGTTGGCGCGCTGCCCATCGCAGAGGTCACCGCAAACATTGTGATCTGCACCACGCCGAACAGAATCAACGCCCCCAGCCCGGCGTCCAGCGTCAGGTAGGCAAGCGAGAACCCGATCATGTAGAGCGACAGAGCCCCTGCCCCCGCGATCCGGCGCCGGTTGCGTAGGGGCAGGTGCCCTGCCCTGAGCCAGACCAGAGCGACCAGCACCACAGCCCCAGCCACGACCCGCACAACCGCGAACCCGGCGGGATCGCTGGCACCGCTGTCGATTGCCAGACGGTTCAGGATCGAGTTCGCCGCAAAAGCGCACATGGTCAGAGCGGTGAGCAGAAACAGACGCATATCAATCGCATAGCCGTTCCTCGGCGACTTGGACATCCACATTCCTGCGCGGCGCGTAAAAAAAACGGGGCCGCCCAAAGGCGACCCCGTTCCTAAGCACTATGGCCTAAGCAGCTTACATCATGCCGCCCATGCCGCCCATGTCGGGCATGCCGCCAGCGGCAGGTGCGTCTTTCTGCGGCTTGTCGGCAACCATCGCTTCGGTGGTGACCAGCAGACCAGCAACCGATGCCGCATCTTCCAGAGCGGTACGGACAACTTTTGCCGGATCGATGACTCCGAACGAGAACATGTCGCCATATTCTTCGGTCTGCGCGTTGAAGCCGAAGGCTGCGTCAGAAGATTCACGGACTTTGCCCGCAACAACCGCACCGTCGACACCTGCGTTTTCAGCGATCTGGCGCAGCGGTGCTTCGATTGCCTTGCGAACGATGTTGATGCCTGCGTTCTGGTCAGCGTTTGCACCTTCCAGAGTTTCCAGTGCTTTACCGGCCTGAACCAGAGCAACACCACCGCCGACAACAACGCCTTCCTGAACAGCAGCGCGTGTTGCGTTCAGAGCATCGTCCACACGGTCCTTACGCTCTTTCACTTCAACTTCGGTCATGCCGCCGACGCGGATAACAGCAACACCGCCTGCCAGTTTGGCAACGCGCTCTTGCAGCTTCTCACGGTCGTAGTCCGACGAGGTTTCTTCGATCTGAGTGCGGATCTGAGCAACACGTGCTTCGATCTCGGCTTTCTCGCCAGCACCGTCGACAATGGTGGTTTCGTCTTTGGTGATTTCGATTTTCTTGGCGGTGCCCAGCATGTCCATGGTGACGGACTCGAGCTTCATGCCCAGATCTTCGCTGATGACCTGACCACCGGTCAGGATTGCGATGTCCTGCAGCATTGCTTTGCGGCGATCGCCGAAGCCCGGTGCTTTGACAGCAGCAATTTTCAGGCCGCCGCGCAGTTTGTTGACAACCAGAGTTGCCAGCGCTTCGCCTTCAACGTCCTCAGCGATGATCAGCAGCGGCTTTTGCGACTGGATCACCTGCTCGAGCAGCGGAACCATCGGCTGCAGCGAGGACAGTTTCTTTTCGTGCAGCAGGATCATGCAGTCGTCGAGCTCTGCGATCATCTTGTCTGCGTTGGTGACGAAATACGGCGACAGGTAGCCACGGTCGAACTGCATACCTTCGACAACGTCGGTCTCGGTTTCCAGACCTTTGTTTTCTTCGACGGTGATGACGCCTTCGTTGCCAACCTTCTGCATCGCGTCTGCGATCTGCTGGCCGATTTCGGCTTCGCCGTTGGCCGAAATGGTTCCAACCTGAGCAACTTCTGCCGAGTCTTTCACTTCGCGCGAGGCGTTTTTGATGCCTTCAACAACCTTGGCGGTTGCCAGATCGATGCCGCGCTTCAGATCCATCGGGTTCAGGCCAGCAGCAACCTGCTTCAGACCTTCGCGAACGATTGCCTGTGCCAGAACCGTTGCGGTGGTGGTGCCGTCGCCTGCTTCGTCATTGGTGCGGCTGGCGACTTCTTTCACCATCTGCGCGCCCATGTTTTCGAACTTGTCTTCCAGTTCGATTTCCTTGGCAACCGAAACACCGTCTTTGGTGATGCGCGGTGCGCCGAAGGATTTGTCCAGAACCACGTTGCGGCCTTTGGGGCCCAGGGTCACTTTAACAGCATCGGCCAGGATGTTCACACCTGCCAGCATGCGGTTACGGGCATCGGTGTCGAACTTGACGTCCTTTGCAGCCATGTCGTTTCTCCTTGAGAAATGTGTTGGAAATGAAGATCAGAGAAGCGCGCGGCTTACTCGATGATCCCCATGATGTCGCTTTCTTTCATCATCAGCAGCTCTTCGCCGTTGACCTGAACCTCGGTGCCTGACCATTTGCCGAACAGGATCTTGTCGCCAGCTTTAACAGCCATTGCGATCAGCTCGCCGCTGTCCTTACGTGCGCCTTCGCCGGTTGCGACGACTTCGCCTTCGCTGGGCTTTTCTTTTGCGCTGTCGGGAATGATCAGGCCGCCTGCGGTTTTCTCTTCGCTTTCGGTACGGCGAACCAGCACGCGGTCATGAAGCGGTTTCAATGCCATCTTTGCAGCTCCTTGGGCTCAAAGTTTATTATCCTCCCCTCGCCGACTGGCGAGGCGTTAGCACTCAAGGGTAGAGAGTGATAACGACGCATAGCTAGGGGGTCCAAATCCTCGAGTCAACAAGCTGTGATGGATTTTTTTGGCAATTCGCTTCAGTCAGTGCTTTCCCAGCTATAGGCCCAATGTTTCAGCCCGTCACTGCCAGCCTCTGACAGGGCGTAAATGCCCTTATCGATCTTGTCAAACCAGCCATAATGGTTTTCCCGCATCAGACGTGTGGCGGTGGGCACTCCGGTCGCCTTTGCCACCTCGGCCCCCTTGGTGGCACCGCATTCGGCCAGATGAGCCGCGCATTTCAAAGCGTCCTGGCGGTAGGCCGTGACAATCCCGTGCCGGGTCGCTCCACCCGAATTGGGGTCGCCTTCCAGCCGGTCGAATTCACGCAGCAAGCGCGCGGCCTTGACCTTGTTCTTGCGCGGCGCAAAGGGGCCGGGGTCACATTGCACCTCTACCACGCCATCGGCCCGCACGGTGATCAGCCCCAGACCCAAACGGCGACACAGGGCAAGGTTGTCCTTCAACGCCCTCCGGGCCGTGCGCCCTTTAGGTTTGCAAACCCCGATATAAACTTGGTCGGTCACTTTCATCCGCGTGATCGCCTGATGAAACAACGCCAGAGTAAACCGCAGTTTGAGCTCCACGATCACAGGCGCATCGCCACCCCGCACAGCGACGATGTCAGCCGCGCCAACTTCACCTTTGACGGTATAGCCCTGACGCTCCAGCAGCGCCTTGATGGGCGGATAGAGATCCTGCTCGCGGTCCATGACCACATGCTAGGCGAATTGCCACAGAATGCCAGAGGTCGCGTGCAAACCCCTGTTCCGCCTTGCACAATGCCGGGCATCGGGTCAATCTCGGCACCAACTGACACAACCGGGATGATACGAATGCGCCTGTTCCTGTTTCTGACCTGCTTACTGCTGCCCGTCACGGTTCAGGCCGCTTGCGACGGGCGTGATCTGACGGCAGATCTGACACCCGCGGCCCGGGCGGAACTGAAACAGGCCCTTAAAGGTGTCCCCTATCCCGAAGGCAACCACTGGATCGCAACCAAGGGCGACACGATACTGCATCTGATCGGAACCATGCACCTCAATGATCCGCGCATGGACGCGATTGTAGAACGCCTGACGCCGACACTCAGCAAAGCCGATGCTTTCTATTTCGAAGTCACCCAAGACGAAATGAAAGCGTGGGAGCAGAAACTTGCCACCGACCCGAGCGCGATCATGATCACGTCCGGCCCTACCCTGATTGACCTCCTGCCCGAAGAAGATTGGACCACCCTGTCCGCAAACCTGGCCGAACGGGGAATACCGGGCTGGGTGGGTGCGAAAATGCGGCCCTGGTTCCTAAGCATGATGCTGAGCATCCCGCCTTGCATGATCGAGGATCCGGATGCCAATCACGGCATGGATGCCCGCCTGAACGCTCTGGCCGAAGACCGGGGCATCCCGCAGCATTCGCTGGAGCGGATCGAGGACCTGATGGCCATGTTTGACATCCACCCCATCGAAAAACAGGCTCAATCGCTTGCCAGAATGGCCGGTGCCTTCGAAAACAGCGAAGATCAGATGGCGACCATGACCAACGCCTATATCGACGAACAGCACGCACAGGCACTGCAACTGGCCCGCATCATGGGGCGCGACTTTTCAGGCCTTTCGCCCGAAGTGTTCGACGAGGAATGGAGCGACTTCGAACAGCAACTTCTTGTCGAACGCAACAACAACTGGATGAAACCAATTCTGAACATTCAGGTTCGGACAGCAGTGATAGCGGTAGGTGCAGGACACCTGAGTGACACACATGGTTTGCTGAACCAGTTGCAACAGGCCGGATACACCCTGACCCGCGCGCCATTTTGACCTGACACCAGCGAAAGTCAGACCAACCGTCGCAGCGTAAACTCTGCCGGGTGACAAGCCTGGCGGAGCGCCCTATAAGGCGCGCAAAATTATCATCCTCAGGACGCTGACATGACAACTCTTGTATTTGGCCATAAATCCCCCGACACCGATTCCACAGGCTCGCCGATCCTGTGGTCGTGGTACCTGAACGAAGTCAAAGGCGAACAAGCCGAGCCCGTTCTGCTGGGCGAACCAAACACCGAAGCCGCCTTCATGCTGCAACGCTGGGACCTGCCCAAGCCGCGCATCATCGATGACGTCAAAGCAGACGCGCCGGTTGTCATTGTCGACACCAACAACCCGGCAGAACTGCCCGCCAGCATCAACAGCGCAGATATCCAAGCCATCATAGACCACCACAAGCTGGTCGGCGGTCTGGAAACCAAAGGGCCGATCGACATTACCGTGCGCCCTCTGGCCTGCACCGCCACCATCATGGTCGACCTGATGGGCGACGACGCGGCCAAGATGCCCGACGCCATCAAGGGAGCAGCGCTAACCTGCATCCTGTCGGATACGTTGGAATTCCGTTCACCCACCACCACTGCGCACGACCGCGCAGTGGCCGAGAAACTGGCGGCTGATCTGGGTCTGGACGTGTCTGCCTATGCCGCCGACATGTTTGCCGCAAAATCGGATGTATCGTCTTTCTCGGACGCCGAACTGATCCGCATGGACAGCAAGGAATACGAGGTCGACGGCACCAAGTTCCGTGTCTCGGTTCTGGAAACCACGGCGCCGGGCGTCGTGCTGGATCGCAAGGCCAGCCTGGCCGACTCGATGGTAAATGTCGCGACGGAAGACGGTGTTGACCAAGTTCTGCTTTTCGTGGTCGACATCCTGAACGAAGAAGCCACCCTGCTGGTGCCGAACGATCTGGTCAAAGGCGTGGCCGAAAAGAGCTTTGGCGCATCGGTCGATGGCGACGCCGTTGTTCTGCCCGGCATCATGAGCCGCAAAAAGCAGATCATTCCGAACCTCAAGGTCTGAGACACCCGCACCATAAGTAACTCATTTAGGGCGCCCTTTTCGGCGCCCTAATTTATTCAACGTAGGTCTCGGTCTCGGAGGTATCGGCGGGCATATGAAATATGGTCCCATCCCTGCGATAGATGATCAATTTATGGTTCTTGGCCAATTCCTGCTTGCTGATAGGGTGCCACTTGCTGCTTTCTTCCGTGATTTCGCGGCTGAAATACTGGATGCACAGCCGGGTGACCCCGACCCACAGTGTATCTCCGGGACATTCGCCACCTTCCGGTCGCTCACTGGTCTCTGCTGCGAACTCAAAGCAAGTTTCAAACATCAGATAACCGCGGCACCTTTGCGCTGCATAGTAGTATACCTGATAGGTGAAAACGAAAGCCCGTTCGGTATTGGCAAAAAACAGAATTTCATTTCTCTGTTTCTCATTTCGGTCCAGCCAATACAAAGGAGAGAACAATTCAAACGCCGTTGCGCCCACAAACCTGCGTTCGCCCATGATTTCCATATATCGAAACGGCTCGTGTTTTGCAGAAGCCCAATCACGTATGGGTGGGTTGAATTCGCCATCATGATACATGAAGTCCTCCTCTCCGAAGATTGCTTTCGCAAAAATCAGGTTTAGACCGCGATGGCCGGTGTTTTTCACCACCGATGTAACCTTGACCGGCAACATACCACCGCTTTCGGCTACATCGCCTACAGTGGCCGAGACATCCACCTCGAGCACGTAATTCTTCCCTGCCTCTAGCAAACCAAACTGCAAAACAGCCCAAAGTCCTGCCAGGGTTATTGCAACAATCTGGAACCATCGGAAAAAAGTCTCTGCAAAGCCGCTTCCCTTGCCCACTTCAACCATGGCACCTCCAAAAAACTAAATGAATGACGAGCAATAATGTACCATGAATCCGGCTTACTGACGATTTGCATAAAGAGGTCGCGTACCCTGCGGGATGGTCATTCGCTGTTGGCTTTGGCATAGCTAGCGCAAACCTGCATTCTCATCCGAGGCCAATATGACCCAGATCATCCACGCCCTGTCCGACGTCTCCGATCGCTATAAAGCTTTGTTCGTTGACCTTTGGGGCTGCGTTCACAACGGCATCACCGCTTTCCCCGAGGCCGTGGCCGCCTTGCAGGCATACCGCTCAAAGGGTGGGATCGTGGTGCTGGTCACGAACTCTCCGAAACCGCGCGCGGGCGTGGCCGTGCAACTGGAGCAATTCAACGTGCCCGCTGATGCCTATGACACCATCGCCACCAGTGGCGACTCGGCGCGCTCGGCGATGTTTCGGGGTGCGGTGGGCGAAAAGGTCTATTTCATGGGGGAATGGCAACGTGATGCGGGGTTCTTTGAACCGTTGAAATTGCTACACCACCCCATTCACATCGAGCGTGTCCCGCTGGACGAAGCTGAAGGCATCGTTTGCTGTGGCCCCTTCGATCCGATGGCGGACCCGTCAGTGAACCGTCCGGATTTCCTCTATGCCAAGCAAAAGGGCATGAAGCTGCTCTGTGCCAACCCCGATATCGTGGTCGATCGGGGCGAGGTGCGCGAATGGTGCGCCGGAGCGCTGGCAAGGCTTTATACCGAGATGGGGGGTGAAAGCCTCTATTTCGGCAAGCCGCATCCGCCAATCTACGACCTGGCCCGACGCCGGTTGCAGGAACTGGGTCACGATGTCCCCGACGGCGACATTTTGGTGATCGGAGACGGCCCCCACACAGACATTCTGGGTGGCATGGGTGAAGGGATTGATTCTCTGTTCATTTCGGGCGGCTTGGCCGCGGCTGAAACAAAAACGTCGCACCATCCACACGAAGAATCCCTAACTGATTATATCGCAAGGGAAAACATCAATCCCACCTTCACAATCGGTCGTTTGAGATAGTCAGAAAAGACTTGATTTTCTGCGACTGCGAAGTAATAAAGTTGCCGAACTGGGGTGACTTTGGTTGTTTTGTTGCCCTGAAGAATCAAGTGAGGGCGACATGTTGGACAATCTTCCGCGCGGCACGATCTGTATCGAAGACATCGAAATGGGCATGACCCGTCACTTGCGCAAAGTAGTGACGGACGAAGACATCGAGATGTTCGCGCAGGTTTCCACTGACCGGAATCCGGTGCATCTGGATGACGATTACGCCCGCGACACGATCTTTGAGGGCCGCATCGCGCACGGGATGCTGACCGCTGGTCTGATCTCGGCCGTGATTGGGGAACAGCTGCCCGGACATGGCACAGTGTACATGGGCCAGTCGCTGAAATTCCTGGCCCCTGTCCGCCCCGGCGACATGGTCTACGCCGAGGTCAAAGTGATCGACATCGACTTTTCCAAGCGTCGGGTCAAACTGGATTGCCACTGCTCGGTCGACGGCAAGAAAGTTCTGATCGGTGAAGCCATGGTGCTGGCCCCGTCACGTAAGTTCGACTGATTGCGGCACCATCACATGTAAAAGGCGCCCAACAGGCGCCTTTTTTGTCATTAGGTTCAAGCGTCGAAGCGCGCAAAGTCGTCAGGATTGGCGGGCTCGCTTGCGCCCCTTCAATGCACCGGATTCCAGAATGATCTCTGATACCACGTGTTCGCGCCTGTACGCCATCACATGGACCCCTGAAACCCCGGCAATATCCCGGATTTGCTGGATTAGTTCGATGCAGATCTTTTTCCCCTCATCACCAGGTTTCTCAGCCTTTTCCATCCGCTCGATGACCTGATCCGGGATATGGATGCCGGGCACATTGCTGCGCATCCAGCGTGCCGCGCGCGCCGATGCGATGGGTCCGACGCCGGCAATTATGAAAACTTTCTTGTCCAGCCCTGCATCCCGAACCCGCGCCATGAACCTCTCAAATAGCGGAATATCGTAGATGTAGTTGGTCTGAATGTACTCAGCCCCGGCGTCTACCTTCTTTGCCAAACGATCCGGACGCCAGTCAAAGGGAGGTATGCAAGGATTTTCCGCCGCTCCCAGAAATAGTTGAGGGGGGCGTGTGATTTTGCGGCCAGAGAGAAACTTTCCCTGATCGCGCATGGTGCGGATTGTGCGCAATAAGGTCAGAGAGTCAAAATCGAAGACCGGTTTTGCACCCGGCTGATCTCCGACGCCGACACCGTCACCGGTCAGACAAAGCACGTTGCTTACCCCCAATGCAGCGGCTCCTAAAACATCGCCCTGAATGGCGATCCGGTTCCGGTCCCTGCAGGAAATCTGATAGACCGGAGAGTACCCCGCACGCGTCAGCAATGCGCAGATTCCAATTGAAGACATGTGGCAATTGGCACCCGAAGCATCGGTTGCATTGATCGCGTCAGCTACTTCGCCAAGCGGCTGAGCGGCCTGAAAAACATCCTCGGGATCGGCACTATCGGGCGGATTCAACTCTGCCGTCACTGCAAAACGGCCCGAGCGCAAAACCTTTTCCAGCCGGCTGTGCGACACATACCCATTGGGGACCGGAACATATCCGATTGGCTCGACCTCATTGCGATGTGCATCGATCATTTCCTAAGCTCCCGGTTCACCGCATTGGGTGGTTCGGCGGCCAACGGTGCCGCAGAGGGCTCATTTTCGCGCGCTTCCGGGAACGCCTGCGCCAGGGTCACCCGCGCGGCGTCACGGGCTTCGCGCTCCTGAGTCGCGATTTCCCGGCTAACTCGCAACCAGGATGACGATCCCCGCAACGTATGCTCCACCGGTGGAAGGACTTCTTTTATCTTGTCTCCTCCGTGACGCATACGGCTCGACCCATCCCAAGCCAACGCCCAGACGCATTTCATTTCGGGTTTTACCTCACAGAACTCGCCGGGGCGCACCCCCCCACAAGGACCATTGCGCAGCTGTTTTGGGCAATTCATCGGGCAGGACATGCCAGTGGATGACAACACGCATTGCCCGCACATCTTGCAGTCAAACAAAAGGGTTTTCACACCCTTCTCGACCAATGCAATTGGGCGTTCGACGCGGTTATAGCCGATTTTTGAAAATAGCGGGTCCATCGCGACCATGCCGCGTTCGACACATTTGTAAATCCACTCGAACGTGCGGGCATGGCGAATCGCGAAAAGTCGCAACCGATACATGGGTCTGCCTCCTGTGCTGGGCTCATCCAGAACCTGGCCGGGCCTCGATCCCGTTCACAGAAAATTCTGTGGACCGGGCATTCAGTCTACACTCAGGATTTTTTTTAAATCAAGAAGTTGTAGGTACGCAGCCCGGTATACTTTGGGAAACCTCTTGCGTCTTGCCGCCTATAGCTCAGTTCCGGGCTATTTCTCGGGGTAGCGCCTTCCAAATCCAAACTGCGGCTTGAACAAATGGACTCGCAACGCTACGCACTCGCCTATGCGCATCATCCGTGATTTTCAGTTTATCGAGCCTCAGGACCGCGGTGCCAGTGTGGCGATCGGGAATTTTGACGGCGTCCATATCGGGCATCAGTCGGTGATCGAATTGGCGCGCAATGCCGCCCCGGACGCCCCTTTGGGAGTGCTGACGTTCGAACCCCACCCGCGCGAGTATTTTGCACCCGACGCACCACCCTTTCGCCTGATGCGCGGAAACGCCCGCGCGCACCGGCTGGAAAAGCTGGGGGTGCGGAAACTGTACGAATTGCCCTTCAATGCCGCCTTGGCCGGGCTGACTCCGGAAGAATTCGCGCGCAACGTGATCTGCGACGGGCTGGGCCTGTCGCATGTGGTCGTGGGGGCCGATTTCTGTTTCGGCAAAGGCCGCAGCGGTACGGCGGATGACATGGCCCGCTTTGGGCAGGAAATGGAGTTCGGTGTCACCATTGCCCCGCTGATGGAGCGATCCGAAAACGTGGTATCGTCCACGGCGATCCGCACCGCCCTGTCCGAAGGCCGCCCCCGGGATGCCGCCGCCATGCTGGGCCATTGGCACCGGATCGAGGGCGAGGTGATCGGTGGCGAACAGCGGGGCCGCGAACTGGGTTTTCCCACCGCGAACATGTCCATCGAGGGGCTACACCCGCCGAAATTCGGCGTCTACGCAGTGCTGGTCGATGTGTTGGGCGGCCCCCATCAGGGCAGCTATCATGGCGCGGCCTCGGTTGGCACACGTCCGATGTTTCAGGGCGAAGTCCCCAATATCGAAACTTTCCTGTTCGATTTCTCGGGTGACCTCTACGGGGCTACCCTGTCAGTCGGGCTGGTTGAATACTTGCGGCCAGAGATGAAATTCGACGGGCTGAACGGCCTCATCACTCAAATGGGTGCTGATTGCGATAAGGCCCGCAGCATTCTGACGGCGCTATGACCACCGATCCCATTGATCGCAATGGTCTGAGCCCGCGCTTCTGGGAACGTAAACCGCTGTCCAAGATGAACCAGCGCGAATGGGAAGCGCTGTGCGACGGCTGCGGCAAGTGCTGCCTGAACAAGTTGGAGGACGAGGATACCGGCGAGGTCGCGCTGACCTGCGTCGCCTGCCGCCTGCTGGATGACGAGAGCTGCCGATGCACCCAATACGACATCCGCCACCAGTTCGTGCCGGAATGTATCGTGATGAAGCCTGACAATATCGACGACCACGCCTATTGGCTGCCGCAGACCTGCGCCTACCGGCTGCTGTGGGAGGGGAAACCTCTTTACGACTGGCACCCGTTGATATCTGGTACGCCGGACAGCGTGCACGCCGCCGGAATGTCGGTCCAGGGTCGCACGGTATCCGAGTTCGAAACACCGCTTGAAGAGTGGGAAGATTATATCATCGAGGAGCCCAGCTGATGTATTTCGCCTCTGACAATTCCGGGCCGGTTCACCCACAGGTTATGGCCGCATTGAATACAGCCAATGAGGGTTATCAGATGGCCTATGGTGCCGACACGCTGATGAACGCGGTGCGGGATCGCATTCGTGGCATCTTTGAAGCGCCCGGTGCAACGGTGTATCTGGTAGCAACCGGCACGGCGGCGAATTCGCTGGCGCTGGCGACTTTGGCAAACCCTTGGGATACCGTCTTCTGCTCGCCAGTGGCGCATATCCACGAAGATGAGTGCAACGCACCGGAATTCTACAGCGGAGCCAAACTGACGCTCGTGCCCGGCGGCGACAAGATGGACCCCGAGGCCCTGCGCGGCGCGATTCTGGCCGAGGAAACCCGCGGCGTGCACGGTCCCCAACGCGGGCCGGTGTCGATCACGCAGGTGACAGAGCGTGGCTCGGTCTATTCACTGGCCGAATTGCAGGCGTTGTGTGCCGTGGCCAAGGAGTACGGCCTGCTGGTGCATCTGGACGGTGCGCGGTTCACCAATGCGCTAGTGGCGCTGAATTGCTCTCCGGCCGAGATGACGTGGAAAGCAGGCGTGGACGCGGTCAGTTTTGGCGGCACAAAGAACGGGCTGATGGGGGTCGAGGCGGTTGTCTTTTTCGACGAATCCAAAGCCTGGGAATTCGAGTTGCGCCGCAAACGCGGGGCACATCTGTTTTCCAAACACCGCTATCTGTCGGCGCAGATGGCGGCCTATCTGCAGGATGATCTGTGGCTGAAACTGGCACGTCAGGCCAATGCCAATTGCACCCGACTGGCCGAGGGCTTGCGGATCAAAGGGGCCTCGTTCCTGCACGAGCCGCAGGCGAACATGATCTTCGCGCAGTTCTCGCGGGGGCGGCACAAACAGCTGCACGAAGCAGGTGCCGTCTATCACCTGTGGGGAGCGGAACTGGACGGGGCCGATGACGAGGAAACCCTCGCCTGCCGCTTGGTCTGCGACTGGTCGATCAGCGCCGAGGATATCGACCGGTTTCTTTCCCTGCTTTAACGGTCGCGGGCATCCTGCCAGAACTTCTGCACCAATCCCGCCGTATCTTGCGGATGTGTAATCGGCAGCATATGCCCTGCGCCCTCGACCATGGCGTAGGATGCGTTGGGCAGCCGCTGCTGCAGCCCCTTGCCGATCGCAGGCATCACCGGGTGCGTCCTTGACCCGCTGAGAATCTGCACCGGCATGGTCGCGCAGTCCAGAACGCCGGAGTTCAAAAACCCGCTCCGATCCTGAAACAATACGTCTTCCACCGCAGGAACAACGTGCACGCCCCGCACCATCGCCGCGCGCGTGCGCTCGGGCAGGTCTGGCCAGCGGGGGCTGTCATCGGTGCTCCACATCCGGTTGAACAGGCGCGCGGCCAGCGCCATGTCTCCGGCGGCCAGAGCATCCGTATAGGGCTGCGCTTCGTGGTCATGTTTCGCCACCAACTCGGGCGCATCCTGTTTCGCGACAGCAAAGAACACGGGCTCGATCAACACAGCGCTGCGGACCAGGTCGGGATGCTCGACCGCAAGACGCAGCGCGATCATACCGCCGAAGGAATGGCCGATCACGTCCATCGGTTCGGTCAGTTGAGCAGCAGCCAATTCAGTGGCGAGGTCGAAAAAATCCCCCTGCCCGTCCCAATCCGGGCTGCGGCCGTGTGACAGCATGTCGGGGGCAACCAGGGTCGCTTCACCGGCAAGCGCCGCAGCCAGACCGGACCACGCGCCGGAATGCGCAATGGTGCAGTGCAGGGCCAGCACCTTTCGTGCGCCCTGACCCAAGGTTCTGACGTGGACCGGCAACTGGTCCTTCACACCTTCATCTCGGCCAGGTGCCGATCCAGATCGTCCAGCCTATCCTGACCCCAGAACCTCTGATCATCCTTAGTGATATAGAACGGAGCACCAAAGACGCCACGATCCACGGCCTCTTCCAGATTGGCGGCATAAGTTTCCGCACCCACCAGCAGGCCACTATCAGCAAGGCTCGGATCAAACCCGGCCTGAGACAGGCAATCGCGGATTACGTCATCTTGTGAAATGTCCTTCTCCTCGGCCCAGCAGGCGCGCAGGAAGGATTGGACCAGCTTGCCCATATCCCCTGATCCATCCTTCACCGCCGCAATTACCGCATAAGACGATGGCGCCATATTGGTCGGCCAATGCGCGGGCTGCAGATTGAAATCCATGCCCAGAGCTTTCGATTGCCGCAGCAGCTCCTGCTTGCGGTATTCGATGCGCGAGATATGCCGGTCCTTCGGCGGTGTCCCACCCGTGCGTCCGAACAGCGCCATGATGTCCAGCGGTTTGTAGTTGATCGTTGCCCCATGCTTGGCCGCGACCTCCTCTAGTCGCCCGCCTGCCAAATATGTGAATGGCGAAATTGTCGCAAAAAAGTAGTCAATCTGGGCCATGTGCACTTTCTCCGCTGGGTTATCTTTGCTGGACGGTAAGGCCATGCTAAGCGGTGTCAACATCACGAATCTGTCACATTTGCCATTGCTGCCCGGGGACCTCAGCCGATGCCGACACTCAACGAACCCAAGCTTATCGCTGGGAACGCTAATCTTCCGCTTGCCGAATCCATTGCTCGCCGCATGAGCCTGTATCGCGGTGTCGATCAGGGTCTGGTCGATGCGAGAGTCGAGCGGTTTAACGACGGCGAGATTTTCGTCGAAGTGTTCGAAAACGTGCGCGGCGAGGATATGTTTATTGTCCAGCCGACCTCGAACCCGGCCAATGACAATCTGATGGAGCTGCTGATCATCGCCGATGCGCTGCGCCGGTCTTCGGCCCAGCGGATCACCGCCGTGATCCCCTATTTCGGTTATGCCCGTCAGGACCGCCGCACCAAGGCCCGCACGCCGATCAGTGCCAAGCTGGTTGCAAACATGCTGACCGGTGCCGGGATCGAGCGGATCCTGACCATGGACCTGCACGCCGCCCAGATTCAGGGGTTCTTCGACATGCCGGTCGACAACCTCTATGCCTCTCCGATTTTTGCGCTGGACGTGAAACATCAGTTCAAGAACAACCTGGATGAATTGATGGTCGTCTCGCCTGACGTGGGCGGCGTGGCGCGCGCACGCGAGCTTGCCAAGCGGATCAACGCCCCCCTGTCCATCGTAGACAAGCGCCGCGAAAAGGCTGGTGAAGTGGCCGAGATGACCGTGATCGGTGACGTGAAAGACAAGATCTGCCTGATCGTGGACGACATGTGCGACACAGCTGGTACGCTTTGCAAAGCGGCGCAGGTGCTGTTGGACAACGGCGCAAAGGAGGTGCACTCCTACATAACTCACGGCGTCATGAGTGGCCCCGCGGTCGAGCGTGTGACGAACTCAGTGATGAAATCACTGGTGCTGACCGACACGATCCAACCTACCAAAGAAGTCACCAAGGCCAAGAACATCCGTATTGTCCCGACCGCGCCGATCTTTACCCAGGCGATCCTGAACATTTGGAACGGAACCAGCGTGTCATCGCTGTTCGAGGACAAGACCCTGACACCGATCTACGAATCCATGTACCATAATATCGCCTGACAGAAACGGGCGGCCTAACAGCCGCCCTATTGCATTCCCGACAACCAATCAGGGCAGGACGTTTCCGTGACAGCCTCAAAACGCATCGTTCTTTCAAGCGACCACGCAGCCATCGACCTGCGCCAGGCCGTCGCCACCCATATCTCGGCGAAAGGCTGGGACGTGGTGGATATCGGGCCAACCACTCCCGAAAGCACGCATTACCCCAAACACGGCAAAGCCGCAGCGCAGGCTGTGGCCTCGGGTGATTGCGAGCTGGGGATTGTTCTGTGCGGCACCGGACAGGGCATTATGATGGCAGCCAACAAAGTACCAGGCATCCGTTGCGGCGTCTGCTCGGACGCGTTTTCTGCCCGAATGATCCGTCAGCACAACAATGCAAACATGCTGTCGATCGGAGCGCGTGTGGTGGGGGAAGGTCAGGCTCTGGACATCGTCGACGCCTTTCTGACTGCCGAGTTCGAAGGCGGTCGTCATGCGACGCGTGTAGATATGATTGAGGGAAATGAGGCCTAGAGCAGCATTTCAGGCCACTTCAGACCACCGCAAACCTGGCGGCGCCCGCTTGCAGAGCTCTAGTTGGACCATGTCTGGCACACGTCAATGCATGTTGGCGACGCAACCTTGTGAGCGATCTGTGCCTTAGCGCTACGAATGTTGACAATATAAGCAAAGTTCAGACGTCTCACGCCCATTTTACAGCGGCTCCTTTCTTGGCCTCGGCGCATCAACTACGCTGACGTCTGACCAATTTTCACCACATTGCCTTGGTAAAAATCCTGCAAAAACAAACTTATAGAGTTTCAGACCTCGCTCCATGTCAAACACAAGCTTTCAAGACCGCATTCAACGCATCAACGCCAACAACCTGCAAGCAACCTCTGACCTTTCGCAAAAAGAAACAAAAGCTCCGTCACTCAGACCAAATCACTGGAAGGTCCTTGTCGGCATACTGTTTTTGAGTGTCGGCCAACAAGCAATAAAACAGGCAAACGAAAGTTACGAGGTTATAAAGCAAAGCTATGGGATCGGTGCCGCAGCCGGGCTAGGTGTTGTGGGGGTAATCGCGTTAGTGGCTGGCTGTATCCTAATGTACCGCGGCATTACTGCTGGCAACAAACAGCGGAACAAGGCGATCTCGGACGCCTCCATAACGGGCGGGCGTCGAAAGCGTATTGCGTCAAACAGGGCTCGGGCCATATGTTCCATAGTGGGCTTCACCTTTGGCGTCATTGCCACATTTTACCTTATTACAGGCAAAATCGCCCACTCAATGGATACCGAGAGTGCCCGCGAGTACTCCCTTGGGGCCGGCGTGATTATGATTGGTCTCCCTCTGCTGTCCTTGCTGATAGGATTAATCGGACTTTTCGTGCGTGGTTATGCCTTGAGCCGTGTTCCGGTCTATTGCGTCCTTGGAGCCGTCATAACGATTTCCACCATAATGCTGAGTGGTACTAATCCTTACGAATGGAACTGGTTGTTTTCCAGACTACACTGATCATCCCCAAAAGTGCGCAGCATATTTTTCTAACTACTTCCAGACTCAGGCGTTCAATCATTCACGAGATATCCCAGTCATCCTCATGTGCGATCTCTCCGATTGCAGTCCAGTTCACCCGGATTCGCGCAATCCGAGTGTCAGACCATGTTCGAAAGATGGCAGTAAACCCTTCAGATGTAATATCCGAAGCCGTCACCTCAGCTCGCAACGCGGAGGACGTATCAACATCCCAAAGCGAGACACCGATCTGAACCACTGGCGCAGAGCGGAATGGTTGGCTGAAAGTAACGGCAGAACGCCGTTCGCGCGGGCCTTCTCCGGTCCACATATCGCCGCCGTCAGCGAAATCAGAAAACAGCACTGCCTCGCCTTGGTCGATACCAATTGGGTGGGTTCGAAAAGTCTTCATTTTTGATGTCTTTGTCTTTGTATTCCCTACACCTATCCTGCGACTCCGGGAAAATCACGACAAAAAAAAACGGCCCCGCACAGGCGGAGCCGTTTTAAATCACAAGAAAAGCCAGAGCCTTACAGGCTCATATGCGTTCCAAGGGCTTCCATGTCGGCCAACAGCTTGGCGGCGTCGTCGACGATGCTCTGATCGTCTCCGTTCTTGGCCACTTCGTGCGAAGCGCGGGCCTCAGCGATCAGGTCATCCAGTTGCGACCGGGTCACCTCGGTCACCGGAATGGCCTTTTCGGCCAGAACCGACAGGCTATCTCCGTTGATCTGAGCAAACCCGCCGGTGACCAGATACTCGCTGGAGCCTTCGGGTGAGTCGACCTTCAGGATGCCCGGGCGCAGGGTAGTGATGGTGGGGGCATGATCGGGCATCGCCGTCATGTCCCCGTCCGCGCCGGGAATCTGGACCGCCGTCGCCGCAAGCGAAGCTAGGCTCCGCTCGGGGCTGACGAGGTCGAATTGCATCGTGTTTGCCATCAGGGATACTCCTTAGGCGGCTTCTGCGGCCATCTTTTCCGCTTTGGCGATCACTTCTTCGATACCGCCAACCATCAGGAAGGCCGCTTCGGGCAGGTGATCGTATTCGCCAGCCACAACGGCCTTGAACGACGAGATGGTGACATCCAGCGGAACCTGAACGCCCGGCGAGCCGGTGAAGACCTCGGCCACGTCGAACGGCTGTGACAGGAAGCGTTCGATCTTACGGGCACGGGCCACGGTCAGTTTGTCCTCTTCCGACAGTTCGTCCATGCCGAGGATGGCAATGATGTCCTGCAGCGACTTGTAACGCTGGAGGATCTGCTGAACGTCGGTCGCAACCTTATAGTGCTCTTCACCAACGATGGCCGGGTCGAGCAGACGCGAGGTCGAGTCGAGCGGGTCAACGGCCGGGTAGATACCTTTTTCCGAGATCGCACGGTTAAGAACGGTGGTCGCGTCCAAGTGGGCGAACGAGGTTGCCGGCGCGGGGTCGGTAAGGTCGTCCGCAGGCACGTAGATCGCTTGAACCGAGGTGATCGAGCCCGACTTGGTCGAAGTGATGCGTTCCTGCAGGGCGCCCATGTCGGTGGCCAGCGTGGGCTGGTAGCCCACCGCCGAAGGAATACGACCCAGCAGAGCCGAAACCTCGGAGCCCGCCTGCGTGAAGCGGAAGATATTGTCGACGAAGAACAGAACGTCGGTACCGGACTGGTCGCGGAACTGCTCGGCCAGGGTCAGACCGGTCAGAGCAACTCGTGCACGCGCTCCCGGAGGTTCGTTCATCTGACCGTAAACCAGGGCCACCTGCGATTCCGACAGGTTGTCCGGCTTGATAACGTTCGATTCGATCATCTCGTGGTACAGGTCGTTCCCTTCACGGGTCCGTTCGCCAACACCCGCGAACACCGAAAAGCCCGAGTGCACTTTTGCAATGTTATTGATCAGTTCCATGATCAGAACGGTTTTACCAACGCCGGCGCCGCCGAACAGGCCGATCTTACCGCCTTTGGCGTAAGGGGCCAGCAGGTCAACAACCTTAATGCCGGTCACCAGAACTTCCGACTCGGTCGACTGTTCATCAAAGCTCGGTGCAGGCTGGTGGATTGCGCGGGCTTCGGTCGCTTCGACCGGGCCTTTTTCGTCGATCGGCTCACCAACCACGTTCAGGATGCGGCCCAGGGTGGCGTTGCCAACCGGAACCGAGATCGGTGCGCCGGTGTCCGACACTTCTTCGCCACGGACCAGACCTTCGGTCGCGTCCATCGCGATGGTGCGGACGGTGTTTTCACCCAGGTGCTGAGCAACTTCCAACACCAGGCGCTTGCCGTTGTTGGTAGTTTCCAGCGCGTTCAGAATTTCAGGCAGCTGATCTTCGAAGTGCACGTCGACGACGGCCCCGATGATCTGTGTGACTTTGCCTTTTGCATTCGCCATGTTTCGTCTCCGGTTTGTCTCTACAGCGCTTCGGCGCCGGAAATAATTTCAATCAGCTCGTTGGTGATCACGGCCTGACGCGAGCGGTTGAACTGGATCGTCAGCTTGTCGATCATCTCACCCGCGTTGCGTGTCGCGTTGTCCATCGCGGACATCCGTGCACCCTGTTCAGACGCTCCGTTTTCGAGCAGAGCCGAGAAGATCGCGGTCGCAACCCCCTTGGGCAGCAGGTCGGCCAGGATGGCCTCTTCGCTGGGCTCGTAGTCGAAGATGGCACCGCTGTCGTCACCCTCGGTGTCCTCAAACGAGGCGGGGATGACCTGCTGTGCCGTCGGGATCTGGGTCACAACGTTGACGAACTTCGAGTAGAAGATCGTGGCAACGTCGAACTCACCCCCGTCAAAGCGGGACAGAACGTCCTTCGCGATGTCCTGCGCGTTGGTGTAACCCAGACGCTTGACCTCGCTCAGGTCGACATGTCCAACGAACAGATCGCCAAGATCACGCTTCAGCGCGTCGCGACCCTTTTTGCCGACGGTCAGAACCTTGACCGTCTTGCCTTTCAGGCGCAGCTCTTCCGCTTTGACACGGGCCAGCTTGGCGATGCTCGAGTTGAAGCCGCCACACAGGCCGCGCTCAGCTGTCATGACAACCAGCAGGTGGACATCATCACTGCCCGTACCCCGGAGCAGCTTGGGGGCGCTGTCGCTGCCCCCGACCGACGCCGCCAACCCCGCCATTACAGCATTGAACTGCTTGGCATAGGGACGCGAGGCTTCGGCAGATTCCTGGGCGCGGCGCAGTTTTGCAGCCGCGACCATCTGCATGGCCTTGGTGATCTTGCGGGTCGATTTGACCGACTCGATCCTGTTTTTAAGGTCCTTAAGATTTGGCATATGCCCGCCTCTCCCTTAAGCGAAGGTTGCGGCGTATTCGTCAATCGCAGCCTTGATCTTGTCGGAAGCGTCGCCCTTGATCTTGGGATCTTCGTCCGTGATCCACTGAAGCAGATCCGCGTGCTTGCCACGCAGATGCGCCAGCAGGCCAGCTTCGTAACGGCCTACATCGGACACGTCGATCTTGTCGAGGTAACCGTTGGTACCGGCGAAGATGACGCAAACGATTTCAGCGTTGGTCAGCGGCGAGTACTGCGGCTGTTTCATCAGCTCGGTCAGACGTGCGCCACGGTTCAGCAGCTGCTGGGTCGCGGCGTCCAGGTCAGAACCGAACTGCGCAAACGCAGCCATTTCGCGATACTGAGCCAGCTCCAGCTTAACCGGACCAGCAACCGACTTCATCGAGTTGGTCTGAGCCGAGGAGCCTACACGCGAAACCGACAGACCGGTGTTCACAGCAGGACGGATGCCCTGATAGAACAGTTCGGTTTCCAGGAAGATCTGACCGTCGGTGATCGAAATCACGTTGGTCGGAATAAACGCCGAAACGTCTCCACCCTGAGTTTCGATAACCGGCAGAGCAGTCAGCGAGCCTGCACCGAAGTCCTCGTTCAGCTTCGCCGAGCGCTCAAGCAGCCGCGAGTGGAGGTAGAAAACGTCACCAGGATAGGCTTCACGTCCGGGCGGGCGGCGCAGCAGCAGCGACATCTGACGATAGGACACAGCCTGTTTCGACAGGTCATCATAGATGATCAGCGCGTGGCGGCCGTTGTCACGGAAGTACTCGGCCATTGCAGTTGCGGCGTAAGGTGCCAGGAACTGCATCGGCGCCGGGTCGGACGCGGTTGCGGCCACAACGATCGAGTAGTCGATCGCACCGGATTCTTCCAGTTTCTTCACCAGCTGCGCAACGGTCGAACGCTTTTGACCAATCGCAACGTAGACACAGTACAGCTTCTTCGACTCGTCGTCGCCTGCTGCGTCGTTATAGGTTTTCTGGTTCAGGATCGCGTCCAGAGCAACGGCAGTTTTACCGGTCTGACGGTCGCCAATGATAAGTTCCCGCTGGCCACGGCCAATCGGGATCATCGCGTCAACCGATTTCAGGCCGGTTGCCATCGGTTCGTGAACCGATTTACGCGGGATGATGCCGGGCGCTTTGACGTCTGCAACGCCACGCTTGGTTGCGTTGATCGGGCCCTTGCCGTCCAGCGGGTTACCCAGACCGTCAACAACACGGCCCAGCAGCTCGTCACCGATCGGAACGTCCACGATCGAGTTCGTGCGCTTAACAGTGTCACCTTCTTTGATGTCACGGTCCGAACCGAAGATAACGACACCGACGTTGTCGCTTTCCAGGTTCAACGCCATGCCCATGATGCCGCCGGGGAATTCGACCATCTCACCGGCTTGTACGTTGTCCAGGCCGTATACACGGGCAATCCCGTCACCGACGCTCAGCACGCGACCGATCTCGGCCACTTCGGCTTCCTGACCAAAATTTTTGATCTGGTCCTTCAGGATTGCAGAAATCTCTGCAGCTTGGATTCCCATTTATCCGACCTCTTTCATTGCATTCTGTAGGGAGTTCAGCTTCGAACGGATCGAGCTATCGATCATTTTCGAGCCCACTTTAACGACAAGACCGCCGATGAGGCTTTCATCAACGGTCGCATTGATTGTCACGGTCTTGCCCACACGCTCGGACAGCGTCTTGGACAGTTTTTCCATTTGCGTCTTGGTCAGCGCCTTGGCCGACGCAACATCTGCGGTCACTTCGCCACGCTCGTCCGCCAGCATTTCGCGCAGGACTTGAACCAGTTGCGGAACGACAAACAGGCGGCGCTTTTGCGCCATCAGACCCAGCGTGTTGCGCAGGATGGCGTGCAAACCCATCTTGTCGGCAACTGCGGTGATTGCGCCTTCTTGTTCGGCACGCGAAACCAGCGGAGATGCGATCAGGTCGCGCAATTCGGCGCTTTCGCCCAAAGCTGCAGCCAGATCATTGATGCCGGATTCCAGACCTGCAAGGTCATTGTTCTCTTTCGCAATCTCAAAGATTGCGGTGGCATAGCGCTCGGCGATGCCAGTGGAAATCGAAGCTGGTTCGGACACGTCCACCCTTCCGATATTTGAGGCCCCGATTTTGAGTAGCGGCCGCTACCTTGGGGCGTGAGGAAACCCCGTCCATGTAGGGCGGGGATCAAAATCACCGGGGATGTAGCAGAGCAGAACCAACCAAGCAATATACTATAGCGGTAACGGAATTATCCACAAAACA
This sequence comes from Ruegeria sp. BF6, assembly GCF_056538665.1. NCBI lineage: Bacteria > Pseudomonadati > Pseudomonadota > Alphaproteobacteria > Rhodobacterales > Roseobacteraceae > Ruegeria > Ruegeria sp. BF6. The sequence goes on from NZ_JBQFTN010000001.1 coordinate 1,490,261, forward strand.
TTACTTTTCAACATCTTACACCAAGTGCGACGGTTTGAACCCCCAAGGTCAGGTGAAAAATGTTACGAATATGCAAGTTTTTGCGATTCCTGTGACTTTTTTCCCGCGTTTTTTCCGCTCTTTTGGCGGATGAGCGGTCACGCGGGCTTTAACAAGCCATCCAGTGCCTTGATGGGGCGCCGCTCAGTGTCCTTTGTGACGCTGCCGCTGGGCGGGCGGATATGTTTGGTCGCCTCAACCATCAGAACACCACCGGCCATGACCGTGGGCAAGCGCTGCCCGGTTTTCTCGATCAGACTTCCCGATTTCAGCCAGAACCGGCGGAAGGACGGCGGCATGTACAGGGCGGAACAGTGGCTTTCAGGAAGAAAATGGTGCTCTTTCAACTGGCTCTCGAGCTGCGACGCCGAATACGGTCGCCCGAATCCGAACGGAGTCCGGTCCGTCCGCGACCACAACCCCGCCCGGTTCGGCACAACGAACAAAGCGCGCCCACCCGGGCCCAGAACGCGCCAGCATTCGTCGAGCAGTTCACTGGGACGGCTCGAAGTCTCCAGGCCGTGCATCACCACCAATTTGTCCACATGGCCGGTTTCGACCGGCCACATGGTTTCCTCGGTCAGAACTGATACGTTGGACATCCCCGGGGGCCACGGCATCACTCCCTGTGGCCCAGGCATCAGGCCGATTACCCGCCGCGCGTCGGCCAGAAAGGGGCGCAGCAAGGGCACCGCGAAGCCGAAGCCCACCACAGTCTGCCCCTTGGCTTCGGGCCATATCTCGGTCAACCGACCCCGAATAGCCGCCTGCGCCGCCCGGCCCAATGTGCTGCGGTAGTAGAAGTTCCTCAAATCCTGCACATCAAGATGCATTGCGGACACCCGGTCAATCGGCTTAGCTGAGCGCAGTCTAGCAACGAAAGGGCAAAAGGCCATGCCTCTTGAGATCGTCACCATCCCATGTCTCAGCGATAACTACGCTTTTCTGGCGCATGACGCTGCCAGTGGCCAGACCGCCCTTATTGACGCACCCGAATCCGGCCCAATTCTGGGCGAATTGGACAGGCGCGGCTGGAAGCTCAGCCATGTGCTGCTGACGCACCACCATTTCGACCACGTGGATGGTCTACCCGCAATTCTGGAAAACCACCCAGCCAAGGTTGTTGGCGCAGCTGCCGACGCCCATCGCCTGCCCCCGCTGGACCAGCAGGTCTCGGACGGCGATACTTTCGAGATCGGAGGCGAACCGGTTCAGGTCCTGGACGTTTCCGGCCACACCATCGGGCATGTAGCCTATCATATGCCGATTAGCTCTGTGGTTTTCACCGCTGACAGCCTGATGGCCCTTGGCTGCGGCCGCCTGTTCGAGGGGACTGCACCGCAAATGTGGGCGTCCCTCAGCAAACTGGCCACCCTGCCCGGCGACACTCTCGTTTGCTCTGGTCACGAATATACTCAATCCAACGCGAAATTCGCTGTCACCGTCGACCCGGACAATGCCGCACTGCAGCAACGCAAAGCTGATATTGATGCTGCCCGCGCAGCAGGACAACCCACTGTTCCGTCGACCCTGGCGCTGGAAAAGGCCACAAACCCGTTTCTGCGCGCCACTGATCCGGCGATTCAGGCGCATTTGGGGATGGAAAATGGCGACGCCGCTGAGGTTTTTGCCGAAATCCGGGCTAGAAAGGACCGCTTCTAGTGCATATTTCGCTCTCTTCTCGGACACGGTCACGTTAAATGTGACTGTCAAGAGAAAGAAAACCCTTGAAGCCGGGCCACGATCAACCAAACTCTAATAGTATGAGGACATGGTTGGATCGGGGCCATAGACGCCCCCCTTCGACCCAAGACAGAGGAGCACCCGCGTGCCTTCATTCTCGAGCACATTAGAACAAGCCATTCACGCGGCCCTGGCGGCTGCGAATGAGCGGCGACATGAATTCGCAACGCTGGAGCATCTGCTGCTGGCGCTGCTGGAGGAACCTGATGCCATCCGCGTCATGAAAGCCTGCAGCGTCGATCTGGATGAACTGCGCAGCACTCTGGTCGAATTCATTGACGAAGACCTGTCCAATCTGGTCACAGATATCGACGGCTCCGAAGCCGTACCAACGGCCGCGTTCCAACGGGTGATCCAACGCGCCGCGATCCACGTTCAAAGCTCGGGCCGAACCGAAGTGACCGGCGCCAACGTCCTGGTCGCTATCTTTGCCGAACGCGAAAGCAACGCAGCTTATTTCCTGCAGGAACAGGACATGACCCGCTATGATGCGGTGAACTTCATCGCGCATGGTGTGGCCAAAGACCCTGCGTATGGCGAAAACCGCTCGGTTTCAGGCGCCGATCAGGTCGAGGAAGAGGTTCAGTCCACCGCAGGCGAAGGCGACCAGAAAGAGAGCGCGCTTGGAAAATACTGCATTGATCTGAACGCCAAATCACGGGCGGGCGATGTAGACCCGCTGATCGGGCGCGCCGATGAGGTTGAACGCTGCATTCAGGTTCTCTGCCGTCGCCGCAAGAACAACCCGCTGCTGGTGGGTGATCCGGGCGTAGGCAAAACCGCCATCGCCGAAGGATTGGCGCACAAAATCGTCGCGGGCGAGGCACCCGATGTGCTGGCCAACACCACTATCTTTTCGCTGGACATGGGCGCGCTGCTTGCGGGCACCCGCTATCGCGGTGATTTCGAAGAACGACTCAAGGCGGTCGTCACCGAGTTGGAAGATCACCCCGACGCGGTGCTGTTCATCGACGAGATTCACACTGTGATCGGCGCCGGCGCCACCTCGGGTGGCGCAATGGATGCGTCCAACCTGCTGAAACCTGCGCTGCAGGGCGGCAAGCTGCGCACAATGGGCTCGACCACATACAAAGAGTTCCGCCAGCACTTCGAAAAAGACCGCGCGCTTAGCCGCCGGTTCCAGAAGATCGACGTGAACGAGCCTTCGGTCGAGGACAGCGTGAAAATCCTGCGCGGTCTGAAACCCTATTTCGAAGAACATCACGAGATCAAATACACCGCGGACGCGATCAAGACCGCCGTTGAACTCTCAGCGCGTTACATCAATGACCGCAAACTGCCTGACAAGGCTATCGACGTGATCGACGAGGCCGGTGCCGCACAGCATCTGGTTGCGGAAAGCAAGCGTCGCAAGACCATTGGCGTGAAAGAGATTGAGGCCGTTGTCGCCAAGATCGCCCGCATCCCACCGAAGAACGTCACCAAAGACGATGCCGAGGTTCTGAAAGACCTCGAAGCATCCTTGAAACGTGTCGTGTTCGGTCAGGATGACGCCATCGTGGCGCTGTCCAGTGCGATCAAACTGGCCCGCGCCGGTCTCCGGGAACCTGAAAAGCCTATCGGTAACTATCTGTTTGCCGGTCCGACCGGTGTGGGTAAAACCGAGGTTGCGAAACAGTTGGCGGATACGCTGGGTGTGGAACTGCTGCGCTTCGACATGTCCGAGTACATGGAGAAACACGCAGTTTCCCGTCTGATCGGTGCGCCTCCGGGCTATGTCGGTTTTGATCAGGGCGGTCTGCTAACCGACGGCGTCGACCAGCATCCGCATTGCGTATTGTTGCTGGATGAGATCGAGAAAGCGCATCCGGATGTGTTCAACATTCTGTTGCAGGTGATGGACCACGGTGAGTTGACCGATCACAACGGCCGCACAGTGAATTTCCGCAACGTGGTTCTGATCATGACCTCGAACGCGGGCGCGCAGGAACAGGCCAAGGCCGCCATCGGTTTCGGGCGCGATCGTCGCGAAGGTGAAGACACCGCCGCGATCGAGCGCATGTTCACACCTGAATTCCGCAACCGCTTGGATGCCGTGATCTCCTTCGCACCGCTGCCGAAAGAGGTCATCCTGCAGGTCGTCGAGAAGTTCGTGCTGCAACTTGAAGCGCAACTGCTGGACCGCAACGTAACCATCGACCTGACGCCCAAGGCCGCCGAATGGCTGGCCGATAAGGGCTATGACGACAAAATGGGCGCGCGTCCGCTGGGCCGCGTGATCCAGGAGCACATCAAGAAGCCCCTGGCCGAGGAACTGCTGTTCGGCAAGCTGGCCAAGGGCGGTGTGGTCCGTGTCTCGGTCAAGAAAGGCGAGTTGAACCTGGAAATCTTCGGCCCGGATCAGCCGCGCATTCCGGGCGACAAACCGCCACTGCTGACGGCGGACTAACGTCAAACCGACGACTATATCAGCAGCAAAACGCCCGGTTAGTCCTTCAACCGGGCGTTTTCATTTTTGCTCAGTCGGTGTTTTAGTCCTGGCTTCCCGACGGAAACACTCCGCCCACTCGTTTTAACTTCACAGTTAATCCGACAAGGGGATTATGATGACCAAAACCATCGTCGTTTGGAGCGTTGCCTTCGCCATTACTTCCGCCGCCGCCATCGCAACCGCTCAGCACAGGTTTCGCTACCACGATGAGACGGAAACAAGGCCGCTGACCCTGCAAGCTGCAACTCACGACCCAGGGGTCAGTCAGGTCGATATCGATGAAGGGCGCAACTCGACGCGTGTCTCGGCCAATGGGATTCCTGATCATCTTGTTGGACAGTTCCCGAACCGAGGCAACCCGCACCGGATAGCCGAACAAAAGGTCAAACTGAAGATCCCTGCAAATCCCAAATCGACGGGTTCCTTAACTCCGTTGAAATTGGGCTGGAATTTTGGCGTGTCCTTGAACGGTGTGGTATTTGACCCGCTCGCCGCTGAATTCTGGCATGGCGATCCACGTTCGGGTTGGTCTTACAACGCCCTGGGTGGAGCGGTCGCGCTGGGACTTGACGAGAACTTCGCGCATGTTCAGCCCAACGGCAAGTACCACTATCACGGGGTTCCAACCGGACTGATCGAGCTGCTGGATTACACTCCAGCTCGTCACTCTCCATTAATTGGATACGCCGCGGACGGATTCCCGATTTATGCGATGACGGGGGTAGTGGACGGGAAGGTGACTGAAATGACTTCGTCCTACAGGTTGAAAAACGGCAATCGTCCGGGCGGACGGGCGCCAGATGGAAAACACGATGGCACCTTCAACGAGGATTTTGTGTACGCATCGGGAACCGGAAATCTGGATGTATGCAATGGCGCCTTCACGACATCGCCTGAATACCCATCGGGCACATACGCATACTTCCTGACCGAGGACTATCCGGTAGTTCCCAGATGCTTTGCCGGCACACCTGACGGTAGCTTCCGCATTGGGCGACCCTAACTGACCGAATGCCGGCATTAGGTCGCGGATCTACCGCTCGGTCAACTTCAACTCAATCCGACGGTTCTGCGCCCGGGCTTCTGGGGTATCAGCGGGATTGACGGGTTGGAACTGTCCAAACCCATTGGCGGCCAGGCGGTTTGGCGGAATACCCAGCGCATCGACCATGTAGCGCACAACCGACAGCGCCCGCCCTTGGCTGAGTTCCCAGTTGTCGCGGTAACGCCCCGTCCCGGCCAAAGGCACATTGTCCGTGTGGCCATCCACCCGGATTACCCAGTTCAGGCCTTCTGGAATTTCCGCAGCCACACTGCGCAGGATAGCGGCCACCTTGGCAACCTCTTGCTGACCGATCGGAGACAGAATGGCCGAACCGGTATCGAACAGCACCTCGGAGGAAAACACGAAGCGATCGCCTTCGATCCGAACGCCTTCTTCATCACCCAACACATCACGGAGGCGACCGAAGAATTCCGAGCGATACCGTTGCAGGTCCTCAGCCTGCGCGGCAAGGTCCTGCGCCTCGGCCTCTAGGCGGGTACGTTCGGCTTCTTCCAGCAATCGACGGCGACGCTCTTCTGACGCAGCACGCGCCAGCGCGGCGTTCAGGTCCTGCCCCAGCGACTGGATGCGGATGTCAGCAGCAGCGTTACGCTCTTCGTAATCGTCCAGCAGTGCCTGCAGCCCGCCCAACTGTTCGCGCAGCGCGGCCATTTGCTGATTCAGCAGCGCGGTTTCGCGTTGCGCCTTTTCCGAGATCGCCTGCTCGGACGACAGCGTGTCACGCGCCACGGCGAGCAGGGCCGCGCGCTCCTCAGCCAATGAGCGTTGTTCCTGTGCCTCGGCCTGTGCCTCAGTCTGCCCGGCAAGAGCAGCTTCAAGTCGGGCCCGCAGGTCTTCGGCGTTCAGGTCGCCAAACTGGCGTTCCAGTTCCGCTTTCGCGGCCTGCGCTGCAGCCAGCAGAGTCAATGTGTCCTCGGCTTGCTTGCGCTGCGCTTCCAGCGCAAGGGTCATGGCGGTCAGTTCAGCATCTGCATTCTGCAGTCGAGTGCGCAGGTTTTCGGCAGCAGCGATCTCGGCCAGCCTGGCGGCCTCTTCAGTAGTCAGTTGTTCTTCAAGTTCGGAAATCCGGGTGGTCTGCGCCGCGTCCGCTTGTTCCAAATCGGCTACCAATGCCTCGAGCGCCTCGCGTTGAGCGGCGGCGAGACGGGCGGCCTCGGTCTGTTCGTCGATCTCGGTCCGGCTTTGCGCCAAAGCCAGGTTCAATGCATCCTGCTCGCTCTGCAATTCGGCGATTTCACCTTGTGACCGGGCCTGATCCAGCAACAGGGCTGCGACCTGGTCCTCAAAGTCGGTGAGTTGAATCTGCGCCTGCACCAATTCGGTCTCGACCTGTGTCAGGGTAGAGCTCAACACCCCTAACCGCGCTTGCAACCTGCTGTTTTCCCGCTCTTCGAGACCCAACGCGCCGGCCAGGGCTGCAACTTCGTCAGACAATGCTGTCAGCTCGTCCTCCTGCCCGGAAATGGTTTCGCGCAGCACGTATTGCACAACCATAAAGATGGTCAGCACAAAGGTCAGCACCATCAACAGCCCGGTGATCGCATCCACGAAGCCAGGCCAGACTGAGCCTTGGAAACGCTGACCTGTGCGGCGGGACAGGGCCATAGGTTACTCTCCTTCCGGAGCAGTACGCACGGCGCCTCGGGGCAGTGTCAGGGCTTTGACCAACAGTTCAATATCCTTGCGCAGCTCGCTCATACTCTCTTGCCGCCCGGCAGATATCTCTTCGAGAATCCGCAGCAGCTGCACGTCCATCGAGCGCAGGCGCATCCGGCTTTCGGCATCGATACCGTCGCCAGTACCCTGTTCTCGCATGTGATCCAAAAGCGCGTCTTGCCCAAGAGCCACGCGTTCCAATGCGGCTGTTACGCCATCGTTGTCGGATTGTCGTGCGTTCATTTCGCCAATCGAGTCCGCCAACTGGCCCAACTTGGTCGATACCGCCGCGCTGTCCGCCTCTTGCGCTGAAAACAGATCCTGTAGCGCGTTCATTTGTTCGGACATGGCGTCGAGCACAGGGGCCAGCACGGCAAGTTCAGCGCCGCCTTCGTCCCCTGCGGCAAATCCCACACGGGTGATCGAGGACAACCATTCCTCAAGCTCGCGGTAGAACCGGTTCTGTCCGTGGCCTGCGAACAGTTCCAGCAAGCCGACAATCAGCGACCCTGCCAGACCCAGCAGCGAGGACCCGAAGGCCACGCCCATACCCTGCAACTGTGATTCCAATCCGACCATCAGGCGGTTGAATACTGCTAGCCCCTCTTCACCCTCTTGCGGATTTAGACTGCGAATCGTGTCTACAATGGCTGGAACGGTAGTTGCCAGCCCGAAGAATGTACCCAAAAGGCCAAGGTAAATCAGAACGTTGGTGATATATCGAGTGATCTCGCGCTCTTCTTCTACCCGCTCGGCCACCGAGTCCAGAATGGACCGTGTCGAGGTGGAACTAATCTGCGACCGCGCGCCCCTTTCACGCAACAGCGACGCCAACGGTGCCAGCAATTGTGGCGTCCGGGCGTCTTCGCGGACGACACCTCCGACAAAAGCCTCGATCCAGCGAACTGAACCGATCAGCTGTGTCACCTGATAGAAGCAGGCCAACACACCGATAACGAAGACCAGTATGATAAATCCATTTAGATAAGGGTTGGCTAGAACCACCGGCATGACGTAGGGCAGTGCCATAAAGACCCCAAACCCCGCCAAGGCGATCGCGACCAGCATCGTAACGATCTGACGAATGGGTTGCGAGAAATGCGGTCTCGCGCCCTGATGTGCCTGCGCCATGCGCGTGGTTCCCGGTGTTTTGCCTGCTCTACGCTGAAACTAACGAAAACACACCGGTGACGCCAAGGGTTTATGCGGTGATGGCGCGGACCCGTTGCGCCAACCACTCAAGATCGGGATCGCGCAGGTCGATCTCGGCCAGATGTTCGGCTGTGTTGTACAGATATTCGGTATTCGGCCCGCGCCCGCCTACGGCTTGGGCGATGATCTGCGCTTGCTCTTCCAGCGGCATTCCCCCGCAATACTGCACATGGTCAGCGTCGATCACGTAGGTCACCGCAGTCACCACCTCACCGCTGTCCAGTCGAATACCCAGCATCTTTTCAACATAGGCTGATGAGATCAGCTCGCGTTCACGCAGATCGTGCAGCGTGCGGTCTTCGTGGCCGACCTCAACCGCCAGAGCCAAGCCCTTGCAATGGGCATCGGCCTGTTCATCCAGCGCCAGAACGAGGCCGGGATGGTCCTCGGTGCCGCGGTGATGGATCGAACTCATGCAGAAGGATCGGGCATAGCCGTGCAGCGTGGCGCGCTCTCTTCGGGCCACCGGAAAGCCCGGATTCCACAACAGCGATCCATATCCGAAAACCCACATCGTCATAGCACTGGTCCTTGCCCGTTTGCGCCTATAAACATCAATTCCGAGGCGGGAAAAAGGGCCATCTGTCATGCGCGGTCTGGTGCGGGTTATCATTTTCATCATTGTCGCGTGGAGCGCCTATTGGTTCATCGCCGGTTTCGGTCTGCGCAATGCAATCACGACATGGTTCGACAAACAGCAGGAACGAGGTTGGCAGGCCGAGTTTGCCGATGTTGAAACCGCCGGTTATCCGTTCCACCACATGACCCGCCTGAGCAGCCCTGCGCTGGCCGACCCAGTCAATGGCACCGCCTGGAGTGCCGACTGGATCGAATTCCAGAGCCCCGCGATCTGGCCTGGCCGACAGGTGCTGCGTTTTGCCGAAACGCCGCAGCGGTTGTCCTACTATGACCAGACGGCCACCATCAAAGCCCGCGACCTGCAGGCCGAGTTGCAATTGCAGCCCGGTGTCGCACTGGTGCTGGAAAAGATGGCGCTGACAGCCGGGCCGTGGTCAATCACTGACGACGCCGAGGCGCTGGCGGGCGGCGATACGCTTGCCCTCGTGATGGAACAGACACCGGCCCCCGAGGCATATGTGATCGGCGCCCGGATTGACGGCTTCACCCCCGGCGATGACCTGCGCGAACTGATGCGCTCGGCCACAACCCTGCCTCAGGCTTTCGAGACGCTGGAGCTGGATATGACCGTGACGTTCGACAAGACCTGGGATCGCTCGGCGCTGGAAGAAAGCAGGCCACAGCCGGTGAAGATCGATCTGCGCCTGGCTGAGATGAAGTGGGGCGCGCTGCGGCTGTTCGCCACCGGAGAGCTGGAAGTCGATCAACAAGGCATTCCCACAGGAGAGATTGCGGTCAAGGCCGAAAACTGGCGTGACATGATCGCGATGGCCAATGCGGCAGGCGCCCTGCCTGATCAAGCAGTCGATCCGGTGACCCGCGCGCTAAACTTCATGGCCGGGCTGGGCGGCAATCCCAACGCTCTGGATTTGCAACTGAATTTCCGCGATGGCTATGTGGCGCTTGGCCCTCTGCCACTCGGCCCCGCTCCGCGCCTAATCCTGCGTTAACGACAGTACGGGCCCCTGCGATGGCGTGCCGTGTCCAGGTGGAAATGATCCCGGTGATAGCGATCCGCGTTTGGTCCCAACACGGTGCCAAACGGCCCACACGCCCCCCGCCAGACTTTGGTCAACTGCCGCTTTGACGGGTTCTTGCGCCAGCCGTTCAGGACCGTCACCACTTCGCCGTCGGCCATCTTAAAGCCCGAGATGTCGATCGCCCGACCCTTGCCATGTTCGGATATCTTCGCGCCTTTGCGATTGTTGCGGGTCCGGCAAGCATAATGCGCCGCGACCTTAAGCTCGACCACCGGCCCGCGCCGTTTGAACGTGGGCTTGACGGTTTTGTCGACCCATTTGTTCAACGCAATGGCGGTGCCGCAATCCATCGTCGATGGGCGGCTAAGCGACACGCCCGAAACCGAGGTGACCTGTACGGCATCCTTGATACCACACGCCTTGTTCCGCCCCGGAACGTTGCCCACCGGCTTTCCCTGAATGTCGATGTCCCCGCACACCGAGGTTTTGCGCAGCTTGCGTTTCTTGAACAGCACTTCAAGCTCCAGGGCTTCCGGTCGCAGGAGCGGTCGGATTGGCGAAGTTTGCCCCAACGCCGTTACACCCGCCTGCGGAGCGGCTGCGGCCAGAGTGATTTGTGATTCAGGTCTCAGTTTGGGGCGGATATCACCGGGTACCGGGCTGGCAAAGGCCAGCACTTGGGCCTCGGATGGTCGCGTGACTGGAACCAGTGACTGTTCCAGAGGCGCCGCGTTGGACCATGTGGCGCTGACCGCCACGCATCCAATCATCAGAAACCTCCAGCTGCGTCTCATGAGCTTGCTTTGCCTCGTCCGAAGTCCGGCGCATCCGTATCCTGTCCGGCGTCGATGATCCCGCGCCGGATCGCGCGGGTGCGGGTGAAATAGTCGAACAAGTGTTCACCATCACCGGTCCGGATGGCACGCTGCAAGGCAAAAAGCTCCTCAGTAAAGCGCCCAAGGATTTCCAGCGTTGCATCCTTGTTGGTCAGGAACACATCGCGCCACATTGTCGGGTCCGAGGCCGCGATCCGCGTGAAGTCCCGGAAACCGGCGGCGGAATACTTGATGACCTCGGTATCGGTCACACGGCGCAGGTCATCGGCGACACCCACCATCGTGTAGGCAATCAGGTGTGGCGCGTGAGACGTGACCGCCAGAACCAGATCGTGGTGATCTGCGTCCATCTCATCGACATTCGCGCCCATGCCTTCCCACAGTGCCCGCAAACGAACGATCGCATCCGTATCTGAGCCTTCGACGGGAACCAGCAGACACCAGCGATTGTCGAACAACTCAGCAAATCCGGCTTCCGGGCCAGAGTGTTCGGTCCCTGCCAGAGGGTGCGCAGGGATGAAATGTACACCCTCCGGGATATGTGGCGATACCGCTTCAATGACGTGACGCTTGACCGATCCAACGTCCGTCACAGTCGCGCCCGGCTTCAGGACCGGAGCAATATCTGCCGCCACAGCGCCCATCGCACCTACGGGGACACAGAGCACGACAAGATCCGCGCCCTCAACCGCCTCTTGCGCGGTATCACAAACGCGGTCACACAGACCAATCCGGCGCGCAGTGTCTCGGGTGGCCTGGGACCGAGCATAGCCGATGACCTCACCCGCGAGGCCCGAGCGTTTGATGGCCCAAAACATGGACGACGCAATGAGGCCCAGCCCGATCAGAGCGACGCGATCGTAAACCTGACTCATGCGGCCCCCCCTTTGAACGCAGTGATGGCTGCAACGACACGGCGGCAGGCCTCTTCGTCGCCAACGGTGATCCGCAGGGCGTTGGGTAGGTTGTACCCCGCCACGCGACGGACGATCAGGCCTTGGGTCTTCAGGTAATCGTCACAGGCCTCGGCTTCGGCCCGATCAGCAAAACGGGCGAGGATAAAGTTGGTGCAAGACGCATCCGACGGTACTCCGATCTTGTCCAATTCCGCCGACATCCACACCCGCAGGCGCGCGTTTTCTGCCTGACAGAAAGACAGAAACTCCATATCCTTCACCGCCGCTTCGGCTGCCGCCAAAGCCGTCAAAGACAGGTTGAACGGCTGACGCACCCGATTCATTACATCGATGATCGACTGCGCGGCATATCCCCAACCGACACGCATTCCGCCCAGACCGTAGACCTTCGAAAAGGTCCGCGTCATGATCACGTTCTCGAACCGATCCACCAGCGACGCTCCACCGTCAAAACTGTCAACGAACTCGGCATAGGCCCCGTCGATCACCATGAGACAGGTTTGCGGCAGCGCCTCAGCCAGCCGCGCAAGCTCCGCCTCGGGGATCATGGTCGAGGTCGGATTGCCCGGGTTGGTCACAAACACGATCCGCGTTTGCCCGGTAACGGCGGCCAGAATGTTGTCCACGTCCACGTGACGGTCACGCTCAGGCACCATGACCGGCGTCGCACCGGCCATGCGGGCGATGATCGGGTACATGGAAAACCCGTGCTCGGTATAGATGACCTCATTCCCTGGCCCCGCATACGCCTGAGCGACGAATTGCAGCACCTCGTCACTGCCCACACCGCAGATTAGCCGCGCCGGGTCCAGCCCGTGCCGCGCGCCAATCGCTTCGCGCAAGCTGGCGTGGTCGGTGCTGGGATAGCGATGCAGGGTCGTGGCACTGTCGCGCACCGCCTCAATCGCCTTCGGGCTGGGGCCAAACGGGTTTTCGTTCGAGCTGAGTTTGATCACATGCTCGACCCCGGCCACATGCGACTGACCGCCCTGGTAGAGCGCGATGTCCATAATGCCGGGTTGAGGGGTGATCTTGTTCATAAGAGGCTCCGTTGATTGGTGCCTCTCATACCCGTCTCAACGCGTTGAGAAAAGCGGCAATTCCGTCACGCCGCTTTGAAGCGGGCGGTTGCCGGGTCAGCGTTGTAATAGGGAGCGAATTTCTCAGTCCGGCGGGACAGGTCATTGACGCTGTCGATGATGAACTGAACCGTCTCCTCGCTCATCAGATACGAGAAGTTCAGGCGCACCCAACCGGGTTTTTTCATCTCTTCCCCGGCAGACAATGCCGCGTGCAACTCGTCCGACGTATCCCGGTCGATCCCCAGCAAACGGTGCGCATACGGCCCGGCACAGGCACAACCGCCCCGCGCCTGAATGCCGTAGATATCACTGAGCATCCGGGTGAACAGTTGCTGGTGAACAGGCTGACCCGAGTTATCATGCACGAGGAAGGAATAGATCGGCAGGCGATGCGAGTATTCCGTCCCCAGTAAGGTCAGGTTCGGGTTGTCGCCCCACCCCTCCCGCGCCATGCGATTGTACTTCGCCTCACGGCGGGCAATCTCATCGGTGCCAACCACGTCTTTGACGATGAAGGCCAGCGCCGCACGGATGTCGCCTATCACGTTGGGTGTTCCGGCCTCTTCGCGGGTGGCCAGATCCTCGCTGTAATCATGCCGCCACGGTGAGACGAAACTGACCGTACCGCCACCGGGCCAACTGGGACATGTGCGTTTCACGCCGGTCTGATTGACGATCAGCACGCCCGACGCGCCCGGCCCGCCCGGGAACTTGTGCGGTGAAACAACGATGGCATCCTTGCGCGCATCCGCAGGCCCCATATTCATCGGCAGGTATGGCCCACCGCCTGCGTAATCCCAGACCGACACCGCCCCATGTTTTTTTAGCAACCGGGTGATCGGGTCCGGTTCGGTGATGATACCTGTGACATTCGATGCTGCCGAGAATGACCCGATAATCAGGTCAGAATTGGCGTTCTCGACCAAAGCCCGCTCCAGCGCATCCAGATCAACGCTACCCCCGGCGGCTTCGGGAATCTCGATCACCTGCGCCTTGCTTTCCCGCCAAGGCAATATGTTCGAATGATGCTCGTATGGCCCGATCAAAACGACCGGCCGGTCAGCCGCATCCACACCCAACAGGCTGACCAGCCGGTTCAGGCCCGCAGTGGCGCCAGACCCGGTGAAGATCACCGCGTCTTCTTCCCTTGCACCGACAATGCGGGCAATCTCTGCGCGCGCTTCTCGGCGCAGACGAGTCATGTAGGATCCGCAATAGGAGGCCTCGGTATGACTGTTGGCATAGAAAGGCAGCACCTGCTCGGCGACAAAATCCTCAACCTGCCGCAGCGCACGCCCCGAGGCGACATAATCCGCATAAACCAGCGGTACGTCCCCATGCAGACCCGGGATCAGAACATTCTCTCCGATCAGCCCGTCGCGCAGGTTTGAATTGCGAGTGGTGGATTGGATTTCTGCGCGAAATTTGGACAGGGTCATGGCGTGGTCTCCATATTGCCCCTCCAATGTGATTGATTAGGTGTGGGAAAACATCACCTTTATTTCGATAGATTTGTCGTTTTTTGTGTCATATGATCAATAATGGAGAAAAAAATAGATCATATCGACAAACGCATCCTACGCGAACTGCAAACCGACGCAACCCTATCTCAGCGTGAACTGGCGGATCGGGTCGGGCTGTCGCAGAATGCCTGCTGGCGGCGGCTCAAGGCACTGAACGAGGATGGGGTGATCACCGGCTCGACCGCACGGATCGCGCGCGAGAAACTGGGGTTGAGCCTTGTGGTTTTCGTCATGCTGCGCACGCGGCACCACTCCGCCGAATGGCTGCAAGCCTTTCGCAGCCATGTGTTGACTATCCCAGAGGTGGTCGATTTTCACCGCATTGGCGGTGATTACGATTATCAGCTGAAAGTCGTCACCGAGGATATGGCCTCGTATGACAAGGTCTATCAACGCCTGATCGAAAAAGTCGAACTGGACAGCGTGACCTCGTATTTTGCAATGGAAGCGATCGCCGAAAGCCGCCCGCTGCCGATTTGATCATGTCACGAACAACAGTCGTTTTTCACGGAAGAATGGAACGGCAATGGCGCGAAACGCCTCGAGTTTGGCCGAGGGCCAGACATCCGGATGGGCAACGATCCAGATATCCGCGTAGGGTTGCGTCTGAAATTCAGGCACCTGCACCAGTCCCGGCAGTGACCGCCCCAGAAACACGGGCATCTTGACCACGCCCAACCCTGCCTGCGCACCGGCGGCCATAGCAACCATGTCATCAAACTGCATCTTGATACGCGAGCCAGGGCGTGACGTGCGAACATGGTCTGGCAGGCCCTGCTGGCGTTCGTAGGCCAGCCAATCCACAACGCCCTCCGGGTCATTGGCAATTCGCTCGGCCAGTTCAGGCGTGGCAAAGCTGGCCGCATGCTGTTCGGCCAGGCGCAACCCTTTCAAGGTATCGCCGGGGTTCCGACTGATACGGATGGCGATATCCGCTTCACGCCTGTTGAGGTCGAGGATTTCATTTGCCGCACGGACCCGAAATGTGACCGAAGGATGTTTTCTGCTGTAGGAATCCAGCACTGGCGCAAGCATATGCGCTATCAGCAATTGTGGGGCCGTCAGGGTTAGCTCCCCTTCCAGCGTTTCGTCCCGCCCAGTAAGCCCGCGCAGCATCGCGTGCTCAGCGCTTTCCATCTCGGCCGCATGCCGGGCAACCAATTGTCCGGCCTCGGTTGGCCGATACCCATCGGCCAAACGTTCGAACAAGATCTCCCCCGTTG
This sequence comes from Ruegeria sp. BF6, assembly GCF_056538665.1. NCBI lineage: Bacteria > Pseudomonadati > Pseudomonadota > Alphaproteobacteria > Rhodobacterales > Roseobacteraceae > Ruegeria > Ruegeria sp. BF6. The sequence continues at coordinate 1,505,629 of NZ_JBQFTN010000001.1, forward strand.
CCGCTTCGGCCCGTACAATGCGACGTGCAACTGTAGTGTAGTTTACGCCCAGTTCATTGGCCGCTGCAGACAAGGTCCGCCGACGCACAACTGCCAACACCGCCCGATAATCATCCCAGTGAATCTCCATGCATGCAAATTCGCATGTATAGGATGCAATCGCACGCGTTTTCGCAGTATCCCGCTCGACCTAGCTTTGCCTTACACAAATAAGGACAAGAACCATGATCTACGCATACGCCAAGCTTACCGTGAATAATCCCGAATCTCTGGCCGCCTATCGCGAACAGGCGGGCCCTGCCTTGGCCCGTCACGGCGGCAAGGTTGAACAGGCCACAGCCGAAACAACGGCGTTGGATGGCACCCCCGATCTTCCGGACGTTGCCGCCCTTTTGTCCTTTCCGGACAGAGAGGCAGCCCTTGGCTGGATCAACGACCCGGAACTGAAAGACCTACATGATCTGCGCCGCAGCACCGGTGCATCGGACATCGTTTTGCTTGGGTGAAAACAAAAAAGAGCCGCACTTCTCAGTGCGGCTCTGAATTCCAGTCGGATCAGCGAAGATTAGTTCTTCGCGTAGAATTCGACAACCAGGTTCGGTTCCATCATGACCGGGTAAGGCACATCGCTCAGGCCCGGTGCACGCACGAAAGTCGCGGTCATTTTCGAGTGGTCGGCGTCGATGTAGTCAGGAACATCACGCTCGGCCAAGCCGACAGCTTCCAGAACGACAGCCAGTTGCTTGGATTTGTCACGTACTTCGATCACGTCGCCTTCTTTGACGCGGTAAGACGGGATGTTGACCCGCTTGCCGTTCACTTTGACGTGGCCGTGGTTCACGAACTGACGTGCAGCGAAGACGGTCGGCACGAACTTGGCGCGGTAGACAACGGCGTCCAGGCGGCGCTCCAGCAGACCGATCAGGTTTTCACCGGTGTCGCCTTTGACACGCTCGGCCTCTGCGTAGATGCGGCGGAACTGCTTCTCGGTCAGGTCGCCGTAGTAGCCTTTCAGCTTCTGCTTGGCGCGCAACTGCAGACCGAAGTCCGACAGTTTACCCTTGCGGCGCTGACCGTGCTGGCCGGGACCATATTCACGGCGGTTGATTGGGGATTTCGGACGGCCCCAGATGTTTTCGCCCATCCGGCGGTCGATTTTGTACTTGGCAGACGTGCGTTTGGTCACGGCTGATCTCCTTCGTTTCGGTCGAGGCCCTGCGGGCCACTATGAAGGGCGTTGTCCTCTTGAGGTTTCCCCCATGACAGGCATCCCCTTGCGGGGGCCACCAACACCAATGAAGCCGCGCTTATATCCGCGAAACCAGCAGAGTCAACACGCCCCACTGTGCAGCAACGGATTTTCCGAAAAAAACTGAGAACTATTCGGCCCTGCGCCCGGCGGAAACCGCAACCCGAAGGTCGGCCTCATCCACATCCTGCCTTGACCGGACCGGAAACGCGACAACGGTGTTCGCCATCCCGGAGGAAGTGCGGCTTTGATGTCCGCTTTCAGCAATTTCACTGATCCAGAAATCCTGTTCCCGCTCGGGGCAATCGCCTTCGAAAACCAGCATCGGAACCGATTCTCCGGCTACAGGGAACAAGGCTGCTGTGAATGTTTGTGCGCCGTTGGTCAGAACAAGCAGCCCGTTTGCTTCGTCCGGCAGGTTTTCGACTTGAGCACAACGATCAAGAGTTGCAGCTGCACTGCCGCGGGCATGTCCGGTCCATTCCAGCGCGTGTTCGGCCGTCTCAACCAGGTGTCGCGTCTGTCCGCGCCATGACCACGCGGCTCCGATAGACAGAAAGGACAAAGGCGCCGCCTCAAGTCCATCGATTTCCGTCTGACTCCAAAATACTGCCGTTCGACCGTTTTCTCCGGCTCTCATTGTACCCGCCTGCACCTTCAACATTTCACTACTGACTAGGCTTCTCTTATCAACGCAAAATGAGGCGGAAAAGAGACGTTAACGCAACATTAACGAAATTTTTACTTAAGCGAATCGATCATTGTTCTAGGCGAAAAACACACTCCGGTTTTGCGAGCCAAATTAGCCGACCTTCACCCACGAATGTTTCAACGAGTAATTGACGACCGATCGCCACACCTCCGCCATTGATTGCGGCTTGGATCACCACATTATAGTCGTTGAGCTGCATCCGTTTCGCACCCGCAATATCTATTCCGCGCGACCCCGCCCAAGACTGCCATTCCTACTCCTTAAGGCTCGTAAGGAGTTTTTCGTCAGACAGGTCTGTGAGCGTGAGGGTTCGCTTGTAATTTGCTACGGGAGCAATCTTTTCGACATGCAGCAGTCGGGCGTCCACACCCTTCCAAGGGCCGGTTCCGAACCTCACGCCCAGATCAGCCTCGGCGCGAGCACAGCTGACAATCTCAAGTGTCGGGTCGAGGTCAATTTCAATCCCTGGATGAACAACAGCAAAAGAGGTAAGACGCGACATGAGCCACATTGAGCAGAAGGACGGCAGCGCCGTTACGCGAAGCGTCTCCCGTCCTGCCTCAGCCCGAAACTCCGCAGTCGCATCCGTGATCGTACGGAATGCGGCGTTAATTTCGACGAGACAACGCTTTCCTTTAGGTGTCAAAGAGATGCTGCGGGCATGCCGTGCGAAAAGCGGCGTTCCGAGCATCGTTTCAAACTGCCTAATGTGATGACTGACCGGGCTTTGCGGTAGAAGCAGAGGAAGGTTCGGGCTAGAGCGCAAACAGTTGGTCTCGTATTGCTCGGGGAGAGCACCACAAAGTAGTACAGCGCGTTATTGCCAAGTCCGCAAGCCCATGCGCTACTTAGCGGCAATCGCCTACGGCCCAAAGCCGACTTTTGCCGAATTATACTTTCACCGCAATGCGGCCTGACAAAGACGCCATTCGCTGCATTCGCAAAATTGGGGTCACTTGATCCGGGAAAGCAGGCGAAACACCGGCAAGAGTTCGGCGAACACTGCGTTTGTTCTTTCTGTCAGGTTCGGCTCAAGAACAAAGGCAGGAGTCTCAGCGTCCACCCAAACCGCGAAGCCTTTGCGCCGCAGCGCCTCCTGATGGGGATGATCCTTGTCAATTCCGGACGGAACGCGTTTCAATTCCGGATCACCAATCCGGAACCCGCGTTCTCGGAACTCTGTCGTGGTCTGGATCAACTCTGCTCCCAATGGGCCTGCCATCGCATCGCGGAAGGCATCCAACGCCGCTTTGCCATACTGAAAAACCCCGCATCCGAGGGACAGCTTTTCCGGGGATAGCCCAAAGAACCACATCGGCGGCTGAACCCCCTGCCCTGTCGGCATGAACGCAAGGTGCAAATGCGCGTTATAGGGTGTCTTGTCTTTGGAAAACCGAACATCGCGATAAATCCGAAAGATCTTGCTGCCGTGATCCTGACCGGTTAGGTCACGCAAGACCAACGCCAAGTCGTCAGCGAAAAGCTTGCTGGGTGCCTTCAGGTGGGTTTCATAAGTCGCTTTGTTCGCCGCAAACCAATCTTTAGTATTGTTGGCCTTCAGACCTTGCAGGAAGCCAAGTGCCTCAGGCGAGAAACAGTCAAATTGAGCCATGGAGTCCTCCGTTCAGTCTTTCTTCGGCAGCGCTGCGGCGTGCTCAAGGCAAAGGTGCAGCCAACGCAGTAAAGCGGCATCATCGCAATCTGTTTCGTCAACGTTCACAAAACCACCCAGCTTACGGGTTCCGTGGATCACGGCACGGGCGGTGACGTTCTGCAATGCGGTGGGCTCGTTCACTTTACCGACGCGGAACATGAACCGGCCCACGCCGTCCTTGTGCCGCCGCGCTCCGCACAGCATGTTGCCGTTCAAAAAGAAACACAGGCCGCCCATCATCGGCTTTTCGGAAATGCCCACATGCGCGGTCAATGCCTCTCGCATGCGGGCGTTGAGGGCTTCATCCACCGACATCAATTGGCAGCCCAAAGGTGCCAGAGGATCGCCAGCGCCAGCACCAGCATGGTCAGTGTCGTCAGCGCCGCGCCAACCGAACGCCCCTGACCATCCACCGAGGCGCTCAGGCTGAAATAGTGGACAAGACGGGCCAGCAGCAGTATGCCACCGCAGGCCGCGACCAACCAGGATGGGGTTCCCGCGATCTCTGCCCCCGCCAGCGCCAGCAGGGCAAGCGGCACATATTCGATAAAATTGCCATGCGCCCGCATCAGCCGCAGCAGGCTCTCATCTTCTCCATGCAGCAAAGGGATCCCGGTTCTGGTACGCCGCACACCTACGGCAATCGCCATCGGAATGCTCATCAAAACAAAAATGGCTGTGACAGCCAGCGCGATTTGGGGAACCTGTTCCATTTGATGTCTCCTGTCTGGTCGAACCTAAATCGCCATGCTTTCATAGGTGATCAGCGCAAACCGTGCTCCCTGCGGGTCAGTCAGCGTGGCCATACGGCCGACCCCCAGCACATCCATCGCAGGCTGAGTGATCGTGGCGCCCTTGGCTTGGGCTTTGGCGACGCTGGCATCCACATCAGCCACGGTAAAAAAGATCGTCCAACTTCCCTGATCCTCGGGCATCGGAGAAAACCCACCGATAGCGGTTTCCCCCACGACAGCAGCAGAATAGCTCGACCCGTCCTGCATGGGCATGTCTTTGATCGTCCAGCCCAGCACCTCTTGATAGAACGCCTTGGCTTTGCCCTGATCAGGGCCGGAATGTCCGATCCAGCCGGAGTTTCCGACGGTGGTCATCTCAAGAATACTCATGTGTTTCTCCCTTGGTTGCGCCCGCCACATACGGGTCTGATCCAAGGACGCACGAAACGACGCGATCCCTACACGCGGCGCAAATTTTCTTGGCTGATCGCGATTTTTTCCGTAATCGCAACACGTTCAAGGGTTGTCGGGCCAAGCGTCATCACGGTTTCAAACGCCGCAATGGCCGCACGGTGATCGCCTGTGTCCTGCAAAAGCCCGCCCCGCATCGCATGAAACCAGCGATAGGTGGACAGCTCCTGCGCCAAAGGTTCCATCGCCTTCAGCGCATGATGCGAACCGTGCAGCTTGGCCTGCGCTGCAATCTGATTGAGACGCACCACAGGCGTCGGCTGCAAGGCGTAAAGGGCAGCATAGTGGCTTTCGATCGACGCCCAGTCCGTATCCCGATCCGACGCTGCCCGAGCATGCGTCGCAGCGATTGCAGCCTGGATGATATAGACACCATGATGGCCCGTCCTCTGGGCCTTTTGCAAAAGACCGGTTGCCTCGGCTATGTCCGCGCGGTTCCAAAGAGTGCGATCTTGATCGTCCAGCGCGACAAGCTTACCCTCGGGATCAATGCGCGCGCCGCGCCTGGCGTGTTGAAACAGCAACAGCGCCAGCAACGCGGCCTGTTCCCCCATCGCCGGAAACAGCGTCGCAAGCAGACGCGCCAATCGGATCGCTTCTTCGCACAAGGTAAGCCTGATCTGATCTGGCCCGGCCGAGGTCGACCACCCCTCACTGAACATCAGGTAGACCATCAGGGACACTTCGCTCAATCGCGCGCCCCTTTTCGCCGGGCTTGGCGTTTCAAAGGCGACCGGGCTGAGCGCTATTTTCTTTTTCGCCCGGGTGATCCGCTGCTCCATGGTTTTAGACTTGATCAGAAATCCGCTGGCAATCTCATCCACGCTCAACCCCAGGACGACCCGCAAGGCAAGGGCAATCTGGTCCCGACGATCAAGTTCCGGGTGACAGCAGATGAACAGCAGCCGCAAAACGTCATCTCGCATCTCGTCCGGATCCGGTGTTTCGGCAGGCATCGGCTGAAACTCCTCGGTGTGACGCGACAGGATTGCCGCGCGGCGCTGTGATTTTCGCACATGGTCAAGACCTGCGTTGCGCGCGGTGGTTAGCAGCCAGGCCAACGGATCGCGCGGCGCCCCATCTTCCGGCCAGACCGTCAGCGCCTTCAGGCAAGCGTCGGCAAAAGCCTCTTCGGCCATGTCGATATCCCTGAACAACCGGGTCAAGGCCGCAAGCGCACGCGGGCGGTACAGGGCGAATGTGGCCTCAAGCCAGTCCGACATGGCCTATTCCGACGAGATCACACCGCCGGCCCAGGCGACCGGTCGCACCTCAAGCCGTGCAACTGGAGATGAGATCATCTTTGCGTATTCCAGCGCTTCTTCAAGATCTTTGAAATCGGCAGCATAGAACCCAAGGAAATTTTCCTTTGTTTCGGCAAACGGACCGTCAGTGATCAGTGGCCGCGCGCCGTCGGTCTGGGCGGGCTCGACCATCACTGCAGAAGTTGGCGGCATCAGCTTCATAGTGACGAAATCACCGCGGCCCGTTAACGCCGATTGCAGTTCGCTGTGGCCCAACATCACTTCGTCCTGGCGTTCCTTGGGTAGCGCCTCGAACACGCCAGGTTCCCCATAGATTGTGATTGCGTAAATCATTTTCGCCTCCATCCTTCAGTCACATGGTGCAAGGACGCGCGAAAACATGCAAATCCGACAACGGACCCAGAATGCGGGGTCATAAGATAGCAATTTGGATCACCAAGACACAAAATGCAGCCTTCCAGACTCAGGCTAAGCGGGTTCCCAAAGCTCTATTGGATTACCTTCTGGATCATTGAGCCAAGCAAACTTGCCATTTGGATAAGGCGAGTCTGGATCCCGGCGGACTTCAACACCCTTAGACTCGAGCTGTGCGATCATTTTCTCAATGTCGCGAACACGAAAATTCAGCATAAATGCCTTTTCTTGGTTCCCGAAGTATTCTGTCACCTTTTCGAACGGGGCGAATACAGTCTCACCTGCTTCCTGCGTCCAACACGGTGTTTCATAGTCGTTTGGTACGAGATCAATGCCCAATATATCACGATACCATGCCGCCAAAGCGACGGGCTCGTCTGCCCTGAAGAAAAACCCCCCAATTCCTACTACTTTTTCCATCTTAAATTTCGATCCCGGATACGCTTTCGGAAAAGGCTACTTCAATCTGTAGCATTTGATAAGCGCGGCCCTTTGCGGACCTTGGCGCATCACCCCAGACACTGCGATTTCAGCCCTCCTTCCGGACATTCGCCGTGAGAGAAATACACACATAGATCCAATTCGCGAAACGCGGACAAAGCGGTCATTGAACCTCTTCAGCAAATCGCAGCATTTTGTGGTTCACCCGGCGGGGAGATGCAGAGCGTCCAAAGTGCTTTCCACAGTTTTGAACCGGGGCATCTGACGTGCATCTGCAAGTCACGAACCTCTCGACCAATGCACGTCCAACAAAATGGCAAGACGGTCACCTTACGCCCTCTGTCACGTGGCCTTCAGCGCTGCCAATTTCCCATTTGTGGTCATTCAACCTGATGCTCTTTCAGGGTGCCAGTAATCTGCACTTCGCTGAAACGGTTTATGAGCATTGTTTGTCTCCTGGCTTGGAGAACAGGTTAACTTCAAACTGCAGACGTTTGAGGCGAGCAGCTCACGCTGAATTCTCGTTGATCACAGGCGCAGCGATAGTTTGCTGCACCCGCTCTCAATTCACGCTGCGACGGTTGGGAATACGGCAGTTTATTTCCTTCGCAATGAAAACCAGAAGCCAATCTCATAGAACAGAGAACCAAGTGAGTATTCGCTGAAGGTTCCAGAAGGGTGGTTACGGTAACCGTTCTCCTCCTGATTCAGATGAACAGATCGACCTTTTCAAACTTTGAGACGTCAATGATCCCCAAATCTGAAATCCGGATTTCGGGAATCACAACCAGCGCCAGCAGCGAATGCTGCATATAGGCGTTGGTCAGCTTGCAGCCGCATGTGCCCATAGCGGCGACAATCTCCGCGCGGTCCTCTGACATCAGGCCGGCAATGGCCAGTTCAACTGTTGCCAGCTCCTTGCCTTCGGAGAAGACGGTGATACCCCCACCGACTTTTCCCAGGTGATTGGCCGCTGCCGCCATGTCCTCGTTGGAGGTGCCAACAACAATCCCATGGTGGCTGTCATGTGCGACAGTTGAGGCCACCGCACAGGGTTTGTCATAGCCGAAACCGGATACGAAGCCATTCACCACACCGCCGGTACCTCGGTGGCGCTCGACCAGCGCGATCTGACAAACATCTTTTCCGGCATCCATGCTGACCAATCCGTTCTCGACGCTGAGATTGGCCTCCAGCGCCCGTGTCGGGGCTTGGTTTTCAATGACGCCAATGACCCGGGCTCTCACCTATGCCGCGCCCTCAGGGGCATAAATGTCAAAGTCATCCGCAGCCAGGCGCTTGCCAAGGTTGACGGTGTTCTTGGCAAATTCCGGGTAGTCGTTGACGGGAATATTTGCTGTAAGCCTTGATGAACTGCCTGAGGGTGTTTGGGGCGGCTTGGGGCCGCGCGATGGATGGCTGGCTTTCTTCATGCCGTCCGAAGGGCGTGTTGACGATGACTCCCGCTTCTTTCACCTGACCGGCCCCGTCACGTCACGTGATTGGCCGGAAGTGCCCCACACTTACTATTTCGGCACGGGAGGCGACAAAGCGCGAGAGGCGCTGGAAGCAGTGGGCTTGACAAAAGTTGACCGCTCACTGTTCGACTGGACCACCGGGGATGAAGTTGAGTTCAATATTGAAAACTTCCACTCAACGGCGAGGAGCAAAATAGACATGGCAGAGTTCAGCTAACTACAAGCTTCTGGATGTGTAACGACATGGTTTCACCCGTTCGCTAGCTGCTGCTTATTCCCTATCAATGCCGCACACTCTGAGTCCCGCAGCATTGTCGACAAAACGGTTACCTTGGGAATTGCAGCAGATGACTGCTCTTAGCGCGCTTCACGTTACTCAACACGACTATGTCTTGCTACAATGTACTAGTTCAGCCGTTTATCCACCCAAGAGATCTCTTGCGATCCGCTCGAAGATCGCTACGCCGGTTGGCAACAAGTCATCCGGGAAATCATAGTTTGGACTGTGGAGAGGGAAATAGTCTTCACCGGGCCCTAGGCACAGCATGGCCGCTTTAGCATCCCAACCGAAAACACCAAAATCTTCGGACGCACGCATTGGCAAACCAAGATCGCCATTCTGGATTCCCAGCTTGTCCATAGCGGCAATAGCAACATCGGTAGCATCAACATCGTTGATTGAAGCAGCAAAGTGATCAAACACATCAAAGTCCACTTCAAGCCCAGCTTCGCCGGCTGCCTTCGAGGCCAAGTTACGCGCATCTTTTGCGATGCCCGCCAGTGCATCGTCACTCACAGACCGAAGTGTGGCGAAAATCACCCCATCGCCTGGTGCCGTTCCAAAATTGGGCTCCCCCACCTGAAAATGAGTGACCGTGACGAGGCGGAAGTCATCGTCTAGCTTGCCACCTTGACCCAGAGCGTCGAGCGCCGGAACGATTTTCGCAACTGCCAGTGACGGCGAAATGCCATCTTCGGGATCCGCAGCATGCGCCGTTTTTCCAGACAGTTTGATCTTCAACCCCTGAGAGGCGCAATTGATCAATCCTTTGCGAGTGGACACATAACCCCACGGCCGTCCGGGCTCGATGTGAATTGCGAATGCCCAGTCAGCTCTTATTTCCTCATAGGCCGGATCTGAAATTACAGCGCGTGCTCCGCGCCCGTCTTCCTCGGACGGCTGAAACATCAATACGACACGACCTTTCGCTACCGGCCTGCGCGAAAGCAACCGCCCTAGCCCCATCAAGAACATCATGTGACCGTCATGACCACACATATGCCCCTTACCTGAAATTTCTGATGCCCATTGAGCATTGGACTTTTCCTGAATAGGAAGAGCGTCAAGTTCAGCGCGAAACAACACTGTTGGTCCTTCTTCACCGCTATCAAACACAGCGGCAACTCCATGCCCGCCGATGTTCCTCAGAACCTTAGTAGGACCTAGTAGCGCCACCTCCTTGGCAATGGTCTTTGCGGTTTCGACTTCCTGGCCAGACAACTCCGGACGGCTATGAAGCTTGCGACGAAGCGCGGTCAACTCGATCAGATCAGAATTGCTGAGCATTGGGGAGATGCCTCTTTTTTCGGTCTGTTTTTGAGACCTTTATCCTTCATTGCCATCTTCCCACAGTGCCGTCAGCGTCAATTCAGCAAAACTGCAACACTCAGAGACAGGTTCTATGTATCTGTTTACAGAAACCAGTGGATTGCAACGCCTGTGCTCAAATTTGCATACCAACCAAAGCTTGGGTGGGCACCATGACCGCTATGAGCAGTTTAAAACCCTTCGTCCCTCCGAGTTCTTGGCCTTTTGTTACGCGGCCTTAAACCCTCCGAGCGTTCAGTTTGTAAAAAGAAATGGACCATAGCCATTTCTATCGAGCACCTCGAATGCAAGCCTAAACTGAGCATGAGCAAAAATAAGAGCTTTCATTGGGCATATTGCCTCATACTTGGGAAGAAACGGCCACACCAAGAATTTCAGCGAAGAGTGCCATAGCTCCACGCCAAACTGATAGGACTTTCGCAAGAGTGAGTTCTTGCTCCCTAATGAACTAGAACTTGCTCTAAGAAGTTTTTTGTGCGTTCGCTCTTGGGGTTGTTGAAGAAACTCTCCGGGTCGTCTTCCTCGATAATTTCGCCGGCATCCATGAAGATAACCCGATCCGCAACTTTTCGTGCGAAACCCATTTCATGCGTGACGCAAATCATAGTCATCCCTTCCTGGGCCAGTGTCACCATAACGTCCAGAACCTCGCCAATCATCTCCGGGTCCAGAGCCGAAGTAGGTTCGTCAAACAGCAGAATGTCGGGCTTCATACAAAGCGCTCGCGCGATGGCTACGCGCTGCTGTTGGCCGCCGGACAGCTGGCCGGGATACTTTGGAGCTTGATTGGCGATCTGGACCTTTTCCAGATACATCATCGCGGTCTCTTCCGCCTCAGCCTGAGAGATTTTGCGGGCCAGCATCGGGGCCAATGTACAATTCTCAAGGATCGTCATGTGCGGGAACAGGTTAAAGTGCTGAAACACCATACCTACTTCCTGCCGCATCTTGTCGATATTCGGATCTTCGGCACTGATCGCGTGGCCGTTGATCTCAATCAGACCGGACTGGTGTTCCTCGAGTTGGTTGATTGTTCGGATCATGGTCGATTTACCAGATCCCGACGGTCCGCAGACGACGATTTTCTCGCCCTTGGTCACGGTCAGATTAATGTTCTTGAGGGCATGGAAAGATCCGTAGTATTTTTCCACTTTGCTTAGTCTGACGGCTGGTGTTTCGGACATGGCAATCTCCCCTTCAGGTTCTTATTGCGGCTGTGATGATGATCTCGACTTTCAGTACATCCCGCGCCAGCCGGGCCTCGCCGCAAGCACGTGCTGGCGCGTGTCCCTCAGGCACCCAGGCATCCCAGACGGCGTTCATTTCCGCAAAATCCGCCATATCTCGCAGCCAAACGATGGCCTGCAGGATGTGTTCTCGATCCGAACCCGCCTCGGCCAACAGGGCATCGATACGCGAAAGGCAGTCCTGCGTCTGGTCGGTGACACTTTCGCCAGCGCCGACCTGACCGCACAGATGGGCCACGCCATTGTGCTTGACGATTTTCGACATCCGCTCGCTGGTGTGGAGACGTTCAATCATTTCAGCAACCCCCGGCCCTTCAGTGCATCGGAAATCTCATCCAGAATGGCCGGATCATCGATGGCGGCCGGCATTTTGAATTCGACGCAATCGGCAATCTTTTGCATCGTACCGCGTAATACCTTGCCGGATCGTGTTTTCGGCAACCGTTTGACCGGAATGGCTGTTTTAAACGCTGCGACGGCCCCGATCTGTTCCCGCATCAGCGCGACCAACTCTTTTTCCAGCTCACCCGAATCCCGGTCAGCGCCATCATTGGTCACATAGAAACCCAACGGCATTTGACCTTTAAGAGCGTCCGCCGCGCCGACCACAGCACATTCCGCGATGTCGGGATGCGCCCCGATCACCTCTTCCATCGCGCCGGTCGACAAGCGATGCCCGGCCACGTTGATGATGTCATCCGTGCGGGCCATGATGAAGACATATCCGTCCTCATCAATGATCCCGGCATCAGACGTGGCGTAGTAGCCGGGGAATTCGTTCATATATGATGACAGGAACCGTTCCGGCGCATTCCACAGCGTCGGAAAGCCCGAGGGCGGCAGCGGCAGTTTGCAGACGATGTTGCCCAAGGTGCCGGGCCGGACCTCATGGCCTTCATCATCCAACACCTGAATGTCGTAGCCCGGCATTGGCTTACCGGGTGAGCCGTATTTGACCGGGAACTGTCCCAGCCCGACCGGGTTGCCCGACATCGCCCAACCGGTTTCGGTCTGCCACCAATGGTCGATAACCGGGCGCTGCAGTTTTTCCTCGGCCCATTGGATCGTCGCCGGATCCGAGCGTTCGCCGGCTAGAAACAGCGTACGGAATTTCGACAGGTCGTACTGCCCGATCAACTGCCCCTTCGGGTCTTCTTTCTTGATCGCGCGGAAAGCGGTCGGGGCGGTGAACAGCGCGGCAACCTCATGATCCTGAATGACCCGCCAGAAGGCGCCCGCATCGGGCGTGCCCACCGGCTTGCCCTCATAGACCACGGTGGCGCACCCATGCAGCAGCGGCCCGTAGCAGATGTAGGAATGCCCCACGACCCAGCCCACATCTGACGCGGCCCAGAAAACCTCACCGGGATTGATCCCGTAATGGTGCTCCATCGTCCATTTCAACGCCACCATATGCCCGCCATTGTCGCGCACAACGCCCTTGGGCTGGCCGGTGGTTCCCGAGGTGTAGAGGATATAGAGCGGATCGGTCGCCGCAACCGGCACGCATTCCGTGGTCCCCCCTGCTGCCTTTGAAGCGCCGACCAGTTCGGCATAATCCAGATCGCGGCCCGGAATCATCTCGGCCGGTTCCATGTCGCGTTGCAGGATCAGGCAATGCTCGGGCTTGGTGCTGGCTTCCTCAATGGCCGCGTCCAGCAACGGTTTGTAATGTACGATCCGTCCGGGCTCGATCCCGCAGGAGGCCGAGATGATCATCTTGGGCGCGGCGTCGTTGATACGGGTGGCCAGTTCGTGCGGCGCAAATCCGCCAAACACAACCGAATGGATTGCCCCCAGACGGGCGCAGGCCAACATCGCAAACACCGCTTGCGGCACCATCGGCATATAGATGACAACGCGGTCGCCTTTACTGACGCCATTCGCCCGCATGACCGAGGCCAGCGCGCCGACTTCGGCCTGCAATTCAGCAAAGCTGTAGGTCTGAACCGTATCGGTGACCGGGCTGTCATAAACCAGCGCCTTGCGGTCGCCGTGCCCGACCTCGACATGGCGGTCGACGCAGTTCCAGCAAGTGTTGCAGGTGGCCCCGGCGAACCAGCGCCCATAGACGCCCATATCCGGGTCAAAGACCTTTTCCGCCGGGATAAACCAGTCGATCTGCTCGGCGGCCTTGCCCCAAAACGCCGCAGGATCGGCCTGCCAGCTTGCATATGCGTCTGCGTAGCTCATGACATCACATAGTTCAGGCCGAGGCGCCCGCCATCGACATAGATCGTTTCACCGGTGACATAGCTGGCCTTTTTCGAGCAGAGGAATGCCACCACATCTCCGATCTCCCGCGCGGTGCCTGCACGGCCCATTGGCGTGCGCGACATCGCCATCTTGAAGGCTTCGGGGTTGGCATTCACACCTGCCATCATCTCGGTATCAATCGAGCCGGGGCCGACTGCATTGACACGGATATTTTTCGGAGCCAGCGCCAGTGCAGCCGCCTTGGTCAACTGCATGACCCCGCCTTTTGAGGCGCAATAGGCCGGGATCGCAGGGATCGCGACCTGCGCGTTGATCGACGACATGTTCACGATCGCGCCTTCAATGCCCTTTTCGACCATCGTGTTCGCAACCCGTTGCATCGCCACGAACACGCCGCGCAGGTTGATATCCATCACCCGGTCATAGGCGGCCAGATCATAGTCCAGGAAATTCCCCGGCATCGCGATGCCCGCATTGTTCACTAACGCCGACACCGGGCCGTGTTCGGTCTCAATCGTGTCAAACATTGCTCTGATGGCGTCCACATCGCCCATGTCACACACCATTCCGACCCCGCCAAGGACGGCGGCCGCCTCGTGCACGCTGTCCTGAATATCAACCAGAATGACCTTGAAGCCATCCTCTTTCAGCGCCTCGGCACAGGCCAGTCCAATGCCCTGAGCGGCACCGGTTACAACTGCAACTGGAGTATTAGCCATCTGCGTTTACCCTTCGAATCCATAGTCGTTCTTTGCCTGCTCTGGCGTAATGAAACCGGCCGCCAAATCGTTGGCTACCGCGGCACGATCTCTCTGTTTCGGCGCGCCGTAGCCCCCGCCGCCTGGCAGGCTGAGTTTCAGCCGCTGGCCGAATTTGACCAATTGCCGCCCTTTCGAGCGTAATTTTGTCCCGTCGGTAAGCTCAACAGCACCCGCACCACCAGCCAGGCCGCCGTTGCGCCCGCGCGCCGGGTTTTTCACACGGTCGAACATGGCGTTAAAATAGAAATCATAGCCCGCGCGTGGTTCGATCTCGATGGTCTGACCGAGACCGCCCCGCAGGGCCCCGGCCCCGCCGGAGCCTTCGCGCAGGTCCTTGCGCCAGACAGTGATTGGCCCGACATGTTCGGTCGCCTCGACGCTCATGGTCGATACACCCGAGGGGAAGGCCGTGGCGCTCAGCCCATCAAAGGCGGGGCGTGCGCCGGTGCCGCCCGAGTTGAACATCAGCACCTCTCGGTTCGGCAGGCCGCTTTCCGGGTCCGAAGCCCGGGCGGAAATCTGAATGTTCCACAGCGCACTTGCCCCCTCGGCCGGAACCGTATCCGGCAGCGCCTTGTGCAACGCACCCAGCACAACATCGGGCACCAGATGTCCCATCACATGGCGCACCGAAACTGGCGCGGGGCGTTTGGCCGCTAAAATGCAACCCTCGGGCGCGGTGATCCGAAACGGCTCAAGCGAGCCGGTATTGTTCGGGACTTCCGGCGCAATCGCACACTTCAGCGCGTAGCAGGCATAAGCACGGGTATAAACCTCGGGGCAGTTTACGCCGAACCGGCTCGTACCCGATGTGCCCGCGAAATCCGCCAGAAGTTGATCGCCATCGACGCTGAGCGTCACCTCCATATGCACCGGGGCGTCATAGCCATCGACCTGCATCGTCTCGTGATAGGTACCCGAAGGCACTTTGGCGATGGCTTCCAGTGTTGCTTTGCGGCTGGTTTCGATGACGAAATCCGACAGTGATTGCAGGTCGTCGATACCGAACTCATCCATCATCGCCTGAAGGCGACGGTCGCCCGCCTCGTTACAGGCGGCCAGCGAGTACATGTCGCCAACGGTCTGATCCGGGGTCCGCACGTTTGCACGGATCATTTCAATCAGCAGCGATTGGACCTGTCCGCGTTCGGCGAATTTGGTGATGGGGATCAAGAGACCCTCTTCGAACACCTCGTTACCATCGGGCCCGAAACCACGTCCGCCGATGTCCACCACATGAGCGGTGCAGGCAAAATACCCAATATGGGCCCCCTTGCGGAACACCGGCGTGACAACGGTGATATCATGCAGGTGCCCGGTGCCCAGCCAAGGGTCGTTGGTGATGAAAACATCGCCGTCGAACGTGTTCTGCGGCCCGATTTGAGCAGCAAAATGCGTGACGCTTTCTGCCATCGCATTCACGTGGCCCGGAGTTCCGGTCACCGCCTGCGCGATCATCCGGCCCTCGCGGTCGAACAGACCCGCCGACAGATCGCCCGCCTCGCGGACCGAAGTTGAAAAGGCCGTGCGGATCAGCGTTGTGGCCTGTTCCTCTACAACCGCTATCAGGCGGTTCCACATGATCTGATGATCGATATCTGACGCACCCATGGCTTAAGCCTCCTTCGCCAGCAAAAGCAAACTTCCATCGCCCTGCCCCACCGCGCGATAGCCCGAAGTGACTACGGTTGATGTTTCGGATTCGACGATGATCGCCGGGCCTTCAACCGCCTTGCCTGGTGTCATACTCGACCGTTCAACCTCGCGTGCCTCGACGGATTTGCGTAGGGCGGCATCAAAAAACCCGCGCATCCGTGCGACATCCGCGCCAGACCCGCTGTTATGACCGACGACAGGTTCGGCATCCGGCAAAACCGTGGAAACTGTCAGAAGCCAGTTGGTGATCTCAACCGCCAATCCGTCGATGATCCGGCCAAACAGCGTTCGATAGGCATCTTCGAAGGCATTGAGGATCAGCGATACGTCGCTGTCTTCAAATTGTTTGTGGGGCAGCACCACAGGTATTTCCCAGCCCTGGCCGGAATAACGCATCTGCGCGGTCATACGGATTTCGGTTTCAGCACCCTTGGCACCTTCGTCCACAAAGGCACGCGCTTCGGCTTCCATCTCGATCAGCGCAGCGTTCACCGCGCCAGCGTCGAAATCGTCCAGTCGCTGGAACAGCCCGCGTGTCGCCTCAAAACTGAACGGAGCTTTCAGAAACCCGATGGCCGAGCCTACACCCGCACCCGGTGGGATGATCAGCGCCTTGATCCCAAGCTTTTCGCATTGGCGGCAGGCGTGCAGCGGTGCTCCGCCTCCGAAGGCGATCATGGTGAAATGTTCAATGTCGCGCCCGTTCTCGACTGTGTGAACGCGCGCGGCGTTGGCCATATTCTCATCCACCAACTCAGTAATGCCGAAGGCAGCGTCCCTGGCGGAGAGGTTCAGTTTAGCAGCAGCTTTTTCGGACTGCGCCGTGTGCAGCGGGATCGCACCGCCGGCAAAGTTGTCTGGATCCAAACGGCCCAACAACAGGTTGGCATCGGTCACTGTTGGCTCTGTCCCACCACGCCCGTAACAGGCCGGTCCCGGTTCGGACGCCGCCGAGCGCGGACCAACTTGAAGTCGTCCCATGCTGTCCAGAGAAGCAATCGAACCGCCTCCGGCACCGATCTCGACCATCTCCACGACAGGCGTCGACACGGTCATGCCCGAGCCCTTTTTGAACCGATAAGTTCGCGCGACTTCGAACGTGTTGGCGGTTTTGGGCGCACCATCTTCGATCAGGCAGATTTTGGCTGTGGTCCCGCCCATGTCGAAGCTGAGAACCTTGTCCAAATCGTGCGCCCGCGCAAAATCGGCGGCAAAGATTGCCCCGCCGGCCGGGCCGGATTCCAGCAGTCGCACGGGTTGTTCCGCAGCGGTTTCGACCGAGATCAGACCTCCACCGGAGTGCAGCATAAACACAGGCGCCGTCACCCCGGTGTCGCGCAGACGCGCCACCAAACGGCCCAGATAGTCGGCGACCTGCGGTTGCACATAAGCGTTTGCAATCACCGTGTTGAAACGCGGCAACTCTCGCATCTGCGGCGAGATCACCGAAGACAACGAAATCGAAAGGTCTGGCATCGCCTTGCGTAGCGCCTCGCCCATGGCGATCTCATGCGCGTCATTGGCATAGGCGTGTATCAGGCCGATGGCGACCGCTTCGAACCCACCTGCCTTGATCGTGTCGACCATCGCGTTGACCTCAGACAGGTCCAACGCCAGTAGAACCTCCCCGTCCGGCCCCATGCGTTCGTTCAGGGTGTACCGGTCCTGACGCGGCACCAGAGGTTTCGGCAGGTTCAAGTTCAGGTCATATTGCTCGAACCGGTTTTCCGAGCGCATCTCGATCACGTCCCGGAACCCTTCGGTCGTGATAAAGGCAGTCTTTGCGCCGCGCCGTTCGATCAGTGAATTGGTCACCAAAGTGGTGCCGTGGATGACCTGGCCGATTTCACCGGGTGCTACACCCGCCTGATCCGCTGCTTTAACAATCCCATCCAGTATGGCTTGTTCCGGCTGACTGTAATTTGTCAGAACCTTGCAGGTGGACAAACCGCCGGGATGTTGCAGCGCTACATCCGTAAAGGTTCCACCAATATCGACGCCGACGCGTATTTCTGAATTGCTCATGGATCTCTAAAGGCTCTTGAAGATTTGGTTGGCAGTAAAAGCCGTTTGGTAGAGGCGGGACATGATCGGGGCCGACGGCACAGTCGACAACTCGGTCATGGGAAGCGGGAGGTCCTTAGGGTCCATGCCCGAGATCAGTTTGGCCATGCATTCGCCAAAAATTGTTCCAGTGGTGATGCCACGCCCGTTGTAGCCGATCGGAGTAAGCAGATTGGGTGCCAACTGATAGATACGCGGCAGGTGATCTGGGGTCATGGCTATTTTCCCATGCCACGCTTCCTCGAACTCTACCGGACCGAGTTTTGGGTAAAGGCGCGCAAGCTGTTTCTTGGCCCAGCGGTGCGACAATCCTCGACCGACTGATCCGACGACCGCTCCCATGGAACCGATCACCAGGCGGTCATGCGCATCGCGCCGTATGCTGAACATGATCTGGCCTGTGTCCCAGACGCCCTGACGACCCGGAAGGATATGCGACATATCCGCGGTCAGAGGCTTCGTTGCCAACTGAAAGTACCGGATCATTGTGAACACGCGATTTAATCCCGGCCAAAGTGTGTCACTGTAGGCATTGGTACCCAGCACAACGTACTTGGCTCTGACCGCCCCTTTGTCGGTTTCGACAATCCACTTTTCACCGTCTCGCCGCAGGTTGGTTGCACATACGCCTGTGCTGATTTCGGCTCCCGCACCCTTTGCGGCACGCGCCAGGCCTCGGCAATAACCCATCGGATTGATGGTGCCCGCTCGATGGTCCAACAGACCGCCATGGAATGCGCTTGTTCCTGTTTTTTCGATCATTTCTTCAGCGGATAGCAAATCGACGGGTTCGCCCAGACGTGCCCATTCCGCATGGCGCGCCTTTAAGTCTTCGAAGCCTGACGGTGCATGCGCTGCGTGAATTGTTCCGGTTTTGGTAACCTCGCAGCGGATCTGATGCTTTTCGATCAGATCAAAGACTTGCGCGGGCCCCTCACCAAACCGCTTTACAAAGCGAGGCCCGTAAGTGTCACCCAGCTTCTTGCGGACCGCAGCTGGCGGGTGCCAAACCCCTGCATTAACCAGACCCACATTGCGCCCTGAGCCACCAAACCCGATATGCTTGGCCTCAAGCACGTGGGCACCCAATCCCTGCTCTGCACAATGAAGCGCCGTCGACAAACCGGTGAACCCACCACCAACAATGGCGACATCCGTTTCCGCGTCGCCTGTCATCGGGTTTCGAAGGTCCGGTTCTTCAGCTGACATATCCCAAAGAGAGATCGGGCTGTCTGTATTCATGCGCGGGCACCCTCTTATGTTGAAGCAAAGAACACACCAGCTATCCGGCGATTCCTGTTAACTAACGTTGCAACGATCTCCTCAATGTGTCAATATACGAAAAACGTGTTTTAAATATCGGAACAATACAGCATGACCCAGCTCAAAAAAACAGCAGCCCAAATGGTGCAGGAATCGCGGGACCGCATCGAAGAAATCGAAACAGCGGACCTGATCGAAATGATCGACGATCCCAATGTTGTTATTGTGGACATCCGCGACGTGCGCGAGCGTCAGCGCACCGGTTTCATCCCGGGCAGTTTCCACGCGCCGCGCGGAATGATCGAGTTTTGGGTCGACCCCGACAGCCCCTACCACAAGGACATTTTTGCGCAGGAAGGCACGAAATACGTCTTCCATTGCGCCTCAGGCTGGCGCTCAGCCCTTACTGTAGCCACATTGCAGGATATGGGTTTTGAAGCCGCACATCTGAAGGACGGCTTCGGGTCCTGGGAAAAATCCGGTGGACCAGTCGAGAAGGAGGATTGAGTTCGAACCGGAAGCTGCGCTTCAGAGTTGGCGCAGTTTCTGGGTTACGCCTTCCGCAGCGTGGTGTACCAACATGCCCAACCGTTCTTCACCGCCGTCGCTCATGTTGATATCAGGCAGTGAGATACCAAGCGCCGCGATTGCCTCACCGTCAGGCAACAGGATAGGAGCGCCAAAGCTCAGAATGCGATCGCGGAATTCGCCACGATCATAGGCATAACCCCGTTTGCGCGTTTCTTCTACATCAGCAGTAACTTCATCCAGCGTTGTAAGGGTTTTGTCGGTGTACCTGGCCAGTTGACCATCCAGCTTTTCTCGCAGTTGCTCGAAATTGCTCGACAAAATAGCTTTACCTGTTCCAACACAATGAATGGGTGCGCTACCACCAACCGGGTTCCAGGACCGGATCGGCTTTAAGCTTTCAACTTTATCGATATAGATGACGCTTAGGCCCTCTGGCACGGCGAGATAGATCGCTTCACCCGTCTCCTGGCTCAGAAATGCCATCTCGGGCGCTGCCACCGCCCGTAGATTCAGGTTTTCAACTGAACTGCGCCCAACCTGCCAGGTTTTAAGGGTTGCTGCATAGGTTTTATCGTCCAGATGCTTTACATACCCAAGCGTGATCAGTGTTTGCAGTAGGCGGAACGTGTTTGATTTCGTCAGCTCCAGTTCCCGTGATAACTCAGTAACACCCTTACTACCCTGATGTGCCGCGAGATTCTCTAGTATAGCCAGCCCTTTAGACAGGGTCGAATCCACTTTCGGGGCTTTTGGTGTTTTGTTCAAAGCTCGTCCTTTCCTCGCAACTTGTTCTGTATAACAGAACGCGGAACAGCTTCAAATGCAGGCTGTTCATGAACCGTCAGTTCGGGCACTTCGCCGTCAAAGAGGCGTACGTCCAACATTGTCGAATGCGACGCAGGGCTCTGCGTCAGGCTCGATGTGCGAAAGTCGTGGGTCAAGGCGTTCGGATTGCCATGTCGATCTCGTTGTTGCGGAGCATCGTAGTCCGGGTCGTACCAGGCACCCGTCCACAAGAAGACACAGCCTTTCAGGATGTCGGGCGTGATGCGCGCTCCGGCCAAACACCGACCGCGATCATTGTAGAGCTCAACGACATCGCCATCCGAGATCCCTCGGTCCGCCGCGTCTTCCGGGTGGATCAAAACCGGTTCCCGCCCCTGCACCTTCAGGCTGAGGCTATAGTCTCCATTGTCTAGTTGGGAATGCAACCGGGTGCCCGGCTGACCCGAAAGAAGATAAAGCGGTTGCGTGCCCGCAGCAGTATCGCGCGGCTCGAACCAGGTCGGATGCCCGCGACAATCGTCCAACTGAAAACTTGCAATTCTGTCAGAGAATATCTCAATTCGGCCACTGGGTGTTGGCAGCGGGTTGGCATCCGGATCCTGCCGAAACTCAGCCATGAATACTTGCGTCGGGGATGGATCGCGCAATTCCACTACGTCGCCCTGGATGAAAGTATCCCAGTTCGGCAAGCGCTCACCACTTGCCAATGCCGCCTCTTGTGTCTGAGCCCATATGCGACGCAACCAGCCCTCTTGGTCCAGCCCGTCAGTGAACAAGTCCGCGTTGCCCATTCGCTTGGAGAGGTCAGCGTATAGTTCAAACTCGATCCGTGCCTCCTCGCGTGGTTCAGTGCTGGCAGGCATGGGCACCAGCGCATTATCTGATTTGCCGCCGCCGAAATCCGTACGCTCTTGCGGCGCGGCCACTGGTAAAACGATATCTGCATGTCGCGCCGTTGCGGTCCAGTTGAGCTCGTTCACGATCACGGTTTCAGGGCTTTGAAACGCGTTGTGAAGGCGCCGTAGGTTCTGATGGTGGTGAAATGGATTTCCTCCAGCCCACCAGATCATCCGAATGTCAGGAAACACGCGGGTTTCGCCGTTGCACTGGTATTCACCACCTGGGTTCAGAAGCATGTCTGAAATCATTGCCACCGGGATGAAATCAGAAATCGGGTTCTTGCCCTGTGGCAACGTACCCCACCGGAACGGTCGTTCGATATTGCCAATATTGGCGTTCACTCCATAGCCGACCGTATAGCCGCCACCGGGCAATCCGATTTGCCCGAGCATCGCCGCCAGAGTGACCGTCATCCACAACGGCTGTTCGCCGTAGTCGGCACGCTGAAGCGCCGCTGCGCAGGTTATCATTGTTCGCCCGGCAGCCATTTCCCGCGCCAAGGTTGCAATGCGCTTGGCAGAAATGCCCGAGATCGACGCCGCCCAACCCACTGATTTGACAATCCCATCGTCATCACCGCGCAGGTAAGCCGCAAATTTGTCGAACCCGACCGTATAGCGATCAAGGAACTCTCGGTCATGCAAGTTCTCGGTCAGCAGCGTATGTGCCAGCCCCATCATAACGGCAGTATCTGTGCCGGGTTTGGGTGGCAGCCATTCGGCGCCAATCTCGTCCGCAGCGTCCGTGCGCAAAGGGCTGAAATTCACGAACTTAACGCCGGCCGCACGACAGGCTTTCAGATTGTCCAGCATCCGATGGCGCGCAACGCCGCCATCACTGACCTGTGTGTTGCGCGTTGCCATGCCCCCGAACATCACCACAAGGTTGGTATGTTTGGCAACAACAGGCCATCGCGTCGCCTGCGCCACATGGGTTCGAAACGGTCCGACAATATGTGGCATCAGCACCAGTGCAGCGTTGTAACTGTAGTTGCCTTCCGAACGGACATAACCTCCCTGCCCGTTTAGGAATCGCTTGAGTTGACTTTGCGCGTGGTGAAATCGCCCCGCGCTGGACCAACCGTACGACCCTCCAAAGATCGCATTGTTGCCGTGAGTGTCCCGCACGCGATTCAATTCGCAGGCAATCAAGTCCAGCGCGTCATCCCAGCTTACCTCTACAAAACTGTCTCGCCCTCGGACACCTTGACCCTCCAACCAACCGCGGCGAATTGCCGGGCGCAACACGCGGGCGCGTCCATTCAGACTTGAAGCGATATTGCGGTTGATCTCTGAAGGATTCGGATCGTTTGGATGCGGATGCACCGCCACCAGTCTACCGTTTTTGGCTTCGGAAATACCTGCACCCCAATGATTTCCTGTAAGGGTCCGAGAAGTATCTGCGGTCACGTTTATTGTTCCGATATGAAAAACACTCTTTCCGAATATTGACACAATTTAACTGGACTGTCATCATGCCGATCAACACAGAGGGCATAAAATTGCAGGACACACCATTTAATATATCAGACTGCCTTGTGCAGGATGGGCGGCCTGATCGTGCAGAAGGGCGGCACGTTAATATGCCGATCGAGCTGGGCTCGACGATGGTATTTGATACGTTTTCGGAATTCGAGGCCGCGCGCGACGCGCGGTACGAAAGCGGCACACTCTACTATGGCCGCTATGGCAACGCTGCGACCCGTAAGTTGGAGTTGATACTCGCCAAGCTCGAAGGGGCCGACTCGATCACGCTGACATCTTCCGGTGTGGCCGCCATCACGACCACCTTGATGGCGCTAACCCGACCCGGCAGCCATTTATTGGTCGCGGACAACGTCTATGGTAACACGCGTGCCTTTTGCGATGGGTTGCTCACTCAACAAGGGGTGCAGATTGAGTATTTCGATCCGCTGATTAGTGGCGCGATCAGCGATCTGATACGTGAAGAAACAGCGGCGATCATGCTTGAAAGCCCGGGGTCGGGAACTTTCGAGATGCCTGATATCCGGGCTACCGCGGAAGCAGCGAAAGCGGCAAATGTGCCGACCGTCCTCGACAACACGTGGGGAACGCCCATCTTTAGCCAACCGCTGTCCTGGGGCATTGATATCGTTGTCTACTCGGGAAGCAAATACATTTCAGGCCACTCAGACTGCATGCTGGGGATAACCGCCAGCAATGCTGCTTACGCTAAGATCATTCGCAAGGCGGTCATGCAGATCGGCGATAAAACCGGTGGTCAGGAAATCCTGCTAGCCCTGCGTGGACTTAGAACACTGAAGCTGCGGATGGAGTATTTCGATAGAGCTGGTCGCGAGATGGCAAATTGGTTTTTGGACCAACCTCAGGTCAAAACCGTTCTGCATCCGGCGCTGCCTTCCTGTCCAGGACATGAGAACTGGGCGCGGGATTTTACCGGCGCTGCCGGGCTATTTGGCGTCGTCTTCCACACCACAAGTGAAAGCGCCGCGCATCGCTTTGTCGACGCGCTGCACCATTTCGGAATAGGGGTCAGCTGGGGCGGATATGAAAGCCTCGCCCTGCCGGTCACGCCTGTACGCACAGCGACCGAGTGGTCAGAAACCGGCCAGCTTGTCCGTTTCAATATCGGGTTGGAGGACCTTGATAGCCTAAAAGCAGACGTCGCCAACGCCATCCCCCTGCTTGATCAGTAAGGATTTGAGAATGCTCAACAAGATCGACCATTTTGCCATCGGCGCCGACACTCTGGCCCAAGGCGTTGCGGCCATGAAAGACGCGCTGGGTGTCGAGTTGCCTCAAGGATCAAAACACGATGCTATGAGCACGCATAATTGCGTTATGCAGGCGGGTAACGAGAGCTTCTTTGAACTGATCGCAATCGACCCCGAGGCGGCGGATCCGGGCCGGGTACGGTGGTTCACTCTGGATGATCCCCGCACGCAAGACCGCCTGAGCGCCCGCCCGCGGGCGCTCTGCTGGGTGGTGAACACCGATGATCTGGATGCCGTCATCGCCGCAAGCCCGGTTGACCTGGGCGAAGTTGTCAATTTTCAGCGTGGTGATCGGACCTGGCGTCTGACCGTGCCGAAAGACGGCCACCTGCCCGAAGGCGGTCTGCTGCCGGCTTTCATCGAATGGTCTCCGGGTCCGCACCCTTCCACAGGTCAGCAGAACCTTGGGGTGACGCTGTCGAAAGTTCAGGTTCAAACACCGGATCCTGCACGCATAAAGGACGTGTTTGAAAAACTGGGGATCTCGCATCTGGCTGAGATTTGCGAAGGTCCCACTGCGCTTTCATTTGTTCTGGAAAGCCCAAACGGGACAGTTACGCTCGACTAACAAAGAGGTGTCCCATGTCGATCCCATCGGTCAACCTGACACAAAAGCCAGACGTCACCGGTTTCTTTGATCCGGGATCGAACACAATCACCTACGTGGTGCGCGACCCAAACTCGACGGCCTGCGCGATTGTCGACCCTGTGATGGAGTTCGACCTTGCAGCGGGCCGTCTGACATTTGAAAGCGCTGACCAAATCATCGCATTTGTCCGCAAAAAAAATCTTACGCTTGAGTGGATCATCGAAACACATGTTCATGCCGACCACCTGTCAGCGGCGCCTTACCTTCAGCGGGAGTTGGGTGGTAAAATTGGCATCGGCGAACATGTCCAGACGGTTCAGGATACGTTCGGAAAAATCTTTAACGAAGGGACGGAGTTTCAGCGGGATGGCTCGCAGTTTGATGCCCTCTTTGGCGACGGCGAAGCATATCAACTGGGCAGCCTGTCCTGCTTTGCGCTTCACACACCCGGTCACACACCGGCCTGCATGGTCCATGTCATCGGTGACGCCGTTTTTGTTGGAGACACGTTGTTCATGCCGGACGGCGGATCCGCACGCGCCGACTTCCCGGGCGGCGATGCAGGGCAGCTTTACGATTCCATTCAGCGGGTTCTTTCACTCCCCGACGAGGTGAGGCTTTTTATCTGCCACGACTATGGCCCTGGAGGGCGCGCGATTGCGTGGGAAACCACCATTGGTGAGCAGAAGGCCAAGAACATCCATGTTGGCGGTGGGAAATCACGCGAGGAATTCATCAAATTCCGCACGGAACGCGACGCGCAACTGGCCGTTCCAAAACTCATTCTTCCATCGCTGCAAGTAAACATGCGCGCTGGTGAGATTCCCGAAGACGACCAAGGGAACATGATGCTCAGAACCCCTATCAACAAGCTTTGACCAATATCCCGCCTAAACAAGAGTTCACAAATGAGCCGCCCATCTGAAATCAGATGAGCGGCTTCTGGTGCAGTTACGGTTATGGAAGACGGGGAGGTTACCGCTCTGCAACTTTCATGCGGCGCTTTAGATATTCTCCATACTGACCAAGGCCGAACAGAAAGACCCAGTAGATCGCCGCCACAAAGGCCAGCACTTCGATGTAATATGGGGCCCATTCGCCCGTCCCGAAGGCCGCATTGGCAGAGGCGAGCACATCAAAGAACCCGATGATGATCACGATCGCGGTTTCCTTGAAGGTCACGACAACGTTGTTGACCGTCGCGGGCAAGGCATGACGGAACACCTGTGGCAGAACGATGCGTGCCAGGATCTGCCAGTAGGTCAAACCCAGCGCTTTGCCAGCCTCGAACTGGCCTTTTGGGATAGCCTGAAACCCGCCGCGTAAAACCTCAGCCTGATAACAAGCAAAAAACAAACCAAACGCTATGATCACGCGCCAGATCTTATCTCCTTCCAGCCAACTTGGCAGTAGGATCGGGATCACAACGGCGGCGGTGAACAGCGTTGTCAGCAGCGGCAAAGACCGGATCATATCGATCACCAGCGAGGCAAAGCCGCGCACGACGGGCATCTCTGACCGACGCATCAACGCAAGACCAAGCCCCATTGGCATCCCGATTAGAACTACGCTTGAGAACAGGAACAATGTCAGCGCCAGACCGCCCCACTGATCCGTGGTAACCTTCGGCAAGCCCAGCAGACTGCCCTCCATCAGCAGGTAGTAGATGGCGAAACCCACTATCCAAATGGTCGACAGGCGCTTGGCTGTCCAGGTCCATGGAAAGCACGAGATGATAACCGTGCCGACAATCGACAAACAAGCTAACGCTGAGCGCCAGTGTTCATCATACGGATAAAGACCAAACAGGATCAGCCGATGCCGGGCGTCGATAACGGACCAACATGCTCCGCCATGGCCACATTCCTCGACATTGTCTGCGCTCCACACCGCGTGGAAGACACCCCAGCTGAGCGCTTGCCAGACCAGCCAAGCGAGGCCCGCAAAGACAACAACTGTGATGACGGAATCCGTCGGCGTGGCGAACGAACGGCGGCGGAATTTCTCCCAGTCGAATTTATTGGTAAGTACCGCGTCAGCCATATCAATGCGCCTTCAGTTTGAGGCTTTCGTTCAGCCAGTTGATGAACTGAGCAATCGAGAAATTGACCAGCAGGAACGCGCCCATGAGAATGGCGATCAGTTCCAGTGTCTGCCCGGACTGCGTGATTGAGGTAGAGACGATGTAGAACAGGTCAGAGAACCCGATGGCGACACCAATGGTTGTGGCTTTCATGATGAAAATCCACTGGTTGCCAAGCGGCGGAATGATCGTCCGCAGCGCCATGGGCATCTTGATCCGCGCCCAGATCGCACGTTGGGTCAGCCCCAGCGCCTCACCAGCCTCGATCAGACCCTTTGGCACTTCGGCAAGGCCACCGCGTACAACCTCGGCGATGTAGGCCGAACCATACAGCGTGATGGCTATGATCATGACCAGCAGTTCTGGTGAGATCGTCAGGCCGCCCTCAAACCGCAGACCCTTGAGCGCAGGCCAGGAGATTGCCCCCTCACCCGCCGGAACTGTCAAGCCGGTTGCGACCAGAACCATGAAAAAGCCCAGGCCGATCAGCGCCAGCAGGATCTTGGCAAGGCTGATCTTCATCCGCGACAGAAAGAATGCCGCAGCGATCAGAACCAATACCATGACAAGAGCGACGGTCAGAGATACGTTCAGCAGCGGGATCATCAACCCCCGATTGGACAGGAAAATCGCTTCGCCCAGGTTCATCGCCTGCCTTGGTCCCGGCAGGTGGATCACAACGGCGTACCAGAAGATGCCCTGCAGGATCAGCGGAATGTTCCGGAAGGTTTGGATATAGACCGTTGCAGCGGTTTTCAGCGCCGGGTTCCGCGCGTCTCGGAACGTCCCGATGAGAAACCCAAAGACAGTGGAAAGCACAATCGTCAGAAAGCCCAAGAAAACAGTGTTCAGGAACCCGATCGTCAGGGTCCGGGCATAGCTGTCATTGATATCCCGGTCGATCAGCGAGAAAGAGTAAGACCAGCCTGTAGACCGTTCAAGGAACCCAAAGCCGCTGGCCAGACCCAGCGCATTCAGATTGACCTTGGCACTTTGGATGGCGCTAATCACAACTAGCACAGTAAACACGATCAGTGCGCTTTGGATGATCAATTTGCGCCTGTTGGCGCGCGCCTTCAGTTCGGATGCGTCCATGGCTTTTAATCTTCTGATTTTAGGGGAGAATGCGGGGCCGCAATGTCACGCGGCCCCCGTGTCTAAGTTAGCTCTTAGTCAAGCTGCGGGGCGTACAGAACACCGCCGTGGCTCCAGAGGTTATTCAGACCGCGTTCCAGCTTGTATGGGCTGTTGTCACCAAGGTTGCGGTGATAAATCTCGCCATAGTTGCCTACGACTGCGATCATCTCTTTGGCCCATGTATCACGGATCCCCAGACGCTCGCCCATGCCTGGCTCCGCACCCAACAGCCGAGCGATCTTCGGGTTCGGCGGGTTTGCTGCCATTTCTTCGACATTCTCCGATGTAATGCCTTCTTCTTCGGCGATCAGCAGAGCGGCCAGCATCCAGTTGGTAAAGTCGACAAAGTCCTCGTCGCCCTGACGCATCGCGGCTGAGATCGGTTCATTCGAAAGTTGATCGTTTAAGATCACGTGCGCATCTGGATTTTCAATCTCGGTGGCGCGCAGGACGGCCAGGAACGGACCCCAGGCGACGAAGCTATCGCATCTGTTGGCCAGATAAGCCGCGCGTAGTTCCGATGCTTTTTCGTAGCTCACCATCGTGTGCTCTACGCCAAGGCTCTCAAGGTAGTTAGCAGCGATGCGCTCGATGGTGGTTCCGGCTTCAACGCAGATTGTGCCGCCTTCCAATTCTTTCGCTTCGGTGATCCCCAGATCGCCATGCGCCATGAATTGTGCGCCACCAAAGAAGTAGGGGATCGAGAACTGCAGACCCAGTTCGGTGTCACGGCCCATGGTCCAGCCGGTGGCCTTGATGATGATGTCCACATCGCCCGATTGCAGGGCCGGGAAACGCTGCGCCCAGCTAAGCGGAACAATCTGTGCCTTGTCCGGATCACCCAGCAAGGCGGTGGTCATCGCTCGGCAAAGGTCAATGTCCAAGCCTTTCCACTCATTTTTGTCATTCACTTCGACAAAACCAAAATATGAGCCGTTGTGACCTGAGCAAAGCATTTTGCCACGCTCTTGGATTGCTTTGATGGTCGGGCTTTCCGCAAGTGCCAAACTTGGGAAAGCGAACCCTGCGGCAACAGCTATACTTGCCACTATACCTTTGACATGCATTTTTCTTCACTCCACTGTTGTTCTGTATTTCAGCACATATGTATTGATATAGAGAATGTACAACTTGTCGCAACGAGTCAACAGTCTCGACTGTGGAACCCTCCATTGGGGTCACAGAGCAAAGAATTTGGTACCGGGATCTCCTACAGCTATGCCACGGTCGGTATCGTCGGCTCCGAAAGTCGTTTCGACTACACTGCCTCCGGAACATCGATCAACACAGCTGCTCGTCTCTGCGACATGGCGGATAACGATGAGATTCTTATTTCTCTTCGAACCTGGGCCGCATTTGAGGGTGCGCTTGAAGCTGAAAGCCGGGGCGAGGCAAAGAACAAGCGCATTAGGGAGCCGGTCGAAGTCTTTGCAGTGGCCGCCGGTTAGTTATGGCGGTGAAATAGTCTAGAATTTCACGCTATCGGAGTGTCAAGTATAGGCTTGATGAGGCAGGTCACAGCCAAATCCGACAGCCACAAGGAAAACTCGCTATTCTGGATAGCGGACGAACTCGCCGTTCGACGACGCATAGGCCCCGTTTGTTTAACCAACACAAAAAATCACTTGGAAACTCGCGCTCGTTTGAACCATGCTTGGACGGATAACGATCTACCGAGAGGTCCTCTTAGCTATGGAGTTGTCAATTCTCGCAGCAAAGGCCAGTCATCCGCCCGGTCCTGTCGCTGATCTTATCTGGACCGTCGACCCACCCCTCATGCAGTTCCTTTTTGGAAACGAGGAGCGCTGGAAACGAATCTTCGCATATGATTGGTCGGAAATGGAAGGCATTGTTTGCCACAAGCAGACCACGCTTGCGATGCAGGGTGACGAAGTTCTCGGGGTCCTCGTCTCCCATACACTTGATGAGTTTGATGAGCACTTTGTCCAGACCCGAGCGCGGCAAGGACGGAACGAAAGCCCCGAGTTCCGCAATCACCTTGACCACGCATTCGATCTCATGGAACAGCTATTTCCACCCGGTTTGGACGGGTCCTATTTCGTGTTCGATCTGGCTGTTTCTTCAAAATCGCGGCGCATGGGAAACGGCCGGCGACTGATTGATGTTGCCAAGGCAAAGGCTCAGGACGCCGGTTGCAAACGAATTTGCCTTGACGTTGCGGCGGATAATGACGCCGTTCAGTTTTACGAGAATATCGGAATGCGGATTGCCGTGGAAACTCGCGTGCCAGAACTCGACAAAAACCATGGGGTTGGTACACACTACCACATGGTTCTACCAGTGTAGTTGACATGCGTTTTTCGTCGGCTCTGGGCTCACTCCCTACGTTCACTGCAAATCGTGTTACCGGCTGTTCGCAGCCCCAAGCAGACTGTCAAAACCGTGCTTTGCGGTTCCAGCAAAGCGCACCAAAGCTACCGTTCTCGACCAGTAATGAATTGGTTGCTTTCGTTGACGAGATGTGACGGTTCACCTCGTATCTGGATTAGGTTTGACTTTTTGGCTAGCCTGTTGGCTAAGCTAGGGAGGTTAGGTATTGGAACGACGCCTCACGGCAATAATTGCTGCCGACGTTGTGGGCTACAGCCGCCTCATTCGGGAAAATGAAGCAGGTACTCTGGCGTCCATAAAGGCACATCGCGAAGATCTGATAGAACCTATCGTAGCAGCCCGAAACGGGCGCATCGTCAAATTGATGGGCGATGGTCTGCTAATCGAATTTGCCAGCGCCGTTGAAGCAGTACAATGCGCGATAGAGTTTCAACATTACGTCGAACTGAAAAATAAGGACGTTCTGGAAAACAACCAGATACACTACCGAATTGGAATCAACGTTGGTGACGTCGTCGTGGAAAACGATGACATTTACGGGGATGGTGTAAACGTTGCTTCGCGACTGGAAGGTCTGGCTGTGCCTGATGGCATCTATATGGCGGCAAGCGTATTTGATCAGGTAAAGGACAAACTCGACCTCAACATTGAAGACCTTGGGTTGCATGAGGTCAAAAACATCGAAGAACCTATACGTGTTTTCAGCCTGTTGCTTGATGACAAAGCAAAGGCACTCGTTTCCACTATACCCCGACCCGCGACGCCGACACGTCGCTCATGGTTAGTAGCTGTTGTGGTCGCGGTTGCAGTTGCGGTCGGGGGGATGGTCTTGTGGCAAACTTGGATTGCTTCGAACCAATCATCCGACACGACCGGCCCAACCGGCGTCCCACTAGCTGGCAAACCGTCTATCGCCGTACTGGCGTTCGACAATTTGAACAGCGATCCGGAACATGATTACCTCAGCGACAGCTTCAGCGAAAACATCATCACTGCGCTCTCCCGATTTGTCGACTTCTTCGTAATCTCGCGCAATTCGACGTTTACCTACAAGGATCAACCGGTAAAGGTACAACAGGTGGCCGAAGAGCTGGGCGTTCGCTACATTGTCGAGGGCAGTGTTCAAATTTCCGGAGACAAGTTGCGTGTCACAGCGCAACTGACTGACGCAACAAACGGCAAACATCTTTGGGCAGAAAGCTACGACCGCAGTATTGAGGACATTTTTGCTGTACAAGACGATGTTACGCGAACCATCGCCCTGACTCTCAACGAGAACATCGACCTGGCGGAATATGACCGGTTGGAACACCAACCAACTGACAACCTGAATGCATACGAACTTTTTAAGCGCGCGCAGGAACAATCATTCACCTTCACGAAAGAAGGCAACATTCTTGCGATGGAGCTGAGCAAGAAGGCAATCGAACTGGATCCGAATTTCGCAAGCGCATACATCGAACTCGCTTGGGCCCATAACTTCGGCTACCGTTGGGGGTGGACTGAAATCACATCGCGTGAAGAATCTTTGGCGCTCGCGTTTGAAATGGCCAGAAAAGCGATAAAACTGGAGCCGTTCAATTTTAAAGCTCATCAGGTTTTGGCGAGTGTTACAGTGCAAAGTGGCGATCTTGAGAAGGCCGCATCACTTTATGAGAAGGCGATATCCCTAAACCCGAACTCTGCTCAGGTACTTGCCGACTCTATTGATCCTTTGATCTACAGCGGAAGGGCAGATGAAGCCGTTGATCGGATGAAGGCTGCAATACGCCTCAATCCTCATCATCCAGATTGGTATCTGTGGAATCTGGGTTGGGCTCAGTACTTCGCGGAGGACTACGAAGGAGCGCTCGCTTCGATCGAGAAGATGAACGAGGTCCCGGATCGCCTCAGGCGTACTCTTGCTCCGATCTTGCTGCGGTTGGGGCGGGATGACGAGGCCCGCACCATGATGGGCGAGTTTCTAGTAGACAATCCCGACTACGATATTGAAGAAGCGGGAGCTGCTCCGTTCACCGACAAAGAGTTCCACAACCGTTGGTTAGACGATTTGCGAAAATTGGGAGTTCCGGAAAACGCGTCTCAATGATCTTGGATTTACTGCGGTAAACCGGCAATTTGCGGGCAATACAGCTGCTAAATGGACACTCCAAGATGGATGGCACAGTTCGCTATTTAGGCGTGGATATAGAAGAAGCACTCGCCATCGCGGAGGCTACTGAGTTGTAATTATTAGGTCGCTTCCCAGCGGCCTTTTTCGCCGATTGAACCAAGCGACCAGAACAAACAGCCCGTAGCGGGCCTTCACAACCAAGCTTTGCAGCTTCCGAGATGCGCAACAAACCTGTCACTAACAGACCGACAAGAGTTTGAAGGTTGGGTTGTTTGCGGACACTCACTTTGCCCGCAAACTGCAGTCATACTCTTCGGAAGTTCAGGCACCTTCTTTCGAAGAATCGGACTTCATGAAGTCTTCTTTCATCATGTGCGCTTTCACGGCTGGTAGGCCGATGGCTTTCAATCCGATGATTGCTGCATAGATCAAGGTTGCGGAGGCAAGGGCATCCAAATCCCATCCCGCCGGTATCGCAGTGACTCCAAGGTACTCAGGTAATGTTGCAAGTGCCGGTATCGTCCAAAACCCGGTCAACGCATGTTGCACCAGCGCCATCCAAAACCCGGCACAGTATCACCAGATTGAACCCGAATGATTGCACCATGTGTATTTTTCGGTCGCAGTAATTTCGTCAGAGCGGCCATATAGGCCAAGCCATCTTAACTGTTCCGAAACGGATTCTTCGCTGACTAGCTCCAGAACTTGAAGGCTGAAGAACTTAATCATTGTTTGGTACGCTACTTCGAGTGACCGCTTGGCTGGAGCTTTTGATCTGCCGGATTTGGCGCGCGCAAAGGTGTATTCGTGTCTGCGAAAGCAGCCAACCCTAAGCAATTCATAGGAGGGTGCCGCCCAATCGTCATCAGAACGGATTCTAGATTGTCGAAACCCGCTCGCACTTCTTGGATCGCAGGTGGAGCTTGGCCACCGTATCGAGGCTAGTTTGGACAGCCCTTTGCACCTAAAACTTCCTATTCGATTTTCCGATACTATCCACGAAAAAAATTCGATATTCAGCATGAAGTGATTGTGCCATATTCCCCACGTAGCGCGAAAGTGCCCCACCAGATCGGAACGCCAATCAAAATTTCTCATTTTGTAGTGGAGATCTTGATCTGAGGAACTGTTGCAACCTGAAACCCGTAGAAATGCCACCGACACCCAAGCGCTACAGCAACCCCACTATGGGCTGAACACCCATTTTCTGATGGAGAACAAAATGAGTCGAGTTTCTGCTGTTGCTCTGCTCTCATCCCTGTTTGCCCTTCCGGCATTCGCCATGCCTGCTGATCTTGACATGGACGGTGACGGCCTAGCATCGCTGGCGGAGCTTCAGACGAAGTATCCTGAAGTCTCGGAAGATCTGTTCCTGGAGATCGACGCAAACGCCGATGGTTTCGTCAATGACGACGAATTGACTGCCGCTGTTGATGCAGAACTTCTCCCTGGTCCCGCAGGGGATCAGTAAGCAAAAGTCGTCACGGCTATGAGGAAGCCCATCCCGCCCCATAAATGGCTGCTTGCCGCGATGGGTATCTGGTTGGTTCTGTCCCCATTTGTCCTGTTCCGTGAGGAAGCTCTTTTACAGGGCATGGCTGAACTTGAAGCGCTCGCCTTCATGGCCATTGGCATTAGTGTCCTGGTCATGTCCGGCGCTGACGGCCGGAGCCACCTTCTCGCACGGGTGGCTCCGGTTTCGGCACTGGGGATTTCTCTGATCGCCGCACCTGCGGCGCTGAACTTCACCGGCCACATTGTGGCAACGGCCAACGCATGGCTAACAGGATCGGCGCTGATCGCGCTCGCCGTATGGGAGGTAATGGCGAGCCGCGGATTACGTGCAATCTCATAAAATGGCGCGGGACGGGCAACTGCCCCGCGCTCTCACAATCAGGCCACCTAAATGATCTCATCTTCATCAAACATTGGATCACCATCGAGCTGATTGGCGATCATGTCGACCCGCATTTCAACATCTGCGCTCGTCGTTTTGGCGATATGAAACAAGGCGTCGCCCTCGTGCACAAATGGCAAGTTGGTGCGGCCCACAATGATGCCGTCAGACTCTCCAAGAACATCCATTCTGATTTCACCAAACGGGTCCGAGATCCGGCCAAGCAAGTCGCCTACCTTCACATATTCGCCCGCTGCCTTGAACGTTCTTAGCAATCCACCGGCGGGTGCGCGTACCCAGGAACTCGTCCGTGCGTGAACCGGCGCCTCACGTACGGCAGCGATGCCGCGCTTGGCGACCATGCCCATCGCGTTCATAACCCGAAGGATACCAGCGAGACCCGCCCGTGCCGAGAGTTCGTCGAAACGCAGCCCTTCACCACCTTCGAACAGCAACACATCGACGCCCCGCTCTTGGGCCGCCTTTCGCAGTGACCCGTCGCGCAGCTTGGAAATCATGACGACCGGTGCACCGAACGCATCGGCGAATCTGATCGTCACATCCGAGGCTGGCGAAACTCGAATTTGAGGCAGGTTTGTGCGGTGGATCGCGGCAGAATGAAGATCGATACCGAGATCGGAACGCTCAACAATTTCGGTCATGAAGATATGTGCGAGGCGGCCCGCCAATGATCCGCCCTCGCTACCGGGAAACGACCGGTTCAGATCGCGCCTGTCCGGAAGGTATCTCGATTGGGTCATGAAGCCGAACGCGTTTACGATGGGCACAACCAGCAAAGTGCCTGCGACCTTGTCCAGCTGCGGTGCCCGTAGCAGCCGCCGTGCGATTTCGACACCAATCACCTCATCGCCATGAATTGCCGCGCTGACAAACAGGACTGGTCCTGGGCGGCGGCCATGAACCACATGCACTGACATGCTCACCGGGGTATGATCGGACATCACGCTCACCGGCAGGTCCAGCGTAGCCCGCGTACCTGCCGGGACGCTGAAGCCCCCGATTTCAAATGGCTCGCGCATGGCCGTTACCCGCGCCCTCTGGTCTTGGTGTTTCCCTTGGCGGCGTTCTTTTCCAGAAACTCGATGATCTTGCCGGCAACATCGATGCCAGTTGCCTTTTCAACTCCCTCCAGACCGGGTGAGGAGTTCACCTCCATAACGACGGCACCATGATTGGCGCGCAACATGTCCACGCCGCAAACGTTGAGCCCCATTGTCTTGGCCGCGCGCACAGCGGTAGAGCGTTCCTCGGGTGAGATCTTGATGGGTTGGGCACTTCCACCCCGGTGTAGATTGGATCGGAACTCTCCTTCTGCCCCTTTCCGCTGCATCGCTGCAATCACGCGCCCACCAACCACGAGCGCACGAATATCCGCGCCGCCCGCTTCCTTGATGAACTCCTGCACCATGATGTTAACTTTCGCGCCGCGAAATGCCTCGACCACGGATTTTGCCGACCGGTTTGAGTCGGCAAGAACCACCCCAATACCCTGCGTGCCCTCCAACAGCTTGACCACCAGTGGCGCGTCGCCCGCAAGTTTGAGGACTTCACCGGTTTGCTTCGGGTCATGGGCGAAGGTGGTAACAGGCAGGCCAATGCCGTCCCGCGCCATGAGCTGCATTGAACGCAGCTTGTCGCGCGATCTGCCAATCGCCACTGACTCGTTGAGCGGGAAGACCCCCATGATTTCGAATTGCCGCAGGACGGCCAATCCATAAAAAGTGACCGATGCTCCGATCCGGGGGATCACAGCGTCATAACGCCCAAGCTTCTTACCATCGTAATAGACCTCGGGTCGGCGTGAAGCGATGTTCATATAGCAGCGCAGAGTGTTCACGATATCCAGCTCGTGTCCGCGCTGCTCTGCGGCTTCTTTCAGACGACGGTGCGAATAAAGGCCCGGGTTCCGGGCCAGCATGACGAATTTCATTGGCGTTGTCCCTCCGGGTCCCTGCTTCTTGCTTTCTTTTTTTTCCCTGTTGGAGCTTTTCCGGAACCCAGCAGATAGGAGTGACCCGGATCGACAAGAATCCCCCGCCTGCGAATAGCGGTGCGGCCAAGGATCAGATCAAATTCCATCTTCGCACGGTTGGCCAGAGAGACGTCGATCTGCCAGCGATGCCGCCCGAGCAAAAGCTGCGTTCTCACAATCAGTCGACGTTCGGGGACACCTCCGGTGTTCTTAATCTCGCGTTCGTCGACAACCCTGGTTCGAACCCGGTTTGGCGAACGGCGGTTTTGGACTGGTATCATGAACTCGACCCATCGCTCGCCGTCAATCTCGAACACTGACTGATCCACAGCATGGAGCGCTGCGGTTCTCGCGCCCGTGTCTATCTTAGCCGGTATATTCTCTATTCCAAAGTCGGGCAGGCTGATGCGTTCACGCCAACCTATAATCTCTGGGTGTGCGGCACGCTTCACCATGGCATCTACTCTGTGCATTCATCGTTGGCACGCCTGTAGTTCACAAACGAATTGGCGCTCATAACAACATAAAACGTGTCCATATCGATTAACACGTACCCAAGTTCAAAGAGCGCGACTGACAATCCGCGGATGTCCGTTTCGTATAAACGTCTACGCCCTGCGATCCGACGCACGAGCTTGTCCGGGATTCGATAACGTCCATTTGCCTTACCGCCAAAGTCCTGATCGTAAAGGTCCGCCAAGCGTTCAGCGGTCATAGATATCCAGTCATTTTCACGCATGACTTTCCCTATATTGGCAAGAATTATTTGTCTATAGGCAAAAAAAATCTGTTATAAGCCCGGCATTGACCAGAATCCCCACCAAAGAAATGAATATGAGCGACACAGACACTTTCCCAAGGGAACTGGAAATGCAGTTGCAGCTGGCTTTGTCAGAGCGTGACGGGGCTGAACTTGCAAACCTGCTTGATCCTCTTCCGTTGAGCGATGCATTGCGTGAGTTACTCAATCTGCCGGTAGAACAGCGGAGCGTCGCATTGTCGTTGCTGCCACCGGAACTGGCTGCCGAACTTGTAGAAGAGGCGCCGAATGCGCTGGCAGTCGATCTTGTTGAGCGCATGGAGTCGGAGCAGGCCGCAGAGATTATCGAAGAACTGGATTCGGATGTTCAGGCTGATGTCATTGGAGAGCTTGAGGACGCGGACGCGGAAGCGATCCTTACTCGGATGGATCCCGAAGACGCCGCAGATGTTCGTCGTTTGGTGGAGTACGAGGACGATGTCGCGGGCGGCCTTATGGTTGCTGAAGCCTTCACTTTTTCCGAAACCGACACAGTTGGAAAGGTGTTGCGGCGGTTCGCAAACGAAGAATATGACCTTGAACGTTATCGGGGTCAGCATCCTTACGTATTGAATTCGAAAGGCGCACCTATTGGTGTCGTTTCTTTACGCAGTCTTGTATCCACGCGTCGAAGCGCGCGTCTAACTGAGATCATGGTGCCTCCACTAACCGTCCAGGCCAACATGCCGCTGGAGAAACTGGAAGACTTGTTCGATGAAAACCCGTTTCTTGGATTGCCGGTCGTCGAGGCAGACGGGCATCTGGTGGGTGTCGTCTCCAGGTCTGCCGTCGATGAAGCTCTGCTGAAACGCGCGGAGTCGTCCAGCCTGAAACGTCAGGGTGTCTTCGGCGATGAACTTCGGTCGATGCCCCTGCCACTTCGGGCGCGGCGGCGCCTACAATGGCTCTCGGCAAATATCGTTCTAAACGTGATCGCCGCCAGTGTGATCGCCGCCTACGAACAAACCCTCGCTGCTGTGATCGCGCTCGCCGTGTTCCTGCCGATGGTATCCGACATGAGCGGCTGCTCGGGCAATCAGGCGGTCGCCGTCAGCATGCGCGAACTGTCCCTCGGCCTTGCCCGTCCGATTGATGCCATGCGGGTCTGGATCAAGGAAGTGTCGGTCGGATTGATCAACGGGTTCGTTCTGGGGCTTCTGATCGGCGTCGTTGCCTGGATGTGGAAAGGCAATCCGTTTCTGGGTTTGGTGATCGGCGGGGCGCTTGGGCTCAATACAATCGTCGCTGTGTCAATCGGTGGTGTCCTGCCCTTGTTGTTGAAGCGTATCGGCCAGGACCCCGCGGTGGCCAGCGGCCCTTTGCTGACGACTATCACCGACATGGCAGGGTTCTTCCTTGTTCTGAGCCTCGCGACGGCAATGATGCCGCTTTTGATCTGATGAACTCATTTTGAGCCCGGATTAATGCCAGTCTACGGCTGACATCATCACCGAAACTCCGGGCCATGCGCCCAGACCGTCAACGAGTGTCGCTGACCATGTTCTACTGGTGTCACCTGATGGAGCAGGAAACTCGGGAAAATGGTCGCGCAGCCCTGGTACCGGCTAGCGGTTACCGCATAAGCGCCCGGCATAATCTCCAGATCGCCACCGTCGTACATCCCAGGTTTGCTGAGTTGAACGACCAGCGACAACTTTCTTTTTCGAGCGGCTGGCCCGTCCCCTATATCGGAATGCCACGCAAAATGACCTCCATCTGACGCTTTGTAGCATGCAACCTGTGGGCTTTCAGCAAATTCGCGCAGATCAAAGCCGAACTTGTCGGTATTGGAGCGACGGACCACATCAATTAGTCGTGCCATCACCCAACCAGTGCCGCTGACGTCATCTAGCCAGGTCACCTCTGCCCTGCGCAGATTGTGATCCTTGTTCTGCCCGACCAGCAAGGCCTCGTTCGTCGGGGCTGTTTTTGATGCAGCAACAATCTGCTCACATTCCCGCGTGGTAAATACACCGGGAATCGAATGAACTTCCAACATTCTGTACACCATTTTTGTTTGGTGCTGAATTTTGCCAAAACGCGCTGATGGTGCTGCGCTGT
This sequence comes from Ruegeria sp. BF6, assembly GCF_056538665.1. Lineage (NCBI taxonomy): Bacteria > Pseudomonadati > Pseudomonadota > Alphaproteobacteria > Rhodobacterales > Roseobacteraceae > Ruegeria > Ruegeria sp. BF6. The sequence continues at coordinate 1,544,860 of NZ_JBQFTN010000001.1, forward strand.
TTTCGACCTGAGAGGTCTAAAGCGACGTAAAACTTTACGTAATCTCAATTGTTTTCAATCGATCACGGGCAGGATTTCATGCTCGACGTTCACGGGGCCGAAGCTGTAGTGCGTTGTAGCGATACCCCGGTTCGACAAAGGTGAAACAATAACAAAACACCTGCAATCGCCTTTGATCAGCGGGACACCGGTATCAATTCGTCTACTGATCTATACGGGTACATTGTTTTCGTGGCCGGGTGATCTCGAAGGCTGCCTTTGGTTCTGGGCCTGGCATCTTTGATGAACCAGGACAGAAATTCAGACACCAGCACGGTTGCATCCTTCGAATAGGAGACCGGTTGGAGGATGTCACCGAGCGCTGAAAGAAGAACCCTGCCTGGTGATGAACTGACAAGGCATTTTTCACTCATTGTGCTGTTCATTTCCTGACACTGACTGATCCAGGAATATGGGAATCAAGTCGGCTTTAGCTGAATCATCCTATCTTCACGCTTTATGCTTCCAGTCATCCTCCTCTAATTCGGCGCCTGTGCCCGCGCCAAGGAAATTCGCCGGTTGCTTCCCATTCGTAGTCGTTCGGGCGCAAGCGCCGTTCCCGGTTTTCTTTTTCCAGATCGAATTCGGACGGATCCCATATCTCGGCGGCATCATCCCAATCCTGCCGGGTTTTCAGTTCCTGCGTTTTTGCTGCCGGGTCCTTCACAATTCCGAACCGGTCTGACGTTATGAACCGCCTTATGTGCTTAGTAACGTGATTGATCCAACGCTTTTCCATTGATACCTCCTTTCCCTCCAATTCACAGATTTGGCCGGTCTCTTTTTGATTTTAGGTGATCGGAACTCCTTTTCGGAGTGCAAAACCTTATGATTTTTTCTCAACCGTGCTATCGAAAATTGGAATAGGTACCTATTTTCAAAATGTTATATCTTCGAGGTTCAAGCGCCGAGAATTGGCAGATTATTTTCCCGTCTTATACTTTTCAGGTCCTGGTTGACGGTCGTGGAGAGAGAAATGCGCTTGAGAACGTCTTTTGGTTGGAGGTACTGGGCCATCTTGGGCGGTGTTTTGGTGGCTGGGATAACCGCAGTTCTAGTTTTCGAGTCAGTCCACAATCAGCCCGCAGCGACCGATATGTTAGAGGCCTCTGAAAACTAATATTTCGCCTTCTAAATGATCACCTGCGAAAGCGTCTCAAATCTCAGGCCGTGACGGGAAATTGTTTTTTTGCGAAGGCACCCAAAAGCTGTGCGGCTTTGTAGGGTAGGTTTTCGGGGTCATCATCTGCAATAACGGCATAGGCGGCATAAGCAAACCGCGGAGCATCCTCAATCACCCTCAACCAACCGGTTTCCACTTCCCGCGACACAATCCGCCAAGGGAAATACCCGGCGGCCGGTCGAGTTCTCAGGAAATTCAGGCCAAGCGTGCCGATTCCGAGCTGCAACATCGGCGTCGAAATGTCTGGAAAGTTCAACAGGTGATCTGCACGGAATTCTGGCCCCCAGTCGATCAGAACATAGTTGTCTTCAAATGGGTTTCGCGAGATATCCAGATCGCTGCTAACGAGTACAAAATCATCCTCAAACAGCTGAAGGGCCGTCAGCCCGACCGTATTCCGTGGATCATACATCACAGCTAAGTCCAGCGCGCCCGCAGTGGTTTGGCCTAACAGTGATTCAGTGGAAACTGTTGATCCGTGAATCGCCACATTAGGGAACGCCCGCATCATCTCCGGAATTAAGTCAATCAGGAACCCATCCCACAGACTGGGCACGGCACCTATTTCCAAAGCAGCTCCAACAGTATCCGGCAGGGCGGCGTCAATTCGAGCCTGTGTCCAACACCTGACAAGTGCTTGCGCATGTTTGTGAAAACGGTGCCCGGCCGGAGTAAGGGTGGCGCCAGATTTTCCACGTTCGAACACTGGCCTCCCAAGCTGTTGCTCCAGTGATCGAATTCGCATGCTTACTGTTGATTGTGTGACATAGACCTTGTTGGCAGCCTCCAAAAAACTGCCCGTTTCAACAATCGCCAGAAATGTTCGTGCGAGTTCAATGTCCATGGCTTATCTATTCATTTTTCCAATATTTTGCATGAAGTAAATTCGCTTTTCAACTAAAACAGCATGTGGCAAATTCGGCTGGTAGCATGAAACTGCTGATGCTGTCCCGATTGCGACCCCAGGGTATCAGAGTCCCCCAATCTCGAAGCGAGTGTCGAAGAAAGACTCCCGGTAGTGCAAAGCATCTTTCATGCTACACGAACTGCCTCACTTAGTCGGGAGCGCTTGGCCTGTGTTCCCGACCCATTCAAGGGAATACTATGTTCAAACTGGTGCTTGGCGCATTTCTGGGACAGTTCTGCGCTATCTCAGTCGTAGCAATGCCTGCTGCACTGGATGTGGACGGTGACGGATTGGCGTCACTAGATGAACTGGCGGCTTTCTATCCCGATTTCACGGAACAGTTGTTCGCCGAAATCGATACAAACGATGACGGTTTCGTGACGGATGAAGAACTGCTGACTGCCATTGGCGTCGGTCTCGTCTCGTTTCCTGAAAACAACTTTTGAGCACAGGCGCTCGCCCGCACCGCGTTAGTAGTCAATCTGACCGGAACTTTTTATGCGGGCAACTATCGCAGCTGGTTAGCAGACAAGCTGTGTAGATTGAGGCAATGTGCTTCCGGTCGTTTCAAGGCTTCCCCATTTTCGACACTCGTTTTTTGAGCATCACGATGCGGCTCTCTCTTTGGCTAACGTTCGAATTCTCGCAACTTAAGTCCCGAATACGGAACTACTAGTGCCAGGATGAGTCAACGATTTAATTATACTAGGCCGTTTCACCCTAGCGCTTCACGCTTCTGTAAGCGGGTCAGCGGGTAAGCGCGTTTAGAAACAAGTTGGAATTATACAGCTCAAAATAGAGCCAAGGTTCTTTGATCATCTTGCCCAAGCAACTAGTTTGAGAACATGGCCTCCGTAGCACAACTGACCGACTGGATGATTACCGAAGGACGCCGCTCAGGCGACCCCGTGAAAGTAGTTTCTCATTTCTGCTCGTCATTAATTGAGGAAGGTGTTCCGCTTTGGCGGGTCAATATCGGTCAGCGTTTCGCCAATCCTTTACTCATAGCATGGGGGGTCGTTTGGACCCCTGACGGAACCGACAGCTACGACGTAACTCATGAAACTATGTTGACGGAAGGGTATGTTGGCAGCTCATTTGAGTACATTTTGGAACACAGAAAACCTCTGCACAAAAGTCTGCGACAACTGGATCCAAAGACTGAGCATTCTTCGTATCTTGAATTCGCTGAGTTGGGTGGCACAGATTACTATGCGACTCTGATGTATTATGGTGATGGATCCTTGCACGGCTGCACGTTTGTCACGCTAGAACCAGAAGGCTTCTTACCACGGCATCTGGAGTTGATTGAAGCAGCACTGCCTGCTCTGTCTTCCGCTTTGGAACCTGTCACGATGCGCAAGTCAGCCAAAGGTCTACTACGAACATATCTTGGCGATGGACCCTCCGATGCCGTGTGGAACGGGCGGATCAAGCGAGGCGAAAGAACGACCCTTGAAGCAGTAGTCATGTTTTCTGATTTACGAGGTTTCACGGCACTTTCTGAAGTCGCACCCGAGGCAGATGTTTTTGACGCGTTGAGCGGATACTTTGATCTGGTTGTTCAGTCTGTGGAAGATAACGGTGGCGATGTTCTCAAGTTCATGGGTGACGGAATTCTGTCGATCTTCACCATCGCAACTCAGGCTGATCACGCCGACCGATGCCGAAAGGCTGCGCAAGCCGCACAAAGTGTATTGGCCGGTTTGACGACGCTCAACCGTCGCCGCGTTGAGGCCCATAAGCCGTCATTGGATGTTGGGATCGGGATCAATGTTGGGCAAGTCAGTTATGGCAACATCGGCAGTCCTGGAAGACTCGATTTCACGGTTCTCGGAGGCGCAGTGAACGTTGCCAGTCGAATTGAAGGTTTAACTAAATCTATTGGCCGAAGAGTGCTGGCAACATCTGCGATTGCTGGCGCCTCACCTAATCTGTTTTTGCCTTGTGGGTTTCACGAAGTTCGTGGCCTTGCTCGTCCAATCGAGTTGTTTTTTCTCGTCGAAGAAGAGCTTTGATTTCGTGCTGAATTAATTTTGGCTGCATCGCAAAAAATAGGAACCGAACATTGGGCGCCAAGTGTCAAATGGCAGGTTTGTCCGCTTGTCAGGATTTGCAAAGTTTAGTTGGGTATTTCCGCTTAGGGCTGCGACCTGCCAATCATGTTTGCTCCGAAGATCGGCAAGTCGAGAGCATTTGACTATGTAAAATTACACGATTGCCCCAATCTGGTATAATCGTGACGGTTACTCACGTCTCTTGTTGGTCATTTGACGTGCGTCAACCATTTGGCGGAACGTCATCAAACAGAGCTGAACGTACGCCTTCTTGCAATTCAGCTGTACAACTATCGGTAAAAACGTCCACCTGAGAGCGCAGCTTCCAGCACTCAGCGTGTACTAGAGATACCTTTGCAGGCAAACGTTCGCGAACGCATTGTGAAGAACACCCTATGAGCTTCCAAAAACTGTCTCCAAACCACATGTATCCTGCAGCAACTTCTACATAATTTTGGCAGAGCCGGTAGCGGCCAGGATTTTGGCTGGTATCGACTATCTGTTGCTCAAGTGGGAATGGCAAACCGTTGGATTTCATGGGCAAGCCCTCAATCGACTGACCGAGCGCCTTAAAGTCAAGCGGATCACAAATATTCTGATAGTACTGATAGTTTTCATCAACTAAATGCGCCTGCGTGAAATTTTGATCGTCCGCTAGTGTTGATGAGATTAATTCGTCGCAAAACTCAGGGGTTAAGACTGCCAAGCTAGACTTGATGAACACGTGATCGTAATTTTGACCAGCGTTTTGTCCATAACTGAAGCTGAACCCTTCTCCCAACACTTCAAATGATGGAACATGAGCACCGTCAAGAATCTCCTCAATTTTGGATGCTCTTATAGACGTCCGATTGATGTCAGCCGATCTAAATGAGACCGATGTTTCATCTGGGATACCTGTGTAGTGAAACTGAGACCATATTGCTGAAACATCCAACTGCTTCCAGCGTCCAATAATCCACAGCGCCAGATCAAATCGACTAGAGTTCACAGATATTCACCCAGAAACTACAAGTTTGATCGCTCGTACTTGAAGTAGATTGATCTCGCCGGAAACTGGAGACGTGATGATCTATTCATAGACTGACGCCGCCTGCAAAAGCTTATATAAATCCGACCAAGTGATGTAATCATCGCTGGGCTTATCAAACCAGTTATTGTTGCCCTCGACGTCCTTCAGCCAAGCCTGCATCGCTTCAACGAATCTACGTGTGTCGGTATTCTCAGCCGGAAAACTCTCGTCGTCCAACAAGAACGAAAGTGCATCAGCGAAGTCCGCGCTAGATTTGATTTCATTCATATTCTTAGTGTCCCCTGACCACGATGTCTTGCCGCCCGTTTGGTGTAGTGAACTTGAAGGTATCATGCTTAATTTCTGCCGTCGTCGCTGGCCTTGTCGGAACTTCAATTCCCGCTTGTCTATAAGCGTACAATCGACGGTTATCTAAAGAATAGAGCTGCCCGTTCACCTCGAAAGTTCGAATTGGCGGCAACGACAACGGATCAACTGTACCGTTTCTCAATCCCGCAACAAGATCATCAACAGAACGACCGTCACTAAAATTTCCTCTGATGCTGCTTTGTGTAAACCTAGGTTCTGGACCCATTAAATTGGTTGCCGTCAACTCGGCTGCCTGATTCAACCCCTTGAGTTTCAGGGGTGTATCATGAGCAATCTATTTTGGCTGACCGACGAGCAGATTTCGCGGCTTCGGCCTTACTTTCCAAAGAGCCATGGCAGGCCGAGGGTTGATGATCGTCGTGTACTGAGCGGGATTATTTTCATCAACCGCAATGGGTTACGTTGGTCCGATGCGCCACGTGAATATGGGCCGCCAAAGACGCTATACAATCGCTGGAAACGATGGAGCGATATGGGTGTATTCGCTCGGATCATGACCGGGCTGGCTGCTGAAGGCCCGGATCACAAGACCATCATGATTGACGCAACATACCTCAAAGCACACAGCACGGCTTCCAGCCTGCGGTTAAAAAAGGGGGGCGCGGCAGGCTGATCGGTAGAACCAAAGGCGGCATGAATACGAAACTGCACGCTGTTACTGACAGTGTCGGGCGCCCCATCCGCTTCTTCATATCCGCGGGCCAGATCAGCGATTACACGGGCGCCAAGGCTCTGGTGAACAGTCTGCCATCGGCTGACTGGCTGCTGGGAGATCGAGGTTATGACGCAGACTGGTTCCGCGAAGCCCTTAATGACAGGGGAATTAGGCCCTGCATCCCAGGTCGAAAGTCACGCGACAAGCCTGTCCGGTATGACAAGCGTCGCTACAAACGCCGCAACCGCATTGAGATCATGTTCGCTCGCCTGAAGGACTGCGGCGGATTGCCACCCGATATGACCGATGCCCAAAAGTATTCCTCTTAGCTATCGCTCTCGCTGCTACAGTCCTATTCTGGCTGTAAATCAATGAGTCTGGAGCCTAAGCTTGTTGCCATCAATTCTCGTAAGACTTCTGCGTACACTCCCAATCTCGCAAAAAACAAAGCGCCGTTGATCAACGATCCGGCGCCTTGTTTCCCAATAAATCGAGTTGTGGGCGCTAATGACCTTGTTTATGGGCGCCAAAACCGCCGAAATGGGTTCGTATTGCCTGGCGGTTCAAAAAACATTTACATAAAGCATTATCCATCACATTTGGAATGGCCGCAACTACGGCAGGTCATGCAGCCTTCGATCATCACCATGTCGAACTGGCCGCAAGATGGGCACGCCTTGCCACGGGGGGCATCCATGTTGACCACCTGCGCCTGAGGATCAGATTTCAGCCCCATCCCTTCGCCCTCGAGGAAATCGATGTTGATCAGGTGTTGTTCAATCACGCCGCCAATGGCCGCCAGGATCGAGGGGATGTACTTCCCCTTCACCCAGGCACCGCCGCGCGGATCAAAAACGGCCTTCAGTTCTTCGACCACAAAGGACACATCCCCACCCCGACGGAATACGGCCGAGATCATGCGGGTCAGCGCCAGCGTCCAGGCGTAATGCTCCATGTTCTTCGAGTTGATGAACACCTCGAACGGACGGCGACGACCGCCGATTACAATATCGTTGATGGTCAGGTAGATCGCGTGCTCGCTATCGGGCCATTTCAGCTTGTAAGTCGATCCTTCCAGCGACTGCGGGCGGTCCAGCGGCTCGGACATATAGACGACTTCGCCACCGTCAACTTCATGCGGCGCCGCCACGCTTTCACCCGGCGCGGTGTCAGCGCTTTCAGATACAGTCAGAACCGATCCCGTCACGTCATTGGGGCGATAAGTGGTGCAGCCTTTGCAGCCCTGATCCCAGGCCTGCATGTAGACATTCTTGAAGGCGTCAAAGCTGATATCCTCGGGACAGTTGATCGTCTTCGAGATAGAGCTGTCGATCCATTTCTGCGCCGCCGCCTGCATCTTCACGTGATCCGACGGAGACAGCGTCTGCGCGTTGACGAAATAGTCCGGCAGGTCCTTGTCGCCAAACTTGTCGCGCCACATTTGCACAGCGTAGTCCACGACTTCCTCTTCGGTACGAGAACCATCTTTCTGCAGTACCTTGCGGGTGTAGGCATAGGCAAAGACCGGCTCGATACCCGAGGACACGTTGCCGGCATACAGCGAAATTGTGCCAGTCGGCGCGATCGAAGTCAGCAGAGCGTTGCGGATACCATGCTCGCGGATTGCATCACGCACGTCCTCGTCCATCTGCTGCATGGTGCCACTGGCCAGATATTTCTCGGCATCAAACAGAGGGAATGCGCCTTTCTCCTTCGCCAAGTCCACCGACGCCAGATACGCGGCGCGGGCGATCGCTTTCAGCCAGCGCTCGGTCTGACGCGCCGCCTCGTCGGACCCATAGCGCAGGCCCAGCATCAGAAGTGCATCCGCCAGACCGGTCACACCCAACCCGATCCGGCGTTTGGCCTGCGCCTCGGCGGCCTGTTCCGGCAGCGGGAATTTCGACGCGTCCACAACGTTGTCCATCATACGAACTGCGGTGGCGACCAGTTCCTGCAGCGCCGCCTCGTCCAGATGAGCGGCGTCCCCAAACGGCTCGGTCACGAGGCGAGCCAAGTTGATCGAGCCCAGCAGGCACGCACCATAGGGCGGCAAGGGTTGCTCACCGCAGGGGTTTGTCGCTGCGATGGTCTCGACATAGCTCAGGTTATTGGCCTGATTGATGCGGTCGATGAAGATCACACCCGGCTCGGCAAAGTCGTAAGTGGCTTGCATGATCTTGTTCCACAGATCACGGGCCTGAACGGTGTGATAGACCTTGTCGCCGAACACCAACTCCCACGGGCCATCAGCCTTGACCGCCTCCATGAACGGATCGGTCACCAGTACCGACATATTGAACATGCGCAGGCGTGCCGGGTCAGACTTGGCGGTGATGAATTGTTCGATATCCGGGTGATCGCAACGCATGGTCGCCATCATCGCCCCGCGACGCGAGCCTGCGGACATGATCGTCCGACACATCGCGTCCCATACGTCCATAAAGCTCAGCGGCCCCGAAGCATCAGCCGCTACCCCGTGCACATCCGCCCCGCGCGGTCGGATGGTCGAGAAATCGTAACCGATCCCCCCACCCTGCTGCATCGTCAGCGCGGCCTCTTTCAGCATGTCGAAAATGCCACCCATGCTGTCCGGCACCGTGCCCATGACAAAGCAGTTGAAAAGCGTCACTTGCCGCGCGGTACCTGCGCCTGCGGTGATGCGACCAGCGGGCAGGTATTTAAAATCTTCCAGCGCCGCAAAGAACTTTTCTTCCCAATGAGCCGGGTCATTCTCGACCCGCGCCAGATCGCGGGCGATGCGCCGCCAGCTGTCCTCGACCGTCTGGTCGATGGGCGTGCCATCCGCCTTTTTGAAGCGGTATTTCATATCCCAGATCTGCTCGGCGATGGGGGCGGCAAAGCGGCTCATTGGCGATTCCCTGTGTTAGAAGAGGGATACAGACTACCCCAATTCACACCCCAACCACAACACCTTGATAGCAGCGAAGACCAAGCTACAATATAAAGATGAACCTTGGGGCGACTCTGTGGGAAAGCTGTGGATAAGTACGTAAACCTCATAAAACTTTCGGTCGGATCAGAGAGCGTCGACTCGCTGATCGCGTGGCAAGACAGCCGCAGGCCGCTTTTTGAGGACGGCTGCCCGCGCCACGTCACCCGCATGTGGCCCAAGCGCGAGGCCGAGATTCTGAACGGTGGATCAATCTATTGGGTCATCAAGGGCGTGATCCAGTGCCGCCAACGCATCCTGCGGTTGGATGAGGTGCGCGGCGAAGACGGCATTCGCCGCTGCGCCATCGTGCTGAGCCCCGAGGTCCACCGCACCCAGAACGCCCTGAAACGCCCTTTCCAGGGCTGGCGTTATCTGAAACCCGAGGACACTCCCGCCGATCTGCCCAAAGGACGCGAGCAGGACGACGCCCTGCCCGATGATCTCAACCGCGCGTTGGCGGAAATTGGCGTGCTTTAACCCAACCGATCCAGCAACTCGGTCAGTACCGCCTTCTCTTCTGCATCGCATTTCGCCACCCGGCTGCGCCACAGCGTCGCCTGTGATTGCAGGATCAGCCCGTCCGACAGGATTTTCAGGTGGTTAGCCCGCAGCGTTTCCCCCGTCGAAGTAATATCGGCAATCGCTTCGGCGGTTTCGTTCTTTACTGTGCCTTCGGTTGCACCCTGACTGTCAACCAAAGTGTAGTCGGCCACGCCTGCATCAGTCAGGAACTCGCGCACCAGCCGGTGGTACTTGGTGGCAATCCTTAGCCGGTGGCCGTGGGTCTTCCGAAACGCCGCCGCTGCCGCATCCAGATCGTCCAGCGTGTCCACATCCACCCAGCAGGCAGGCGTGGCGATGATCAGGTCAGCATTGCCAAACCCAAGCTGTGAGATCTCTTCGACCTGCTGTTCCCAACGCGGCAGTTTCTCATGCACCAGGTCAGTCCCGGTGACACCCAAGTGAATGCGCCCCGCGGCCAGTTCGCGCGGGATTTCCCCGGCGGACAACAGGACCAGCGAAACGCCACCGATCCCTTCGACCTTTCCCGCATATTCCCGGTCCGATCCGCTGCGCGACAGGGTGATGTCGCGCTTTTCGAACCAACCGAAGGTCTTCTCCATCAACCGGCCCTTGGAGGGTACACCAAGTTTCAGGCTCATTGCGCGCCCTCCTCAATCTCCAACATCAGGTCGGGGCGAATGACGCCGCCCACAGCGGGGATTTCGGTGCCGTTGCCCAGTTGCCGGGTCAGCGCGTCATAGCGCCCGCCGGTGGCAATCGGCGGTAGATCGGGGCGGCCCTCGGCGTAAAAACCAAAAACGAACCCGTCGTAATATTCCATCGAAGTCCGGCCATAGGCGGCCTCGAAATCCAGTCGATCCACATCGACACCGCGCGCTTGCAGAGACGCTATCCGAGCTTCGAGCCGGTCCAATGCAGGGGTAATCTGCGGTAGGTCCACCGCCACGTCGCGCAGTTGTTCCAACGCGAAGGGCATGGTCTCGCGCACGTTCAGCAGCGTTTCCAACCCGGCCAGTTCGCTATCGGAAATCGGCGGCGTATCACGATCCTCGCGCAGAGCTTCGATCCGCGCCTCAACCTCGGACGCGCGGCGCTTGCCGATCATGGGAATGTCGTTGTCCAACGGGTTTTCCGCGCTCAACAGAGCGTCACGCCCCTCCGGACCGGGTTTGCGTCCGGCGAAGCGATCCAGCAGAACCCGAAACCGGCGTGGACGCCACAGATGCCGCATCAGCGCCGCTTTGCGACGGTCGGTCGTGCGCAGGCCCTGAACAGCCGCGGTCAGGATACCGATATCCCCGGTCGCCGCGCGCAGGGGCAGGCCGCGCAGTTGCAGGGCGAACAGTGAAAACACCTCGGCATCGGCACCCGAGGGGTCATCGCGTTCGAACACCTCATAGCCGACCTGAATGTACTCGTTCGACCGGTCCGGATCGTGCTCCTGACGGCGGAACACCTCACCGGAATAGGTGTAGCGCGCGGGTTCTGCGCCCTCACTCATGTGCATCTGCACCACCGGCATGGTGAAGTCGGGGCGCAGCATCTGCTCGCCCCGAAGCGCGTCAGAGGTCACGTAGGCGCGCGCGCGAATATCTTCGCCGTAGAGGTCCAGCAATGTTTCGGCCGGTTGCAGCAGCGGTGGATCGACGACCTGCGCACCTGCAGCCTCGAACCGTACGCGCATCATCGCCGCGCGGGCTTGTATCTGGGAACGATTGGGCATGGGTCAGTCCTGACTGTCCAGAATTTCACGCACCTTGGCGACCAGATCGCCGCGTGGCACTTCGAACTGACTGGGGCGCTCTTTCCATTCTTCCAGCGTCGCGCTTTCGGCGATCTTGGCACCAAGGATCAGATCCTTGATCTGAACGATCCCGTTGGCCTTTTCGTCACCACCTTCGATCACCGCGATCGGAGAGTTGCGCTTATCCGCGTATTTCAGCTGGTTACCGAAGTTCTTGGGGTTGCCCAGGTAAACCTCGGCCCGGATGCCTGCATTGCGCAGCTCGGCGACCATAGCCTGATAGTCGGCCATGCGGTCCCGATCCATGACGGTGACAACCACGGGGCCGGTGGCCTCGGCAGCGATCCGGCCCTTTTCGCGCAGGGCTGCCAGCAGACGGTCCACCCCTATGGAGATGCCGGTCGCGGGTACTTCCTGCCCGGTGAAGCGTTTGACCAGATCGTCGTAACGACCGCCGCCCGAGACCGACCCGAATTGCCGCTTACGGCCTTTCTCGTCGAAAATCTCAAAGGTCAGCTCGGCCTCGTAAACCGGTCCTGTATAGTAGCCGAGACCACGCACGACCGAGGGATCGATCTCAATCCTGCCCGCACCGTAACCGCCGGCATCCAGCAATGCGCCGATCTGTTCCAGTTCAGCAATCCCGTCCACGCCGGTCTTGCTATCGCCAACGGCGGCACGCAAATTGGTCAGCGTTCCGGCAGTATCCGAAGCTTTCGATGTAAGGAATGCAATTACCGGCTCGGCCTGATCGTCGCTGAGACCGACACCATCAATAAACGCCCCCGAGGCATCCAGACGGCCTTTAGTCAGCAACTCTCGCACGCCCTGCTCACCCACTTTGTCGAACTTGTCGATAGTACGCAGAACATTGTCGCGGGCCGCGACGTCTTCACCCAGCCCCATCGCCTCAAGCACGCCGTTCAGCACCTTGCGGTTATTGACCCGCACCAAATAGTCGCCGCGTGGAATGCCAACGGTTTCCAGCGTATCCGACAGCATCGCGCAGATCTCGGCATCCGCGGCCATCGACGCCGTACCCACAGTATCGGCATCGCACTGATAGAACTGGCGATAGCGCCCCGGACCCGGCTTTTCATTCCGCCAGACCGGCCCCATCGCATAGCGGCGATAGGGCGTGGGCAGATCGTTGCGATGTTGCGCATAAACACGAGCCAAAGGCGCGGTCAGATCGTAACGCAGGGCCATCCAGTCGCCCTTGTCGTTTTCGTCAACCTCCTGCCATGCGAACACACCCTCGTTCGGGCGATCCACGTCGGGCAGGAATTTGCCCAGCGCTTCGACGGTTTCAACCGCGCTGCTTTCCAGGGCGTCGAAGCCGTAGCGATGATAGACGTCCGCAATAGCCCGCAGCATCTCGGTGCGCTGCGAGACTTCCTGGCCGAAATAGTCGCGGAACCCTTTGGGCGTAATTGCCTTGGGGCGGGGCTGTTTCTTGGGCTTGGCCATGTGGGGCGTCCTTGGGAGTATCCTTGTTCCGCGCGCGGTCTATCCCATGGCCCGCATCGGGGCAAGGCGCGCTTTCGCTGGCCTTGGCGTCACAGGGTCGCTATGACCGGCGCAAGACACAGGAGTCTCCCATGCAGCATCTGGAAGAACAGATCGCCCACCTGACCCGCACGGTCGAAGAGCTGAACACGGTCGTCACCCGCCAGCAGTCCGAGATCGACCGCCTGACCCGCCGTGTCGAGATGTTGTTTCAGCGCGAGGCCGAACGGGCGCAGGAAGGATCTGGCGGCGTCGTGTTCGGAGACGAACGCCCGCCACATTATTGAGGTATGACGGATGGTGAGCGACGCGAGCGTTGAACCCTGTGCGTGGGTTTCTACGACGGTCAACAATATCAACGATGTGCAAGCTGCAAGTCGCAGAGAGCTTGGTGACGCGTGGCGGGCGCTGAACTCACCAGAGGAAGTTGAGTGGTCGAAGAGAATGGTTGATGAATCTTCTCTTGGCTGGAAACGCGGCGAAATCCTGACCGAAGAGCAGGTCGGCGACCTTTGGTATTTCAACGCACATCCCGAATTTATTCCCCCTCCGTTCATCTCAGGAGGTGGCTACCCCTTGGTTTCGACAACTGCGAAAGCTGTTCTTGAACGGTTCGAACTGGGAGAAACAGTGTTTCACCCGCTCACACTCATGGACTCAGAAGAAACGCGGTTAACGACACCCGAGCCCTACTACCTTCTGAATGTCGGCAACAAACGGTCGATAGGTAACTATGAGGCGCTTGGGCCGGAAGGTGGGCCCGCCAGCGCGCCGCTGAACTGCCGAGGCGGCGGCATTCGATACCTTCCGAGAAGTGGCAAGGAAGACCGCCTCATAATAATCCCCGAAGCCCTCAACGGCCCGGATATCTGGCTGGACCCGAAAGTCCCCTCTCTGCTGTTCCTGTCGGACCGCCTCGTCACCGGCTTCAAATCCGCCGGGATGGACAAAGGCTGGGGGCTGGTCCGGTGCGCGGTGGGCACGCTGTAGCACGCCCAATCCGAAAGCCAATTACAATCCCAGCGTCGTTTTCACAGCGTTATCCACCACGCCGCCCAAAAGGGCATCCTTATCCGCGGCGCAGCCTTCCGACAGCGCGGCTATGAATGTTTCACGCAGTTGGGCCTTTTCCTCGTCAGTCGCCGCATGATCTTCGATATTGATCTGGCGATTGTGGAGAGATAGGGCCGTCATCTTTTCAACGACGGCGACAACAAAAGCTTCATCACCATTTGCCTCCTCAGCAATCGAGGCACAGGTATAGTGCATCACAGGCAAGGCGTCCTGAACCATCTGATCAGCCGCATCATCGGCCGACGTCACACACGGAATCACCAGGATTGCGGCGCAAGCGAATACTCTGTGTCTAAAAAATCGCATCAACATCACTTCCAGTTGTGTCCAATAATTGCCCCTGCCACGCCACCAATCGCAGCGCCCTTGCCGTCGCCGACCAACGCTCCGACGCCCGCTCCGATCAGCGCGCCTTCGATCGTCTTTTTCTTTTTGTCATCCTTGTCATCTGCCAATCCCGCAGACGCCGAGACCAATGCCAGCGACGCTGCCGCCGCAAAGGTCAGAGTTCTTACTCCAAAAGTAGAAATTGCCATACCGGTGCCCTCCTGTGACACGCCCCAAATGAGGCAATGATCACAGCCTAGCCGCGCAAAAACGCTGTGGCAACAAAAGGCTGGCTCAGATTTCCTCGACCTCGGTGACGCCGTCCAGCGATTTGATTGCGCCCTTGATCTGCGGGTTGATCGGGAAATCCTGACCCAGATCCATCTCGACATCGCCCGGCAGGCCCGGATCAAGCAGGCACAGATGGATCGGGCCTTTCGATGCGCTTTTGGCGACACTGGCTGCGTCTTCCAGCACTTTGGCGACGGTTGTAACCGCCGGCGCTGCGTCAACAAAGATGCGAAGCCCCGTCGCACCGGCCTCTGCGACAACCGAGTCTACCGGCCCGACAGAGTTCCCTAGCAGTTTGAGTTGATCTGCTTCCATTTCCGCTTTGGCTGTAACAACCACATGCGACCCGGTTTCCAGAAACTCCCGTGATTTCTCCAGCGTCTCCGAAAATAGCGTGATCTCATACGCACCGGTTGGATCTGAAAGCTGACAAAACGCGAAACGATTGCCTTTCGCCGACTTGCGCTCCTGCCGGCCAGCTACGACCCCTGCCAACTTCACCATACCGATGCGCTCTTTTTCCATGCGTTGCTTAACCTGCTCCAAAGTCAAAACATCTTTGCGCTTCAACGCGGGCATGTAATCGTCCAGTGGGTGGCCGGACAGGTAAAAACCAATGGCCTTGAACTCTTCGCTGAGCCTTTCTGCTGGTAACCAATCCGGCGTGGGCGACAAACGGGGTTCGGGTAGGTCATCTCCGGCTTCACCAAACAGCGACACCTGGTTCGAGTTCTTCTGATCGTGGATCGCTGCAGAATACTGCACCAGCGGGTCAAGGCTTTCGAAGACGCGGCGGCGGTTTTTGTCGAGCTGGTCGAACGCCCCGGCACGCGCCAGCATCTCAAGCGGGCGTTTGCCCACTTTCTTCAGGTCTACCCGGCGGGCGAAGTCGAACAGGTTCACAAACGGCTTATCAGCGCGCCCATCGACGACCAGCTTCATTGCCTCGACGCCCACGTTTTTCAGCGCGCCCAGCGCATAGACCAGTTGTCCTTCGATCACATCGAACGTCGCTAGAGAGCGGTTCACACAGGGCGGCACATAGGGCAGTTCCAACCCTTTGCGAATTTCTTCGAAATAGATCGCCAGCTTGTCGGTCAGATGGATATCGCAGTTCATGACACCCGCCATAAACTCGACCGGGTGGTTCGCCTTCAACCACCCTGTCTGATAGCTGACCACCGCATAGGCTGCAGCGTGGGATTTGTTGAAACCGTAGTTGGCGAATTTTTCCAACAGGTCGAAGACTTCGCTGGCCTTCTTGGCATCGACGCCATTCTCGCCCGCGCCCTTTTCGAATTTCGGGCGCTCGGCGTCCATCGCCTCTTTGATCTTCTTACCCATCGCCCGGCGCAGCAGGTCGGCCCCGCCTAACGAGTACCCGGCCATCACCTGCGCGATCTGCATCACCTGTTCCTGATAAACGATGATCCCTTGCGTTTCTTCAAGGATATGGTCGATCAGCGGATGTACGGACGTGATCTTGCGCAGCCCATTCTTGACCTCGCAATAGGTCGGGATGTTCTCCATCGGGCCGGGGCGGTACAACGCCACGAGGGCGACAATATCCTCGATACAGGTGGGCTTCATGCGCTTGAGCGCATCCATCATACCCGAGGATTCAACCTGGAACACCGCTACGGTTTTAGCCGCCGAATAGAGTTTATACGTCGCCTCATCATCTAGCGGGATTGCGTTGATCTGATTCTCGGCCCCCTCAGCCGGTTCATAGAGTTCCGTACCATCCGCCGCCACATGCAGGGGACGCCCGGATTTGAAGATCAGATCCATCGCGTTCTGGATGACGGTCAGCGTTTTCAGGCCCAGAAAGTCAAACTTCACCAGGCCGGCCTGTTCGACCCATTTCATGTTGAACTGCGTCGCAGGCATGTCCGAACGCGGATCCTGATAGAGCGGAACAAGTGCGTCCAGCGGACGATCTCCTATCACAACCCCAGCCGCGTGGGTCGAGGCGTTTCGCAGCAGACCCTCGACCTGTTGGCCGTAAGTCAGCAGACGATCCACAACCTCTTCGTTGCGCGCCTCTTCACGCAAGCGTGGCTCGTCTTTCAGTGCCTTTTCGATGGAGACCGGTTTGACCCCTTCAACCGGGATCATCTTGGACAAGCGATCAACCTGCCCATAAGGCATTTGCAGGACACGCCCGATGTCGCGCACGGCCGCCTTTGACAACAAGGCACCGAAGGTGATGATCTGCCCCACTTTATCGCGCCCGTATTTCTGCTGTACGTAACGGATCACCTCTTCGCGACGATCCATGCAGAAGTCGATATCGAAGTCGGGCATCGAGACCCGTTCCGGGTTCAGGAACCGTTCGAACAGCAGCGAATAGCGCAGCGGATCAAGATCGGTAATCGTCAGCGCGTAAGCCACCAGTGAACCCGCACCGGACCCCCGCCCCGGCCCCACCGGAATGTCGTGATCCTTGGCCCATTGGATAAAGTCGGCAACGATCAGGAAGTATCCGGGAAATCCCATGCCTTCGATAATGCCCAGTTCGAAATCCAGACGCTTCTGGTATTCCTCGGGCGTCACCGCATGCGGGATTACAGCCAGACGTTTCTGCAGGCCTTCATTGGCAATTCGGCGCAGTTCAGCGACCTCATCATCGGCGAATTTCGGCAGGATCGGGTCGCGGCGATAGGCCATGAAGGCGCAACGTTTTGCGATCTCGACTGTGTTCTCGATAGCCTCTGGCAGATCGGCAAACAGAGTGACCATTTCCTGCTGTGACTTGAAATAATGCTGCGCAGTCAGGCGGCGGCGGCCCTGTTGTTGATCGACATAAGCACCCTCTGCGATACAGATCAGCGCGTCATGGGCCTCATACATGTCCGTCGTCGGGAAATAGACGTCGTTCGTAGCAACCAGCGGCAAGTTCTTGGCATAAGCCATCTCGACATGACCACGCTCGGTCAGACGTTCGGCCTCGGGCTGACCGTCTTCACCCGGATGGCGCTGAAGCTCGATGTAAAGGCGATCCGGGAACATCCCCGCCAGCCGATCCACCAGTGCCTCAGCCGCCGGGCGCTGTCCCTGTTGTAGCAGCATTCCAACCGGCCCATCCGGCCCGCCCGTCAAACAGATCAAACCGTCCGAACGATCCGCAAGTTCCTCCACCCTGACCTGCGGCAGTTGCCCGCCCTTGTCCACATAGAGGCACGAACTCAGCTTCATCAGGTTCTCGTACCCGACCTCGGATTGCGCCAGCAGCACCAGCGGCGCAGGGGCTTTGGGCTTTTCACCCGGCTGTGCCTTCAGATAGGTCAAATCCACCTGACACCCCATGATCGGCTGTACTCCGGCTCCGCTGGCAGTCACGGAAAACTCCAGCGCCGAGAACATCGAATTGGTGTCCGTCACTGCGACGGCAGGCATCTCCATCTTCTCGCACAGGGCGGGCAGCTTTTTCAGCCGCACAGCGCCTTCTAGCAGGGAATATTCGGTGTGAACGCGGAGGTGAATGAATCGAGGAGTACTGCTCATGCCCCGTACGCTATCCCAGCCAGCAGCGCGGCAAAAGCGGGAACTGACACCTCGGAATGCCAAAAAAATCAAAGTGGATTATTCGGCTTTTCCAGAAGGAGCTTCGGGCACGATCCGGCGCCCTTTCTAAAAAAGCTTTATTTTCAAGCGACTGCCTTCTACACAAACGTGACATTCACAGGCCGATCGGGTCCAATGGTATATTATTTAGGCAGTTTTTCTTGCCAGAGAACCTGCCCTGTTCCTAACATCTGACGGCAAGCTATTCGCCCGCCACTCTTTCTACGTCGCATCGAAGGAGGGCACCCAAGGGCGCAACCGGGTAAGGCGACGGGTTTCTCGAATGAACATCACGTTTCTTCTGAACGGAGAGACCGTGGAACTGGCGGATGTCGATCCGACAGCGACCCTGCTGGACTGGCTGCGCGAGGATCGCGGCCTGACCGGCACCAAGGAAGGATGCAACGAGGGCGATTGCGGGGCCTGCACCGTCATGGTGACAGATGAGGACGGGGCAAAGGCACTGAACTCGTGCATCCTGTTTTTGCCCCAATTGCATGGCAAGGCGGTGCGCACCGTCGAAGGCGCAAGCGGCCCGAACGGAGAGGCCCACCCCGTGCAACAGGCGATGGTAGACCTGCACGGTTCGCAATGCGGCTTCTGCACCCCCGGGTTTGTGATGTCGATGGTCACCGGGCATGCGAACGGCGCGACCGATCACGACACCCAGCTTGCCGGCAACCTGTGCCGCTGCACGGGCTACGCCCCGATCATTCGTGCGGCGAAAGCGGCCGAAGAACAGCCGGTTCCGGTTTGGGTCAAAGATAATCCGATTACAGTGCAGGCATCGCCGATGTTGCCCGGTTCGTCCGACGAGTTGGCGGCTGTATACGCCGAGAACCCTGATGCCACTCTGATCGCCGGAGCAACGGATGTGGGGCTTTGGGTTACCAAGCAACTGCGTGATCTGGACCCGGTCATTTTCCTCAATCGTTGTGATGATCTGAAACAGATTTCGATTACCGATGAGGAGGTCCGTTTCGGTGCCATGGTCGATATGAATCGTATGGGCGACGCGCTGGCCGATCTCCACTCCTCTTATGCAGAAATGATCCGCCGCTATGCCAGTGTACAGGTGCGCCATGCCGCGACCGTCGGTGGCAACATCGCCAATGGCTCACCCATTGGAGACAACCCGCCTGCCCTGATCGCGCTGGACGCTACCTTGCATCTGCGCAAGGGAAATGAGCGCCGGTCGATCCCGCTGGAAGAGTTCTTCGTCGACTACGGCAAGCAGGACCGCGCGCCGGGCGAGTTCGTCGAAGCGGTCAGTTTCGCCCGTCAGGAAGATCGTTTGAAAGCTTACAAACTCAGCAAACGGTTCGATCAGGATATTTCGGCCGTTTGCGGGTGTTTCAATATCACGGTGACGGATGGCGTGGTCACCGATGCGCGTATCGCGTTCGGCGGCATGGCCGGCATTCCAAAGCGCGCCTCGAATGTCGAAGCTGCACTGACCGGCAAGCCCTGGACGCGCGAGACCATTCAAGCTGCGATCCCGGCGTTTGCGGATGATTTCACTCCGATGACGGACATGCGTGCCTCCGCCACCTATCGTCTGGAAACGGCCAAAGCGATGCTGGAACGTTACTTCCTGGAAGATCAGGGCGAAGTGACCAACGTGTTGGAGGTGTCGGCGTGAGCGTGACCAAACCCCTCCCCCATGACGCGGCGCCGCTGCATGTATCCGGCGCGGCGCGATACGTGGACGACATTCCGACGCCCAAGGGCTCTCTGCACCTAGCATTCGGCCTTAGCCCGATTGCCAAGGGTAAGATCACCTCGATGGACCTGACAGCCGTGAAAGCCGCGCAAGGTGTCGTGATGGTGATGACGGCCGAGAATCTACCTTTCGCCAATGACGTTTCGCCCTCGATCCATGATGAGCCATTGCTGTCGGACGGCACCGTTCATTACATCGGCCAGCCCGTGTTTCTGGTTGTCGCCACCAGCCATCTGGCCGCCCGCAAGGCCGCGCGGCTGGGCAAGATCGACTATGACGAAGAAACCCCGATCCTGACGGTTGAAGACGCGCTTGCCGCCGACAGCCGGTTCGAAGAAGGCCCGCGCATCTATGCCAAAGGCGACGCGGATGCTGCCATTGCGGGCGCGGCCCATGTGATTGAAGGGGGCTTTGAACTCGGCGGGCAGGAACACTTCTATCTGGAGGGTCAGGCCGCCCTAGCCGTGCCGAATGAGGGCGCGGATATGCTGGTCTACAGCTCGACCCAGCATCCGACCGAGATTCAGCACAAGGTGGCGGATGCTTTGGGCGTTCCGATGCACGCCATCCGGGTCGAAACCCGCCGCATGGGTGGCGGGTTCGGTGGCAAGGAAAGCCAGGGCAATGCGTTAGCCGTGGCCTGTGCCGTTGCTGCGCGTGCGACCCGCAAGGCCTGCAAGATGCGTTACGATCGTGATGATGACATGGTCATCACAGGCAAGCGTCATGCGTTCCGGATTTCCTATCGCGCCGGGTTTGATGAGCACGGCCATATACAGGGGGTATCCTTCCTGCAACATGCCATCTGCGGCTGGGCGCAGGACCTGTCCCTACCTGTCGCCGACCGCGCGATGCTGCACTCCGACAACGCCTATCTGCTGCCGAACGCGCGAATTGAAAGCCACCGGCTGAAAACCAACACTCAATCCGCGACCGCCTATCGCGGCTTCGGCGGCCCGCAGGGCATGATCGCGATCGAACGGGTCATGGACCACGCAGCCTATGCGTTGGGAATGGACCCAGTCGAACTGCGCCGCCGGAACTACTATGAACCCGCGCATGCGCCAACCATAGAAGCCGAGCATCTGGAAAAGCGTCCGTTAGAACGTGTAGATCCACATGAGGATCTGACAAGCTTGGGCGCTGTCGAACAGGTTGAGACCGCTCCGCCTGTCCGTCCGGTGCCGGAAGGCGGCAATACAACGCCTTATGGTATGGAAGTCACCGATTTTGAGCTGCACGCCATGACGGAGGCATTGCTCAAGTCCAGCGACTATACTGCGCGCAAGGCGGCGATTGAGAAATGGAACGCCGAGAATAGCGTGATCAAGAAGGGCATCGCCTTTTCTCCGGTCAAGTTCGGGATTTCCTTCACGCTGACCCACCTCAATCAGGCGGGTGCGTTGGTGCACGTGTATCAGGACGGCTCGGTCCACCTGAATCATGGTGGTACCGAGATGGGTCAGGGACTGTTCCAGAAGGTCGCACAGGTGGCTGCATCGCGTTTTGGCATCCCACTTGAGATGATCAAGATCACCGCGACGGATACGGCCAAGGTACCCAACACCTCGGCGACGGCAGCGTCTTCGGGCAGTGACCTAAACGGCATGGCGGTGAAAGCCGCCTGCGACACGCTCCGCGACCGGATGGCCGAGTATCTGGCCGAGCGGCATCAGGCCAACCCGTCAGTAGTTATATTCTCGGACGGCCACGTTTCGGTTGGTGCTGAACGCTATACCTTCGCCGAAGCTGCCGCATTGGCCTATCAGGGTCGGATCAGCCTTTCGGCGACTGGTTTCTACAAGACCCCCAAGATCGAATGGGACCGAATCGCTGGACGCGGTCGACCATTCTTCTATTTCGCCTACGGTGCATCTGTTACCGAGGTCGCAGTCGATACGCTGACCGGTGAGAACCGTATCCTGCGCACCGATATCCTGCATGATGCAGGCGCGTCGCTGAACCCGGCGCTGGATATCGGGCAGGTCGAAGGCGGTTACGTGCAAGGCGCGGGCTGGCTGACCACCGAGGAACTGGTCTGGGACGGCAAGGGTAATCTGCGCACCCATGCTCCGTCGACCTACAAGATTCCGGCCTGTTCTGACCGGCCCGACATTTTCAACGTCGCGCTTTGGGATGGCGCGAACCGCGAGGACACGATCTATCGCTCGAAAGCAGTGGGAGAGCCGCCATTCATGCTGGGCATATCCGCTTGGCTCGCCCTGTCGAACGCGGTGGCGGCTTGCGGTGACTGCTATCCCGCGCTGGATGCCCCCGCCACGGCAGAAGAGGTTTGGCGCGGTGTCCAAAGGGTAAAGGGAGGAGCCTGATGGGATTTGATCGAGAGGCTTTAAGGGAGGCGGTCAGAATCCATGGGAGAGTCACCCGAGTGGTCATCGCTGCAATTAAAGGGTCATCCCCACGCGAGGTTGGTGCAGCAATGCTGGTTTGGGAGGACGGGCAAAGCGGAACCATCGGCGGCGGCACGCTGGAGTTTCAGGCGACTGAGGCCGCGCGGAGTCAAATCACGCCTTGCCGCCTGACACATCACGCACTTGGTCCAGACATGGGCCAATGCTGCGGCGGTGTGGTCTCATTGCTGAGCGAGATCTATGACCAAGACGATATGAATGCGCTCGATGATACTGTTATCGCGCGTTCCCCGTCGGGCAGTGACATGCCCCTGTCGGTAAAACGCCTGTTGGCGGCCGCGCGCGGACAGGGCGTCGCGCCCCAACCGCAACTGATCGACGGATGGATGGTTGAGCCGGTGCATAAGCCATCCCGTAATCTGTGGATCTGGGGCGCTGGTCATGTAGGTCGCGCGTTGGCGGATGTGTTGTCCCCCCTTCCCGGTCTTGCAATTACCTGGGTCGATACCGGCCCCGAACGATTTCCGGATAAGATTCCAACTGGTGTGACGCCGGTTCCAGCCGCCAAACCAGGAGAGCTGGTTCACCATGCGCCGCGCGATGCCGAGCATCTAGTGCTTACTTATTCACACACTTTGGATCTAGAACTGTGCAACCGGCTGCTTTCGCATGATTTCCGCTTTGCTGGCCTGATCGGCTCGGCTACGAAATGGGCGCGGTTCCGTTCACGGCTGGCGGCCCTCGGGCATTCACCCGAACGGATCGGTCGGATCACCTGCCCGATCGGTGATCCCGGCTTGGGCAAACACCCGCAGATGATCGCCGTCGGCGTCGCCGCGCAGCTTTTGCGCCCGGCCAGGCAGAACGAGTTGAAGAAGGACCTGAGCGCGTGACTACTCCGCTATTAAGTTTGCAAGGGCTGACCAAAGCCTATCCCGGCGTCGTGGCCAATGATCAGGTGTCCTTTGACATCGGTGAGGGCGAAGTTCATGCGCTGCTGGGTGAAAACGGCGCGGGTAAATCCACGCTGGTGAAAATGATCTATGGTCTGGTGAAACCGGACAGCGGTACGATGCTGTTGCGCGGCCAGTCCTTCTCCCCCCCCGAACCGCGCGCGGCACGGGCTGACGGGATCGCGATGGTGTTCCAGCACTTCTCGCTGTTCGACGCGCTGAACGTGGCCGAGAATATAGCCCTGGGAATGGAGAACCCGCCGGCTATGGGCGATTTGGCCTCGCGTATTCGGGAAGTGTCCGAGACCTACGGCCTACCGCTGGATCCCTTCCGCACTGTTGGCGACCTGTCCGCAGGTGAGCGCCAGCGGGTCGAGATCATCCGCTGTTTGTTGCAGGACCCTAAGCTGCTGATCATGGACGAGCCGACCTCGGTTCTGACGCCGCAGGAGGTGGAAATCCTGTTTGAGACACTGAATAAGTTGCGGTCCGAAGGCACCTCGATTCTTTATATTTCGCACAAGCTGGAAGAAATCCGGACCCTGTGTGACCATGCCACGATTCTGCGTCTGGGCAAGAATGTGGGCGAATGCGTTCCGGCCGAGACCTCGGCGCGTGACATGGCCGAAATGATGGTCGGCTCAACCCTACAGACACCGGAACGGTCCGGCCGTGAATTCGGTGAGGTGGCGCTGGATGTCAGCGGACTCTCAGTGCCTTCGCCGTCCGAATTCGGCACGGCGTTGCGCAATATCCACATGACGGTCCGCAAGGGCGAGGTCCTGGGCATTGGCGGCGTTGCCGGAAACGGACAGGACGAGTTGCTGGGCGTGTTGTCGGGCGAAATCCCAACAACCGCTGATGCGATCAAGTTCAACGGCCAACGCATCGGCAAACTCGGCCCCACTGCGCGGCGGAAGCTGGGCGTGCTGACCGCCCCCGAAGAACGGCTGGGTCATGCGGCGGCTCCGGACATGAGCCTGACCGAAAACGCCCTGCTCACCGGATCGGTTCGCGAAGGGCTTGAGAACAACGGTTTCCTGAAATGGAACGAGACCAAAAGCTTTGCCGAGAAAATCATCAGCGCCTTTGACGTCCGTACACCGGGCCCGGAGAACGCAGCGCGCTCGCTGTCGGGCGGCAACCTGCAGAAATTCGTGATCGGTCGCGAAGTTCTGCAAAACCCCGACGTGCTGGTGGTGAACCAGCCGACATGGGGCGTGGATGCTGCGGCTGCGGCCTCGATCCGGCAGGCCATTCTGGATTTGGCGGCCAAAGGCACGGCGGTGGTCTGTATCTCTCAGGACCTGGACGAGTTGATGGAAATCTCGGACAGCTTCGCGGCCCTGAACGAAGGCCGCCTGAGTGCCCCGCGCCCGACCACCGGCCTGACGGTTGATGAGATCGGCCTGATGATGGGCGGTGCGCATGGCATGGAGGTGGCCCATGTCTAATACAAAAACAAGAACTGAAATCGGGGGAATGAGCGGATGATAGTGTTGGAGAAACGGCCACAGCCGTCCAAGGCATGGTCCTATGCCACCCCACTGGTTGCGGTACTGGCGACGATGGTGTTTGGTGGCATCCTGTTCGCCATTTTGGGCAAGAACCCGGTAGAAGCCATCGGTACGATCTTCTGGGAGCCTCTGTTTGGTGAGTTCGCTTTTTATTATCGCCCGCAATTGCTGGTGAAAGGCGCGCCATTGGTGCTGATCGCGATCGGTCTTTCACTAGGCTTTCGCGCAGGCATCTGGAACATCGGCGCCGAGGGTCAATACATCATGGGCGCCATTTTCGGCGCGGGCGCCGGGCTGGCTTTCTACCCGCTCGATGCGTTCTACATCTTCCCGATCATGGTGATTGCCGGTGCGTTCGGCGGTTGGCTATGGGCAGCGATCCCGGCGTTCCTCAAGGTTCGCTTTGGCACCAACGAAATCCTCGTGTCTCTGATGCTGGTCTATGTGGCCGAGCAGATGCTGGCCTCTGTCTCGCTGGGTCTGCTGAAGAACCCCGAAGGGTTCGGTTTTCCCGGCTCGCGCAACCTGCAATCCTATGACAGCGCACATAATGCTGAGTTGATTGCTGGCTCAGGTATGCACTGGGGCGTGGTGACGGCATTGATCGCTGTGATCTTTGCTTATGTCCTGCTGAACCGGCATATGCTGGGCTTCCACATCCGTCTAACGGGTGAAGCGCCCCGGGCAGCCAAGTTCGCCGGTGTGAACCCGGCGCGCCTGATTCTGTTCTGTCTGGGCCTGTCCGGTGCATTGGCTGGTCTGGCAGGGATGTTCGAAGTCTCTGGTCCTTCGGGTGTGGTTAGCATCGATTTCAACGTCGGTTACGGTTTTACCGCGATCATCGTGGCCTTCCTTGGCCGCCTGCATCCGGTGGGTATCCTGCTGGCGGGTGGCCTGATGGCGCTGACCTATATCGGCGGCGAAATCGCCCAGTCGCAACTGGGCCTGCCCGCTGCTGCCATTCAGGTATTCCAGGGGATGCTGCTGTTCTTCCTGCTGGCATTCGATCTTCTGACAAACTACCGCATCCGTGCGGCCCGTAGCGAGGTGGCATAACCATGGATCTTGGCGAAATTAATCCCGTACTGCTGGTCGCCTCGCTGATGGTCGCCGCAACCCCCCTGCTATTGGCCGCGATCGGGGAACTGGTTGTCGAAAAAGCGGGCGTTCTGAACCTCGGCGTCGAGGGCATGATGATCGTTGGTGCAATCAGTGGCTTTGCGATCTCGGTCGAGACTGGGTCCCCTTGGCTGGGCTTCATCGCAGCGGCTATCGGCGGTGCTGTGCTGTCCTTGCTGTTCGTGCTGCTAACGCAGTTTGCACTGGCCAATCAGGTCGCCAGTGGCCTAGCGTTGACCCTGTTTGGACTCGGTTTCAGCGCCCTACTGGGGCAAAGCTATGTCGGGGTTAAACCTCCCAGCATGGGGGATATCCACATCCCACTGATCAGCGATATCCCGGTGATCGGACCGATCCTGTTCCAGCATGATCCGATCCTCTATGTCGGCATTGCCCTGACCGCAGCCGTTTGGGCCACACTGAAATACACTCGTGTCGGCCTGATCTTGCGTGCGGTGGGCGAAAACCACGATGCAGCCCACGCGCTTGGCTACAAGGTCATCAAGATCCGCATCCTGGCGATCCTTTTCGGGGGCGCCTGCGCGGGCCTTGGCGGCGCCTATATCAGCCTGATCCGCGTCCCGCAGTGGACCGAGGGCATGACAGCCGGCGTTGGCTGGATCGCCCTGGCGCTGGTGGTGTTCGCCAGTTGGAAACCATGGCGCGCACTGCTGGGTGCTTATTTGTTCGGCGGAATCACCGTGTTGCAGCTTAATTTGCAGGCGGCGGGCGTTGCCATTCCAGTCGAGTATCTGGCAATGTCGCCCTATATCATCACGATCCTTGTGCTCGTGATCCTTTCAGCCGACAAGAGCAGCGCACCTGCCTCATTGGGTCGGATCTTCCACGCCTCGCACTAGGGGCCAACTAAATCAACTTGGGGAGTAACACATGAAATTCACTACACTTCTGACAAGCGCCGCCATAGCGCTTGGTCTGGCCACTGGCGCCATGGCCGAAGACAAGACCAAGGTCGGTTTCGTCTATGTCGGCCCAGTGGGTGACGGCGGCTGGACCTATGAGCACAACAAGGGCCGGCTGGCGGTCGAAGAGCATTTTGGCGACAAGGTCGAAACCGTGTTCGTTGAATCGGTACCCGAAGGCCCAGACGCTGAGCGTGTGATGACGCAGATGGCGCTGGAAGGAGCCGATCTGATCTTCACTACCTCGTTCGGTTACATGGACCCGACCATCAACGTGGCAAAGAAATTCCCGAACGTGAAGTTCGAGCACGCGACCGGCTACAAAACCGCCGACAACGTCTCGGTCTACTCGGCCCGTTTCTACGAAGGCCGCGCCGTTCAGGGCCACATCGCGGGCAAGATGACCAAGTCCAATATCATCGGCTACATCGGCTCGTACCCGATCCCCGAAGTGATCCGCGGCATAAACTCGGCCTACATCCACGCCAAAAAAGTAAACCCGGATGTCGAGTTCAAGATCGTCTGGGCCTACACTTGGTTCGATCCTGCGAAAGAAGCTGACGCGGCCACCGTTCTGATCGAACAGGGCGCGGATGTGATCTTGCAACACACCGACTCGACCGCGCCGCAGGCGGCGGCGCAAGAGGCGGGTAACGTGATCACTTTCGGCCAAGCATCGGACATGAGCGAATACGCTCCGTTCCCGCGCGTGTCGTCGATCATCGACAACTGGGCGCCCTATTACATCGCGCGCACTCAGGCCGTCATGGACGGATCGTGGGCAACCGTGAACACCTGGGACGGTATTGCGCAGGGCATGGTTGAGATCGGTGAGATTTCCGACGCGGTTCCGGCCGACGTCAAGGAAGAGGCACTGGCACTCAAGGCTGCCATGGCCGCCGGCGAATACCACCCCTTCACCGGCCCGCTGAAAAAGCAGGACGGCAGCGACTGGCTGGCCGAGGGCGAAACCGCCGATGACGGTACGCTGGCAGGCATGAACTTCTATGTCGAAGGGCTGGAAGGCGAGATCCCGCAGTAATCTGCGGTCAAACACGAATGAAAAGCCCGCCAAGTTGGCGGGCTTTTTTCTTAATCTCGCAAAAATCAAAAAAACCAGAGTATTCCGGAATATTCCGAAGTATTCCGATTTCAACCATTACAGGGTTGAGGTTGGCGGGCGTACAAAGCTCATGTCACATCAAGAGGAGAATGACATGAAGAAGCCGAACCACAACGCCGACATGAAAAACGCAAACAAAGGCACACCGGGACAGAATACTACCCACGCTAAAAATAGGGGTAATACCGGAAAACAATTGAATCCGAACAGGAAAGCCCCGTCTCCGAAAAAGTAACAAACTATGCCGGGGTGCGAATGCTCCCCGGCCTTTTCGAGGTTTGAATATGAGCAGCAAGACAAAAAAGAACCCTTTTCCCAAGACCAAAGAATTGATCCGCATCGCGATCAATCAAGGAAAATCCCAAACCGAAATCGCCAGAGTGTGCCGCGTGCAACAGGGGCAAGTCAGCAAATGGCTCAACGGCAAAGCACTGGCGGACCGCGCTCAGGTTCAGGCATTGTTGCAGGAATATGGCGACTTACTGTTCCGCGTACCATTCAAGGTGTATCAAACCCTTTTTGCCTCAACAAATGAAGCACAGTTTCTACGTGTAGAAGGCAAACTGATACTACGTGAGAAGTTCCGGAAACAATCTTTATCCAACAACTCTCAAGACCGTATTACAGCCTTCAGGCTGTCTATTCACCAACAAGGAGAGGACCAGTTTTATCTGATTGGAGAAGCAACAGAAGCACCCTATCCCGGAAAAGACAATCCGGCGAGTGCGGAACCCTTTATCACTGATCGGCTCGCCGCATGGTATCTACATAATTTCTTAGAAGGTCCCAATCAGCCGCTAAGCCTGAAGGAACTCAGGCAGGTAGTTCAAAACGTTGCCCATGGAGAGATGCAGGGACATTTTCCCTCATTGCGCCAACTGCCTTTTCTAGTAACAGAGACTTTGCTCAACCATGGTTTCAAACCAGGTGATCTGGAGGGCCTTGTGGAGCTCAAACTGCCCGAGTAGACAGTAACTCCACAACCAAACCGCCCGAAAGGGCAAATTTTGGCAGCGCTTGAATCACAGCCCCTGCGTCAGGTTTGTGAGCTATGAAGCACGCCGCGCGATCCGGCCTTTTGCCACCGCGCCGCGCACGAACCGTTAAGGTCCGGACGAGACGACCCGAGCCCGAGTCTAACACGCGACGGCAGGCTCCTCTCTAAGGGGTATGGGGTGGGTCGCCATCAAGCCGCAGGACACCCTGCCGCTTGATGGCACTTTTCGCATCAATGCCCCGTCAAAACCAGCGTATTCACCGGCATCAGGATCAGACGCAGCCGCAAACCCGCAGCATGGACGACGCCAATCGTGTCGATCACATGCAACGCGGCGCTGTGCCAAAAACCCAAATCCTCATGCTCCAACCGTTCGTGATTGTCGGTATAGACGTTGGCCAGACAATTGCTGCCCGGAGGAATGTCATCGGCCATGTTTTTGTACAGAGGCTCCATATAGACCAGAATCGAGCCCGGATTGGTGTTGGCTTGCACATCCCGCAATTCGTCCGAGGGTCGGATTTGCCCGGATGGGATCACGTCCTGAACCTCGACCACAACCATCGGGATTACAGTGAAGGGCTTGGTCATACAGCCCAGCTCTCCGATCATGCCGGGCTTGATGACCTGCGCCGACATCTGGTTGAACGCGGCCTGGAATCGGTTGTGGCCCGAAGACGAAGGCACCAAGATACCCGCCGGGCGCAGCAGCGGGCTGACATAGTCGCCAACCTGCAGGCCGAATTGTTCGACCCGGCCCGTCACACCGGCACTGATCACGGTCTTGTCCAGTTCAGTCAACGCAGCATCCAGCTGCGCGTTGGCGCTGGCCAGTTGGGCCGGGATCAGTTCTTCGATCTGTTGAACCACAGCCGCGCGTTGCGACTCTGCCGCCCTCAATTGCGCCTCGCGCTCGGCCACGAGGTTTTCCAGCCTGTCGATCTCGGCCAGTCTTACGGCGCTGGACCCTTCGTCGCGCAGCGTGGTATTGCGTTCCAGATCCTCAAGCGACTGATCCAGCGCGGCGCGGGCACCGGCAATACCTGCTTCGGCCTCGGCCAGATCGGTTTCCGCAACTTTCAACGAGGCCTGAACCTGCGCGATCTGTGCATGGGCAGCTTCGACCATGGCGGTCTGGGTGAAATCCTCGATCCGAAAGATCGGCTGGCCCGCTACGACCCGCTGGTTATTGGAGACATACACCTCGGACACACGGCCACCCAGTTGTGGCAGGATCGTCACCGTGCGGAAATAGGATGCCGCTGTCTTACTGGCCGGGTGGAAGTAAAACAGAGTGGTGATAACCGTCAGCGCCAGAATGGCACAAGTGGTAAGGCCCCAGCGCAGTTCATACCACATGGTGAACAGCGTGATTTCATGACCGATCCGCTTGCCCTGAACAAACCGGCGAAACAGATAGTCGGGCAGCACCGTTACCAGCGCACACATCAAAGTCTCAAGCATGTCTTACTGCTCCTGCTGCGCGGCGGGTTCGGTCGGCTGGGCCGGGGCGGGTTCCGACTGGTCCTGTTTGCCCAAAGATCGGATCGCGTCGGCAATGGCCCTCAGCGGCGCGGCCACATCGGGGAACTGGAACCCGGCCACCAGAATGGCGGCAACCCAGAAAAGACCGTTATGGGTAAACAGCGCCAACAGGGCCAGAATGCCGACCAGTTGAAACTGAGGGTGATTGGATTCATGCGCGATCTTCTCGGGGATCGAGTGCAGGGTGAAATATCCCACGCCGATCAGAATGATTACGACAACGGTAAAAACGAACATGAACGTCAAAAGAAAATCACTGCCGTCCGCCTGGGTCACGTAGGACGGAATATGCCCCGTGGCCATCGGGTGTAGGTCTGCGGTACTCACCCTGCCCTCCTGTTTCTGTTTGATCCCTGTTTGGATGGGTTGATGCGCAAATTCAAGCCTGCTTAATGTTTGCAGACGCTTACGTCCTTAGCACATGGAACGTGACCGGAAGGATGAATATGATTGATTTTCTGATCATCGGCGGCGGCGTCGCCGGTCTGAGCGCTGGGGCACGGCTGTCGCAGCACGGGACTGTTACCCTACTCGAAGCAGAGGATGCTCTTGGCTATCATGCCTCCGGCCGATCGGCCGCGTTATTCGAAGAAAGTTACGGCCCGCCGTCGGTTGTGGCGCTGAACAAAGCCAGCGCCGACTTCTTGCACGCCGAAAATGGTGGCTATCTGACGCCGCGCGGGTTGATGCTGGTTGGCCGAAAGGATCAGAACGAGGCCTTCGAACAAGACGTTGAAGATCTGAACATGCGGGTCATCCCCACGGTAGAGGCGCAGGCTCGTGTACCGATCTTGAAACCCGAGACGCTGGGCTTCACAGCTGTCGGCGAAACAGCATTCGACATCGACACGGACAGGTTGCTGCAGGATTTCGCGCGCGTTATTCGAAGTAATGGCGGTGAGGTTTTGACCAAAGCCAGGGTTACAGCCATTCGCAAGAACCCTCACTGGATTGTCGAGGCCGGGGAGACCTACGAGGCCCGCACTTTGATCAATGCCGCCGGGGCCTGGGTGGACGAGGTCGCCGCGATGGCCGGGATTGCCCCGATTGGGATTATTCCGAAACGCAGGTCAATGGCGCGCCTGCCTGCGCCGGGCGGGCATGACGTCCGGGACTGGCCCATGATGCTGGGCGTAGGTGAGGCGTGGTATGCCAAACCGGATGCGGGCAAACTGCTGGTATCGCCATCCGAGGCCGATCCTGTGCCGCCACATGATGCCTATGCCGATGATATGGTGCTGGCCGAAGGTCTGGCCAGGTACGAGGAAATGGTCACCGAACCCGTCACGCGAGTGGAAACGAACTGGGCGGGTTTGCGCAGCTTTGCGCCCGATGGAACCCTTGTGCTGGGGCCGGACCCGTCAGACCCGACTTTCATCTGGGCTGCCGGTCAGGGCGGGTACGGGTTCCAATCCTCTCCGGCCGCGTCGAAACTGGTCTCGGACCTCGTGATCGGCGCTGCGCCGGAGCTGGATCCGGCAACGATCGCAGCCCTTAGCCCGGAAAGGTTGCACCGATGAGCAAACGGTCTCTGCCGTCCAGCGCCAGCGTCGCTACCGAGGGGCAGGATGGCCGATTGATTGCCCCCGCAGCAACCCGCAATGCTGACGCGTTGTGTGAATTGCTGACGCAATGGGCCCCAAAGACCGGTCAGGCGTTGGAGATCGCCAGCGGCACCGGCCAGCATGTCAGCACCTTTGCCCGATCCCTGCCCGGCCTCCATTGGCAACCGACCGAGGTGGAACCAGACCGTCGCGCCAGCATCGACGCTTATGCCTCCAACCTGCCCAAC
This sequence comes from Ruegeria sp. BF6, assembly GCF_056538665.1. NCBI lineage: Bacteria > Pseudomonadati > Pseudomonadota > Alphaproteobacteria > Rhodobacterales > Roseobacteraceae > Ruegeria > Ruegeria sp. BF6. Next base: position 1,577,160 of record NZ_JBQFTN010000001.1, read on the forward strand.
GTCGCCAGCGCCGTCACGTTGAACGCAACAGCGCTGGGATGGCATGATGAGTTCGCGGGGCAGAACCTGATCGTTCTGATCAATCTGGTGCATTTGATCAGCTGGCCCGAGACGCAGGTGCTGATCGCCGAAGCCGCGCAGGCACTGGCCCGTGAGGGAAGGTTCATCCTCTACGGGCCGTTCAAACGGTCGGGCCAACTGACAAGCGACGGCGACCGGAGGTTCCATGACGCGCTGGTTCAGCAGGATGCCGAAATCGGATACAAAAATGACAAAGATATCGTCGCCTGGATGACCGCCCAGAACCTGACCGTCCTCGCATCCGTGGAGATGCCCGCAAACAACCTGGCCTTCGTCGCGGAAAAGCCCGACACCTGATTAAAATCAAGGCCCGGCTTAACACGCCAGAACATATTCCGTTTGCATTATATTAAATGGAATGATGAAATGAACTGGCAGGACAAGATCAAAGACACGCGCAATGGTCTGCGCAACCTCAACGGCGCGATACCCGAGGCGGCCCGCGCATTCGGTACGCTCAGCGCAGCGGTCAAGCAGGGCGGAACGCTGGATTATAAGACCAAGGAGTTCATCGCTCTGGGCATGTCCATTGCAATCCGGTGCGAGCCCTGCATCACGCTCCACACCGAAGCCTTGCTCAAGGCGGGTGCATCGCGAGAGGAGTTTTCCGATGTGTTGGCTATGGCCGTTCAGATGGGCGGTGGACCATCGATGATGTACGCCGCCAAGGCATTGGAATGCTATGACGAACTGAGCACCTGACCCCAAAAGCAAAAGGCCCCGGGCTTAACCGGGGCCTTTGTTTGTTTAGCCGTCCTTGCGGATGGTTTCGTTCTTCGGATCGTAGGGGCTGTCGCAGGTGACGACCGCGTCCCACAGCTTGTCCTGAATTTTGACTTGCAGCTTGGTGCCTTCGACCGCGAACTCGGGTTTCACGTATCCCATGCCAATGGATTTCTCGAACGCCACCGAGTAGCCGCCCGAGGTCAGGCGACCCGCGCGTTCGCCTTCCGGCGTATACAGCGCCTCGCGGCCCCACGGGTCGGCATCGTCCGGTCCATCGATCAGCAGAGTGCAGCATTTGACGCGCACGCCGGTCTCTTCCAGCTTGGCCTTGCCGTAGAAGTCTTTCGACAGATCGACAAAGCGCGGCAGGTCAGCTTCCAGCGGGGTCGCATCACGGCCCAGTTCGGTGCCGAAGGCGCGATAGGATTTCTCCTGACGCAACCAGTTCTGGGCGCGTGCACCGACCAGTTTCATACCGTGCTTCTCTCCGGCTTTTTCCAGCAGGTCGAACAGGTAGTTCTGCATCTCGATCGGGTGGTGCAGTTCCCAGCCCAGTTCACCGGTATAGGCCACACGGATTGCGTTGACCGGGCACATGCCCAGCTCAATCTGGCGCGCCGACAGCCATGGGAAGCGCTTGTTGGACAGTGATGTTTCCGGATCGGCGTCTTTGATGACCTCTTTCAGAACGTCACGCGACTTGGGTCCGGCGATGGCGAAGACGCCCCACTGAGTGGTCACGTCCTGGATCTCGATATAGCCGAACTCCTCCATCTTGTCCTCGGCCGCCTTGCGTAGGTAGTCGGCGTCATACTCGGTCCAGGCACCGGCAGAGACGATGTAGTAGTTGTTCTCGCTGTTGCGGACGATGGTGTACTCGGTGCGGGTGGTGCCGTGCGAAGTTAGCGCGTAGGTCAGGTTGATGCGGCCGACTTTGGGCAGCTTGTTGCAGGTGAACCAATCCAGAAACTGTGTGGCGCCGGGGCCTTTGACGACATGTTTGGTGAAGGCCGACGCGTCGATCAGGCCAACGCCTTCGCGGATCGCTTTGGCCTCTTCGACGGCATACTGCCACCAGCCGCCACGGCGGAAGGAGCGGGCGTCATGGTCGAAGTTCTCAGGTGCATCGACAGGGCCAAAGTAGTTGGGACGTTCCCAACCGTTCACCCAACCAAACTGTGCGCCGCGCGCTTTCTGACGGTCATAAGCCGGAACAGTCCGCAGTGGACGGCAAGCTGCGCGCTCTTCATCGGGGTGGTGCAGGATATAGACGTGCTCATAGCACTCTTCGTTCTTGCGCGCTGCGAACTCGGTGGTCATCCAGTTGGACGAGTAACGCTTGGGGTCCAGCGAGGCCATGTCGATCTCGGCTTCGCCATCGACCATCATCTGCGCCAAATAGTAACCGGTGCCGCCTGCTGCGGTGATCCCGAACGAGAAACCTTCGGCCAGCCACATGTTACGCAGACCCGGAGCCGGACCAACCAGCGGGTTGCCGTCGGGCGTGTAGCAGATCGGGCCGTTGAAATCGTCCTTCAGGCCGGATTCGGCACAGGACGGCACACGTTCGGCCATTGCCATGTATTGATCGGCGATCCGGTCCAGATCCAGCGGGAACAGGTCCGCGCGGAAGCTGTCGGGCACGCCGTGCTCGAACCGCGCGGGTGCGCCGTGCTCATAGATACCCAGAATCCAGCCGCCGCGTTCTTCACGTGCATAGGATTCGTTGTCGGCATCGCGCACAACGGGGTGTTCCGGGTTGCCGGCTTCGCGCCACTTGACCAGCTCGGGGTCTTTGTCCATGACGATGAAGGTGTGCTCAACCGGGATGGCCGGCATCTTGATGCCCAGCATCTTGGCGGTACGCTGAGCGTGGTTACCCGATGCGGTTACGACATGCTCGGCAGTGATCACGACCTGCTCGTCGCTCTCAACCAGGTTGCCGCCTTTTTCGACCATCTTGGTGCAGGTGACTTCCCAGTGGGTGCCGTTCCAGTGGAAGGCATCGGCCTGCATCTTGCGGACAATGTCGACACCACGCTGACGGGCACCCTTGGCCATCGCCTGGGTCACGTCGGCAGGGTTAATGTAGCCATCTTCGGTGTGGTAGATCGCACCCTTCAGGTCCGAAGTTTCGATCAGCGGCCAGCGTTCCTTGATCTGGTCCGGGGTCAACCACTCATAGGCAACATCGCAGGTTTCGGCGGTGGAGGCATAGAGCATGTACTCATCCATACGCTCTTGCGTCTGCGCCATGCGCAGGTTGCCGACCACGGCGAAGCCTGCGTTCAGGCCGGTCTCTTCCTCAAGCGTCTTGTAGAAGTCGACCGAGTATTTGTGGATGTGAGTTGTCGCATAAGACATGTTGAACAGTGGCAGCAGACCGGCCGCGTGCCAGGTGGACCCGGACGTCAGCTCGTCCCGTTCGATCAACATCACATCGTCCCAGCCCGCTTTGGCCAGGTGATAGGCAATCGAGGTCCCGACGGCGCCGCCGCCAACGACCAGTGCTTTGACTTGGGTTTTCATAACCGGACGTCTCTCCTTGGAATCTGTTGGAACCATATGGCGCATTTGCAGGGTTAAACGCGACATTCATCCGACCAGTGAGAGAAGGAAAACGACCCCGCTGCCGCAGATGACCACCGGATTCGACGATTTTGCCACTATTGTCCGGTGACCGAACACCGCTTGATGCTGCCAACCTTGGCACAGCCACCACCCAGCCCACCTTTGTGCACACGCACCGGCTGACTGTTCCCTGGGCTTTTTGCAGCAGCTTCCTTGGGCTCCGACGCACCGAAAGCCGGCAGTTTGTCTTTCAGCCGGCTGAAAAAGCCCCGAGCTTCCGTGTCAGCGGTCTCATCCTTTGCCGCGGTATCCACTTCGGCCGCGTCATCCAAAGCTGCCTGACGCTTATCCGACTCCAGCAGCAATTTCTGCGCCCGGCCATAACCGATTTGGAGGACGTCCTGATTTTCGAAGACCTCCCCACCAGTGATGTCCATGAGGCCATCGCTGTTGAACCCCGACGCTGTCATCGTATTCACCATCAGCGCCGTGACATCCAGATTCCTGAGCTTTTCGCCGGTCGTCTTTTCCTGAATCAACGTCATCTCGGAATACAGGCGATCCATTTTCCCGGCGACCTCCGGCTGCCGGTCCAGAGGCACCGTTATTCCCTGCCCTACCACAGGCGAGGGGAAAGTCAGCAAAGAGTTGAGGGCTGCATAGTCAACCATGCCTAAAAGCTCTCGAATCGAGGCGTCGCTGGCATTGGTGTGCAGCCGGATCACAACCTCTTCGTCGATCCCGATCCGCCCCGTGACCTTGCGAAACGCAAGCGTTTCGGTCGGAGACGTCATGTCCTGAGTGATCTCAACGAAGGCAACACCGTCGACAACGGCGAACCCTTCCTTGATCGCGGCCTGCGCCATGAAATTCTGCTGTCGAGACAATGCGATTCCCGCCAGCGTATTGCGCGCCGATTCCGGTTTCAGGCTGATGTCCAACCAAGCGATCTCCTCGCCTTTGGCATAGACCGCACCCGTCTTGCTGAGCTTGCGCAGAATGCCGTCCTTGCCCCCGCTGGACAGGCTCATCAGTTCCGCCGTGTTTGAAATGGAATTGATCAGCGGTGTCATACCAAGTTTTGAAGTCGCGGTCGCAACTGTCTTGTTATCCGCATCCGTCAGCTCATACCGGGACCATTCCCCGGTGGATGCAGGAAGGTGGGATTTTGCGCCCGCTTTCCATTGCTTCTTGCGCTCTCGTTCGGCGGCTTTGGCGTCACGCTCGATCTGCTGCTGAGAAAAGCGATGCTTGATCGTGCCCACATAGCCATTGGCGGACAGAGTACCTTCGTGTTTTTTGTCCTGTTGATAATAGTCCAAGCCGACAATGACCAAGACTATGATCACCACAAATCCAAAGATCCGCAAACCGTCCATCTGAATACCCGAAATCAATCGCTGCTCGTTTTCGCGAAAGATAAAGCCAAATTGGGGCGGTCTTATGGCTGTAGCGCCGGAAAACTAGTGCGTATCAACACTCTGTGGACAGCAAAATTTTACCCGGATTCATGATATTATCCGGATCCAGCGCCATTTTTATCGCCGCCATATAGGTGACCGCCGGGCCCAGTTCCTTAACCAGGTAGGGCCGTTTACCCTGCCCGATTCCGTGTTCGCCGGTACAAGTCCCCTCCATCGAGATCGCCAGATCGTTCAGCCAGCCGACAAAGCCATCGGCCTTGGCGACCTCGTCCGCGTTCTCCATGTCTATCAGCAGCAGAGTGTGAAAGTTCCCGTCTCCCACATGCCCGACAATCGGAGCCAGCAAGCCAAGATCCTGCGCCTTTTGTTGGGCGGCGGCAACGCACTCCGCCAAACGCGAGATGGGAACGCAGACATCGGTGGAAATGCCCCGCGCACCGGGACGCAGTTGCAAGCTTGCCCAGTACATGTCGTGCCGCGCCTGCCACAGTTTGTTGCGTTCTTCGGTGGTCGAAGTCGCGGCGAAATCCGCACCACCGAACTCCTCGGCGATCTGACCAAATGTCTCGGCCTGCTCAACCGCACCGGCATCGGACCCGTGGAATTCCAATAGCAACAGTGGTGTTTCCGGCAGGTCCAGCCCGGAATAGGCGTTGGCAGCCTTGACCGACAGTTCATCCAGCAGTTCGATCCGCGCCACGGGCACGCCAAACTGGATCGTCATCATCACCGCCTGACAGGCGGCGTCGACCGTAGGAAAGGAACAGCGAGCTGAGGTGATCGCCTCGGGGATGCCCTGCAGGCGTAAGGTCAGCTCGGTGATGATACCCAGCGTGCCCTCGGCCCCGACCAGAAGACGCGTCAGATCGTAGCCGGCCGACGATTTCTTGGCCCGGTGCCCGGTACGGATGATCTGCCCGTCCGGCATCACCGCTTCCAGACTGAGGATGTTGTCCTTCATCGTGCCATAGCGCACCGCATTGGTACCCGAGGCCCGCGTCGCCGCCATCCCGCCCAGTGAGGCATTGGCACCGGGATCGATGGGAAAGAATAGGCCCTGATCGCGTAGATGGGTGTTCAGGTCCTCGCGCGTGACACCGGGCTGAACAACGCAATCCAGATCGCCCGCATGGACGGCCAGCACCTTGTTCATCTGGGTCAGGTCCACCGAGATACCACCGGCCGGGGCGTTCACATGCCCCTCCAGCGATGTACCGGTCCCAAAGGGGATCACCGGCACCTTGTGCAGGGCGCAGGTCTTAACGATTTCGGACACTTCCTCGGTTGTGTGAGGGTACACCACCGCGTCCGGAGACTGGTTTTCGATCCATGTGGTCGTGTGACCGTGCTGTTCGCGGATCGCCTGACCGGTTTGCAGACGATCACCGAATTTCTGCTTCAGGATGCCGACAGCTGTTTCAATCCCGGCCTCGTTTCGGGGCAACGTTACTGCCTGCACCATGAAGAACCTCTCTTATTCGCCCAGCGCGATGCCTTCGCGGCGCGGGTCGGCGCCACCGATCAGAACATCTCCGATTTCAATTGCGTGCAGGCCCGATGTCAGGTCGCGCGGGTTGACCTCGAACCCCAACTCGATCAGCGCATCGGCATAGCCTTCGGCGGCTGTGCCCTGTTCCACATCATAGGTACCAAAGCGGTTGACCAGATGCGGTAGTGACAGCGCCTGTTGCACATCCATATCCCAATCGGCCCAGGCGATGATCGACTTGGCCACGTAGCCAATGATCCGGCTGCCACCGGGCGAACCAATCGCCAGAACCGGTGCACCGTCCTGCATCACGATAGTCGGGCTCATGGACGAACGTGGACGCTTGCCCGGTTCCAGCCGGTTGGCAATCGGGACACCATCGCTGTGGGTCTTGAACGAGAAATCGGTCAGTTCGTTGTTCAAGAGGAACCCGTTGGTCATCAGCCGCGAGCCGAACCCGTTCTCGATCGTCGTGGTCATCGACAGCACGTTGCCATACTGATCGACGATCGAAATGTGCGAGGTCGAGGGCAGTTCCAGCGACACGTCGTCCGCCCAGTTCGACGCGTGGTCGAATTCAGGATTGCCCGGCGCAACCTCGGGCAGCGCCCTCTCACCGTTCAGCAATGTTCCGCGTTCAGAGAGGTAGTCGGGATGGACCAGGCCCTTTGTCGGCATCGGGACATAATCGTGATCAGCCATGTAACGCCCGCGATCGGCAAAGGCCAAACGCGAGGCGTCGCCAATCAGACGCCATGTATGTACGTCCTCCGGCCCCATCGCCGCCAGATCATACCCTTCAAGCATTCCCAGTATCTGACCGACCGTCAACGCACCCGAAGAGGGCGGACCCATGCCGCAGACCTCATAGGCGCGATAGGTGGCGCAGACGGGCTCGCGCTCGATCACCTGATACAACGCCAGATCAACACCGGATAAAACCCCGGGGTTACCCGGTGCATTGCGAATGGTGCTGACAATCCCTGCCGCGATCTCACCACCATAAAACCCGGCAGAACCTTCGCTGGCCAGAACCCGCAGCGTTTCGGCATAGTCCGGGTTCATCAACCGTTGGCCCTGTTGCAAGGGCTCTCCGCCCGGCAGGAAATATTCAGCCGTTGCAGGAAAACGCGACAGGCGCTCGGCGTCCGCTTCGACCAACGTGGCCAGGCGTGGAGATACAAGGAACCCCTCAGCGGCCAGTGTTATGCCATCCTGAAACAGGCTGGGCCACGGGCTTCGCCCCCAACGCCGGTGCGCCTCTTCCAACAATGCGGGCGTACCCGGCGTGCCAACCGAAAGACCGCCAACCACGGCGTCGTAGAATTTCAGTGGATCGCCGTTTTCGTCATGAAACAGACGGTGGTTTGCCTCAAGCGGAGCCGTCTCCCGCCCGTCCAGCGTGGTCAGCTTGCCGGTTGCTGCGTCATACCAGACCAGAAAAGCCCCGCCGCCAAGACCCGAGGATTGCGGCTCGACCAACCCCAGCAAAACCTGCACGGCAACCATCGCATCAGCGGCAGACCCACCGGCCCGCAGCACCTTGGCCCCGGCTTCGACAGCCAGAGGGTTCGCGGCGGCAACCATCCAGTTCTGCGACGTTACCGGCTGACCAGCCATCTTGGCCTCAAGCGCGGCGATGACCTCGTCCGTCAGGCCCTGAACCTGCCCGTCAGAGGCCGCCTCGGGGGCCACTGTATCCGCTGTCTCTTGCGCAATAGACGCGCTGCTCAGCATCAACGCCGTCAAAAACAATCCCGAAATCAGATTTCGTTTCATCGTATCCTCCTGAAAATCCGTTTGTCGTCCCTGCGGCGCAAACGCGTTACAACATGGAAGGCACAACCTGATCCGGTGGGCGGTGCCCGTCTTCGAAGGTCTTGATATTGATGATGACCTTCTCACCCATCTCGATCCGCCCTTCCAGCGTGGCCGATCCCATATGAGGCAGCAGGACGACGTTCGGCAATTGTCGCAGGCGCGGGTTCACTTGCGTACCGTGTTCATAAACGTCCAGCCCGGCTCCGGCGATCTCACCCGAGCGAACCTGACGGGTCAGCGCGTTTTCATCAATCACCTCGCCCCGCGACGTGTTCACGATGACGGCCGATGGTTTCAACAGCTTCAACCGCCGCGCGTTCATCAGGTGAAAGGTCGACGGAGTAGACGGGCAATGGATGGAGATCACATCCATTCGCGCCACCATCTGGTCGAGGCTTTCCCAATATGTCGCCTCAAGCTCCTGTTCGACCTCGGGACGCAAGCGACGACGGTTGTGATAATGCACCTGCATCCCGAATGCCGAGGCGCGGCGGGCCACCGCCTGACCGATCCGCCCCATGCCCAGAATACCAAGGCGGCGCCCGCCGATGCGGCCACCCAGAAACGCGGTCGGGGCCCAGCCCGACCAGTCGCCTTTCTGCATGACCGTCAACCCCTCGGGAATCCGTCGGGTCACCGACAGGATCAGCGCCATGGTCATGTCTGCGGTATCATCAGTCAGCACGCCCGGCGTGTTCGACACCAGAATGCCCCGCTGCCGGGCTGTGGCCACATCGATATTGTCGACCCCGGCCCCATAATTGGCGATCAGGCGCAACTTTTCACCTGCCTGACCGAGCAACCCACCATCGATGGTATCCGTCACCGTGGGCACTAAGACATCCGCACTTTGCACCGCTGCGACCAGCTCTTCCCGCGTCATGGGCGTGTCATCGTCGCGCAACTGCACATCGAACAACTCGCTCAGCCTGGTTTCCACCGCCTCGGGCAACCGTCGCGTAACGACAACACTCAGACGTTCTCTTGGCACTTTCGCCCTCCCATCGCTTTGCAAATCTTCGCGCGCCATGGCATCGTGGCGCAGGATAAGGCGGGGCACAAGAACCCCAATGCATTGAGACGACCTTTTTTCGAAACCCGATCAACAGGCACAAGAGCAGACAGTCAGTGAGTGGTTTTCTACCAGTAAAACACCGCCTTCTGGTGGTCACGTCCGCATTTCTGGTTGTGCTGAGCACTCTGACCGCCAGCGCACAGGACAAACGTGGCCCTGTCACCAACCTGCCCCTGCCGCGATATGTTTCGATGAAGGCCGCCGAGGGCAACGTCCGCCGAGGCCCCTCGCTGACGCATCGAATCGACTGGGTATTCAAACGGCGCGGAATGCCGTTGCAGATTACGGCCGAATACGGCAACTGGCGCAGGGTTCAGGACCGCGACGGCGCTGGTGGTTGGGTTCACTATGCCCTGCTGTCTGGCATGCGTACCGTGCTAATCGAATCCGAGTTGCTGCCCGTTCACACCAGCCCTGACTCCAATTCTCAGGTCAGCGCGAAATTCGAATCTGGCGTAGTAGCGCGCCTGGGCAGTTGCAGTCTAGACTGGTGCCACGTCTCTGCTGGTGGCTATCGCGGTTGGACACAGAAGTCGAACCTCTGGGGCGTCGATCCATCCGAGATTCGCGAATAGCGGGGCGATATTCCCGCCCCGCCTGAACAATACGACTGCTATGCGGTCTCGGCAGTGCGCGTGCCCATTTCCTTATCCAACAACAGCAGATTCCAGCGATCCCCGTTGGCCGCTTTGGTCTGGTCGAGGATTCTGCCGAACAGATCCTCTTCCTCGTTCTGTTCCGCCAGGAACCAGTTCAGCATGTTCTGAGTGCTGTATTCCTTGACCTCATGCGCCAGCTCAAACAGCGCGTTGATCTGCCCGGTCACCGTTACCTCATTTGCAAGGGCGTGTTCCAGCGCCTCGACAGGCGAGACGTATTCGGTTTTTGGTTTGGCGATCCCATCAATTTCGATTCTTCCGCCACGCTGGGCCAAAAAGTCGAAGATGCGCATGGCATGCCCGCTCTCTTCGACCGAGTGCCCACGAAACCACTGCGCAAATCCGGGCAGGTCCTCGGATTCGAAATAAGCGGCCATGGCGAGATACGTGTAGGAAGCGTGAAGTTCATTGTTGATCTGACGATTCAACGCTTCTGCGACATTCGGGTTTAACTTCATCTTCATCTCCTGTGTCACGGTTTGCCGGGGCAAACATACAGATATTTTCTCCAGCGAACCGGCGCAACCAGTACCACATGATTTTTTAGATATATTTCAATATTTTACCGGGATGATTTGCAAGTGAAAGGCACTTGCAACACCCACGGGTTTCTGCGCCCCAATTCAGTCGCCCACTAAGCTACTGGCAATCGACAAAAACAAACGGTTGATGCAGCGCCCTTCCCAGCCAAGGCCTTGCGCAGTTTCGACCGCTCTTGCCCATGGAACACCTTATCGCTCAACTGGCTGATCGACATAAAATCCGAACCTGAGCCATCAGGAACGCGGGCCAAATAAATTTTGCTCAAAGCCAAAGTTTTTCGTTCAAAGCCTCTTGAACCCTCCGAACAACAATCGTAGATAGCCGCTCACCGTTGGGGTGTAGCCAAGTGGTAAGGCAGCGGTTTTTGGTACCGTGTATCGTAGGTTCGAATCCTACCACCCCAGCCAACTTTTCCATATATTATCAACATTTTTTCTGAAACCTCGCCTTGCTTAGCGTTCGTCCAGTTATGCCATTTACCACGTTTTTTTGTGGTAAATTCTCGCTTTTGGGGCCTGCAAACATGTAAGTTCTACAACCGTGTGCCCAACATCAGTGCCGGTAGAATGACAGCGGATCACGGGAAGAGGCATGGCAACGGTCCCTTCGTTAAGGATCGCCCGATTCCAACGAAGCGTGACGAAATCGAAATGGCGGATTTCCGAGATGCCGCGCGATGCGTCTAAATAGAAGCAAATGATTTGCTCCCACTACTAGAAAAACGTGCCCGCCTTGCTGACGCTCGAAGTCGCGACACAGCAAAGCCCGGGCGTGGATCGATGCGCGATTATAAATACGAAAGCAAGCCCCACACTTTGCGTCCAAGGATCCCCGGATCACTTCAAGGATTGGAGTTAATCTGCGCTCGGTTTTGGCGTTCCAAATGTGGTTTCGATGGATAAAACCTCTATGGATGAGCGCCATACCTCTACAGTCGATCGCGCGAAACTTAAACGTATCTTAGAGACTTAATGCTACACGGCTCGAAAGCCGCTGAGCGAGCCCATCGCTACCAGCAGTTAAAAGAAGACTGAGAATAACGACGAGAGCCTCGGCTAAGAGTATCTCATCAAAATCTGCACATATTGGGCAGAGGAAATGCGCATTCGCCATTCACATCTGGCGGCATGAAACATTTGACCACAGATACATTGGTATGCTGCGCCTTTGCGATTGCTTCCGCAATTCTTGCCGCGCAGCCTTTACAATGGCTTGTTCGAAGTTGGCTTAGCCCGGCGTACGGCTCGTACGGTTATGTCTATGTCCTGCTGATCTTTGGTCTTGCCGGGATGAGCTTGCTGAGCGGTCGTCCGAAAGGCGCGCGCTCTCAGACACCTGCAGTTGCCTTGCTGCTATTGGCGGCTTGGATCCGTTTTTTGGGGCAGGTTTTGGCGATCAATATTCTGAGCGCTTTCGCCCTTGCATTGGATGTTTTCGCGCTGGTTGGATTGTTGCAGATGCATCGGCGCCCCTTCGCGCTGTCGCCATTCTGGATGGCTGCATTGTTCCTGTTTTCCTTGCCGACCGAAATAATCTTGCAGCGTACGCTTGGGTTTCCGTTGCAGATGGTTTCGGCGGAATTGTCCTGTCACGTGCTGAGCGCATTGTTCTCGAATGTCGTTTGCGACGGCGTGCGCATCACCTTGGAACAAAGGGACATTCTGGTGGACTTACCCTGTTCCGGCGCGTCTGGGCTTTTGTTGTCGCTGGCATTTGTGGTCACCCAAAACGCGGTTCTGCGGCCAAGGTGGTATTTCGGCGGCTTCAGCCTGTTGGCCGTGACCGGGTGTGCGGTCTTGGGTAACAGCCTGCGCATTTCGATTTTGGCGATTGGCCTTGCACATGATCTGGATGTCATGGCCGAGCCCTGGCACAGCCTTATTGGGTTGGTGACGCTGGCCCTGACAGTGACGCCCTTTGCCCTGTTTTATAGGCCCCGCGACACGAGCCCGCGTAAAAGCCGCCCACAGACCGACCGGATCATCCTGCCGAAACCCATCAAGGTGTTGGCGGGGATTGCTTGCCTGACAGGCAGCATTGCCATTGTGTCGCTCAAGGCAAAACCGGTGGATGTTTCGGGCAGCGTTGTGACGCCGAACCTGCCCACGCAGATTCACGGACACCTGGTGCAAAACGTACCTCTCACTGCGATGGAGGCGCATTACTTCGAAGCCTATGGCGGGCAGGCGCAGAAAGCACAGTTTGGCCCCTTGGGGTTGAATGTGGTTAGCACGCGCGCGCCGCTACGGCATCTGCATGCCCCTGAAATCTGTCTGCGGGGTCTCGGCTATAAGGTTCGGTTTCTGGGCACACGCTACGACGGTGTTCCCAGCGCTTTTTACCGAGCCACCGGCCCTGCCGGGGATCAATGGATGGTTGCGGTTAGCTACGTCTCGCAAAACGGGCACGTGACACCCAGCGTCGGTGAAGCGATCTGGCGCTGGCTAAATGGCTCCGGCGGCACCTGGAGCAGCGTGCAAAGAATCACCCCATGGGCTTTGGACACCGCACTACAGGCCCAACTGGACGCAGCCGTGATTGCAGCCCTCGACATTCACACTTTCAAAGGAACGGACATATGATACGCCATTTTGCTTTTCTCTTTCTGTTGCTGCCTGGAGCCGTATACGCTCAGCCCGAAGACGCCATTGCAGGTCGGTTGGTCGGCAGCGGAGCAGCTGGTCAACTGGACCTGCCACTGCTGAATTCGGACCTTTCCGTTGATATTCAGGGCGATACGGCAACCGTTCAGGTGCGACAGGTGTTCGTGAATCCATCGGATGATCCGATGTCGGCGGAATATCTATTCCCACTCAACCAAAAAGCCGCCGTTTACGCGATGCAGATGCAAATAGGCGACGAAGTGATTGAGGCGCAGATTCAACAAAAGCAGCAGGCCGAGCAGACCTTTGAGACCGCAAAGCAAGAGGGCAATGCCGCGGCACTTTTGACCCAGCATCGTCCCAACATGTTCACCCAGAACGTTGCCAACCTGATGCCGGGGCAACCGATTACGGTAACGCTTAACTATGTGCAGGCCGTCCCTAAGGTCGACGAGGCTTATGAGCTGGTACTCCCTCTGATCGTCGGGCCGCGCTATCAAGGGGCGATGGATTTTGACCTGACGTCCGAGGGCGTAGTGTTAGCTGATTTCAATGAAGAAAAACCGGCCACCTCAGCCGTAACCGAGGTCGATGGTTGGACTGTTTCCGAGCTACCGCAATACCCTCTGGTTCCGCTCCTAACAAACCCTGATACAATTGAACCCGCACGGGTCTCGTTGGACCTGAACCTGCGTGGTGCTGTTCCCGTTTCAAATCTGACAAGCGCAACGCATAATCTGCAAGTCAAGCAGTCTGAAGGGGTGATCAGCGCGACCTTTCAGGACGGGCGGGTGATCGATAACCGCGATCTGGTTCTGCGCTATGAGCTTGGTGGCGATGAGACGACGGCTGGAGTGTTGGCCCATCATGATGAACGGGGCGGCTTTGTATCCTTGCTGGTTGAACCTCCAAAGATTCCACAATCGGATCAGATCACCCCACGAGAGCTGGTATTTGTGCTGGACACCTCGGGATCAATGGGCGGAGAGCCGATGGATGCCAGCAAACGGTTTATGGAGGCCGCTTTGCAGGGCCTGCGCCCCGAGGATTATTTCCGCGTAATCCGGTTTTCATCGGACGCGACCGAATTCGCATCCCAGGCCGTTCCTGCCACGCGGGCAAACCTTGAATCTGGTTTGCGCTATGTGCGTAGCCTTCGGGCCGGCGGTGGAACAGAAATCGACAATGCGATCCGTCACGCCTTTGCAACCCGGCAACCTGAGAACACATTGCGCATCGTCGTCTTCCTCAGCGACGGCTATATCGGTCAGGAAGCGCGCGTTCTGCGCACGATCCGGCGGCAAATCGGCGATGCACGTATCTATGCGTTTGGGGTGGGCACTGCTGTAAATCGCTATCTTCTGGACGCGATGGCCGAAGAAGGCCGTGGCTATGCGCGCTATGTTGATCCGACCCAACGCGCCTCGGATGTTGCCGACACGCTGGCCCGCGATCTGAAATCGCCTGTGTTGACGGATATATCAATTGATTGGGGCGGCTTGAATGTCAGCGAAGTGGTGCCCCAACATATCCCTGACCTGTTCGACGGCGGCTCAATCCGGGTTCTTGCTCGGTACGAAGGCGGCGGGCCTGCCGACATTAAGATCAATGGTTTGGTCCAGGGTAGAAAAGCACAAATGCCCCTGTCGCCTATCCTGCCTTCCGAATCCGATCCAGAGAGTGTTAAGCACCAGGGCGCTGCGATCCCTCTGACCTGGGCTCGAACCAAAATCGCGGGTCTCGACCGCGCCATGGCGGTGCGGGCCGGGGATCCCAAGGAACTTGAGGCGCAGATCACTGATCTTGGGCTGAGGTTCAATCTTCAGACGCAGTTCACCTCTTTTGTTGCAGTGTCAAAAATGGTTGTAAACACCGGCGACGTTCCAACAGGTACCACTCCGGTGGCTTTACCGCAGGTGACGGACGTGGGGGCCGGCGCTTATCCCAAAACCGCGTTCAGTGGATCGTCGACACCCGAGCCTCAAACGGTTTTTGGGTTGATCATCCTGGCGGCTTTAGGTGCGCTGCGTCTGACCCGAAGTCGGAGGGTTTCGGCGTGAGGAACGTTCCTTACAAACTGCGCACAGATGCATGGTGGCTGGAGGATGATTTCAAGTGGCGCAGACCGCAGGTGCAAGCTCCACTTGACCCGGCCAATGGCAGTGTGATCTCTGATCGTGACTTCGGTGAAACTTCGATGGCGGACGCATATCTTGAACAACATCCTAATCGTAGATGACGATGCTCGTATCCGCGATGTCGTACGCTTTGCGCTGGAAGATTCCGGCTTTCGAACAACCGAGGCTGGCACCGGTCAGGATGCGCTAGACCTGTTTTACAAAACCCCGGCCGACTTGGTTGTTTTAGATATCGGAATGCCCGAAATGGACGGCTTGGAAGCCTGCAAAGAGCTGCGTAAAACCTCAACTGTGCCGATCCTGTTTCTGACAGCACGGGATGATGAGATTGACCGCATCCTGGGGTTTCAACTTGGTGGCGATGACTATGTCACAAAGCCCTTCAGTCCGCGTGAGCTGGTATTGCGGATCAAGGCTATCCTTGCCCGCTCGGCAGATGCAAATTCGCCGGACGACGTGACGGTGTTTCAGGATTTGCGGCTGGATCATAGCGCACATCGCTGCACCCTCGCGGATGCAGAGATTCAGCTCACCGGGATCGAGTTTTCGGTGCTGTCGGTCCTCGCCAAAACGCCAAGCCGCGTCTACGCGCGCGCGCAACTGATCGATCTGGTCTATGGTCACAACACATATCTTTCCGGTCGCACGATCGATAGCCATGTGCGCAATATCCGTCAGAAGGCGCGCGTTTTGGGCTATCCCGATTTGATTCAAACCGTGCATGGTGTTGGGGTGAAACTGGGTGTTTGTCAGTGCTGACAATCAAGCAGAAATGGCGGCCGTCGCTTGCTTTGGTGATTGCGCTGGTCTGCATTGCCTTGGTGACGCTTCCAATCATCGGCGTTCTGGGTGCCCGCCTGTCCAGCAACCAGTTTGCGCGTGAAACCGAACGCAGTCTGCTTTCTCAAGCGGTTATCTTTGCCGAGGTGTATGCTGCGGCTTTCTCCGAACTGCAGTCCACGCCCTATGTGGGCCACGTCTTGTCTCCCGAGCAAAGCGAACGCTTGAAACAGGATTTTCATCCCATCCCGCCCAGTTTGGATTTGCTTCGTGGTGAGGTCTCACCGCCCCGTCCCGACCCGGTTTCCAGTGATAAACCTCTGGATGCGCCGTACGCGGCGATCTCTCAAACGTTGTCACAGCTGGCAACTTCGGCAAAGAAAACTACACTGTCAGGGTATGTCTTACTGGATCACTCCGGGCAGGTCGTTGCCAGCAGCGGATCAGTCAGCGGGTCTTTTCTGCAAGTCCAAGAAGTCGCGCAGGCCCTTCAGGGAGAAACCGTTTCAGTGCTGCGGCATCGAGATGACCCTTCCCGGCGCCACCTTCTGAACTCGATCAGCCGAGATACGTCCTACCGTGTGTTTGTCGCCCATCCGGTGGTCTTGGGCGAAAGGGTCATCGGCGTCGTTTATATTTCGCGCACGCCTATGGATCTTAGAAAGTTCCTGTTTCAAGAGCGGTTCACATTGGGCTCTGTCGCGGCGTTCATGCTGATGTCCGCGATTGGGGTCGGTTGGATGATGTGGCGGCTGATCTCAAAGCCAATTCGCGCTCTCAGCAATCAAAGTCGGGATGTCGCAAGTGGGTTGAAACCGACGCCCGATCCCGTGAAGCACTATGGCGTGCGGGAACTGGCGGATTTGGGTAACAATGTTGTTTCGATGGCTGCAAACTTGTCGGAGCGGTCCACTGCAATCGAGACGTATACAAGCCATGTCACGCATGAACTGAAATCACCGGTCACTGCAATTTTGGGTGCGGCAGAGCTGCTATTGGACGGGCCTTCAGCCGTATCCGGAAATCGCAATCAGAAACTGGTTCATAACATTCAGGAAGAAGGTCTGCGCATGAATGCTCTGCTGGGTCGTCTTCGCGAATTGGCCCGGGCCAGCGTTCAAACAGACCCAAGCCCAACGTCGCTGGGGGATATTGTCCAAGCTGCGTCAGCCTCGTTCTCGGAACAAATCATCGAGTGTCACGCGCCGTCCGACATGCACCTGCCATTGTCCAAAGATCAGGGGCAAATTGTTCTACATCATCTCTTGCAAAACGCGTTCCAGCACGGGGCCACGCGTGTCGATATATCTTACGAAGCGGCTTCGAACAGCTTAATTGTCGCCGACAACGGCACGGGAATTTCCCCGCGAAATAGCTCTCGCATCACAGACCCATTCTTCACGACCAGACGGGATCAAGGCGGCACAGGGCTGGGCTTATCCATTGTTGCCGCTGTGTTGAACCAAGCCAATGCGGAGATCGAGGCAATGGCGCCAAAGCACGGCACCAGTTTTCGGATCAGGTTTTGAGTTTGTTGAAAGCACAAAGTACGGGCAACTCTGAGCCAGTGTCCGCTTTCAACACTCGTTGCACGTTCCTTCGCAAGCAAATCGAACGACCACTTTCCGCCCAAATCCCCCGCAAATCATATGACCGACGAGTTCCCTAACGTCCAAAAAATCAAAAGCAGAAAAGTGAACCACCTGCGAACCAGTGACTTACCCCGAGAAACGATCCGGGCTGAATGCCTGTATGTCGGTCTGGGATTGTCGACCGGCGATTTCATCCGCCACCAGCCGCGCGGTTGTCGCACCCAGTGTCAAGCCCAATTGCCCGTGACCTGTCGCAAAGGTGACATTTGCCAGCATTCCGCTTCTGCCAATGATCGGCCGGGTGTCGGGCGTCAGCGGCCGCCGTCCAAACCGGCGTTCCGCGCTGCCTGTATGTAGCCCCGGCAGAACCCGGCGTGCCTTTTCCACCAATATATCCGCACGAGTCCAGTTTGGACGTGCGTTGGCACCCGCGAACTCTATTGTCCCCGCGACGGCAAGCGCGTCGTCGTAGGGCGTGATGCCGAACCCGCCTTTTGCGTAGAACACAGTATGGGACAGGTTGACTCCGCTGCCCTTCAAGATTGTGGAATAACCGATTACGCCTTCCACCTGCAGTGGGACACCCAATTCTGCCGCCAGATCCCGGGATCGCGTGCCGGCAGCCAAGACAAACTCTTCAGCGGCAATGGCGCGACCATCGCGCAGCCTCACTGCCTTTACCTTGCGGTCGTTTCGGTCAAAGCCGACTGCACTGCCAGAAATGACCGTTCCCCCACGACTTAGGAAGGCTTCGTGCAGCGCTTCAACAAGTCGCTTGGGTTCGGTCACGAAACTCCAATCCCGCAGCAGGGCGGCATATTTGAAATCCGGAGCAATGGCCGGGTCGATGTCATGCGCTTCCCTACCGCTGACCTCTTCGATCGAACATCCCAGGTCGCGTGCCAGATCAAAGGCTGCGGCCATGCTGGTGCGATCGTCATCCCCGTCAAACAGCTTGATGACAGGGCGTTCCACCAACAGCTCCGGGCGCCCGATATCGGCCAGTTGGGCCTTGAAATCCGCAGTTGCCGAAAAGGTGAGCCGCGCCAAATCCGCCGCAATTGCACGCATTTTCGAAGGGCGCGCGTTGGCTACGAACCGGCTAAACCACGGTGTCAATCGCAGGGCGGAACTTGGGCGCAATGTCAAAGGCGCCTTGGGATGCATCAACAACCCGGGAACTTTCAACAGCATCCCGGGCTGAGACAGCGGCACAATCTCACCCACGGCGATGCAGCCGCACGAGGCCCAGCTGGCGCCCTCTCCTACCGGGCCTGGCTCGATGACGGTGACATTGTTCCCCTCAGCCTGCAAAGCCAGCGCGCAGGAGATACCAACGACGCCGCCGCCGATCACCACCATCTTGGACATGCCTTCCGACCTTTCTTACAGTGCCTGCAACTGCGCCAGCAGGTCTGCATCGACGGAGACTCCGTTCGCTTCGGTCGCCGCGCGGTTTCTCAGCCGCCCGTCTCCGGGTACGCGCGCGGTTCCGTTGCCCTCGATCTCGGCACAGATGCGGGTGACGTAGTCGTCGAACGACGGGTTGCCGAACCGGCTCGGGTCAATCGCGATCAGGGTTGCCCCGCCTTTGATGTTGAGGGCCTCAAAGGACTCGCGCTCCTGATTGTCGACCGACAGGGTGCCGCCGGCCAGCGCCGCGCCCAGCACCTCAATCAGGAAGGCAATGGCGGCACCCTTGTGTTCGCCAAAGGGAAGCAGGCTGCGGGTTTCCAGAATTGCGTTCGGATCGGTGCTGGGCTGGCCATCGGCATCCAGCCCTCCGGCGCGCGGCAGGTCATGGCCCTCGGCCGCGGCCATCTTGATATCCATCAGCGCCACCATCGAGGATGCCTGATCCCAGACAATCGGCTCGCCCCCCGGACGCGGACATGCAAAGGACATCGGGTTGGTGCCAAAGACCGGACGCACCCCACCCTGCGGCACAACCATGGACAAAGAGTTCACGACCCCCAACGCCACAAGCCCCGCCTCGGCCAGCGGCCCGGTGTCAAATCGCAGCGCACCCAGATGGTGGCAATTGGCGCAGGAAAAGGCCGCAATCCCGTTCTCGCGCGCCATCTCAATCAGCTCTGCCCGTGCCGCCAATGCGGCTACCTGATAGAACCCGTTGTCGCCATCGCCACGCAACACACCGGGCGCTATTCGCCGAATTGATGGCGCGGCCTTTGGGTTGGCGTAACCTGATGACAGATATTGCGCGTATACCGGCAACAAGCGCAACCCATGACTACGAGGTCCATCGCGTTCGGACATCCGCACAAGTTCTGCTATGACTTCACTGCTATGTGCGTCAAGGCCCGCGGACACAAGGACAGATTTGGCCAATGCTTTCACCTCTTCGAGTGAGAGCGTTTTTGTCGGGGCGTCAGTCATAAGCCTCATCCTGTCCTTGTGTCTGGCTGGCGGGCGCTTGCGCGCCCGTGTTTTCAGTTACGAGTTCTGGTATTCCAGCTTCTTCTTGGCAACAAATTCGTCAAGTGCCCCGCGCTGATCATCCGGCATCGGCGGCTTGACGTAATTGTCCAGAATACGCTGCGCCTCTTCGTTGCCGACGGTTTCGGCGGTCTTCGACCCTTCCGCTTCCCACTGTTCAAAACTGTCATTGTTCTGCAGCGGGTTCATGTGAAGCGGATTTTCCCGGGTATGGTCCGTCCCCAAGAAGTGACCACCGGGGCCGATCACGGCGATGTCATCCAAAAGCGCGTCCAGGTTTTCATCCACAATACCGCTGAAGAACCTGTGAAAGTTTTCAAGCTGCCGGGTGTCCTGTACCCATTTCGAGTAGCTGACCCCAAGCGCACCTTCCAGGAAACCTGCCGAATGCACGATATAATTGGCCCCGCCTAACAGCACCGGCCACATGGTGTTGGCTGTATCAAAAGCCGCCTGCATGTCCGGGGATTTCGACCCGGTCCACATCGTGCAGGTCCGCCACGGAACGTCATAAAAACGCGCCATCTGGCCTACCAGCAGGTTCATCAGGCCCGGTTCGGGTGAACCCATCATTGGCGCACCGGTCTTCATCGACACGCCCATGATCGCCACGCCCAGCACCATCGGCGCGCCACGCCGGATGATCTGGCTATAGGCCATGCCCGCCAGCGATTCCGCGATCAGCAGCGCCACGCCGCCCTGCGGGCTGGCCGGGGTCGAGGCACCGGCCAGAACGAATGGCGACAGCAGGCAGGGCTGGTTGGCGCCGGCGTAAACGCGCAGGCTTTGCAGCATGGTTTCATCCCACACTAGCGGCGTGTTGCAGTTCAGCAGCGCAGCCATCACCACGTTGTTGTCCACAAACTCTTCGCCGAACACGATGCGCGTCATCTCAACCGAGTCGCGCGCGGCTTGTTCCGACAGAACCGACCCCTTGATCGGTTTGTCGGTCAGCGTCAGCGCCGCGTGAACAAGCTCAAGGTGGCGCTGCGGCACGGGCACGTCTTGCGGTTCGACCGGCAGAATGCCCGGAACCATCATCGACTGGCTCATCTGGCTCAACTTGAAGAAGTTGTGCGCATCTTCCAGCACCGACGGGCGACGCACTCCATCCATGCCATAGACAAAGGGAGCCCCGTAGGCGTTCGCAAACACCGAGTTCCGGTTGCCGACTCGTAAAGAACGGTCCGGGTTGCGCGCCGCATAGCCCCATTCCGACGGAACAGCCGAGATCAGGTCCATCAGCATGTCCCGGCCGATGCGAACCCGTTCACCCTGAACATCTGCGCCGTGTTTCTTCCAGTCGGCCAAGGCCACCGGGTCACGGAATTCGATACCGGTGGTCTCTAAGATCGTCATGGCGGCGTTGTGGATCTTTTCGACCCCCTCGGGACCAAGCAGATCAATAGGCCCGACTCTGCGGTTCAGTGTCGGTAGGTAAACCGGTGGCGGGTTGGTGCGGGCTTGCACCCGCGCCGCGCGACCGCTCCGGCCCGCGCGTGCTCTTGCTTGTGTCATTGTAACCCCTCCGGATCAGGCGCGCGCGCGGGCGCTGGTTGGATCAACGGCGCAGACATCGATCACTTCGGCATCGCGCATTTCATTGTGCACCAGCACCTGCATTTTGGTGCCCGGTGCAGTCATATCCTGCGGCACCAGCGCCATCGCGATGTCGTGGTTGCAGTAATACGAGAACCCACCCGAGGTCACCCGACCGATCAGCTTGCCGTTGGCATAGACGCCTTCGTCAAACATCACCGAGGTATCGCAGAACGGCAGTTTAAGCGTGGCCAGAGTGTTGTATCCGCCCTCATCCTGCTGCTTTTGCAGCGCGGCTTTGCCGATAAAATCACGCTCGGCCACCTGCCCGCCAATCTTCTCGGTCATCGCCACGAAGCGGCCCAGATCGGCCTCGAACGGGGTCAGATCCTTGCAAATCTCGCGGTTGATGGCGCGATAGGACTTCTCGAGACGCATGGATTCCAAGGCTTCAAGGCCAAAGGGTTTCACTCCAGCTTTCAACAGCAGATCAACAAGGTGGCGGTTATAGCCGACCGGGTGGTGCAGTTCCCATCCCAGCTCACCAGTATAGGACACGCGCAGCAGATGAACGCCTTTGGCATAGCCCACCTCACCCAACTGGGCTGAGAGCCACGGGAAAGTTTCGTTCGACAGGTCGTTATCTGTCAGCGGTTGCAGGATATCCCGCGACTTGGGCCCGGCCAAAGCGATCACGCCCAGCTGTTCCGAGATATCCTCGAGCAAAACCGAACCGTCCTTAGGCAGCAGGCGCTGTAGCTGATCCCAGTTATAAGCGCGCCAGTTCGGGGTTGAGATCAGGTAGAAATCGTCCTCGGCATAGCGCACGATGGTGTATTCCGCATCCATGCCGCCCTTGCCGTTCAGCATCAGCGACAGGGTCATGCGGCCCACTTTGGGCAGCTTGTTTGCCATCAGGCCGTCCAGCCATTTGGCAGCGCCCGGCCCGCGCACTGTGAACTTGGTCATCGGCGACATTTCGATGAAGCCGGCCTCTTCCCGCGTACGGCGGACCTCTTCCTGCACCAGCTCCATGTGGTTGGTGCGGCGGAAGGAGTGTTCGGGGGTCGCTTCGTCCGGGGATTTGGCGAACCAGCGGGGGAATTCGTAGCCGTTGAAACTGGTCCAGACCGCTCCGTGGGCCGTCAGCAGGTCGTAAGAGCCCATGGTTTTCATCGGACGCGCATCGGGGAAGTCCTCGCCCGGAACATGCGCGTTCATGTGGGTGCCCCAGGTCTCGCGCACCTTGTCCATTGTCCAGCGCTTGGACGCGTAGTCCGAGAACCGGCGCGGGTCGAGTTCCGACATGTCCATGCCTGGATCGCCGTCGACGATCCACTTGGCCAGTCGATTGCCCACGGTGCCACCCCACAAGATGCCGCCCGGCATACCCTCGGCCAGCCACAGATTGTCATGCCCCGGTGCGGGACCGGCCAGCGGCAACTCGTCCGGGGTCATCTGGAATGGACCGCGGGTATTGGCCTTGATGCCGACCTCACCCAGCGTCGGGACCCGTTCGATAGCGCGCTCCCACTGAGTTTCCACGGCATCAAAATCTTCGGGCAGCAGGTCAGCACCGAATTCGGGCGGCACGCGGTCTTCGGCAAACAGCTTGAGGTCTTTGGTGAACTCATAGGGGCCGAACTGGATGCCACCCACGTCCTCGCGCAGATAGGCACCGTAATCTTCGTCGCGCAGGATCGGGAATTCTGTCAGCCCTTTCGCGCGGCGCTCTTTCAGCAGCGGCACGGTTTCCGTGGTCCAGTATTGGTGAACAATCGGGATACAAGGCAAATCCAGCCCCACGCGACGCGCGTTCTCGCGAGCATAGTTACCAGTGGCGAAAACCAGATGCTCGCAGGTGATCTCGCCTTGGTTGGTGATCACCTTCCAATGGCCATTGCCCAGCTTTTCGTAGGATTGCGCTTCGGTGTTCTGATAGACTTTCGCGCCCGCATCCCGCGCCAGCTTGGCCAGCGCCATGGTGATATCGGCCGGGTTCACATAGCCGTCTTCGGTGTGCAGGATGCCGCCGCGGATTTCGGGGCTCTGGTTCAGCAAGGGATGGATTTCCGCGATTTCTTCCGGCGTCACCAGCTTGCAAGGCACACCTGCGGCTTCAGCAATCGAAATGTAGGACTGGAATTCGTCCCAGCGTTTCTCGGTATTGGCGACACGCAGCTGGCCCACTTTGCGCAAACCCACCGAGGCGCCCATCTTTTCTTCGACTTCGGAATAGATGCGAATGGTTTCCATCGTCATCTTGGATACGTTGTGCGACCGCACAAAGGTCACCAACAGCCCCGCTGCATGCCAGGTGGACCCCGACGTCAGCGTCGTACGCTCCAGCATGACTGCGTCCGAACACCCATGTTCGGTCAGGCCATAGAGGATCGATGCCCCAACGCATCCGCCACCGACAACCACAACTTTTGCATGCGATTTCATTCAATCGACTCCCTAACTTGCGCCGAAACCGGCCAAAAACCCGGGCATTTTGGTAAACCGCTGATGCCGGGTTCGTCCGGGTATACAGGCAATTACGTCACCATGAACGCTCCCCCTGCCGTCTGAAACAGACTCATCCCCGAATGCTGATTACCAATTTCGCGGGCTGTCGCCTTGCGGACAATTGCAAAAAAATTCACTTTGATTTAGCTGAAGTAACTCAAGCTTTGCATTTTGTGCTGAAAATCCGATAATCTACGATCAAAAGGTCAAACCAACTTGCCCAGAAGTCCCTATGAACTTCCCCCTGTAAGCTCATTGATTAGCTTCGAGGCCGCCGCGCGCCATGTGAGCTTCAAAAACGCAGCGACCGAGTTGAACGTGACCCCGGCAGCCATCAGCCATCAGGTCAAATCATTGGAACAGGAACTTAACTGCTCGTTGTTCCGCCGCCACCATCGCGGGGTTGAGCTGACTGAAAGCGGGGCTTTTCTGCTGGTCGCCCTGCAGCGAGGGCTCGAGGGCATCAGCGAAGCCTTACAGCAGTTGCGGTCGCAATATCACCGATCCGGTGTAACGATTCGGTCCAGCACCGCGGTAAGTTCGCTTTGGCTGACCCCCCGGCTTGCACAATTCTGGAAAAGTCACGGGCATATATCGGTAACGCAAGTGGTCACGGATCTGGGGTTTGACACATCGAAATGCGATCTCAGCATTTGTTATGGGGATGCCTCTGAGGAGAGAGGCAACAACCACGTTCTGTTTCGTGACCGCATCATGGCACTCGGTAGCCCGCGGTTTCTGGAACAAAACAACATCACCGACATCCGGGACTTTGCGCGCATCCCCTTGATTCACCTTGATGCGCCGGGAACGGGGTGGACGGATTGGCGCGAATGGACCAACCAACTGGGATACGACGGGCCTTTGAATTCAGGGCATCGCGTCAACAACTATACCATTGCGCTTCAGGCCGCACAGGACGACATGGGGGCCGTACTGGGGTGGGAGGGACTGACCTCGGAGCTTGTGACATCCGGGAAACTGGTCAGCCTGCTACCGCAGACACTTTCCTCGCCACTGGATTTTTACGTTGCGCTTCACAATACGGCATCTGATCGCGCAAAACTCGTGTATCGGTGGCTGGCGGCGACCACCTGATTTTTTTGCGCATTATTAATTACTTATAGAAACCCACTGTATTGCTCTCCGGCCCTGTCGCCGGATAGCAGAGCCTGATTATGCCTAACGATCATTTTGTTCGTCGGTTGGGTGTTATGTCGCCGCTACTTGGATTTATGTCGGTTTTATTCGAGCCCAAGGTAGAGCGATCACTCTACCATTTCCTCATGATCGACATGAAACACCAGATTGCCGCCAGCCTGCATGGCCAGTTCGAGGAAATGGGGTTTGCCGGCCCCGGCGTCGAGGCTTTGCGCGCGGGCGCAGATGTTTCGCTGAGAACCCTCTACAAGTATTTCCCCAGCCGCGAGGCCATGGTGGTGGGCGCGTTGCAACACCGAGACCGCGCCTATGCGGACTGGATCGGCAAAGGCCCCGAGGACGGCGCAGCCCATGTTGTCCACATTCTTCAGCGGTTGTCCGACTGGTTGCTCGGGATCTCGAACTGCGGTTGTCTGTTTCGCAATGCCCTGTCCGCCTACCCTGACAGCGCCCCGATACGCGCCGCGGTCGAGGCACATAAATCCAGTATAAGAGCAATGTTCCACCGACGGCTTCTTGATGTTGCCCCGCACTGTGATGCGGACGCATTGGCCGATCAGTTGTTCGTACTGCACGAAGGCCTGACCGAAGCCGCCCGCATGATCGGGCCAGAACGCGCCAGCCGCCAGACACTCCAGACCGCAGCTCTGATCCTGGCTGCGGCGGGCATTGAATAACCCCTTCAAACCAACAGAAAGCCCCGACATGAAACTGAAGGAAATCCACATCTACTCCCATGACCTGCCGGTCAAGAATGGCCCCTATACGATGGCCAGCGGCGCGGTCTGGGCACTGGACACCACCCTTGTCAAACTGGTGTCGGACACTGGTCATGTCGGCTGGGGCGAGACCTGTCCGGTCGGCCCGACCTATGCCGAGGCCCATGCGGACGGCGCGCGTGCTGCACTGAAGGTGATGGCGGAAGGGCTGATCAGCGCCGAGGCAACACCGGGAACGTTGCGCCGCAAGATGGACACTCTGCTAACCGGTCACAACTATGCCAAGGCCGCGCTGGATATCGCTGCCTATGACCTTTTCGGCAAGTCGCTGGGCATCAATGTCGCCGACTTGTTGGGGGGTGCAGTGACTGACCGTGTGCCGTCGTACTACGCCACCGGCGTCGGCGCGCCGGACGACATTGCAAGACTGGCCAAAGAGAAGCTGGACGAAGGCTATCCGCGTCTGCAGGTCAAGGTCGGCGGTCGCCCGGTCGAGATTGATATAGAGGTGATCACCAAGGTCTGGGAGGTCGTCAAAGGCTCTGGTATGCGTCTGGCGGTGGATGGCAATCGCGGCTGGACAACCCGCGACGCCCTGCGCGTCAGCCGGGAATTGCCACATGTGCCGTTCATCATGGAGCAGCCCTGCAACACCGTGCAGGATCTGGAGAAGATCCGCCCGCAGGTCAGCCACGGTATCTATATGGATGAAAACAGTGTTGATCTGAACACGGTCATTTCGGCCGCCGGCACCGGTCTAGTGGATGGATTTGGCATGAAGGTCACGCGTATAGGCGGTCTGACTCACATGCGCGCCTTCCGCGACATCTGCGAAGCGCGCAACCTGCCGCATACATGCGACGACAGCTGGGGTGGCGATATCATCGCGGCCGCCTGCACCCAGATCGGCGCAACCGTCAAGCCTGAGCTGTGCGAAGGGGTCTGGCTGGCAGCGCCCTATATAGAAGGCAATTACGACGCCGAAAACGGCATCCAGATTGTGGGTGGTCACATCGAACGTCCAACCGGGCCGGGTCTGGGTGTCAACCCGAATGAAACGCTTTTCGGCGCACCCGTTGCGTCTTTCGGAGGCTGAGATGATCCCTGAAACAATGAAAGCTGTCCTGCTTACAGGCCATGGTGGCATCGAGAAACTGGACTATCGCGCCGACGTGCCCACACCGCAACCGGAACCAGGCGAGGTGCTGATCCGCGTCACGGCAGCGGGTGTGAACAACACCGATATCAATACGCGCATCGGGTGGTATTCCAAGGCCGTGACGGCTGACACCGAAACCGGTGGGGCCGAAGGATTCGACACGGTCGATGACGATGATGCAAGCTGGTCGGGCGTGCCGATGACCTTTCCGCGCATTCAGGGCGCGGATGTTTGCGGCCATATCGTTGCCGTTGGGGAGGACGTGGACCCCGCCCGCTTCGGCGAACGGGTGATCGTGCGCAACATGCTGCGGACCTATGTGGACTACCGCCCCTATGAATGCTGGACCATCGGCAGCGAATGCGACGGCGGGTTCGCTCAATACTGCAAAGCCCCCGCGCAAGAGACCCACGCCGTCGAGTGCGAGTGGCCCGATGCTGAACTGGCGGCGATCCCCTGCGCCTATTCTACCGCCGAAGGCATGTTGCATCGCGCCAGTGTCGGGGCCGAGACGGTATTGGTAACTGGCGCCTCGGGCGGCGTGGGTTCGGCTGCTGTGCAACTGGCGAAGCGGCGCGGTGCTACAGTGATCGCGCTGTGTTCCCCTTCTAAGATCGAGGCCGTCCGGGCGCTGGGTGCTGACCGTATTCTGGATCGTGATGCCGATCTGGTGGCCGAACTGGGCGCAGGGTCGATCGACGTGGTGGTCGATCTGGTAGCCGGTCCGCAATGGCCCAGCCTGCTGGATGTGCTGCGCCGGGGTGGTCGCTATGTCACTGCGGGGGCCATCGCCGGGCCGATCTGCGAGATCGACGTGCGCACGCTCTACCTGAAAGACCTGACGCTGTATGGCTGCACTTTTCAGGAAGATATCGTGTTCGAAAACCTGGTGAAATACATCGAGGAGGGTGAAATCCGCCCTGTCGTGGCCAAGACCTATCCGCTGTCCGACATCGCTACCGCGCAGGAAGACTTTCTGGCCAAGAAACACACCGGCCAGCTTGTGCTGATCCCGCCGCAGGAGTGATCGATGACGATAAGAAAAATTGATCTTTTTGGGCTGCACCTACCCTATTCCGGTGGCAGCTACGAGCTGTCGGGCGGTCGGATCTATACCGGGTTCGACAGTGTCATGGTCTGCCTGACCGCAAATGACGGCACCGAGGGCTGGGGCGAAAGCACACCGTTCGGCCCTAATTACATCGCCGCCCACGCCCGTGGCGCACGCGCCGGGATCGAAGAGATCGCACCCCATCTGATCGGCCGTGATCCCCGCGATGTGGATCGGATCAACGACGCGATGGAGGAGGCGCTTTTGGGGCATAACCACGCCAAGAACGCCATCGATCTGGCCTGTTGGGACATGTTCGGAAAATCCGTGGGTCTGCCGGTCTACAAACTGTTGGGCGGTGGCACGGGAAACCGGCTTCCGGCGATCAGCTCGATCTATGCGGGAACCCCGGAAGACATGCGCGCGCGCGTCGCCGAACACCGCAAGATGGGATATATGGGCCATTCCGTGAAGGTCGGCGCACTGGACAGCGAAGGCGGACCGCAACTGGACGCCGAGCGAATCGCAGCCTCACTGGCTGATCGTCAACCGGGCGAGTATTTTATCGTCGATGCCAATGGCGGGCTAATCCCCGAGACCGCCTTGCGGATGCTTCGCGCCTTGCCGGTCGGGTTGGATTTCGTGCTCGAGGCCCCCTGCGCCACCTGGCGCGAGACCCTTTCATTGCGCCAGCGATGTGATGTGCCAATCATCCTTGATGAACTGGCTCAGGAAGATGGTGACATCTCCAAACTGGTGGCGCTGGACGTGGCAGATGGGATCGGGCTGAAGATATCAAAGGCAGGTGGCCTGACCCATGCGCGCCGCCATCGCGACATCTGCCGGGCCGCCGGTCTGACGATCAGCGTTCAGGACACGGTCGGTTCCACTCTTTCTGCCGCTTCGATCTTTCACATGGGTGCCACGGTGCCCGAGCGGCTGCTACGCTGCGTACTCGACCCGCGGGACATGGTGACCGTTCAAACCGGCTCCTTTGACGCGCCGATCAAAGATGGCGGTGTATTGCCGCCCGATGCACCCGGTCTGGGCGTCGCCGTCAATCGTGACCTTTTGGGTGACCCCATCGCGACCTGGGAGGCGTAACCGGGCCCTTTGCAAGCTCATCCGGACGGATGTTGTGATCTGAAAATCCGGGGCCGTGCATGCCCCGGCCTGCACGGCCCTGCCCAGATCACTCCAACGACACCCAAAGAACCTGAGCATCTTCTTTGCTGGTGGATACACACCCATGCCCCATGCTGCTGTCGTAGTAGAGTGAATCCCCCGCCTTCATTGGCAAAGGGCGGTAGTGTTCCGAGATAAAGATCAACTCGCCGCTCAGTACATACATGAACTCTTCGCCCGAGTGTCGGATCCACGGGTCGAATTCGGAAATATCCCGCGCCCGGATCGTCGCGACATAGGGCAGCATCCGCTTGCTGGTCAGGTCCGAGCACAGCAACTCGTGCAGATAGGTTGCAGTTTCTCGAAACTCGCCCTGCCCTTTTGGCGTATAATCCCGTCGACCGGTAATGCCCGTCTGGCCCGACTGAAGAAACAACTGAGGCGGATTCAGATCCAGTGCCTGTGTCAGGCGTCGCACGATCTCGAAGCTGGGTTTTGTCTGGTTGTTTTCGATCTTCGACAAGGTGGAACGACCGATTCCCGCAGCGCGTCCGGCCTCTTCCAGCGTCCAGCCTTTTTCCCGCCGTGCATCCCGGATCGAACGTCCCAAAGCTGCGCCTTCGTCCAGTTCCTCTGGTGCTGAGGTTTCGTTCCTTTGGTCTTCGCCCATGAAAATCTCCCTATTCCGCTGCAGGTTACCCGTTCCCCTATTCGCACGCAACTTCACGAATATGAGATTTATGTTGATTTACGGGAATAAATTCCACTATAGGAAACAAAATCTCGAACCGGGGATTCGATTGAGAGGAGGAGACTATGTTCAAGACGTCGCTGGCCGAGGCCGACCCGAAGATCGCTGCATCGATTACGCGCGAAGGCACGCGTCAGGCCGAACAGATCGAGCTGATCGCATCCGAAAACATCGTCTCTCAGGCCGTAATCGAGGCGCAGGGTTCGGTGCTGACCAACAAATACGCCGAAGGATATCCTGGCCGCCGCTACTATGGCGGATGCGAGTATGTAGATGAGGTCGAAGTCGAAGCGATCGAACGGCTGAAGCAACTATTCGGCTGTGAATACGCAAACGTGCAGCCGCATTCGGGCGCGCAGGCAAACGGCGCGGTCAAGCTGGCGCTGCTCAGCCCTGGTGACACGATCCTTGGCATGTCGCTGGATGCCGGCGGTCACCTGACCCACGGCGCAAAGCCCGCGCAATCCGGCAAATGGTTCCGCCCCATTCAATACGGTCTGACCGACTCCGGGCTGATCGACTATGATCAGGTTGAGGCGCTTGCCAAGGCCGAAAAGCCCAAGCTGATCATCGCCGGTGCGTCCGCCTATTCGCAGAAGATCGACTTTGCCCGTTTCCGTGCCATTGCTGACGAAGTTGACGCCTGGCTGCTGGCCGACATGGCCCATATCGCCGGGCTGGTTGCAACCGGCCTCCACCCCTCGCCCATCGGTAAAGCGCATGTGGTCACCTCGACCACCCACAAGACCCTGCGTGGCCCGCGCGGCGGCATCATCCTGACCAATGACGATGCACTGGCCAAAAAGATCAACTCGGCCGTTTTCCCCGGCTTGCAGGGCGGCCCGCTGATGCACGTGATCGCAGGCAAGGCGGTGGCCTTTGGCGAGGCGCTGAAACCCGAGTTCAAGGACTACATGCAGCGGGTGGTCGATAGTGCCTCGGCACTGGCGAATGTCATGATGTCACGCGGCTGTGACATCGTTTCGGGCGGCACGGAAAATCACCTGATGCTGGTCGACCTGCGCCCTGTCGGCGTAACAGGCAAAGACGCCGAAGCCGCGCTGGAGCGTGCAGGCTTCACCTGCAACAAGAACAGCGTGCCGGGCGATCCCGAGAAACCCACTGTTACCAGCGGTATTCGTCTGGGCACAGCAGCTGGCTGCAGCCGGGGCTTTGGTCCCGAAGAGTTCCAGCAGATTGGCCACCTGATCGGCGATGTATTGGATGCGCTGGCGCAGGACCCGAACGGTGATGAGGTCGTCGAAAAAGCAACCCGCGAGAAAGTCCGCGCCCTGTGCGCAAGCCACCCGATCTACTGAAAGACACTAAAATGACCTACGACCTTATTGTCATCGGGGGCGGCCCAGGCGGTTATGTCGCCGCCATCCGCGCGGCTCAGCTGGGACTGAAAGTGGCTTGCGTCGAAGGACGCGGAGCACTGGGCGGGACCTGTTTGAATGTGGGGTGCATTCCCTCAAAAGCGTTGCTGACCTCCTCGGCCAAATATGCCGAGCTTGCACACCTTTCCTCCCATGGCATTGCGGTTGAGGGGGCCAGCATCGATGTACCCGCGATGATGGGCCGTAAGGACAAGATCGTCGGCGACCTGACCAAGGGCATCGCGTTTCTGTTCAAGAAAAACGGCGTCGACCTGATAGAAGGCTGGGCCAGCATTCCTGCCGCCGGTCAGGTCAAAGTAGGCGATGACATCTACGACTCCCGAAACATCCTGATCGCTACCGGCTCGGAACCGACCCCTCTGAACGGCATCGAAATTGACGAGCAGAACATTCTCAGTTCGACCGGAGCAATTGCGCTTGAGGCGGTGCCCGAGCATCTGGTCGTCGTCGGCGCCGGAGTGATCGGGCTGGAACTTGGCCAGGTCTGGGCGCGGCTGGGCGCCAAGGTCACCGTTGTGGAGTATCTCGACCGGGTCCTGCCTGGCATTGATGGCGAAATCGCGAAACTGGCGCAGCGTGCCCTTAGCAAGCGCGGACTCAAATTCCAGCTGGGTCGCGCGCTGAAGTCCGTCGATAAGTCCGACACCGGGCTGACGCTTACTCTGGATCGGGTCGGCAAAGACAAGGAAGAGGTAATCGAAGCCGACAAGGTTCTGATCGCCGTCGGACGCCGCCCCGTCACGCGCGGGCTTGGGCTGGAAGAATTGGGGGTGGCCCGTGACCCGCGCGGATTTGTTCAGGTGGACGGCACCTTCTGCACCTCGGTACCCGGCATTTATGCGATCGGTGACTGCATCCCCGGTCCGATGCTGGCGCACAAGGCCGAAGAGGATGGTATGGCCTGTGTCGAGATGCTGGCAGGTCAAGCCGGTCACGTGGACGACAACACCGTTCCGGGCGTTGTTTACACCGATCCCGAGGTCGCCTCGGTCGGCCTGACCGAAGAAGCATTGAAAGAAACAGGCGCCGAATACTCGGTTGGCAAATTCGCCTTCATGGCCAACTCGCGCGCCCGTTCGACCGGCGAAACCGACGGTGCGGTCAAGGTTCTGGCTGATCCAAGCGGCAAAATCCTTGGCGCGCATATCTGCGGCGCTCACGGCGGTGACCTGATTGCCGAGTTGGTTTTGGCGATGACCAAGGGCGCAACCGTGTCAGAAGTTGCGTCGACCTGCCATGCACACCCGGCCATGGGCGAGGCGGTCAAGGAAGCCTGCCTCGACGCCATGGGCCGCGCAATCCACGCGTAAGAGGGAACCGTCAGATGACCATCCAGCTTCGCCCCCGTCACCCCGAAAAGGCCAAAAAGGCCGACAGTGTCATCCCGCGCAAGCCCAAATGGATCCGCCGCAAAAAGATCGAAAGCACGGGATATTACGAAACCCGCCGCCTGATGCGCGACCATGATCTGGCGACGGTGTGCGAAGAGGCCGCCTGCCCCAATATCGGCGAATGCTGGTCCAAGCGCCACGCCACCATGATGATCATGGGCGAGGTCTGCACACGCGGCTGTTCCTTCTGCAATGTGGCGACCGGGCGACCGGACGCGCTGGACGTTTTTGAGCCGGGCCGGGTTGCGGCCGCGGTCAAAAAACTGGGTCTGCGCCACGTGGTGATCACATCCGTGGACCGGGATGATCTGACCGATGGCGGGGCTGAACATATCGCCCAGACCATCCGCGCCGTGCGCCATCAGAATCCGGGCACAACGGTCGAAGTCCTGACTCCGGACTTTCTGGGCAAAAGCAATGCGGCCGATGTCGTTTTCGACGCTGCTCCGGACGTGTTCAACCACAATCTGGAAACCGTCCCGCATCTGTATCCGACAGTCCGCCCTGGCGCGCGCTACTATACGTCTCTGCGGTTGCTGGACGACGCCAAGCGAGCCAATCCCGAGATCTTCACCAAATCCGGCCTGATGGTCGGGCTAGGGGAAAGCGTGAGCGACGTGCGGCAAGTGATGGATGATCTGCGCGCCGCCAATGTCGATTTCCTGACTGTCGGTCAGTACCTGCAGCCGACCCCCAAACACCACCCGATTGACCGGTTCTGGTCACCGGAGGAATTCGCCCAGCTGGAGCAAATCGCACGTTCCAAGGGCTTTCTGCACGTGTCGGCAACTCCGCTGACCCGTTCGTCGTTCCACGCGGACGAAGACTTTGCCGCCCTCAAGCAGGCCCGTCAGCGGGCTATCGCAAACGGGGCATAATCCAGACGCAAATGGGAGGGAAACCATGGAAGCGTTAACAAACTTAGTAGGGGCCATCAATGGCATCGTATGGGGGGTACCGATGCTGGTGCTGATCCTTGGCGCCGGTTTCATTCTGCAGGTCGGGCTGAAATTCATGCCGATCCTGCGCGTCGGCACCGGCTTCAAGCTGCTGTTTGCCGGTCGTGAAGGTCAGGGCGAAGGGCAGATTAGCCCGTTCAACGCACTGATGACCTCGCTGTCAGCAACAATCGGTACCGGCAACATCGCCGGCGTGGCCACTGCTGTCTTCCTGGGCGGTCCGGGAGCTCTGTTCTGGATGTGGATGACCGCCCTGGTGGGCATGGCCACCAAATATGCCGAAGCTGTCTGTGCCGTGAAATACCGCGAGCAGGACGAACTGGGCAACTTTGTCGGAGGCCCGATGTACTACATCAAGAACGGCTTGTCCTCGAACTGGCACTGGCTGGGCTGGGCATTCGCTCTGTTTGGCGGGATCGCCGCGTTTGGCATCGGTAACGGTGTTCAAGCCAACGGCGTGGCACAGGTTCTGGAAACGAACTTCGGTCTGAACACTTCGGTCACCGGCGTTATTCTGATGATCCTGACCGCAGCCGTTATACTGGGTGGTATCACCCGCATCGGTGCGGTTGCCGGTAAGCTGGTTCCGTTCATGGCGGTTGCCTACATCATCGCAGGTCTGTTGGTTCTGTTGCTCAACATCGGCTCGGTCGGCGCTGCAATTGCAGATGTCTTTGCCTTTGCATTCACACCCTGGGCAGCAAAAGGCGGCGCTGCTGGTGCGGCGGTTTGGCTGGCGATCCGGTTCGGTGTGGCGCGTGGTGTGTTCTCGAACGAAGCCGGTCTGGGTTCGGCTCCGATTGCGCACGCAGCGGCCGAGACCAAAGGTCCGGTCAACCAGGGCCTGATCGCGATGCTGGGTACCTTCATCGACACCATCATCGTCTGCTCGATCACCGGTCTGGCAATCATCTCGTCGGGCGCTCTGGACGCATCGGTCGAACTGTTCAATCAGGACCCCGAACTGGGTGTTTCCGGTGCGGCTCTGACTTCGCTGGCCTTTGAAACTACCCTGCCGGGCATTGGCGGCTACCTGATCGCCATCGCGCTTTCGATCTTTGCCTTCACCACCATTCTGGGTTGGTCGTTCTACGGTGAGAAATGCGTCGAGTTCCTGCTGGGCGTCAAATCTCTGATCCCCTACCGCGTGCTGTGGATCGTCATGATCTACTTCGGCGCGACCGCGGATCTGGGCTTCATCTGGCTGCTGGCAGATACGCTGAACGCCATGATGG
Organism: Ruegeria sp. BF6; assembly: GCF_056538665.1. Taxonomy (NCBI): domain Bacteria; kingdom Pseudomonadati; phylum Pseudomonadota; class Alphaproteobacteria; order Rhodobacterales; family Roseobacteraceae; genus Ruegeria; species Ruegeria sp. BF6. The sequence goes on from NZ_JBQFTN010000001.1 coordinate 1,612,120, forward strand.
CTCTGCCCAACCTGATCGCCCTGCTGTTGCTGAGCCCGGTCGTCTTTAAACTGACGAAAGAGTTCTTCGCCTCGGGCGGCCAATCCGAAGAGCCCGGCGGCTCGCCTGCCGAATAGCATTGGCCTGAAAAACCGGAGGGCCCTCTCGGCCCTCCGCCTTTGAAACAGAATTCCATATCTCGAGGAGAGACGTGATGGCCACGAAAATCCTGCTGCCCATTGATCATACCGACGACCGCTCGTGGAAAAACGCCCTGCCGCTTGCGCTGGAACAGGCGAAGTTTTACGGGGCCGAGCTACACACGGTTTCCGTCATCCCCGAGATCATCCAGCTGCCGAACCTGCCCGCCAACTATGGCGCCGGTGCCAAAGAGCACGTGCGCAACGCGGTTCAGGCGATTCTGGACCACGGCAATGCCTCGGACGTGGCAATCCATATCGAAGAAGGCAGCGTTTACCGCGAAATCCTGAAGCTCGCCTACAAAGAGGGCTTCGATCTGATCGTCATGGCTTCGACCAAAGGCGATTTCCCGAATTATGAGATTGGCCCGAATCTGGCCCGTGTCGTGCGCAACGCGCATTGCACCGTCATGGTCGTTCGTGACCAGTCCCGCTGATTGAAAGGCTTAAGACATGACCGATATTAAGCGCACGCCGTTGTACTCATTGCATGTTGAGTTGGGTGGCAAGATGGTTGATTTTGCTGGGTGGGAGATGCCTGTT